>JBEISR010000074.1:0-4218 GCA_040375295.1 Planctomycetaceae bacterium
CTGTTTGGAGCCGTCGTTGGAGTCTTTTTGTCTATGCTTTTCGTGAATTGAATCATGGTGTTCCGCTAGCGATCTTCAGGCCCGGAGGGCCGGCACCGAAATGCCGGTGGCGCGAGCCACCGGTTGGGATAGGAGGGAGTTTCTTTCTTTAGAGTCCCGGGGCCTTGCGGCCCCGGCAGAGATTATGCCGCCCCTCCGGGGCTGGTGATGTGGGGGAACAGAGAGTCGTTCACGAAACCCACATCGTGGCACGGGCGTCCCGCCTGTGTAGAACCGTCGTTGGAGGTTTCTTCTCCATGATTTTCGTGAATTGAATCATGGTATTCCGCTAGCGATCTTCAGGCCCGGAGGGCCGGCATCGAAATGCCGGTGGCGCGAGCCACCGGTTTCTATCTGTCCAATCAACCTCCTTTTCTTGCTCCTCTCCCCCGTAGCGTAGCGATGGGGGAGAGGTAGGGAGAGGGGGCTCTGTTGTCTATTCAACGCTTGGTTCTGTTGTGTTCGCGATCGCGACGAAGGAGTCAGTTCAACATTTCATGAACCGACCACTAGCCAACTCAACTTGCCTCACAAGCCATGCGATCGACTCACACACCCTACAGGTCTCTTGTAGGGTGTGTGTAGCGGTCGGTGCAGGCGAGTCATCATGGTGTGGTTGACCAGTGATCCAGATGAGGCGTGTTTGCCTTGAAGATCTGACCGCAAACACACCAGAACCAGACTAGCCAAGTCACTTTGCCTCACAAGCCATGCGATCGACTCACACACCCTACATTGCTAATCGCAATGGCTTTTCTTCAGGCCCGTAGGGCCGACACTTCCACTGCCGGTATCGCCAGCGACCGGAGTCGTCGCCGCGATTTGAGGAGAGGGCCAGAGAAAGGGGGATCAACATTAGTTCGCTCACCCGCATCTTTCATCCCCTTCCCTTCTTCCCGCAAGCGTGAAGAGGGACCAAGCGATAGGCCGTAGGCTTCTGTCTTTCTCGGCGATGTTAGCATCGGGACTCCTTCGACATCG
Source organism: Planctomycetaceae bacterium (assembly GCA_040375295.1). Classification (GTDB taxonomy): domain Bacteria; phylum Planctomycetota; class Planctomycetia; order Pirellulales; family Pirellulaceae; genus JBEISR01. The sequence goes on from JBEISR010000074.1 coordinate 1,021, forward strand.
CAATCTACGCACAACGATTTACTTTCCCAAGAGAGCCTCGATACGGCAAGTCGTGAAGCAGTCCGGGATCCGGGGCTCCACCGCCGAGCTTCCAGAGGGAAGATGCCGATGGGCAGTAAAAATCTGCTCCCTCTCGTTGCACAGTCTGCACGAAACATCTTCAATAAGGAGTCATTTCGAGCTCTTGTTTTGCACGAGGCTGGGGTAAGGTATGCCATGCAGAAAGAGTGGTTGGATCCTTTTCAAAGAAACAGCAAACAGCTTCGCCTCGATTGGTATCTGGGGCCTGATCTCAGTTGGGAAAAACCAGACGTCCGAGACGCGGATGGAAGAAATGTTCACTGGGAAAAGGAAGCCATTGGTGGTGATCCTGATGCTCAGCTGATCCAAGCCCTGAAGCAGATGGTCGACGGGAAGAAGCACCTCTTGGTGTTAGATCAGGCAGGCGCCGGGAAAACCGTTCTTTCTTTGAGGATCGAGTTCTTTCTGTCGCACCAAAAGATCTCGCCAAAGATTTTCAATGACACCGCTCCGCGCTTGGTAGTTCACTGGTCTGGGAAGTTGCCGCCGGTCGAAAAATCTGTCCCAACGCTAGAGGACTACCTTCTTGCTGACCCGTTGCTGCTTGATGTGGCAAAGGCCAGGGATCCTGGAGGAAATGAGGAAAGGTGGAGGCAGCGCATCCAGGAGACAGTGCGCTATGCGTTGGCTAGGCGAAGGCTTGTGATCATCGCGGATGCCTATGACGAATTCGGTAAAGCGCAAAACGAACTGAACCGCCTGTTCTTGCAGACGATTGCCGAAGTGCAGTGGATCTTTACCAGTCGCGATTACGCAGTGAACACTGAGTTCTTGAAGGGGGAACTGTTTCAGTTAGCTCATTTCGATCGAATTCGGATCAATCGTTTTACGGAAAAACAGCAAGATGATTACATGAAGAAAGCGATTGGGGAAGTGGACTGGCGGGAGTCTGTCGGAGGCAGGGGAAAAGCAAGCGACTGGGAGCCTCTTCTTGGCTTTCCCTATATTCTCCGAGCGATTGCAGGACAGTGGGAGTATGCCCTGGCCAAAAGCGAACCGGCTCCCAAGTGGGAAAACCCAAGCGATCTCTTCAGTGACACCTCTGAGAAACTGATCCAGCGTGAATTGACCGAGAAGGAAAAAAACTCCGACTTCGTTCATTTAACAGGCGACGTAGATAAATGGTGCAATCACATCCAGCGAGCATTGGGTGCCATTGCGATGGAGATGGCGTTCAATGGACATTGGGGGGAAGTCAAAGGCCGTGATCGCAATGAGACCAGAGCGAACGTAGATGAGGTATGGAAAAGTGCGAAGCAGAGATTTCGTGATGCAAGCAAGCAGCGGGGAATAAGTGACGACAGGATTGATAGAATCTGGAGGATTTCTCGCAAATTTATAACGAGGCTGAATCTGAATAATGGTGCGACCCAGGGAGATATACGAGCTGACAGAATCAGCTTCTACAGTCGACGGGTGCAGGAATTTTATATCGCTCGCTACCTCACCGATCAGGCGACTCAAAATGACTTGGTAGGCTCGCTTAAGAAGAAGAGCGCGATCCATTGGATCTTGGACAAGGGATGGGAGGTCGTTTGGCAGTATGCGTTGGACATGCCGGTTGTTTCCGGAAAGTCTTGGTGTGTCCGAAGAGAGGGCTATCGCGAATTCCTGCGGTTCCTGACGTTTCCGCCGCATAGCGGTCGCCGTCCCACGGAATTGATGATGAAGGCTTGGTGCCACGCGATGAAGTTGGATCGACGGGATGCAGCCTATCATCACGATTCACAAGTGAAGGACCATATGACTGTGCGATTTGCTGACGCGATGACTGTTGCCATACACCAGCAATTTGCGGCGTTGTTGCGCGGCGATCATGGCGAAGAGAAGCAAAAGATTGCGAAGTCTTTGGTGGATCCTGAAGCCTATCAGATCCTTGGGGAAGGAAGTGATTCTGGCCTTCCCGGCGACACAGGCACATTCCTGAGGGGCGCTGAAAAGAAGGACAAGAAGACCGTCACACTGAACCGTTTTGGTATGCAGAAGCTGCTTGTTTCGAACAAGCAATTCCAACTTTTTGACGATCCATACGTTGGGGAAGAAGCAAAGGATAGGCGTTGGTTCGGGAATGACGACCAGCCAGCCGTTTATGTAAGTTGGTTCGACGCATGGTGGTTCAGTCGTTTTGTTGGCGAGGTGGAGATGAAGGGGCAGCAGTATCGAGTCACACTGCCGACGGAAGCCCAGTGGGAGTACAGCGCGCGAGCTGGTAGTAATGGAGAATTCTTTCGAGTAGCGCGGGGCACGAAGAAGATCATTGAGGTGACAAAAGACCTTTTGCCTGAGTACGCGCATTATTTTAATCGAGACTCGCCTAGATCAACGTTACCAGTGACATCCAAGGAGCCAAATCTATGGGGTCTTCGAATGACGGGAAACGCTTGGCAGTGGACATTGGACACACATGCTTCACCGATACCCGGGGGTGAAGATCCACTGGTGATTGGCGTCATGGGCTCGAACCGCGTGCTCCGTGGCGGTGGTTGGGACTACGAGGCCGCGCGTTGTCGGTCGGCGCACCGGTACAGGTTCACGCCGGTCAACCGCTACAACGGCCTCGGCTTCCGCTTGGCCCTGAGTTCGTCCGGAGGCTCCAGTGCAGCGGAGCTGCAGTCAGGCATCCAGATCGATTAGCCGGACCGCAGGCGAAGCGGAAGCGAGGGACTCGCGAGGCCGCCGCGGTCCGAGCGGATGGTGAAAGCAGTGAGCGACAGGTAACGTCCAGCAAAGTAGAGAGATCGCCAGATGGCACAGGATCAGCCCAACACAGAAGAGCGACTGAAGGAGAAGCATCGACTCGACTGGTGGGTCGATCCCGAGCTGGCTTGGGAAGTGAAAGATAATAGCAGCGATCGAAAAGACCAGTGGAAGCAGGTTGATGTCGCAGGGCCGCCCAAAGAGCAATTGATCGTAGCGCTTAGCGAGCTGCACAAATCTTCTCAGCAGTCAAACAACCATCAGAAAAGCCTTCTGCTATTGAACGGTGCTGGTGCGGGGAAAAGCTGTGTTAGCCTGCGGATTGAGCACCTGCTGTGCAACAAGTATTCCCGGAAGAAAATCTTCGGCACCGACCAACCGCATCTGGTCATCCACTGGGCCAGCGCACTGCCGAAGGAA
>JBEISR010000047.1:0-23327 GCA_040375295.1 Planctomycetaceae bacterium
CGGTAGTCATCAAAGCTGCTCGCACCATCCATGGTGAGTCCTTTGTATTTGAGTTGTTTTTGTTACCAACTCTCGACTACAACAGGACTCACCGGTGCGGCAAGCTCATTTGGATTCTGAGTTATCGGATAGGCTCTAAGCTCTAGCCGTACAATGACGTGAAGGAAAGGCGAGTCAGCATGATTGACAGCAACCAGGTCTACATCCGATTTCGCGGCCGTACGGTTGGACCGATTGTCAAGGCCAAGGCGCTCGACATGGCCAAACGCGGGCAACTGACTAGAAGCCACGAAATCTCTTTCGATGGTTCCACCTGGTCGTTGGCTGGGGACATGGACGAATTCTTTCCGGCGGTGGCCAAGGTAACAAAGAAGTCACAGACTACGGACGAGATTCTGGACTCTTTGGAAGCAACGACCCCGAATGAACAATGGTACGCGCACTACGACGGCGACAATCAAGGGCCAATGGATCTTCTGAGAATGATGGCACTGGTCGATTCCGGCAGGATCCGGGCTGAAACGATGGTCTGGAAACCGGGGACACCCAGTTGGGTGGAGGCCAAGGTCGCATTTCCAAACCGCTTTCAGCCTGAAGTCGCAGTCACCACTGGAGCGGCTAGCGATCCATCCTCGCAAGCAGACACGAATTTAGATGGCATCGCAACGCTGGCAAGGCGACCCAAGCCTTGGATTATGTTCCTTGGCATAGTTGGTGTCGTGTGGTCCAGCGTTGTTGTGTTGGGATTAGCTTTAGTTTTTGTGGAACTGGTTTCATCAGCCGAAAGTGGCCCAGTGAAAGTTTTGTCTGTCGTGTGGTACATGATTCACATTCTGATCTTTGCAGCATTTTTTTATTGTTTTGTAATATTGATCAAAATGAGTAATTCCATTGGAATTCTCAATTATCGAGTCACCGCTTCGGATCTCGAGGCGTCATTGAAGGTATCGCATCATTTCTGGAAGTGGATTGGTATCACGGTAGCTGTATTGATCGCGATCAATACGGCCGCGGTGTTGGCTTTTGCCGCACTGGGTGTCAGCATCGGTTCCGCTTTGCGATCTGGCGTCTGATCGATGCGCAAGCCAAGGAAACTACACGTGGGACAGACCGAAAGCCGACTTGATCCAATTCAAAGCGATTTACGGAAGGTGCCGGAAAGCAGTCGCCCGCCACTGAACTGCTATGATTCCGATTGGGAGCAACGGTTGGGGTTTCGTGCAGGGTATGGTACATCGGTCAATTTTTGGTTCCCGGCCATTGCTGCCCTGGTGCTCACCACCTGCCTCTACACGCTATTGATGTGGCTGCCCTCCAGTTACTGGACGGATATTTTCCTGCGTCGGGGTCCGACCCAGCATGCTGCGGTGTTGCTCGCATTCTGGAGCGCCGTGATCCTGTGGCTGAAGCATACCAAGCTGAAGCTTCAGAAGAAATCGCTCGCCTACGACTGTACGCCATCACAGCACGACTTTGTTCTCAGTTCACAGACAGCCGATCAGGTGGTTCATCAGATCCACCAAATCGCGTCAGATCCCGACCGCTTCATAGTCTTTCATCGCATACTTGTGGCGATCCGAAACCTGAAGAACCTCGGGCGCGTTTCCGATGTCGACGACATGATGCGGTCGATCTCTGAACGGGATGAGTCTTCGATCGAAACTTCCTTCGGCATCCTTGGAGGGTTTCTTTGGGCGATACCGGTGCTGGGTTTTATCGGAACGGTCTTGGGGCTAGGGCAGTCGATCTCTAGTTTCAGCAGTCTCCTCGACCAGCAGGACGACATGCGGTCGGTGATCGGATCGCTCTCGAAGGTGACCTCAGGGCTCAGCACCGCGTTCGATACCACTTTGCTAGCGCTAGTGCTGGCGATGTTTCTGCAATTGTGGATGACCTTCCAGAAGACGCGCGAAGAGAAATTCCTGGACGACTGCAGTGACTATTGCATGAATCAGATCGTCAGCCGGATTCGCATCCTCCCCTACGAGCAGACTCGGGAGGGCTAATCGATGTCACGGCGAAGACCAAGTGCCCCTGGAATCTCGTTCTTCGCCTTTCAGGACATCATCACGTCAGTCGTCGGCATCTTCGTCCTACTGACGCTGATTCTGGTGCTGGAGCTTGCCACGCGGGTGGCTTCGGCGCAGCGGGTTCAACAAAGCTTCGAGGATATCTTCAGCGACCAAATTGCATCGCTTGAGGGGGAGTTGCAGCAGCTTGCCGAACGATCCAATTTCCTCGATCGGCAGGAGAGCTTACCTGGAAGCAAATCGCTGGCCAATCGGGAAGTGGCGCTCGAGGAAATGAAAACTGCTATCCAGATGCTGCAGGATCAGGCCCGACGGCTGGAAGTGGAGAATGAGAAGATCGAAGAACTGCTTGGGCAGCAGGAGGTTGCGTACCAACAACTGCAGGTGGAAATGCAGAAACGCGTCCCGGAGAAGGAAGAGCTGAATCGGTTGTTGGGGAAACTGAAGCAACTGGATTCGAAGATCCAGGAGCTGGAGACCGAGTCTCCGCTGATCTTTCGCGACTCAGACCTGCAAGGGCGCACAGTCGTGATCCTGGAGATCGGGGAGACTGGTGTCCAGGCGCTCGATCTTGCTGCCGATCGCAGATTCACTTTTGCTCAGCCCGGGGCTGCAGGAAAGGTCTCTGCATGGATCGATGGACAGAAATCGAGACGTCTCCACTTTTTTCTTCTAGTTCGGCCCAACTCCGCAACGCTGTTCGATGAATTGCGAGCTGCCCTGAAATCGGCCAGCCGCAGCTTTGGATACGACGTCGTTGATCCAAGTCGCATGGTGAAACTTCGCAGCGAGGTCACCAGCGAATGACGCGTCGAACCAGGAAGATGAAAAATGAGTCGAGCCTAGATTTATTCCTTGATGCCATTTGCAACGCATTTGGCGGGATCATGTTCATTTCGATTCTTGTTTCCATTTTGGTTTCGATGCGAAGCAACCAGCCGCAGGAGGTCAGCAAAGCGAGTTCGGTTTCGGAAGCCGAAGCGTCTAGGCTTCAGGAGAAGCTGGAGTCTTTGCAGTTGCAGATTCGGACGATCGCTCAGTCGAATGCCGATCGTGAAAGGCTGTTGATGACAGATGGGGATGCCGAAGTGGATGGCTTGCGAGCCAGGCATCAGGAGCTGGTGGAGCGGGTGGAGGAACTGCATCGCCAGCAGGCTCTTGATCTAACTTCCGCCAGGAAGAATGACCAGAGCTTCAAGAATGCAGAAACCGAACTTCAGGAACTGTCGACGGAGCTTAGAGAGGCGAGGATTGCCGCCGCCGATCGATCGAAAGATTTTGAAGAGGCATTGGACGCCACGGAGACGATGACCCAGTTGCCCAAAGTTGCTGAAACATTTAAGGGCAATATCCTGCTGGCGATGCGCTATGGAAAGATCTATCTGCTTACGGACATCCAAGGCAAATCGACCTTAGGGGTCAACGAAGAGCATGCGACGGCAACCGGGGTTCTGGGGAGGGTGCTAGTGAAACCAATTGCGGGTAAGGGGTGGTCCCTTGCACAGGCGGCTGGCAAGGTGGAGGTAGAGCGACTGCTGAAACGATACTCGACGGTAGATACCTTTTTCAGCATCGCCGTCTGGCCCGACTCGTTCAAGGAATTTGGAGACTTCAAGGCTACACTGATTCGCGAAGGGTTTGAATACGACCTTGTCCCACTGGACGAGACTGAATCGCTTAGTATTGGCAGTGCTTCCTCGGCAACCGTCCAATAGCGGAGGTGACGAAGAGATGGGATCAAGGGGGGCCAGATCGACCCCAATAAAACCGCCACCGATCGAGCTTCCTCCACCTCTGCCCGAGGGCCAAGAGAAGCGAGAGCAGAAGGGGCATGCCGGCAATGATGGACTGCCTCTTGGCTTGGCAATCGGATCGGCATTTTTGCTTTTGCTGGTTGCCATCGCGATTTTCGCAACGTGGACAAAGTCAGAGTCGCGAAGCGATGGAAAGGGCGATGCCACCACCAGTGGCGGCGGGGGAGAAACATTAACCGCAGGGACTCTGGCTGCGGAGAACGCTCAGCAGGCAGCGGCCGGCACCAATCCTGATGATGCGTCGTCTGGCAGTGACGAGCAGTCTACAAGCGATTCGCAAGAATCCGGGGCTGCGACTGTTGCGGAGTCGTCTGCAAACGCGGCATCCGCTGCAGAGTCCAATCCCGGGACGGTATCAGGTGACGAAGTGGCGACTGGGACGGACAAGGATGGAATGAGGGAGACTGACATCCCGGTGATTGGAGTGGTCCCCAAAAGAGTGCGACCGTCGTTGCCGGCAGCGGGAGCCGACGCAGAGGAGGGTGATTTATCCGCATCGGACGATTCCAATCCATTCATCGGCCAGGGGAGGCCTGCCAAATCGACCGTGTTTGTGATCGACAAGAGCGGCAGCATGGCGAACAGCATGAAACTGGGGCGAGTGATCAATGCGCTCAGGCGAGCGATTGAGCAATTGAAACCGGGGCAGTCGTTTGCGGTTCTTTTCTTCGATGATCAATACTATTCGCATCCGAGTGTGGTTAAGCCCGAGTCTGCCACAGAGGCCAATAAGAAGAAGGTACTTGAGTGGCTAACGAGCGTTTACGGTGGTGGTGGAACCGATCCAAGTGATGCGATGTTTCAGGCGATTCAGTGGAACCCAGAAAGGATCGTGCTATTGACCGATGGCGAGTTCGATCCCACCTATGCAGCCTTGATCACCACCCGAAATCAGGCAAACCGAAGGCCCTGCCGTATCGACTGCGTTGGGCTATTTGAGAATGTTCAGGTGCTACGCGAGATTGCGGATGGGAACAATGGAATTTACTACCAGGCGAAGTGAGAGCAAGCATTAGGCATTGTTGTGGAGTTATTCGCAGGACGATGATCAAATTCCTTGGGAAAAAAACGGTTGGACTGTGGCTATTCGTGTTCTGGGCTTCAGCATTTCGAGCCATAACAGCTCAAGATGTCTTAGAAGTGACGCCTGAGGAAGCCTTCGTTGCTTGGAATGAGGCTAGAGCAGGTTTCCTGAAGTCTATCATCGATGCGAGATCAGAGGTGATGAACGAACTTGCGAAGATGGATGCCTCAGCAAGGGCCGAGGGTGATTTCGAATCCGTCAAGAAGCTTGTTCAATCACAGCGAGAGTTTGAGGAAAACGGCGACTTGCCTGATATGGTAAACGGAGAAGCCTATGAATCGGCAAGAAGGAAAGCTGAGACTGATTTTGAAGCGAACACCAAATCAATTCTTGCGAGTTTACTCAAATTGCGAGAAGACGCACTTGCTGAAGTTGTCGCAACGGAGCGATTCTGGCTTCTGGACCGCTCTGTTGCGGATGCTTTTTCGCGGTGGTCTAGTGCTGAAAGTAATTATGGAAGTGAAATCGCAGGTGCACGTGAGCGCGTTGTCCAGCAGTTTGAGAAAGCTCAAAACCAAGCACGTGAGCGCGGTGACGTTGGACTTGCTGAGTCGTACAAAAAATCGGTGGACACCTTTCTTGATAGCGGAACCCTAATGGATTTATCCCTCCGTGCCACATACGAGCAGCAATTGCAGAAGGCCAAAAAGAAGTTGGAGGCGGCACATCGCAGCATCATCAGGAGCGCTTCGGCCACGGGGAATCAGGCTGTGGTGGCCGATCTTGAAAAGAAGCTTGCTGAGGCATTTGATCCGTCGATTAGAAAGAGTCCGCTAGGTCTGATTCAGAAAAAGGTTGATAAGGAGAATATGGAGGCAAAGAGATCGAATGACTCTCGCAAAAGTTGGCGGAATGATACCTATCGGGCCCATATCACTTGGAAGCAAGGGGAAGAATGGGAGGAAATCGACGACGCAACAGGTCAGCTGAAATGGCATTATCGAGAAACGGCACGTAATGAAGAATACATCGAAATGGTGCTCATTGAAAGAAACCACACGATTCGGATTTTTGACGATCGCGCCGACATTTTTCTTGAGGGAGAGTGGCGATTTGTTTCGGGGGGTGGATGGAAAAAGTAAGGGTATGTTCCATGGTCGTGATCATTTGAATCGATTGGCTCACTCGTTTTTAGGTGCTTTCATAGTCCTTCTTCATGCTCTGGGTGGATTAGCCGTGGCACTGTGTCTTCGAATAGTTTTGGGGGTTTCTGTTGTGCTGATTTGCCTAAGTTCTTCCGCGATTGGGCAGTATCGCGAGGTCGGGAACTCATTGAAGATGGGGTTTGTTCTTGCCCCGGCAGGTCAGTTCCAGATGGGGTCGCCGGCTAACGAAAAAGACTCTGAGGCTGACGAATCGCTCCGTCAGGTGACAATAACTAAACCGTTTTATATCGGGAAAACCGAAGTGACGCAGTCACAGTATGAGGCGGTTATGGGGTTTAATCCTGCCTACTTTCAGGGCGATGTCATGGCTGAGCGTGATCCTGATACTGGGCGAATCACGAAAGAGGTTGATACGTCGAACTATCCGGTGGAAAGCATCTGCTGGGATGATGCGGTGGAGTTTTGTAAACGATTATCGAACCGCCCTGAGGAGATGCGCGCGGGGCGCTCTTATCGGCTTCCTACCGAAGCAGAATGGGAATATTGTTGCCGTGCGGGAAGTGATCGAAGATTCGATTTCGGAGACTCGGAAAAAACCCTGATGGGAAGTGCATGGTACGCGATGAACTGTGGCGATCGGACAATGAGTCCGGATGTGATCGCTGGTAAAGACCGCGGTGAACTAGTCCGTCGGTTACAGGAGTTCCGATGTCGAACAAGGGAAGTAGCGACGAAGAAGCCGAATTCCTGGGGCATTTATGACATGCATGGAAACATCTGGGAAATTTGTTCTGACTGGTATGGTCCCTACGACAAGGGGCCTGTGGCTGATCCTCAGGGGCCACCACAAGGAGACTACGTGGTTGTACGTGGCGGGGGTTGGGCAGGAATGGCGTCGAGCTGTCGATGTGCGTCTCGCGATATGACTCGTTCCGATCAAAGAGATTGGGTGAACGGCTTCCGCGTCGTGATGACGGTCCGATGAAAGTCGATGTGACCAAGGTTACCGTTCTGTTGAATCTCTTTCTGGCGAATGCTTATCGGGCAAACTCAGGTCGAATGCGAGTTGTTGGGCTACGCTTGCAGGTAAGGGAATCCGGCTTGCAAGCTTCTCTGTTGTCTTGGCATCGATGGTGTACTTTTCCCCCATCACCACCTGGAACCATCGCTCACGGTCCATCACCACCCGATACATCTTCTCGTCCTGCGTCTCCGAGATGTAGGGCAAGTAAACCTGGATCGGTTTCAGAGACATCTCCCCTTTCGATCCTAGGCGATCCACACGCCCAGTTCGCTGCTCCAGCATGCTCGGGTTCCAGCTCAAGTCGTGATGAATCACATGCCTGCAGTTCAAATGAAGGTCAACCCCTTCGGCCATCACGCTGCTGGCAATCAAGACTTCAGGATAAAAGGGGGTATTAAATGCGAGCATCAGCCGCTGGCGGGTTGCCTGCTGCGTCCCACCATTTACCAGCCTTACATTGGGCAGCAATCGCTCGCGTTTGGCCCCCTGCAATTCATCTGGGGTGAAAGACTCCCGCATGGTCCCTGCCCCATGCGCTCCGGTCTGAATCTGGATCATCGCCTGGATATAGCCGTCACGGTCTCCCTCACTGCACCGGTCATTGAGAAACCTCAGGAATTGCTGCAGCACCTCCCGTAAGGACAGTCCAGAATGGTCTCGCGTCTCGAGCGCTCTGACCATGGCCGACGCACCCGGTCTCTTGTATCCAATAGGAAAGTATCGGACCAAGAACGAGGGTGTTCTCAAGTTCCTGCGAATGATCTCCAGCAGGGATTCGCTGTCGGAATCAAGTTCCGGATAGTGCTGTATTATTGCGAGACATTCCTTGTCACATGCCTGACGAAGCGGAGAATCGGTATCGAAAAAACGATCCGCAATCCGGTGCAGCTTCGTGGCGACTTGGCGCTTGCCCACACCCAGCTTTTCTCGCGCTAAGGCTTGGATCTCAGTTCCGATTGCCTCGGAGATCTTTTGTCGCAGCAGTATGCCAGTTCGTGTGAAGTGGCAGAAAACAACGACTTTCTCCCCAAGACGCCACAGTTCCAAAACCCTCTGCACCGTTGCCGACACCTTGGGATGCTTGCTTCCCTTTGTTGTCTGTCGCTCAACGACAACCTGAAGGTGATCGAGATACCATTTGGCTTCCCGATCCACATCGGGCATATCGAACGGATCGGAATCCCTGTCGACCGTTTCTCCTGAGGGCTTGCGTGTCTCGAGAAACGCTTGGTAGCTGGATGCCAATCCCTCCGCAAAGATCGGACGCGATTCAGGCTTCAAAAAAGTTGCCCGTGCTGCCAAGAGAAAGGGGAGCAGCGCTTCTTCGCCGACGGTGATTCCAGTCTCCTCGGGATCGGGATTCCCTGTCTGGATCGACCGACCAGCTAGCTTTTCTCGAGTCGGTTTCGCACCGTTGGTTGCCTCAAAGAATCGAGGTTTCAAGTGGCGGATTACCCAGGGACTGAGAATCTGCTGGGCCTTTTGCATCCTCTCCTTGGCCTGCCGGTACCTGGAAAGAACCTCCGTCGCAGTCGATGTGATTTCATCCCCTGCCAAGGCACGGCTCCACCACGCTTCAGAATCTTGGAAATCAACCCCTCCAGCCCATAGATCGGTGGGAGTGAGCCTTCCCCAAGCGTCATCGAAACGAATGGCGGAAGCCTGAGCTTCGTCGAGCGATTGGCGCAACTCCTTGCGACATTCATCGAACGCCTCGCGAGTCATTGCCGGGGATCCGCTGCTTTTCCACTGAATGCCGCCGAAGCGGTCGATCACCGAACACAGCTCACCATGCCCCAACTGGAACGGCGTGGCAGTCAAAAAAAGCATTCTCTGAAAGACCCCTGCCAAGGGCCCCTGAGAAATCTCCTCTGCGTCCTTCTGCGAATCATCCGAATGGAAGAGAGATGCAAGGCGAGTTTGCTGATTCTTCAGATGATGTGCCTCATCAAGAATCAAAAGTGGCAACTTCAATTGCATCCGGACCAAGCACTCTTTCCAAACGGCTCGAAGCGATTGGTTGATCAATCGACGTGCTTCAGTGAGATAAGCGTCGTAGTTCTTGGAGACTCGCTGGGGTAGATTCTTCAAATGATGGAAGATCTCGCTAGTGTCGATCTGATTGAGCACTCCAGTGATCGCGTGAGGCACTGGAACTGGCTCCTCAATTCCCATTGACTTCAGGAGTTCGGGCCACTCAATCACCTTCGCATTCAGCAAATCAATCCAGAGATTGGGATGGCGGTTGGCGATTGGATGGCGATCAAGAATTCGGGGAAGGCAAGTCGCGAGAACTGATGGCGAATACGAGATTTTTCGTTTGCCGTGGATGCTTTGCTTGATCAGGGCTAGTTTGATGAAAGGATCATTGAGCCCCCGACTCATGGCGCCGTGAGTCAGGAAGATCACCGATTTTCGTTCACTTAGCGGCGCGCTAAGGATTTTCAGGAACTCGACCGCGTTCTCAGCCTGCGCGGTTGTGACTCGCTTGCCGAGGTCCTCTGGAAGGCACTTCTGCTTGAGCGTCAAAAAATCCGTCGGCCACTTTGCCTTGAGAGCGGATGGCATCATGATGACCACCGGCCATTTTCCCCGATTCTGAATCGCGACTGAGATCGCGACGGCGAGTGCCACAAAGGTTTTTCCCATTCCCACCTCGTCCGCCAGGATCAGACCGGGCTGATTGGCGAGGCGCCTCAGAATTTCAGCCGCTGTCTTCTCCTGCCGCAGCGCTTGCGCTTTGGAGATGCGACCCTCGACATGGAGATCAATTCGCTCGCAGTAGGGGAAGAAATGTGAATCGTTCATCGGAGCGCTTCTCCGAAGGCCTTTTTAAGGTAGGCATGTACCGTCCGATTGGCCTGCGGTGCCATTTTTCGGACTCGTTCGTACAGGTGCCGAATAAACTCTCGAATCTCTCCTCGCACTTTTGCTCTAGAGATGGAGCTATCTTTGCTCGGGCGGACTCTCGATAGTTCCAGTGCCAGCTCAGCAAACAGAAATGCCACCTCGTCCGAGTTCGTCGATCCATCTCGGGCTTGCGATTCCCGCTCAATCGCGTCGGCGACGGCTTTGGCACTGATAGGCCCAGTCAGACGCCATCGCAGCGACTCGATCGTCACGAACCGCTCCTCAAGTTTTTCGCGAAGTTTCTGAAGGGCGATGGAAACCCGCCTCGTTCGCTGGAGAACGTACTGGCTGGTGTCGACTCGTCGATGCGGATCGATTAGCGCCGAAGTTTGTAGTTCCTTTTGCGACCGTCGTCGAAATTGAACGTAAGTCAAGATTGCCAGATGGAGCGGCCTGCGGCTGGTGAGCAGGTTGATGAGAACATCCAGCGGCAGATCACGGAGCTCGGGAATCGGGGGCAACACCTCTTGGTCTGCGATGTTGACCGGCCACCATGCTGGCCGAGCGCTATCTTTCCACCGCACCCAAAATCCAGAGGGAGGTATCGACCCATGCCACGGAATGACCCATTCCTTTGGTTCACCCGCCAGCATCCATTCTGTCTCACCAGCGATTCGTCCCTTATTCGACTCATTCAGTAGCTCCCAGTTGCTGGGCGTCGAACTGACGATTCGTAGCCTTAACTGCAATTGGTTCCCTGCCACCTTTTCCAGAGTCGCCTCTTGAAAGCAGTCTGGCAGCATCGATACTTCATCCTGCAGGCTCTCGCTTTCAATCGGTATTTCCTTCCATTGGATTTCATTATCAAGTAACTCAAAGGATTCAGGAAAAGCTTCTTCGAGTTCCTCTATTGAGTCTGGATCGCGGTCGCCATCGACTGCGTAGGCCAAGTTGGCTTCAAAGTTACTCTTTTTGGATAGACCGGTACCTGCGCTCGTGAAGTTGCTGGAGCCGATCAGCGAGAGGATCCATTGGGAGTTTTGGAGCCGGATCACTTTCGCGTGAAGAGACCGCATCTCCAATTCTTCCAGAAGTGAGAAACGGGTCATTGCTTTGGAGTTGCTAGAGTCGCTTGCTGCTAGAAGCGACGCCGGGGCATTCAGTACATACTTGACGGCTTGATAGTCGAGTTCACCCGTCAGGTAGTAACGGACAGTCGTTTCACCTCGCTTCGGGAGCAAGCTCCAAACCGCTCGTGCCGGTGCGTTCAGCGCCTCTGGCCGGTCGAAAAAAGGGCTGAGGATGTCAACTTGAGTGGGAAGCTTACTGCTAGGCCAAATTTCACGAAGCGACTCAAAGAGATTTTTTTGCCCATCGCCACAGAAGATCGGTGCGATTTGCAATGGACTGCGACGATTCTCTTCTTCGGAGACTCCCCATTCCCGACAATCCTTGCGGACGCGGTCCAGCAGTCGCAGTGCACGATCTGCAGATGGTGATACGGTGGCGGGTAGGTTCGCGTTTGGGGGCTTCCAAGTCGATGCCTGAACCAATCGAGCCAGGAAGTCGATCGATTGCGTCAGCGCCGAAATAGGGACTGAGGATCCTTCGTAGAAATCGAGAATGCCGAAAATTTCTAAGTTCCTCCTGTATCCAGCCTCAGTGAGATTCGCGGAACTGATAATCACGCGACAAAGCCCTGACCAATAGAGGAGAGAGATCTTTGCGTGTTGGCGGTCAGTCCGGCATGCGAAGAGGTCCCATCGGGGATTGCGGGAGCCGCAGCAGTGGTGGCCATCGACGATGGCAGCCGCACAAGAAACGGAATTCAGCTTCTCTTCCTTTTCGATCAGGTAGCATGGCCCATCTTCGCTTTGGTCGGTATGCATCTGAAGAAAACGGCTGAGGCAGTGGTCTTCGAAGAACGGAGCCTCGAACGTGTAGCTGGTTACAATGCAACCGATTGGGTCTTCAGCGCGAGGGGGAGCGGTCCAGGCATCGAGTAGTTTGGCATAACCAGGAGATTTGGGTTCGCTTCGGCGGCGTGGCATAATCATCGCCCTCCCTTCAAGGCTTTTGAGAATCGCCAGAGCGCCCGGGAGCGATAGGGGTGGACGTATCCATCGTGATTGTCATCAGTGCTTTTGGTCATCTCGCGGTATGGAGCACGGATCAGATAGGAGTCGCTGTAGATTTCGTCGAACCAATGAGATTTGGAGACTGGAAGCTTCCGATCCTGCGTCTCTTTGTGATGGTCGATCAAGGTACGGAGCCAATCTTTTGGCGACTGATCTAGGGAAAAATGCTGGAACGAATCAGCGAATCGCACTCCCAGTCGGTATGGCTCCAAAAGATCGAGGCAACGCTGATACGAAGATGGGAGATTCTTAGCCGCGAATACGACCTCGTCGAGCGAAGCGAGCTGAAAGCCAGAGGTTGCCGTGCTACTGGCTGCAAGATGTCGGATGCATGCATGAAAACCGTTGTAGAGGGTTCGACTGAATGACTCGTAGGCTGCGATTGCGCGAAGCAGTGGTCTTATTTCGGAAGACCCCTCGATCGCTAATTGCTGATGAAATGCCTTCTCTAATTGCGACCGGCCACTCGATGAATCGAAAAGTTCGTCCCCTTTTTTGCTGCTCACAAAGTCATAGACTTCAGCGCGAAATCCTACAGTATCGCTTCGGATTGCAGTTTGTATTATTTTCGCTTCTTGCCTTCCAATCGCTTGCGGGTGGAGGTGATCGTGAAAGAAATTCCATCCCTGCCAAGTTGGCTTCCGAGAAACGGATGCAGTTTTGAGTCCATCGGCGATCGCATCGAGCAATTGCTGGCGGCGGATGGAGCCTAGTCCGCTGTCACCTCCGTAGAAGCCTTCGAGTTGTTGCTCGGCCTCCCAAGTCTGAAGCAGCGATATGCCCACCAGTCCAAGCTGGTTTGCTTCCTCCACTGCTAGTTCTCTGGCAAGGCCCCGATAGACTCCGTGGAAACCGTTATTTGCCGGTGACTTCAGGTAACGGCGGGCATTGAGGGTTAGATGGCTTTCGATGGCCTGGCGAACCTTCGAAGCCCCAGGGAGCCCCGACAAGCTCCGGCGGTCATCGGAGATGCGAACCAATCCCTCGACGACATGCCATTCAAATACCTGCCAAGGTTCGCTGACTTGGTCAGAGGCGTATTCCTGATCAGGAAAGAACCCGCTGAGGTAAAGCGATACGGCGATCGAGGTGAGGAATCTAGGATGCTGGTGACGTTCGCGGATCCCTGGGACCAATAGTGATGCCAATTCGTCCGCGATGGCATCCAAACCCAGGGCTTCAGTGGAGCCGTCGGTCGATTCTTCTGGGTCAAGTTCCGACAACTTGGGGAGCAGCATGATTCGGGCATAGAAAAGCAAAACGAGGAGAATTTGGAAGGCTTGGGCGCGATTCGATCCTCGGGAAGTCTTGATTCAACGAGCGACTGCCAGTGTTCGTCAACCGCGATCCTTTAGTATACAGAGTTCGCAGGCTTCCCTGTCGATGAGGTCCGGTAGCTTCCAAGTACGGGCATTCAAGACATATTGTCGCCATCCGTTGGTGGGAGGTCGGTAAAGGATTTATTAGGTTGAAGGCAGGGGCAGTCGGCTTTCCGGCTGTGTCATGCGTTTGCTTTACAAGCTCTCCCTCTGCGTGAGATAGTCTTCCGAGGGGATTTGTTTTGGTGCGGAGGGACGGTCATCGCATCGGCTTGATGGTGATTACCGTTTCGGAGGTCTATGAGTTTTGGTCGATGCGTGATGCGGTGGTGGAAGTCGGTGGCGGTGGTGACTGTTGGGGCGATCGCTTCGGGACTAGTCGCGGCCTTCGGGTCGCTAGAGATTCAAACCGGCTTCTCGAGCGGCCTGGTCGGCTGCGTCGCTGGACTTTTGGTTGACTCGCAGACGAGGCAAAAAGAGCTAGAGCTTCAGCAGAAAGACCTCCTCGAATCGCTCGAGATACCGACCGCCATCGCCAAGCGAAGTCGACTCTACGCCGAATTCCTTGCGATCCGAAGAGCCTTCACGCAACTGGTCCACTTCGAGCATCCCATTCTGGAAGAGATCGCTGCCCTAAAACTCGCCTCCGTGAACCAGGAACTCCAATCGCTTACTGCCGGCCGCATTCAGTTCACTCGCACCGAAACTTGGCGGCTGGTCTACGAGCAACTGCTGCTCCATCATCGGCTGGCCAGCTATCGGTCTGTCGCCTGGGTCCGAAGCGATGCCTACTGGCAGGATACCCCGGGTCTGCAAAGCATGGAGATCAATTACCTGGCGCTTGGCCGCGGCATGCGCATCGAGAGGATCTTTATCCTCTCCGATGCGCTGCTTCTGGATGGGCCGCGGCGGCCTAGGCAGCCCATCCACGACTGGATCCTCGACCAAGCCGCTCATGGCATCGACGTGCGATGGGTATTGGAGTCGGAACTTGAGTCAGAGAGCCATCTGATTGGAGACTTCGGTATCTATGGCGATACTGCAGTCGGTGAGCAGTTTTTGGATGATCGATGTCGGACCTTGCACTTCACACTCAGTTTCGACCCGCGTGAAATCGATCTCGCAAGAGCCCGATGGGAGAGGCTGGAACTTTTTTCGATCTCCTTGTTTTGAATCGATTGCCTCGCGCGACCTAGTGCATAGCATTGGATCGCGAATCCTAAGCTCCAGGCAGCGAGTCGTTGCAGGCAAACAGTGAACGATTCACTGAAGCGATCTGATGAGTAGCTAGTCGGTAGCTTGGCACCCAGTTGCTAGATCTTCATGAGACGCCGCGATGCCGTGTTCCAGTCCACCGCTGAGTATCTCTGCGTGATGGTCTCAATAGGAATCAGCCTAGTGGATTGAGCTGTGCATACCCTATTTGTTTCTGAAAGGCTTGGTGGATAACCATGCTGTACCTCGATACTGCGCGCATGGGCCAGATGACTCCAGGGGCTCAGGCAGCCCATCAGGACTTCGCTCGGTTAGTGGGCTCCATGGGAGCCTCGGTGCCGGTGGAGAGGTTGCTACGGGAGGGCTATGAGGCATCAAGAGGCTTACTTGATGGTTTGTATCCGGCGCTTGAGCCTTGGGAAGGGATTGCAAGCTTCAAAAAATCGCTACGGCAGCAAGCGGGGCTGGAGGACGATTTGCCGGTGTTGGTTTCATCGCGAGCGGCTGTGCTGATGCAGTTTGCAGCTCGGCAGCTTTGGCAGCGATGCCGGATGGTACTGACGACCGACCTGACTTGGCCGACCTATCGCCAGATCTTTCATAGCGAGTGCCGTCGGCAGGGAAAGGATTCGGTGACGCTACATCTGGCAGATCAGGTGCTCCTTCGGCAGGAGTCGGAGGATGCGATTGCCGAGCGGCTGATCGATTGCTTTTTTCGATACGACTGCGACGGGATGTTCCTGACCTCCGTCAGTTCGCTCGGGGGGCGGCTACCGATCACACGTGTCGTGGAAAGAGTGAGGGAGCATTGCCGATTCGTCGTGGTCGATGGGGCGCAGGATTACTGCCATGTTGGAGCGGATGTTCAAGCTGGCGTGGCGGACCTTTATCTGGCTGGATGCCACAAGTGGCTGGGTGCCTATTACCCGCTGGGGCTTGCGCTGTTTGGACGCGAGGAGACCAGGGGCCCTCTGGAGGCAGCGGTAAGAGACGAGCTGTTGGAGGCGGAGAACCCACTAGCAACAGATCCACTGCTACAGTTCGTAGAGGATTTTCAGCGAGGGCGGCGGAGGAGAGCGGGCGAGACAGTGAGCCTATCGAATCTCTTTGGTGTGGCCGGGGCCTTGAGGGATGCCGTTCGGGCTGGGGAGCGTCAGAGAAGGCTTACGGTGAGACAGCGGAATGCCGATCGGCTGCTCCCTGGGATATTGTCAGCGGGCTGGGAGGCGAGGGTGCCTGACCGACCGCTTCGCAGTGGTGTTCTGCTACTGAAGCCATCGGAGCGGAAGGGGCGTCGAGCCTGGCGAGGCGAGTGGTTGAGGCAGCGAGCGTCGGAGCTTGGGGTAGCGCTGACTGGCTATGACAGGGGCATGGTCCGATTATCGATGCCCGACCATCCGCTCGGTGACCAGCAACTCCGCCACATCACCCGGGTGATCGGACAGTTGGTTTGAGCAGCACCTTGCGTTTAGTGAGAGGGGATGCACTGTTACTTGCGGGAAAAGGGAAACTGGTTCTCGTGTGTTCGCGATCGCGACGATGGAGTCATGCCGATGTTTCATCACCGGACCCCTGGTGAAGTCATCTCGTCAATCGAGCCATGCGATCGGCTCACACACCCTACGGGACTCTTGTAGGGTGTGTGTAGCGGTCGGCGCAGGCAAGTCATCATGGGGTAGCTGACCGGTGATCAAGATGAAGCGAATTTGCCGTGAAGATCTGACCGCAAACACACCAGAACCAGACCTTGTTCCGCAATCGCTCTTCAGGCCCGTAGGGCCGACACTTCCCATGCCGGTGGCGACAGCCACCGGTTTCTAGCTCACCAATCAACCTCCTTCTTCTTTCCCCTCTCACCCGTCGCGTAGCGATGGGGGAGAGGGCTAGGGAGAGTGGTCGATTCATAGATTGCAGTGTCGATCAACCTAGCAAGCTCCATTTGCTCAATTCGGTGGGTGCTTGCCAAGGGTAACCCAAAGCGAACGCACCTCGACCAGAAGGGATCGATTCATACGAAGCGAGTTGACTGTGGCGATACCGATGTCTGTTAGCCCAACAATCAAGGTGCTGTTGACAGACCAATCAAAGTGATCGAGCCAGCGATCGCGATGAGGGTGGAACAGCCGTGCCTGGGTCCCTTCATCGGTGACTCCGAAGACTCGATTGCCTTTGTGGCGATTGCAGGAAGGGGAAGCAAGGCAGAGGTTTTCGAAGGTTGTTTGGCCGCCAACCGACAGCGGCTGGATATGTTCGACTTCAAAGGTAACAACCGTCAGCGCTTCGCTCGATTGGCAGTAGGCACATCTTTGAAAGAAGTGTGCACGAACATGTCGCCTGAGCTCGGCAGCAATGTAGACGCTCAAGGCAACCCCTAACTCTTCATTCGATGCAGAGTTGCCGCCGCGCGAGCTTTCAGGATGTTCAGTTCATCGACTTGCATCAGCAGTTGGTCTAGTTCCTGGGATTCTTCGGCAGAAAGCTTGTTTTCGACATTCTTCGCCAGCAGTTCGTCCAAACGTGACTGGCTCTTGGGTGCCAATCCCATACCGGCCAATGCGTTCAATCCCTCGGGGGTGACCATCAGGCTAATTTCGTCTGGCATACCAGTTCTCCCTTTCCTGTAGATAGTCCCCGAATCATACATCCTTGGGCCTAACGATTCCACACGAGAATTCGAGTCGCAAGACGGGCGATCTGCGCCATTTTCAGTTCCAAGGGAGAGAGTGAAGGGTTGGTAGCGGAAGCGGCGGCAGGTTCTCGAATTCAAATCGGTTTGGCTTGTCTGTCTGCCCGTCGAGATTCATCGCATCGCAATCGAGGCCCGGAGGGGCGATATCGAAATACCGGTGGGGACAGAAGGGAGTTTTTCTCCTTCGAACCCCGGGGCCTCGCGGCCCCGGCAGAAGCAATGCCGCCCCTCCGGGGCTGGTGTTGTGGGTAAACAGAGAGTCGTTTACGAGATCCACATCGTGGCACGGGCGTCCCGCCCGTGCGGAGCCGAGAACGATGTCGACTTTGGTTGAATCCACCGGTGGCAATGGTTCTTCTCAGGCCCATAGGGCCGACACTTCCCCCGCCAGTGGCGGCAGCCACTGGACTTGCGCCGAAGCCCTACCCACTTCCCCCCCTTTTCACTCTCCGGAGAAACATTCACTCACCTACGCTTTACCCCCGAGCCATGCCTCGAAAAATCCAAGCCATAGCCTTTCACCCTAGCACTGGCGAAAATGCAGAGGAATCTACCTGATGGAAAGGAAGGCAATCGAGAGACCCTATCGATGTCAAGCGAATCGAATACACCTGAAGATACGCCTGCCCTGGAGCGTCATCCGCTCGGCCCCGATCACCACCTCCTGGTAGGCCGGCTGCCACCAAGTCTTATCCCATCCAGCGACCAATTCGAATCGCTCTGGAGCATGCATCCAGCCGAGTACACCAAGATCCTGATCCATGGGAAACTGGTTCCCACCCCACGCTGGCAGCAAGCGTACGGAAAAGACTACCTCTACAGCGGTCAGACCAATACCGCTCTTCCTGTATCAGCAATCCTGGAGCCCTACTTGGCCTGGGTGCAGCTCATCCATCCCAAGCTAAACGGACTCCTTTTGAACTGGTATGACGGACAGCTGGGCCATTACATCGGCAAGCACCGAGACAGCACCAAGAACCTCGCCCCAGACGCACCGATCGTCACTATTTCGCTGGGCGAAACCCGCACCTTCAGGGTCCGTCCTTTCCAAGGGCAGGGAACCATCGACTTCCCAGTGGCTAGCGGCAGTGTGATTGTGATGCCCTTTGCGACCAACCAGAGCTGGATGCACGAGATCGTCAAAACCACCAAAGCCACCGGTCGCCGCATCTCCATCACCGCTCGCGCCTTTCAGCGTTAGTTGTCGATCGAAACCTTCCAGTACCTTCAAGCCCCCCAAAGGACAGCAGATCACTGGATCAGCGAACGAGCGGACCGTTCTGCCACGCAACGATTCCTCAGGCTCTTGTACAACCAGTCGCTCGAGACCACCCCACACGAACGCTCTTCCTAAAGCATCTGCGGTTGCCGAAAGGACCTCACAAGCAGACGGGTGTTAAAAAAGGCCCCGATCGAGGTTGGAGGAATGATCAGCAGTGGGAAGAAAGTGAAATAGAGCCCCAGGCAGATCAGCGTGATAGCGAGAGCCGAGAGGAGTTGCGTCAGGATCGCGATCCACTTGGCGGCGTAGGTGATAGCCTTTGGATCGTCCGGCCAGCGCCAGGTCTGGATGATCTTTCGGATACCGTAGTAGCCGACCACTTCCCCGATCACCGGAAAGAGCAGTGGCACGATCCCCCAAGAAAAAACGATCGCCGCCAAGTACAGAATGCGGATGACCAGAGTCACCATCGCGATCAAGAGTCCCGCCCCGATTCCGAACGGCTTATTCATGGTCTGAAAGAGTCTCCCGGCGACTGCATACATTCTTTCGTCGAGAGCTTACCAGATTCGGGTAGTGGCGACAGGAAACTGGCCCATGGCAGGATATGCCGAAAGGAGAGTCGCCGTAGACGCTTCAGGTGGAGCTTGCATGCGCATCAGACTTCTGTCCGATGACCGACAACGCATTCCAAACCGAGCACTGAGGGCCGGCATGGAAATGCCGGTGGCGCGAGCCACAGGGTGGGATAGGAAGGAGGTTCTTTCTTTCGAGCCCCGGGGCCTCGCGGCCCCGGCAAAGGTTATGTCGCCCCTCCGGGGCTGCAAATGTGGGTAAACAGAGAGTCGATTACGAGACCCACCTCGTGGCACCGGCGTCCCGCCCGTGCGGACATGGCTATGGATGTTGAAATTGTTTAAGTTCGCTGCTTCGACCTTCTCTCTTTAGGCCCGGAGGGCTGGCATCGAGCTGCCGGTGGCGCGAGCCACCGGTTTCTATCTGTGCAACCAACCTCCTTTTCTTGCTCCTCTCCCCCGTCGCGTAGCGATGGGGGAGAGGTAGGGAGAGGGGGCTTTGTTGTCTATTCAACGCTTGGTTCCGGTGTGTTCGCGATCGCGACGAAGGAGTCAGGTCGACATTTCATGAACCGACCACTAGCCAAGTCAACTTGCCTCACAAGCCATGCGATCGACTCACACACCCTACAGGTTTCTTGTAGTTTGTGTGTAGCGGTCGGTGCAGACGAGTCCTCATGGGGTGGTTGACCAGTGATCCAGATGAGGCGTGTTTGCCTTGAAGATCTGACCGCAAACACACCAGAACCAGACTAGCCAAGTCAACTTGCCTCACAAGCCATGCGATCGACTCACACACCCTACATTGCTAATCGCAATGGCTTTTCTTCAGGCCCGTAGGGACGACACATCCTCTGCCGGTGGCGCCAGCGACCGGAGTCGTGGCCGCGATTTGAGGAGAGGGCCAGAGAGAGGGGGATCAACATTAGTTCGCTCACCCGCATCTTTCATCCCCTTCCCTTCTTCCCGCAAGCGTGAAGAGGGAGCAAGCGATAGGCCGTAGGCTTCTGTCTTTCTCGGCGATGTTGGCATCGGGACTCCTTCGACATCGCAGTCCACGCACGATGATTTACTTTCCCAGGTGAGCCACGATACGGCAAGTCGTGATGCAGTCCGGGATCCGGGGCTGCACCGCCGAGCCTCCAAAAGTGGAAGATGCCAATAGGCCGTAAAAATAGGTTGCGGATCGTTGCATACCTGGAAGGAAACATCTTCAATAAGGAGTCATTTCGAGCTGTGGTTTTGCACGAGGCTGAGGGTAAGGTACGCCATGCAGAAAGAGTGGTTGGATCCGTTTCAAAGAAACAGAAAACAGCTGCGCCTCGATTGGTATCTGGGTCCTAGTCTCAGTTGGGAGATACCACAGGACAAAAACGCGGAAGGAAATCTCGTTGAATGGACAAATAAATCCATTGGTGGTGATCCTGATGGTCAATTGATCCTAGCCCTCAAGCAGATGGTCGACAAGAAGAAACACCTCTTGGTTTTGGATCAGGCAGGTGCTGGGAAAACCGTCCTGTCGTTGAGGATCGAGTGCTTTCTGTCGCACAGAAAGATCTCGCCCAGAATTTTCAATGACACCGCTCCGCGCTTGGTAGTCCACTGGTCGGGGAAGTTGCCGCCGATCGGAAAGCCTGTCCCATTGCTGGAGGACTACCTTATTGCCGACCCATTGCTGCAGGATGCGGCGAAGGCCAAGGATCCTGGAGGAAATGAGGAAAGGTGGGAGCAGCGTATTCGGGAAACCGTGCGCTACGCGAAGGAAAAGCGGAGGCTTGTGATCATCGCGGATGCCTACGATGAATTTGGTAAAGCGCAAAAAGAACTCAATCGGCTGTTCTTGCAGACGATGGCCGAAGTGCAGTGGATCTTTACCAGTCGCAGTTACGCAGTGAACACCGAGTTCTTGAAGGAGGAACTGTTTCAGATAGATCATTTTGATCGAATTCGGATCAATCGCTTCACCAAAGAGCAGCAAGATGACTACATGAAGAAAGCGATTGGCGATGTCGACTGGAGGGCATCGGTCGGGGGAAGGTTAAAAGCAAACGACTGGGAGCCTCTTCTTGGTTTTCCGTACATCCTCCGAGCGATTGCAGGACAGTGGGAGTATGCCCTGGTACGCGAAGACTCACCTCCCAAGTGGGAAAGCCCAAGCGATCTCTTCAGTGACACCTCCGAGAAACTGATCGAGCGTGAATTGAAGAAGGCCAAAAACCGCAATTTGATTAAATCACCCAAGAATGTCCCCAAATGGCGCAGTCACATCCAGAGGGCACTGGGTGCCGTGGCGATGGAGATGGCTGTCAATGAACAATGGGGAGAAGTCAAGGGCGATGATATTAATGAGATTCAGGAAAACGTCGACAAAATTTGGGAAGGTGCACAGCAGAGATTCCGTGATGCAAGCTGGCAGCGAAGAATTGGAAACGACAGTATTGATGGCATCTGGAGGATTTCCCGAAAATTCATCGAGAAGCTGGAACTGAATAATGGCGCGACCCAAGGTGATATCCGTGCTGACAGCATCAGTTTCTACAGTCGACGGGTGCAGGAATTCTATATCGCGCGCTACCTGACCGATCAGGCGACTCAAAATGACTTGGTCGGCTCGCATGAGAAGCAGAGCGCGATCCATTGGATCTTGGACAAGGGGTGGGAAGACGTTTGGCAGTATGCGTTGGACATGCCAGTCGTTTCCGGAAAGTCTTGGTGCGTGCGAAGAGAGAGCTATCGCGACTTTCTTCGATTCCTGACGACTCGGCCACATAGCGGTCGCCGCCCCACGGAATTTATGACGAAGGCTTGGATCCACGCGATGAAGTTGGATCGACGGGTTGCAGCCGATCATCAAGAACAGAAAAATCAGCGCAAGATAAGCTTGCGATTTTCGGACGCCATGACTGACGCAATACACCAGCAATTTGCGGCGTTGTTGCGCGGCGATCATGGCATAGAGAAGCAAAAGATCGCGAAGTCGTTGGTAGATCCTGAATCCTATCAGATCCTTGGTCAAGGTAGTGGTTCTGGTCTCGATGGCGACACGGGCGAATTCCTGATGGGCGCTGAAAAGAAAGACAAGAAGACTGTCACACTGTCCCGCTTCGGTATGCAGAAGCTGCTTCTATCAAATGCACAGTTTCGACTATTTGATGATCCATACGTGGGGGAAAAAGGAAAGGATAGTGATAGATTCGGGAAGGACGATCAACCAGCCGTTTATGTGAATTGGTATGACGCATGGTGGTTCAGCCGTTTTGTAGGCGAGGTGGTGGTGAACAATCAGCCGTATCGAGTCACACTGCCAACGGAAGCCCAGTGGGAGTACAGCGCGCGAGCTGGCAGCGACGGAGATTACTTTCGAGCGGCGCAGACCAACGCAGAAGATGAAGAGATCATCATTGAGGTGACAGAAGACCTTTTGCCTGAGTATGCGCATTATTCTAATCGAGACTCGTCTAGATCAACGTTGCCAGTGTCATCGAAGCTTCCCAATCTATGGGGTCTTCGAATGACGGGAAACGTTATGCAGTGGACATTGGACACACATGCTTCACCGATACCCGGGGGTGAAGATCCACTGGTGATTGGCGTCATGGGCTCGTTCCGCGTGTACCGTGGCGGCAGTTGGTACTACGAGGCCGCGCGTTGTCGGTCGGCGTACCGGTTCGGGGGCGACCCGTCGTACCGCAACTTCGACTTCGGCTTCCGCGTTGCCCTGAGTCCATCCGGAATCCCCCGGGCAGCGGAGCTGCAGTCAGGCATCAAGATCGACTAGCCGGACCGCAGGCGAAGCGGAAGCGAGGGACTCGCGACGCCGTCGCGGTCCGAGCGTTGGGTGACAGCAGTCAGCGACAGGTAACGTCCAGCGAAGTAGAAAGATCGCCAGATGGCACAGGATCAGCCCAACACAGAAAAGCGACTGAAGGAGAAGCATCGACTCGACTGGTGGGTCGATCCCGAGCTGGCTTGGGAAGTGAAAGATGATTCCAGCGATCGAAAAGACCAGTGGAAGCCGGTCGATGTCGCAGGGCCGCCCGAAGAGCAATTGATCGTAGCGCTTAGCGAGCTGCACAAATCTTCTCAGCAGTCAAACAACCATCAGAAAAGCCTTCTGCTGTTGAACGGTGCTGGTGCGGGGAAAAGCTGTGTTAGCCTGCGGATTGAGCACCTGCTGTGCAACAAGTATTCCCGGAAGAAAATCTTCGGCACCGACCAACCGCATCTGGTCATCCACTGGGCCAGCGCACTGCCGAAGGAA
>JBEISR010000022.1:0-79343 GCA_040375295.1 Planctomycetaceae bacterium
CGCGCGTCGCGTTTGTCGCCGGTTTTGTTTGTCGCGCTGTGCGTTGGTCGCCCGGTGAGTTGGTCGCCCGGTGAGTTGGTCGCCCGGTGAGTTGGTCGCCCGGTGAGTTGGTCGCCCGGTGAGTTTTCCGCCACATGGCACTCACTTTCTAGAGGCAAGCGGCTCGCGCATAGAACACTACAGGTCTGGCACATCCTTGAGGGTAGCCCCATCCGTGAGATATCGCTCGCCGAAAGCGTTTTTCTGCTTACCCTCCACTAAACGCCAGCGCCAGGAAGCGGTCCTGGCCCGCTCCGCGTGACTTTACCTGAGCGGGTATTCCTCTCTCTCCGCCGTGCCCCCCTGCCCTACCTTCCATCCACCCGCTTTCAACAAGTCCGATGATTGCTCCACCGCGTGCCTTGTTTTTGATTGGCGAGCAGATATGTACCGCCCTTCCCCAGAACAACACACTGCACGCCACTTCTCTATGAGCTTTTCCCTTACTCATTCTGCCACCTCGAGCTTTCTATCTAGCTCCGGAGATCCCAATATCGGGCAGGGGATCCGGCTGGTGGCATCGTATTCCCATCGCAGAGAATTTCTCTCGTAGCGCCTAGTGGGAAGGTGAATCGATTGTTGCTAGCAATGGTATTTTCATCACGGTCTTTGGTGATCGAAACCTACGCCGCGGTAGAAGTCGTCGAAATGCGATGGCATCTCAAGCAGAAGTTGCGTCTTCCATAGAACAGTCTCGGAATACGCTGTCTAAATCCTCCGTCTCGTTCTATGTTGGTACGGGCTCTTCCATCTGCTTGCTGGGGCCTGCCGGCAATACTCTGCAGGAATCGCAAAACTGCTGCAAATCGTGCCGCGATGGAACCTTCATCAACTGCAATTTGGACTACCGAGAGTCATTCACCTGAAAAGCTCCTGCCCCGCGTAAGGATTGGGTTTTCATATTGAGAGCGATCGGCTAGAAGTCCATGTGGCACCCCGTGGAGTATTGAGGATCATGCCGGAGGACTTGGTTGCGCTGAGTAAATTCCTAAGCCTGGTCTTGCGCCATAAGCCGGAGGAAATTGGGCTTGCCCTAGATGACCACGGTTGGGCGGATGTTGAGGAACTGATTCGCTTGGTCTGTCAAAGCGGCAGACCGATCACTCGAGAGTTCCTGGACCAACTGGTGGTGGAAAATGACAAGCGCAGATTCGCATTCAGTGAAGATGGTCGCCGGATCCGAGCAAACCAGGGGCATTCTGTTGTTGTCGATTTGGGATTAGCGGCAGAGGAGCCTCCAGAAAGACTGTATCACGGGACAGCATCGCGGTTCCTTGAGTCGATCCGTGCTGAAGGCCTTCATGCCGCGAGCCGTCAACATGTTCATCTGTCACAGGACGTTGGTACTGCGACGCGTACTGGCCAAAGGCATGGCCGTCCAGTCGTTTTGGTGGTGCTTGCCAGAGCGATGCATCATGCAGGGTTCTCATTCTTTCTGTCGGCCAATGGGGTTTGGCTGACTGAGAGCGTTCCGTCGCAATATCTCGTCTTCCCAGAGCCCTCCGGCCAGTAGGTGATAGCGGATTGCTGAGGCACATCGGGGATGTTTGCATGATTCAACTCAAAACAAATCGGGATCTCTACGTTGCAATCCAAAACCTTTGCCGCACCCACAAGACGCAAGTTCCTGATGAGGTGGACACCAACCTGCTAACGAGGGCCTGGAGGTTTCTGACAGGTCAGACAAAAAATGGAGGCAAAAAGTTTCATTCACGCGACTTGGAGGAATACCTAAGGGCGTTGTGGCAGGGGGCTGGCCGTTTTCGCGATCAGAATTCGCTGTCCTTAGATGAGTTCTATGGATTGATCGCTTCGGCTTACACTGATCCTGCACCTCCGTTCCGTGAGTCGTGGCGGACTTCTCAAGCAACGATCGGCACCAACGACCTTGCAGCTTGTCTTGAAGTAAAGATGGGCTTGAAGGCTCCAACTCTCGAAGACGAGGACGACGAAGTCTGTCGGTTCGAAGAGTGGGAACGCTTTTTGATCGGGCAAATTGTCGACCTTCGCGAGATGTCCGAGCAAGGGATTTTGGAGCAGGATGGGATTTGGGGAGGAGTCGAATCACCACGAGGTCACAGCTGGTACAACTTTTCCACTCCCTCCTATCTGGAATGCGCGACGCAAGGTTCTTTCGGAGGCTGGATCTCCGGGGAAGATGAGGGGCGAATACTTACCCTTGGCCCCTCTGTCGCGGCCCCACGGAACCCTGTCGTTGACTTGAGTGAGATCCGCTGGGAGGACTTCCAACTCTTTCTTGCATGCGGCCAGTACTACGAATAGAACTTCCGCTTGCGAGTCGAAGGGCTGCCGTTTTCGTAAAAAAGCAATCGATGGACGATCCGTCCGTGGACATCGGTGAGTCGAAGGGAGTTTCTGGTGAAGGTTAATTTTCGCGATGCATTCGGCCGCTGGCTACGAAGAATGGATCGAGCTTCAGGAGATTGCAAACCATCGGCATTCCTGCCTGGGGTGAGTCGAAGAAGGCCATGTCGATCGACTGACGCGAACTTTTACCCGAGGACCTCCTGACGTAACTGAAAAGATCTCAGGTAGACGCAAGATGGTCTGCTAAGGTTTCTGAATCCCCGGAGGCAAAGAGCCGGGATGTCAGTGCTATTTGGAACTTAGGAAATACTCTTGCTGGCTGCGACTCCTCGGGTTGTCCGACGGCTTGCGAGAGCGGTAGCATGACGGGAGTGCAATCGTTTGATCGCACCACTCTTTTCTTCTCCTTTATTGGGTCGCGGCCCAACGATCGGCGAGGCGTCAGATGAATCGAATACAGATGCGACCTGCTGCAGCTTGGCTTACCTTCGGATGGCTTTTCCTGCTGGCGTCCTTCGCATGGGGACAGCAAGCGGCAACCACCAGGATGGGATGGCCTCTGCCTCCCTCCAGCGAAACCTGCTGGGAGACGATGCCGCAGTCTGCCGATGGGGCGAAGCCTCCCCTGCCCTCCTGGATCCGCATGGTGGCGCGGGAGATGCCCAAGACGGCAGCCGCCTTCCTGGAGCTCGATTATGCCCATCGGGTGCTGGGGCCGGTCGATGGAAAACTGCGAGCTGCGATGCGATGGACGACAGCCAAGGCGAATGGCAGCCTGTACGCGATGGAGATTGCAACGCTGGATGCGGAGCGAGCTGGAGTGGACGCTTCCCGCTGGAAAGCCTTCACCGAGGGGGACCGATCGGTCTGGGGTGAGGGTGAGCGGGCGGCCATCGAGTTCGCTCGCGGGATGACGCTGGATTCAGACGCCGTGACAGATGAGCAGTTTTCCGAGCTGGTTCGTTTGTTCGATGATCGGACTGCAGCTGCGATGGTCCTGCATCAAGCCTACGCCAATTTCCAGGATCGTCTTTTGATCTGCCTGGGGATTGAGACTCAGGAAGGGGAACCGATGGCGCCGGTGGCGGTGCGGTTTTCTCCCGATTCGCTGGTGCGGGCAGCCCAGGCACCTTCGAACAAAACACCGCCTCAGGTGGGTAGCCCAGAAGCGCAGCCCAAGGACATCATCGAGGAACAGGAGCAGCATACTTGGCTGCCCTACGAGCGATTGCAGGAGCGGTTGCAGACGCAGCGGGCGAGGAAGACTCGGCTGAGGGTGCCCGACTGGCAGGAGTTTGCAGCCAAGCTGCCCGAGGGTCTGATGCCATCGGCCAGCGACATCGTCTGGTACAAGGTTTCGTTCGGCTACGCGCATGAGCTGGCGGTGCCCTTTGAAATCTACCTTCGCGCGGCCGGCTCGGAGATCTCTCAGAACTGGGATCGTCCGTTCGGCAATTGTCTTTTCTGGATGGTCACCGATGCCGTCAAGTGTCCTTATTGCATGGGACATTGCGAGATGAACTGGGAGGTGACGGGATTGAGCAAAGAGAAGATTGCTGATCTGAGTCGTCAGCTGGCGGGCAATGACTGGTCTGCGTTCAGCCAAGCCGAACAGAAGGCACTCGACCTTGCCCGTCAGCTGACACGTTCTGCTCGATCGCTCACCAAGGAGCAGGTGGATGCGCTGCGAAGTGGATTCGGAGATCAACGCGCATTTTTTATGCTGGTCAACATCAGTCGCTACAACTACATGACGCGAATCAGCAACGGTTTCCAACTGACGCTGGAGACGGGTAATCCCTTCTATCAGTACTACAACATGAAGCCCAAGGGGCAGGAAGAAGTGGCCAGCAAGCCGCGGCCGACACCGGTCGATCGGGAGACAACCAAGCGGTTGCTGGAGGAGATGAAGGAGCGACGGGCGCGAGTGGAGTTGCCGCCGGTCACGGAGGAAGAGCGATCGCAGAATGACGCACGAGGCCTCAGCTACGAATCGCGACTGACCCGGCTGTTCCTGCCTGGCGGCTCGGGCGCCCGTGGCTATCTAAACTTCGGTGGGATGCCACCGCAAGCGCGGCAGCCCAGTGACAATCGGCCGGTTCAGGAACCCGACCCAGCACTTACACTCGATTACGGATTCAAAACGAGGCTCTTCTGGATCGCATCGCGCGTCAACAATTGCCAATACTGCCTGGGGCATCAGGAATCGAAGTTGCAGTCGGTCGGGATGACCGACGATCAGATCGCCGCGCTGGACCTCGACTGGTCGCAGTTTCCCCCATCGGAGCAGGCGGCCTTTGGCTTGGCTAGGCGATTGACTCGGGAACCACATCGACTAGTCGACTCAGACGTCGACGCATGTAGGAAGGATTTCACCGATCTGCAGATTCTGGAGATGATCTTGTCGGTGGCGGGCAACAACGCCATCAATCGCTGGAAGGAAGGAGTTGGCGTACCGCAATCAAAGACAGGTGGCAACTTCGGTGCTTCGAACACCGAGGAACACAGCTATCTGACGGCTACCAACCCAATTCTGGCCAAGAAGAAATCGGTCCTGTTGGCAGACGATCTTTTGGATGCCTCGTCGGAGGTAGTGGAGACGCGAGGAAGACAGGAAGCCGACGTGGCAGCGCTTTCGGTGGAGGAGGGATTGCGATTGGCCAGGGACCGCAAGGCGCGGTTTCCGCTTCCATCAGTCGAACAGACGCGAGTGGTGTTCGGCGATCTGGAGATACCGGAAAAGGTCCCCAACTGGATACGGTTGCTAGCGAATTTCCCGGTCGCTGGCAAACGGCAGGTGGCAGCGTTGCTGGCGGTCGAGCAGCAGTTGGATTTGAGCGATTTGACTCGAGCGCGCCTTGCCTGGGTGATCGCGCGTCAGAACGGCGCCTGGTATGCGCTGGCTGAAGCACAAAGTCGTTTAGAATCGCTAGGACAAAGCGGCGAACAGATCGCCGAATTGGAGCGTTTTGAATTGGTTGATTCGGAGAGGAATTTGACCGCCAGGGACCGAGCGTTGCTGACGGTGGCCAAGCAGCTGGCGGCCTCCCCTGTGCAACTGACCGACGCACAGGCGCAGCGGGCGATCGAGTTGGCGGGGCCTCGCGAGTTCGTCCAGGCGGTTCATTACACAGCGATGCGATCGCTGTTGGATCGCTTTACGGAAGCCAGCGGCTTGCCGATCGACTGAGCCTGCAAATACCTGTGGGAGAAATTGCGGGGTCAGTCCCTGGGAGGGATGGGGCTGGCCCACTGGCCTTGTTTCCGATGGAGCTCTGCAACCGGTTTGTCATTTTCCAGGAAGCGAACTAGGTCGAAGGAGCCTTTGGGGATGCGCAGCTGTAGCCAGTGTTTCTCCTGGGAGCTGGCGGGATCTTTTGGCGGTTGAAAGCTGAAGGACAATTCCAGTGTGTTACCGCGCTGCATCAATGACTTCACCTGCATGATCTTACTTCGATCGCCGCTGGCGGGGATGACGCGACCCACGACGAGGATGCATTCCTTCTGGAAGAGATCGTGGGGAGGAGCGAATGGTTTTCTGTTGCCCTGAAAAGCTGCGGCACCGAATAAGTTCTCGTACTGCTCTGGAGACTCGACCAATGCCACAAGGATTGGATTTTTGGCGTCGTCCCAATTCTTGAGGAAGTTCTGGTAGGTCTCCATTTCGATGCGCTGAAAAGGAACTTGGATTTCATCTTGCCGCGACTGGGCGGCAGCCGGAAGTTGGCTCAGGAGGGCTACAAGCAGACTGAGGAAAACGATTCGAGTTGATTGAAGTCGTGTTGGGTAGAGCATAGGAGTCTGCTTGAAGCCAGTGAGACGAGAACGGGTAGAGAATGGAGACGGAGAGAGGGGTGAGCGTGGAGGCTGGCCGCGCGGAGTCAGATTTCCGAAATGATGGGGGAGCCAGCGGGGGTCACTTGTCCATCCTCAAGTCGTTCGAGGTAGGCGCCCAGGTCGCGGAATTTCTCGTAGCGATTTTCTACCAGCTGCTCGATGGGAGTGCGGCGAAGTTGATCAAGGGAACGGGAGAGGTAGCCTTTCAGTCGTGAGGCCATCTGGTGGTGATCGCGATGAGCGCCCCCAAGCGGTTCTTCCAGGACATCGTCGACGACCTTCAGCTGGGCCAAGTGCTTGGAGGTGAAACGGAGTGCATCAGCAGCTTTCGGTGCATGCTGGTGGCTTTTCCAGAGGATCCCGGCGCAGCCTTCCGGGGAGATGACAGAGTAGTAGGCATACTGAAGGATTGCGATCCGGTCGCCCACTCCGATGCCAAGAGCCCCTCCCGAACCACCTTCGCCGATGACGACACAGATGATCGGAGTCTTCAGGCGGCTCATCAGGAACATACTTTCAGCAATCACCTGCGCCTGGCCCCGTTCTTCAGCGCCGACTCCTGGATAGGCGCCTGGAGTATCGATGAAGCAGACGATGGGCATCCCATACTTTTCCGCCAGCTTCATTTTGATCATCGCCTTGCGGTAGCCTTCCGGATGAGCGCAGCCGAAGTGGCACGCCGCGCGTTCCTTGTAGGTTCGTCCTTTCTGGTGTCCGACCACCATGACCTTGTGCCGGCCCAGTTTGGCAAATCCGGTAAGGATCGCGCGATCGTCGCCGAAGAACTTGTCGCCGTGCAGTTCGATGAAATCATCGAAGGCCAGATCGAGGTAGTCCCGGGTGTAGGGCCGATCGCGATGGCGGCTGACCTGCACGATCTGCCAGGGGGAAAGGTTCCCGTAGATCTGCGAGGTGGTTTCGTTCCACTGCTTCTGCAGTTGGCGAATCGCATCCTGGACTTCGGGGGTGGGCGCGGACTGTTCCAGCAGTTCGATCTGCTTTTCGATTTGGAGCATCGGGAGTTCGAATTCGAATCCCGGCGGGGCTTGCACTTCCATCCTGAAAACGCCTCAAGTGTCGAGGAATTGGACCAAGAACAGATCGGGTTTTACCAAAAGTGAGAATCGGGTGCGATGGAACAACCGATCAGGACTGGGTGGGGGGTTGCTGAGATGCCGCTTTCTGAGCTTCGGCCTGTTGCTGAGCGGTCTGGGGTGCTTCAACCCGGCCACCGGTTGGGAATTCGTCGAAGATGGAACGGTCCGGAATACGAGGAGGTTTCTTGAAGACCTTGGTGGCACGCACCAGTTTCAGCACATCCCACATCGATTGGGGTCGCTGATCCGGCCTTTTGGCCATCATGGAACGGACCATGTTGGCGTACTCCGGCGTGACGTTTTCGTTGCCGACGATGGGATTGGGGATCGAAGCGGACAGGTGTTTGTTCAGCAGATCATTGGGGCTTTCTCCGGTGAAGGGAGGTTTGCCGACCACCAGTTCGTAGAGAACGCATCCCAGGCTGTAGATATCAGCGCGAGCGTCGAGCGATTCACCGCGGATCTGTTCGGGGGACATGTAACTGCGGGTTCCCTGGATCGCCTTGGAGCGACGGCGAAACAGTTTGCCCAGTCCACTAGTCATTTTCTGAGAAATCGTGAAGTCGATCAGTTTGACTTCGCCTTCCCGGCTGACCAGGAAGTTATCGGGTTTGACGTCGCAGTGGACGTATCCCTTGCTGTGCAGGTAATAGAGCGATTCGACGCACTGTTCGAGAATTTTATCCAGCATGAAAGCGAGCGAATCGGGGCCGCGTCGGAGGGCCTGCTTCATGTTCAATTCGCTGAACAGTTCGAGAACCAGAAAGGGAGTTTCGGCGTCGGTGACGAATTGGTGGATCTTGATCAGATTCTTGTGCGCCAGCGAGTTGGCGACTTCAAATTCGTGCTTCAGTGCTGCAATTTCATCTTTGTTGGTGCGCTGGTCCATGCGGAGCACTTTCAGCGCGTAGCGTTTGCCGCTGGTCGCTTCGATCGCTTCCCACACCTGGCAGGTACTTCCCATTCGGATCAGACGGGCCAGTCGGTAGGGGCCCAGGAAATTGGGGACCTTCGTCATGCGGCATGAGCTCCAGGAGGTTGCAAATGGCTTCGGCCTGTCCGTCCCGGCTTCCACCTACAGGTCATCATAGGCCAAGAGAGACTCCCATAAAAGGAAGGGGGTTCTGTGGAGGGCAGTTGTTCCTTACTTCCTGAGGGGCGTGGAGGCCGTGGGGCCGGCGAGGCGATCGAGCCATTGCTGGTAGAGGCTACGGATCTGGGCCGTCATCTGCCGGTGGTCGAATTGCCGAGAGCAACGATTTTTCCCCTCGTTACCCCAGGCTTCCCGCAAGTCAGATCGTTTGGCAAGCTCCACAATCGCTTCCGCCAGACCTGGGACATCTTCGGGCGCGATCAATCTGCCGGTAACGCGATCGAAGACGACTTCACGTGCGCCATCGATATCGAAACTGATGGCTGGGATACCGCACAGGAGCGCCTGAGGGAGGGCTCGTGCGAGGCCTTCACGAAGGCTGCAGTGGGCAAGGATATCGCAGGTGCTCAGGTAGCGGGGCATCTGTTCGGGAGGGACCAGACCTGCGAAAAGGAAATGGTGTCTCAGTCCGGCAGCATCGATCTGCGACTCCAGTTCCGACTTGAGAATGCCGTCCCCCATCAGCAGGAACTTCAACTGCGGCTGACTCTGGACGGCGATGCGTGCGGCTTCGATCAGCAGGGAGTGCCCTTTCAGGTGAAACAGTCGAGCGACTTTGCCGACGACGATATCCTGCGGATGGAATCCCAATTGCTGCCTCATCGATTCACGATGGCTCTTCGCCTCCAGGAAAGGCTCAATCTCCATACCGCTGTAGATGGTCGTGAATGACGTAGCGGGTGCGACGTTGGCTTGAACCAACGCATCGGTCATGGCGTCGGCGACACAGATCATATGGTGGCAACGCTTGGCCGCCCAGCGTTCGCATGCGATGAAAAAGTTCCTCGAGGCTGACGACTGATAGCGATGAAAAGGAGCGCCGTGGACCGTATGGATCACCAAGGGTGGTCGCTGATGGCGAGGCAGTCGACGCGAACCGTCGGAACGGAGTCCCATGAGATCCGGCAGCGACCATGCAGCCGCGCGGCCCAGCAGTCCTGCTTTGGCGCTATGCGTATGAACGACCTCAGGCTGAAACTCCTTTAGCACCCGCATCAGATGACGATAGGCGAAGGCATCCCGGATCGGATGGATCGACCGACGCAGGGAGGGGATTTCGATTACCTGCAGTCCTCGCCCCCTACCCTGCTCCAGCAACCGACCTTCCGGACCCTGGGTTGGGCCTGTGATCAGGACCACTTGGTCGTCGAATTGCTCCTGCAGATCCAGACAGTTGTACAGGGTGTTTTCCTGGGCGCCGCCAACAATCATGCGCGTGATCAGATGAGCGATGCGCATCGATGGGTCCTTTGAATTCCGATTGGGAGGGGAGCCGGCAGCAGGGAAACGGGGGAGATCCATCCAGAGCGATCATGATCCTCGCCCACGCGACTGTTGGCCAGTTGGAGTTCCAGGGACAATGGAACAATGCCCCCCGCCCGTAGCAGTTTTTCCAGATTACCGAGGAAGGAAAAGGAATGCACCGTTCGACTTCCGAGTGGATGCATACTACTATTTAGGAGGGGATAGCGACTTGTCGAGCCGCTTGCGGGCATTCGACGGCCGGTTCTCCTACACAAAAGCATTGGGAGGAACTGGATTCAGGAACTCCACTGCTGCCAAGCCATTTCGAGGCTTGGCAGCTGCTATCAATAGACTTCCACAAGTTGTTGGATCCGACTCCGACGACTCGTGGGACCGGCATCGCCAGGAATTCCCTCCCATAAGAATCGATAGTTGGATGGTTTGTCGCTGGGGAATTCCGGAAGCTAAAAATACAATGGATGGGATGATCGCCAGGGAGCCGATTGTTCCTTCCATCACTGAGACCTGCTGAGCAGGAGCCATTGGACGATGAACAAACAACCTAATAGCCGCTGGTTTCGATGGCCCACCAAGCAGCCGGTACGTTCGATAGCTGAGGCAATTGCGAGTCTTCGCACGGGTGGAGTCCGAAGGCAGGAATCTCGGAAGCGTCTGGCGACAGTTCAGCGTCGAGCCCTTTGTGAGGGGTTGGAACCGAGGACGGTGTTCGATGCTTCTTATCATTTGCTGAGCGGTGGTGCTTTCCTTCAGGACTGGACCAACAGTTCGTTGATCACCGTCAATGATCAGTGGGCATCGGTTCCTTCCATCATCGGATATCGGGGCGATGGCATGGCGAGTTCAGGAGCCAATCCTGCGACGGTGCTCGGCAACGATGCCGCACCGATCGTCCATGTGCTCGCCAACCAGGTTAGTCCCAACACCTTGATCACTGGAGGGGTGGCGGAATTTGCGATCGCCGATCCGGTGGTGGCATTGCGAGGCAGCACGAATGCGGACGCACCCTATTTGCTGGTTCGACTGAATACGACCGGTTCGGGGAACGTAGCCGTTTCGTATCGAGTCCGGGATATCGATTCCAGTTCGCGCAATGCACCGCAGGCCGTAGCGCTCCAGTACCGCATCGGTGAATCGGGAGCGTTCACGAACGTCCCAGCGGCCTACGTGGCGGACGCGACGACTGGTCCTGGAGCTACGATGGAGACGCTGGTTTCGGCTGTTCTGCCTGCTGCGGTGAACAATCAGTCAAAGTTGCAGCTTCGCATTCTGACGGCCGATACTTTGGTTGAAGACGAATGGGTCGGTATCGATTCGATCTCGGTAACAGCAGGATCAATTCCTGCTTTGACGGCTTCCAATGGAGCGGTGTCTGGTAAGGTACTGACAATATTGAGCAATTCAGGTACTTGGTCGGATGCCGACGGGGATGACGTGACGCTGACTGCTTCCTTGGGCTCGGTGATCAAGAATTCCAACGGTACCTGGACTTGGTCGATGACACCTTCTCAGGCGTACTACACCGAGCCGGTGGTGATCACGGCTACTGATATCCACGGTGGAATATCGACGATTTCGTTTGCGATGGATGCCACACCTACTGTTTTGACCCCCGTCGTGTACTATGCGCAATCGGGTTTTGAGACGGCGCCGGGGGGCAGCTATGTCAACGCGATGGATCCGAGTCGCTTGGTGGTGGAAAGTGGACCTGCGCCGATCAAACTGACCCACGCTAGTGTGGTGCCGTATATGCATGGGATCACCGGGCTTGTTTTGGACATTCCGGGCCTAGCGTCCGATGAACTGACGGCGACGGAGTTCAGCTTTCGTGTCGGCACGACCGAAACTCCCAGCACCTGGGCCAACGCTCCCAATCCCTCTTCGATCACCGTGATACCGGGTAATGCGACAACGGCGGCGCGAGTCCGACTGCAGTGGCCCAACGGTTCGATCACAAATACTTGGTTGCAGGTGATCGTTCAGAACAATGCGGTCACGGGGTTGCTGGACCGACAGGTTTTCTACGTTGGCAGTGCAGTGGGTGACGTCATCCATCCAAACGTTGCCTCGGACTTCCTGCGCGTCACATCGCTCGACATGGCAGAGGTGAAAAATGCTGTCTCTCCCTCGCTGACGTCCGTCACCAACTTGAGAGACCTCAATAAGGACCGACGAGTCACCGCGCTCGACATGGCGCTCGCTCAGAACCTAGTCAGTTCGGCCGTCGTGCTCCGTCTGATCACGATCCCTGCTGAGGGAGATACAGCAGAGGGAGAGGGATCTGGGGCCGGAGGATTGGGATGGAGTGCTTTGGGAGGCGGGGGTGCACCAAGCGGAATCAGCATCGGCACCCCGGGTCTCAAGGGGCGACTTACCGATCGGGTCTACACCGTGCTGCGTCCTACAGCTCCCACGGTGGATTCCGCGGAAAGCTCTCCGTTGTCCGATCGCCTGGGGACGACTGGTCCCATAGCGGAAACCCCGAAGGACGATCAAACCGCCACCACCGAGTCTTTGGATGACTACTTCCGACGACTGGCTCTGCGGACCATCCGACTGTAGGATCAAGCGAGAGGGATTGGTTTGTCGGCAGCAGCCTCGGACGGTTTCCCTCCCAATGCCTTCATGGCGGTCGCTGACAAGGGCGACGGGCGCCGACGACCAAGGGCCTGGTGCTGGATCGGATACATCGGCTATGGCGACTGACAGCGATCGGAACCTGATCTCACCCAGTGAGTGGGCTCACTTTTTTCACCGCCATGGAATGCGGAAGCTTCTGTTGTCGATCGCCCTGTTGCTCCCTCATCCTGCACTGGCGCAGTCGACAGGCTTTGAAGAGGATCCCCTTTTGACCGAAGCGCAGAAGAGAGTGCTTCGAGGATCGCAGGAACTGGCCGACAAGTGGATAGCCCTGAGGAGTTCGGTGGGGCCAAACCATCCCGCGATTCGCAATCTTCAGAGCCGTCTTGCGATCTCCGGCGATTCGTCCTCTGCTGCTTTGGAGGATGCGGAGCTACGGGAGGCGGCTGAGGAGCTGACGATTCGCAGGAAGTACTACGGCCCGAGGCACCCGTATGTCCGCCAGGCCCAGGCCCGATGGGACCAACTGAGTTCCCGAATTGCCGGCAAGCGAGATCCTGCGGAGGCCAGGTGGCAACAAAAGCAGCGAGAGCTGGCGTTATGGAGCCAGTGGTTTGGAGTCGAGCATCCACGGGTGCGCCAGTTGCGGATGGAGATCGAAGTGGGGCTGGGTCGGGAGGCTCTAGGGTGGGTGGCACCCGAACAGCTCGATTTGGAGCGAGTCGAGTGGCGGGACGAAATTGTTTCGATGCGGGCTTCTGCGGCGATGCTGGGAGAGAGGATGGGGAGCGCCCACCCAACGGTGGAAATACTCCGTCGAAAACTGGAGCAGCGCCAGCAACGATATCTGGAGAGATACGGGACTGCCGACTGGGAGCCCGCACGCGACGTGGACCGCAAGGAGCCAGCGCCTCGCTTTGTCGAACCTCAGGGAATGGGGAACAAGGAGCGGCTGGTGGAAATCTCCCAGCAATCGCGCCTTCGACTGGAAGAGGCGCAAGAGATCGCAGACCAGTGGCTGTTGACCCCAGAGGCCCAGTTGCAGCAGCGCCAACGGCTTCTCGAACGGCTCCGGTCGGCAGTGGAGCAGATGGTGTTTCTACAGCAGCAGGCCAGTTGGTGGATCATCGACGACAAACGGGAGCAGTTGGATCAACTGGAACGGCAACAAAGTTCCAACGGCACTGTCGAAAAGGAGGCGGAGCCACTGGAGGAAAGCATCCGGAGACTGCGAGTAGAGATTCAGCGCCTGGAGTCGCAGGCGATGGAGCGGCAGTGGCAGGAGCCGCAGTTGGTGGAGCGCTGGATCCGACAACTGCTGAAAAGCGACATCCAGTAGCACGCTGAGCCGTGCGGCGCCCTGTCGCAGACGAAGATTTCGCTGCCTGCAGATGGGTTCCAGCCGCGGGCTTACTTATTCGATCGATTGGCTCGCCGATAGTCCCAGGGCGGCTGCGGCATGGCTTCGTCCCACAGCCCAAGCTTGGCCTTCTTGGCCACCTGTTGGGCATTGGAGAAGGACTCTTCTTTGTTGTACTGCGCGTAATGCCAAGCAGCACCTTTCTCAATCATCCATAGATTGATGTTGCGGTCTTCGTGGAAGACCCAGCCCAGCTTTCGCTTGTAGTTGTCTTCCTTTTCCCACTGGATCGAGACATCTTTCTTGAGCAGTTTCTCGGAGAGAAGCTCCTTGGATTCCTTCCCGAAGGGCTGCTGGAATTCCGGCGCGTCGATTCCCTCCAACTGCACTTCGATCGATTGTTCCTTGTCGTCCTGGATCACGATGGAATCGCCATCGATGACCTTGATCACTTTGCCTTGGATCGTCTTGGCGTCGCTGCCCATGCGGGGATCGTCCGCACCGGATTGCCAGGCAACGATCGTATCGGACGGCAGCATCACCATGAGGCTTACTAACACCAACTGGGGTAATCGGATCATGCGAGAGACTCCTCAGGTCATCCAGAGAGCAGCCATGAGACTTCCTGGCATCCTAGCCGGATTGTTTTCGGCGAGAAAGTACCGGGCAACCGACACCCTAAGGTGGCTCAGGGAACTGGCGCGAGGGGATCCGCGAGAAAGACTTCCGGAGGGTAATCGACTTGCAGCAAGCAAAGTCCATGCGCCGGGGCCGTCATGGCCGGTGCGCCGCGGTCGCGCCGGTGGAGCGCTTGTTCCATCCATTCCGGCGGGAAGCGACCGGTGCCAATAGCGACCAGAGCGCCCACGATGTTGCGCACCATGTTGTAGAGAAATCCGTTCGCCTCGATCTCGATATCCAATCGTTTGCCATCGGGTGCGGGGAGCACCTGAAGAGTCAGATCGTGCACGATGCGCACCGTCGATCGACGCGGCGATCCCAGCTTTTGGAAGCTTGCGAAATCCTTCTCCCCGATCAGAAACCGGCAGGCTTCCTGCATCCGATGGGGCTGGAGAGGGATGGGAAGGTGCCATTGGAGGTGGCGACGCAGGGGATCCGACACAGGGCTGGCCAGGATCGTATAGCGATAGCGTTTTCGCACCGCATCCCGCAGGGCGTGGAAACCTGGGATGGTGTCTTTGCAGGAGCGGACGATGATGTCTTCGGGTAGCCGACGGTTGATGGCAGGGACAAGGCGATCGGCCGGTGCCCGCCATTGCTCTAGCGAGAAACTGGCGACCTGGCCCATGGCATGAACTCCCGCATCCGTCCTGCCGCTGGCAACTGTTTTGACGCGGACTCCTTCGATCGCTCTCAGTGCATCTTCCAGCTTTTGCTGGATGCTGATGGAATTGGGTTGGATCTGCCAACCGCCATAGCGTGAGCCATCATAGGCCAGCATGCAGAAAAAAGTGCGCGGCATCTCATCAGCTACCCATGGAGGGGGAGACGGACTGGAGAGGCAGGTAGAGGCCCGTTTCGTCTTTCTTGCCTTGAATCGTCGATGGAGGATCGACGATGAACCACTCCTCTGGCTCCCCTTCCAATGGTTCGATCTGGTAGTACTCCAGTGTGGAGAGCAGTTGCAACGACGCGCTTTCAGTGGCTGCGGAGGTACGTAGGTAGTACTCGATGCGGATCGGCTGCAGCCAGGACGACTCCTCTCGCGACAACGTCAGCCGGATATCGGTTGGAAGGAAGGCAACAGTGGAAGCCAGTTGGCCGTCGACGGCCGCAATCGGTGGCGGGCCGGACTGACCGGGATGTAGGGATCCCAAAAGCTGCCAGACTTTCACCGGGGCGTCTTTGGAGTCCGAAGCATCCAGCCTCGACACCAGTTGTCCGCTCCAGACCTGCCGCCATGCATATTGCATGTAGAGAGAACGCAACACCTCGGGCACCCCACCGATGGCGATGGCCAGAGAGGATTCCGGCCGCTCCCGATCCCGCACCACCTCGCGTCCCAGGCCGGCGCGGACTTGATCGAGCATCACACCACGAAGCGCCTGACCTCGCCCAAGGCTGGTCCAGAGCAGGCGTCCATCGCTTACTTGCTGGATCTCCTGGACGGCCGAGCCGATCGTTTGCCGGCAGTGAGAGCGAAACTTTCCACTCCCCCGCCCTGCGTGGTAGTAGGTCCCTTGAGTGACGATCGAT
The DNA here is from genome assembly GCA_040375295.1 of Planctomycetaceae bacterium. Classification (GTDB taxonomy): domain Bacteria; phylum Planctomycetota; class Planctomycetia; order Pirellulales; family Pirellulaceae; genus JBEISR01. The sequence goes on from JBEISR010000022.1 coordinate 15,875, forward strand.
TCCCCGAACTGGTCGGTTTGCTGCCGAACCTTGCAGAAGAAACCGGCTCCCCAAACACTCTGGCGCACCGCCAGCAGCAGAAGCTGCGGCGCGGAAACCCCACCCGTTCCAGGCGAACCAACTTCCGGCACCCCGTTCTGCGATGGGGAAGAGGCCCAAAGCGTTTTTTGGGGGGGATCGGTTTGGAAAAGCGTTGGGAGCAGGAAAAGGGCCAGGAGTAGGCAGGGGACTGCGAAGACAACGCGATTGCGTCGACTTTGCAGCCTTTCGGTGTCGGTTTTGGGTGGTCGGGATCGAAGAATCGTCAACGTCATGCGAGGGTTGTAGCGATTTTGTCAAAGAATGGATCGGTGCCGGACCGAACATACAGAAGGAGACGAAGCCTTCCGTCCCTGTGAGGGGAGGGTTGAATCCGCTGGAATCATCGAAAAGTGTTCGGAAGAAAGGATCCCGCGAGGACCTTTCCGCCGACGCTTTCGCGGCGATTCTAGGGATCTGCCTGTGGTGGAGTCCAGAGCGAAAGGAGCGGTCCGGGGAACCGAATCGGACCCGAAAGATTGGACCGAAGGAGTTCACGGAACCGCGAAGGCAAGAAGGCTTGCGATCGAGTCGGATGGCCAGGCGGCATACCCAACAAGGATTCATGGGGGAATCAAGGATGAGACTGCGAAAGTTCATGTGGGTGTCGGCGGCCGCCAGCGGACTTCTGGCCACAGCCGACACCGTGGATGCCGGTGACCCGGGGATGGGGATTCGGCACAACCTACCCCCTGCCCAGCGGCTGATGGAGCCTGGTCCCATGGTCGGTGGACCAGGTCCAGGTGTGCTGATGCCCGAGACGCTGCCTGCGGGGGGCGGGGCTGGCGGGATGGGAATGCTCGGCGGGCCTCCCGTCCAAGTTCTCTTCGACCGTCCACAGTCGATGCAGCTGCAGTATGACAGCATTGGCGACAACACCTTTCAGAGCGATCCGCTGGTGGCCCCAGCTCGGCTGGAGTTTGGCCCAGGCGGAATCTACCGCCTGAAGCTGACCAACATCCAGGGACGCGAAGGAGTCGAGCTGTATCCAACTTTGGAGATTGCGCCGGGCACCGCGCGAACTGGCGCCTACCTGGCTCACAATGCCATTCCGATCCAGTTCACGGAAGAAGATTTCGAGCAGGCGATCAGCGGGAACTTCGTCACCAAGGTGATCTACCTTCCCGATCCGGCATTCCAGGGAGATGCCCTGGCTGGGATCGATACGCTGGTCAGCACGCGGCTAGAACCGGGCTTGGATCCGATTGTCGAGGCAGATCGACGCGGTTCCATCCTGGCGATCATTCGCCTTGGAAACAAGGATGTCGAGATGTCCGGCCCGTCGGTAGCGGGGGCGGGCTTCTATGGACCTGGTGGTTACGGTCCGGGTGGTTACGGTCCGGGCGGTTACGGTCCTGGCGGGATGCAAGGGATTGGGCCTGACGGCATGCCTTGTGGTCCGGGTGCCGGGATGGGAGGCGCTGGAGCCTGTGGACCGGGTGGTTCGTGCATGGGAGGCGGAGGGTTGCTGCCTTATGGAACACCAGCGAATCCTTATGGGAATCCTCCCAACATGGTCGCAGGTGTCACCGCCCCTCAGTATGGGTTGACTCATAGCGGGACTCCGATTGGACTGCCTGGCCCTCCTCATATCCCATTGGGAGTTCCTGCTGGCTTGCAGCAGCATGTGATGAAGAACCATACGCACATGCATATTCCCGATCCGGTGGAAAAGATGAAGATGCATGTTCGGTCGATTCCTGGACAGAGCTATCCTGAGCCACCCAGTCGGATGCATCTGAGGGAGCAGAACATTCATCCCGGTTACCCAACCGGTCGTCCGCTCCATCTGCATCACAGTCAGGCGGTTGGTTCCGGAGAGCAGTACGGTGGAGCTCCTGCCACCTACGGTGCCAACGCGGGCGGTGGCGATGCCTACTGCCCACCGACGGAGATTCGTTGATCGGTCGGTCCCCGCCGGTCCCATGGAAGGGAAGGTGGTGGACGACCTAAAATTGGCAACCTCCTGCGTGATCGAAGCGCAGGAGGTTGATTCTGGACCTGGCAGCGCGGGTGAAGCAGGAAGACCAAGGATGGCCTCCATGAACAGCGGCGTCTCATGCTGCCCGAGTGCTTCCGCGACATGCCACAGGGCCGATGGTCCTGGCCTGGAGCGGCGGCAGTTTCGGGGCCCAAGGGGATGGCTTGTCCAGATGGCGATCGGGATCGCCTGGCTGTCGATTGCCTGCTCTCTGGCCGTCGCTCAGGGAATCTCTACCTCCCCCGTTCCACGCCACGGATTGCGGCACGACGGGATGGCTCCCGGCTTGATCGGTGGGCATCAAGTGCAGCAGAAACCGCATCTGCGTGGTTACTTCCAACCTGTGGAAGTGGTGGCTCCTGCGCGCACCAGAATCTCCGTCGCCTGCGACGGTCAGTTTCCCGATGGGTGCCAGGGACCTTGGCGGGGGGCTTTGCTGGTGGGGGCGGTTTATCGCTTGATGGTCACCGGCTGGGGGGACGACCCTTCCGCGGCGGTTTATCCAACGATCGAGGTGATCGATCGACTTTATCCGCTTCCCGAGCGCGAGCACCGATTTCCGATTCCGATCGCCATCGATCCGGAGGATTTGGAGCGGGCATTGGAGGGGGAGTTGGTGACCCGAGTGATCTACCTGGAGGACTCGGAGTATGCCGAACCGGTGCAGGATGGCCCGAGAACGCAGCGGGTGCATGACATTGGGTTGGGAGAAGATGCGTTGTCGGTGGCCGATCAGATGGGCCGACCGGTGGCGATCTTAAGGATTGGATCGCGGGTTCCCACCAACGATCTGGCCCTGGAGCCGGAGTTCCTCTTCGGTTCGCCTCCATGGCTTGCCATCAAGTCGATTCCGAATAAGGCGGAGATGGTGGAGCAAGGGCGCTGGCCGCGGATGGAAATCGTTCCGGCTCCATCGCCAGCCGTTTCCCCCAGCGATCTTCCGACTTTGGAGGAACCTGTCGGGGGTGTGGGCACCCAGGGGAGCGATGTTCCCCGTGCGATTCCGATTCTCCAGGGCGCTGCCTCGCAACGCATAGAAGGCTGAAGGAAGGCTGATGGGCAACAAAGCGAGCAGAACGATGCGAGGTCAGATTCAGCAGGAGCGATCGGCCAAGATGGCTTGGATGGCGATGGCCGCCGGGCTTTGTTCCATTGGCCTGACCGGTTGCCAGGGAGGACCTCAAGGGCGCGGCATGTCGCCCGCTAGCATGCATCCCGGTGGCATGGCATCGCGCGCCCAAGAGCCGGTTGCACAGTCGGCAGCCGCAGCATCTTCCGCCCACCAAGGCAGGGTGTCCCATGGCGAGGTGGCAGGTGGGGCAATGCCCTCCGCACCGATCGTTCCCGTAGCCTATGAAAACGCGATGTCGGTTCCGACCGCAGGGGCAGTCGAGACCATGTATCCGGTTGCTGTGCCGCAGCCAGTCGCTCAACAAGCCTGTGGATGCTGCGGGCCTCGGCACGACGGAGTGTACCGTCCGATCCTGGGTCGGCTGTGCGCGTCGCATGGAGCTGGCTCCTTGGGATCGGCCTGTGGACCGACCGATGCGCAGGGAGATACCTGCCAGCCCTTGGCGGCGCCAGTGTTGATGCGGGATCCGCAGGAGTACATTTTCGATGGCGGCGATCGCTGGCCGAAGGTAGTGATCCAGGAAGGAGAGCGGGTGGCGGGCTTGCAACCGGAAGACACCGTCGCCTACTACCAGGCCGATGGCGGCTGCATCCTGGTGGAGCCGGCATGTCGCGCGGCAATTTATGCACCGCGATTTGCAGCGGTGCGCCGGATCGATGGTCCCCAGCAGCAAGATCATCGGGTCGCGGCGCAGGCGGCCCTACTGCCAGAGAACGCTTCCTCGCTTCGTGAACGACTGCCGGCTCCCGCCATGCGTCAACCGCTTCGAGCGGTGGCGGAAGACGGAGTATTGCCGGTGGAGGCCTACCGGGATCGCAATCGGGGCGTTCCGGTCGATCGGGTTTTGCCGGTGGTGCTCATCGTCGATGCGCTGCTGCCTTTTGAAGACCTGCAGCTGATTCGCACCGGCAAACAGATCGAAACGGATGGCCCGCGATTGCAGCGTGGCGCCCTGGCGGCTCAGGCCTGGGCGTCTGAAGAGCCGCTTCTGGTGATGATCGACCAGCAACAGGCGATCGAATTGGACCACTTAACCCAGACGGCGACGACCACCGTCGCTGTCGAAGGGGAGCCATGGATTCGTATCTGCAAGGTCGCCTCCGAGGCGATGGCAGCTCCGGGTGATGAGGTGCATTTCACTATCCGAATCGACAACGTCGGCACCAAAGCAGCTCGTCAGGTCGTGGTTCTCGATTCGCTCCCTCCCCGACTGGAGTGGATCGAAGGGAGTCAGCAGGCAAGCATTCCAGTGGAGTTTGATACCTTGGAAAACGAAGCCGGTTCCCACACCCTACGCTGGCGTCTGAAGGAAGACCTTCCCGCTGGTGAAGGAGGAATCATTCGGTTCCGCTGCAAAGTCCGGTAAGGAAGGCTTTTCCGATTCGATAGAATGCGGCCGGCCTGTGTCGCCACAGGAGTCCTTCTTGGCCCTCGGGAGAACTTCCCTGCGATTCGTCGGGGAATTTTTCAAGCCGCATCCAGGCAAAATCCGCTAAGTGAAAGAGGAAGAGCCGACAGGTCTCTTCTTGGCGTGGGGTGGGAGTGGATGAGTTTCCCAAGGGTTGGGGCGAAAGCCGCACCCTGCTGCTGCCCCGCGTGGTCCCTACTCAATTGTCTTCGAAGGTTTGTCAATCGCATGGCGCTGGAAGGATACAATCCCGAGGATCGCCCTGCGCATCCAAGTAGCTCACCAACCTTCCCAGCGTCGGTCAGCGATTCGGGGACCTCTTGGCGCATCGACCCGGCTCACGAATTCCATCAGCGATGGGACCGCGTCGTCATCAGTCGACAAAGGGCGGGTGCAATTCAGGGGGGGTTGTTGGGATCGGTCTGCGGCGAGTGGTTCGGCTTGCCTAGGAATGGGCTTTCCCGCCGACTGGCTCTCTCCCTTTTCGGACGAAGTACCGAAGGTTCCTGGCAGATCCCAGCATCTGGACTGCAATGCCTGCAACCGTCTTTGGCCACGGCGCTCTACGACGCGGTGCTGGAATCGCAAGCCGATGGAAAGAGATTCGAACACCGGTACGCTCGGAACTTCCGATGGCTCCGCTTGGCCGCGCCGTCCGTGGCCGGCCAGCGTGTCCGAAGCCCGATTGGCACCAGCCCGTCCGCTCACGTAGCACCCCAGCGACAGCCCCTTGCCGTTCTCCCTCAGTGTGTGCTGCTGGCCAGCGTTGCCCAGGGCAGCGGCATCGATGGCACCCTTTGGGCTCACACAATGGCTGCGACGGCCGGCGGTGACCGGCGAACGAACCTGGCCGCCGTCCTGTTGGCCGAGGTCTGTCTTCTGGCGATGCAGCAGGAACAGCACACGTCGCTGGTTCCTTCCGTCTGCCAGATTGCGGAAAAACTGCTGCGACGCACTTCCTCAGAAGCTTGGATGGCTGCATGGTCCCATGGCGTCCGACGTGGAGACAGCCCCGGCAATATCGCTCGATCTCTCGGCTGGACTGAGGAAATACCGGTCGATGGGATCGCCATCGGCTTGATGTCGATCGCCACCTGGCTCAAGCATCGGGGCGATCTGCCACGCACCGTTCACTCGGCAATCCATCTAGGGGGGCCCAGTGCGATTCTCGGGTCGCTCAGCGGGGCTTTGGCAGGGCTTGGCGGGATCCCCGCGCAGCTTCCAAACCCCTGGATTCCTGCGGTTCGCAAATCGCGATTGAGCGGGAGGATGGCCCGTCGTCTGACCGACTGGCCACATGGGGTAAACGATCTACAGCTACGATGGTCGATGCCGATTGTGCCATGGCCTCAGTTTTTGCGAAGTGGCTTGTCGGCAATTCCCAGAACCCTTCAGACCTCCGCCTGGACCATCGCTAGGTTGTCACGAGGGGCAGGACATCGGCCGCAAACCGGCTGAAAACCAAGGATTTTCCTGCGGGCAGTCTTCCTTTTTGGGCCATGCTTGCCAGTTTCGAAGAGACCGCCTCCCCAAGCAGTCATCGCATCGCCGAGCGGGAAGCATGGGAGGTCCCTCAGGGCAGCCCCCGATCCCTCTTGCGGCCTGAGGCAATAGTTGACAATTCTGCAAAGGCCCATTAACTTTGCAGGATTCCCGAACGCTGGCCAAGCGGCTGGAACTCCCTCCTGGGCGGGGGGAGCTCGGAAGTCCTCGTCGGAAACGTTTTCATAGTCTGGACGCATGAATCCACAAGAATTGCTACGGATCGTCGATTCGCTGCACCGCGAGAAAAACATCGACACGGAACTGGTGCTCCAGGCGATCGAAGCTGCGCTGGTGATGGCAGCCAAGAAGCAATTCGGTGAGGAAGCAGATATTGACGTGCAGATCGCAAGAGATGGTGGTGCGATCCGCGCTACCTGCGATGGCCGGGAGCTGAACCAGGAAGAGATCGGTCGTATCGGGGCTCAAACCGCCAAGCAGGTGATCATCCAAAAGATCCGGGAAGCGGAGCGAGATGCACGGTTGGATGAGTTCCAGGATCAGGTCGGACAACTAGTCACTGGGATCGTGCAGAGAACCGAACGAGGCTTGACCATCGTCCAGCTTGGGGCGGTCGAGGCCATCCTGCCACGTGGCGAGCAGATCCCTGGTGAGACGTACCACAATGGCGAGCGGGTTCGAGCGGTCATTTACGAGGTGAAGGCATCGGGCAACCGAGTGAAGATCATCCTTTCTCGCACCAAACCGCAATTGGTGCAGAGACTGTTTGAGCAAGAGATACCGGAGATCGCCGAAGGGGTGATCGAAATCCGAGCGATCAGCCGGGAACCGGGTTATCGATCGAAAGTGGCGGTCTCCAGCAGCGATCAGCGAGTGGACTGCGTCGGGGCCTGCGTTGGCTTGCGAGGCAATCGAATCAAGAACGTTACCAGCGAACTGGCCGGTGAGCGGATCGATATCGTTCGCTGGAGCGATGATCCGATGGTGTTGATCCCCAATGCCCTGCAGCCGGCAGAGGTCGAGCAGGTGTTGCTCTGCGATATGATTGGTCGAGCCATCGCGCTGGTCAGCGAGGAGCACCTCTCGCAGGCGATCGGTCGCTACGGTCAGAACGTCCGACTGGCCAGCAAGCTTTGCGGCTGGGATATCGAGATCATGACGGCCGATGAGCTGGAGCAGCAAATCGACCGCGCGATGAAGGGCTTCCTGGAAATCGAAGGGATGACCGAGGAATTGGCCCAGCGACTGGTGGAACAGGGGTATCTGTCGTACGACGATTTGTCGGTGATCGAACCCGATGTGCTGATGGAGATGGGTGGGCTGAGCGCCGAGCAGGTGGATGCGATTGTCGAGCAGGCGGACGACCTGGCAGCTCAGCAGGAAGAAGAAGAGAAAGAACGCAAGCGGATCGAACGAGAAGAGAAAGAGCGACGAGCGACCGAAGCGGAACTGCTTCGCGAGCGACAGGGGGGTGCCGGGAACGCATCGTCCGCCGCCGCTGGCAGTACCGGATCGAGCGACATAGCATCGAGTCCTCAGGGGTTGTCGCCTGAGGAGAAGGCCACAGGGGAGGAGTCAGCGGCAGAGCATTCCAATGAATGATTCCTCAGGGAATCGAGCGGATGCTCTTCAAGGTCTCTTGGGGAGCATCGCACTGGCGCGTCGAGTGGTAGCTTAGGCGCGCCGACCCAAGGTCGGAGAGAAGGAAAACTTCTTGCCCGACAGGTCACCGACCCCATGCCAGACATCCATCCCATCCGCTTCGCCACAAGCCCGCGGCCTTCCATCACTTCAGGAACATCGCCCAGTGCCAGTTAGAATTTATACGCTCGCCAAAGACCTCAAGCTCGACAGCAAGGAATTGGTCGATCTTTGCAACAAGATTGGAATCACCGGCAAAGGGAGCGCCCTTGCCAGCCTTGAAGATGAGGAGGTGCTTCGGATCAAAAAGCACCTGGAGAGTGCTTCTGCCGCTAAGACGGAAGAGCGACCCGCTCCATCCCAAGCCCCCGCAACTCCCGCCGCACCTGTGCGTGGTTCGGGCTTTGTCGGACGACCACAGATCATTCCTCCGCGCCGCAAGCCTACCTCAACCAGCGTTGAAGAATCGGCTCCAGCGGAAATTGTCGATACCGTAGAACCGGTCGTAGGGGAGGTCCAGGATCCCACCCCAGCATCGATCGATGTCCAGACGCCCATCGCGGCCGAACCTGTGCCAAGCGAACCGGAGGTAACGGTCTCTGCCGTCGATACCGCCACGGAAGAAAAGGAGGCTCCTGAAAGCTTCCGCCGAGACGATTACATCACTCCGACGGGTAGCTCGGGAGGTAGGATTCGGGTCCTCGGCAATCGATCCAAGCCAGCTTCTGAGAAGCCGACTGATGAGAAGCGGCGGCCCAAGACGCGGGAACCGGTGATCAACCTAGCGAAAATCCCCAAGACTGGCCAGCAGCCGATGCCGCGTCGCACCGACGAACCGGCTCCGCAGCGCCCCGATATCAAGCTGACCAAGGATCTGATTGTCGGGTCCAAGCAAGGGATGAAAGCACCGCTGGACAAGTTCGTCCAGCAGGAGACCCAGAAGAGCAAGACGCCACCACCTCCTGGAACTGGAGGACTATCTGATTTTCGGCCGGGTGCCGACAAGGCGGGGGCCAAGGCCAAAGGCAAACGGCCGGCTGAGGAAGAAGAAGAAGGAAAGGGAAAGAAGGGGCTAGCCGGACTTGCCGCTGGTCGATCCGATCGAACCAAGAGGCGGTTGAAGATCCGAGGCACCGACGATCTGGCGTTCGAGGAAGAACGGGAAGCAAGGCGGGCCGGGCGGGGTTTCGGACGCCGTCAGACCACCGGTTCCACCGCACCCCGCAAGCAACGTGTGGCGCTGGCCCTGCCCTGCAACGTGCGAAGTTTTTCGGAAGCCGCCGGTGTCCCTGCAGCCCGCATTCTTCGCTCGCTGATGACCCTGGGGATCCCGGTGCTCAATATCAACGCGATGCTCGATGCCGAGCAAGCGGTCTTGGTAGCTACGGACCTAGGGATTGACCTGGAGTTCAAAGAAGCAGAGACGCTGGAGAGCAGCCTGCTGGAGACAGCCGATCGGATCGATGACCCTCGCGACCTGGTGCCTCGGGCTCCGATCGTGACGTTCCTCGGGCACGTCGACCACGGCAAGACCTCGTTGTTGGATTACCTGATCGGCACCAAGATTGTCGCCGGGGAAGCCGGAGGCATCACGCAGCACATCCGAGCCTATCGGGTCGAAAAAGATGGTCGCTATGTCTCGTTTGTCGATACGCCCGGCCACGAAGCATTCACCGAGATGCGGGCCCGTGGGGCCAATGTCACCGATATCGCCGTTCTGGTTATCGCGGCAGACGACGGCATCATGCCTCAAACGATCGAAGCGATTTCCCACGCGAAGGCGGCCGAGGTGCCGATCGTCGTGGCCCTCAATAAGAGCGACCTGCCGGGAGCCGATCCAAATCGGGTCATGTCGCAAATGACCGAGCATGGTCTGACTCCCAGCGCCTGGGGTGGCGACGTCGAAGTGGTGCAAACCAGTGCCATCACCGGCATGGGAATGGACGAACTGCTGGAGACGCTGCTGGCGGTGGCCGATCTTCACGAACTGCAAGCCAACCCCAAGCGAGCCGCTCAAGGGGTTTGTCTGGAAAGCGAACAGCATCCGACGCGAGGGGTGATCGCCAAAATGGTGGTGCTCAATGGCACGCTCCGAGTGGGTGACATCGTCGTCTGCGGAGCGGCCCATGGTCGCGTGAAAGCACTCTACGACACCCTGCGCCCCAACCGGCAACTGACCGAGGCGGGTCCGTCGGTTCCAGTCAATATCACTGGATTGGACGTTCCACCTGATGCCGGCGAACGCTTCCACGTGCTCGATGATATCTCGCAAGCCCGCGAGATCGCTGCCACGCGAGATTCGGTCAATCGAAGCCAATCGCTGTCGGGAACTTCACCCAAGGTCTCGTTCGAAGCATTCCAGGAACTGGTGCAGTCCGGAAAGCTGGGCAAGGAAGAGCAGAAGGTGGTGCTGACGCTGATCCTGCGGGCCGACACCCGGGGATCCTTGGAGGCGATCGAGAAGGAACTGACCAAGCTGGATCACCCCGAAGTCGAAGTGCGCATGATTCAAAAGTCCGTCGGTGGCGTGACCGTCGCCGACGTGACGCTCGCCAGTGCTTCGGGTGCGGTCATCGTCGGTTTCAACGTGATCCCCGACGAAGCGGCTCGTCAGATGGCCGAGGCGCGTGGGGTCGAAATCCGACGTTATGACATCATCTACAACCTCGCTAATGATCTGCGGGCCATCATCGAGGGACGACTGAAGCCGGAGCAGCGGGTGGTGGAATTGGGTCGAGCCCTGATCAAGCAGGTGTTCACCATTTCGCGCGTCGGAACGATCGCCGGTTGCTATGTCCTTCAAGGATCGATCGAACGCGGATGCAGAATCCGCGTCAATCGCGATGGAAGGACGATTGGCGATTATCCGCTGGAGACGCTTCGACGCCACAAGGACGACGTGAAGGAAGTGCCGCGAGGCATGGAATGCGGGATTCGATTGTCAGGCTTCAATGACGTCAAACAGGACGACATGCTGGAAGCCTATCGCATCGAAGAGGTCGCCCGAACGCTCGATACAACTCGTTCCTGATCGTCTCTGGAAGGTGAGGAATACCAGTTGACTAGTCGACGACTGCTGAAAGCCGCCGAGGCCATCCGAGAGGTTGTCTCCATGGCGATCCTGACGGAACTGCGCGATCCGCGTGTCCAGGGGGTGACGGTCACTAGCGTGGAAGTGGCCCCCGACATGCGCGAAGCGAAGGTGTATGTCAGCATCATGGGAGAACCGAACAAGCAGTCTCTGGCGCTCAAAGGACTCGCCCGCTCCGCCGGCTTCCTTCAGGCACGCATCGCCGATCGCATCGATACGCGCTACACTCCACGACTCCAATTCGTCCTGGATACCGGAGTCAAAAAGTCACTGGAAGTCGCGAGGATCCTTGCGGAACTGGAACGCGAACGACAGGCGAAGGAATCGACTGAAACGGGCGATCCGCCGCAAGCGGGTGACAGCCAGCCCATCGGGGCGATGGAACCCGAAGAGCCGCCAGGGGATCAAACCTGATCTTCCGCGCCTGGATCGTCCCCCCTACCGACCATCCCCGGCCAACCCGTCACCTAAAGCACCGCAACGGAGTTGCACAAAAGACCATGAGCGCCACGCAACGGGCCGAACGGATCGAAAAGCTGTTCAAAGTTCTTCGGAAGCACTACAAGCCACCTACTCCTCCCACCCATCATTCGCTGCTGGAACAGATTCTCTATGCCAGCTGCCTGGAGGATTCCAAGTTCGATAGCGCCGACGAGGCCTACGCGAAGTTGGAACAGACCAAGGTCGATTGGAATGAGACGCGGGTGACCACCGTGGCGGAACTCGCGGAGTTGCTGCGCGCCGTGCGACGTCCCCCAGAAGCGGCCAGGCGTGTGCGAGGGGCGCTACAGGCGATCTTCGAGTCGCGGTATGCGTTCGAACTGGAAGATCTCAAGAAGTCTGGCCTCAACAAGGTCTCCGATGAGTTCCGAAAGTGGGGACTATCCCGCTTCGTCATCGACTACGTCATCCTCTATGGACTCTCGGGACATGCCATCCCGCTCGATTCCAGTTCCCTGGACCTCCTCTGCCAAATGGAACTGTTTACTCAGCAGGAGATCGATAAGAAGTCGCCGGGATTGGAGCGGATTATTCCTAAGGCCAAGGGAGCCGAGTCGTTCGGCTTGCTCCATCAGTTCGCGGTCGATTTCTCCAGCCATCCACGGTCGGCAGTCGTCCAGGCTGTCTTCAAAGAGCTTGGGGTCTCTCCCAAGCCAAAACAGGAAAAGCCGAAGGCTCAGCCAGAAAAAGCTGCTTCCCCATCAACCGCCACCAAGGGTCCTCAAACGGCTGCCACTGCTGGCCTAGCCCCGAGTGCCAAGACGGCCGGCAAGCCAGCGCCAGCCAAGCAGCCTGCCTCCAAAAAGGCTGCACCGCAACCGCCCAAGAAAGTCGCCCCAGCTAGTTCTGCAGCGGCTGTACCCCAGCCACCCAAGAAAGCTCCCAAGATCGCAACCCCAAGCAAAGCCGAACCGGCCAAGCCTGCGGCTACCGATAAGGCTCCGAAGAAAAAAGGCACGGTAGCCCCTGCGGGAACCGGCAAGACCGGCAAGAAGACGCCGGGGACTCCTCCCCCTGCCCCACCCCGCAGTAAAATGGTGTCGAAGAAGCCCTCGGATGGTAAAGCTTCTGAAAAAAGCTCTTCGAAATCCGACGCCAAGAAGATCACTAAGAAGAAACCGAAGTAATCCCATCGTCGATCTGCCAGCCGGATGGATCGAAGCTCACCTTCCCGCTGGTTTCAGGTCCACCCAGGTACGCTCAAGAGGTTTTCACGAACATGGCCGGCCATTCCCAGTGGGCGAATATCAAACATCGCAAAGCCCTCGTCGACAGCAAGCGAAGCAAGCTATGGAGCAAGCTGTCCAAAGCGATCATCGTGGCAGCGAAATTGGGAGGAGGCGATCCTTCTGCCAATATCCGCCTGCGCACCGCCATTCTCGATGCCCGCGCAGCCAGCGTGCCCCGCGATAACATCGAACGCGCCATCAAAAAGGGAACCGGGGAACTGGACGGCGGTGATGTCGAAGAGATCCTCTACGAAGGGTATGGCCCAGGTGGCGTCGCCGTTCTGTGCGACATCATGACCGACAATCGCAATCGAACCGCCTCGGAAGTCCGAAAGATCTTCGATACCTACAACGGCAAGCTGGGATCGACCAACTGCGTCGCCTATCTGTTCGAACGCAAAGGTTGGATCACCGTCAAAAAATCGGCCGTCGATATGGATCGACTGATGGAAGTGACGCTGGAAGCTGGTGCTGAAGATCTGACCGAAAGCGAAGAGCAGTACGAGATCACCTGCCCGACCGACGCCTACACGGCGGTCAACGAAGCGTTGGAGGCAGCTGGAATCCCGGTCGAAATCAAAGAACTCACCCGCATGCCCAGCAGCACCGTCGAAGTCGACGACGACACCGCCAAGTCGATCTTGAAGTTGCTGGAGCAGCTAGAAGATCACGACGATGTCCAGTCGGTTGCCTCCAACGTGCAACTCTCTCCCGCTCAATTGGAAGCCGCATCCCAGTAGCCCTCCTCGCTTGGCCACTCCGTCTCCCGGCACTCTGCCCTGCAGGTCCGGGGGGTTTTTCGCCCTCATTTGATTGCCGCGTCTCGCTAGGGTGAAACGCTTCCCTGTGGCGTTCCGAGGCGCCGTCTCTGGTGGACGTCATCCTTCTTCCGGTTGATCCGCTCCCTCTCTCTGGCGGCCGTTTCCTGCCGCCAGTCAGCATTCGCAGGAAAACAGTGCCTTGTACCGATGGCCGATCGGCGGGAAAACTGGCGAAGGATCGGATGCCACAGGAGCGAAACCGTGGAGAGATCGAATTACAATCGAGATTCTGTCATCGCACGCCTTGGACGACACGTTTCTGCATGGGAGTTGATCGATGCGCTCGATTCATGCCTCGTTGCTCTTGTCTCTCAGCTTGCTAGCCTCGGGGGTTCCCTCGACGAACTCCGCTTTGATGGCACAGGCCACCCAGTCGGAACAGCCAACGACCGGTGAGACGAGGCCACAGGGTGGCGGGGAGCCTTCGGGTGGGGAACGCCTTGGTCCGCCAGAAGGGGCAGTTCGTGGGCCCAGGCGCGGAGGCCAGGGACGCGGACAGGGACAGGGCCGTGGTCTGGGACAGGGCCGCGGAGGTCCGGCACGCGCGGGAGAGGCAAATGGCCAAGCCCCGTCCCTGCCTGAAAAATGGATCGAATCGCTTCAGTGGCGTGCGATCGGCCCGGCCAATATGAGCGGCCGGATTACGTCTTTGGCAGTGTATGAAAAAGATCCAACGCAGTGGTGGGCAGCTTCCGCCTCCGGCGGTCTGCTCAAGACCATCAATAACGGCGTATCCTTCACCTACCAGTTCCAGCAGGAAGGATCGATTTCGATCGGCGATGTGCAGGTGTTTCAGGGCGACCCGAACATCCTTTGGGTTGGAACTGGGGAAGGGAATCCTCGCAACAGCTCCTCCTGGGGTGACGGCATCTATCGCTCGACCGACGGAGGCGCCACATGGAAAAATGTGGGGCTCTCGAAGACCTTTCAGATCGGTCGAATGGCACTGCATCCGACCGATCCTAATGTCGCCTATGTAGGAGCCTTAGGCCGGCTGTGGGGAGATAATCCAGAACGGGGATTGTTCAAGACAACCGATGCCGGTGCTACCTGGACGCAGGTCCTCGCAATCGACGATCAGACCGGTGTGATCGACGTGCAAATGCATCCTACCGACCCTCAGACGCTGCTGGTCGCCACTTACCAAAGGCGCCGAGACGGTTTCGACGGCAACGCACCTTCGCAGAAGTATGGCCCTGGCTCCGGTATCTTCCGGACCACCGATGGCGGTGCCAGCTGGGAAAAGCTGATCGACGGGCTGCCCAGCAATCCGATGGGAAGGATTGGACTGCAATACTCGCGCAAGGATCCCTCGATTGTCTATGCAATCATCGAAACCAGCCGCATCGGCCAATGGCCGATCGATGCCTCCTACGCTGGCCTGCGTGGCACCGATGCCGACACGGGAGCGAAGATCACCGAGGTCACCAAAGACGGCCCGGCGCAGCGCGGAGGGCTGGAGGTCGGGGATACCGTGGTGCGAGTCGCCGGTCAGCCAGTTCTGAATTACACGCAGTTTCTAGAAGCACTGCGCAAGGTTCCGGCTCAGCAAACCGTCCCCCTCGAAGTGGCTCGCGCTGGGAAGCTGGTGCCACTTTCGGTGACGATGGAACTTCGACCGGAACTGGCAGAGATCGCCGCTGCCAAGTCGAAACCTGCCGAAGGATTCGTCGATCCGGATGAATCGCTCGATCGCCGCGGTAGCCCCTTCGCTCAAAGCCTCGGCGGGCAGAACCCCAACATGCAAGATCAGCAAGGGGCCCAGTCTCATGAGTATGGTGGAGTTTATCGAAGCGACGATGGAGGTACTCACTGGCGTCGCGTCAATTCGCTCAATCCCCGCCCAATGTACTACAGTCAGATCCGCGTCGATCCATCCAACTCCGACCAACTCTGGGTCCTCGGCACCTCGCTCTACAAAAGCTCCGATGGCGGAAAAACCTTCACTGATGACGGGCATGGAGACGACGTGCACGTCGATCATCACGCCCTTTGGATCGACCCTCGCGACGGACGGCATGTTTTGCTTGGCAATGACGGCGGCCTCTACGCCACCTACGATCAAGGAAAAAACTGGGATCACCACAACCACATCGCGATCGGGCAGTTCTATCACGTCGCCGTCAGCAGCGATCCCAACTACAAAGTCTACGGTGGCCTTCAGGACAATGGGAGTTGGGGAGGACCCAACCGAGTCGCCAACAATCCAGGACCAGTCAATTCGGACTGGATGAGCATTGGGGGTGGGGATGGATTTGTTTGTGCTGTCGATCCTGAAGATCCAGACCAGATCTACTACGAAAGCCAAAATGGCGCCATGGGCAGGATCAATCTGCGGACTGGCGAACGGGGATTCATGCGGCCCAGGCCTCCTGAAGGGACTCAGTACCGATTCAATTGGAAAACCCCCTTCCTGCTCAGCTTCCACAACCCTGAGATCTACTACTCGGCAGGCAATCATGTCTTCCGGTCGGTGAAGAAGGGGGATGGGATCAAGCAGATTTCGCCGGAGATCACTCGCGATCCACAGGGCACTGGTAGCGCCTTGGCCGAATCGCCTCAGGACGAACGGGTCCTCTATGCTGGGACCACCGATGGCATGCTGTGGGTTACCAAGGACGGTGGAACGAACTGGATCGATCTCTGGAAGGAACCGGAAAAGCTTGCACCTCCTGCCAAAGCCGATCCCGAGACGAAGAAAGAAGAGCCAGCGAATGCGACTGTGGGTGAAGCGACCACCGAGAAACCTGCTAACCCCCAGGACAAACCACCGGCCACCGAAGAACCCTCCCCGGAGGAGAAGGCCGACGCCGCATCCGATCGCGCGGTGGCCGATCGGATCGTCGGCTATTGGGAAGGACAGTTCACCGGTGGCCCTATGCCTCCCGATCGCAGCAAGTTCACCCTCATCTTCCGACTCGATAAGGAAAACAAGCTGACTGGGTCGTTCCGGTCCAGCCAGTCGGATGGCACGATGGAACGAGTGCAATTGGACCCGCAAAGCGGCCAAGTGTCAGCCGAGGTGCAGACCAGCGCGGCGACGATCGCGATCGAAGGGAAAATCGATGGCGAATCGATGGAAGGTCAACTGGATATCGCTCAAGGGCGATTCCAAGTCCCCTTCACTGCCAAGCGGGCCAGCAAAAGTGGTGAAGCACCGCAGGCCGCCGATTCAGCCGACGGCAAATCGCTGAAAGATCTTCTTCCCAAGCCGATGTGGGTCAGCTCCCTGGAGGCTAGTCGCGTTGCCGATGGTCGTTGCTACGTGACGATCGACGGCCACCGCGCCGATGACACCAAGCCATACATCTTGGTGACCGAGAACTTTGGACGGACCTGGAGGTCGATCAGCGAGAAAATCCCTCCGACCGCAGGATCGGCCTGGGTGGTTCGGGAGGATCGCACCAACCCCGATATTCTCTACGCGGGACTGGAAATGGGGATTTGGGTTTCGATCGACCGGGGAGAAACCTGGACGCGGATGCACAGCAATCTTCCACATGTGGCGATCCACGAGATCGCACAGCATCCGACTTCGGGCGAGATCATCGTCGCCACACACGGCCGTAGCATCTGGGTGCTGGATGTGACGCCGATTCGACAAATGACTCCCCAGCGAGTCAAGGAAGCTGCGTACCTCTACAAGCCCAACCAGGTGATTCGCTGGCAGCGGAAGCCCGAAGCGGGCAGTTCTGGGACCAGGCGATTCATCGGACAGAATCCAACCAGCGAAGCGCAAATTTTCTACTCCTTGGCTGGAGACGTCGGCGACTGCAAGATCGAGATCCATGACGTGGCAGGGCGCCGGATCGCCAGCCTGGATGGTCCTGCCGCTGCCGGCCTGCATCGACTCTCCTGGAACATGCGCCGCCAGACGGGAGCCGGTGCAGGCGGGGGTGGACGCGGTGGCAATCGGCCTACCGGCGGAAACCGGACTGGGCCGGCGCTGGCCAATGGCGATTACCGAGTGACCTTGGTGATCGACGGGGAGGTGAAAGCTACCCAGACGCTCACCATCGCCGCCGATCCGGAGCAACCCAAGAGCGATCAGGTGTTCAATGAATCGCTACTGATCGAAGCCCTTTCCGAAGGGGCGATGGAAGAAGAGCAGCAGGAGGGGTCGGAAGAGCGGCCCTAAAACGTGATGGGGCAATTTTTGGTTTCCAACAAGGGAACCCAGGAATAGCTTTCATCGGATCCATCTACGATTTCTGTGGGTTGCGATCGCATCACTGCCCCCACTCGAATCGGTCATGGAGCATCGCCGCGCGGTTCCCTGCGTAACACTGCATTGGGCCGCAATATTTCAGGGCCCGGTTGTGTGGCAGTAGGTACCACTCGACCTACTACCACACGACATGGTCGGATCGACCTTTTTTACTCGTCACTGGTCTCGCTAATTGTACGATAGCCTTTATACCATTCGTAATGGACTAGATACTGATCTGCGGGTGCTATCGCTGCGCAAGTCTTTGCAAGATTTCCGGAACTCGATTTCACCACCCCAAGTACTGCATTCATATCGGGGCATTGAAGCATAAGGTAATAATAGAATCCACCAAACTGCCCAGCTAACCTTAGTGCATAGTTGACTGGTATAGGGCCCTGCATTTCCCTGTTCTGCTTTGCACTCGCATTCTTTTTCACCGAACCCTTTTTCCCGACACTCTTTTTCACTACTACCTTCTTCACAGCAGTTTTCTTTACTGCGGCTTTCTTGGCTGCTGTTTTCTTGACGGGAGTCGACGTAGCTTTCTTCTTGGCCATGATAAAACCTCAATCATCAAAAGAAAAACAAAGAAATGAAATACGTTGACGATGCAGCGTCGACAAAAATGCTATAGAGAAGACGCAAAGGGAAATCAGGTCAGGTCGAGGATGAAGTTGTAATCCGCCTGCACTGTGCCCCGGATGATGGCGACTGGATCGATATTCGAAAGCAGGTTTCCATCTGGCTTGCCCATGGGGCAGACTTGATTGGGGATCCTTTTCTTGGAGACCATCAGGCTCTTTTGCTGCGTATCGCAGTTGGTGATCTGGTAGTAGTAGACGCTGTTCTTCACGAACAGCAGTTCTACTGCGTACTGGGTGGTTGTCGTTTTACGAGCCTCCACGCTGCGCCATGCGAGTTTCTTTGGCTTCGCGTTCCTGCCTCGCACCACCTTTTTCGAAGTCGATGCCACCTTGGCCCGCTGCTTTTTGGCGCTGGCCGACCGCTTGGCAGGTGCCTTCTTTACGGCGACCTTTTTGACGGCTGTTTTGGTAGCCGTGGCTTTGGAAGACGTAGAAGCAGCAACCTTCTTAGCCATGATGGAAAGGACTCCTGAAAAGTAAAAAGGGAAAATGACTCAAGCAACGAAGATCTTCCGTGAGCTTACCGTCTCTAGCCAGCGGCATGTGCCTACCGTGGGGCTATTTCCATCGACAGGCGAAAACCAAGCATTGGATTGGATCTATCTGCATTATCGAACGAGAACTCCATCGTCGAAGGCTCTGCCTTGGACGCGTCGGTACCGGGCTGCCACCAGTTGCTTCCGACGGTAGCGCGAAGCTGCTGACTGGTGCTGGAAACCAACTCGGATGGCACGACACCCACCAAATCTTTGGGAAGCTCCGGGCGTTCATCGATCCATTCGGCAGGTAGGCCATAAAGCCCTTCGATACCGCTGTCGGTTTGGTCCCATAGCCCCTCTGGCCTGACTCGGCGATAGGCTTCGTATTGAGCCGCTGGTGAGTCGTTGGACCACGGGCTGGGTCGGATCGAATTCCCGTGGATGGCCAGGATGAATTGATCTGCTGTCACCAACCGCTTTCCCACCGTCTCCGCGAAAACCAGCACTTCATCCAGGCTGATATCGACGACGGGTTGGTCCATTTGCTCCGCAGAAACCCTCTTCAGTCCATCCCATTCCGGGAGGACCTGCTGGAATTGCTGGTAGGTGACTTCGCGGGCATCGATCAGGTATGGAGGCACCACGCGCTCCTTGTCGCCGGCAACTCTGCCCGGCAACAGCTTCGGATCCCAACTCCCGCCAGGCTGCTCAATCATCGATACGTCAGCCAGAGGTCTTGGTGGAGAGAGAGGCCTCAGTTTTACGAGTCCTTCGGCAGACTCCTCCCATGCCCTGTGCGATGTTTGCAGACCATGGGCCAGTAGGATCGAGACCTGCTTGGGGGAGGGAATCTGCCGATAGATCGACCGAATGAATCGACCATCTCGATAGTCAATACGATAGATCCCGGGATCGAGAACCACTTCCTCGCCGGTGCGGCTTTCGACCGGCACCGCTTCGCGTACCGAAAATCCCTTGGCCGCCGCAACGGCATCGGGTTCAACCAGGATCCATTTCAGGTCGCGCTGGCCGTAGAGCGAGGGGAGGAGAACGCGTCGGCTGCGGTCGGGTTTCCACGCCAGCATGGTTCCAAGGCCAGTAGCCAGCACCGTTCCAGCGATTGCAGTACCTCGGAGAAAGTTTCTACGAACCATCCCCTGGGCCACTCGCCGATCGATCGTTGGATCGGCCACCAACCGCTCATCTCGCTGATAACGCCGAAGATCTTCCTGGAACTCCTGGACGCTGGCATACCGGTCCTTCGGGTCCTTGGCGAGCGCTTTGAGGCAGATGGCATTGAGCCGCTGGTCGATCTCGGGGCGATGCTCCCTGGGGGCGATGAACTTGTGCTCGATGATCTTCTTGAAGATCTCCGGCGTCTTCCCGGAGAAAGGAATCTGGCGCGTCAGCATCCAGTAGAGCAGCACCCCCAGCGAGTACTGATCGCTGGCTTCGCCTACCTTTGAGATCTCCCCTTCGGCTTGCTCGGGGGACATAAAAGCAGGGGTGCCTACGCGGCTGGTCCCGGAGGATCCTGTTTGCAAAGCCCCCATCGAAGTGCTCAGTCCAAAGTCGATCATGTGGGGTATGTTGTTGGAATCGACCAGGATGTTGTTCGGCTTGATGTCGCGATGAAGCACCCCGTTTCGATGGGCCGCCGTCACCGGCTCACAGATGCGAATGCACATCTCCACCGTCTGCTCAATCGATGGCTCCACCGAAAAAACCCAGGCGGCCAGATGTGGGCCGTCGATCCAATCGGCGATGATGCAAAGCCGCCCATCCTCCTCGAAGATGTCGTGGACCGGGACGATCTGGGGATGCCGCATCTTGGCAGCGACGCGAGCCTCCTGGAGGAAACGCCGATTGGCTTGGGAATCGAGCTGGATCGTCTCCCCCTCTTCCGTCCGAGGGATCTTCATGGCGACCGTTTTTTCCAGCTGGCGATCGTAGACACGGTAGACTGTCCCGAAGGATCCTTCCCCCAGGATGTCGATCTTCTCGAACCGTCGACCTTCAGCGAACCACTGCTGATCGTCGACCCAGTAAGCGGCCGTTGCAGCCGATTCGGTTCCCGCATGATGATGACCACAGGCTGGGCAATCCCAAGAGCCCGCAAAACTGGCAGGAATCTGCGTTGCATCCGCCGCGCAATTGGCGCATTTCATGATCGGCTCCGCGACGCCATTTTTCACAACCCCACTTTCATCCTAGGATTCGGCCTGGAGGCCTTCAAGTATGTTTCACAATTTTTGATCACGCGATTCCAAAACAAGAAACGTTGAGCGGTCCTTCCGAGCGTCTCCTTGGGTGCGATGGGTCGTTCGGATCGTCGAAGCGTTCCTTGTCAGCCGGATGCGGACGAACCTATCTTCCATGCCGGATGTAGCGTGCTTCCCCGAAGCGACGCTTGAGCCAGATGTCGGTCCATTTTCTTCGATCCAGCGAGGGCGTGGCCGCCGGCTACCTGCTCATTCGATCAGATTGGAAACGGTTCGTCTCTGCCCTTCGTTTGCATCGTCGTCTATACTACATCGATCGATCCTCCGGCGGTGCCATTTGGCTCGGGATGTCAGTTGCCAGGACTGCCGCGGCCAGAAGGTTGAACTTTCGCGGGGGGGATCGATCGAGTCGACTGGTGTTGAGGACGGATCGAGTCGACTTGCCCGCCTAGCCGCGTCGATCGAACGATCGACAATCGTGCTTCACTAGTTGCGAATGCCCCTCGTTTTGTCCTCCCAACCCTTCGGTCAATAGCTCCATGGTCTCCCCCTTTGCCGGTCGGTGGAATTTGCTTCCTGCTTGGCTCCATTGCTGCAGGACGAATCGGCTTTTGCTTGGAGTGGCATTGGTGCTTTCGGGCTGTCAGGAATCGCTCAAGGTTCGTGTCTACGAGATGCCCAAAGAGGCAAAGACCGCGTTGCCACAGCGTGAGGGGCCGTCTGCCAGTCAGCCACGCAGGATTGTCGGGGCGGTGATTCCGCAGGGAGAGCAAGTTCTCTTTCTCAAAGGGACCGATACACCACAGCGCCTGGAGGGGACAGTGCCCGCGGTAGAAGCCTTGTGCCGGGGGCTGGTTTGGGATGGGGTGGGAACACCCCAGTGGAAATTGCCCGAAGGCTGGGTGGAACTGCCCGGCAGCGGCATGGCGATGGCCATCCTGGAAGGGCCTCCCGCAGATGGTAGCCCCACCCCCGTTCGCTGGACCGTGACCTTGCTGGGACGATCGGGCCAGTGGGAAAACTACCTTCAGGAAAACTTGAATCGATGGCGCGGGCAATTGAACCTGTCGCCGATCGATCTGGAGTCGTGGCGCAGCGGATGGACGGAAGTGCCCAGGGAGGGCAGCGACCAGCCGGTTGTGATTGTCGATTTGACGGGTACGGGGAGTGGTGGAATGTCCGGAAGCGGTCCTCGAGGGCCGATGGGTTCAGGTGCATCCAGCAGCCAGCCCTCCCCTGCCCCAACTGCCAACCGCTCCACTTCCAACACACCTCCTTCCTCGGGAGAAGCCCAGCAGGCGGAGGGCTCCAAGGGGCCTCAGATTCGATACCAAACCCCTGAGGGTTGGGAATCGCTGGGCGAGGGCCCCTTCCGCCTGGCGGCCTTCCGCATTCCCGATGGCGATGCAAGCCAAGGAGGAGCCTGTGAGCTGACGGTGTCGCTGGCGCGGAACGATCCCCGGCAGAACGCACAGATGTGGGTCGGTCAGGTCTCCCCGAAAGCCTCCGAGGAGCAGCAGCAGAGACAATTGGACCAAACGTTGGCCGAGGCGAAAACATTTCAGCGAGGTCCCCATCGGGGTACGATCTACTGGATGGCGGCTGGCCAGGAACCAGGAGATTCTGCGATCTGGGTTGCCTCGATTCCGTACGCTGAAGGGACGATCGATCTGTTCGTCAAAGTGCGTGGAAGCCGACAGGCAATCGAGTTGCGCCAGGAGGAGGTGCTGGGTTGGATCGAAAGTCTTTCGTGGGATCCACCGAAAACCGAATGATCGGCAGGTGATGGTAGCCACGGAAATGACGGTCCCATCGGCGGAGTCCTCTCAGTCCATGAGACCAGGACTCCAAGGATCGACAGGAATCGGCGGAACGCATCATTCGGCCGAATGCGAATTTGTTCACTGAAACAAGCAGGTAACAGCGATGGCGACAGGAACCTGGGGCGACACGCGGACGGCAGCGAGTGCAACAATCGACAACCCGGCGATCGGGCAAATGCTCTGGCGGGTGCTGAAGGCCTTGGGATCGTTGAAGATCACCGTCGCCATGTTCGCTCTGGGAATCATCATCCTTTTCGTCGGCACCCTGGCGCAGGACGAAGAGCAACTGAAGGATGTCAAGGAAAAGTATTTCAACAGCTGGATCGCACCGGTAGATCTGGACGTCTTTCTGCCGATCACGATCTGGCCCGATCACACCCGACTTCCCTTCACGATCCCAATCCCTGGAGGGGCGACGGTCGGCCTGGTGCTGCTGATCAACCTAATCGCCGCCAAGGTGACTCGGTTTTCTATGCAGGCCACGGGGGGCCGCTTCGCAGCTGGGCTCTTTTTCACCGCCCTTGGATCCGCGCTGCTGGGTCTGGTGGTCTGGACCGCTCACCAAGCCGACGGGTTGCAGGGGGAACCTCCTTTTTCCTACGACTCGCTCTGGAAACTCTGCCTAGGATTGCTTTGGGTCCTAGCCGCCGCATCGCTGGTCGGTGCGATGAAGTGGCCATCCGGCACACGTTTGGGGCGGCAGGTGCAGTGGCTGACCTTCATCGTGCTGGCGGGAGCCGGAGTCTTCTACGCTGCGACGGGGGACCAATACCGCATCAATGATCCGGGC
This sequence comes from Planctomycetaceae bacterium, assembly GCA_040375295.1. Taxonomy (GTDB): domain Bacteria; phylum Planctomycetota; class Planctomycetia; order Pirellulales; family Pirellulaceae; genus JBEISR01. Next base: position 39,428 of record JBEISR010000022.1, read on the forward strand.
CTTCGGATCGTTTGGCAGTTGCTGAAAAGCCTCGTCGTCGGGCTAGTTTTCCTGGTCGGGTTTCTTTTGCTTTTTGGGAAACGCGGCGGCAATGTCTTGATCCACCTGGGGGTGGCTCTGCTGATGTTGGGCCAGTTCATCTTTGGCGATCCCCAGATCGAAGAGAGAATCAGTCTCTATGAGGGTCAGGCGGCCAGTGTCGCCTATCGCATTGATGAGTGTGAGCTGGCGCTGGTCGATCCCAGTGGTCAGAAGGATCGCGTCGTCTCGATTGAATCGCGTTATCTGGAGCGAGCAGCCAGGACGGGAAAGCCGATCGAGCACCCGGAACTTCCGGTCAAGCTGGTGGTAGATCAGTATTACGTCAACTCGGGGCTGGTCGATCTAAAGGACCTGACCAAGCAACCGGCGACCGCTGGGACTGGGCTGACGATCGGTGCGATGGAAAAGCCCAAGAGCGGGGGTGCCAACAGCGACGTGAACATCGCATCGGCCTACGTCACGGTACTGCCGAAAGCAGGTGGGGAATCTCTGGGTACCTACCTGGTCAGCCAGTTCCTGCACGACGACGAACTGACGCCGAGGGTGACGTCGGAGACAGTTCAGGTCGACGGCAAGCCGCTGCAGATGCAGTTGCGATTCGCCAAGTCGGTCAAGCCCTACAGTCTGCGTCTGGATGATGTGCAGCGGATCGACTACAGCGGTACCATGACGCCGCGCGATTATTCTTCTTTCGTCACCATCACCGACCAGCAGGGAGAGAGTCGGCAGGAGGGGCGCATCTGGATGAACAACCCGATGCGGTACCGTGGAGAGACGTTTTACCAAAGCGGTTATGCGTCGGCGGAGGAGACGAAGATAGGAGAGAAGACGACGCTGCAGGTGGTGACCAATGCGGGCTGGCTGATCCCCTACGTCGCCTGCGTGCTGAGTGGACTGGGGATGCTGGTCCATTTTTCCGGGACCTTTGCCCGCTTTGCGCTCCGTTACGATCGCGTTGCAGGGGATGTCGCAGAGGGTTCGGCCAACGCCAGCGATCCAGGCGCGATGGTGGCGCGGTGGCGCAATGCCGCTCGCCAAGCCTCCCGAGGCCAGGCACGTTGGGCGATCCCCTTGGTAGCCTTGCTATTGGCCGGTTTGTGGATCGGTTCGAAAGCCAGGAAGCCGTCGGTGGAGCCGCGGCAATTCGACTGGTATTCGGTCGGTCAGATTCCGATGCAGCATGAAGGGAGAGTCAAGCCGCTGGATAGTGTCGCCAGAAACCTGCTGCAGGCAGTCTCCAACAAGGCCGAGGTGAGAAGTTCGACTGGGGAAAAAATCCCAGCCAGTCGATGGCTGATGGGGCTGATGTCCGAGGACGCCGCAATGCTAAGGGTCCCCTGCATTCGGATCGATGCCAAAGAGGTTCTCGATGCGCTGGGCTTGGAGAATCGCGAAGGGCATCGCTACAGCTACGAAGAAGTCGCGCCGAAGATTGGCGCCATGCGGGAGGAACTGCGATCCCTCGATCCCGAGAACCAGGCGAAGTGGACCTTTGCACAAAAGAAGAAAGCGGAACTCAGCAGTCGCTTTGGAGTGATGGAGTTGGTGCGGTTCGCATACCGCCCCGACCTGCCTCAGATCCCTGCCGGGGCGCAAGGGGAAGAAGCGCAGGAGCAGTTCCAGAGGGACTTCCGGCAGGTCTTCGCCAGGGTGCAGATGATCGAACAGGCGAATCCGCCTGGAATCATTCCGCCGGCTGCACCCAAGGAGGAAGCGAAGGGGAAGGTGGTCAGCCCCGAGCGATGGCAGGCGTTTGGGCCGGCAATCTTTACGGCGTTCGCGTCGCGATTGATGCAGATGGAAGCGGACCAGACCGGAGTCTTGGCGTTTGCCGATATGGTCGATGCATTGCGAGCTGACGATGCCAGAAAGTTCAACGACCAGGTCGACAAATTCAAGCGATGGATGGCGGAGTCCAATCCGGAAGGGGTGCGGATGAAGAAGGCGGGGTTCGAAGCGTGGTACAACCACCTAAGCCCAGTCAATTTTTCGGCGACACTCTATGTCGTGATCGCACTACTCTGCCTCGCTAGCTTCCTGATCGCTAGGCACTCGCTAAGGCGCTACGCGTTCTGGTTTTGCATTGCCGCATTTGCGCTGCATACCTTTGCGATCGGGGCACGCATCTACATTTCCGAACGGCCGCCGGTGGTGAACCTATATTCTTCGGCGGTCTTCATCGGTTGGTCGGTGGTGTTGGCCGGTTTGATCATCGAAGCGCTCTACCCGATCGGGGTTTCGTTGCTGGTCGGCGCGGTCACTGGATTCCTGACGCTGCTGGTGGCCTATGGGCTGGATACCAGCGACACGATGCCGGTGCTGCAGGCCGTGCTCGACACCCAGTTCTGGCTGGCCACGCACGTGGTCAGCGTGACTCTGGGTTATGGAGCGACTTTCTTTGCCGGGGCGTTGGGCATCACATGGATTGCGGTGGGACTCTGGGGGTTGGTGGGACGCAACGATGCGATGCGCGAAGCAACGCTCCAGGCGACTCAAAAGCTGCTAGACCGGATCACCTACGGCGTCGTCTGCTTTGCCATCTTCTTCAGCTTCATCGGGACCGTTCTAGGTGGGCTGTGGGGGGATGACAGCTGGGGCCGTTTCTGGGGATGGGATCCGAAGGAGAACGGCGCCTTGATGATTGTGCTCTGGAATGCCATCCTGCTCCATGCACGCTGGGACAAGCTGGTGACGCCCCGAGGCTTTGCACTGCTGGCAGTGGCAGGGAACATCATTACCGCTTGGTCGTGGTTCGGCACCAATCAGCTTGGCATCGGGTTGCACAGCTATGGCTTCACCAATGGAATCCTGATGCTGCTGGCTGGATTTGTCGCCAGTCAACTGGCGATCATTTTGCTGGGTGCAACGCTGCTTGGCAAACCGCGGGTAGAATCTGCGTGAGGAATGGCCCATTGGCTGGTTCTTGGTATCGCGACGTTTGCTTGGTGCATCGCTCCCTTGGTGAAGGGAACTGGGGCCAGGGCAATCGGGATGCTGGTGGTCTTTGGCAGAGAGGAACCTGCGGTTGATCCATGGCGATCATTGAAATCGAGAATCTGGAAAAGACCTATCGGGTTTATCAGAAGCCGGAGGGTCTGGGCGCATCGCTGAAGGGGCTTTGGAAGCGAGAGTACCGCACCGTTCAGGCAGTGCGGGGTGTCAGCCTGAAGGTGGAGGCTGGGGAACTGGTCGCTTTTTTGGGTCCCAATGGCGCTGGCAAGACGACCACATTAAAACTTCTTTCCGGGGTCATCTACCCGACCTCCGGCACCGCGCGGGTGATGGGCTACATCCCCTGGGAGCGAGACGACAGGTACCGACGACGTTTTGCCCTGGTAATGGGTCAGAAGAACCAGCTCTGGTGGGACCTTCCGGCTCAGGAATCGTTTCGTCTACACCAGCAGATTTATGGGATCGACCCGGAAGCGTTTCGCAGGACGCTGGGTGAACTGACGGAGCTGCTTGCGTGTGGAGAGCTGCTGGGGCGACCGGTCCGGGAGCTATCGCTAGGGGAGCGGATGAAGATGGAGCTCATTGCGGCGCTCTTGCATTCACCGGAGGTACTATTTCTGGACGAGCCGACGATTGGCCTGGATGTGGTTGCACAGCACAACATCCAGCAGTTCTTGAAGCAGTATCAGGCCGATCGAAAGATCACCGTCCTTCTAACCAGTCACTACATGAAGGACGTCGCTGCCCTTTGCAAGCGAGTGATCGTGATCGCCAAGGGAACCGTTCAGTACGACGGGTCGCTGACCGGGATCATCGACCGGTTTTCGGCGTCCAAGCGGATCACCGTGCAGCTGGCAGAGGGGCAGAGCAGCCTGGGTCTGGATCGGTACGGGACTGTCGTCAAAGAGGAGCTGCCTCGCGTTCAGATACAGATCCCTCGAGGTCAAGTCTCGCGCGTGCTGGCTGACCTGCTTGAACGATACACCGTCGATGATGTGGCGGTGGAAGATCCACCGCTGGAGGAAGCGATCGCGGGGTTCTTTGCGGAGATGGCGGAAGGCCAGGGATCGTCAGTTGGTTCGGCGGAAGGCCGGAAAAGATGACATGCATGGGCCAGTGAGCTAGGCAACCAATCGACAGGACCGCGTCCAGCGGGTAACGGGGGAAGGCGTGATGAGCGAAGGAGTGGCCACCGGATGGAGAGGGCGTGTTAGCGCCTGGTGGACCATTCTGCGGATTGCCTTGGAGGAACGGCTGGTCTATCGCGGCGATTTTGCGCTCGGGACCCTGATGCGTTTCCTGCCGATCATCACCCAGATATTTCTCTGGTGGGCGGTGTTTGAAACGGTGCCGGTCGGGGCCGATGGCAAGTCCCGTCTGGTGGGCTACGGCTTCAGCGACATGGTAGCCTACTATCTGCTGACGATGATGGGGCGGGCTTTTTCCAGCATGCCAGGCCTTGCCACCGGCATTGCTCGGCAGATCCGCGACGGGGAGGTAAAGAAGTACTTGGTGCAGCCGATCGACATGCTCGGATTTCTCTTCTGGGCCCGGGTGGCTCACAAACTCGCCTACTATTCCGTCGCGGCGATCCCCTTTGGCATCGTCTTTTTCCTTTGCCGCGGGTATTTCGAGCGGGGGTGGCCGGCGACCCCTTACTTGGCCGCCTTCATCGCTTCGCTGCTGATGGCATTTGTACTTGGATTTCTGGTGGAGGCATGTTTGGGGCTGGTTGGATTTTGGATGCTGGAGATTTCCTCGCTTCTATTTCTCTACATGCTTTTCAGTTTCTTCCTATCAGGCCACATGTTTCCGCTCGACATGCTACCGCAACCGATCGCGACGATCGTCAATTTCCTGCCGCTGAAGTACTTGGCATACTTTCCGGCGACGGTGTTTCTAGAGAAAGTGCCGATCGATCGATTGGGATGGGAGTTGCTGGTGCAGGCGCTTTGGACCTTGCTGTTTTTCTGGTTGGCTCGCACCATGTACCAGCGCGGAGTACAGCGCTACAGCGGTTTTGGTGGCTGACGGGAAAATCCAGTCTTCACAGACGGGAAGAGAGGGATGGATGTCGGAGTCGATGGAGGGAAAAACTTCCTACTGGGGAGTCTTCAAGACATTCGTTCGCAACAGCCTAGTGCGAGACATGACGTTTCGAGCTAACTTTTTGCTGGAGTGTATCTCCAGCGCGTCCTGGACGCTGATGAACGTCGGCTTTTACCTGATCCTTTTCCAGCACGCCCCATCGATCGGCGCGGCGACCGGTTGGGGACGATCGGAGTTTTTTATTTTTCTGGCGACGACTTGGATGATCAATTCGATCGTACAGACTTTTTTCATGCCCAACGCGCAGGAGTTCAGCGAGCTGATACGGACCGGAGGGCTCGACTTCGCATTGCTCAAGCCGATCGACACGCAGTTCCTGATCTCCTTTCGAAGGATGGACTGGTCGGCGCTATCGAATCTGGTGGTGGCGGTTTTGCTGCTGGGGGTGGGGATATTCCAGTTATCTCATCGCAGCGATCCCACATGGCAACCCAGCCCTTGGGTTGTGATTCTTTATCCCTTCTATCTTTTCTGCGGTGTGGCGATCCTATACAGCATCATGACGGTGCTGGCAGCGACCAGCATCTGGCTGGGGCGTAACCAGAGCCTCTATGACTTCTGGTTTTACATCACCAATTTTTCACGCTACCCAGCAGAGATCTACCAGCGGGGCTGGGGCTACGCGCTCTGGGGCATCTTCACCTTTGCGATTCCGGTGCTGGTGGTGGTCAATGTGCCGGCTCGACTGCTGGCTCAGCCTCTGCAGCCGCGAGCCTCCTGGGAGTTGCCGATGGCAGCGTTCGCCGTGGTTGCCGCGTTAGGCAGCCTGTTTGTCAGTCGCCGGATTTTCCAGCGGGCTCTGGCCAGTTACCGTAGCGCCAGCAGTTGATCGGTCGGACTGGGACCAGTGGGGGCGATTGGCATCCAGCACGACACGCGCCTGGCAGACCAAATCGTGAAACGTCGTCCGCTCGGGGGTGATAAAGAAGCAGGAAAAATCGAAAATGACGAACGTCAGCAGCGCGGCATCGATCAGATGATCGACCCCGGTCCAGAAAAGGCCCAGCAGGGTCGCCAGCGGCAGCAGCCATGCCAGGGCACATCGCATCAGCTCGCGAAAAAACCGTCGCTCGGGGCGGAGGGGCAATCCGTGAGGATCGATTGTCCGTAGCTGGAACAGGTAGCCTCCCAAGGAGCGCCAGCCGTTGCGAATGGCGGAAAGATAGAAGATAGGGATGATTAGCGCGAGAACGGCTAGCAGGGGAATCCCCCAGGAGTAGCGACCGGGCTCATCCAGCACCCGCAGGGCGACGATTCCGATGACAAAGGGTGCGAAGAAAGTCAGCAGCATTGCTTGATCGAATAGGTAGGCCATGGCACGCGGGGCGAACCCGGCTGTGGTCATTTTCACTGGGACGATCGCCTGCAGATCGTCCCGAAGGGCTTCATAGTCTGCGTAACGCGAAGAGGGTTGTTTGGCCATCAATCGCGAAAGGATACCTCGCATCGCCTCCGGAATTCCCGCAGGCCAACTGGACGGGAAGTCGATCGGCGCTTCCTGGATTCTTTGCAGCCACTGCTTGATGGAACCACCTTCCAGTTTGTAGGGCAGGCGTCCAAAGAGCATTTCAAAGAGGGTGACGCCAAGGGCGTACATATCGCTTTGAATGGTGGGCGTATTCCCTACGGTCAGCTCCGGTGCCATGTGCGAAAGGGTACCGGAGATTTTTTCTGTTTCCATAGGAAGATGCGCCATGCGCGCTAGACCGAAGTCGGACAGCTTGACCTGTTGAGCGCCATGCAGCATGAGGTTGCTGGGTTTGATGTCCGCGTGGACGATGCCAAAATGCTCTGCGTGCTGCAATGCTTCAACGACCTGAATGGCCATCCGAATGGCTTCACCGAACTCCAGTGGACCGGTCGCCAGTCGATCAGACAAAGTTGGACCTGAAAGCAGCTCCATCGCTAAAAATGGAAAGGTCTGATGGTGTCCCACATAGTAGATGGTGATGATGTTGGGATGGTTCAACCGCGCTTGCGCCACTGCCTCGCGCAGCATCGCTTCAGTTGCTGGGCGCACCGAATCGGGGTCGTCGACCGGACGCATCAGCTTGACCGCGACGTAACGCTGTAGCGACGTATCGAGGGCTCGGTAAACAGAACCCATGCCACCGCGTCCCAAAAGCGACTCCAGTTGAAAGTGGCCTAAGGACATCCCGATCCAGGGATCTTCCTGTTCTTCCTCGTGGATCACCGTGGCGTGACGCAGATCCCCGTGGGTGACTGTCTGCAGCAGTGCGTGCCGAAGTGCCTCGGCGCGGACCGGACGGTTGCAGGTCGGGCAGACGCCTCCGGCTTCCAGGTCTACCTGGTAGCTGGTGCCACACGCGCAGCGATAAACCATCCGCTCCAGAAACAAATCCTCTGGCGCGGGATCGATGGGGCGATCCAGTTCAGGCGTGGAGTCGTGGGAGGTCATACGCTAGGATTGTATCTCACCGGAAGGTAGCCGACGGGCCGACCCATCCCCTCCGGTCGGTGGAAAACTTCTGGAGCTGATGGTGGCGACCATCGGCCGTGCCTGCCTGCGAGTTGGCCATGATCCCGATCGAACAGCTTGCCCCGAATTTTCCCACTCCCGCCCTGGTCGTCGACAAGGAGGCGGTTCTGGGGAACATCGCGCGGATGGCGGAGTATGCAGCCCAACACCGGCTGCGACTGCGTCCTCATACGAAAACTCACAAATCCCGAAAAATGGGGCAGTGGCAGTGCCAGTCGGGCGCAGTCGGCTTGACGGTCGCCAAGGCGGGAGAGGCGGAGGTGATGCGAGATGCAACCGACGACCTTCTGGTGGCCTATCCGGCGGCTGGAGCGGCCAGGTTGGAGAAATTGGCCCAGTTGGCGGGGCGAGCGACATTGCGGGTGGCAGCCGATTCGACGCCGTGCCTGCAGGGGCTTCAGCAAGCCGCGGCGGCTGCGGGATCGACCATCGGTGTCCTTTTGGATCTGGATGTCGGCTTCCACCGCACTGGCGTCGAAACGGTGGCTGAGGTGGTGGAGCTGGCGAGATTTGCAGCCAAGTGCCCAAACCTGCGGGTCGATGGCATCTTCTGCTACCCAGGTCATTTGATGCCCGACTCCCCAGAGGAGGAATGGGAGAGGATTGAACGGTTGGTGGGGGAAGCAGTTGCTGCCTTCGATCGCGATGGATTCGACCGCCGGATTGTCTCGGGCGGCTCCACTCCGACGGCTATGCTGACTCATCGCAATCGATGGATCACCGAGTTTCGGCCTGGCACCTACATCTACAACGACATGAACGAAGTCCGGCTGGGAGTGGCCACCCTGCCCCAGTGTGCTGCGACGGTGGTCGCAACCGTGGTCAGCCACAGTGGACGGAACCACTTCGTCGTCGATGCAGGGAGCAAAACACTTTCCAGCGACCGCTGTGGCCCGGCCCCAGACAGTGGTTTTGGTCTCTGGCCCGATCAGCCCGAAGCGAAAATCGTTCGGCTGACGGAGGAGCATGGAGAGGTGGTTGTCCCTGAGGGCACGGCGCTTCCTACGATCGGTTCACGCATTCAGATCATCCCGAACCATATCTGCGTCTGCGTCAATCTGCAGGACAACTTCTGGCTCTGGGATGGCTCAACGGCTCATTCCATGCCGGTCGACGCCCGCGGCAAATTGCTCTAACGCCCAGCCTGCCCCTCCTTACCTCCTCCGGCGGGTCGGGGTTTGCATGCGTTTCCCCAATCGGTGCCACCCACCGTTTCCCCAATCGGTGCCACCCACCGATTGGGATTTTTGCATGCATTTCCGCTAATTGGTGCCAGGCACCGATTGAGGATTTTCTGCGGTTGGATGTGGCTTGAGAGGCTAGCTTTACCAAGGTTTGCATGGCCGGGACGGCCATGCCACGGGCCGAGGTGTGCATGCATTTCCCCTAATTGGTGCCAGCCACCGATTGCGCCGCTTCTCCTTACCTCCTCCGCCAGGTCGGGGTTTGCATGCGTTTCCCCAATCGGTGCCACCCACCGATTGGGATTTTTGCATGCATTTCCCCTAATTGGTGCCAGGCACCGATTGACGCTAATTGGTGCCAGGCACCGATTGACGATTTTCTGCGGTTCGATGTGGCTTGAGAGGCTAGCTTTACCAAGGTTTGCATGGCCAGGACGGCCGTGCCACGGGCCGAGGTTTGCATGCATTTTCCCTAATTGTTGCCAGGCACCGATTTCGCCGCTTGAAAGGCTAGCTTTAGCAGGGTTTGCATGGCCGGGACGGCCATGCAACGGGGGTTTTTTGAGAATCCAAGATGGCAGGGACCAAAGGTGTCCAAGGGGTAGACGATCTTGGAATGAAGTCGTGGTCGCACGATCGATTGCCGCAAACAATCGATCGCGATCCGCATTGGATTCTGCGCACCCTAAGCAAGCCGCCTGGAGATTTTGGCCATGGAAGCAGCCGTTGCACGTTCGAAATCTGAGGCATTGGTAGCTCGAGCCATGCGGATGCCAGAGGATCTGGTGATCGTCTTCGAGTATCTAGATGGTCGCGGCCATCGCACTCGCCGAGTCGTCAGTCCGATCCGCTTTTGCGATCGATCGGGGGATTTCCTAGGGCTCTGCCTGAGTCGTCAGGAGCCACGTCGATTCTCTTTGGCGCGCTGCGAAAAAATTCAGATCGCCGCTGCGGCTGACTTCGTCATGCCGGTCCAACTGGAGGTGATTGCGCAACCGATTTCGCCAGCCACCCCATCTTCCAAGCCCCCCGCGCCAAGCAACAACTCTACTGGTTCGCCGTCGGCGATGCCCTACCGTGCACCCAGGATGCCCTCTGGTGCTCCCTGCTTCCCACCGAGCGCTTCTGCCTTCCCCCCACAGGCACCATCGGTCAACATTGGGTCGTGGCATACGACTCTTTCCTAACGCTCTACGTGCGCTCGGGACAGATCACCCTTTGGCGGAAATCGCCCGATCGTTCTCCTTTTGTTTCCAAGATGCTGCCTCTTTAGCGAATACTTAGCTGAATTGTTCGGCCGAGTTAGCTTGAATTGCAGACCAAGCGACACGATCGATCTTCTTCTTCGATGCCTGCCCTTGAATCAGTCGCTGCGGATGCCGGACCCATTCGCTGCGGCCTTCAAGGGCAGGCTCCTTTTTTCGGTTCCGGAACTCTCACCCCTACCGTCGCCAACCACCGACGTCGATCGCCAATCAAAAAGCAGTCGACCCGAGCGAATCCCCACCCTAAAGTACTGGGATTCCGTAAGGTTCTGGGCATGCGAAACTTGATGATCGTCAGGGTGTTCTTTTCCCTATCATCCGTTCGGCTGGGCACCTGCGGTTTTTTGGATGGTTCAGTCGGCTTGAGGTGAATTCGATGTGGCGAGCAGCAGAGGTGAGGTTGGTAATGTCTTTGATTCCTGCAAAAGAATCTGTGACGGCCCGAGCAAAGCACCTAAAGCAACTCCTGATGGGATTGAGCTTAGGTATCGGATTCTGCCTGCCGGTGTGGGGCCAAACCGACCCGCAGCAGCCAAGCCAACTGAAAGCGGTCTCCTGGGATGGACTGCCTAACCTGACCGACACCACCGGCGAGTCCTGGAGTCTCGATGCGTTCGCCGACCGCAAAATCTTGGTGGTCTGTTTTCTCGGGGTCGAGTGCCCGCTGGCCAAAGAGTACGCCGGAGTGCTTGGTCAGCTATCCGAGCGATACAAGGACCAGGGAGTCGCTTTCCTTGGGGTCGATTCAAACGATCAAGATACGTTGCAGGAACTCGCTGCGTTCGAGCGCCGACATGCTCTAGGCTTTCCAATCGTGAAAGATCTCAAACAGCAATGGGCCGATCGACTCGGAGCGACACGGACTCCCGAAGTCTGCGTGCTGGACGCTCAGCGCCGCTTGGTCTATCGCGGACGGATCGACGATCGACTGGGTGTGGGGTATCGCAAGCCACAGGCGGACCATGAGGACCTTCAGGAAGCGATCGACCAATTGCTCCAAAGTGGCCAGACCTCAGTCGCTTGGAACGAACCGGCCGGCTGCACGATCGGCCGCCGGCGGGTTGGGCAGCCCGACCTGGAGGTCGACTACTATCGACACATCCAGCCCATCCTCCAGGAACAGTGTGTCGATTGCCACCGACAAGGTCAGATCGGACCGATGGCCTTAGAGACCTACGACGATGCAGCCAACTGGTCGGAGATGATTTGGGAAGTGGTGCGAGACCAGCGTATGCCGCCATGGCACGCCAGCCCCGACCATGGCTCCTTCGCCAACGCCAGGGTTTTAAGCCCAACGCAACTGGAACTCTTGGAACGATGGGTCAAAGGAGGCCTAGTGGAAGGAGATCGGTCGCTCGATCGGCCGTTGCCTTCCCAAGTCGCCGGATGGCAGATGGATCGCCAGCCCGATCTGGAACTAACGATTCAATCGAAACCCTTCTCCGTACCAGCAACCGGCGATGTGCGCTATCAGTACTTCGTCGTCGATCCAAAGATCGACCAGGAGAAATGGGTGGAAGCGGCGGAGATTCTTCCTGGCAATCTGGCAGTAGTCCATCATGTGCTGGTCTTCGCCAAACCCAAAGGGAGTCGCCTGGATGCAGGAGGCGCCCGCGGGTTCCTCTTCGCCTACGTTCCAGGCAGTCGCGTGATTCCGCTCCCCAAGGGAATGGCCAAGCGATTGCCAGCCGACAGTGAACTGGTCTTTCAGGTCCATTACACTCCAGTCGGGACGGCACAGACCGATCAGAGCCGCCTGGGGGTCTGGTTTGCCGAGGAGTCCTCGGTGACCCATGAGGTGCTGACGACCAGCGCCGTACAGATGCAACTGAATATCCCGCCAGGTGACAGCCAGTATCAGGTGGAAGCGACAATTCCCGAATCCTTGCCGAAGTGCGAGCTGATTTCGATGAGCCCCCACATGCACCTGCGCGGCAAGTCGTACCGCTACTGGGCACACTATCCAGACGGGACCCGCGAAATCCTTCTGGATATCCCCCACTACGATTTCAACTGGCAGACCGAGTATCGCCTCAGCGATCTGAAAGAGTTACCCGAGGGGACGAAGATCCACTGCGAAGCGGCCTTCGATAACTCGGCAGGAAACCTCAATAACCCCAACCCAAGCCAATGGGTCCATTGGGGAGATCAGACGTACGAAGAAATGATGATCGGCTACTTCCACGTCGCTGTCCCACGGGAGGAAGCTAGTCAGGCGAAACGCCAGATGAATCGACGTGGCGGCGGTGGAGCGCGTGGTGGACCAGCGGTCGCCAAAATGATTTTCCAGCAACTGGACCAGGATCGGGACGGGCGCGTGGCAATCGATCAGGTCCCCCCTCGACTGCAAGAGGCGGCTAAACGGCTCGATAAGAACGGAGATGGAATTCTGGAGCGATCGGAGCTTCCTTGAGCCAATTTCGCTGGGCTGGGACCGAGCTGACTCCTTCTGTTGGGCCTGAAACCCAGGATCGGTTAAACTGAGGCTTGGTTGTTGCCGCAATGCAGCCCTTACTGCGTTTGCCGGCAGGTGCTTGGCATCCGAAGGTACTTGGTATCGAACCAGCCCCCCATAGCCGAACCATCGGCAGGGGCCAGCCGGTCGCTTGCCGGACCTCTGCCCGATCGCCAGCGACGTCGATTGGGTCCGATTGGATGCTGGTTTGTCGTCCCTGCAGGCCGATCACCTCCATCCTGCCCGGGCCCACCGATTCGACCCCACGCCACATTCCCGCCACCCGAGACAGTTCCATGACCAAGCCATCACAGACCATCCAGATCTTCGTCGCTGGTGTTCTTGCAATCCTCACGGTCCCCGCCGCACCCCTCCGTGGCCAGACTTCGGAAGGCCAAACCTCCGTGACCGATCGAATCTACCACGAGGAGATTCGGCCGATCCTGGTGCAGCACTGCCTGGCCTGCCACGATGCCAAGGAGTCGTCCGCCGGGGTGATTCTGGAACGCTATGCCACGCTGCTGGTGGCAGGGCCGAAGGGTCGGCTGGTCCAACCCGGCGATCCGGATAACAGTCGTCTGATCCAGGCGATTCGAGGTGAAAATGGGCTGGAAAAAATGCCCCCCGAAGACCAGCCCCCGATGCCCCAAGAGCAGATCGATCGGATCGTCCAGTGGGTGCGCGATGGAGCACCGGGGAGTGATGCCGATCTTCCCCTGGCCAAACGTCTGTCGCTGAAAGCACCAGCGGCCCAGCATGGAAGAACTGCTCCAATCACTAGCCTCGTCTTCGGGGATCGTGCGACTGCACCCTGGGCCGGACGGACAGGTGCCATTGGCAGATGGGATGCAAAGGAAGGAAAACTGGTGCAGTCCCAGCCATGGGTCGGCAAGGTCAACCAGATGCGGCGCAGCGTCGATGGCTCACGCATCGCCATCGCTTCGGGCCTCGCAGGAGTCGGTGGGCAGGCCAGTGTGCTGGATGCGAAGACCGGTGAGCTGATCTGCCAGGTAGAACACCCCAAGGAGATGATCTCGACGGCGGTGATCAGTCCCGATGGCAAGTGGCTGGCGTCCGGAAGCTACGATGCCAAGATCGATCTCTGGGAGATCCCTTCCGGCAAGCACGTCCGCTCCTTTGCAGGACACCATGGTCCCATTGGCGATCTCGATTTCGATCCCTCCTCAACCCTGCTGGCCAGCGCTAGTCGCGATGAGACGATCAAGCTGTGGCGCGTCGATTCCGCAGAACGACTTGACACCCTGGGACAGGCCGAAGACGCTCAGCGATCGGTTCGTTTCGATCCCTCCGGAAATTTCATTCTGGGAGCCAGCGACGATCGAAGAATTCGGATATGGAAACTGGAGTCACGCGAACGGCCTGCGATCAATCCATGGCTGAAAACAGTCTTTGCCCACGAAGCCGCCGTCCATCAGCTTTGGATCGATCCTGCCGGAAGGCTTCTGGTTTCCTTAGGCGAGGACCGCAAAATGCGCGGCTGGAAAATGCCGCAACTGGAATCGCTGGGGGAGCCGCTGGAACTGGCCGATCTACCGATGGCAATCGACTGGTCGGATAGCGACCAGCAGTGGATCGTACCCCTGATCGATGGCACCGTCGCTCAGGTGTCGATGCCCCAGGGATGGCGTGAACGGCTGGAACAGGTGGACGCATCGGCAACCGTCAGCGAAGTGGTAGCGCAGGCGGACCAGCCGATGGAAGGAATCGCCGGGGAACTGGTGCAGAGAGAGGAACAGGAGCCCAATGGAGACCTCGTCAGCGCGATGCCGATCGAGCCGCTAGCTGTCGTCCGCGGCTCGATCGATCCCACTGGCAAAGAAGGCAAGCCCGATGAAGACTGGTTTCGCATCGACGCCAAAAAGGGGCAGCGCTGGGTGATCGAAGTCGACGCCGCACGCACCGGTTCGCTGCTCGATAGCCGAATCGAAATCCGTTCGGCCGACGGTCGCCCGCTTCTACGGCAGCGATTGCAGGCCGTGCGCGAAAGCTACTTCACCTTCCGAGGCAAATCGTCGGAAGTCTCGGACGATTTCCGGCTGCATCAGTGGCAGGAAATGGAACTCAACGAGTACCTCTATGCCGGTGGCGAAGTGGTCAAGCTGTGGCTTTATCCCCGCGGACCCGACTCCGGGTTCAAGGTCTACCCCGGATATGGAAAGCGACGAGCCTACTTCGATACCACCCCGGTGGCTCATGCTTTGGGCGAGCCAGCCTGGATCGTCCGCCCACTGGCAGCAGGGGAACAGCCGCAGGACAACGGGCTGCCGATCTTTTCGATCTACTACGAAAACGATGATGCATCCAACCAGCGTCTAGGAAAAGATTCCAAGCTGACCTGGACCGTCCCACAAGATGGCAGCTACCTGATTCGGCTTCGGGATGCACGAGGCAACATCGAACAGCCTGCCCCCTACCAGCTAAAGATTCGCCCTCCAGCGCCCAGCTTTCAGTTGCTGGGGGATGGGATGGAACTGACGATCGGCGGCGGGACGGGGCGAGAATTGGAAGTGGCAATTCAACGCGACGACGACTTCGAGCAAGAGGTAGATCTAGTGCTGGAGGGATTGCCCGAAGCCTTGCGAGTGACTCAACCTGCCACGATTCAGGAAGGACAGGACAAGGCGATCCTCAACATCGCGCTCCCCAGCACGCCCGTCGAGGGATTGTCCGAATCGGGCGAATGCCAGTTGGTGGCCCGTGCCAAGGTGGGGGGGCAGGTGATCGAACGTCGTTGGGGCAAGCCGATCCAGTGGAAGCGGATCGATGCGCCACGGGTCCAACTGGAAGTGGTGCGCCGAGTGGTATCGCAGGAAACAATCGAAACATGGCCGACGACACCTGATGGGATTCCGATCATCGAGATTCTTCCAGGGCAGACCGTCTCGGGCGCAATCCGCGCCCAGCGGGGGACTCACGCGGGCGACATCGCTTTCGGCAACGACGACAGTGGCCGGAATCTGCCTCATGGCGTCATCGTCGATAACATTGGACTCAATGGACTGATGATCCCCGCCGGTCGCGATTCCCAGGAGTTCTTCCTCACCGCGTCGCCGTGGCTGAAGCCCCAGGAGCGACTGTTCCATTTCCGCGCCACCACCGAAGGCCAGCCCACCACCCAGCCCATCCTGCTGCGCGTGGTGGCTCGACCTCAGGTAGCCCAACAGCCACCACCCCAGCCAGACAATCGTCCTTAGCGATTTGTTCGTCTCACAGGTCTACCACGATCTACTACCCTCCCCTAGCCTACCCTTCCTTTCAATCCTGGCTTGCTGCTGCATGGCAGCTGCCCAATGAGTCGACCGATGCAGCGATTTGATTTTCAGATGCGGACACGTTTTGTGGTGGGTGAGGGAGTTCTGCAGCAGCTAGGGGCAATCGCACAGGAATTGCGCGGGACGCGGGTGCTGGTGGTCAGCGATCCAGGGATTGTGCAGGCAGGTCTCTTCGAACGCGCAGTCCACTCGCTTCGAGCCGGTGGAATGCAGATCGCTTCCTTCCATGACTTTCAGGAAAACCCCGACAGCGATCAGGTCGACCGAGGGGTACAGGTCGCCAAGGAATTCCAACCCGATCTCTTGGTGGGGCTGGGAGGTGGCAGTTCGATGGACTGCGCCAAGGGGATCAACTTCGTTCACTCTTGCGGTGGCAGAATCCATGATTATTGGGGCGTCGGGAAGGCATCGAAGCCGATGCTTCCGCTGATCGCCGTGCCGACGACGGCAGGGACTGGAAGTGAGTCGCAGAGCTTCGCGCTGATCAGCGATGCGGTGACGCATGCCAAGATGGCCTGTGGCGACCCCAAAGCTGCCGCCCGTGTCGCTCTGCTAGATCCCCTGCTGACGCTCAGTCAACCGCCGCGCGTCACGGCGCTCACTGGGATCGATGCACTAACCCATGCGATCGAGTCCTTCGTCTGCCAGAAACGCAGCCCCATCTCGCAACTCTTCGCCAAAGAAGCATGGCGGCATCTGCGCTATGGACTCCCTCAGGTTCTCTCCGATCCCCAAAGCGTCGATGGAAGGTTCTGCATGCAGTGGGGTGCTGCGCTAGCTGGGATGGCGATCGAGGCATCGATGCTGGGAGCGGCCCATGCGCTGGCCAATCCCCTGACCGCGCATCACGGAATCGCTCACGGACAAGCAGTCGGTGTCATGATGCCGCACGTCATTCAGTGGAACGCTCGCCAAGTGGCCTCCTGGTACCAGGAGCTTTGGAATACCGTCGAGCCACCTTTGCAGATGACACAACCGCACAAGCCGGAGTCCGACGCGAACGTAGCTGCTAGAAAAATGTCCGACTGGTTTGGGGAGATGCTTCAGGCGGGAGGCTTGCACCAGCGACTGGCCGCTCTGGCCATCCCCGAGAACGATCTAGAAGTGCTCGCCAGCCAAGCGGCTCAGCAATGGACCGCCAAATACAATCCGGTCGAGGTGCATGCCGATGACCTCATTCAGATTTATCGCCGCGCGCTGTGACAAGAGGCTACAGCATGTCGCGGGGACCAGGAAAGAGGATGCCGATGAAAAAACGATGGCAAGGGATTCGAATCGCAGCGATCATCGCCGGGATGATCCAACAAAGTGCAACTCCACTGCAACTGAAGGCCGACTGGCCGCTGCCAAGGGGCGATGCCGCCTCCCGTGGTGCAGCCGATGGCACGATGCCCCAATCCCCGGAACTGCTCTGGAAGTACGAAGTGCCCAAGGGGGCCTTTGAGTCGACTCCGATCGTGGTCGAGGGGAAGGTCTACATCGGCGACATGGATGGCAATTTTTTCGCACTCGATCTACAGGATGGCAAAGAACTGTGGAAGCGAAAGAGCGAAGGAGGTTTTTTGGCTGGCGCGGCCTATGATCAAGGTCTGCTGGTGGTAGGCGACTACGACGGCAAGGTCCAAGCGCTCGATCCCAAAACGGGGGAACTGCGATGGGAGTTCACCACGGGTGCGCAAATCGATGCGGGTGCCAATTTCTTCCAGTCGCTGGTCCTGGTGACCAGTGAGGATGGAGTCCTCTACGCGCTCGATCGACAAAACGGGCAACTGGTTTGGAAGTACGAGACGGGCGACCAGCTGCGATGCGGCCCGACGCTGGTTGGATCGCAAACCCTGCTGGGTGGATGCGATGGCCAGCTGCATGTGGTCGATTTGACAACCGGCAAAGCAGCCGAGGGAAAGTGGCCCCTGGGCGGCCCCACCGGAAGCACCCCCGCAGCGATCGACGGGATGGTGGTGGTGCCGACGCACTCTGGCCCCATCCTGGCCTTCCGGCCTCCGGAGGGGGAGCCGAAGTGGAACTTCAACGATCCCGAACGGAGTCCCGAGGTGCGCAGTTCCCCGGCGGTCCATGCCGGCAGCGCCTACATCACCACCCGCAATCGACGCCTGCTGGCACTCTCGCTGGCCGATGGCCAACTGCAATGGGAAAGTGTCTTGCGAAAAAGATCCGATAGCTCACCGGTCTATTGCGACGGACGAGTCTGGTTAGGCGCCACCGATGGATCGCTCTACGCGATCGATGCGAAAAATGGCGAAGTCGTCTGGCAGAAGGAACTGCCTGGATCCTTCCTCGGCTCCCCCGCCATCGACTCGGGCAAGCTGGTGATCGCCAACGATCAGGGGGTCGTGTTTTGCTTTGGTGCACCTTCACGGTAGACTGATGGCATCTTTCGTGGAAGGAAGACTCTATGGCGACCGAGACCATCAAGACGGAAGTTGGCAGCTACTTCATCTCCAACTACCCCCCCTACTCCCAATGGAACAAGGAATCGCTGCCAGAGATCCAGGCAGCGATGGCTGGGGAGCCGCGAGCTGGGGTGCCTCTGGGACTTTATCTACACATTCCCTTCTGCAGAAAACGATGCAAGTTCTGCTACTTCAAGGTCTTCACTTCGGTCAACGCCGAAGAGATCGAACGCTATGTGGCAGCCCTCAGTCGGGAAATTGAACTGGTCAGCCAACAGCCCATCATGGGTGGCCGGCCGTTTCGGTTCGTCTACTTCGGCGGCGGAACTCCTAGCTTCCTGTCTGCCAAACAGCTCACCTCCCTGGTCGATCGACTCCGTGCCAATATCTCGTGGGATCAGGCGGAGGAAGTGACGTTCGAGTGCGAGCCAGGGACGCTCAGCGAATCGAAAGTTCATACCCTGAAGGATCTGGGGGTGACGCGACTGAGCCTGGGGGTAGAGAATTTTTCCGATGCGCTTCTCGAGGAGAATGGACGGGCTCACCTGTCGAAGGAAGTCTATCGCGCTTGGGAGTGGATCCAGGCAGCAGGTTTTCCTAATGTGAATATCGACTTGATCTCGGGCATGGTGGGTGAGACCTGGGAGAACTGGAAGGACAATGTCCGCAGGGCCCTGGAACTGTCGCCGGAGAGCTTGACGATCTACCAGATGGAACTCCCCTTCAACACCGTTTTCTCGAAGGATGTGCTGACTGGTACCCAGAAGGAAACCCCCGTCGCCGACTGGCCGACAAAAAGGGCCTGGGTATCCTACGCGTTCGATGAATTTCTGTCGGCCGGCTACTCCGTCAGCAGCGCCTACACGCTGGTCAAGGATCCCAAGAAGGTCAACTTCTCCTACCGCGACAACCTCTGGGATGGCGCCGATCTATTGGCCACCGGCATCGCCAGCTTTGGGCATGCATCGGGAGTCCATTACCAGAACCTGCCGGAATGGAATGATTACCTGGGAGCTATTCTGGATGAGGGAAGGTTGCCGCTGGGACGAGCCTATCGCCCGACGGCTCACCAGATGCTGGTGCGCGAACTGATTCTCAAACTGAAGACTGGGAAGCTGGATCGCCAAGCATTCCTCGATCGCCATGGAGTCGACATCGTCGCTCGGTGGGAAGAGGTCTGGAACGAATATCAGGAGCGGCAGTGGGTGGAGATCGACGACCATCAAGTGCGACTGACCCGGGAAGGGATGCTTCGCGCCGATGGCCTGCTACCTGGCTTTTTTGAACCGCAGTTCCAGGGAGTGCGGTACACATGAGCGAGCCGCTGGTCTTCTGGATGGGCCAGTTCGCTGCCGAATTGCCGACCGACCGACTCTATTCAAAAAACCATTTCTGGGCGATCGACCAGGGATCTGGTCGCTTTCGCTTCGGCTTTAGCGCCTACGCAGTCCGACTGCTACAGGATATCTACTTCCTGGAGTTCAGCGTCGAACCGGGGATGGCGATCGAATCGAGGCAGGAGATTGGTTCGATCGAAAGCAAGAAAGCCGAAAGCGGTCTGTATGCTCCCAGTAGCGGAATGCTGGAAGCGATCAACCCCGAGGTCCTTCGCGACCCGGGAGCGATCAACGTCGATAAGTATGGGGATGGCTGGCTGATGGAACTCAGCTCCGTCGATCCCCAACCACTGTTGCATGTGGAGCGATACTGCGCGCACTTGGCCGAAGCCTGGGAAGTGGCACAGCGCACCATCAAGGGACAAGCCAATGCCTAGCAATCCAACAACCAGTCGTCGCCTGACCGTGGTGATCTCTCAAGGGCAAAGCCGCAATCCGCAGAAGCGGGAGGTGGAGGAGACGATTGCCGCGCGAGCCATCCTCGGTCGACGGATCGATGCGGTCGTCATCCCACACCTGTACGATCTGGCGGCCGACAGCGAGAGCTTCCAGCGACTTCGAAAGATCGATGGGCCGATGGTGGTCCTGGGATGGCTGTTCCCGCGAGCCATCCACTGGGTTCTGGATCGGCAGGGGATCCGGGGGCAGTTCGGTGATGTCGAATTGAAAGATCCATCCGAAGAGGAAGAGGATCTGGAAGACGAGGCAGAGGAGACCGTCGCCGAAGATGCGCAAGAGCATGTCGCGGACCAGTTCCCGCGACCCGACCGAAATATCTACTGCCTGGATCTCAAGATTCGCCCTTCGGCAGATGCATTCCTTGAAGAAATCGAACGGATCGCTCGATTGGAACTGGAAGGCACCGGCACCACCGATGCCCAGGAACGCTTCCAGCAACCGACCAATCAAACCGCCCTTGCCATCGATGGATCGGGGAGACTGTCGCTGGATCCAGCCGCCAGCCAAATGCCAGATGAAGCCCCGGTGGCGCACCAGGATGCGCTGCTGGTGATCGACGAGCATCCGCAGAGGCGGTGGTATCCGGTGATCGACTTCAGTCGTTGCACCAACTGCATGGAGTGCATCGACTTCTGTTTGTTTGGTGTCTACGGCGTCGATGCGGCGCAGACGATTCTGGTGGAGCAGCCAGATAATTGTCGCAAGGGATGCCCCGCCTGCTCTCGCGTTTGCCCCGCCAATGCGATCATCTTCCCCCAGCACAAGACGCCTGCGATTGCGGGAGCCCAGGTCGACAGCGGTGGATTCAAAATCGATCTCTCGAAACTCTTCGGTGCCCCCGATCGGGACGAAGATCCACTTGCTGCTGCCGCGCGGGAGAGGGATGAGCAGTTGATTTTGGCCGGTCGAGCTGCGGTGGGCCTGAATGCCGACCAACCAGAGGAAGCACCAAAAATCTCCCCAGCACCCGCCGCCACCGCGTCCGCCTCACCCCCCGCCTCCAAAGACGCGCTCGATTCCCTGATCGACCAACTCGATCAAATGGATCTCTAGCCGCCTCTCCCCTCCGTGCCCCCCGTGCCTCCGTGAGAGCCCAATCGATTACCCACGACCGACCAGAAGGATCTCACAAAGGCACTGAGACACTGAGATTCCATCATCAAAAACGGGTTCTGAAAAACTCAGCCTCTCCCCTCCGTGCCCCCCGTGCCTCCGTGAGAGCCCCCGGACCGACCACGCGCAAATGCCAGCATTCTTGAAAGCACGGAATGCCCTTGGTGCCGGGTTGGTTTTTTTCTATAGCTCCCCTTTGGCGCCGCCTTGGCAGGACGTCTGCAGGCAACTGAGGTGAAGGGGAATCGCGATGCGAAGTAAAAATCTTCGAAGCACCTGGGCTTGGCTGTGGTTGGGTGGATTGGTCGCATGGCCAATATGTTGCGGCCAAGCGAATCTCCTGGCGCAAAACCCTGCCTTGCCACCGGTGCTGCCATCGGCTCCCGCCGCTCTTCCCCCGGCCTTTCCCGCGACGGCGACTCCCCCTTCCACCGCCACACCTTCCCTGGCTCTGCCTCCAGCAGGCACTATTACCGAGATGGCCGATGCCTTGGGCAAAGGAGTTTCGGGCGCCGGCCAGGCGATCGATCGCGCGATCCAGTCCCCAACGGGCAATCAGTTGATGCAGGCCGCGCAGGCCTACGCACAAGGAAATACCCAGCAGGCGATGTCGGCCGCATCGAGCGCCCTCCAGTCAGGGGTCAGTTCGGGACTTTTACCTTCGACCGCTGCAGCAGCCACCTCGCCAGGTACATTTCCCGTAGGCTCAGCAGCAGCAGGTGGCGTTGTCCCCGCTTCCGCCAATAGCTCGACCAGTCTGGTCCGAAGCAATATCGACGTCGCCTTGCCAAAGGATTCGGGACAGTACTGGGTGGAATACGATCTGCGACCTTACACGAAAAACATCCGCCATCTGGACCATCCCCAGCAGGGACTGGTCGACTGGATTCTGCGCGAGACGGGGACCGACATCTGGTTCTCGCAACCCTTCGGTATCCTGAACGCCGATCGAGACACCTTGCGGGTCTACCATACTGCAGCGATGCACCAGGTCGTGGCTGATATCCACGAACGCTTCGTCAATGGATCGATGGAGACACAAGTTTTTGGACTGCGACTGATTGTGATCAGCAATCCCAGCTGGCGCAACCGAGCGACTACGTTCCTGCGCAGCGTGCAGGTGCAGACGCCAGGGGTCAACGCTTGGCTGCTGAGCAAAGAAGATATGGCGCTCATGATGGGAAACCTGCGCGGCCGTACCGATTACAAGGAAGCTCAGGCAGTCGATATCGTCGTCCACAACGGGCAGACACAGACGCTGGAACAGATGCGAGGCAAAAGCTATGTTCGGGAATACCAGCGTACCGAACAGGGTGCACCGCCGTTCTTTCTGCCGGTGTCGGCCGAGGTGAAGGAAGGGTACCGCGTGCAGTTCAGCCCCATGCTGAGTGTCGACATGCGGACCGTCGATCTGGCAGTCAAATGCTCGATCGATCAGATCGAACGACTTCATCCCGTGACGATGGAACTCCCCTACCCCAACGGCCAGACCCAGTCCGTGCAGATCCAGGTACCTCAGATGGCCTCCTGGCAGATGCATGAACGGTTCCGCTGGCCAGCCGACCACAGCCTGCTGCTTTCGTGTGGGATTCTTGCAGCCCCCAATCCCCAGGCCTCCCCTTCCCTGCTGACCGGCGGTGTGCAGTCGCTGGGTTTAGGCGGGCTGATCCCACCATCGGCAGCTGGCGCCAGGGCCGATGCACTACTATTGATCGAGTACAAAGGCCGCTCCTCCACCCAGGTCGGTATTCAGGCCGGGGCTCCCAACGCGCAGCAAGCAACACTCTCCCGCGGACGGTATTAAGCCGGCCGCCGCACACCGAAGTGTTTGCGTACTGGAGTCGACAAGAAAGCTCATTACGCAATCCATGAGTCGTGGTGACCCTTTATTGCCTTTCCCCTCCGTGCCTCTGTGCCTCCGTGAGAGCCCTCGTTTCAGCCGGCAGCTAGCACAGTCCGGAAAAACCCAACACGCACCAGCGTCCAAACGAAATAATCACTGGCAATCTTCGTGCGCCAAATGACTTCGCTGCTGCTTGGGTCTAATGATCAGATCTTGGCCCCGGTTCCTTTGGTCAGCGTCATGAACGCCGATTCGAGGTTGATCTCTTCTTCCCCGAAATGCTTGATCCCGATCTTGCGTTCGATCAGACAGGAGGCCAACGGCGAATAATCTTCGACCTGCGGATGCAACGTCACCCGCAGCCGCCCTTTCACCTCTTCCACCCGCTCCACCAAAGCATTCTGTTCCACCGTCTTTGCGGCTTCCGAGAGTTGTGTTGGATCCGCTGGTTCAATCCAGAGGACGATCTGGGAGCGAACTTTGCGCATCACCTCGGCCACCTCGGCGTTGACCCCCAGCTGCCCCCGGTCGATGATCCCCACCTTGTTGCAGATATCGGCCAACTCCGGAAGGATGTGGCTACTGACGATGATCGTCTTGCCCATCTGCCCCAGCCGACGAAGTAGATTCCGCATCTCGATTCGCGCCCTCGGATCCAGGCCGCTCAGCGGTTCATCCAGCAGCAGCACGGCGGGATCATGGAGGAGAACGCGAGCCAGTCCTAGGCGCTGCGTCTGGCCGCGCGAAAGGGTATTGGCATACGCATCCCGTTTGAAATCGAGGTCGACCACCTCCAGCATCTCATTGCATCGCTTCCGACGCTCGGGGTTCTGAATCTTGTAAGCCGCTGCAAAAAACTCCAGATACTCGATCACCGTCATGTCGTCATAGACACCAAAAAAGTCGGGCATGAACCCCACTAGGCGCCGAATCTCTTTCGGATGGGTGTAGATCGAATGCCCGCAGACGTACGCTTCTCCATAGGTAGGTGACAGCAGCGTAGCGATGATGCGCATCGTCGTTGTCTTGCCCGCGCCGTTGGGGCCGATGAATCCAAAGAGGTCCCCCTGCTGGAGGTCCAGATCGATCCCTCGGATCGCATACATGTCGTCATATTTTTTGGTCAGATTGATCGTCTTGATCATGGCGCGATGGCTCCAGGGCGCTGCAGGCTGGATCCTCCCTGCAACGCCGGCTCCGGGGATGCGGGCGAAATCGGGGAAGAGGGAGTGATGGCGGAAACACTTCGGCCCGGGGACTTGGTCTGGGTCTGGACCGGCACCAGAATTCTTGCCCAGGTCTGTTGCTGCCCCTCCTGCAACGTAAGCTCCTTCTGGGAGTCATGCAGACGAAGCTGCCAAAGCGGTTTTTCTAGGCGACCGACGACGATAGCCTGATCCATTTTTAAATGGTCAGAAAGGTCAAGCGATCCCAGGAAGCGATGATCGAGCGACGTGAAGCCGCGCCCGCCAGCAGCGCGATGGAACATCAGCATCATCGCCAGTGGCCCAAGGTCGTCTCGCAACAACGGATCCCACGGCCTCCCCTGCTCGTTCCCCTCCACCACTCGACGCCGCTGCAAGGTGCGCGACAGATCCTTCGGAACGGTGCGCAGGTTGAAGACCTGACGCTGGCCCGCCTGGACCCGCGTCGGCAAAGGATAGATCCAGTTGCGAAAGAGCACTACGCCATCCAGCAGGTCGACCGGAAGTGGATTGGTCCAATCTCCCTGCAGGAGGTCGGAACCGGGAACCAACTGGAAAGACGATTCCATCGCCGGTTCCCAGGCGACCTGCCAGGAGGTTTGAAACGACTTGGTCCCCGCCGCCGGAACACCAACGCCGACGATCTGGCCTGCCGAAGAGCTCAACGCCACCTCGCCACCCGTCGACGGTTCGATCGTGTACTGCGGCATGCCGCGGTCGGCAACGATGGAAGAATCGAGCCCACCCAGGCCGGTCCCCGGGGTCCCCAGCCAGTCCAACGGCGCATCGATCGGTCGCTCAATCCCCGGCATCGTGACCTGAGATGCCAACTGGTAACGCTGCCGGCTCCCGGAGTAAACGTGTCCCCAGGCATGCCCCAGGGCCGCACGATGCATCGGATCAAAATCGACCACCGCCAGATGATTCCATCGCAGCTCCTTGGGTTTCCAGGAACCAGTCAGCCGGGCGATGCCCCAAGAGGTGGCCAGGGAGGCAAGCAGCAAGGTCCACCAAGCATACTGTGGCTTCTTCAGCCATCGCACAAAGACGAAGTAGTCGATCGGCCCAACGATCAAAAGGAATCCTATCAAGAGCACCGCCAGCAGCGACAGGCTGGCGGTGCGAACGCCCGGGAAGTAATCGAGCGCCGCTCGCAGTTGCCCCGACAAATCGCTATAGCCAACCTGCGATCGCGCTGTGACGTCCCGCGACCCCGATCGCTCTGCCTTCTGCCACGACTCCAGCGCCAGCTTCTCCCACCACTTGCCGGCATCAGGCCACTCGAGGAAGGAACTGGCATCCAAGTCGGTGGCGACGAAGGTCACTTGGCCATTTCCATAGGGGCGCCGAACCACCAGCGGCAGTGTCTCCCGCCGCGGCGTCAGCACGCTTAGCAGTACCACACCCGACACCTCTTTCAGTGAGGCGCATCGCAGCGGTGCCAATTGCGTCTCCGATCCCACCCACGATTCCACAGGACCAGGGGCAACCCCTTCGACAATCGCCCCCAACTTCCCGGGTAGCAAACTGGCCAACCAAGGTAGCTTGGCGATCTCCTCCGACTGCTGTCCGGCAGAGATCAAAATCTTTCCTCCACTGGCAACCCAATCGACCAGCGCCTTGGAGGCAGCCGGATCGATCGACTGCAAGAAGGCGGCATCGGAAGTAGCCAGCAGCACCAGATCAACCCCTTCATACGCCGCCGCACTCTGAGGCAACTGGGATGGCGCAGCCAGCGAGGAGACCTGGAAGGAAGGAAGCTGCTGCCCAATGGTCGACCGAAGAGCCCAGCGATCGACCTGCATGTCGGGCCCCAGCGCAACCACCCAAGGTTGCTCGGGAGGCAACGCCAGACCCCGCTGCGCATCCTCCAATCGCATCCAACCCGCCGAAGCACCACTCCCTGGATCGATGCGCCAGGCGATCGGCAGACTGCTGCGTCCGTGACGGACGATCATCTCCCGTTCCCCTTGCCCCTGGGTGATGGCATGGCGATAGACCACCGGTACACCATCCCCATCGACCGTCTGCACTTCCAGCATCGAGCCGTTGGCAGATGCAGCATCCGCAGGAAGGCGAAAGCGAGTCGGATACCCCAGCTTCCAGGCACCATCCAAGCCATGGACGACGCCGAGTTCTGGGTTGCCACCAGCGGGACCGCTTGCGGGCTGTGCCTGTCCATGCAGCCGATCTGCCAATAGACCGATCGCAAGCATCGCCACCCAAAGTGACAACCCCATTTCGATCCAGCAGGAAGGCAGACGCAGTCGCATAGGAGGACTCTGGCAAGATCCAATCGCAGGAAGAGGATGGGGATCGCAGCAATCCTGCCCGGGCCGGAAAATGCCCTGCAGAAAACCAATCCCCACAGCCTCTTCAGGATACCTTGGCCCAAGCTGGGAGGAAACGCCCCGACCCCCTATCCGGTCCATCGAAGTATCCAGTTGGTCAACAGCCACTCACCACTACCTCCCCGCGTCGGCTGGTAATGGTTACCTATTCCTAGCGGGACAGCGCCAGCGGTTCCGGGGCTTCTGAACCAGCAGAGACAAACCGGAGGCCTTGCGCCGCTACGATTTAGAAGATTCCTAGCGGCCCAACGCCAGCCATCCGGCGACCTTCCATCGGTGATTCCAAACGGATGCAGTCAAGCGATCGCCACCTACAGGAATCCCTGATGGCCACGTCCCCCCAACGAATGACTCGCGATCAGCCGCTGATCGGGTAGACTGTCCAGCGGAAGCAGTCGACGGCGGGAGGGTTTCGCTGGGCAGGGTTTACTTCCTGAGCTAACTTCTTGAGCTGTCTTCCTGTACTGTTCTCCGGGCCAACTTGCAGCGCCACGGCATATTTGAGGGGAAAGTGTGATGGAAACCGATCATCGCTACTGGATTGGATTCGATCTGGGCGGCACGAAGATGCAGGTGGTCATCTGCGATTGGCAGCTTCGGATCCTTCATCGCAAGCGGAAGAAGACCAAGGGGATCGATGGCCCCAAGGCGGGCCTGGATCGCATCGCCGAGATGATCGAAAAAATCGTCGAGGAAGTGGGTGGAACTCCCGACCAAATCGCCGGCATCGGCATCGGTTGCCCCGGCCCGATCGAATGGTCGAAGGGGATCGTCCGCATGGCGGTTAACCTCTCGTGGAAAAACACCCCGGTCGGCGATTTCCTGCAGGAGAAGTTCGGACGCCCCGTCAGCGTCCTCAATGACGTCGATGCCGGGGTCTATGGCGAGTACAAGTGCGGGGCAGCCAAAGACTCCCGCTGCGTCCTTGGCATCTTCCCCGGCACCGGGATCGGCGGTGGCTGCGTCTACGAAGGGAACATCCTCCGAGGCCGCAATCTGACGGCGATGGAAATCGGACATATCCGCATCGGCAGCGGCACTCGCACCACCGGCATCCGCATGCAAGGAACTCTGGAATCGGAAGCCAGCCGCCTTTCGATTGCGGCCGAGTGCGCTAAACTCGCCTACCGCGGCGAAGCTCCCTACCTGATGAAGACAGCAGGCACCGACCTATCGAAGCTGCGCAGTAAGCTGATCGCCGAAGCGATCGAACATGGCGATGTCGCGGTCGAACGGGTAGTGGAACGCGCCTGCGAACAGATCGGGATCGCCGTTGTGAATGTTATCCATCTGCTCTGCCCCGACACCATCGTCCTGGGTGGCGGTGTGGTGGAGGCGATGCGGGATCGGATGGTGAACGAGGTCAACAAGACGGTCAAAAAGTATTTGCTCGAGTGCTACCAGGACCAGTACCGCATCGTCGCCGCCAAACTGGGCGACGATGCAGGCTCCCTTGGTGCTGCCGCCTATGTCGCGGCACAGAACCCTCAAGTCGTTGTCAAAGAAATCCCCAAAGCGCCCCTCTCGATTCCTATCACCGAGGGGACGGGCGACCTCACAGATAGCGATTGATCAGGTTCTCCAGCATCTCCTGGCGACCACTCTCGTTCTTCGATACATCCCCCCGTTCCTGGATGTACTGATCTAGCGTCCGGAAGTTGGCCTTGCCCGATTCAATCTGCGCACCAACACCGCTGTCCCAAGATCGGTAGCGGTTGCGGACGAAGTCCTCTAGCAAACCGTCTTTGCGAATCGCAGCGGCGATCTTCAGTCCCCGTGCAAACGCATCCATGCCACCCACATGCGCATGGAATAGGTCGATCGGCTCGAAACTCTCCCGCCGTACCTTGGCATCGAAGTTCACGCCGCCAGTGCTAAAGCCACCATGCTTCAAAATCATCAGCATGCACTGAGCCGTCAGGTAGTAGTCGGTGGGGAACTGGTCGGTATCCCATCCCAGCAACAGGTCGCCGGTGTTGGCATCGATCGACCCAAGCGCTCCCTGATGTCCCGCATAATCCAGCTCGTGCATCATCGTATGCCCGGCCAGCGTCGCGTGGTTGGTCTCCAGGTTCAGCTTGAAATAGGGCAGCAGATCGTACGCCCTTAGAAAATTGAGGCATGCCGCCGCATCCGAATCGTACTGGTGCTTGGTCGGCTCCTTCGGCTTGGGTTCGATCAAAAACTGGCCGGTGAACCCAATTTCTTTGGCGTAGTCGACGGCCATGTGGAAGAAGTTCGCCAGATGGTCCAGCTCCCGCTTCATGTCGGTGTTGTAGAGATTCTGGTACCCTTCGCGACCACCCCAGAAGACATAGTTGACGCCCCCTAGCTCCTTGGTCACCTCCAGACACTTCTTCACCTGCGACGCGCAGTAGGCAAACACATCGGCGTTGCAGCTGGTCGCCGCTCCATGCAGGTAGCGAGGATGACTGAACATGTTGGCGGTGCCCCACAGCAGCTTGACACCGGTCTTCTGCTGGTGCTCCTTCAGCGACTTGGCGACACGATCGAAATGCTCGTGCGTCTGCCGAATGTTGCTCCCCTCCGGCGCCACGTCGCGATCATGGAAGGCATAAAACGGAGTCTGCAGCTTGGTGAAGATCTCGAAAGCGACTTCGACGCGGCGTAGGGCGTTATCGATCGAATCAGAGCCATCGTCCCAAGGCCGGTCCATGGTGCCCGGCCCGAAAGGATCGGCTCCCGTCCCGCGCAGCGTATGCCAATAGACTGTCGAAAACCGCAAGTGATCTTTCATCGACTTGCCTTCGACCAGCTCCTCGGGGTTGTACCAGCGAAACGCCAGGGGGTTACGGCTCGCAGGGCCTTCGTACTGGATCACTGGGACATCAGGAAAGTAACTCATCGGCCAATCGCCTTCCATCGGAGAGGTGCAGAGCGGTAAGGCGGCCGATCGATGGCCGCGCGCAACATCCAACGCTTCGTCGACACTTTTGCCATCCTACAAAAGGCGGAAAAACGTCTCTGTTATTATGCCGCAATCGGCCATCCCAACAACCAGGGCGATCGATGCCCCGTCCAATGCATTGGATCAAGACATCTTGCGCCGCAAGATCCAGTCACCCCAGCTAGGGGCCAGCTGCCCGATGGCCGCCAGCCATCGTACCTTCGATGGCACCACCAGCTCTGGCTTCCGATCGGCCGCTGCGGCGAGGATTTTTTGACTGAGCCAGACCGGGTCGAGCGATCGGACTTTGGCGCCACCTCCCGGCGCCGCCAGCTTGGGGTCGATGCCACGCGACTCAGCCAACTGGCGATACCGCTCCCCTGCATCGTCGCGCCGGATCGGACCAGGACAAACCAACATGCAGTGGATCCCCTCCCCCGCCAACTCCAATCGCAGCTGCTGCGCCAATCCCGCCAGCGCGAACTTTACGGTGGGGTAGCTGCCCATGCCAGCCGGTGCCACCTTGGAGGCGAGCGAACCGATCAAAACCAGCGCCCCCCGCTGCTTCTGGAGAGGATCTTTCAACTGCTGAGCCACCAGGATGGCCGATAGCAGATTGATCCGGAACATCGATTCCCACTGCTCGGGCGGAACCTGCAGCGCCATGCCACGATCCGATTTGCCCACCGTATGGATCACCAGATCGATCCCCGCTGCGGCACTTCGAAGTCCCGACAATCGCTCGGTCACCCCCTGGGTATCAGTCAAATCGACTGAGATCGTCTCCGCACTGGCCGCCCCGGCCTTCCGGCATCGCTCGGCAATCGCATCCAGCGGTTCCTGGCGTCGGGCCAGCAAGGTCAGATGAGCTCCCTGTGTGGCGGCTTCATGGGCAAGGTGGGCCCCCAAGCCATCGCTGGCTCCCGTGATCACCACCTTCTTTCCCCGCCAATGACTCGCTGACATCCATCGCCCCTTCCACGCAACCACCTACCTTCTTCGCTCGCTCCAGTTTACAACAGGATGCAATCGTTCTCTGGCCTATTCACCCCGACAATCTCTCGGAGAATCGCGTCATGCCCTCCCTGCGTCCCCGCCCCAACGAAGCCAGGACCAAGATCGTTGCGACGGTCGGACCGGCGTGCGAAGACTTAGCGCGGCTGGTTGAGCTGGTGCAGCACGGCGTCGATGTCTTTCGCATCAACGCAGCGCATGGCAAGCAACCCGATTTCCAGCGGATCGTCGGGAAGATCGAACAGGTACGCGAACGAACCGGCTTCCCCGTCGGCATTTTGCTCGATCTGGCCGGCCCCAAAATCCGACTGGGGATGCTCCAGGAAGATCCGCTCGAAGTAGAAACCGGAAGCGAAATCGTCTTCATCCGTGGCGACAAGTCGACGGGGCCTCGGGAGCTGACCAGCAACTACCCGCGTCTGGTCGATGACGTGGCGGTGGGGGACCGGATCATGCTGGCCGATGGAACCGTCTCCCTGCAAGCGGTCGATCGAAGTCGCGATCGCGTCGTCTGCCGCGTGGTGGTCGGCGGCACCATCCGTTCGCGACAAGGGATCAATCTCCCCGGTGTGTCGCTAAGTGTCTCTGCGATGCGACCCGAAGATGTCGACAACGCCCTCTGGGCCGCTCGCAATCAAATCGACTTCATCAGTCTCTCCTTCGTCCGATCCGCGCAGGATGTGCTGTCGCTGAAGAACCTTCTTGCCTCAATGGATTCGACGGCGATGGTGATCGCCAAGATCGAAAAGCAGGAAGCGCTGGAACAGCTGGAGGCGATTGTCGAGGCAGCCGACGGGATCATGGTGGCTCGCGGCGATCTGGGGGTGGAGATCGATGTCGCCGAAACCCCTGTCGCGCAAAAGCGGATCATTCAGGTCTGCCGCGAGAAGGTCAAGCCGGTCATCGTCGCCACGCAGATGCTAGAAAGTATGCACCACAATCGGCGCCCCACCCGCGCGGAAGCCAGCGACGTGGCCAACGCCATTCTGGATGGCGCCGACGCCTGCATGCTCAGCGGTGAAACCGCCATCGGGGAATACCCGGTGGAATCGGTGGAGATGATGAACCGCATCATGGTCAGCACCGAACGGATGCTGAAAGATCTCCCCAGCAGCGCTCCCAACCGCACGGTCGATCGCGTCCATCCCGTCACCTCGGCCGTCACCTACAATGCCGCCAACATCGCCGAAAGCATCCACGCCAAACTGGTGGTGGTGGCGACGCACACCGGCGGCACGGCGTGGGTGAAAGCCAAACAGCGCAACTTCATCCCGACGCTGGGGGTCAGCGATTCCCCGGCCACTTTGCGCCGCATGGCGCTCTTCTGGGGGATCATGCCGCTGTGGATCGAGAAGATCGACGAACCGCAAAAGCTGATCGATGCGGTGACGCAATGGGGACGCGATCAGGGGATGCTACAGCCAGGGGATCGCGTCGTCTACGTCACCGGCACCGGCATGCTCGATAACACCCACAATCTGCTGGTGGTCCACCAGGTCCCCGAAAGCTGATCGCGTTGACGCTGGGTCGTTACGCCGTTAGGATTGATGGATCGACGAAGTCCGAGCGGCAAGGCGCAAGGACTTCGGTGTGCGGCGCGATTTACAATCAACCGGGCGGCTGTCGCCGATCCGCGAGAATGGAAACGAACGAGCTATCCCCGATGCATTGCAACAACCCCCTTCGACGGCTCGCTCTCCTACTGCTCCTTACCGAGGGTCGGAGCTAGCTTGCCTTCTGAAGGCAACCATCCCCGAAACAGCTTCCGACCCCGCAGCAAACCGCTTCGGGGTTTTTTCTTGGTCCCTTCATTCGCTCACAACGCGCCTTCAAATCGCATCAGGAAGCAGCATCCCATGACCCCGTCGAATTCGAACGCCCCCTCCAAAACTCCAGTCCGTATTTTTGATACCACGCTGCGCGATGGCGAGCAGTCGCCTGGCTGCAGCATGAACCTGGCTGAAAAGCTGAAGGTCGCTCAGGCCCTGGTCGACCTGGGGGTCGATGTGATCGAGGCAGGTTTCCCGATCGCCTCCCCGGGGGATTTTGAGGCGGTACGAGCGATCGCTGAGGCGGTGCGCGGGCCCAGCGTCTGCGGGCTGGCTCGCTGCAACGATCAGGATATCGATCGCGCCTGGGAAGCGCTCAAGGGAGCCGAATCGCCACGCATCCACGTCTTCCTGGCCACCTCGGCCATTCACCGTGAATTCAAGCTGCGGATGACGCAGGAGGAGATCGTCGCTCGCGCGGTGGCCGGGGTACGACGCGCCGCCAACTACTGCGATGACGTCGAATTCTCTCCGGAAGATGCCGCGCGCACCGAAATCGATTTCCTCTGCCGTGTCGTCGAAGCGGCCATCGAAGCTGGTGCCACCACGATCAATATCCCCGACACCGTCGGCTACACCACCCCCACCGAGATGCACGAACGGATCGCGACGCTGATCGCCCGCGTCCCGAATATCGATCGCGCCATCCTCAGCGTCCACTGCCACGACGATCTGGGCCTGGCGGTCGCTAATAGCTTGGCCGCCGTTCAGGCTGGAGCCAGGCAGATCGAATGCACGATCAACGGGATCGGCGAACGCGCCGGCAACTGCGCTCTGGAAGAAGTGGTCATGGCGATGCGCACGCGCGAAGACCTCTTCCCGTTCAGCAATCGGATCGTCACCGAACGATTGGTCCCCACCAGTCGCTTGGTCAGCCAGATCACCAGCATGGATGTCCAGCGGAACAAGGCGATTGTCGGTCGCAACGCCTTTGCTCACGAATCAGGTATCCACCAGGATGGCATGCTGAAAGAACGACGCACCTACGAAATCATGCGTCCGGAGGATGTCGGGTTCCAGAAGACCGACCTAGTGCTGGGAAAACATAGTGGAAGAGCCGCATTGGCTGATCGAGCGAGGACGCTTGGGTTTCATCTGACGGGCGAGCAGCTGCTGCGGATTTTCGATCAGTTCAAACAGCTGGCCGACAAGAAAAAGGAAATCTACGACGGCGATATCGTCGCCCTCATCCAGCAGCAGCTGAGCGATGTCGAGCAGGAAGGGTGGACGCTGCAGGAGTATCATTCCCACACCTCCAGCGGCCATCCGCCCAAGGTCTCGCTGACCCTGTCGATCGGCGGGGAAAGCCGCAAGGCGGAGGTGGAACGAGGCGATGGGCCGATCGATGCGGCATTCTGGGCGGTCGAGCAGATTACTGGCGTGGGATTCACCTGCCGCGACTTCCGAGTCCGCAGCGCCACAGTCGGCCAGGACGCCCAAGGGGAAGTGACGCTGGAGATCGAGCATGAGGGAATTGGCTACCGAGGCGTCGGCGTCTCCACCGACACCATCGAAGCGACCATCCTGGCACTGCTCAATGCGGTCAACCGGGTCCTCGCGGAAAAGGAACTGCGCCGCCAGGGCCGACTGAATCCACAAGACGCCTGACGACCCAACCAGACCACTCGCGCCGTTCCGCGCGTGACCAACCAACTGCACCCTCCCCCTGGGAGGGTCGCGAGGAACGAGCGGGGAAGGTCTTTTTCTTATGCTCTAGCCCACCTCAGAACATGCCGGGGCAATCGAACGTCGGCATGGACCGAGTGCGAGGAGCCGACTCAAGGCAAATCAGAAACGCTCGATCATGCTCTTGGGTCCAATGCTTTGTTCGTCCTTCTTCTCGTACTCGTACTCAGTCCGCTGCGGCGGACGGTACTCGTACTCGATCGATCCCTCGGCAGCCGCATCAGTTCCTTGGATCAACCGGGATAGAATCGACACGATCCCCTCGGTCATCTGCGTTCTTTCGAGTACGAGTACGAGTACGAGTAAATCCTTCTGAAGCACGAACAATAACTTCACCCTCCCCCTGGGAGGGTCGCGAGGAACGAGCGGGGAGGGTGTAAAATGAAGCTCACCGTCTCCTTGGGAGGAGGACAACGGGCTGTCATCTTCCCAATCGCACCGCAAGGGCCATAACCCTCCGGTGGACCATCCGCTCGAAGAGGCATCGACTGCGATGAAGCATTCCGAGGAGGCCCCACCGCAGCTGCAACCGCCAACTTCCTGGATCGATCGCTGGATGGACAGCCGGTGGATTCTGCTGGCGATCGCCATGATCGCCGCAGCGATCGCCTATCCGGCACAGCGGCAATGGCGGATGGAGCATGATCTGGAGGCGATGTTCCGCGGCGACTCGCCGCTGCTGCGCGACTTCCAGTCGCTGAAAACTCGCTTCGGTGGCAACGAAGCGGTCCTCGGCATCTTCGAAGCCCCGCAGCTTTGGGAAAGTCCAAGCCCAGGCAACCCAGAGCAAAAAAACCCAGATCAAAAGAACCCAGTGCAGAAAACCCCTGCGCCGCTCCAGCAGCTCGATGCGATCGCTCAGCGATGGCGCGCCATCGACGGCGTCCAGGCGGTGGTCGACCTGGCGATGCTGGACCAGTGGATCGGTCGACTCGAAAAGCCTCAAGCAAAATCTTCCGCCACCCCTGCCGACTCCCCTGCTCTGCTGGGCCAGTCCCTCACCAGCGACAGCAAGCTGGCTCAGGCGGTTCTCGGGCTATTCGATGGCTACACCCATCGCCGCGGCAGTCCCATCGTCGCCGTCGTCGCCTTGCTGGATCCCAAGCGTCAAACTTCGACAAGCCAGCTTTTGGCTCAAATGAAATCGGATGCGGCTCTGCCGCAGTCCGCAGATGGCTCCGCCGCTCCCTTGTCGTTTGTGGGGCTGGTGGGGGAGCCGGTGTTGGTGGAGGAAGGATTTGATCTGATTGAGCGGGATGGGCAGCGGCTGACCTGGAGCGTGACGTTCTGGGTTGGCCTGGTGCTTGGATTTCTCTTTCGTTCGATTCGCTGGACGGTGACAGCGTGCCTGGTGATTCTCTGGTCGATGCTGGTGACGCGCGGGTTGCTGGCGGGGCTGGGGTTCCAGCTGTCGATGGTCTCCAGCATGCTGGGAGCGATTGTGTCGATTGTCGCCACGGCGACGATCACCCACTGGATCGTCGATGCTCAGCAGACGCGACGCGGCGGCGTATCGGCCAGACAAGCGCTTCGCCAGTCGCTGGGGCGGCTTTGGAAGCCGATGCTGCTAGCGGGGCTAACCGACATCGTCGGCTTTGGGTCGCTGGCCTTCTCCACCGTCGCTCCCGTGCGCGATTATGGCCTGATGATGGGAGTCGCCTGCGCCGTGGTGGTGGCCGGGATCTTCTTGATCGCTCCCGCCTTGGCCCCAGGTGGCTGGCAGTGGCCGCTCCCGGACCGCAGAAAGGAAAAACGAACCGATGAAGCAGCGATCGAAAGCGGCATCCTGCAGCGATGGCTGATGGCGGTGGCCGACTGGTCTGGTCGCTGGCGATATTTGCTGGCCGCCCTTGGGGCGTTGGTGCTGGTGGTGTCGACGGTGGGGCTGAGGTGGCTGGAGTCGGAGACCGATTTCCTGAGGAATTTTGATCCCGATCTGCCGATGGTGCAGGCGTTCCAGCGGGTCGATCGCGATTTGGGGGGAGCCGGTCTGTGGGATATCCAGCTGCCGCTGCCGGAGACGATCGACGCCAAGTGGGTGGATCAGGTGAGCGGGTTTCAGCAGCGGCTGACGGCGATTCGGATTGAAGGATTGGACCAGCCAGCGATTGGCAAGGTGCTTAGCCTGATCGACCTCGATCGTTTGCTGAAGGATTCCGGTGCGCTGGGGGCGGTGGCGGCGTGGCTGCCGGTGCAGGCGCGGTGGGAGGCAGCCAGGGCGCTATTTCCGGAGCTGATTGGGTCGTTGTGGAGCAAACGGGAGCCGAAGGGGGACCAGCCGGGGTGGCTGAGGATCCAGCTGCGATCGCCCGAGGGACTATCGGCTCGTCAGCGCCGCGCGCTGATCGATGCGGTGGAGGGGGAGTTGGAGCGGACCACGGAGCTGCCGGAGTGGCGGAGGCCGTTTGGGAAAGAGTCATCGAAGGGGTCGGCGACGGGGCATTATGTGCTGGTGCAGCATTTGGTGGAGAGCCTGCTGCAGGACCAGTGGAAATGTTTTGGGAGCGCGGTGCTGGGGATTATTTTGGTGTTGTGGTGGTCGACGGGACGGTTGAGCTGGGCGTTGGTGTCGATGGCGTTGCATGCGTTGCCTGCGATTGTGTTGGTGGGGACGTATGCATGGTTGGGGTGGAAGACCGATTTGGGCGCCGCCTTGATTGCTTCGGTATCGCTTGGTCTATCGATTGACTCGGCGATTCACTACTTGATGGCCTGGAGGCGCCATCGCGACGGGGGTGCAAGCGAACGGGAGTCAATTGAGCGGTGTCAGATGGCGGTTGGACCTGCCTCGACTGCCGCGACGGCGGCGCTGGTGATAGGATTTTCATCGTTGTTAACCAGCGACTTTCGGCCGACAGCCAGTTTTGGGCAGATGGCCTCCATCACCATGGGCCTAGGGCTCCTCGCCAACCTCATCGGCATGCCCGCCCTCCTCTCCACCCGCCGGCCCGCAGATTGATTTAGCCATACCTTACTAGTAGCCGGATTCCTTTTTGCTTTGCCGGTACCAATTTTGACGCCGTGTGAAAATGGCTTCGGCGAATGGTCGAACTGACCAGTGATTGCCTCTCACGGAGGCACCAAGGCACGGAGGGAATCCTGAGATCTGTATGCGTACGGCCAAGCGGTCATCGCAAGTGCGGACCAGGAAATTAGTTTCCAGCAACTGGGCGACACAGAAAAGTTCGTAAATGTCGCTCTCGCGATCGCCGATGTGCACGCAGCGCGAGGGGGTTGCGCATTGCGTTGATTGTTTGATATTTTCCAACCAGCGAATGTTCTCCTTTCGTTCAATTGGGATTCATGTGACGTTGACTTTTCGATACAGTAACATAGTTCCCTTGAACTTTTTTCGCGTCTAGAATTTGACTACAGTTAACCCAAGAGGTTTCCCCTCCGGTGTCAATGCCAAACTGGAGTGCATGAGCAAGCCGAAGGGGAAATCATGCTTGGTCGTTTTCTAGCGCAATAGGTAACGTGCGTTTTTCCAATGGTCTGGGGATTGTCGCGACGATAACTAAACTCGGTCGTGTCGTGCAGGATCAAGACAGAGCCTTTGGTTGCTGCGATGCGAGAACGCGTCGCAGCAACGTAACCTGCAAGAATGACGCTTTCATCGACACGCGGATTGCTGAAAAATCGGTAGGCGGCCATTGTCGAGGCCCAATCCTGACAAGCGGCAGGCATCGTCTGGCCGATTCTCTGGCCCAACTAGCTAAGTATTTTGGCCAAGCTGGTTTTCAGCCTTTGATCTGCAAATTTGCACTCTTCCACTTCCTGCTTGCCCCAGACTTCCATGTCTTAGGCTCCCTTCGTGGTTTATGCTGCCATGATCTCTTAACGGGGCAATTTACAGTCGCGCGGCTCTGGCAAAAATACGAAAAAGTTATGGGCAATTGAAAGGTTGGGCGTGCGCATACAACTAGTTCCTAAACGGCTGCCAAAAGACGAAGCGTATCGATGCGCGGATCGTTCGCGTCGAGGGGCTTGCAGATCTCTATTCGGTCAATCCATTGACGCAAGAATTTCTCGTCAACCCAATCTTTCCGACATTCACCCCTCTGCTGCGAACCGAGTAAACCGTGGTGAGCACCGCAATCAGCTAGTGCTTCAAGGGGGAAATCGTACTTGACGGCTCGTCTCTCAACCGACTCAATCGCACGACGCAATGCATCCAGCACTACTTCGCATTCGACGTTGCGTCCGAAATCGATCCCGAAAGACTTAGGTTGGAGAATTGAACCGGTAGGTTCAAGACAGTTACACAGAATTGTATTGTACAATCTCCCAAACCACGTAAACACAAAACCTGGTCGCAAAAGAATGAGCTTTGAGTCACAAAAGTCTAAGAAACGAGCAAGACATGCACCAGTATCTCCCGAATAACCTGGTCCCGCCTTCCCCGAATACTCTGGGGACTGAATTCCTGCACCGTGCTGAATCGAGTTTACCGAAATCCTTCCCGGCGTCTGCTGACCGGAAATAATGAAACGGTCCCCAGCGATCATGAGGCGATCCGACTTTATCCCAGTCACGTATGCGACCGTTCTACCGCTCTCTCTTTCCACGACCGGGACTTCCGTTTTTGGATCTAGGTTTGAGTAGATGAGTTGACTATCAACGAACTCTTCACCCAGCTTCCCAAGAGTGACGATGCCTTGGTGTAGGTATAAGTACCGCGAGGTAATCATGTCCTTTATAATTGTCTCGATGGTTTCAACAGCAAGTCGTGGCTCAAACTCGGTGCGAAACATTTTGCAGAGTTGAGCCTCAGTTCGCCGCTGTTTATCCGTCTGTCTTATATAGGCGAGTATTTGCTGCAACAGAACAGATCTACGAATCGGCGCTGTCGGCACTTGCGGAATACCATGTTTCGCCCCTAATTCGAATGCCCGAAAAACAGTTTCTTCGACAGCGGAGCTCGAACAGCACAATACTCGGGTAGCGGACTGACGCCGGCGGCAACCTCGACCAATTCGCTGCAGAAAGGATGAAAGATTACTCGGGGGACCGACACAGACAACCAAGTCAACATCCCCAATGTCGATTCCTATTTCAAGAGTCATAGTTGCAATACAGACCGCGTATTTAGAGGAGCGGTACTGGCGTTCAACAAACTCACGTTGGTTCGTACCAAGACTCCCGTGATGACCGAACACCTCGAAGTGCTTCGGAACGCGTTCCCGCACCCAATCGGTGTAGTGATCAACATCTCTTCTACGATTAACAAACACCAAGACTTTTGAAACATCTTCGAACTGCTGAATACCATCCGCGATACAGTCGACCAACTCTTTCCCAGCTTTTGGTTGAACATACTTGCAATCGATCGACCGTTGCCCTTTAACAGAAATTAGTTTGGCATTGTCTCCCATGTAAGCATCCGCAATTTGACGGGGCGATGCCACCGTTGCAGAAATAGCAATGTGCTGAACTCGTGCGTCTTCACCTCTCCAGTTAATATACTTTCGCAACCTGGCAAGCAAAAATCGAAGCTGGTCCCCCCGCGACGTTCCGTCCAGCAAATGAATCTCATCCAAGACCACAAGGCGAACGTCCTTCAGAACGTGTTTCCGGAATGTCAACATCGATTCCAGAGATTCCGGTGTGGTCAGCAGTATGCTCGCTCCAGCACGCTGCGAATGATCTCCCGTCTGCCGCCCCAAGCAAATCCCGATTTGGCTCGTTTTTGCCAGCAATCGTTCGAACAAATCATTAACCAGTGCTCTGGTCGGTGTGATGTACAGGCACGCGAGGCCTGGCCAGGGTTTCTGCTTAGAGCCTATCCGATAACTCAGAATCCAAATGAGCTTGCCGCACCGGTGAGTCCTGTTGTAGTCGAGAGTTGGTAACAAAAACAACTCAAATACAAAGGACTCACCATGGATGGTGCGAGCAGC
>JBEISR010000015.1:0-119656 GCA_040375295.1 Planctomycetaceae bacterium
GCACCCATGGCTGGCTCAATCGCTTCCGAGGCATCCTCATAAGGTGGGAAAAGAAATTACAAAATCATATCGCTTGCCTGCATCTTGCATGTGCCTATCTTACCTATGCTAGATCAGGGGTTTTCGGATAGGTTCTAAGCAACGTTCTTCTGGACGACTTAGACAAGGAGCTCGAACGACGTGGTCTACGCTTTGTAAGATACGCCGATGATTTTCAGATCTTTGTGCGTAGCGAACCAAGTGCCAACCGCGTGTTCGCATCGGTAAAGCGGTATCTCACGCAGCATCTGAAGCTTGTTGTCAACGAGGACAAGAGCTGTGTGCGATCGGCCCGGGGCTGCGAATACCTGGGTTTCACTTTTGTTGGTAAACGTGTGACGATTAAGGTAGCGCCGAAGAAACTGATCGCCTTCAAGCAACGCATTAAGGAACTCACCGGCCGTAGCCGTGGGATCTCGATGGACCGTCGCTTGACCGACCTCGCTCGTTATGTGCGTGGTTGGGTAGGTTACTTCGGTCTAGCTCGCCAGTTTGAGGATATCGCCAACCTTGATGGTTGGCTTAAACGACGCACTCGGATGTGTTACTGGAAACAGTGGCGTTATCCACGTACCAAGATCAAACATCTTGTTGCACTGGGCGTTACTCTCGATATGGCGGTCAAGCACGCGATCAGTCGCAAGAAATATTGGCGGATGTCTGGTACGCCAGCACTACGCTTTGCGATGACTAACGAGTGGCTTTTGCAACAAGGCTTGGTGTCATTAAAGCAACTCTGGTACGAGGCTTCTCTTCGCGGAACCGCCTAGTGCGGACCCGCATGCTAGGTGGTGTGGGGGCTGCCGTCAGCAATGGCGGCGGCTACCCGATTTCGTGCTCGTTCCGAGTCTAACAACGAATTCCGAGTAACTGCGAGCTATGATTTCAGTTTCCTCGAATTCAGGTTCGCGACCTAAAACAATTGTACCGTAACGACCTGGCGTTAGGTCGACCGCTGCAAAACCATAACCATCCTCAACCGACATCCAAATCGGAAAGTGACAATCCCAGAATGCTTTGATGCTTTCCGACCAGTCGGCATCGTCAGCAGCAGTTTCTAACGACATGAGCTCAAATTCATTCCATCGAAACGCCGACTCACTTTCCTCGGTAAAGTCTGGCAGGCATAAAAGCCACGACTTGTCATCGGAAGCAACGCATGAGTCTGCTGAACAAATTGCGGCAACGACCTCGGGAGGTAATGTTGGGTAGCGTTTCACAATCGAATCTGGAATCGAACGGATGGTTTTGGCGTCCGTTACAATCCAACCGCGATCTCTCAGGATTGTTAGCAAGTCGATATGCCTCTAGTTGCACGAACTATAGATTCTCCCCCAACTAGTGAAGGGGTAAAGATTATTTGTAGCGGCTGAGGTTACCATAACGGAATATTCAACTCAACTCAGGTGCGCATAATACCGCGACAAAGCGCGGCAGCCGATTTTGCTTGGCGGCGGCATCGAGATTGCTCTTGAGCGATCAGAGCTCCTGGGCAATTGAGTACTGCGACAACGCAGGACTGGCGGACATCAGCGAAATGCATTTACATAGCCGAGCTCGGCTGTTGTTTCCGTGCAAGGTTGCTTGGCAACGGAAAACCGAGTGTCTTCAAACGCCGATCCCTCGCGCCTCCATCGCGCCGGCCATAACCCGGAGGTCAGTTGTCTTTGATGCGTTTCGCGGGTTATGAAGTAGAGGAAAAGCGACTGCTGCGCACCTTAGCGATGCGAAAAATCAATGAAATCGCTGGCCTAGGGGACTCAAAACGCCCAAGAGCTTGCGGGCGTGACCTGCCGGTTATGAAAAAGAGACTCCAAAACTCGCGCTTTTGTCGCGCGGGGCATAACCGGAAGGGCATTTTGGTTTTCCAGTTTTCGTCCGGGTTATGAAGTTCGAGACTTTTCTATAACCTCCGGGTCGCGCGACTTTGAGACCCCCGAGAGTCGGCTAGCGAATGGCAGAAAAAGCACCCGAGCCAATTCGCGCTTGGGTTGATAGAGACATCGCGCCGGGGAGAGTTTGAGACTGGGCCGGCGCGTGCAAACCCTGGAAAATACTGCGTAGAAACGCAAACAGGCCGACGTTTTGAGGCGTCGGCCTGTTGGTATAACACGAGGGTCAAACTGAGTTTGATACCCTTAAATCAGTTGCGGGAGCCGGATTCGAACCGACGACCTCGAGGTTATGAGCCTCGCGAGCTACCGGGCTGCTCCATCCCGCGAGGCTAATCTTAACGACCGCTCGCCCAGCGTCCAGCCCTGTTGCCGTTTTTTCCGCCCCCCCAGCTTGCCCCCACACCTCGGTGCCACCAAACCAACGCCAGAAAAACCGCTACCACCCGCAAAGTCTGCACCTGAACCCAAGAGGCGATGCCACCGGCTCAGCGGAAATCGTAGATCGGCAGATGCCGGTAATAGACCTCCAAGCAATAAATGGCAAAGCAGGTGCTGTAAAGCCGCCCTCCGGAAACTCCCCAAGGGTCCCCCTTCGGATCCCAGCTCCCCGCCTCCTTCTCCCCCTCGGCCCCCTTCACCTGAGCCGCCGGGAGCGCTTCCCGCATCACGTTGTTCCACTCCGTCCAGGCATCCCCGCCCGCATGATGCAGCGCCTGCGTCGCATAGTACCAGTAGTAGTAGTTGGGACTCTCGCGA
This sequence comes from Planctomycetaceae bacterium, assembly GCA_040375295.1. Lineage (GTDB taxonomy): Bacteria > Planctomycetota > Planctomycetia > Pirellulales > Pirellulaceae > JBEISR01. Next base: position 2,691 of record JBEISR010000015.1, read on the forward strand.
TCCTTCCCACTGAAGTCGACTTTTCGCATCAGAATCGCGCTGATCCCCTGCTGCAGACGTGGATCGTCCTGCCCCCACCCCAAATACTCTCGACACAACAGCCCTTCGGCTGTCATCGACAACTTGGGATCCTCGCGCGCTACATACCGATACAGCGCCCCTTCTGCTACCTGAACCTCGTTCAGAAACTTCGTCACCCGCTCCATCACCTCACTGTCGATCGTCAGCCCCGCCATCTGCCCGCTGATCAGCGCCATGACATACCACCCAGTCACCGACAGATCCGAATCCTCGCGCGGATAATACCTCCATCCACCCTGCGGCGATTGCGCATAGATCGCATAATCGATCGCCCGCTGCGCTGGCTCCCGAAGCGCCGGATCTTTGCTCATCGCCAACAACTCACACAGCACGATCGTGCACTGTGCTTGCGCATAGGCACGCTGGCGGTCTGGACTTTTGGCTGCGAAGAATCCATCATCGCTCTGAAGCTTCAGTAGATACCGCAGCCCCTCGTCGACGTCTTCCTTGTACTGGCCCTCCTGGTGCGTGTTGCCCGCCCCCGCAAACGCCAGCAGCGCCATCGCCGTCGCAGCGGCGATATTCTCGTTGACCCCTCCGTCCTCATACGGGCCTCGGAGACTCCACGATCCGTCGCTTCTCTGCTGCTTGTCCAGCCAACTGAGTCCCCTAGCCACCGCCGCTTCGGTCGCCTGGGTCCCACCATACGACTCCAGCAACGCCGATCGCATCTGACCAGCTCGCCCCGCAAAGCCCATCGAGATCGCCTTGAGACCTGCAAGGTTTGCGGTCGCATCGACTGGCAGATCCATCTTGGGCAACGCGATCGATTCCATCAGCCCCGTTTCCAACGGCACTTCCAGCGGCTGGGCATCGGCCACCTCCGCCTCAAACCGCTCCAGCTGGTCGCCCATGTCTGGCGACAGTTCAAACTGCCCACCATCGGAATCGCCGCCCGCAAGCGACCCTACAATCTGCAGCGCCGAATCGATCACCTGCTGCACGGGAAACAGCAGCAACACCAGCAGCACCGCCAAGTGGACGATCAGGCTAAGCAGCCAGGCAGGCATCTGCAGCCACCGACGTCCGGTTGCTGCGGCCTCTTCGCCAGCGAGCACCTCTTCCTCCGGAGAATGGCGGATCGGAGGAATCAGAGGAGGGGGAGTCGTCGCCGGCCGATTCGCTGCCGGCCGACCTGCACCCTGACTAGGGGAGAGCGGCGCGCGGCTGGGTGGCGCATTGGGCCGCCAATGGTCTCCCGATCTTCCCTTCCGTTCGCCTGCCATGGTTCATCCCACCCCGATGGCCCGCCATCGTCGTTCCGCTTCTTCCCTGCCGCTCCCCACTCGCTGGACCCTCCGCGCGACTGGCCGACGACCACCTTATCGTAGGGGCTGGGAGACAGCGTGAGAAGATCGGCATCGGCTCGCATTCGATTTGCCCCGATATCTTCTCTCTCGCCTGGTAGGAATCAGTGGCTCCATGAAGAACTTGCTGGCCAAAACCTGCTGTCAATAACTGGCTGGCCATTACAATCATGTCTCGATCGGCTGGGGATCGCACGGACCGGCCGCCACCATTTTGAGCCCCATCAGTTGGAACGGCTGGTCCATGCATTCACTGGAACAGAAACTGCTCGCCGCCTGGCCCTGCGACCGATGGGAAAACATGACGGTCGCAGTCGCAGTCAGCGGTGGTCCCGACAGCATGGCGCTCGCCACATCGCTCGACCGCCTCCGGCCCCCCAATACCCGGCTGGTGATCGTCCACATCCACCATGGCCTCCGAGGCGCCGAAGCCGACGACGACGCGCGCAGCGTGGTGCGTTGGGCGATCGATCATGGCCATCGATGTTGCGTGGGTGGTCGATGCACGGTCGAACTGCAGCGTGAGCTGACTGGGGCAGGTGCCCAGTGGATCGAAGAGCTCACGCCGCTGGCGGAAGTTGCGGCGGCGGATGAAGATGGGCTGCGAAAGCTGCGGTATCGGTTGCTGGAGTCGGCGGCGCGGGCCTGTGGGGCCCGGTACATCGCACTGGGGCACACCGCGGACGATCAGGCGGAAACGGTCCTGTATCATCTGCTGCGAGGCACCGGGATTCGCGGGCTGGCCGGCATCCCCTCCTTTCGCGATATCCATCCCGACTCGCCACTGGTCCTGGTGCGACCGCTGCTGGACTCCTGGCGCACGGAGGTGATCGAGTACTTGGCATCACTGCAGGTCCCCTACCGCGTCGATTCTTCGAACGCGCAAACCCACTACCGCCGCAATTGGATTCGCGGCGAGTTGATGCCGCTGCTGGATTCGTTGCCGTGGCCTGTCCGTCAGCATCTGGTGCAATTGGCCGATCAGTCGCGCGAGATCGACGACTGGCTATCGGAGCAAGGGAACTGGATCGCAGCTCACTGCCGGTCGAAGGAACCGCTGGTACGTATCCCCCAGGAGCAGATTTCTTCGCTCCCTTGGCCGGTGGTGCATGCGGGACTGCGAAGGCTGTGGATCGAACGAAGCTGGCCTCTGGGGCCGATGGGATATCGATCCTGGATGGCGCTCAAGGGCTGGATCGAATCCCCCTCGGCTTCTCCCTCGACGATCCATCTGCCCGGCGGTGTTCATGCCAGCCGCCAGGGGAAGGAGATCGTCCTGGAGGTGCAGCTGCCCGAGTCGAACTCTGCAGGCTCTTTGCATGGTCGATAAGCTTGTTGGTGGACCGAGCGAAACGAAGAACGGATCGGATCGCACCGCTAGCGTTGACGAAAGGGGACGCGCTAGGCGGTGTTTCCCTTTCCCATTCCCCCGGCCAACCTTCCAACTATCATGGAGTCCAGATCGATAGCTCGATCGATGATCTTTCCATGCAAAGGCAGGCTCGATGGCGACCGAGGCAACAAGCAACCAACCGAGATGGACTCGATGGATCGGGCCCCTGGCGATGGTCCATTTTTCCCTGATCGCACTCGCGCTTTCTGCAAACCTTTCTCCCTCAGCATTGCAGTCGCAGCTGCTGCAGTGGTTCGCACCGTATCTGAGAACGGCCAACTGGGAATTGGGACAGGTCCCTCTCGAATTGACGCAGGGGAATGAGCTAGAGGGACCATTCCGGGTGGAGGTTCTGACGTCCGATTCGCCGGCTGGGGAGTGGTCGGAGTACCCGTGGAGCTCCTTGAATCTCCAGCGCCCCTTGCGAGACCGATTCGCCAAGCAGTTCGCGTTCCTTGGGATCCAGCAGGAGGAGGCAGGCTTTGCGTTGGCCACTTCGCTTGCGAAAGCCTATCCGCAGCGGCTGCCTGCTCTGAAATCGCTGCGAGTACTACGACTACCTACCGAGACGCGCGAGGAGTGGATCTATCGCCAGGAAGGGCTGGAGGCAACGGCACCTGAAGTCTGCTTTGAGGCGGATGCTGTGCGGCTTGGTCCCGATGAGATCAGCTGGGTCCCGCGACAGGAGTCGCGCCGAAGTTCCCGAAGTCTCCAAAAGCCATCTCCCTGATCTGCCTGGACCCTTCACGATGACGCGTCTCGCCCGCTACTTTCCCATCCCAACTGTCGCCACTTGCAATGCCTTTTGGACTCAAGCGATACCCTGTCGACTTGCTTCCATGGCACGCGTCGCCCTTTCCTTCGCCGCTTTGGTTTGGTCGCTTCAGTGGCTTTTTCAAGGCCCGAAATGGCTTGCTGATGGGGGACCGTTGGAGCTGGCGACGGTGAGCCAGCTATTGGGCTTCGAAGCGACGATGTCGTTGACAGATTCGGTCGCTGCCATGCGGCCCAGCTTGCTTGTCGCACTCACTAGCCCGACCGCCATCACCGCCTATGCAGTCGCCAGCGCCGTCGGCTGTTTGTTGGTGCTGCTGGGAATTGGGGGGCGAGCCATCGTGGCGGTGACATGGGTGATGCTGCTGGGGTGGAGCCACCGAGTGGCGGGATTGACCGGTCCCGGAGAAGATTTGCTGGTGGGGCTTTTTCCCTACTTGCTTCTGGATCCAGGGAAGATCGATTCGCCATGGCGCCCAGCCTTCAGCGACGCAGGCAATCGCTGGACCTCAGGGCTTGCGGTACGATGCCTTCAAGTTCACCTGGCGCTGTGGATGGCGACGACCGCTCTTTCTCATGCATCGGGACTGGTCTGGTGGCAGGGGGAATCGGTCTGGTGGATGGCGTCGGCGGGTCGCGCGATCGGCATCGATGCTGCCTCGCTTTTGTCTCGCACCTACCTCGGGAACTTCCTGTCGCACCTGTGGTGGTTGAGCCTCCTGGTGGCCTGCATCGGATGGATTGTACCGCAGATCCGAGGTTGGTCGTGGATCGGATGGCTGATGTATGGTGCGGGCCTGACGCTCTTTGCGGGAGACTGGTTCTATGGTCTGGTGGCGTGTGTCACCAGCATCTTGATCAGCCCATGGATGGTGGTCGAGGATCAGCAAGAGGCCTGAGCGAAGATGCGGTGAGCGAAGGAGCAGGTCCAGGGCGTGCTCTACGTTCAGCGAACAGGTCCTTGCGGCGGCTTGCTCAGAGGGTTACCGAGTGGATTGCCTAGTGGTTGGCTCTGCTTCCGCTCGCGTTCCTTCAAGAACTCCTGTAGCGAAAGCGCATGCGTTTCGATTCCCATTGGCGGCGTGACAGGGCCTTCTCCTTCTCCCTGCCCGGCGCCGGCACCGCCATCCTGACCTTCGGCGTCGCCACCCGAGGCACCACCGCTACCTCCACCGGAAGCGGGCCCCCCAGCGCTCTGCTGGTTCAGCTTGTTGATGACGATCAGGATATCGATCGGACTGACATCGCCATCGCCGTTGACATCTAGATAGTCGCCTGCCGGCTGGCCGTCATCCGAATCGGGGGCTGGTCCGAGGGGATGCGGTCCGAATCGATTGATGTGATTGATGATCCGAAGTGGATCGCGTGGTGACAAGATTCCATCACCGTCGACATCCATCGGGTTGGATGCGTTGCGCCAGGGAGTCTGGTTCTCGATAACGCGCAGCTGGAAATCCTGGGAAAACTGTTTGCCGGTTGTCTGGCTGGTGGCCGTGATTCGGATCGGCAGTTCCAGATCTTGACTGCGATCGATAAAGATACCGCGTCGCAGTCTGAGCAGCCCTTGCTCGATTTCCATCCGGGGTTCGGAAACCGTGAGATCGAACTGTTCGCTCCGATCCGGGTCGATGACGGCCACCTGCGCGATGCGGTAGCCACGCACCATCTCCACCACAAATCCCTTATCGAGAGTGATACCCCGTGTTGGATCGTCTCGGTCTGTGACCTGAATATCGACTTGCGTAGAGACCTGGTATCCGAATCCGCCACGATCGATCGCGGTGATCATCAGTGGCACTTCCGCCTGCGACTCGAAGTCCAAAGCGACTCCCGGTGCCAGTTGTAGTTTCCCATCGCGCACCTGGAACCGATCATCCGAAAGGTACCAGCGAAACACTTCGCTTTGGTCGGGATCTTCTACTTGCAGATCGCCGATGAGTGCACCAGGCAGATCCTCCTCGACCGACCTGCCGCTTAGGTGAATCGCGACTGGTTTTTCATTGACATCCTCGATGGTGACTTGGGCAGCTGCTTGAATCGGTTCGGACTCGCTGCGATCCAACCGCGTTGCCACCAGTGGCATCACTACACTCGCCTGCGACTCGTAGTCAAACATCCCGTCGGCCGCAGCAAAGATCTTCCCTTGCTGGATGACAAATCTCGCATCGGTGGTGGTGATGCGGTAGGTGGCATCGGCTTCCGAATCTTCCACCCAGACCGTTCCCAGTTGGGTGCCCGCCTTGACAGTTTCCGCGATGTCAGGGATCGACCACTGCAGCGACGGGGGCAAAGACTGAGCCATCACATCGATCGAGAGAGGCAGGGACCATTGGACCCCATCGTAGGCTCGCAGTTCCCATGAATCGCGACCTTGGAAGGTATCGGGGGCTGTGTAAGCCCAACCGCCATCGGCGGTCGGTTCCAGTTGCCCCTGCTGCGGCATCCTGGTGACCTGCCAGAGGAGCGGATCCTCATCACGATCGCTCCAAGCTGCGCCAAGATCCTCGCTGGTCCAAACCGCTACTTCGCCCGGCAGCACCGATCTCTGCAACAGGGCTGGGTCACCAACCGGCACGGCATTGGCAGCCCAGCGCTGCAAGCCCATCACCGATCTGGCTGTTGATCCTGCGGCGACTGTTACCGCACTGCCGACGCGCGATCCCAAATCCCACTGGAGGATCTTGCCGCCCCAGACACTCCAGAGATACCCACCCTCCAGGCTCCATGCGACGGGTGGCACATCGGATTCCGACCAAACGGATTCCGGCAACCGCAATCGCACCGGCGCATCGGGAGCACTGCGCTGGGTGCGCAGCAGACTGAGGCCTTGGCGATGGAGCGTCAGCATGCCGCGAGCGTCGGCAGCGAGCAACATTTCGGAGGCGGGAACGGCGATTTGCGAGAGCAGCAGTCCCGTGGCGGGATCGACCCAGGCCACTTGGATTGATTCATCGCTGAACAACACCCAGGGTTGATTCAGCGTCCAACCAGAAGCAAGCTGCCAAGAACCTTTGACCGGCAGCGTCACCGATGGCTGCTGGACCCAGGCTCCAGCCACCTGCTGATAAACCACCATGCGGCTTGATGCTGCGCCAGCTTCGACCCATGCGACGGCTTGACCATCGTCTCGCCACTGCCAGATTTCGAGGCGATCCAAATCCAATCCGATCTGAGGTTCCACCGCAAGCGTTTGGGGATCGATCCGATGCAGGAGGGCCCCGTCGATGCGACCTTCGGTCGCTGCCATCCATCGCCCAGCGGCTTGGCCAATGCGAGTCCACGCGATCCCTTCCGATCCGGGGACGATCGTGATCTGGGCGTTCTGCGCGTCGACCACCACCAACATCCGCTGGGTTGAAGGAGCTTCCACCAGCGCGATCGCCTGGGCGCGATCGTCACGAAATGCCACATCCAGCACGCGTCCTGGCAATTCGATGGATGACTCGGGGACAATCGGATCGGAGTGCCACTTTTGCAGTCGACTTCCCACTGCGACCCAGACCCCGCCGGAAGAATCCTGAACGATCGATCGAATCGAACTCGAGGGATCGTTCAGGTCGGTCGCCAATCCGATCGTCTTGGGGTTGCGGAGCGATTCTTCCAATGACTCACCGGCCGGTTGCCCCCAAAGAGCCGGCAGATAATCCCCTTCATCCAACGCATCGAATCGAGCGACTCCATCGAGTCCCGTCGTCTGCAGTGGTTCGGTTGGACTCCACGTGCCATTGCGGTCGGTGTCCAGATAGACCAAGCGGTCAGCCAGCGGTGACTGCGTTGGGGGATTCGGTATGTTCGAAGTGTCGTCGTCGTAGACGAACACCTCCAGACCAGCCAGCAGGCGACGATCTTCCAAGGAGTCAAATACTAGGCGGCGGACGGAGGGACGGCGCGGCCTGCGGTCCTCGAATGGTTCGCTCCTCATGATTCGCCCCACCTTGGATTCGATGTCAGAAGAATAAAGGAGCCCTAGGGCAGAGATGAGTGCCGCTTGGTCGCATGCGCGATGTGCCTTCCGGGAATCTTCCTGCTGCAGGCAGAATGACCCCTCACCCCAGGCGACTCGCTACGGTCCCTTCGTTCAGTCTATTCCAACCCATAGGGCTCGGGAAAGCTTCGGGCGGTGCCCAGATTTTCCCCCGAATTGCCACCACCCCAAAAACCACCCGAAACGACTATATCCCATTTATCGTGGTTGGTGGAGCGAATCGGGGGTTCCCGGAATCGTGTCGGACGAATCTGGGTCGATCGAAGATCGGGAAAGGAAGGCAAAAAGGTCGGCGATCTCCTGTGGTTTTAGCTGTTCTTCGATTCCCTCGGGCATCAGTGACTTGGCCGCCCGCTCGATTCTGCTGATCTGATCGGCCAAAACCGTCTCCGTTTTCCCCCCCTGCATGCGGAGGGTAACTTGCTGATCATTTTTTTCCAGCATGAGTCCCTGCAGCACCTGGCCTTCTTCGGTTAGGACGGTGGTTCCTTCGTAGGCTTGGCCAACGACCAGGGAAGGATCGAAGACGCTGACGATCAGCTGGTCAAAGGACCCGCGACCGTTGCGGGTCAAGTTGGGTCCCACTTCGTAGCCTCGGCTTTCCAGTTGGTGGCATTGCCCACAGATGCGATCGTACACCTCGGCACCCTTGCGGTGGTCACCACGAGCCTCTTTCGTGAGGAACTGCGTCATGCGCTGCACCACTTCCTGGCGGCTTTTCGATTCTTCGGTACGAATTCGTCCCCACACTTTGGACAGTTGGTCCCGGAGCGGGCTGTTGGCGGGGGCTTGATCTGCAACGATCGCCAGTTGCCGAAGCTGATTAGGCCCCACCAGTTCCTTGGGCAATTGCCCCCCCTCGATCCGCTCGATCAAGCCTTGCGCGGTTGCTGGTTTCTGACAGGCCTGTGCTACGGCAGTGGCCTGATCTCCGGCGGGAAGTTGCGAGAGTGAATCGAAGAGGAGATCGATGGCCTGCGTGGTGCCCTGACGCAGGATCTGTTCCATCAGCCATCGATTGGACTGAGCTGGAAATTTTTTTGTTTCCTCCCATTCCATCTTCCAATCGAGCGTGGCCTTCTCCAGCGACTGAGGATCGTGGTAGAGCGACGACTGGAGTGATGCCAGCCGAACTGCATCGGTGGCTTGACGATCGAAGGCGACCAATCGAAGTTGCTCGATCGATGAGACATCTCCCGAGCAGGCCAGCCAGTGGCCGATGGCATCATCGAGCGATTTGGATTTCCCGAGGCTGCTTCGCAAGGCGGGATTGCCTTCCCGCCATACACCTTCGGCGATGGCTCGCGCTAGTGTCCCCTGGTGGAGAGCCTGAACCATCGTTTCCATCACCTGGGCAGCGCGATCGGGCTGTCGATCGCGCAAGGCCTGAATCATCTCGATATTTTTGAAGACCTTCTGGACCGCATCGTCGCGATTCTCCGGAAGGGTGGCGATCGCACGCTGGGCGATGCGCGACGAGATCTCCAGCAGCGCGCAGTCTGGATTGAGATCCGACCTTCTCATCGCCTCGACTAACCGTGGCATCTGGAGATCGAAGAGCTCCTGTCCTTGCCGCCAGAGAATACGAGGCAGCAGGGGATCGGTGCGAGGCTGGGTGGCGACCGTCAACCAGATGTCGGCAAATCGATCGCTTTTCCATTTTCCCGCAGCGACCAGCACCTGTAGCCTCACGCGTGGATCGTCATGCCCCGCCAGCGATTCCACCTGCTGACGCACCTTCGCGTCCTGTGCGTGATCTCCTGCCAACCTGGCTGCCCAGGCAACCAGAAGGGGATCTGCCTGATCCAGCCAGTCCAGCCAGTTCGAAGCCAAAATGCCAGGGCGGCGGGCGCTGGCCCAAAGGGCATGGAGGCGATCGTTCTGAGGCAACTGGTGATCGGCCATGCGGGCCAGCAGCCTCTTTGTCAATTCTGGATCGTCCGGTCGCTGGTCGATCTGCAACTGGGCCTGCCGGCGATTGAAGACGTTGGGATCGGCCAGTGCAAGCATCAACTGGTCCACCGATGCGGTCGCAAAATCTCCGTAGGTCGCCTTGGGGCGGCTGTCTCCATAGACGATCCGATAAAGCCTTCCATGCCCTCGATCGACTCCCTTGGCATCGGCCATCGCATCCTGATAGCAGTGGTAGCGGTCGTACCAATCAAGCACATAGAGACAGCCATCGGGCCCGATTTTTTGCGCTACGGGCATGAACCAGACATCATTGGCAGTCAGGAAGTCGGGATTCTCCTTGCCCACGTAGGTCGATCCCTGAGGTTCGACCTGGTCGACGTTGATGCAGCCTCCGTGGATGTTCCCCATGAAGAGTCGATTCCGGTAGCTTTCCGGATAAGCTGGCGAATCGAAGAATTCGATCCCACAGTAGGCCGCCGCCTGATGCTTGTAGTCGACGATCGATTCGATCTTCCAGGTGTGCGGAGGATAGGGGCCACCCTGACGATGGTAATACCCGGTCTCTGTCAGGTGCCACAGGTGATCGATCACGCAGGCGCTGACAAACGCGCTACCGTCGCGGTTGAAGGCGACTCCCCACGGGTTGCTGGTTCCCTCACAGAACAGTTCGAAGCGGCGCGTCTTGGGATCGATTCGAAACAGGGCACAGGTGAACTCGTACACCCTTCCTTCCTGTTCGATCCGACTGGGATTGAAGACCCCGTTGAGCCCATACAGGTAGCCATCAGGCCCCCAGGTCAGTGCATTGGGAAGTTCGTGAGTATCCCATCTGCCAAATCCGGTGACGATCACTTCTTGCGTATCAGCCTTGTCGTCCCCATCGGTATCCTTCAGGAAAAGGAGATCGGGTGCGTTGGCGACCCAGACTCCTCCGTGCCCCACCGCGATCCCAGAGGGGATATTCAGCCCTTCGGCAAAGATCGTCACCTTGTCGGTCGCTCCATCGCCGTCGGTATCTTCCAGGATCTTGATGCGATCGCGTCCAGGACCTGGTTCATGGCGAGGGTACTCGAAACTCTCCGTCACATAGATCCTGCCGCGATCATCGAATGCCATCGCCACGGGATTCATGATCTGCGGCTCACTGGCTACCAGCTCGACGCGAAACCCCTCGGGCACTTGCATCCTGGCGATCGCTTCCTGCGGTGTCAGCGGTGGCCCCGGAACGCGGCTTTGCTTGCGCGGGATGAATTCCTGCGAGCAGGCGGGGAGCGCTCCAAGCGTCCAGAAGGCCGTGGAAGCCAAGAAGAGACAGAGAGCGATAAGCGGGCCTGAGAATCTACAAAGTGTGGAAGGTGATTGAGCGGCACGTGGCGGGGCCATACGAGCAATCATCGAACGCCTCCTGGAGGGAGCCGAAGGATTTGGTGGGAAACCGATCCAACCGGTATCGGTGGGGATTTCTGACATCTGCTGATTGTAATGGAATGCCGCAGGATCCAGCAGCGCCGCGATAGGAACTGGCAGAGGAGTGGCTGTAGCGGGGGCCGCCATGGGGGATGCAATCGCCGAAGTCTGGGAGAGTCTCCAACGGTGTCGGTCAGTGGCGATAGATCGGCCGCATCATCCAGGCACCTACCCCAAGGGCTACTAGGTTGGCCAGCCACATGCTGTAGCCTGGCCAGTTGCCCGACTTGGCTTCATTGAGCGTCAGGCCGAAGATGGGGAAATAGACAAAGAAGATGGGAACAATGCACAAGAGGATTGTCTTGCTGTAGTCGGCCGTCCGCATCAGTACCGCCAGAGGGAGTCCGCACCAGACGAAGAAAAAACAGCCGAAACCGGCGGCCCACCGACGCCAGGGCTCACTTTTGAGGCGACTGAGCCGTTGCTGGCTTTGGTCCCGCGCGTGGATCATCTGCTGGCTGGTACCATCCGCAAAAAGGTCGATTCGACCAAGCTGCATGGCGGTCGCTAGGTGCGCCGCCAATGTTTGCTCGTGATGGACAAGTTTCTTTCGTTCCAGCTGAGCCTGCGGACGGATTTGGCTGAGGGCATACTGGCTGGGTGCTTCGTTGTCCCGACCTTTGCGCGTCGTCTGCTGCAACGACAAACGCAAGGTATCGGTCCCCTCGGCGGCCAACACCCCTTCATCCGATTCGATCCGGTAGTTGACTACCTCCACCAGCAATTGGTCTTGGACCGGATCAAGCTCCAGGCGCGCTTTGTCGGCGGTGATCTCGCGCGAACTAGATCGATCTTCGTTGAAGATGGTGATCACCGGCTTGATCAACCACGGCCCCTCGACGCTGCTGACGACGATGGAGAATCCTTTTTGGTTGTTGTAAGACCCCTGAGTGCGCAGCACGCGGTAGACAATTTCTTCGAAGGCGTGCATCACCACCTGCTGCATCCCGGGCCTCCCCCAGGAACCGGCAAGATCGGTCAGCCACACAGCCAAAGGACTGAGGCAAAGTCCTAGAATCACTGTCGGCTTGATGAAGGCCCAAGGGGAGATGCCGCAGCTTTTGATCGCTGTCAGTTCATTGTCGGCCGACAGCTTGCCATAGGCGACGCAGACGGCCAGAAGCAGAGCGAATGGGATCGTCATCTGCATCGCGATCGGCATCAGATAGGGAATCAGCTTGGCAATCGACCAAGTGACCAGCCCCTCGGCAACAGCCCGCTCCAGAACCAGTCCAACCAGAATCAGACCAGTGAATGCCGTCAGTAGCAGCACCAGCGGCTTGAAGATCTCGAAAAGCAGAAATCGTGTGAAAAAGGTCATCGCTCAGGAATTCCGTTTCCTTTTTCCGTTGCAGCAATCCCGAATTCCGGAGCGGCGGATCCATCCGGCGGCTCTCGTTCCCAATCGACGCGGAATCACTTACCGCTCAGCGATCGATGCGTCGGCTGACGTAGTCGACCAAGTCGCGGATGGTCTCGACGTCCAGAACATCGTCTCCCAGCTTGATGGCGAACTGCTTCTCCAGATCAAACGTCAGCTCGGCCATTCCTACCGAGTCGATTCCCAACATGGCGAGGGAATCGTCGAGTTTCGGTTGCCCGCCGCATTGGTTTCGGATGCGGTCCAGAATCTGCGTCTCTATCGCTTCCATGCCTTTCGCGGCTCCCGAAAAACTCTTCCAACAGGATTGGCAGCCCTGGCACCCGCAACCGTCGGACGGCCGTCGGGGTCACACGCTGGCTTTCTCGCCAGGAGAATCCTGGCCTGGGTACAAGCGAATGCGATGCTGCCGCCGCAGATTGTAGCGAAAAACGCAAACCGATCGAAGACGGCTTTCTATTACCCCGAGCCCCCATTCTGCGCATTTACCCTATTCGCTCGGAGCATCCGAAAGACCGCCACCCAGAGGGTCAGCAGGACCGACAGGAAGGTGAGTAGGGCGATGATTCCCTCTTGGCGAAGGCGTTCTCCCAGACGCTGGACCGGGTTGGTCACCAGGTCAGCGCGTTCCTGCACCAGCACCCAAAGCGCTTCGACCGGGAACTCCGATTCAGGCCGATCTGGATCGGCGGTGATGGCGACGCGGACCGGCTCCATGGCGGCGATCCATCTGCCTTGGAAAGGTGTTCCTTGGTCGCGTGAGGCGAAGGGGTCGACGTATTGAGTGATCCCTCCGCTGCGCAGCGGCTTCCAAAGTGTGGGAGGGATGGTGGGCGAGCGGGTTTCGGGGGTGGAGGCATCGACATCGCTGGCCAGACGCAGGTAGGGATGCTCCACAATCATCCCCTGGTTAGGTCCGGGCAGGGCCGAAAGCAGAACGGCGAATCGATCGAGCGACGGACCTGCCGAAGAGCCAGCAGTGGTGGAGCCGGCAGCATCGCGGGCGGGCGAGGGGCCGGGAAAAGGGAACTCTCCCAAGTTGATGGTCAGCGCCAGCACACCGCGCACCTGCCTCTGATCGGCTCGGGCAGCAGGATCGACCAGGGGGATCGCCAGCGCCAGCTTCCATCGGCCGGTACTGGTCGACGCGAAGGGTGGGGTGATGTGAGGATGCCGCATCGGTTCGATCGACCGATCGATTTCTGCAGGATCCAGATCGCGATCGCCGCCATGGAAATAGCTTCGATAGGCGAAGTTTTTTCCGACTGGGGAGGATTCGATCGGTTCGTCGATGGCTGCGGCGATATTGGTGCCGGTCCGATCGAGGACCAGAAGGCTGCTGAAGTGAGTGGCGGATCCCTCCCGCTGCTCCGCATCGCTCCATGCCTTCAGACGGCCGTCGACATACTGCTGCAATTGCTGGAAGGAATCGACGGAGTTCAGATCGGGTCGGGTGGTTTCTCCAGGCTGTCTGGCAAGCTGCACTAGGCCCTGCTGGTGCGTGTTCTGGCATGCGTCGAGCAATTCCCAGAACGGGAGTTGCCTGGATTCGTCCGAGAGGCGCCGAAGCAGTCGTTCCAGTTCGTTTTCCAGAGAGCGGGCGGCCAGTGCTGCCGCAAAGGCGTTGCTGCGAAGCGACCAGTCGGTCAACTGGTCGGTTGACTCCTTTTGCGCCAGACCAATTCCGCGCGAGGAGAAGAACCCCATCACCATCAGCATCAACAGCGGCCCGATCAGTCCGAACAGCAGCAGCGGCAGTCGACTGCGGCGTGTACGGCGACGCTCCAGCGACTCCAGGACCTGCTGCACATTGGCGTAGCGATCCTCCGGTCGCAAGGCCAGACATCGATCCACCAGTGTCGCTAGTTCCTTGTCGACCCCTGGCACTCGATGATGCTCGCGCGGGGGCGGCTGTTTGCTCAGGTGCTCCCGGTACAGCGCCAGACGTTCCAGGATCCCTGGCAGGCTGTTCATACGGGCCGACAGTTCGTCGGTGCGATGCGGCGCGTAGCCCACCAGCATGCAATAGAGGATCGCTCCCATGGCGTAAACATCCCACTGCGCATCGGGGATGGCGTTCAGGTCGGCCTGCTCGGGTGCCATGTAGAAGGGGGTACCCAGCGAGGCGGTCGATTCGGCACTGGTGCGGCTCTGTCCGAAATCGGCCAGCCTGGGACGCCATTCAGCATCCAGCAGGATATTGGCCGGCTTGAGGTCGCAGTGCAGAATGCCGCGTCCATGAAGATGATTCAGGCCTCGGGCGATGTCGTGGATCAATCCGACTGCTTCTTGCGCATGCAGCCTTCCGCGCACCCGAATCAGCTCTTCCAGTGAACCGTTCTCCAGATACTCCATCACGTAGTAGGGTGGTTCGGAAGCCCATCCCACTTCCAGAATCTGGACGATGAAGCGATTGGCCGACATGCGGACCATGTGCTTCACTTCGCGGCTGAGCAGCGACCAGTCGACCCCTTCGCGATGCAGATAGAATTTCACTGCGACCTTGGCCCCGGTATTGAGGTTGGTCCCCACCCAGACCTGACCGTAGGCACCGCGTCCCAGAAGCTGTTCGATGCGGTAGCCCGGCACCTCTCCCGGTGGATGCACTGCCTGCAGACTCATCTGCTCAGCCATCCATTGCTCATCCACCGATTGATGCTGGGTATAATCCTCGGGCATGTTCCACTCACCAGAACCGATCGGTCGGCCAAAAATCGTGGGCCATCCGGGCCACCCCACCGCGTTTGATCCTACGCAGCGCGGTCGCGGGAAAAAATGCAACCGGGTATTTCCTTGGAATCGGCACAACCGGCTCCATGGGTTGCACCCAGAAGGTTTGAAACGATGAGATCTCGGATTCCAGCCGTTCTAGTCTTCGCGACCCTACTGATTTTCCCGGACCGAGCCCAGGCTCAGGAGCCGGCGGCTTCCAATCCTCAGTCCTCCCTGGGCGAAAACCCACAGCCGTCGGCTCTGGAAAGTCGCCCAACGGCCGACCCTCCGCCTTCCGATTCCTCCCCCCTCCCCATGATACCGCTCGACCAATTCCGGCCTCGGCCCCGACTGCGGGTGGTGCGTGAAGAACCTCGGCGCGCTACCTATCCGGTCGTCGATGTCCACACCCACCCCAGCATTCGTCTTCGGGATGATCCGGAAGCGCTGTCCCGCTACGTCGAGCAGATGGACCAGATGGGAATCGCCGTATCGATCAGCCTGGATGGCGGTGTCGGTGAGCGGCTGGTGGAGCATATCCGGCTGCTTGAGGGCCGTTGGCCGAACCGCTTTGTTGTTTTTTGCCACCTGGATTTCCAGGGAGGCCAGCCCGAATCGAAGCCCGAGCAATGGCCCTGCAACCAGCCGGATTTCGTGCGTCGCTGCGTGGAGCAACTGCGAGAAGCCAGGAAGGCGGGAGCCTGTGGGATGAAGGTCTTCAAGCAATGGGGGCTGGGGTACCGCAACGCCGACGGCTCGCTGGTGCGGCTGGATGACCCTCGCTGGGACCCCATCTGGGAGGAGTGCGGCAAACTCGGGTTTCCCATTCTCATGCACACCGCCGACCCGAGCGCCTTTTTTGAGCCGATCGATGGGAAGAACGAGCGGTTTGAGGAGCTTTCCAGGAGACCGCAGTGGGCGTTCCCGCCCGACCGATTCCCGACGCGGGAGGAACTACTGGAGGCGCGTTTGCGCGTAGTCGCCAGACACCCCCAAACCCGTTTTATCGCAGCCCATCTCGGGAACGACGGTGAGGATCTTCAGCAGGCCGCTCAGTGGCTGGACCAGTATCCCAACCTCCTTCTGGAAATCGCTTCCCGCATCAGCGAACTAGGGCGACAGCCTTATAGTGCAAAGGAATTCCTGGAACGCTACTCCGATCGGATTCTTTTCGGCACCGACGGTCCGTGGCCGGCTGAACGCCTGCGTCGATACTGGCAGTTTCTTGAGACGCGAGACGAGTATTTCCCCTATTCAGAAAAAGAGTTCCCGCCCCAAGGGCTCTGGCAAATCTACGGCGTCGACCTCTCGGATCAAACGCTCCGCAACCTCTACCATCGCAACGCCATACGCTGGGTGCCAGGGGTCCAGACCCGACTCCAGGCGCTGGGGCTGGTGGTCGACCAGGAAACGCAGCCAGATCCAGCCAATCGCTAGGGCAGCGGTGCAGCCTGACCAGATTTCAGGGGGTCGGCGTTCGGGCCGCGATCATGCCTTTCACCAAAAAGGGTTGAACCGAATAGACCGATTCGGCCGATGGAAGGGAAGGTGAAGGGGGCTTCCGGAATCGAGCCCCACTCTTGCGAAAACTCTGAAGAATTTTGAGCAGGTACGGTTGGTTCATGCCGCAATTTCCAATCGAGTCGATGCGAGAGCGATTTCTTGCCTACGTGAGCGACCAGGGGGTCAACATCGAAGAGCCGCTTCGCGAGTCTCTGTTGATCCAGAATGGCTCGTTCTTTGGACGGCGGATGGCGCTCCATGGATTCCAGATCGTCTGGTTCGCCGAGGAAGACCACGTCAAGCTCTACAACCCGCTCACGGGCCTCGTCTTTTCAGGCCCCACTCGCTCGTGGCTCGATTCCGGCACCACATCCCAGGTCGCCTGACCTTTTGGATCGAGGATGCCGAACCTAGCAGCTTCATACCCGATGGGTGGAGCGTTTAGAATCGTCGGGATGCACCGCGACTGAGCTGGTGCCAACGATCTCAGGATCGATAGGGGCGGAGTTTTCTGTCGATTCGTTTTTGAAGGGAGCCGCATTCCATGCTGAAGACTCATCTGCTGCATCCTGGCATTCTTTCCGCCACGGCCCGCTGTGGACACCACGCGAAAATCCTGATCGCCGACGGCAACTACCCTGCCTCCTCCAAGAAAGGATCTGCCGCGGAAGTGATCTGCCTGCAACTGATCCCCGGGGTTCCTACCGTCGCTCAAGTTCTCGAAGCACTGCTGCAGACGGTGCCGATCGACGAGATCTATATCATGGGGATTGATCCATCCGACCCCTATTCGAAGGTGGGTGAACCACCGGCCTGGGGCGTCTACCGGGAGCTGCTAAAAAAAAACGCCCCCGACAAGTCGCTGGGATCGATTATGAAATGGGACTTCTACCAAGCTGTCCAGTCGGACGACCACGTGCTGACGATCCAGACCGCCGATCAGGCCCTTTGGAGCAACGTCTTGCTGAGCGTCGGGTGCCGCATACCCAACTGATCGAACGCTCGCATCCTCCAGGACTCTCACGGAGGCACCAAGGCACGGAAGAGAGGACTTGGAATTTCCGAAACTATATCCAGGTGGATGATTCCCTGTGACTCCGTGCCTCTGTGAGATTCAATCGTCCAGAGCAACTTCCAGGACTCTCACGGAGGCACCAAGGCACGGAGGAGGGGACGTGGCATTTCCTGAACTATATCCAGGTGGATGATTCTCTGTGACTCCGTGCCTCTGTGAGATCCAATCGTCCAAAGCAACTTCCAGGACTCTCACGGAGGCACCAAGGCACCGAAGAGGGGACTTGGCATTTCCTGAACTATATCCAGGTGGACGATTCTCTGTGACTCCGTGCCTCTGTGAGATCCAATCGTCCAGAGCAACTTCCAGGACTCTCACGGAGGCACCAAGGCACGGAAGAGGGATTTGGGGTCATTTTGGTATCCTGCCGTCGTAGGCCGAATTAGTTCCAAGAACGTGCGCGAACTTCTCTCTTGGAAACGCTGTCTGATTCATCAGTAGCCAGGAGCCTCCTTCGGATTGATGGGGCTTTCTGCTGCGATGAAGCCGACCACTTCAGGGGAGTCATTCGGCCATTGCATGATCCGCACTTGGTAAGGAAGCGAGCTGAACGATGGCCAGAGAGCAGGACGCGAACGGACAGGATTGGATTATCCCAACCGGCGAAGCGACCGGGATCATTCCTGTTGGAGAAGGGGTGGAACCAATCCAGGTGATCGCCAACGAGGCGATTCGCCAGTCCTTTGGCGCGCAGTGCCTGCAGCAGGCAGTCAACTCCCGATTGGCACCGGGCGTCACCAAGGTGGTGCTGAACCCCGATGCGCACCTGGGGTATGGAGCCCCGGTGGGCTGTGTGATGGTCGCTCCCGACCACATCTATCCGGGTCCAGTCGGGGTCGATATCAAATGCTCGATGAGCCTCCTGCAGACCGATTTGCCGGAGTCGGAGTTGATCGATCGCAAGCCGCGCCGGGAGTTGATGCGAGCCATTCTGCAGCGGATTCCGACCGGACCAGGCAAGGGGCAGCGGAGCGTTCCCAAGAGCCGACTAGTCGATGAGCGATTGGGGCGGGAGGTGGTGGTGCAGGGGGCTAGCCGCAATGTGCTGCGCCGACTGGGGATTCCCGGCGACTGGGCTGATCGATGCGAAGATGCCCGACACTACGGCCCTGCCCATTCGGAAGACCAGTTGGCGCACCGACTGGAGCATGGGCTTCGCGATGCATTCCGTGACAAATTCCCGGAGAAGTGTAGCCAACTGGGATCTTACGGCGGAGGCAACCATTTCGGCGAGTGCGAGATCGTGCGGCTGGCGGATCCCCAGCGCGATCAGCAGATCGCCGACGCCTTTGGACTGCGCGACGGGTGTGTCGCGTTTCTCTCCCACTGCGGATCGCGCGGCTTGGGTCATGGTCTGGCGATGAATCAGTTCAACCTGCTTCAGGACCGCTTCCGCAAGATGGGTCGAGCGTTTCCGGCGGGAGACCGGCAGCTGGTCTACGCCGAAATCGGCACGCCGGAAGCCGAGGCGTACCTCTGCGATATGGCGATGGGCGCCAACTACGCCACCGTCAACCACATGCTCATCAATAGCTTGGTGCTGGATGCCTTCCAGCAGGTTTTTCCGGGAGTGCGAGGTGAGCTGGTCTACTTCATCAGCCACAACATTGCGCGGCGCGAGGAAGTGGATGGCCAGTTGGCCTGGGTGCATCGCAAAGGTGCGACGCGTGCCTTTCCAGCAGGGCATCCCGAGCTGGCCAGGACTCCTTTTGCCCAGACGGGACATCCGATCCTCCTGCCAGGGAATCCGCGTGATGGATCGGCCGTCATGGTGGGACTCCCTGGTGCAGCCCAAAGCTGTTACAGCATCAACCACGGTGCAGGGAGGGCGATGAGCCGCACGGCGGCCAAGAAGGCGCTGCGTCAGGAAGTCATCGACCAGAGCTTGGAACAGTCGGACATCCTCAGCAACTGCCGCTTCTATCCGATCGACGAAGCCCCCGAAGCCTACAAGTCGTTCCCTGAAGTGGTGCGAAGTGTCGAACAGGCGGGCTTGGCACGGACGGTCGCCAAGCTGGAAGCTCGGTTTGTCCTCAAAGATGGGGCTCCCGCTGACGACTGAGATCGGGTAGACGGCAGCTGTCGGAATCCTACTGGTCCCCGGGCATTCCAGTGGCTGGGTGAGCCTGAAAAAATTCCCAGATCGCATCGGTTGCCTTCAGGCGATCGCTGGGCTTGCCGACCAGGATGTTCGGCGCCACAGGGACGCCTCCCGGCCAGTGATGGCCAAGACCCTCCACCGTGAGGAAGGCGACTTCGGCCCCGTCGCGCCCACCCAGGTACTTGCGTCGTCGCACCCCTTCGGCGATCTCTTCGATGGAAGGAGGCTGCTGGCAGTCCAGCGACTTGACCCAGCGATCGATGAATCGCTGCACCGCCGGCTTGGCCCGTTCCCCTTGGTCTTTTCCACCGAAGGCAAGCCGTGGATAGCCACCCTGGAGCGGATTGAGCGTATCGGCGGTGCCGGTGATGTAGCAGAGAGAGGTAGCGCGAGGCAGTTGGAGATTCTCGATCCAGCAGGTGCCCGCCACCGGTGCGATCGCCGCCACCGGATGGGAAAGCTCCACCCCCAATCGGAATGCCATCGACGCCCCATTGGAGAACCCGGTGACGAAGATGCGATGGGTGTCGACGGCATACTGCTTGTCGATCGCATCGATCATCGCATCGATGAACGCGACGTCATCGATTTTCTCCAGACCGGCATGGAAGCGCCCCGAGCCATCGTTCCATGCTTGCGGGTTCTTTCGAAAGTTCGCGGGGCGCGATCGATCCGGACAAGTCGCATCGGGATAGACGACCAGGAATGATCCCTTGTCAGCCTTTTGGGACCATCCTGTTTCTTTGGCCGCCGCCAGCCCCGTGCCTCCGAAACCATGCAGCATGATGACCAGGGGTGAAGGCTGCTTGGGATCACAGGAAGAGGGAGCGTGAAAAACGCACTGACGCTGGCCCTGGGGGGTATCGACCAGTAGTCGAACATGCTGAGCCGGCAGGGGCTCAGTGACTTCGCTCTGTGTCGTCGACCAGAACAGGGCCACCGCCGGCAATAGTCCAAGCATGGCGATGAAGGGAGTACGGAATTGCATCGATGCACTCACAGTGCGACTCAGCCAATCAACCGACGCTCGATCCAATCCAGGATGGCGGCGGCCACCACCTGCTTACTGCCTGAGACCGACTGCAGCACCTGGCCGCTTCGATCGAGAATCTCGACCTGATTATCCAGAGCATCCATGGCTGAGGCTTCGTTGGACACCATCAGGTCGCAGCATTTGCGCTGCATCTTGGAAATGGCGCGAAACCGAACATCCTCCGTCTCCAGGGCAAACCCGACAACCCACTGCGATGGTTTGCGCTGGTACGCCAGCGTGGCGACGATGTCGGGCGTCTCGACCAGTTCCAGGACCAGAGGTTGTCCCGATTTGCGAATTTTCTCCGGCTCCACGTGGCGCGGCATGTAGTCACAAGGAG
The DNA here is from genome assembly GCA_040375295.1 of Planctomycetaceae bacterium. Classification (GTDB taxonomy): domain Bacteria; phylum Planctomycetota; class Planctomycetia; order Pirellulales; family Pirellulaceae; genus JBEISR01. The sequence continues at coordinate 23,757 of JBEISR010000015.1, forward strand.
CTGCCGCTCCAATCATCCCATCGCAATCTGCGAAATGCCTTTGGCTTGCCTCCAGCATCTCCTGGGTGCTCACCACCGGGACCACCAGAGCGCCGGCAGGATACTCTACCTGCACCGGCCCGGAGACGATGACCACTTGGTGTCCCAGATCTAGGGCAGCCTGAGCCAAGCAGGCTCCCATGCGACCGCTGGAGCCATTAGAGAGATACCGGACCGGGTCTAGATATTGCCTAGTCGGACCGGAGGTGATCAGGATTCGAGCCACAGTCGGCTCCCGGATCAAGAAAAAAAGGGTGATTGACGGGGCTCGAACCCGCGACAACTGGAGCCACAATCCAGTGCTCTACCAACTGAGCTACAACCACCATCGAAGGAAAGCCGTTTGTGGCGACTTTCCCCTTAATTTATCGGTCCAACCGCAGTCCGTCAACGGCGAACCCTGGCACGCAGGTTGATCCGACGGGCGGTTGCAGCCAGTTGCGAGGGAGACTGTGTCAGACAAGGAGAAGCCTTAGGAACTTCCCACCCCGGCGGAATTGGGGAATAATCTCCCAAGAACCCCCTGGTGAAACCCTGTCCATCTGCTCCGCTACAGAACCTTGGCGGAACGACAGGTCTTATTTGAGTGAACGCGACTGAAAGGATTCAACAACGTGGAGCATCCCGATTCCAGTCCAGCCAACGACGGCGATTCGATCGAGCGGTTGAATTTCATCGAACATGAGATCGAACGGGACATGCAGAGCGGGACCTGGAATGGTCGGATGTTGATCACGCGGTTCCCCCCCGAGCCGAACGGGTATCTGCATATCGGACACGCCAAAAGCATCTGCCTAAACTTCGGGCTGGCCAAGAAGTATGGCGGTCGTTGCAATCTACGTTTCGACGACACCAACCCCACCAAGGAAGATGACGAATACGTCCAGTCGATCATGGAGGATGTCCGCTGGCTGGGCTTCCAGTGGGATGAACTCCACTATGCCTCGGACTACTTCGAGCAGTTGTATGGCTGGGCAGAGCAATTGATCGAGCAGGGGAATGCGTATGTCTGCGATTTGACGGGGGATCAGGTCAGGCAGTACCGAGGGACGCTAACCGAATCTGGCAGACCAAGTCCCTACCGCGATCGATCGCCTGCAGAAAACCTCGACCTGTTCCGACGGATGCGGGCAGGGGAGTTTCCGGATCATTCGCGGACGCTACGAGCCAAGATCGACATGGCGGCGGCCAACATCAACCTGCGCGATCCGGTGATGTACCGCATCCTCCATGCGCACCATCATCGCACCGGCGATGCGTGGTGCATCTACCCCATGTACGATTGGGCTCATGGCCAAAGCGATTCGATCGAATCGATCACGCATTCGATCTGCACCCTGGAATTTGAAAATCATCGTCCGCTGTACGATTGGTTCTGCCAGACACTCAAGATCTACCATCCCCGTCAGATTGAATTTGCGCGATTGAACCTGAATTACACGGTGATGAGCAAACGGAAGCTGCTGCAATTGGTGCAGGAAGGGCTGGTCAGCGGTTGGAACGACCCTCGCATGCCGACGATCAGCGGCCTGCGTCGTCGGGGATACACGCCAGAGAGCATTCGCAATTTCTGCGAGACGATCGGTGTCGCCAAATTCAACAGCACCATCGATGTCGCCGTCCTGGAGAACTCGCTCCGGGAACATCTCAACCAGATCGCGCCACGCCGCATGGCGGTGCTGGATCCGGTCCGAGTCGTCCTCACCAACTATCCGGAGGACCAAGTGGAATGGATGGATGCGATCAACAATCCCGAGCGGCCGGAGGATGGTTCAAGGAAGCTGCCGTTTTCGCGGGAATTGTGGATCGAGCGGGAGGACTTTCAGGAAAGTCCACCACCGAAGTTTTTCCGTTTGAAACCAGGTGGGGAAGTCCGATTGCGATACGGCTACATCATCCAGTGCCAAGAAGTGGTTCACGATGATGCCGGAGAGGTAGTGGAGATTCGATGCACCTACGATCCGCAGACTCGCAGCGGCGGCCCACAGGCCGATCGCAAGGTGAAGGGCACGATTCACTGGCTGAGCGCCAAGCAAGCAATGAAGGCAAAGGTTCGCCTCTACGATCGGCTTTTTTGCCGCGAGGATCCGGAGGGAGGCGAGGAAGGCACCACCTTCCTCGATCAGCTCAACCCCGACTCTTTGCGGGAGATCGAGGCGATGGTGGAGCCAGAATTGATGAACACAATTGCCGGTCAGCAGGTGCAGTTCGAGCGGAACGGGTACTTTGTTGCCGACGCGATCGATTCTCGCCAGCATGCCCCCGTTTTCAACCGCATCGTCCCCTTGAAAGACTCCTGGGCCAAGGAAGTCGCCAAGGGTGCCCGCGGTCGGTAGCTTGCTGATAGTAGCTGCGCTCAATAACTCGAACTCCCATTGGACCGCAACGCTACAGGAGCAGAAAGATGATGGCTGGCATGAAACGGTGTTGGGGCTTGGTGTCCATCGGAGCCAGCCTTGCGATGATTTTTCTGGATGGTAGCTCCTCCAGGGCCGAGGATTGGCCGCAGTGGTTTGGGCCGCGTCGCGATGGTTCGATCCAAGAGCTGGGTCTGGTCGACAAGATCCCCGAAGGAGGCTTGCGACGACTTTGGAGTCAACCAGTGGGGCTGGGCTATGCCGGGCCGGCGGTTGCCGATGGTCGCGTCTTTGTCAGCGACTACCTCAAGGAGTCTGGTGAGATCACCAACAATCCATCGCTTCGCGATCAACTGCAGGGCCAGGAGCGAATGCAGTGCCTGGATGCCGAGAGCGGAAAGGTGGTTTGGGAACATCGCTACCCAAGGAGCTACGCCATTTCCTATCCTGCGGGGCCTCGTGCGACGCCGGCGGTTGCCGAAAACCGTGTGGTGCACCTGGGGGCGGAAGGGGATCTCATTTGTCTTTCCGTGGACGACGGGAAGGTTGTCTGGCAAAAAAAGCTGCCGGAAGTCTACGGTAGCACGACCCCGATCTGGGGCCATGCTGCCAGTCCTCTGATCGTCGACGGGCAGGTGATCATCATGGCTGGGGGAGAAGGGGCCTACGTGGTCTCGATCGATCTACAAAGCGGTGACGAACGTTGGCGCGCACTGACCGCGAAAGAACTGGGCTACTGCCCGGCTGTCCTAGTCACTTTCGGCGGTATTCGGCAACTGATGGTCTGGGATCCGGAGGTCCTGCACAGCCTCGACCCAGCCACAGGCAAGGAGTTTTGGTCGATTCCAATCGCCCCCTCCTACGGCATGTCGATCGCTCCCCCTGTGGTATCCGGTGACCGGATGTATGTCAGCGGAATCGGTGAAGCCAGTGTCATGCTGAAGTTGAAGGCGGATCCGCCGGGGGCTGAGGTCTTATGGCAGGGAAAAAGCAAGATGGCGCTCTACAGCGGCAACGCAGCACCGATCTTTCATGACGGCTTTGTCTATGGCGCAGACTGTGGAGCAGGCAATCTGATCTGCTTCGATGCCGCCGATGGCACTCGCCAATGGGAGACGTACCAACCGACCGCTGGCGGGACGCGCCGCGTCAGTCATGGCACCGCCTTCCTTCACTCCATGGGGAACGATCGCTATCTGCTTCTGACAGAGACCGGGGATCTGGTGACCGCCCAACTGACGCCCCAAGCCTATCAGGAGGAAAGCCGTTTCCACGTGATCGATCCGACCAACGAGTGTTTTGGAAGGCCAGTGGTCTGGAGTTATCCGGCGATCGCCAACGGGAAACTCTTTGTCCGCAACGATCGAGAAATTGCCTGTTACGATCTTTCCGCAGCAGGGAACAGCGCCCCGAAATAGGCAGCCCGAAATCGACAGCCCTGACGGGATGCGACAGGCTTAGGAATCGAGTCCAGGAGCGGAGGGTCTCCACAGGAATTTGTCAGCGAGCATGCGAGACGGTGTGCTGGCAAGGAATGCCGAAAGTCGCTGCCGCCATAGAGTGGAACAGGGAAATCCACTCTCCGCTTTAGGCTACCTTGCGGTCGCGCAGGCGGCAGGCGGTTTCGTGCCAGCGATCGATCGCACTGGCCGCAGGTGCTGCACTGCCTCTGAGGATCCGATAGCCTTTGGTTGACTTTGCATACCGCTCAATCGCTTCCCGGAATCGCTCCGATCCGACCTCTGCGACGCGCTCGATTTCCTCATAGCCTGCGGCAACGATCAATTGGGCGTCGACACTGCGAAGGCCGGGAATCATGCATGCGATCGCGGCCTGCTGTTGCCACCTGCGAATCAGCGGAACCGGACACTGTTCGCTGGCGATTCGGCGACCGATCTCCTCGGCCGAATTCTTGAGCAGATCGGCAACGGTCGTGATCCCGTGGCTTTCTAGAAGACTGGCCATCTTGGGACCGATACTGGGGGCATCGACCACGGGTTGATGAGCCAGCAGAGGATGAGTCGCATTCCAATTCTGGCTGGATGGCCCTTCCTTCAATGGCTTTGGCTGGGCGCGATCAGTCGACTTCACCCCCGCAGGAAACGGGATGACATCAGGAACTTGCCTCTCGGCCACTGGCTCCAGCGATGCTTGCACCATCGATGGTCGTTCGCGAACTACGGTGGCCGCCTTCAATGGTGCTGGCTGAACCGCAACTGGGGCAAGTTTCGATCGTGGGGGCGATGACGCAGATCCAGGGAGTGGTTGCTTGGGATGAGAGACCTCTAGTCGAGAATCCAATAGCCAGCTACGCAACCTTTCCTTCTCGGAGCTCGAGCCGCGTTGCCAGATCGATTGGCCGACAGGGGTTTGTAGCAGTCGTTGGATATCCGATCGCAATTGGCTGCGAGACCGCTGGCGGAGTGATTCCATCGAGGGAATGCCCGAAGCAACCAATAGAGCTGCATCGAATCCTCTCAGGCCCGGGGACTGCAACTGCAGAAGCGCTTCAGCGGCTACGGTTCTCACATGCGTTGACTGTCTGCCAAGAGCATGATCCACCCGCTGCCACTTCGATTCGCTGAGGCTTGTCAATTCCCCAAGGGTCCAGATTCCCAGGGAGCGCAGCCGGGCAAGGACATCCTCAGGAATTCGTTGCAACTCCGACAGGTCCGACTCGACGACAAGTTGATCTTCACGGGAAGTCGACATAGGCGATCGGCTTGGGCCTCCGGCACGCTCCACCATCCAGCCGTTCATTCGGTCATTCCAATGCCAGCGGCTTACAGCTTGTGATGCCGAGGTTTTGACCGAAGAGAGTTGGCCACCTATCACCAGGACTTGGATACCTCGATAGGAAAGAGGGTCCAGCGAATGGATCAAGGTGGCGGCCTGGGTTGGGTGGATCGAAGGATCCATCAGGTCGACTACCCATGGAAGCATCGTTCCGTGTTCCAGCAGATATTCCAAGAGCGCCAACTGACAGGCCCAAAGCTGCCAGTGGTTTATCGATGGCCGGTATTCCACTTGGTGGTTCACTAGATTGCCAATCTTCCACCGCTCCAACCACTGTTCTGCCTTCTCGCGGAGGGCATGGTGGCACCGTGGGTTGAGAATTTCAGGCGCCTGCATCGCTTGCAGGCGAAGCAGTCTTCGCTCCTTGAAACGCCTGGCGTTCCAATCGGCGATCTGTCGACTGGCTAGATGCATTCGATGCCGAGCATTGGCAAGCTGCTGATTCCATTGACTCAACTCGGTCACGATCGCCAGATCGCGTTGTTCGAGCAGTTCGCTAAGCTTCCGGTGCGCGGCTTCCAGATCGTTTCGCAGCTTCCGGGATCGCTCTTCTAGCGCCTCCACTTCGGGATGAACCGAAGGGAGCATGGTGGAACCACCGACGGTGGAACCATCGACAGTGGTTCCATAGAAACGTGGAACCGATCGTGCGGGCAATTGAAAATCGTCGAAATGGAAAATCCGATCGAATCGACCCTCCGGACCAGAAGAGGCGACATGGGGGGCGTGCACGGCGGTGGAAGGGTTTCGAAGAGATACTGTGCGATGGACAGACGCTACGGAGCGTGACTGGAATTCCAAGGAATGCTCCAGCGACTCACAGCTTGCTTCCAACAGCCGCTGCAACTGGATGATCCGATTGCGTTGCAGATGGATCTGCTGCTCCCATGGAGCTTGGGAATCTTGGCGGATTTGCCGATGAGACGCCATGTGTTCCCGAAGCCGTCGATAGTCGAGCACTGCGAGATCGTACTCGTTTCGCCACCAAGACTGATCCCGTGGGGGATTTGGCTCCTGGAGCTGTCTGGCAAGCTGTGTCATTTCCTCCTTCCAGCGGCTGGTAGGTGGTCGGCTGGGCTGTGGCTGGGCAACCACTAGACCGAGGTCGTGGGCGACTTGATCGAGCCGCTGCCAAGGGGATTGATCGGATAGTTCTGAGTAGAGCAATTCGAGCGGAGAGTCGGGAAGGCGGCGCCAGTTGGCTAAGCGATTGGAGCCATGAAGTTGCCAAGTGCTGTCAACCGTCCTGACATGCCAACGCGCGTCTTCCTGGTTTTTGTCGTGCGAATGAGACAACTGGACCAGAAACCGATAGGGTGGTTCCAATGCCTCAAGCGAAGCGTAGCCGTGCCCCAGATCCGATAGCCATGGATGGTCGATTTGTGTGGAGTGTGAGCGATTTTCGTGAGGGAAGGTGGATTGGGTGCAATTGCATCCGCGAAGTGCCTGGCGCACGGAGCCTGCCAAACCTTCCAACAGTTTCGGGTATTTGGCGTCCAGTGCGTGGATACCATGCGTCAGTCCAGACAGCGAAATCGGCTCGCCTGGCGTCTTGCCAGTTGCCCCAATAGTCCAATGGATCTCACGTAAGAACATCTTTTGGGTTCCTTCCCAAACCAGTTTGGCGATCCGTGCCAACCGGAAACCGTAGCAGGAAAGGGCTGTCGGGGTAAAGCCCATTTGAATCGAACTGTGGACACCGCGTTCCCTCCAAATCGCTTCCCACCACCTTTTGAATGACAGCAAACAATCGGTGGGTGGCACCTTTTGAATGCTAGCAAGTTGTGGAGCATCCACCATCTGGCGATGGTGGCTACCGCAAGCGTGCGCAATCGCTGACGGGCTTCGTGCCTCTGTGCCTCCGTCAGAAACAAAAATTCAGAAAAAGGTGGGTGGCACCTTTTGAATGCTACCACCTTTTGAATGACAGCAAACAATCGGTGGGTGGCACCTTTTGGATGTTAGCACGACGAAGCAAATCCACCATCTGGCGATGGTGGCTACCGCAAGCGTGCGCAATCGCTGACGGGCTTGGTGCCTCTGTGCCTCCGTCAGAAATGCGCAATCGGTGCGCAATCGGTGGGTGGCACCTTTTGAATGATAGCAATCAGGGCCCAATCGGTGGGTGGCACCTTTTGGATGCTAGCATTTCCATGCGTGGCATGGCCGTCTCGGCCATGCATTGCTACTTCAACGGCCGGATCGGTGGACGGCACCTTTTGGATGCTCCTTTTGAATGCTAGCAGGTTGTGGCGCATCCACCATCTGGCGATGGTGGCTACCGCAAGCGTGCGCAATCATTCGGGGGCAATCGGTGGGGGTATCTTTGAATACTTCTGGGGAAAATCGCGATCTCTTTTTCAGCGGCACACGCTTGCAAGCGGAGGGGGTTCCGGGGACCGGTCCGCCAAGACTTGATGAGAGACCTAGCGATTCAGGCAGAGAACCTTGCGGGAAGAGGGGAAAAGGAGGAGTCGACGCGGTGATTCAGTCGCTCGGCGAGGCAGTTATAATGAAAACCCCCTGGAACCAGCCTCTTTTTTTGGGCTGGCTTTACTGCGGAAGCCGTTCGGGTGGTCGCTATGGCGTTTTCCCATGATGACCATCCCGGCCCATCCCATTCCTTTTGATCAGGATCTTTCCGATGCTTTGGTTCCGAAAGACTCGTTGGTTGGCTTTGTTGATCGGCCTTTCGTCCTGGGGATCTGGTGCCGCTCTTTGGGCTCAGCAAGGGGCGACAGCACCCTCCGCGTTTAAGGTACCCGAGGGGTTCGAGGTCGAACTGCTGCATGAGGTGCCGTTGGCCGAGCAGGGGTCCTGGGTCAGCATGTGTGTTGACCTAGAGGGGCGACTTATTGTTTCGGATCAGTATGGGAAGCTGTATCGAGTCGCCTTGCCAAAGAAGGAAGGTGAGAAAGTCACCGTCGAATCGCTCGATGTTTCAGTCGGTATGGCTCAGGGACTTCTGCATACCCGCGACGGACTTTACGTCAACATCAACGGCGAGGGACCCAGCGGCGCGGGACTGTATCGCCTGCAAGATCTCGACAAGGATGGAAAGTTTGAGAAGCAGGACCATCTGATCCCGCTGAATGCAGGAGGGGAACATGGCCCTCACGCCTTGATTGAGGGCCCCGACGGGAGGATCTACCTGTGCGCGGGCAACGCGACCGATCTCCCAGCGAAAATCGACCGCTACCGGGTCCCCAAGCATTGGTCGGAAGATCATCTGCTGGGCCGCATGCCCGATGCGCGTGGATTCATGGCCGACCGACTGGCTCCAGGCGGATTTGTGCTCAGCTTCCGCCCCGATGGCTCGGATGTCGAACTGGTGGCTACCGGCTTTCGCAACGAGTACGACATTGCGTTCAATCCCCTGGGGGATCTGTTCACCTACGACGCTGACATGGAATGGGATGTCGGGACGCCATGGTATCGTCCGACACGAGTCAATCATGTGATCGGCGGAGCTGAGTTCGGATGGCGCAATGGTACAGGGAAGTGGCCCGAGTATTTTGCCGACAGCATGGGAGCAGTGGCCAATATCGGACCAGGATCTCCGACGGGGATCTGCTTTGGAACTGGAGCGAAGTTTCCGGCGAAATATCAAAGGGCGCTTCTGATCGGCGATTGGAGCTACGGTGTCATCTATGCAGTTCATCTGACGCCAGAGGGCTCCAGCTATCAGTCGACTTTTGAACCGTTTGTGTCGGCTTCGCCAATGCCGATCACCGATATGGTGGTTCATCCCTCCGATGGCAATCTCTACTTCATGATCGGGGGAAGAAAAGTGCAAAGCGGGCTGTATCGGCTGAAATACAAAGGCACCGAAAGCACAGCACCCGCCGCACCGATCGATTCCGCCAATGCCGCTCAGGCCCGCAGCCTCCGCCGCAATCTTGAGCAACTGCAGGCACCAGGCAAGCCAGGCGCTGTCTCGACGTCACTGGCCATGCTGGGACATCCAGACCGTGCTGTCCGATTCGCGGCGAGGATCGCCCTGGAGCACCAACCGGTAACGCAGTGGCGAGGTCGCGTGATGGAGTCCACCAACCCCCAATCGCTCATCACCGGCTCTATCGCACTGGCTCGATGCGGCGAACCCTCCGACCAAACCGCTATCCATCAACGACTGGCGAGCATCGACTGGGGACAGCTCGATCGAACCCAGAAGCTGGAACTGCTGCGAGCTTATCAACTAAGCTTCACACGGTTGGGTGAAGGGAGTCCTGAGACGCGCCAAGCCACTGTCGCTCAACTAGACCGCCATTTCCCCGTCCCCGATGAAGACAGCCCGCTCAACCGTGAACTGGCCACCGTGTTGGTCTACCTGGCGGCTCCAGGTATCACCGATCGCTGCATCGCTCGCATGAGCAATGCGCAGTCGGCCGACGAACAGATCCACTACGCCATGGCACTTCGCGATGTCAAAGAGTGGACCGACGAGCAGCGGCAGAAATATTTCCAGTGGTTCATCGATGTCTCCACCGCCCGTGGTGGCGCATCGTTTGGTGGATTCCTCGCCAACATCCGCAAAGTAGCCATCAGCCATTTGAACGACGAACAGAAGCAGAAGCTGGGGGAATTGGTAGGAGATCTTCCCGAACCGCGGGATCCACTTGCCGACCTAGCGCCTCGGCCTCTAGTCCAGGAATGGAAGGTGGAGGACCTAGCAGAGGAAGCCTCCCAGAAGAACTCGGGTTACGATTTTTCCAAGGGCAAGCAACTCTTTGCCATCGCACAGTGCTACAAGTGCCATCGATTCCAGGGACAGGGTGGAATTCAGGGCCCCGATCTGACCGCAGTTTCCGGCCGCTTCAGCCCTCGTGAAATGCTGACGGCGATCATCGAGCCGAACAAGGAGATCAGCGATCAATATCAGGCGACGCAGTTCATCACGGAAGACGATCAGATCGTGGTAGGTCGCGTGGCCAACCTGAACGGATCGACTTTGATGATCACAACGAACATGCTCGACCCCCAAAACTTCACCAATCTCGACCGCAAGTCGATCACCGAAATGAAGCCCAGCCCCAACTCGATGATGCCTTCCGGATTGCTCAATACACTCTCCAAGGAGGAAGTCTTTGAGTTGCTGGCCTACATGAAGTCGGGGGGCAACCCAGCTCATCCGCTGTACCAACAGGCGACAGCAGCCGCCCCCTGAAAAGGCATCTTCTACTTACTTGAAAGGCTTGGCAGACTGGACCCAAAGGAACTGCCAAGCCTCGGATAAAGTTGAGATTTCCACTTACTGAATGGACCTTAGGGGCCAATTCGCATTGCTTCCATAGCCCTTTTTCCCCACAATCCGGCCTCCGGCATTCTTCGTTGAATCCATGCCCAACCATCCGCAGGGCTCATTGAGCCCCTTGCCATTTGAGCCGAAGGTTGTTCATTCATGCGAACCCGTCACAGTTGGGTGGCCCTTCTTTCGATCGCCGCAATCTTCGTACTCACCGACAGCGCCTGGGAAGCTAGATTGCCGATCATCGCAGAAGCCTTATTCGTGGCGGGCGTCATCCTGGCGGGGATAGGAGCGATGGGACGAGTCTGGTGCTCCGCCTATATCGCTGGCTACAAAAACGGCACCCTGATCACCAGCGGCCCCTACTCGATGACACGCAATCCACTTTATTTCTTCAGCTTTCTGGGGAGTGTTGGAGTCGGATTGACATCTGAAACGCTGGCGGTTCCTGCGATCATCGCCATGGCTTTTGCCATCTACTACCCTTTTGTGATCCGGAGCGAAGAGGCAACTCTCAGCCAATTGCATCCTGAGCAGTTTGACCAGTATCGCCGTGAGGTCCCCGCCTTTTTTCCGGCCTGGAGCCACCTGAGCGAATTGAGCGATCATACAGTGCAGCTGAAGACCTTTCGCCGGCACATCGCCAGTGCGATCTGGTTCGTATGGCTCCCTGGATTGATCCATCTGGTCGACTTTCTGCACGACCACAAGTATCTGGCAAGTTTCTGCAAGATGTACTAGCCAGCAACTAAGCTCTCAAGACGTATGCATCTGGTGATGCGCATTGCAACCCATTCCATGGACGGCCACTTCCAGAGTGTTGCTGTCAGCCGCGACCGGATCCAAGCCCCGCCACCAGTTGAATCAGTAGGGTAGCATGCTGGTCGATACCGATCTGATCTCGGAGACGCTTCTGTGCGGCAGCGCGGTCTCGCCGCATCGTTGCACTCCTTTGACATGCCTCCTGAAGACCACTCAGCAGCGCTTCCGGATCCCCCGGACTATAGAGTGCCCCATGCTGAAGACGCCGGTGCATCTCGGGAAAAGCGCCGTGAGCTGGAAGCAGGTATGGCAATCCCGCTGCAGCTGCTTCCAAAACATACCGACCCTTCGGCTCACGGTAGACGGTGGGAACACAAAGCAGATCGGCATTGGCCAGTAGCCTCAATTTGACTTCGCGGTCGACCGATCCATGGTAAGTGAAACCTGCCGGGCTTGATGCGTTTAGCGATCGAGCGATCTCGTCCCAGTAACGCTGATGCTGCCCTCCAAGCCATCCAGCAATATCGAGATGCCGAGGCGTTGGATCGCCTGTCGCATTCCATCGACGCCACGCATCGGCCAGCTGATGGAGCCCCTTTTCCGGAGCCAATCTGGCCAGGTAGAGGACTCGAAAAGGCTCCTCTTTCGAAGGGTTGCTGGGCGGAGATGCCTCCCACTTGGCCATCGGCTGGCTGTCCAGATCGATCCCCAAGGGAAGGCAGTGCCATCGATCGCGCGGTAGCCCCAACAACTCTGCCATCCGCTGTCCGTAATCTTCACTGTGGACCACAAATGCATCGACCAGTGGAATCAGCTTTCTCATCCGATCGACCGTTCGGGACCGGTAAGGTTCGGGCAGTGAGTCGATAAAGATATCATCGCCCTGAAGCATCACGACGACGGGCACGTCGATCTGCCTTTTGATGGAGGGGAGCGCACCAGCGATCAGGAAGTTGGTCAAGATCAACGCGGAAGGCTTTGCTTCACTAGCCAACCATTCGGTCAGCCTGGCCACTTCCTGACGCTGCCTTCCCGACTCTCCTTCCAACATCGACACCGTCATCGCGCCCAGTAATCGCAGATCAATCGAATGGGTGCGGCCAGCAAGGCGATTGATCAGACCAGGTTGATTCAGACGGCGGATCAGCATTTTCGGGAGGGGAGGAAGCCAAGGAAATTTCTGCTGAAGGTAGACCTGGATGCCTCCGAAAAAAATCTCACCGGAACTGGCGTCCGATTCGTCGGTGCGGATCGGTGTGTAGACCGGGACAAGAAGGCAGTCCTGACCTTGGCGAATGAGCGCCTTGGCCAGCGCGTTATCATTCATGCAGCTTCCGCAGAACATGCCGGCGGCACCTGCGGTCAGATAGACCCAAGACATGATGAGCGATCCCGTCCTTTCATGAGCATTCCAATTTGGCCGATTGCGAAAAACAAAGCGATCGCCCAAAGTATGTTTCCCGTTGCATCGGGAACTCGAAACCCGCGATAGCCGATCCCTCCTCTCTGAAGTACCATGAGATCGGCGGCAGAGTACTTGGCCTTGTCTTCACCGGCTATCCCCACCATGCTTGAATGGCTCGCATCATCGCTCGACTGGATCCTTCATTTCGATCGTCATCTCAACGATATCCTTGCGGCGATGGGGAGCAGTTTTACGATCCTGCTCTGGTTGATCATTTTTGCCGAAACCGGACTGGTCGTAGCGCCGTTTCTTCCTGGTGACTCGCTGTTGTTTGCTGTCGGTGCCATCGCCGCTCAAACCGATTCACCTCTCCGAATCGAATGGCTGGTTCCTCTGCTGATCCTGGCAGCGATCGTTGGAGATGCGGTGAATTACGCCATCGGCAAATGGGTAGGTCCGAAGATCTTTCATCGTGACACTGGCTGGCTTTTGAACAAGGAACATCTTCTGAAGGCCGAAGCCTTCTACCAGAAGCATGGTGCGAAGGCGATCGTTTTAGCGCGATTCCTGCCGATCCTTCGCACCTTCGCTCCATTCGTCGCAGGCATTGGACGGATGCCTTACCGCCGTTTCTGGATCTACAACGTTTTCGGCGGGGTGCTCTGGGTGACTCTTTTTCTGGTGGGTGGCTACCTGTTCGGCAATGTGCCGGTGATCAAGCGGAATTTCCACATCGTAATTCTGGCGATCCTGGTGCTATCGGTGTTGCCACTGGCTTGGGAATGGTGGGCTACTTATCGCACCGATCGGCAGAAAGACGCGAGCGGCAACAACCCTTGATCGATTCACCTGATCACTTCGCCAACCGAATCGATTCAGCTCCAACGACTCTTGCCGCTTCCAGCGACCGCCTTTCCGATCTTCCAGCAGTCGAGCCCCCACTGCTGGACTCGTTCGTACACCGCATTGGCATAGTAAGGGCTGATCACCAGAACCAAGCCGATACCCATATTGAAGACATGGTCCATCTCTTCCGAGGGAACCTTTCCCAGTTGCTGCAACCATGGAAACACTGGTGGCACCTTCCAGGACCCGCGATCGAATACCAGATCGACATCCTCTGGCAAAATCCTCTCCGTGTTCTCCAGCAAGCCACCACCGGTGATATGACCAATTCCATGCACTACCTGTTTGACGCGGTACTGCTGCAAAATCGACCGCAGCAGGTTGGCGTAGATCAGGGTGGGACGCAGCAGACAATCCCCCACGGTCTCCCCCAGTGCTTCGACATGGTCGTCAATTGCCAGCCCCGCCTTCTCGAAGACGATCTTGCGCACCAGACTGAAGCCATTGGAATGCAACCCGGACGAGTTGACTCCCAGAATCACATCATCTGGGCGGATCGCCTTCCCTGAGACGATTTGTTTGCGCTCGACTACCCCAACACAGAAACCAGCCAAATCGTAATCATCTTCCCGATAGAGATCGGGCATGATGGCGGTCTCCCCACCCAGCAAGGCGCAGTCGGCCTGGACGCAACCGGTGGAGATACCCCGCACGATCTCCTCCAGTCGAGCCGGGTTGTCTCGCGACATCGCGACATAGTCGAGGAAAAAAAGTGGCTCAGCCCCCGTGCACAGGACATCGTTGACGCACATCGCCACCAGGTCGATCCCCACCGTATCGTGGCGACCAGCCTGAATCGCCACCTTCAGCTTGGTTCCGACGCCATCGGTTCCTGAAACCAGAACCGGCTCCTTGTAATTCCGGCGGAACAGGGCGTTGGAAAAGTCGAGCTGAAAAAGGCCGGCAAAGCCGCCGTCGTTGCGGATCACCCGCGGACCGAATGTCCGGTGCATCCAACGCGGCAGTCGCTTCATGGCATCTTCGTAAAGATCCAGATCGACGCCGCTGTCCTTGTACGTGGTGCTCATGTGCGGGAAAAACCCTGCCTGCTGGCTTAGAAAATGCTTGCTGCAGGTCTCTTATGTTATCGCAGCATTCAAAATGCGTAAACTCGCCCCCCCTTCGAAGCAGCCCTCGAACGACGGCATTGGGCTGCCAAGCTCCAGCCCCCAGGCTGGTGGTGCCGAGAAATCGCCGTTTCCCCAGTCAACGAATTCTGCTTAAATGCCCAAATCTAGCACCACCGGAAGTCTGAGTCAGGCTTGGTCCAACCGTACAAGCAAGGTGCAATGAGGCAGAAGGACTCACTACGCAGAAAGGATTCACAGGATGTATTCGATTGCGAAGAAATGCGCCGCGGAGTTTTTTGGGACGGCGTGGCTGGTTTTTGGCGGCTGTGGCAGCGCGGTACTGGCAGCCAAGTTCCTGGATGGAGCGGAGCAGACGAATCTGGGTATTGGATTCGTTGGGGTGTCGTTGGCATTCGGTTTGACGGTGCTGACGATGGCCTACGCGATCGGCCACATTTCGGGGTGCCATCTGAACCCTGCCGTCTCGATCGGGCTGATGATGGGCAAGCGATTTTCGTCGACCGAACTGGTCCCCTACATCATCGCTCAGGTGGCTGGAGCCATTGCGGGCGCTGCGGTGCTTTATGTCATCGCCAGCGGTAATGCAGGTTGGAGCATCGCAAAAAATGGATTTGCGCTCAATGGCTACGGAGAGCATTCGCCTGGCAAATACGGGATTGCATCGGCCTTTGTTGCCGAAGCGGTGCTGACCTTCTTCTTTCTGCTGATCATTCTGGGATCGACCGACAAGCGAGCCTCGGCTGGTTTTGCACCGATCGCGATCGGCCTTGGCCTGACGCTGATTCACCTGATCGGCATTCCAGTGACCAACCTCTCGGTCAACCCAGCTCGCAGCACCGGACCGGCCGTCATCGCTTCGGCATTCGGACAGGGCTGGGCTCTGATGCAGCTGGCGGTCTTCTGGATTGCGCCCATCGTCGGTGCCGCCATCGCCGGCATCGTCTACAACTGGCTCGGCCAGGAAGATTGATCCGGTCGCTCGGCACTGGCAACAGAATAAGCGACATCGAATGAAAGCCTCCCGGATCGATGGTCCGGGGGGCTTTTTGTTTTTTGGCAGAACCTGGCAACAGACCGGAAAGGATCTTTTCGCATGTCGCCTCCGCCAGATCGGCTATGATGCGAAAAGGGATGGAAGGGTCGATTTGGACCGGAAGGCGAGACCGATCGATGCTGGATCGCGACGAATATGTCGAGCAGGCTTACCTGTTTGAGCTACTTCATGAGCGGATGGGAGCCGACTTTCCGCTGCAGGATCTGCTTCAGCAGGCTAGGCACGAACTGTTGGCGACGACCAAACTGCCGATGGCGGTCGATTTTCTTTTGGCCGAGCTGAAGCATTTTGGGGAGATGAGCCGCGGGATGAGGCGGCTGGCTCATTATTTTTCTCCCTTTCAAAGCTTCCTCGTGGAGGAGGCGGAGAGGGATCGCGGTCGCTTTGACATGAAAACTGCGTTTCGAATCTTGCAGGCGGAGGCGAAGTACCGAAGCGAGTCGGAGAGTCGGCAGGGGTATTTCGTCTTCCAATTCGAAGCGCTTTGTCGAAACCGACTTCATTACGACCGCGGCCTGGCGGCGACCTCGGAGGATCCCGCTTACAATTCCGACTGGAAGGAATGGATCCTTGTGGTTCGAAGGCAACTGGGCCTAGTGGATTTGGCGGATTTGATCTACGGACGCAGCGAAGAGTATCTCGCGACCCGGAGGCGGAAACTGGGTGCCCAGACGCCCCCCGAAGCACCGATCCTTTTCGGCCTACAGGAAGGAAAAATCGCCTGGGCAAATCGTCACAAGGATCCACTATTGCTTTTCGCCGCCCTGCAGCGACACCTCCATTATCCTGCCGTTCCTCGCCTAGTCCCAGTCGATACGACCGAACAGATCGTGCCACAGCTGCAGCGGCGGATGGAGCGGTTGGAGATGCGGATCAAGCTGCTGGAGGAAGAGGGCAAGCAAGGAATCGATATCACCAAGTTCTATGGTGCACTTCCCCGTCGTGGCGACGCCCCCCCCAACTCCTTCGGGGCGCCATGAGGCGTCTGGAAGTCAGGTACTCCCATCCCACCTTAGGGCCCTTGCCCAGTTGAAGGGAAGAACCGAAACTGAAGGTAGCAGGGGCGGGGTGAGGGAACGCGTCCGCAAAAACCTGCCCGGACTTTTTGGTTTGAAATCGCCCCATTTCGCGACCGTCGTCGGCTTTTGAAAAGGATCAACACAGGATGCATCCCCAGGAAATGTCCTCCCAGCTGGAAACCCTGTGCAAGCGTTTGGCCACGCTGAAGGAGGGTCTTTGACTACGCGGAGCGTTTGCAACAAGTAGAGACGATGGAAGCCAGCATGGCGTCTCCTGGTTTCTGGGATAACCAGGAGAAGGCTCAGCAAACCGTCCAGGCCCTGAAGAACCAACGTTTGGTGATCGAACCTTTGAAGGCAGCCCTCCAAGCCCACCAAGACCTCGGGGAATTGATCCCGATGGTGGAAGACGATCCGTCGCTGTCGGACGAAGTGGAGCGAGAATTAGGGAAGTTGTCGCAGGCGGTCGACCAACTGGAACTGCAGGCGCTGCTCAACGGCCCTCTGGATCCCAACGATGCGATTCTCAGCGTGCATGCTCGGGATGGAGGGGTCGACGCCAACGACTGGGCCGAAATCCTCCTCGGGATGTACATCGCCTGGGCGGGCAAGCAGGACTACAGCGTTGAATTGATCGACCGTAGCGACAACGAGGAGGCTGGGATCACTCAGGCGACCATCGCTGTGCGAGGGCCGATGGCCTATGGCTATCTGAAAGGGGAAGAGGGGATGCATCGATTGGTGCGCATCAGCCCCTTCAACGCAGAAGGCAAGCGGCAGACCAGCTTTGCTGCGGTCGACGTCTCCCCTGACATCAACGATTCGGTCGAAATCGATATCCGCCCGGAAGATGTGCGGGAGGACGTTTTCCGAGCCTCCGGGGCAGGAGGCCAGCACGTCAATAAGACCAGTTCGGCCATCCGCTTGACGCACCTGCCGACGGGAGTCGCCGTGCAGTGCCAGAATGAACGCAGTCAGCACAAGAATCGAGACTTTGCATGGAAGATGCTGCGAGCTCGGCTGGCGAGAATTGAGGAAGAGAAACGCGAGGCAGAGCAGCTGGCGAAGTACAAGAACAAAGCTCGGGTCGGATTCGGCTCGCAGATCCGCAACTATTTCCTCCATCCGGATCAGCGCGTCAAAGATGCGCGGACTGGATTCCAGATGGGGAATTTTCACGCGGTGATTGGTGGGGAACTGCAAGGTTTCCTCGATGCGTTCCTGAAATGGCGCATGATGGAAGACCAGTAACTGCGAGGAGCATTTCTTCGATGGCCGATCGACATCGACTGCAGTGGGGAGACTTGATAGTCGAAGCTCAACGGATCGGCGACCGATTCGATTGGCGGATCCTCTGCGAACCCCTGTCGGCTTCGGCGGTGCCCCTCCTGCAGTCGGTGCCATCGGCAAAGGAAACGGCTTGGCCTCGTTTCCCGCCCTTGCAGGAACTGGCACAGGAAAGCCATTCCGATACGGAGGTACTCCTGGGTGTCGGGATGGCGGGTAAAAGCCATTGGTCGGTGAGCGTCGATCGTCGCCAAGAGCCACATCAGCCGGCGATGGTCTTCGATTTCGCCTGCCGACTCTCGGAAAGCCCGACCTTCCTTGGGGCGTGCTGGATGCTGGGAGACGGACTGAAATCCACGCCACCCGCTTCGCTCGATCTCCCTTGGCAACTCCGTCAAAACGAAATAACCATCGCCACGCTGACCCCCAACAGCCACACTTCCCTGCGGCTGGATGGGAACCAGGTGCAGGTGATTCCCGAGCCTGGGAAGGGTGTGTTGCAAGGGACCATCCGCTGGGGATTTCGGATTGCTAGGACGGAAGCCTCCCATCTTTGAAGGAGCCAGAAGGGAGTACATTCCCGGCATGGGATAGCGGCGTTGCCACGCCCAACTGAGATCGCCCATCTGAGATCTTTGGGAACTGGCGAGGGTTTGTGGTAGGATAGAAACGAGGTTGAGCAAGCCGTGGACCCCGTCGGCTCGCGCCGAAAACTCCGCGGCGGCTAGGGTTCCTGGCATGGCTGGATCGTTGTCGAGCCACATTGATCTATGGATGTTCCCATGCGCCCCAGCCAGCCCCCAGATCGACACCGTCCAGAACCGCTTGGCGGGATGAGGAAAGAACGATCCCCAGAAACTCACGACGCTTCGCAGCTTGAGGCAGAAATTGCGAAAGATGTTTTCGAGACTCCGGAAGCCTACCTGGATGGGCTCCGAGTCGACCAATCTGGGGAGTGAAGGACGAGTCCTTGCCAGGACGATCGGCCTGGAGACGGAATACGCTTTGGTGTTGGTGCGAAGGAATCGCGACCCGCAAGGCGAATCCTCTCGTCAACTCCCCGAGGACTGGTATGCTCGTCTGATCGCCGCCATGGCGAAGCATTCGACTCTGGTTCGAGGACTGGGGAACTCGACTCGTTTCTTCAATGCCCAGGGTGGATCGATCTCGCGAGAGGTACGATGGGGGACCGAAGGAGGGATCGGGTTCCTTGAAGGTGCTACCCCCGAATGTCTATCCCCTCGCGACCTGATCGCTCATCAGGTCGCGCAAGATGAACTCCTTGCTTCGTTGGTCGAACAGATACCACCCACCGGCGAGGTTCGGCTACTGAAGAACTCCGCAGACCACCAGGCTCATCTCTACGGTCAACAAGAGAACTACGAACTGACGATCGCCAGCGGATGGCGGCTTTTGGCATGGCGATGTGCGTTGCTCTTGCTTTTCCTTCCCATCCAGATCTACCACCTGCTTGCGACAATGTGGCTTGGATTGATGGGAGCCGCGATGCGATGGACTCATCGAGATCCCGAACCGTGGCTGGATTCGCAGCTGCAGAGAGGCAGCGCCTGGTTGGATATTGCGTCGACCGGCCTTCGCTTGCTGCACTATCCGTTGGCCTGCATATTCTCGTTTCTCGCATGGAGTCTGCTCTGCGTCCCCCATCGTCGACGGTTGAGCGGTTTTCTGGCGAGCCGATCGATCCTGGAAGGGAGCGGATACGTCGATTCGCGAGGCAAGTTCTGGTTGAGCGCGAAAGCAGCCACCGTGCGATCGGAAATTGGCATGGGGGCGTACTTCAATCGGCGCCCGATTTTCGAGATCGGTCATCTACTGGAATCGGTCTGTGCCCATCCGATTCAGGGATGGATTCGACTGTGGCAACCCCGACAGCGCGTCCAGCTTGCACTGGGCGATTCCTCACCGAATCCCTGGAGCCAGTACCTGAAGGTGGCAACTACCTGCCTGCTGCTGGACCTCGTAGAATCGCGAAGTCGAAGACCACTGGTTCAGCTACCAAGATCTTGGCGTGCCTGCCAGGAGTTTTCCGGGGACTCCACGCTAGTTCATCGCACTCTAGGCTCGCGAGAAGGTGGCCGTTCCCGGGATCCCTTTTCCGCTCTCGAAATCCAAATGCAGACACTCCAGTCGGTGCGAGGATTTCTGGAAGACCAAGGTCCGGTACCCGAGGAATGCTGGAGCATCGTAGCGATGTGGAAGGAGTCGTTGGAGGCGCTTCGTCAGCATCGCTACGAACAACCATTTCCCGATGCACTACTGGGAAAGATCGACTGGGCAACCAAACAGTGGCTGCTTGAAAAACTTGGGCGCAGCACTTCATGGGACGCGAGGAAGAAACTGGATCTCCGGTATGCAGAGCTATCGGAAGATGGATACTGCGAGAAGGTGCGTCGCGCCCATGGCTGCAACGCGCCGGTCGATCGCCAACGGATCAATCTGGCCAAACTAGCGCCACCCGAGGGTACCGCCGCGCGGGCTAGAGCCTACTGGATCCGTGAATTCGCATCCGAACGGCAGGACGCGAGAGTCGACTGGGATCGGGGAGAGCTGATAGAGGAAGGGAAACGACGGACCTTCCACTTCCGGCCCGTCGCCGCTGTCGTCACAGGAAAATCTCTACCGGAAGAGGATTCGGAATGATCCCCCTTCCTTGCCAAACGCCTCCTTCCACCGCATCGGCTCGACAATAGACAACTGGCTTGTGCCCACGATCAGGGTACGAGCAGGAGTAGAGAAATCATCGATGGTCTGCTAGCCTGATGGCTCGTCTCTGGACCTCCCATCGCTCCCTGAAAACCTATCACTTCCTACAACATGCTAGAACTTTACGAAAAAATCCAGCAGTCCGTTTCCTTCATTGAACAACGTTGGGGCAAGAAGCCTGCTGCGGGGATCGTCTTGGGCACCGGCCTGGGTTCGTTCGTCGAGCGGATGGAAGTGGATACGGCAATCGAATATGGGGATATCCCCAACTTCCTAAAATCGACCGCCACCAGCCACCGCGGTAGGCTGGTCTGTGGAACCTGCAACGGACTACCGGTCGTCGCGATGGAAGGGCGGTTTCATCTTTATGAAGGGTACCCACTGAAAGAGATCACCCTTCCCATCCGCGTCATGAAGGCGATGGGAGCCAGACTGCTGATTCTCTCCAACGCCTGCGGCGGCATGAATCCCAACTACCGTTGCGGAGACATCATGCTGATCGATGATCACATCAATCTTCTCGGAGACAACCCGCTCATCGGGATCAACGACGATCGATTGGGACCAAGATTTCCCGACATGAGCGCCCCCTACGATGCGCAGTTGATCGATGCCGCTCTGGCGGTCGCTCGACGAGAAGACATCATCGCCCACCGCGGCGTTTTCGTCGCCGTTCCTGGACCGAATCTGGAAACGCGTGCCGAGTACCGCTTCCTGAGGATGATCGGAGCCGACGTCGTCGGGATGTCGACCGTGCCGGAAACGATCGTTGCTGTCCACGAGGCGATGCGCGTTGTTGGCTTTTCGGTCATCACCGACATGTGCCTGCCCGATGCTCTGGAGGCCGCCGATGTCGCCAAGATTATTGCCACCGCCAACGCGACCGAACCCAAGCTGACCAAACTGGTCATCGGGGTGCTGGAAGCCTATCAGAAGCAGTTGGCAGGCAACGCATGACAAGGGGATCTGCACCAAGGGCTGCTTCAGCAACCCTTTCGGATAGATCCTGATGGACCAAAGAGGGTAACAGGGCCATCCCACGATCGTCGAACGGGTCTCGCTGCAGCGAAGCCAAGATACCGAACGAAAAGAGGCCCCTTGGTCAGGGCCTCTTCCAGAAAACGAGATCCGTAAGCGAAGGAAACTCGCTTAGCCGTTGATCGAGTCGATGCGGACTCGCGTGTAGAGTTGTCGGTGTCCGGTGCGACGATCGTAATTTTTACGCCGTCGGAACTTCTGAATGTAGATCTTATCCCCCTTCTCGACTCCCAGCACCTTGGCAGTGACGGACGCACCAGCCACGGTGGGGGTACCCAGACGCAATCCCTTGTCCGACCCAACGGCCAGAACACGGTCAAACGTCAAAGTGTCATCGGTGGTGGAAGCATCGCG
This sequence comes from Planctomycetaceae bacterium, assembly GCA_040375295.1. Lineage (GTDB taxonomy): Bacteria > Planctomycetota > Planctomycetia > Pirellulales > Pirellulaceae > JBEISR01. The sequence goes on from JBEISR010000015.1 coordinate 45,837, forward strand.
ATAATCGATGTCGAGAATCTGACCTGGTTCCACTCGGAATTGACGGCCGCTGTCTGCAATGATCGCGTACATGATCCACCTTTATCGATTCAAATGCTGCCCGCTCGCAACGCTCGTTGTCAGGCCCAACCGCTGACAGCACCGTCGCTGAAAACCTTGCTGCTGGTTACCCCGTGCTGCCCATCCACCACCCAATCGGATCAAGGACGACACTACCCGAGGTTTTCCCAGCGGAAAGCACCAAATTTTAGTCGCTCGCTGATAAGCCGTCGAGCCCAAAGAGTCGCCAGCGGGACTATCGCCCCAACCAGCGGAGCATCCAGACGAGCAAGAGCGCAAAAACCCCCACAATGGAGGATGCCACCCAAAAGCGGTTCGCTTTCCGGTGCAGGATGGAATGGGAGCGTCCGTCGAGGATCCACTTGAGAAAGCGGTATCGCAGATCGTTGTCGAGGTAGAGGACCGAGCGGCCAGGTTCCAGTAGCCCATACTGCACGGAGATCTCGACCCCTCCGTGTAAAACTCTTCGCCGCTCCTGCAGATCCACCCCTTCGCCGTCGAAGAACCAGACCTGGGAGCCGTAGTCGCTGTCGGTCTCATCTTGCACATGAACGCAACGGACGTTTTCGATGTAAGATCGCTCAAGATCCATCTCGAATCGTTGCAATTGTCGCTTGGCTTGTTCCCCAACCAAACGACAAATACGCTCTTGTTCTCGAAGATAACTTGATTCCGAGGACATCGCCCTGCTTCCTTGTTTCGTGCGGGTTCCTACGCAGTGACCATCAGCGAAATCTCAGCCAAAGCCATCCAGACACTTAGCAAACCACACCGAATGTGGGATTACAACTGGGGGGGTGTGGAAAACTCGTAAAAAGCCCAGTTCTTTAGTGGCCGATAAAATGCCCATCACCTGACCCTAGAGGGGCGATACCTGACATCACCGAACTGCTGATTACTATAGGCTCCCGGTAAAGGCTTGGAAACGTCCTGGTGCCAAGAAGGCGGACCTGTTTTTCCTGTCACGGATTTCGCGAAGTAAAAATGGGGGGTTCCAACCGCTAGGCGAGGTGGAAAAGCGAATGGAAGGGTTCGATTGCGTTTTCTTTTCGTCAGGATGGCGACAAGAATAGGGCGAACGACGGTTCGACTGGTCCGTCTTGGAGTAGCGAAGCGGGGATGGGGCGGCACGGGGATCGGGGCGCGATGGAGCAAGCCGTTCGAGCGGGAGGATGGGGGGAACGATGTTCGAGCGGCGTTCGATGAAATGGCCGATTCTCCTTGCTGTTGCCATGATCATCCTTCTGCTGGGCCTGGCGGTGGGATGGGTCTTGCTGAACGTCACCAACGCCATGGGGAATCCCTCCTCGCCAGGGCTTTACTGGGTGCTGCTGAGCGCCGGTTCGGCCATGTTCATCTGCGTCGTGGCGGGTGTGGTGCTCTATCTGATTTGGAGCATTCAGCAGATCAACCTAAATCGACGTCAAAGCAATTTCATCGATAGCGTCACACACGAACTGAAGAGCCCGATCGCCTCGCTGAAACTCTACCTCCAGACGCTCAATCGACGCCCTGTCGATCAGACGCAGCGGATGACCTTCTATCGATCGATGCTGGATGACGTCGATCGACTGGAGCAATTGATCGATCAACTTCTGGAAGCGGCAAGATTGGAGCATGCGACTTCGCGCGGTGAGATGGCAACGCCGATGCGGATCGATGAATTGTTGGAGGAGATCGCGCGCGAAGTGGCAAAAAGGCATCGGGTTTCCCACGAGACGATCCGACTGAGGTTGGCACCGATCGAGGGGGAGGTGAGGAAAGGAGAGTTTACCGTCCTGTTCCGCAACTTGATCGACAACGCCATCAAGTATGCGGGGAATCCCCCTTCCGTTCAGATCGATCTAGAGCCTGATCAAAAGCATTCTTGGGCCAAGATCTCCATCAGCGACAATGGCCAGGGAATTCCTCGTGCGATGCGGCGGATGATTTTCGGCCGCTTCATTCGCGTCGGCAACGAATTGGAGCGGACAAAGCCGGGGACGGGCCTTGGCCTGTTTCTGGTTCGATCGCTGGTGCGTCAGATGCGAGGCACCATTCGACTTGCCGACCTGCCACAGGGCACTGGGACGCGCTTTGAGGTATGCCTTCCGGACATGCAGGGTGTCGGGGATAGGCAGGCCTTCTACCGTGAAATCAGTATCCCCAAAGCCAATCTGGCAGACCAACTTCCTGAGGTTCATGAAGCCGGCGGAGTGGAGTCGATGGGGAGTGAGCCGGCATGACACAGATTCTTTTGGTGGAAGACGAACAGCATCTGGCGATCGGAATCAAATACAACTTGGAGGCGGAGGGGCACCGGGTCGTGCTTGCCGATGATGGCCCGACTGCCCTGCGACTTTTCGAAGGGGATCGCCAAGGTTTCGACTTGGTGATTCTGGATCTGATGCTTCCTGGGATGAGCGGTTACAAGGTGTGCGAGAGGATCCGGTCGATCGATGCGACCTTGCCGATCCTGATCCTTAGCGCTCGCTCGCTGCCCGAGGATCGGGCTCGCGGCTTCGATCTAGGTGCCAATCAGTATCTGAACAAACCATTCGATCTGGACGAACTGTTTAGCCGAGTCAACAACCTGCTTCGGCTACCTCGCGGCCCCGCTCGCACCACTCGAACGGCCCGTTCGATCCAGCAACTGCAGTTTGGAAGCGCGGCGGTTGATTTCCTGACCCATCAGGTGAAAGTCGATGGCAAGGAGGTCAAGTTGACGCCGACCGAATTGCGTCTGCTGAAGTACTTCGCCGAACATTCCGATCGCGTCCTGTCGCGTCAGGAACTGCTTAGCGAAGTCTGGGATCTTTCGGGCGAGATGCAAACGCGCACCGTCGATCAATACCTGCTGCGGCTTCGCAAGACCTTTGAGAAAAACCCGGCACAGCCGATCCATTTCCTGACGGTGCGAGACATGGGCTATCGATTCGTCGCTGATCCGAAAGCAGAAGCTGCTTTCTGACCGATCGGCCTGCTCTCTTCGCCGCTTGGAATCCCTCCTGTTTCTCCTTTTTCGATCGCATGGCCGAAAGGAAAGCAGAAGAAATGGAGGACAGCCATGGCTCCCAATCTGGAATCCTCAGAGAGCATCGATTACGATTCGAAGCACACTGATTCCCACTCGCTCGATCGTCAAACACCGGATGATCCTGACTATGACGGGCTCCCAAGATCCGCTGAATGATCCGGTACTGCTCGCCTTCCTCGACGAATCGCTGCCAGAGTCTCGCATGGCGGAAATCGAAGCGAGGCTTCGAAGCGATGATACGCTTCGACAACGACTCCAAGTGCTCGCTCAGCAGCATGACCAGGGTGTCCATAGCCTGGGAGAGATCTGGCGCCGACATCGGCTTAGCTGCCCCACCCGATCGGAACTGGGCGCAATGCTTTTGGAAGCATTGTCGCCCGAGCAGACGGAGTTCATCCGCATGCATCTGGAACAGACCGGCTGTCGGTACTGCCAAGCCAACCTGGAGGATCTTAAGCGGAGGGCAAAGGAAACTGAATCCGATCAGCTCGTCCGCCGCCAAAGGATTTTTCAAAGCAGCATCGGGTACCTGAAGGACTAGGACTCGGCTATCTCTTTGCGACCGCTTTGGACCGATAGAACTCCTCGATCGTGACCAGTTTGAATTCGGCCAGCATCCCGTCGATCCGCTGTTGCTTGGCCAAATCATCCGCTCCCACTTGCCCGCTGCACAGATGCTTGACAGTCAGCCGACTCTCTTTCTGCCCGTTGCGTACGATCCGCACCAATTCCAGTGGAATCTTGCCGCGCTGAGCCAGTTCGCGGTTCAGCGATAGCCGGACATAGGGCGGTAGGTGTGGAGGGTAGGCCGCATTGAGCCATGCCGAACTATCGGCAAAGATCGCGTACTGTGCTGCGATCGTGGCGTGGGGAGGATCCTGCATTTTGCAACGATAAAGGGTCGAGGAATTGCTGACGATCAGTTCGGACGTAGCCGAATCGACTTCCACCGAGATCGACTCGGCGAAACGCGCCGCTTGCTCGGGACTGAGTTGCTGCCGAGCCGAAGCGATCATCAGCTGCAGCTGTTCCATCGCCACTTCCGTACGGCACTGCTGCAGTCGATCGAGCAATGCGATGCGGGACTGCATCGTATCGATCACCGTCACCTGCGGGCTGTCCGATTGCTCCATGTCATAGCATCTCCCCTCCAGAAACAGGGTCGTCGACCGTTTCAGTGGAGGCTTGGTGACATCGGCGTAGATGTCGGTATCCATCCGGAACGACAGGTTGCGACCTGCGTCCTGACCTGAGACATTTTGCTGCAATCCCATCGCTCCCATCCATCCAAGCGCCAACTGGCAAAACCGTCGTCGACTAGCTGTGCTTCGCTCCATCTTCATCGCATTTCCCTTTTTTTCCGCAGTGGCTTGTGGCGATGAAAAGAAAACCTCTTTGGGCGGCATTCCGGCCGCCTTTGGAAAATGGCCATCGCGACCCTTTTCCGCCTCGCCAAGCTCAGAGAAAAACTCTTAGCGGCATCAAAAACCAACGGACTCGCTTTTCGCTTGGGATCGCATTCCGGCGATCATGCAGCCAGCTGGACCAACTCCTGAGGCTGCGGGCCGCCCTCGCTGCAGGGGGCGATACCAAATCGACTAGGTGCGTGTCCAGAGCGGCTGGGCAATTGCCCAGCGAATCGAGTCGCCGCAGGGCTGAGAGAGCCCGAAAAGCGGCTGCGAAACTCATTTTTTTCGGTCTGATCAGTCGATCGACTGGCATGCGATTTCTAGCACCAGCCGCCTCTCCCCATGCGGCTCCACCTCCCAAGCCGCCCTCCGAACGTTGGCCGTCTCCAAACAAAGCATCTGCTGGTACTCGTTGTCCCCGAAGTCTGCCATCCGACGACTTTTGGCAATCCATGGATTCCACAGAACCACACTGCCAGCTCCCTGGCTGGAGAGCGTAATTCGACGATTCCAGCCACGGTCTACCACCACTCCAAGCGGGTCGTCGCCCCAGTAGATGCGATCGATTTCCTCATCGATTGCGACCGCCTGCTCTTGTGGCCGATGATCGACTCCCGTCAGTTGATCGAAGTAGGGAAGCGATTGCAGCCCCTGAACCTCCACCGACTCGATCCGACTGACCGACAGATAGGTATGAAACGCGATTTCGCATCGCTGCAGCTGATCGGACAGCGATCGTGCCACCAGTTCCAGTCGAAGTCGCTGGCCCACTTGCGTCGTCAATTGCAGTTGCCAGCCCTCATATTCCAATTCCCAGACCAACGCGATCGCCTCCGCTTGGCTCCTGGCATCGATCAGATTCCAGACTGCATTGCGAGCCCATCCATGAGCTGGCGCGGCGGGATTGGAGGGAAGGGAACTGAACCAAGGGAAACAGATCGGGATCCCACCTCGCAACGGCTTTCCTTCGGTCCAGTCCGCCTCTTGGCTCACAAACAGCAGATCGTGATCGCAGCCGTTAGGCAGGAAGCCAAGCACCTGAGCCCCTTGGGGAAGGACCGTGGCCGTGGCATGAGGCGTCCGGATCGATAGCACGCGATGGTGCCGAAAACCGCGAGTCTCGTCCTGATGGAATTCCAGGACCCCCGGGATCTCAAACCGCTCCCGCCACCTGGAAATCAGCTCCGTTTGGGACATTCCATCTCCTCCTGAAATGAGGCCAATGCGAATCGTGTGGCGACAACTGCTATCGATCGTTCGCTGGTTACCGCTACGATGGTAGCTGGGGGATTGGACCATCGGCAAGCGGACTTCTTGGGGACGCCAGGAGATCGAGCACCGAGTGCGATAAGCAAAGATCGGAACCAACGATGTCAGGGAGCGAGCAGGTCGATCGGGATCAACTGGCGGCCGATTTTTTTGAGCAACTGCCGTTTGCACCCTACAGCGTTCAGGAGGATGCTCTGTTCGCGTGGTTCTCCAGCGAGCAAGGGGTTCTCGTTTCGGCCCCCACGGGTACTGGCAAGACGCTGATCGCCGAAGCAGCGGTGTATGAATCGCTGCGCACGGGGAAACGCTGCTACTACACCACTCCGCTGATCGCACTGACCGATCAGAAGTTGGTCGAACTGCAGCAGGCGGCGGTGCGATGGGGGTTCTCACCCGATCAGATTGGATTGGTCACCGGCAACCGCCGCGTTCACCCGGATGCTCCCGTTCTGGTCGTGGTCGCGGAGATCCTTTTGAATCGACTGCTGCATCCGGAGGCCTTCACCTGGCACGACGTGCATGCGGTGGTGATGGATGAATTCCATTCGTTCAACGATCCCGAACGCGGCATCGTCTGGGAGCTCAGCTTGGCCCTGCTGCCATCGCATGTACGCACCTTGCTTCTTTCGGCGACCGTGGGCAACAGCGAACCGTTCCGTCAGTGGTTGGCTCGAGCTCACGGGAGGCGGCTGGAACTGGTTCAGGGGACGGAGCGGAAGGTGCCGCTGCAATTCTGGTGGGTCGATGATGCGATGCTGGATGAACAGATGGAACGGATGGCCGAGGGGGATGAAGCGACCCGTCGGACTCCGGCTCTCCTGTTCTGCTTCAACCGCGACCAGTGCTGGCAGGTCGCCGAGTGGTTGAAGGGGAAGAAAATGATCGACAAGGAACGCCAGTCGCTGCTTTCCAAGAGGCTGGAGGCGTTCGACTTTTCCCAAGGCGCTGGGCCGCGCATCCGGCAACTGCTGCAGCGGGGAGTCGGGATCCACCATGCCGGAATCCTTCCGCAGTACCGCCGCATCTGCGAAACCCTCTTCCAGGAAAAACTGCTCAGCGTCACCGTCTGCACCGAAACCCTCTCCGCAGGAATCAACCTTCCCGCCCGCTCCGTCGTCCTCCCGACGTTGCTCAAAGGCCCCAGACGCAAGCGGGTGCTGATCGAGCCTAGCAGTGCTCATCAGATTTTCGGTCGCGCCGGTCGGCCGCAGTACGATCGCGAGGGCTTTGTCTTCGCCCTGGCGCACGAGGACGATGTGAAGTACCTGAAATGGAAAGCCAAATACGATCAGATACCGGAAGACACCAAAGATCCGAATCTGATTCGCGCCAAAAAGCAGCTGAAGAAGAAGATGCCCAAACGTCGGGAAGGGGAGACCTACTGGAGCCAGCAGCAATTTGAGAAGCTGCAACACGCCCCTGCCGCTCACCTGGCCAGCCGCGGCTCCATTCCCTGGCGAATGCTCGCCTACAGCCTCGACCGCAATCCTCAGGTCCAGCCGCTTCGGGACTTGGTCGGCAAACGCCTAATGGCACCCAAGGAAATCGAAGCGGCTCAAAAGCACCTCAACCAGCAGTTGATCACCCTGTGGACTGCCGGCTACATCGCCCTGGACCCCAAACCTCAACCGCTCGATTCTCCACCAGCCAAGCCGCCTACCAATCCAACTGCTGGCTCTACGACTTCTCCCCGGGAGACTGTCGTCGCCCCACCGTCACCTCCAGGACTGCTCGATGGCTTCGGCATCTCGGCCGCCACCATCCCCTCCGCCCGCAAGGATCCGAACGCGCCCCCGACCACCGATCGTCCCGGTCGACCCGGCCAGTCAGATCTTGAAGGGTCGGATGCCCAACTGCCGGAATCGGAAGATGGTTTTTCGCTTCTGGACAGCGAGGAGGACGATGAGTCCTCTCTGGAAGCAGGAGGCGCGGCGATCCCTCCCATCGTTCTAGAATCGCGGGGCTACGACCTGGAAGGGTACCGTCCCAACCAGGCAGTACCATCGGAAAAGCTACAGCGACTTCTTCGGATCCGTAGCATGCATCCGCTTTACGCCGAGTTCCTGGTGGCTCACGCCGCCGTTGCCGACCCGCAGGAACGGATCCAGCTGTTCGAGAGTGTTCTGGAGCTGCCTGGCAGTATCGCCCGCTTAGTCCCCGTCCCGTCGCTGGAAGAACTGCCGCTAGGGAGCCTAGCGACCGAGCGTCTGCATCCTCGTCTGCTGGAACTGGGGCTGGCGCTTCCATCGGAGCTGGTTGGCCTGCAAGCGGAAGAGGAGTCCCCGGAGGAACTGCTGGCTCAGGACCGAAGGTCTGGGCGGCCGCTGCGATCTTGGGAAGAGCCGCCACCACGGATCCTGACGCTGGGTGAAAAGCTATTGCGGCTATTTCACTATGACTTCCCGGGCGTTCATGATGTGCACGTCAGCCCCGTCTGGGTGGTCGGCGAGCTACTGGAGTTCGATGCAGACTTCCACCGCTACATTCGGGCCAAAGGGCTTCAAAAGCAGGAAGGGGTGGTCTTTCGCCATGTCTTGCGATTCCTCCTGTTGCTGGATGAACTAGCCTCCATCCCTCCCTTCGAATCGACGGTCGAGACCTGGGAAGATCCATTGGATCAATGGATCGAGCGGCTGACTGCATGTTGCCGAGCGGTCGACCCGCAAAGCACCGACGAAGTGCTCGATTCCAGCCGAATCGATGAACTTCTGCTAGGACAACCCTCCCTCCGCCGCGACCAGCTTCCACCCGTCCGGTAGGCCTCACAAAAAACGTCACCACCCAACGATGCAGGTCGTCTGGTGAACAGGTCGGCCACAAATCAGCTCATTTTCTTCCCTTTCCTCTCCGCCCCTTGGTGGCTCCGTGAGTTCCTCCCTCCGGAGGCGAACTCGCAGTTCGATCCAACTTTTTGCAACGGCGCTCGTAGTACTCCAGTAGCCTTGTCCCGCTTGTTGGTGCGCTAAAATAATGAGGTGAGTCTTTCGATTTTCCAGGGACGAGAGGGTCGACGGACGATTCTTTTGGCAGTGGCAATCGGCGGGGCTTGCAGAAGGGTTTCGCAACGGATCGAAGCAGGTGAGGAGCTACAGCATGAGATGGGGCTGGAAGGGGTTGGTTTTGGGATTGGGCTTGGGGGCTTTGGGAGTCTGGGGTGTCCAGAAGTGGAGTTCTGCGAGGATTGGTCCGTCGATCGCCTACGCACAGCAGGCTGCCACAGCCCTTGCGGCTCAAGAAGGGCTAATGGTGCGGGCCGATGAACTGTCGACTGCTTTTCGCAGCGTCGCCAAGGCGCTGAAACCTTCGGTGGTGCGAATCGAGGCGTTGGTGGAGCGACCAACGCAACGAGGTCAGGTCCCGATGGCGGAACTGCCGCCCATGTTCCGCGACTTCTTTGGGGATCAGTTCGACTTCGAAATGCCCGAGAGCCAGCAGGGCGAATCGCTTGGGTCCGGCGTGATTGTGACCCAGGAAGGACATGTCCTGACCAATCACCATGTGGTCAACGGTGCCACCAAACTGGAAGTGACGCTCAGCGACGACCGCAAACTGCCTGCCAAATTGGTCGGATCGGATCCGGACAGCGACATCGCCGTCATTCAGATTCAGGCCGACGGACTGGTGGTGGCCCCCTTTGGTGATTCCGATCAACTGGAAGTGGGAGACTGGGTTGTCGCCATCGGCAGTCCCTTCGGCCTCAGCCAGACGGTCACCTCCGGCATCGTCAGCGCATTGAACCGAGGCGATCGCGGTATCACCCAGTACGATGACTTCATCCAGACCGACGCAGCAATCAATCCCGGCAACTCCGGCGGCCCACTGCTGAACCTCCGAGGCCAACTGATCGGCATCAACACCGCGATCGCTTCGCGATCAGGAGCCTTCAACGGGATTGGATTCGCCATCCCCAGCAACACCGCCAAAGATGCCTTGGAAGACATCATCAAGACAGGCCATGTGGTGCGAGGCTTCATCGGACTGGGGCTGGCCAACCTCACCGAAAAACTGGCGAGGGATCTGGGCATCGATCCGATGGCCAAAGGGGTGGTGGTAGAACTGGTTTCTGAGGGAGGACCTGCAGCCAAAGGTGGCGTCCAACCGGGAGACTTCGTGACTTCGATCAATGGGCAGTCGGTCGCGGAAGTAAGCCAACTGCGTCTGAAGATTGCCGCCATGTCCCCTGGCGACATCGCGGAACTTGCGGTGATTCGCGACGGCAAGGAGATGACGCTGCGGGTGGAGATCGAAGAGCAGACGAAAGAGAAAATGGCCGCCATGTCCAACGGGCGGATGCTGGAGCGACTGGGGATCGAACTGGCTCCGATCAGTCGGGAGGAAGCTGAGGAACTGAATCTCTCGGAGGAGGACGGGGGAGTGATCGTCAAGCGGATCGATCGCAATAGTCCGCTTGCAGGTCAGTTGATGGTGGGCGAGGCGATTGTGGCGGTCAACCGCAGGCGGGTGCGCAGCCCGCAGGAATTGGTGGCAGCGATCAACCAGGCGGCGGCCCAGGGCCAGCCGGTGCGACTAACGATTCGCAACCCGCAATCGACACGGATGCTGATCCTTCAGTAACGCTGAAGGATTCCAAAACGTAAAAAAGTAAAAACCTGAGTCGCCCCAATGCGGCTCAGGTTTTTACTTTGGATCTTCGTCGAAGAGTTCGAAAACTGGTCAGTTGCTGACCCGCTCGATGTAGTCGCCGGTGCGAGTGTCGATCTTGATGATGTTCCCTTCCTTGATGAAGCCGGGAACAATGAACTCGGCCCCGGTCTCCACCTTGGCTGGCTTGGTGACGTTGGTGGCGGTATCTCCCTTGGCACCCGGATCGCACTCGGTCACCAGAAGTTCCACTTGGTTCGGAGGGCTCATGGTGATCGTGTTTCCATTGAACAGCACCATGCTGCAGACCATCGCCTCCTTCAGGTACTTCCAATTGTCATCGACCTGTTCGGCCGACAGTTCGTATTGCTCGTAGGTCGAATTGTCCATGAAGACAAACGTGTCGCCCTGGCGATAGAGATACTGGACTTGGATTTCTTCAATGTCGGCCGCTTCCAGTTCGTCCCCACCCTTGAAGGTCCGATCCAGCACCGTATTGCGGATCAGATTCTTCAGCTTGCACTTGTAGAGGGCATTTCCCTTGCCGGGCTTTACGAAGTTCATTTCGGTCATCAGGTACGGTTCACCGTCGATCTGAACCTTGATGCCTTTTTTGAAGTCGCTGGTTTTGTACGTACCCACAGGACCATCTCTCGCGAAAAGGAAAACACCGATAGAATGCCTTGCCGGAGGCACCTTGCAGGTTGCCTTACCGGAACGATTTTCCACAACGGAAAAGGTAGTTTAGCGTCCCGAACGCAGGCTGTCGAAGCCATTTGGCCTGCCTTCCGGGCGAAAAATTGGGCTCATTCGCCTCCTCGGCGGGGCAGCAGGAACCAACGTGCAGTCGGAATCGATCGATCAGGAAGCGGATTGGCACGGTCCGGAGGAGGTGGCCTGGAGCCATTCACTGCGGCGAGCGATCCGGAGTCGGCGCAATTTACTTGAGCGACTCCAGCTGTCCTGGATGGTGGACGATCTGGCGGAGGGAGCCCAGCAGCAGTTTCCGACGCTGGTGACCGAGGAGTTTCTCAGTCGCATGGAGCCGGGAAACCCCACCGATCCCCTGCTGCTCCAGGTGCTGGCTCAAGGCAGGGAGTTGGATCCAGCCCCAGGCTTTGGGACCGACCCGGTTGGCGAGCTAGCCGTGTCGGAGGACGGGGTGATTCGGAAGTATCAGGGGCGAGCCTTGGTGGTCACCACTGGGGCCTGCGCGATCCACTGCCGCTACTGCTTCCGGCGTCATTATCCCTATCAGGATGGCCCCAAGACACTGGACCAGTGGCAGAGGGTTCTCGAACGGCTGGCCGAAGACCGATCGATCGACGAACTGATTCTCTCGGGGGGCAACCCGCTGATGCTGCCCGATGCACGCTGGGAGGAGCTGTTTGAGCGGATCGCAAAGATCGAATCGATCCGCCGTTTGCGATTCCACACACGGCTTCCGATCCTGATCCCGTCGCGGATCACCGATCGGCTGACCACGCTGATCGCCGGATCGCAGCGACCGACCTATATCGTCCTGCACAGCAATCATGCCAACGAGTGGGACCAGGGGGTGGCCGAGGCGATTGGGAGATTGCGGCGCGCGGGAGCCGTGCTGCTGCATCAGGCGGTATTGCTGCGGGGAGTCAACGACCGGGTCGAAGCGATGGTCGACCTGCATCGCCGTCTGATCGACTTGGGAGTGCTTCCTTACTACCTGCATCAGCTGGACCCGGTTGCTGGAGCGGCTCACTTTGCCGTCGATCCCGAGGTGGGACTTCAGCTGATGGCTGCCCTTCGGCAGGAGTTGCCAGGGTATGCCGTACCGCGCTACGTTGTTGAGCTGGCGGGCGAACCATCGAAAGTGCCGATCGACGAGGCATGGATTGAACGACGAAAGTACCGCGCAAACAGCTGATCTGGCTGTGTTCTCAGGGCGAAAGCACGCTTGCCATCTGCCTTGAATTCAGAAAGACCGAGACCCTGGGCAGGCAAGGCAATAGGGGAGCAGTCTTTATTCCATGCCTAGGCTTACACTGACTTTTCACTGGAGCTTCAAATACATCGGTGCGTTCGACAAATCTTCAACATCAGTGGATCAAGAACCACCCACTTGTACTAATTATTGGGTGACAGATATTTCGCTAGATGCTGTTTGTCCGTAGCGAGCCGAAATGGGTTGATTTTTGAACGCTCCCAATCGGATGCGGTGAATTGCTCGTCATCTCAGCAATCCAAGATGGACTGACGGGGAGTGATAGATTTCGCGGCGCCATGTTTTGATCTTCTTGGAAGATGGGTCATCGGCGACGAAGATAAATTTTCGATGGGCAGCATCCCATTTTATTGACTTCATCGAATACCGTGCAATACAATTAAGATTGCACTCGTGAAGGAGTCACGAGGTGAGCGGACCGATGGCAGTAGGTATCTTCGATGTCGCTTTCGAAGGTGCCATAGAGCTGGGCAAGCGACTCCCACCACGCCCATGGCCATGTCAGGCGCTTATCGGACAGCTATCTTTTTCGATCAAGCCATTCTGAGAGCAACTTTTTCGCCTTCAACAGATTTTCGTCGACGAAGTGAACTATCGAGCGAAACTGCCGTCCAAATAGGCAGGGAGCTTCGAAGCGACGCTCGAGATGCGAGAAGCAAGGAGGTAAGCGGCAAGCAAAAAAACAGCCCCTGGTCGTCTGCGCCAACAGGCGACCAGGGGGCTCAAGGGACCTTTGCGAGCAAATCGCAGGGCCAGCTCACCATCTATTGAACTTCAAATCACAAAAAATGCAAGCACGTCGCAGGGCCAGCTCAACAACCCTCGACGTGGGCGCAGAAAAAAGAGGATTCACGCCTATGAGACGAGGCAGATTCGTCGGAGCTACGTGGCAATGCATCTGCATTGCGATTTTCGTCCTAATGTTTCCCATCGCGGCCACTGGCTTATCGGCTATTGCCAGCTGGACCGACTTCATGTCGTCTACCCAATCCAATGCTTCAGGTATCATCCGGTTCAACGATGTCGATATCTCGGTCGACGTCACCTCGACGAGCGCGTTGCATGGGGTCCAGACGGGAAGCGGAACGAATCTCTGGACTGGGGATGCTTATACCAAGGGATTCGTCACGAATGCTCCTACAGCTGGGGAGCTGGTGCGACTCGATCTGGCTGGGACGGTGAGCATCCATTTCAGTAAAGCTGTTAGGAATCCACTAATCGCTCTGTTGTCATGGAATACCATCGTGGCTGACTTCAACGGCCCGATCGAAGTCGTTTCCAACGGCGAAGGGTGGTACGGTAAGGGTACTCCGATTGTGAATGCGGCAGGCACCGGCTTCTTCGGTTCGGGCGAGGTGCACGGGATCATCAAGCTCCTAGGTGACTACGAAACCGTCACTTTTACCCACTCCCAGGAACGTTGGCACGGTTTCAACATAGGTATCACGGCACTGGCTTCTCCATCAGAGCCTCCAATGCCACCTGAGATTCCAAAAACCCCAGAGCCGTCCAGTATTGTGATCTTTGCGGCGGGAACGGCTATCTGCGCTTTCGCGCGTCGGAAACGGCGGACGAATAGCAATGCGATCTAGGTTGATCCTATAAGCCATTCCAGCGGAAAAAAGTCCTGAGGTCGCCCGCCCTTCAATTTCTCGCGGGCGACCACTTTTCTTCGGTTCATCCAACAATTTTCTTGGGGTAGTGCATCAATACCACCCGCAGTGAAAAATGCTCTATCCAGCATTATCGTCGGTTCCTTGGCTCGCAAACCAACTCGGTTATCGAAGGTTTCCACAAGACCAGCACAGTCTGATTGCTGCATCCTAAAATATTCGATCCGGTGCCCTACAGAGGGCAACTTGATCGGGATGCATGGAATTCCATCGCCATGCGGGAAAATCGTCGATGGACGAAGTTCTGCCCGCTCACGACGTCTCGCGATATCTTGCAACCCCCTGCTCGATTCGCGCGAAGCCGCGAAGGCACGAAGCGATGGATAGCCCCGTTCAATTTGCAATTCCCTCTTGGGTATTCAGTCGACTTTTTCCTTGGGCTTTGACCTCTGGTCGCCAATCGAATCGATAGGTCGAATCGCGAATCGAATCGGTCGTCGTGCTCTGATGAACGATCCGCCTCTCTTCTTTCTTCGCGTCTTGGCGTCTCCGCGTGAGATCGACCGTCTCCCATACCCGAACGAAGAAATCAGAGGGCCAGGCGTCTTTGTTTTGGACGCTGCCGTCCCTTTGGGTCGCATGGTAGACTTTTGTGGGGTGAAGTCTTCACCATAAATCCAGCGCGTACTCCAGGTTGCTTTGTTAGCGCGGTAGTTCCTCGTTGTCGGAGTGTCAACATGTTCAATCTTGACGGAACTCCCTACTCTCTCAGCGACTGTGCTGCGGAGCAAGTGCTTCAGCAACTGGCAAAGATCGAAGAGCGAGTTACCTTGCTGAGGGGATTGGGCGAACTCACGGAGCAGACGCTGAGGGCCTACTACGGTGAGAAGCGATTCGAGCAAGTTGCGGAGTCAAACGCGATCGAGGGAAATACTCTTTCGGTCGGCGAGACGGAGCTTGCGGTTCTCAAAGGAGTCACGATCACAGGCCACGATCCCGCCTACGCCAGAGACGCCATTGCGCTCGACAAGGCTCTTAATAGAATTGCGGAGATGGCTCGCCAAGCCGAGCCTCCGACTGGTATCGAACAGTTACACGAGATTCACTCTTTGCTCCTGGGTGACAGACACGGCGCTGGGGTGTTTCGCCGGGAGCGTGTCATCATTCGCGGGTCACGCCACACCCCGCCAAAGACTTGGGAACAGGTGATGTCCCAAATGGAGCAATGGGAAGCATGGTCGGTCGATAATCCCTCGTTGCCAGGGCCTATACGTTCGATTGTATTGCATGCTTGGCTAACCCATATCCATCCTTATGTTGACGGCAACGGCCGAACTGCGCGCGCCATTGGCAACCTGGAGCTCATCCGGGCTGGCTACCCACCAATCATCATTAAGAGAGTGGAGCGTGACCGGTATCTTGACGCGCTGGGCGAATCCGACGAAGGCGGCGACATCCGATCATTCTTAGAGCTTGTGTTGGATCGTGTGGAGGGATCGCTCATCGGCCTAGAGCACTCCGCAAGGGCAAAACAAGGCTACAATCCTGCTCTGGAGAGAATTCGTCTTCTGCAAGAAAAACAGCTTAAGATTTGGGAGACAAGCATTCAATTGTTGGCATCGATCATCGAGCACAACGTGTTGACGCATGTTGTCCAGGTTGGCGGCTCCTGCAGAACCAAGGTGTTCCCCACACCTTTAGATATTCAAGACTATTTGGAATTGTGCGGTGGACGGGCAGTTCCAAGGTCTTGGGCGTTCATCATTGTGGTTGAGGTGCCCGGAGTGCCTCGACTGGAAAAGCTTGCATATTTTGGCCATCGAAGCCACCAAATGTTTACACATCTGGAGCGGCAAGGTGGTCCTTCTTTGTACTGGTCCAGCAAAAATCCAAGTCAATTCCCAAAATGGGTCGGGGACGGGGCGAATTCTCCTTATGCAGTCGAAATGACCGCTGCAGCGGGAAATGGTGATCAATGGTTTGCGAAGCTTACCAACGAAACCGTAATAACGCTTCAAACAACTGAACTGGCAGCGAGAGTTGCGATCGCTATCGTTGAGCAAGTGGTTCCGGCGTGAGCCGCGAGGCCCAATCGAAGCGAGCAGCCGACGTCAGCGCCTGCTTAGCGACTCCGCGCCAGCGAGACAGCAACCGATGCTCGGCGTTCCCCTCCCCTATCGAGAACTGCCATATCGCAAAAGACTGAGCAGTTCGCTGCGCAGACGGATGCTGAGTATCTAGTCGCCTGGATCTCGTAGCGCCTGTATGACGCTGACATCAAGATCTACCGCAATGCCACCGGGATGAGGAGTCTTGCCGCCATGCTCCGAAGAGTTGCGGACTCGGATCAGTCCCAGGGGCGGTATCTCGATGGCGACACGCTGCCATACCGCCTCAGTACCGGCTTTAATAGGACGGCGAGCGATGCTCGACCAAGGCTCAATCTCTTGGCCGGTGGAACCCGAGCGTGGAGTCGGAGCCCTCGGCAAGGGCTTTGTTGGACTTAATTCTTCGAACCAGTCCATCGCACTGTGCGACATCGATACTTGACGATCAAGGTTGTAGGATCGGCCTTTTCTAGGCATTCCTTCCCTTTTCACCCTTGGCTGAAATGCTCCTGAGCGACGCGCTGCATCCCCTTGAGGTCCAGTTTGCCAGTTCCCAGGACAGGGATTTCAGCAACTTCCAGAAAGCTGTCTTCCGAGGGGAGATAGAGATTGGGGAGTCCAGCCTGGCTTAGTCCTTTGATGACTTCGGCAGGAGTTTTTTCCATTGGGAGATGGAGCACGATCAGACGTTCGCCCCTCTTCGCATCGGGCACAGCCGTCACCACCGCAGGGACCTTCCCTTCTTCCCCCAGTCCGAGGATCTGATGGATCGTCTCCTCGATCTGAATGTGCGGTACCATCTCGCCACCGATCTTCGAAAAACGGCTCAATCGACCAGTGATATGAATAAAGCCATCCTGGTCGAGGAAGGCGATGTCGCCAGTTTCATACCAGCCATCCTTGATCACTTTGGCAGTCAGTTCTTCCTGGTGAAGATAGCCCTGCATCACGTTGGGGCCTTTGATCTGAAGCATCCCTGTTTGCCCGATCTCCAGTGGTCGGCCATCGTCCGCATCGACGATGCGTGCATGCACCCCTGGCACGCACTGGCCCACCGATCCCTCGCGAAGGCCGCCGTGGGCTTCCTTGCATCGACTTCGTTTGGGAGGCAGATTGACCGAGACAAGGGGACTTAGTTCCGTCGTACCGTATCCTTCCACCGGCCTGACCCCAAAAGTCTTCTCAAACTCCTCGGCCAGCGCCAGCGGCATCTTTTCAGCGCCAACCACCACGACTTCCAGGTGCTTGAACTGGTGGGGCTCAATTCGCTTGATGTAGTTCCTGAGGAAGGTCGGAGTCGCCAGCAGGACCGTCGCCTTGTACTTTTCCGCCAGCTTCCCGATCGGCCGCGGCTCCAGAGGGCTGAAATGAAAAACCCCCGCCGGCGGCAGCGCCATCGCAGTCCAAAGGGTCACGGTGTACCCAAAACTGTGGAAGAAGGGGAGGATCCCGAGGATCACATCGTGATCATCGAGTCCAATCGCATCACGGATGGCGTGCACGTTGGAGGCGATGTTCTCATAGGTAAGCACCACTCCCTTGGGAGTGCCCGTCGATCCCGAGGTGAAGATGATCGTCAGAGGATCGTGCGCCGCCACATGCCGCAGCCGCAGCGCCGAAAGGAGCATCGAGGCTGGCGCAAGACGGCCATAGAAAAAGGCGTGGGCCTTATCGAGCAGCGTGACCTTCTCCTTCAGGTCTTCGAGATAGACGACCTGAGCGTCCAGTTTCAGGTCGAGTTTTTCCATCACTTTGCGGCTGGTAAGAATATGACGGATTCCAGCCAGTTCGGTGCAGCGATTGAGAATCGATGCGCTGACGGTGTAGTTCAGGTTGACCGCAACTCGTTTGGAAAAGGTTAGCGCAAAGTTGACCACCGTCGCCGGTGTGCTGGGTGGCAGTAGCACGCCAACATATTTTTCGTCGTCGCTGAGCACCTCCCTGTCGAGGACACTACGCAGTGCGAGGGTCCGCATCAGGACCTCGTAACCAGTCAACTCGACGCCCGTGGAGTCGGCGACTTTCAGCCGATTTCCGCAACGTCGGCACTGTTCGATCAGCATCCGGGGAAGATGGGAATCGATGGGAGGAGGGGGGAGAGTCATCGTGTTGCCAACTCCAGACAAATGGGGTCGGATCGATCCGGGGCAAAAAGGAATGGCGAAACTTGCCGCACCGGCGGGGTTCATTTCCCAAATGGGATTCCAAAAACAACGGGATGAGAAAAACGGCTGGTAGTCTCGCCAGTTGGACGGCCGAGAGCTACCGTTACGAAAGTGTAGCTACTTCAACAACCGGTCGCGACACGAATATCCAGCAGAACCAGAGGGAAGGGAAACGGATGGCAGAAACCTATGACCTGGCGATCGTCGGCGGTGGAATCGTCGGCCTAGCCACCTGCTTTCAGTTAAGCCAGCGTGCGCCGGGGTTGAAAATCATCCTTCTGGAAAAGGAAAACGCCGTAGGCAGCCACCAATCGTCTCGCAATTCCGGTGTCCTCCACTCCGGGATCTACTACCCCCTTGGATCGGCCAAGGCGACGCACTGCATCGAAGGCAAGTCGATGATGGAGCAGTTCTGCCAGGAGCACCAGATCCCATGGGAGCGATGCGGCAAGGTGATCGTCGCCACCGAAGGGGCGCAAGTTCCCTACCTGGAGAAACTGCATGACCGAGCGGTTGAGAACGGGATTGCCTGCGACCGAATTTCGGTCAAGGAACTGAAGGCCCTGGAGCCTCACGCGGCGGGAGTGCGAGCGATCCATGTCCCAAGTACTGGAATCGTCGACTACGGAGCCGTCTGCCGAAAACTGGCCGAGCGGATCGTCGCCAGTGGTCTGCGGATCGATCGACGTTGGCAACTGGCCGACGTCGGTGGCTCCAGCACCGAATTCATTCTTCGTCCTCGGAACGGTGAGACCATTCGCTCACGATACCTAGTCAACTGCGGTGGACTTCACAGCGACCGCATCCTGAAAATGACTGGTCAGCAACCGCCGGTTCGCATCATCCCCTTTCGGGGCGAATATTATGAACTGACTCCCGAAGCCTCCCACCTCTGCCGGAATCTGATCTACCCAGTCCCTGATCCCAATTTTCCGTTTCTCGGGGTGCATTTCACCCGCATGATCGGCGGGGGAGTCGAGTGTGGCCCCAATGCCGTGCTGGCGATGGCGCGCGAAGGATACACCTGGCGGAACTGGAACCTGCGCGACCTAGGCGAGACGCTGGGGCATCCCGGCTTTCGCAAGATCGCAATGCGCTACATGGGAACCGGGATCGGTGAGATCGGGAGGTCGCTTTGGAAACCACTGTTCGTGCGGGCGCTGCAGAGACTGATTCCCGAGATTCAGGGGAAGCATCTTAGAAGGGCTCCAGCCGGCGTACGGGCCCAAGCGATCTCTGCGGACGGAAAACTGGTCGACGATTTTCTGTTTGTCGATCAGCCCAGCGCGATCCATGTCTGCAACGCGCCTAGCCCTGCCGCAACGGCCAGTCTCCGCATCGGGCAGACGATCGCCGACAAGGTGATCCAAAGATTCCTACGCGGCTGATGGGATAGACGGGCAATCCGGGGCCGCCAATCGTCTGCAGAGCCCCGGTCAGCGCCATAATCGGTTGTTACTGACCCCCTTCGCCGGCCCACTTGACCTGCATTTCGCTCTCCAACTGGCGGTACCAGTCGGCAAAAATCGGCTGGTTCTCCATGAACCCCAGCTGGCGACTTTCCATCTGAATCGGTGTCCTGGCGAACATCTCCTGCAGGTCCTTGCCCTGTGGAATCACTTCCGTGACGCGAGCGACGTAGTAGATCGACTTGGGTGCATTGGGAGCCACCGTCGACTTGCCTACAGGTGTAGAAAAGACCTGCCGCATGAATTCCTCGCCCGGCGACTCCACTCCCTCAACCGTCGAAAGAAAAGGCGCACCCAGGAACGACTGAGGGGGCTGCATCCAGGAGAAGGTCGAAGGTTGCACGACCAAGGGCCGTTCGGTTTCACTAAGCACTGCGTTCCATGGAGACTCGGTCTGCTGATCGAGCAATCCGACTAAGTCCTGAGCCTTTTTCTCGGCCAGCTTCCGCGCTTCCGCTAGTTTCCAGGCCGCCACCACTTCCTCTTTGGCTTCCGAGAATGTCGGCACCTTCACATCTCGTTCTTCCGTCTTCCAGAAGAGGTAGGTCGTGAAGCCGGCATCGAGTTCGAGTGCGTTGGAGCTGAAGGGCTGGTAGGTGCCAAGACCTGGAACCAGGACCTGCGAGGCAAAGGAAGCTTGGCCGACATTCGATCGTCCAATCGGCAGCGACTGGACGCTGTCGGCATCGACCATCCCGGTCCGACCGTAGGTCAACCCTGCCTCATCCGCAACCTTCGCTAAATCGATCGGCGATGGCTTGGCGACCGACGTGTCGCCAGCCTCCTGACTGCGCAGATAGATCTGCATTTCTTCGGAGTAGGTCAGCATCTGGTTCTGCACCTTTTCCAAAGCTTCAGTCATCTTGGTTCTCGCGTCGTTCATTGCCAGGTCGCGAGTCAACTGGGCGCGGACTTCGTCCAGCGTCTGAGTTCTCATCGCGGGCGGGGTGACCGTCGAAGTGGCTGCAGGTGTGGAGGCACCGGCAGGGGCTGGCGGCTGCCCTTCTTCCGGTGCTGCGATCGTGGTTGCATCGGATGCTGGCGGGGGCTCTTGCACCGCTCCTTCCGTGGCTACCTGTTCCTGGAAAGAAACCAATCGAACCGCCGAGCGGCCGGGTTGCTGTGCCTGGTCCCCAGCCGCTGGTTCTCCACCTCCCGGTTCACCCGGCGCTTCGACGGCCGGTGGACGATCGCCAGCCGGTGGAGCCTTCTCAGGTTCCGCACCGTCCTTGGATGGAGAGGAATCAGGGGGGGCAGTAACGGGATCGGTAGGGGTGCCGGCCTCAGGTGCGGGAGAGTTGGGTTGGGGTGTGTTGGCAGGTGCCGGTTCGGGAGTTGCTGGTTCGGGAGTTGTTGTGTCGGGCTGAGTGGCCGGAGTAGCGGCCGCAGGCGGTTCGGTGGTCGCCGGGACAGGGACCTGGAACCGCCCCTCTTTGACTCGTTCCTCGTAGGCCTTCAGAATCTGCTCTTCGGTCAACTTGGCCTGCTCGGACGCCACGAATTTCTCCAAGCTACCGCTAACAAACTCCAGATCGGCGGCGTAGCGGCGGAGAAAACCTGGCTCGGGACGAAACCGATCCGCAGGTCGTTCCTTTCCTTCGGCGAACAGGGCCTGCAGTTCGGCATCCGATGGGGTCCCCGTCACCTGCGGCAGGAAGTCGTCGACAAGAACCGGGAACGCTTCGATCCTAGCCCGCTGGCGAAATCGCAAGAACATTTGCCAGTTTTTGCCTGGCGTCAGAACGGGCATGCTCCCATCGGTTAGGCCGGCCATCGCCGCCTTTTCGATCACATTGGCCGCAAATTCGGTCTTCAGGAACTGGTAGAGATCAAACCGTGACAGCTTGTCCTGCTCCCGCATCATTTCCGCGAACCGCTGAGTCGTGATCCTGCCGTCGGTGAAGGCCCGCAGGTAGGAATCGACAGCCGAGTCATCGAAATCGATTCCCATTTCTTTTGCCTTGGCGGCAAGAATCTGGGAGCGAAGGACGGCGATCTGGTTGTTCGGGGTCAGTCCCAAGTCGATCGAACGGCCATCGGAGCGGAATCCAGGAACCTTGGGGCTTCCTCCTCCCTTGATCACTTCGCTGGCGACCCTCTGAAGAAAAGATTGGCACTGGTAGTTCTTCTGAAGCAGTCGCTGCGCCTGCTCCCCATTCACGCTGGACCCCCTCCAAGAGACTAAGGTTTTCTTCGCGCCGGTTCCGGCAGCCATATTCTGGTAGGAGCGATCGATCACACTCTGGAGTGCAGGGGCGATCACAAAGGCCAGCAAAGCCACGCCGACGAGGATCGCCATGGCCAAACGCTGATTCTTCCGAAACACTGTGAAAGGACTGGCCATGATGCACCCATCCAATGAAGGTCGATTTGCGACAAGCGTGCAAGTTGACAGGAATTCCGCATTTTAGGGAATCGAGCCTGCGACGCAATTCCAACATCCTGACAATTGCCCTCCCTATCCCTATCGTTGGAAGCCGCAAAATTCCCCATCCAGACAGTTCGAACGGCCCGCCGAGGAAATCCAGATGGCTTTAGGATCCTCGGGAAGCGAAGCCAAATGAGGGCGATCGCCGGAGTTTTTTTCCAGCCACCTCCGGCTCGGCGTCAAGCTTTAGGCAGCGAAAAATCATCTGCATAGACTTGGTCCAGTGGCTGCTCAGGGGGTCTGCAGAACCGGTCTGCAGCGGGATTGCCCGTTGGCATCGGTCCGCCTGCCACCAGCCCACCCTGGAGTCAACCAGAGCGTCCAGATTGTCCGCCTGGGGTCTAGCCACCGTCGCCGCAGAACGCTAGCTTCCATCGGAGAAGTGAAGTCAGGCTGAAGTGGTTCAGTCGCCGTTGGCCGTGAGCCGACGGTGACTTTCCCAGTGAGTTAAGTATCGTTGGGTTGGTGGCCTACGGTCAGATCGATGGGGCTTCTGGTTCCCTGCGGGCCTGGTGGCAAGAGACGTTGGATTGGTCCGGAGAGGCAAGGAAAGCGCGACGAGTTATGGCGAGCGATAAAAAGAAGGCTTTGGTGATTGTCGAGTCTCCCGCCAAGGCGAAGACGATTGCCAAGTTTTTAGGGCCTCGATACCGAGTCGAAGCCAGCATCGGACATATTCGCGATCTGCCTCAGGGGTCGAAAGAAGTCCCGGCCAAGTACAAATCGGAGCCCTGGGCCTACCTGGGAGTGAACATCGAAGAGGACTTCGAGCCGGTTTATATTGTGCCGCCGGAAAAGAAAAAGCAGGTCACGAAACTGCAGGAGGCGCTGAAGGAAGCGAGCGATCTCTACCTGGCGACCGACGAAGACCGCGAAGGGGAGGCGATCAGTTGGCATTTGCATCAGGTGCTCAAGCCCAAGGTGCCAGTCCACCGTTTGGTTTTTCACGAAATCACCAAAGAGGCGATCCAGCATGCGCTGGAAACCACCCGGCAGATCGACGAGGGCTTGGTTCGCGCCCAGGAAACACGAAGGATTCTCGATCGCCTCTACGGCTACGACGTCAGCCAACTGCTCTGGAAAAAAGTCCGCCCCAAGCTTTCTGCGGGGCGTGTGCAGAGCGTTGCGGTGCGTTTGATCGTCGATCGTGAGCGGGAGCGGATGGCGTTTCGCAGCGGCACTTACCACGACCTGAAGGGGACGTTCCGCAAGGGAAGCGGCGCTGCGTTTCAAGCGGAACTGGTGAGCGTCGATAGCCGTCGCATTCCCAGCGGCAAGGACTTTGATTCGGCAACTGGCCAACTGAAAGACCGCACGCTGCTGCAGATGGATGCCCAGCAAGCGCAGCAACTGATGGAGAAGCTGCGAGGCATTCCCTTTCGCGTGGTGAGCGTGGAGGTTCGTCCGTACCGTGAAAGCCCCAAACCACCCTTCACGACCAGCACCCTTCAGCAGGAAGCGAACCGAAAGCTAGGTTTCACCGCCAAGCGGACGATGCAGGTGGCCCAGAGTCTCTACGAGAACGGTTACATCACCTACATGCGTACCGACTCGACCCAACTGGCCCAGGTCGCCGTCCAGGCCGCCAGGCAGTTGGTTTCCTCGCAGTATGGCGAGCGATTTCTGCATGGAGAAGGGCGGAATTACAGCGGGAAAGTCAAGAACGCACAGGAAGCACACGAAGCGATTCGGCCGGCCGGTCATCCCTTCCAGCTCCCCGAAGCGTTGCGGGGGGAACTGGATCACGACCGATTCCGACTCTTCGAAATGATCTGGAAGCGGACGATCGCTTCCCAGATGGCCGACGCTCGCAAGCAACGCATGACGGTATTGATCGAAGGGGGCGGTGCGATCTTCCAGGCGACCGGGACCAGCATTGAATTCGAGGGGTTCCTGAGAGCCTACGTCGAGGGAAGCGATGATCCGCAGGCAGAATTGGCAGAGAAGGAAAGCCTCCTTCCGGAACTAGCTCAAGGGGATGCAATCGCCTGCGCGGCTCTAGAAGTCCTCTCTCACACCACCCAGCCTCCCGCCCGTTTCACCGAAGCGTCACTGACCAAGACCCTGGAAGAGAAAGGGATCGGTCGCCCCAGCACCTACGCATCGATCATCGATACGATCCTCGAACGGGAGTATGTCTTCAAGAAAGGCAATGCGCTGGTCCCCTCATGGACTGCTTTTGCCGTCATCCGCTTGCTGGAGGATCACCTTGGGTCGCTGGTCGACTACGAATTCACTGCGCAGATGGAAGATTACCTGGATGCGATCAGCCGCAAGGAAGCGGAGCACGTAAAGTATCTGCATGACTTCTACCTCGGTGATGTCGCGCCGACCGGGATCCCGATTCCCGAACGAACGACAGCGGCTCTACGGGGCAAGCCAACGGCCAGCGTGGGACTGAAGCCGCTTCTTGAAGTGAAGACTCAGCAGATCGATCCTCGGTCCGCCTGCCAATACTCCCTGGGCGTACCGGAAGCGGCCGGAGAGGAAGAGATTTTTGTCCGGGTCGGCAAATTTGGACCATTTCTCCAGCAGGGAGAACGTCGAGCCAGCATTCCGGACGCGATGGCGCCGGAGGAACTGACCCTGGTCAAAGCGACCGAACTGCTGCAGCAGCAATCCACCGCCGAAGAACCGATCGGGGCCGACCCTCAGACGGGCAAACCGGTCTATCTGCGGCAGGGTCGATTCGGACCTTACGTGCAGCTTGGGGATAATGACGACCTGGAGAAAAAGAATGCTTCACTGCTTCGCGGGATGGAACCCACTGCGGTGAGCCTTACCGACGCATTGCGGTTGCTACAGTTTCCACTGACCCTGGGGGTTCATCCGGAGAGTGGCGAACCGGTGATCGCCTCCAACGGACGATTCGGACCTTATGTCAAATGCGGTTCGGAGACGCGATCACTTCCTGCCGGCGCTTCGCTACTGGAAGTGAACTTAGGAGATGCTCTGGAATGGCTCCGCCAACCCAAAACGGGGCGCGGTCGCGCGGCCCCCAAACCGCCCTTGCGACAGTTGGGGGATTCCCCGGTCACAGGGAATCCCATCCAGTTGATGGATGGGCGGTATGGCCCTTACCTTACCGATGGGCAAACCAATGCATCGCTTCCCAAAGGTATGGAGGCAGGAGAGGTGACGTTGGAAGCTGCCCTGCAGTTGTTGGCTGATCGAGCCGCGTCCGCACCTGCGAAGAAGGGGCGGGGACGAGCGACCAAGAAGGGATCGACCGCCAAGAAGGCCGCTCCTAAGAAGCGGGCAGGATCCTCGGCAGAGGCTTCCAAGCCCTCCACCAAGAAAGTCGCCAAGAAAAAATCGGCAGGTGCGAAGTCCAAAGCAGCGAAGAAATCGAGCGGGAAACCGGCATCGGATGCCTGAGCCAGGGGGCGAAGCCTTTCGTTGCGGAGTTTCTGACAACGAACTGCGCCCGGTTGGCTCATCAACCCGTTCTCCTGTTGCTTGGGCTCCTGTCGCTTGGGGTCTGGGAGGTCGACAATCGCGATGGAGATCTCAAAAAATCGAAAAAGGGTGCTGGGAGCGATCGTCTTACTGGCATCGATCGCGGGAGTGGCCTGGGGAGTTTGGCGCGTCAAGCTTCCCGCTCAAGCCGCTTCATACTATCCCCTGCGATCCTCACAAGCTCAGGTGACCTCCTCGTTGTGGCAGTGGGCCAATCCCCAGCGGAACTGCTGGCTGGAGGGCCCGGCCGTTCAGTGGCTGGCAGGGAACGAACCGATTTTCGCCAGAACGGGCGAGGGTTGGGTGATGGTGGGTGCAGTCGATCGCAAACTGGTCCCGCCGCCTCCTCCACCTCCCGGATCGCTGGCGCTGCAACCCCTTCTGTTCGATTCGGTACAGGATCCCCAGGGACGCCTGCGGGTGCGATGGTTCGATCCCCGATGGATGCCTCGCGCCCAAACGCCGTGGCACCTCCACTTCCCAGATGGAACCCTGGCCAGTGTGGCGCGGCGTCTGCTGCCCGCCAGCAAACTGAAGAGATGGACCGACGAACTGCAGTTGCGATTTGAGAAAGACCCGATCGACTGGTCGCGGACGGTCGAGCCCTTGTTGATGGCGACGGTCCGCGAACTTCTTCCAGCGATCCAACTACGATTAGGGCAATCGCTGCGAGAGCAGTTGCCGCAGATGGAAGAACTGGCGATGCGTTACCAAGTGGAATTGTTGGAACGCAAGGTGCTCCCCTTGGTGCGCAGCGAGTTGCTTCCTGCCGCCAGGGAGCGGCTGTCACCGTTGGCCGCGATCATCGGCGAGGAATTGTTCGAGAGGGCATCGATCTGGAACTTCGCGCTGGGTTACCTCTACGATGCATCGCCTCTGCCGGAACGCAATCTGGTGCGACGCGAGTTCGAACGGTTTGTCGAAGAGGATGCCACCCCCGTCCTGACGACTCATCTTCCCGAGATTCTCGAAGCGCTGCAGGCCCTGTCGATCGACCTGGCGCAAAGACCCGCCGTGCGAGATCTGGCGCGCGAAGCACTGGGGCAATGGATGGTCGACCCTCAACTTCGCTCGATCCTCGGTAAGGTGCTCACCGATGTCGTCAATGACGCGAGCGCCTTCCGGGAAATCATCGACCGTCATTGGCAGAGCGAAGCGGGGGCCGCGCTCTCCGCCCAGATCGAGAGAGTCGTCGAGCCTTGGATGCGCGACATGGGAGCCGATTTGTTCGGATCGCCGGAGAAGGGCCTAACCCCCGAGGTGGTCGCAATGCTCCGGCAACAGATCTTGATGAAAGATCGCCGCTGGCTGGTAGTGGAAGTCGTCCCAGTCGACTCGATCCTACAAGGCGATCTACAGGACTCCTACCCTTTGATCTATCGGCCAAGCGATGCGATGTATCCCTGGATCGAACAGGAATCCGAACCAACCATTTCCGCAGCCTCGCTTCCTTGAGCGGATTGCCGATCACTCGATTTTGTCCATCAGGAAGACCTGACCGATGGTGCCTCCATCCGATCCAACTTCTGACACCAACAGCCCTCTGCCTGCCGTGATCGAAGCCCGGGGGCTCACCCTCCACGCAGGGCCCAAATGCCTCCTTCGGGATGCCAGTTTCTCGATTGATCGCGGGAAATTCGTCGTGCTACTGGGAGCCAGTGGAAGCGGCAAATCGAGTCTGCTGAGAGTGCTTGCAGGGCTGGAGTCGACGGGGGATGGAGCAAGAGTCCAGTGGACCGGAGAGATCAGCTACAAACCGGAATCGATCCGCCAGAGGATCGGCCTAGTGTTCCAGCAGCCGGCTCTGCTGGACGAATGGAGCCCGGTAGACAACGTGCAGATCGCGATCGATCACGCCGACGCCAAGCGATCGACTGTCAGCCAGACTTCTCCCGTTCGATCAGCGTCCGGATGGCTGGAACATCTGGGCATTCCTGCATCGGTCCGGATCAATCAGCTCAGCGGTGGCCAGCGCCAGCGACTCAGTCTTGCTCAGGCCCTGGCATCCGGCCCCGCCGTCCTCTTCTACGACGAACCGACCACCGGCCTCGATGATCACACCGCCAGCCGCGCTCTGGAGTGGATCGGACAAGCGCATCGCGAGGGTCAAGTCACCACCGTCGTGGTGACGCATGATTACGAGCGATTTGCGGAGATGGCAGAAGAGTTCCTCTGGATCGATCCCTCAAGGCAGGCGATCGAACGCTACGAGCAGCGCGATTTGCAAAGACTTCGCGAAGCGATGCAGATCGATCATGGCAGCGCGACAGCGGAAGGAAGTGTGCCTGCGACCAAGCCAGGACTGCCGCTTGGTGAAATGATCGCCCGACTGCTTGAGGGGATGGGCGAAGTGGCCTTGTGGCTGGGACGCGGTCTGGCAGCGCTGCTGATGTGGGGAAAGAAGGGACGCTGGAACGTTCGTTTCTTTCTGCATCACGCGCGGCTGGTTTTCGGGGGGACGGCGATCCTCTACCTGGCGATCGCCGGAGGCATCGTCGGCTTTGTCACTACCTATTTCTCCCTTCGCTACTTACCCTTTCGAGTCTACACCGAACCACTGTTGATGGAGGAACTGGTCAGCGCCATCGGATTCTCGCTCTATCGCGTCCTCATCCCGGTCCTCGCCAGCCTGCTGATCGCAGCCCGTTCTGCTGCCGCCGTCTCCTCTGACCTAGGAAACAAACGCTACGGAGGGCAGTTGGAAGCGATGCAGTTGCTAGGTGCATCGCCGCACCGGTATCTGCTGCCCGCAGTGCTCTGGAGTTTCCTGCTGGGTACCTGGCTGCTGACGCAGATTGCCTACTTGGCAGCATCGCTGTCGAGTCAGCTGAGTTTCGTCGCGGCCCAGCCCAGACTGGGGGCTTCTTTCTGGCAGCAGAACTTTACTGCGCGACTCTACCAACCAGACCAGATTGGTTACGCTGGCCTTGGCTGGAACCTCTGCAAGATGGGAGTCGTCGGCTTTGGAATTGGCCTTTTGGTCTACGGCCTTGCGATGCGGCCCAAGTGGTCCGGCGCATCGGTCAGCCGCGGGATCACTACGACAATCCTCTGGTGTACCCTTTGGGCGCTGGTGGTCCACATGGCCTTTGCCTTTTTTGAGTTCCAGCAGCCCTGATACTTCAAGCCCTGATACTTCAAGCCCTGATACTTCAAGCCCTGATACTTCAAGCCCTGATACTTCAAGCCCTGATACTTCAAGCCCTGATACTTCAAGCCCTGATACTTCAAGCCCTGCAGAGTCGACTCAGAAGTATCTGCGGTTCCCACCAGCCGACGGCTCAGGGCTTGGGAGTCTGGGTGGTTTGGACGTGCAGTTCTCGCAATTGCTTGGCATCGACCAGTCCAGGGGCTTCCGTCATCAGATCGGTCGCTCGCTGCGTCTTCGGGAAGGCGATCACTTCGCGGATGTTGTCCAGTTGACTGAAGAGCATCACGATGCGGTCGATTCCTAGCGCGATACCCCCGTGGGGCGGGGCGCCGAACTGCAGCGCATCGAGCAGGAACCCAAAACGATCCTTCGCCAGATCGGGGGTGATTCCCAGGAGCCCGAAGACCTTCTGCTGCGTGGCGTTGTCGTGGATGCGGATCGTACCGCCCCCCGCCTCGTAGCCATTGATCACCAGGTCATAGGCCTGAGCTCGAGCTGCCTTGGGATCGCTGTCTAGCAGGGGCAGGTCTTGGGCCCTTGGCGCGGTGAAGGGATGATGCATCGCTACCCATCGCTTTTCCTCCGCATCCCAGTCAAACATCGGGAATTCCACCACCCAAGAGAAATGCATCTGCTTGGGATCGTAAAGCTTCAGTTCGGCCCCAAGCCGCTTTCGCAAGCCATGAAGTCCCTTGCAGGTGACTTCCCAAGAGTCGGCCAGAATCAACAGCAGATCTCCGGGAGTCGCCTGTGTGGTTTGAGCAATTGCCGCCAGCACTTCCGGTTCGATGTTCTTAGCGATTGGCGACCAAAGGGAACCATCCGCCTCGACTCGAAACCACGCCAATCCCTTGGCTCCACAGTCCCGCGTCACAAACTCCGTCAGTTCGTCGATGCGCTTCCTGGAAAACTCTTCGGCCTTCCCTTCGACGCGAATGCACCGGACCACTCCCCCTTGATCTAGAGCACCTCGGAAAACGCGAAATGCAGTCGGCTTGATGCTTTCCGTCAGATCGATGATTTCCATCCCAAAGCGAAGATCGGGGGCATCATGGCCAAAACGCCGCATCGCTTCGTCGTAGGTGATCCGTGGCAGGGGAAGCTTCAGATCGATCGCGAGCAGTTCCTTGGCAAGTTGCTGCATCAGGCCGTCGATCATCTGGATGACATCCTCGGCCACCACAAAACTCATCTCCAGGTCCAACTGGGTGAATTCCGGTTGGCGGTCGGCGCGCAGGTCTTCGTCTCGAAAACACTTAGCCACTTGGACATAACGGTCATAGCCCGCCATCATCAGAATCTGCTTGTACAGTTGCGGGCTTTGCGGCAAAGCAAAGAAGTGACCTGGATGGACGCGGCTAGGCACCAGATAATCCCTGGCCCCCTCCGGCGTGCTGCGCCCCAGGATCGGTGTCTCAACGTCGATGAACTGATGCGACTCGAAGTAGTCACGCATCCGTTTGATGATGCGACTTCGGAGCGTCAGGGTCTGCTGCATCGCCGATCGGCGAAGATCCAGATATCGGTACTTCAGCCTCAGGTCCTCACCCGGCAACTCCTCCTGACTGGGAAAAAATGGAGGGGTTAGCGATCGGTTGAGCACCTCCACCTGAGCGGCTCGCACTTCGATCTCACCGGTGTCCAGTTGAGTGTTTTCCTTGCCGACCAAACGTCGAGCGACCGTGCCAACGATGCGGACGACATCTTCTCCACGCAACGACTTGGCCAGATCCAGTGGTCCACTGCCGCTTTCGGGCGCCACCACCACCTGGGTTTTCCCATAACGATCGCGCAGGTCGAGAAAGACAGCCTGGCCATGGTCACGCAGCGTATCGACCCAGCCGCACAAAGTGACCGTCTGTCCGACATGGTCGCCTCGTAGCTGACCACAGGTATGCGATCGCATCATGGAAACAGAATTCCTTCCTCGAGAGGGAACGATGGACGGGTGAGGTCAAACAGAGACGATCGGCTGTGTCGCGACGCCTCTTTGGATGCCGTCAGATTATCTTCGATTTTCCGATTTTTCGGAACCTGGGATCGACGGCACGCTGGAGAGTGGCATCGAGAATCCTACCGGCCTATGCCAGGATCTGAAGGACGACCGGCAAATTGCTGGTTGAACTGCTGGGGATCAAACGGGTCCCCCGTCCCCATCTGCCGCTCTTTTTCTTCCAACTGCCGAATCCAACTTTCCAGCTTCCTCCACTCCGACTCGGGGTCCACCAGCTTCGGTGACTCGGAAGTGGCCGGCGTGGCAGTTTGCCACTGAGCGGTCGTGACGGCCCCACCAGAAGGCCCGCTGCCGACAGCGGCCTGGAAGGGCATTGCTGAAACGGAGGTTTGGCGATCGGTCGCCGTCTGCACCGGAGTAGCATTCTGGGTATCGATGGCTTGCTGAACCGTCGCCATCCACCTCGACAATGACTCGACGTGGACGCGATCGGCCGCATTGCTTGGGTCGATCGCAGGAGTCTTCTGGGATGCGTGGATCGAGGTTGCCTTGGCGATGAACGCTTCTGTCCCTTCTGGCTGACTGCGGAGGTAATGCAGAACAGCGGTCAAACTCGATTGAAAACTTTTGAACGATTGCGATGCGGCGGGAGGGAAGAGAATCGTGGTGCGTGTCTGATTGCCGTGGCATCCCGAAGAGCCACAGCGGTTGCGCATCAGCGGCAGCACGATATCGCGATATCCATTCGCGATCAAAGGCTGTCTAGATAGTTCCTCCACCTGGCGATCCATGCCGGTTGCAGACGACTCGGTCGCACCCGCCGCCACCACCTGGGAAGGATTGGGGGGCAGCGAGAAGGCGCTGCGGGTCACCGGATCCTTCAGCAGCCTTGCGCGATAGCGGGCTTCCAGCAACCGCAACTTGGGATGCCCCGGTATCTTCCGTTCCAAAGCCTGGTAATGCTCCTCTGCCTCTTCCAGCAGTCCGTTATCGATACACCAAGTTGCAAAATGAAGATGCTCGCCAGGCCCCATCCGCGGCGTTGTGTCTCGCTGGAAATCGTAGAGTTCTCGAATCTCCTTGCCGACGCAGCGCACCTCCGCTGCTCGCACGGTCACCCTGGCGTTGGCATCGATCTGAACTTCGATCTGATCCCCCAGCACCTTCAGTTTCCCGCTCAACACCGCCCCATTACCCAGCAGCAGACATCCCGGGCCGGACGGGATCTCAGCAGGGTCGACCGCCCAAAGCGGCACTCCGCAAGGACTTGCCAGCAGGATGATCAAACAGGCGATCCCCACTTGGCGGCTCCAGGTAAACCCGCGCTCTGGCGAGCCTTGTGGTGGCGAGTCTTTTGGTGGAAGAAAAGGCATGGATGGCAGTTTCCGATGGCGAGACAACCTGCAGCTTTCCAGTTGGACCAATCCTCATCCATTCTGGAAACATGAATAGTTCCTTCCGCCGCCGACAAAGAAGCGGAAGTCGAGCAGAGATTAGAAATCTCCTAAGGGGGGGTCAATGGCAGTCCGGTTCCCCAGCCAGCAGCTTGCCCCCCCCTGAGCTCGGGGAAGAAGAAAGCGGCAGAAAGAAAGCGGCAGGAAGACTGTATCCGCAGGACTTGCCAAGCGATAAGCTGAGGGAAAGATGAATGAGGCGGGTGGAAGGGTAGGGATTGCTCCGACGAAGCCCTCGAAGGGCCATGTCATTTCCCGTGAGGATTGGAGGTAGGTCTAGATCCATGCCATCGACACCTGAAGATCCCCTGCAGCCCACTCCCCTGGCCGTCGATTTGTCAGCAACCCCTGCCGCAAGCGACTTGCAACCTGAGGATATCCAGCCCGCCGCACCGCTTCGAACGAAACGATGGTGGCAGATGATGCCTGCCTGGCTGGTCAGCATGATGCTGCATGTGGCAGCTCTTCTGGTGCTGGCTGCGATGACGATTGAACCGATTCAGCAGGCGATCTCCACGCTGATGGTTTCCGGCGGGGCTCCTGAAGCACCGACCGAACTGAAGGAGTTCGACATCGCACCGGCGGATGATTCTGCGGCGCTCAGCGAACAGGAGACCGAATTTGTTCCGGAATCGCTGCCGGTTCCCCAGGAGCAGTTGACCGAAGTAGTCAGCAATGTTTCGCTCGATTCTTCCATGACGGCGCAGCTGCAGGTCGAACTGCCCAGTCTCACTCAGCAACTGACTCCCTCCGACATGCTCAGCGCCTCCGCCCGCTCGCTCAGCAAATCGCTCAACAGCCGTTCCTCCGCAGCCCGCGCCGAACTGCTCGATCGCTTCGGCGGAACCAAGGACACCGAAAAAGCGGTCGCCAATGCGTTGAAATGGTTGGCCGAGCATCAGCTTCCCGATGGCTCTTGGACCTTCGCGCACGCGGCGGCATGCCGAGGCAAATGCGATCATCCAGGATCGCTGATCCGCGCCCGGAACGCCGCGACGGGACTGGCACTACTTCCCTTCCTTGGTGCTGGCCAGACGCATCTGGAAGGGGAATACAAACAGGTGGTTTACGGTGGTTTGAAGTTCCTGCTCGATTCGATGAAAGTTGAACGAGGAGAATTGCCGACCGGAAGTTGGCATGGTGGTGGGGACAACATGTATGGCCATGGGATCGCATCGATCGCGATGTGCGAAGCCTATGGGATGACCCGCGATGAATCGCTGGCGATTCCCGCACAGCTAGCGGTCAATTTCATCGCATCCTCCCAAGATCCCAACGGCGGTGGATGGCGATACATCCCTCGCCAGGCCGGAGATACTTCGGCCGTAGGCTGGCAATTGATGGCGCTCAAAAGCGGTGCAGCCGGCGGCCTCGCCATTCAGCCCATGACGCTTCGAAAGGCCGATGCCTTTTTGAATTTCATCCAGACCAACAACGGTGCCTACTACGGATACGATGAACCAAGTTCCGATATCGAAGGCAGAAAGGCGACGACTGCCTGCGGCCTTCTTTGCCGCATGTACATGGGCTGGCCCAAAGATCATCCGGGTCTGAAGGCAGGGATCGAATTCCTTGCACAAAAGGGTCCCGATCCCACGAACATGTACTTCAATTACTACGCCACCCAGGTCCTCAAACAATATGGCGGCGAGTACTGGGAACCATGGAACCAGAAGATGCGAGACCAACTGGTCGCCACCCAGGAAAGCAAAGGTCACGGACTGGGAAGTTGGGTACTGGAAGATCGCTCCGCCGGTGACCCCCTGGGTGCCGGTGGCAGGCTCTATGTCACCTGCATGGCGACGATGATCCTGGAAGTCTATTACCGCTATATGCCGATCTACGGCGATCAGACGGAAGAAGAGGCCTTCAAGCTCTAGGGCTTCGCAGGTGCCCCACGACACCATCGCTGCATCGCGTTTTTGGAACTCTGTCGGCCTGCCGACTCTTCAGGACGCTTGCGAAGCCGGTGAGGAAGCTTTGTCGCGGCAAGTCCGCCAGTCGACTCAACCGACTAAACTGCACTGGCGACGAAACTGGGGGCGACCACGTGGCCAGTGGCTTTCGGACGAAGGGGGTTCCCGCTAGGGAAAAACAGCCCTTGCGGCGCGAAGCAACCACACCAAGCCTCCCTCAAGCTTAATTCCCGCGATCTTTCCCGCCTTGCATCCGGATGACTCATGAGAACGACTCTTGTGCCTTGGAGCGATTTCCCTGCATCACTCCGCGCGACCCATGGTTTGGGTGCGGGGCTGCTGACGGTTTGCCTTATCGTTCCTGCTGCCAGAGCGCAGCAGGGACCGGCCTCCGTGGAAGTGGCACCGGTGGTTCAGACGGAACTGGCAGAGACTCAACCGACTCTCGGTACCATCACCCCAACACGACGCGCCATCCTAGGCTCGGCAGTCGACGGCAGGGTGATCGAACTGATGGTGCGAGAGGGGGATCGCGTCGAGGAGAACCAGCCGCTAGCGAAATTGCTGACGCAGACGATCGAACTGGAATTGGAGGCGGCTGAAGCGGAACTGGAGTTGCGGAAGGAGGAACTGACCGAGCTACAGAATGGGAATCGCCCGGAAGAGATCGCGCAGGCCAAAGCGAGGCTGGAGGCCAGCGGGATCGCTGCCAGGTTTCTCGAGAAGAACAAGGAGCGGCTGACGGAATTGAGCGAGAGCAATGCCGTGCCTTTGGCGGATTTGGAAAGCTCGCTCTCCCTCTGGCTAGAAGCCCAGCAGCGGAATCTGGAGGCGCAGTCGGCCTACCAGTTGGCGGTCCAGGGGGCTAGGCCCGAGAAGATCAAGCAGGCTCAGATGCGGGTGTCTGTCGCCAAGGCGCTCGCCGAAAGGCTGCGAGATCAGCTCGGGAAGCATACGATCTACTCACGATTTGGAGGTTATGTCACCAAGGAGCTGACCGAGGTCGGCCAGTGGCTTTCCCGGGGCGAACCGGTAGCTGAAGTGATTGCGCTGGATGACGTCTTCGTCGAAGCCAAAGTGATCGAAGCGCAGATTCCACTGATTCAACTGGGGGACCAAGTCACCGTCGAGGTGCCGGCCCTTGGAGATCAGAAATTCCAAGGGGTGGTCGAGCGAATCGTGCCCGAAGCCGACCTTCGCTCCCGCACCTTCCCGGTGAAGGTGCGCGTCGCCAATCAGTTCAGCCCCTCCGGACAACCGGCACTCAAAAGCGGGATGCTGGCCCGCCTAGCACTGGCCACCACCATGCGTCAGTCGGCTTTCCTCGTCCCAAAGGATGCCCTAGTGCTCCAGGGGGGCAGCACGATGGTCTGGGGAGTGGATCCTGCCACGATCACCAAATCCCCCGAGGGAATGATGGAAGGATCGGCGGTGGCGATCCCCGTGGAAACGGGTGCCGAACAAAAGGATCGGATCGCCGTTTCCGGGCCAATCCAGCCCGGCATGCTGGTGGTGATCCGAGGCAATGAACGGATCACACCGCGGCCACCAGGGTCCCCTCCAAGCCGTGTTTCGTGGCGGGCCCCAGCCAATGCCAACCCAGCCAATGCCACTCCTGCTGCGCCGGACGCCACGAATTCCAAAACCTCGGGAAAGAACTGAAATGTGGTTTCTGGAATCCGTCGTCAAAAGCCCAGCGAAAGTCATCGTCGGGGTGCTGCTGGTAGCTCTGTTTGGTACCGTCGCACTCCTTCGCATGCCGATGCAGCTGACCCCAGAGGTACAGACACCAACGATCACCATCGAAACCAGATGGCCGGGGGCCAGCCCGCAGGAGGTAGAGCAAGAGATCGTCATCGAACAGGAAGAGCAGCTCAAGGGGGTCGAAGGGGTCGTCAAGATGTCCTCCGAGAGCACCGACTCGCTGGGACGAATCACCCTGGAGTTTTTGGTCGGCACCCCCATGGAGCGCGCGGTGGTCGATGTCATCGGCAGGCTGGAGCAGGTGCCGCAGTACCCAGTCGATGCGGATAAGCCAGTCATCAGCACCGCCAACGCAAGCAACAGCCCGATCGCTTGGTTCATTCTGAGCGCCCGCAATCCGACCGAACAGCAGTTTGAGGAGTTGCTGGCACGGCATCCGGAGCTGGCGGAGCCGATCGGTTCGATCCGACGCGCTTCCAGTCCGGGGCTGGCCGCCATGCGACTGCGCCGATTGTCGAAGGAGCATCCGGAACTGGCCGGTCTGCTACCGGATGCCAATCTGGATGTGACCAAGCTGCGGCGATTCGCAGAGGATGAAATCGAATCGCGATTCGAACGGGTTTCAGGGATCTCCCAGTCGAATGTGATCGGTGGCCTGGAAGACGAACTGCAGGTGGAGATCGATCCCCAGAAACTCGCCGCCCGTCAGCTGACCATCAGCGATGTCCGGCAGGTCCTTCGCACCCAGAATGAAGACACCTCGGGAGGCGACTACTGGGAAGGGAAGCGGCGCTGGGTGGTGCGAACGCTAGGGCAATTTCGGTCGCCCGAACAGGTGCAGCAGCAGTTGCTGGCAATCCGCGATGGCAACCCGGTCTATCTGCGCGATGTCGCACAGGTGCGATTGGGATTCAAGAAAGCCGATGGGCTGGTGCGCCGCTTCGGCGAATCGAGCATCGCCATCAATGCCCTGCGCGAAACGGGCGCCAACGTCCTGGATGCCATGCGAGGCCTGCAGGAGATCACCAGTCAGCTCAACGAAGGAATCCTCCAACAAAAAGGCCTGCAGCTGACGCAGGTCTACGATGAGACAGAGTACATCTACGAGTCGATGAAGCTGGTGCAGGAGAATATCTTCACGGGAGCGGCGCTGACGATGACGGTGCTGATGCTCTTTCTGCACCTGGGGAAACGCACGCTGCTCTTTGCGCCGCTGATCGTCGCCAGTTCGGTGGCTGCCGTCTACGGATCGCCTTGGCTGTTTGCCGTCACCATGGGCCTGATCCTGGTGTCCGGATTGTGGTTCGCCCGCGGCGCTCTGGTCGTGGGGTTGGCGATCCCCACCAGCATCATCGGCACCTTCCTGATCCTAGGCATGCTCGGCCGGTCGCTGAACGTCGTCTCTCTGGCAGGGATGGCTTTCGCCGTGGGAATGCTGGTCGACAATGCGATCGTCGTGCTGGAAAACATCTACCGCAGATGGGGCCAGGGGCAGTCGGCTCACCAGGCAGCTGTCGATGGCACCGGAGAGGTCTGGGGGGCCGTCCTCTCCTCAACGCTCACCACCATCGCCGTCTTCCTGCCGATCGTATTCATCCAGGAAGAGGCAGGGCAGCTGTTTCGCGATATCGCTCTGGCGATCAGCGCCGCGGTTGGACTTTCCCTGATCGTCGCCATGACGCTGGTCCCGATGGCTGCGGCAAAACTGCTAGGCACCCATCGAAATGCCGAACCTGGAGCTACCAGTCCCTCCCCGACGTCGGCTTCGTCTGGCATCCTGCAGGCGATTGGGGATCGATTCGTTCGCGCCACGGTCGGGCTCAATCGCGCCATTCAGCGATCCTTCCTCAGCAAGCTGGCGGTATTTGTCGGCACGCTTGCTGCGTCCATCGCGATCTGCTGGTTCCTGCTGCCGAAAGTCGAATACCTTCCCGCTGGAAACCGGAACCTGGTCTTCGGGATCCTGCTTCCTCCTCCCGGCTACAACCTCGATGAACTGATGGCGCTGGGCCAGCAGGTGGAAAGTCGACTGGCACCCTACTGGGACGTCGACCCAGGGACGCCCGAGGCGGCGAAGATGGATTTCCCAATCATCGGCGATTTCTTCTTTGTCGCACGGGGACGACAGGTCTTCATGGGACTCAGGGCTGCCGAGCCCTCGGAAGTAGCACGCCTCGTACCACTGGTCCAGAAAGTCAGCGCCGGTCTGCCGGGAACCTTCGCTGTCGCCAAGCAGTCCAGCCTCTTCGAGCAGGGACTTAGCGCCGGGCGAACCATCAATATCGAAATCACAGGACCAGAACTTCCGAAGTTGGTCGCCCTGGGAGGCCAGTTGCTAGGCCAGACCATCCCAATGTTTCCGGGAGCCCAGGTTCGCCCCATTCCCAGCCTGGACCTATCCAGCCCTGAACTCCACATCCGCCCCAAACTGGTCCAGGCTGCGCAGATGGGAGTCAGCAGTCTGGAACTGGGATTTACGGTCAACGCGCTGATCGATGGTGCCTACGTCACCGACTACTTTCTGGAAGGGGACAAGATCGATATGACCCTGGTCGGCAAACCCGATTTTGCAGGGCGTTCCCAGGATATCCGCGCCTTGTCGATCACCACGCCGGTTGGAGAACTTGTTCCGCTGGAAGCGCTGGCCGATGTGGAACTGAGTAGTGGTCCCGAACAGATCAATCGACGCGAACGACAGCGAGCGATCACCATTGAATTGTCGCCGCCACCCGAAATGCCTTTGGAAGTGGCGATGCAGAAGGTCCAGGATCAACTGATCCGTCCTTTGGAGACGGGCGGCACGCTGCCTCCAGGCTACCGAATCGAACTGGCGGGAACGGCCGACAAACTACGCGACACCTGGAGCGCGCTCAAATGGAACATCCTCCTGGCTCTGGCGATTACCTACCTGCTGATGGTAGCGCTGTTTGAGTCCTGGATCTATCCGCTGGTCATCATTCTGACCGTTCCGATGGGCGCTGCTGGTGGAATCCTGGGGCTCCAGGCACTCAATCTCGTCTACTTCCAGACGCTGGATGTCCTGACGATGCTTGGCTTCATCATCCTGATTGGAACGGTGGTCAATAATCCGATCCTGATCGTCCATCAGTCGCTAGTTCACATGCGCGAAGAGCAAATGGACTCCAAGCAGGCGATTCTCGAAAGCGTTCGGACCCGCATCCGACCGATCTTCATGACCACCATCACCACCGTGCTTGGGCTCTTGCCCCTGGTTCTCTTTCCAGGCTCAGGAAGTGAACTCTATCGCGGCCTGGGCGCGGTCGTCTTGGGAGGCTTGCTACTCTCAACTCTGCTGACCCTGGTAGTGGTACCGGCAACCTTCTCCCTGGTGCTCGATCTACAGCAGGCAGCGACCAAGCTATGGAATCGCTAGCCGCCTTTTGATCCGCGCTCTCCCTGACAGGCCGCAAGGCCTCTGCCTCAACCTTCCATTTCCAATCGTGCTGCCGCCAAAAGGGCCATCGCCCCCAATCCGTAAAAGGTGTATTCGACATCTTCTGCCGGATCCATCGCAAAGCCTGCAAAGCCTCCCCCCGGCCGCTCCATCGACTCGACAAACTTTTGCGCCGCGCGCAAGTCCAGCTCGGTGAGCGCCCCCAGATCCCATAGCGTCGTGCATGCAGTGAAAGTGCTCAGCACGTCCGGCATCGGAATCCGCGTGTTGGCATGGACGCCCCCTTCTTCCCCCTGCAGATCGAGCAGGAATTGGCAGATTCCGTCGAAGGTCGACGGATTGGAATGACCTAGAACGCGAAGTCCTCCGGCAGCCGCTGCGGTGGGATTGGCCCCCGAGCGTTTGGCGACCCGTATCTCCAGAAACCCGCCGTCCTCTTGACGCTGTCCCAGAAAAAATCGCTCCAGTCCCTCCGGATCGTCGATCGGACACCCCATCAACTCCAGGCAGATCGCCACCAGGAACGATTGGTAGGTGCTTCCCGCCTGCCCTTCGATCGATTTGGCATATCCTCCGTCGGGTCGGCGAAGGTTGGCTAAGGAACCTGCAATCCGCTCGCTCCAGCCCTTCTCCTGCCCATCGAACGGACTGGCGTCGCACGCCGCCTCCAACAGCTTGCCACCATAGACCAGCGCCAACAAATCGACCCAGGACTGTTGTGTCGTCATTCGGGACGACAGGAAATCTCTAGCCCGAAAGGCCAGCGGACCTTCCAATTGCCCCAAGATCGTCAAGGCTCTCAACGCAAAGCTGGTGTAGTAGAGATCGCTGGGGCCCTCGCGACCACTCCAGCCACCATCCGCGTTTTGATGGCTCTTCAAAAAATCGGCATGCCTGGCCGCGACTTCCTCGGGGAGCAAGGACGCCCCGGCAATCAGTTGCAATGTCAATCGTTCCAGATATCCCAGGCTCTGGGGTTCATTCATTCGCTCGACCTTCTCGTTCGTTCGACGCCTTCCACTCTCTTGAAGATCGTACCGAAAAAAGTATGGGGGATTCCTGGGGCTACTTCGCAAGAAAATCGAGAATCGACTCCGGCTCCTTTTTCGCTACACGCTCGAACGGGGCCACGGCAGAGCCCGACTTATCGGTCCATCCGGGATGATGGTGGGTAGCGATCGCTTCACTGCATTGGTTTGGAATCGCCCAGGGAAGGTCGCCGGACATTCGACGCCGTACTGTCAGGAATCGTGCAAATCGAAGTGGAAGGACGCAGCCCTCCAGTGTGCATCGGCTTAACGCAAAAGAACCGAACGGCTCGCGCCCTAACACCAATCTTGCATCGCAATTCCAGCATGGCTCCATGGTGTAACAGTAGGATGGCGTTGCCCCACTTAAACGGCTGAAAGGCCCGATTGTTCTATTCCACCGATCCAAAGACGCCGGGAGCCTCCCAGTCGGGAATTGCCTGAGCCGCAGCTTCTAGGAAAACAAATCCTCCCGTCTCGGCGTTCCATCGATCTGCAGAAAAACCACGACGAGACCGCTGCAGGAATAACCACTACTTCCTGGGGGACAAAACAGGCGAAAACCACCTGTTTTAGCGGCCTTCGTCGATTCTAAGGAACTTTCCTGCAATGGTTGAAATCCAACCTGTAATGCGGTTAGTAAGGGGAAATTGTCGGGCTCTTTGTTGACGTCCACCTTCAGGATCTTTACTATAGAGTTCGATGTATAGAGTGTGCGGCGGTCCGCAAACGCCTTGTCTTCCAGTAGTTTTCGCAATTTTCTTTTCATTTGCAACTACGGCGGCTGAAAGGCGACCGGCTCGTCGGACGGTTTGCAGGTTGTTCTTTTTTCTTTTTTTTCTCAGGAGTGCGTCGCATGAGGAGACGGTCCGGTTTGCGTGGCTTCACCTTGGTGGAGCTGCTGGTGGTCATCGCGATCATCGGCGTTTTGGTCGGGTTGCTTCTGCCTGCTGTTCAGCAAGCACGTGAAGCCGCTCGTCGTATGAGCTGCTCGAATAACATTCGGCAGATCGGCTTGGCGCTTTACAACTACGAATCGACCTACAAGTTGCTTCCAGCCAGCTACGGTGGAACGACCGGTCCTGACTGGCGATTCAACAACCAGGAATGCCGCAGCGCGTTTCCCGCGCTGTTGCCTTTCATGGAACAGACCCCTCTGTTCAACCAGATCGAGAATGGTTTCCCAATGGTCGGTGGTGACTTGCCAGGGGTTTCGATCCCTGGTGGTCCAGTGCCCTGGGTGACTTTCAATGGTGGTTACGTGCCCTGGCGTACCCAGATTCCTACCCTCCGTTGCCCATCCGATCCAGGCCGTAATGCGGCTCAGAACGCTTGGCAGGTTGGTCGGTCTAACTACGTCTTCTGCGTCGGTGATACGGTGGAAGGTTCCCACTGGAACTGGTCGACCAATGCCAACCGCGGGATGTTCCAGGCTCGTTACCAGAAGTCGTTCCGAGA
Organism: Planctomycetaceae bacterium; assembly: GCA_040375295.1. Lineage (GTDB taxonomy): Bacteria > Planctomycetota > Planctomycetia > Pirellulales > Pirellulaceae > JBEISR01. The sequence continues at coordinate 87,496 of JBEISR010000015.1, forward strand.
CGCCACCGACGGACTGTCGAACACCCTGTTCCTTTCGGAAACGGGCACCAACGACGGTCAGCGGAAAGTTCAGGGTTGGACCACCAACGCGGTCACCAACGTCCAGAACAACCCAGATGCGTGCAAGCGAGCTGCGGTTCAGGGACTCTACATCAACACGACTCAGGTCGGCGATTGGCGTGGATCTCGTTGGCCAGACGGTCGTATGAACTTCACCGGGTTCAATACCGTTCTGCCTCCCAACAGCCCATCCTGCATTCCGTTTGGTTACCCGAACGACTGGGATTGGGGTATCTTCTCCGCTTCCAGCTATCACCCAGGTGGGGTCCATGTGCTTCTTGGCGACAACGCCATCAAGTTCATCCCCAACACGGTTGATGCTGGCAACCCGGTCAACAACGTCGCTCCGAACTTCGAAAGCCAGAACGGACGCGTTGGTCGTAGTACATTCGGTGTTTGGGGTGCTCTCGGAACCCGTAACGGGACCGAAATCATTCCTGCCGATGTGCTCGACTGATCCGGTTTCCGATCTGTCTTGAACAAGACGCACAGCCGCCGCTGGTCTTCCAGCGGCGGTTTTTTTATTGCTTCGTCGAACCTCTTCCCTCCATCGTCCGCATGGCAAGTCCCGTTGATCTAGATCCAACTGGGATTCTTAGGGACGCAAAGGCCCAGTGGATCGACACGAGAACGGATGGTGGCCACTGCCTCAGCACACTGTTACCCTCACCCTGGAAGGGTAAGGTCTTCATTTTGCACCATCTCAGAGGGAGGGTGCTATCCCCAGGCTTCCTTCGGTAGCTATTGCCTATCCGATTCCAGCCCGCTCACTTTCGGTCGATCGGACGGATACAACCCGACGGACTTGTCGGAAGGGCCTTTATCTAGCGATTAGAAGTTTTACGGATTGAGCGGCCGCAAGGGATTGTCGGATCGTCAGTGATTCGACGGCAAAGAGAGAACCGATAGAACCCTCGTCGGTGCGTTGCCATGCATCTAGCAGTCCAAGTCGTGGCAAAGCGAATATCGAGATCCTGCTTCAGGCGACTGGCAGAGTAGCCGAAGGCAATCTGCCGGCCCTGGGCACCATCTCGGCTGCAAGGAGGCAGCTTGATGGCATCGGATGTGCGTCTTAAGGAACAGCTTCCCAGGTTAACCGACCGGATCGTCGCCACCTACGGCCAATCCGATCGGATCAATCACCTGGGGCACTGCCCTTTGCCCAAGTACGAAGTGATCATCCAGATCCTGGAAGACCTCAAGGATCTGCTCTACCCCGGCTTTCGTCGGCGGGAAGGGCTTCACATCGGCAACGTCACCTACCATGTCGGCAACCTCATCGACAATCTGCACGATCAATTAACCACACAGATCGCTCGCGCTCTTCGGCATGATGATCGGATTCGCCAGCGTCGGATTGAGGAGTGCCCTTCGGACTACGAAGCCAAGGGGCAGGCCATCGCGATCTCGTTCCTGGAGACGATTCCCGATCTTCGCTCGGTCCTGGCTACGGATGTCGACGCTGCATTCGAGGGCGATCCCTCTGTGTCTCACCGGGACGAGATCATTTTCTGCTACCCCGGCCTAGAAGCGATCACCATCTTCCGCATCGCCCATCAACTCCACCGCTTTGGTGTCCCCTTCATCCCCAGGATGATGACCGAGTGGGCCCACAAGCAGACAGGGATCGACATCCATCCGGGCGCGACGATTGGGGACCACTTCTTCATCGATCACGGCACCGGCGTGGTGATCGGCCAGACTTGCGAGATCGGCAGTCGCGTCAAAATCTACCAGGGTGTCACGCTGGGCGCACTCAGTTTTCAGACCGATGCCGAAGGGCAACTGATCCGAGGCAGCAAGCGGCATCCGACGATCGAAGATCGTGTTGTCATCTACGCCAACGCGACGATTTTGGGGGGCAAGACCATCATCGGCCACGACGCCGTGATCGGGTCCAGTGTCTGGATCACTTCCAGCGTTGCACCTCGAACCACGGTCGTGCTAGAAAAGCCAAAGCTCAAGATCCGATCCGGTACCGGCGACGACCTGGGACTCGATTCCAACTACCAGATCTAACTCCCCGGATCTACCAGCCGAAACGGGGCCGTCCGCTAATTCTGTGTGTCATTGGGAACGATGGAACCCAAAAGCACCTGAGCTCGCCTAGTTGCCTCTCACGGAGCCACAGATCCACGGAGAGTGTGGACCGATCAATGTCTCTTGCAGTTCTGTGCCTTTGTGACTGCGTGAGATGAACCGCTTGGGCACGAGGCAGGCACATGCCCTTCTTGCTGGTCCATCCAGCAATTTTTTAGGTTCATGGCCACCTGCTACTGCATCGCCGGATTGGCGAAGTGATCTGTAGCGCGATTCCAATCGCTTGGTGGACCTTGGCGTTGGACAAAGGTAGCAGGACGATCCACCGTGCTTGGGTCAAGCCACGCTGGAGACTGCAATAAAGCCTGTTGGATCTCCGAATAGATGAAAGGCTCAACGGGGTTGCAACAGCGATTCCAGCATCTTCTCAAGTCGTTTGGGTGAGACGGCGATGCGGGTCCCGAGAGCCTGCGCGAAGAGGGAGACTCGCAGTTCTTCGATCGCCCATCGAAATTGCTGCCACTGCTCCTCGATCGTTCTTTGGTGATCCTCTCCAGGGCGTTGTTCCCATGCGTCCCAGAATCGCTTCAAGATAGCTTCCGTCGCTTGGTCTTTCGGGAGCTGCCCTGCGGACTTGTCGCATCGGACCACCATCCCCTTCAGATATCTTGGAAACTCTCGCAGCCACTCCCAGGGGGTCTGCTGGAGGAATGAGGGATCGTAGAGAGCCACCAACTGATTCTTGATTGCAAGCCGGACCGATTCGGCAGGGCGTGGGGTCCCCTCCAATTTCAAGGAAACGCGGTGGTGTGCCTCCGCCCATTCCGGAAGCCATCTGGCCACTTCATCGGCAGCGCCCCCCAATCGCTCCAGCCGCGTACTTCTCAACCTAGTCCATTCCTCCGGGCTCCACACTTCAACCTCGGGAGCCGGGTAGGCGATCGTGATCAACAGCCAGCCCAGCCCTTCCATCATCCTGTCTTTGGGAAGGACCGACCCAAGCAGCATCAGCGACCTGGAAATCCCCGGCAGGTGAGTCAGATGCATCTTCACCTCTTTTCGATCCGCGATCGAAAGCAGCTTCCAGAGACCTTGGCGATGATGACGAATCGCTGTCTCTGGATCGTCAAACCATTCCAGCGTTGCATCGGTGTCGGCAGCAGACAGCGCGGGATACTTGAGGATCGTCATCCCATGATGATCGACCGAGATTTGCTTGGGGATGGTGAGATCAGGAAACGTCGGATGTCTCCGGTGGAGCCATGGGTATTGCGTCGCATGTTCGGTCCGCCGCGGCTGGGTATCCTGGGTAACGAATTGCTGCTTGAGCTGTTCCAGATCGCGACTTGCCCCGATCGACTTCCCTTCCGGACCGACCACTTCGAATCGAATCTTCAGGTGCTCTGGGATCTTTTCCCACTGAAAATCCTTTCGTTCGATCGGCTGTTCTGCCAATCGGGAAAGCCCTTCGGTGAGGGTGGGCCAGAAGGGTCTCTTGCCCCATCCTTCCTCGCGCCACTGGTGGATCAACTGCTGGGCCACATGAGAAGCCGGCACCAACTGGCTCCTCAACCTCTTGGGAAGCGACTTGATCAGCGCGACCACCCACTCTTCCATGAATCCTGGGATCCACCAGGGAGCCTGTTCGTTGGAGATCTGTGCAAGCATCGGTTGAGGCACACTCAAGGTCGCTCCATCCGTTTCGGCCCCAGGCTGAAAACGATAGACCACAGGCATCTTTGTCGATGCCAGTTGGACATCGGCGGGAAATCGTTCCTCGAGTTCCTGGCGCGTCGTCTGGTCGATCCACTGAGCGGCATTCAGGTAGATCGGATGGTTGGCATCGATCGATGCATCCCAAGCTTCCAGAGACCGGCGATCGACTATCTCCTTGGGCAGATGCTGCTCGTAGAACTGCTGCAGGCGATAGGGATCGATGATCCATTGTCGCTGTCTTGCGCACGCAGCCCATCGCTCTAACTCGGCGATCGTCTTGCGATTGGACTGATAGAATCCGGCTCGGGAGGCCAATTCCCCTTCCGAAAGCCCCTGATCGATCAGCAGACGCCGGGCCAGGGCAGGATCGATGGGTGCCAACGGGACAGGATGGCGTGGGACGATAGGAAGTCCGAAGAGGCTGCCGCGTCGCTGGACGCTGGCGGCGCCGTTTCTGCGACTGAAAAATGGGGCATCGTAGTGGTAATCCAGCAGGTGCCCCGCCATCGGCTCGATCCACCGGGGATCGATGCGAGCGACGGTACGGCCGTAACGCTGGGTGGTCTCCACGACCTCAGCAGCGACGATCCATTTGGGGCGCGTCCCGCGCAGTCCGCTGCCTGGCCACAGCGTGAACGAAATCCCGTGAGCTCCTTGATATCGCCCCTCCTGGTCGGCCATTGCGACCCCGGAGAGCAACCCCGTAAGAAGACTCTGGTGGATCCGTCGATAGAGATCCGAGGGAGCCCATCGATCTGGTTCCTTCTCCACCACTTCGGCTTCCGTGGAACTTGGCTCCACCCAGCGCCGCCCCACCTTCAGCCCTTGCGCTTCCACCTGCTCCAGCAATTGCCGATGCACTTCGCTCCATTCGCGCAGCCGTACCATCGACAGAAAGCGGCTTTCACACGCCTTCTGCAGCCGGCTTCGCCCCAGATCGGCTTTCCAACGCTGGTACTGATCCCAAAGCTTCAAGTAGCTGATAAAGTCGCTGAAGGGATCGAGAAACATCTGATGCGCTTCGTCTGCCGCCTGCTGCTTCTCGGGGGGACGGATCCGAGGATCAAGAACTTCCAGGGCGCTGGCGATCACCAGAACATCCGCCAAGCATTGGTTTTCGGATGCAGCAATCAGCATCCTTCCGACTCGGGGATCGACGGGCCATCGCCCCAGCATGCGCCCGATAGGGGTCAGTCGGCCGTCCCCATCGAGTGCCTGGAGTTCGCGGAGGGTGGCGATCCCCTCCCGAATCATTTCGGGACGCGGTGGATCCAGCCAGGGAAACGATTCCAGGTCTTCGATCCCGACCAGCTTCATCTGCAACAGGACCCCAGCCAGTGCGCTACGGCGAATCTCAGGGGTGGTGAATGGGGAGCGAGTTTGGAAATCAGTCTCGGAGTAAAGCCGTACGCAGATGCCGGGAAACAGTCGTCCGCACCGACCAGCTCGCTGGTTGGCCGATGCCTGCGAGATCGGTTCGATCGGCAGCCGCTGGACCTTGCTGCGCGGGGCAAAACGACTGATGCGGGCCGTCCCCGTATCGATCACCGCACCGATTCTTGGGACGGTCAAAGAGGATTCGGCGACGTTCGTCGCTAACACGATGCGCCGCTTGGGCCCTGGATGGAAAATGCGATCCTGATCCGACTCCGCCAATCGTGCGTAAAGCGGCAACAGATCGAATCGATCCACCAAACCTCGGCGCACCAAGTGGCCACGTACCACCTGAGCCGTTTCTCGGATCTCCCGTTCGGTCGGAAGAAATATCAGTAGGTCTCCCTCGGCATCCTGCAGCAACTCGTCGATCGCATCGCAAAGCCGCTGATCAAGCGACGCTTCCTGGCGATCCTCCTCGTCCGCTCTATCGCCGACTACTGGCCGGTAACGCAACTCCACCGGATAGGTTCTTCCGGCGATGGTGAAGATTGGGGCGGGCCCCTCCGCATCGCCGAAATGCTCCGCAAATCGTGCGGCGTCGATCGTGGCGCTCGTGATAATCAGTCGGAAATCGGGTCGTCTGGCGATGACTCGCTTCAGATAGCCGATCAACAGATCGATGTTCAGCGACCTTTCATGCGCTTCGTCCAGAATGATTGCATCGTACTGCTCCAACCAGCGATCCCGCTGGATCTCTGCAAGCAGCACACCATCGGTCATCAGCTTGACCAGAGTCTTGGGATCGGTGCGATCGGAAAATCGCATCTTGAATCCAGCTGCCTGCCCCAAGGGCGATCCTAGCTCTTCGGCCAATCGTGCGGCGATGGAGCGGGCGGCGATGCGCCGAGGCTGCGTATGGCCGATGACCGCGCTGCGGCCCAGCCCTGCCTCCAGACAGATCTTCGGTAGTTGGGTGCTTTTCCCTGACCCCGTTTCTCCACATACAATCAGGCACCTGCGCTGCCTCAGGGACGCCATGATCTCCTGACGATGCTGGCTGATCGGAAGATCCGGATCGTACTCCAGTCGCAGCGGCAGAGAAAGTCTTGAACTGAGCAATCGGGCAGAAGCGTGAAAGCTCTCCCAGAATCGGTCGGCCGCTGGACCGACAGGCGCCGAATCGCCTACGGAGAGTTTTTTCCAGGTTGCTTCCAGCGATCGCCGGTCGCGCGCCATCAACAACTTCCAGTCCGGCGCTGTCACAGCGACTCTCCCAAACACACACCTCCCCACTCCATCCCAGCGATCTTGATCGCCAGCCAAGTCGGACCACCGAAGCGATCCGACGCTGAGGGGCCCACGCAAGCCTCCCATCATAGCGGTTGAGCAACCTGGCGAAAGCCAAGGTAAATCAAGCCGCTTCATCCCATCCATTCCGCTGGCGATCGATACAATGCAGCAGTCCCTGCCACCTGGAGGAGAAGGGGCCAACAGGAGGAAAAAGGGTATCGATCCAACGACAGGGAGCCGAGAGCATGGAGTTAGATGGATCGAGGTGGGGCACGCTGCTGCAATCGCTTCAGATGGCCGCCGATCGCGGCACGTCGATCGAAGCTGCCCTGCAGCAACCTCCCCCACGGTCGATTCGACTTCGGCCCGATCAGTCAGAAGGAAGTCTCCCGTTCCACGTCGAAAAGGTCCCCTGGCATCCCTTGGGACGTTGGCTTTTGGACTCCCAAGTCCGCCCCTCTCAAAGCCTCTGCTACGCCGCGGGGCGTTACTACATCCAGGATGCCGGTTCGCTGCTGGCCGTCCGCCTGCTGGATGTCCAGCCATCGCAAACCATCTGCGACCTCTGCGCGGCCCCTGGCGGGAAGGCATCGGCCATTCTGGAACAATTGGGCCCCGAGGGATTCTTGGTGGCCAATGAGCCGATTGCTGGACGCACGGAGCTGCTCCGATGGGTGCTGCACCAGACCGGAAACCCTTCGTTTGCCACCTGCCGCATGGATCCCGAGCAAATGGCGGAGCGATTTTCCGAGCGATTCGATGCCGTACTGGTCGATGCACCATGCAGTGGTCAGGCGATGGTCGCTGGTGGGAAACGCTCCAGCAACGCATTCAGTTCACCACAGATCCGTCACGCCGCAGCTCGTCAAAAAAGGATCCTGGATGCAGCTAGCCGTCTGGTCGCACCAGGTGGTCGCCTAGTCTATTCGACCTGCACTTTCGCGACGGAGGAAAATGAAGAGGTCGTGCAATGGCTGGAAGCAACCCAGCCAGGATGCTGGGAATCGCGACCAGTCCAGGAACTGTTGGCGTGGCAGAGTCGACTGCACCCCAGCAGCTACCGAGTGTGGCCCGACCGCGATCGATGCGAAGGCGCCTTTGCAGCAGTGCTCCATCGCACCGGTGAAGCCATCCCGCAGCAGACCGCAGGGGAGGGAGCCACAGGCCCCTCCAAAAACCGCTCCTCCAGCCTGCGAAAAGTCAGGCAACCAGCGAGTCCTCATGGTAAATCAGGTGGTTCCGACACACTCTTTTCGGCGCTCCACAGCTTTGGATCTTCCCGTGGACTCGCCTTACAATGCAGTGGTGACCACATCCTTGGAGCTCCCGAAGACTCACGGGCTTGGCTGGCGGAGCCGTTCCTGGAAGGATGCCAGTTGCTACATAGCGCCGGATCCTCCTGGCAGCCATGCCACGCATTAGCGAAGCTGGATCGCCGTTACTTCACTCCCTTTCGATCGGTCGAACTCAACGTGGAGCAGGCCGAGCGATGGGCCAGAGGCGAAAGTGGCAGGGAAAGGCTGTCCGAAGCGAATGGCTGGTGCGTCGCCAACTGGAATGGTCTACCGCTAGGATGGATCAAGCAGCAGAAGGACCGATGGAGCAATCCCCTCCCGGCGATCGGCAGGATTCAAATCAAGGTCTCGCTGGAGCGATCCCAGAGTTCCGCTGAAGGAGATCCACCAAAGGAATCGTCATGAAAATCTCGGTGCTCATCCCAGCCTACAACGAAGTCGATTCGATCGAGACCATTCTGGAAAAGGTCCTTTCCCTTCCCTTCCAGCAACTGGAAGTTCTCGTCGTCGACGATGGTTCCACGGACGGCACCTGGGAGGTGATCGACCGCTTTTCTAGAAACCACCAAGATCGCGTCCGCGCGATGCGTCAGCCTACCAATCAGGGGAAGACGGCGGCGGTCCGTCGAGCCATCCAGAGTGCGACGGGGGATGTTCTGATCATCCAGGATGCCGATCTGGAATACGATCCCAGTGAGATACCCGACGTGCTGGCCCCGATCCTCGAAGACACAGCCGACGTGGTCTACGGAAGTCGTTTCCTGGTGAAGAAGGCTGCGAGAGTTCTCTACTTCTATCACTACCTGGCCAACAAGTTCCTCACCTACTTCTGCAACTTCCTGACCAACCGGAACATGTCGGATATCGAAACCTGCTACAAAGCGTTTCGCCGGGAAGTCATTCGGCCACTGGTGCTGACCAGCCATGGATTCGGTATGGAAGTGGAGATCACCGCGATGATCTGCAAGACCCGGGCCCGCACCTATGAGGTGCCGATCTCCTATTACGGGAGAACCTACGAGGAAGGTAAAAAGATCGGCCTGAAGGATGGTATCGCTGCCCTCTGGTACATCGTCTACTACAACCTGATTCATCCTCGCCGATCGGTTGGCAAGAAATACATCCAAGAAGTCGATCAGGCACTGGCGGAAAGGCGCATCGCCTCCGATGCGCGCTGAAGACAGTTCGAATTGGGATCCCTTGGTCTCACGCGAAGCCGCCAAGACGCGAAGTAGGCAAGACGCAGGTCGTTCGTCAGCCGATGACCACCGGTTCCAAGCGAGATTCGACCAGTCGATTCGATTGGCAACGAACAAGGGACAGCCCAAACAAGAAGTCGACTGGATCCCCAGCAAGGAATTGCCAATGAGACTGGGCTCTCACCCGCTTCCTACCTTCGCGACTTCGCGCGAGTCGAGAAGTGAGTTGCAAAATGTCGCAAGAAGGAACGAGGGCGAAAGGTTTCGTCCACCCTGGGGGTTTTTCCGCATGACGATGGCATCTAAGGCATCCCGATCGAGTTGCCCTTTGCAGGTCACCGGATGGAACGTTCTGCGACGCTGGAATTAGGCTGCACTGGTCTTGTGGCGACGTTCGATAGCAGGAGTGATTTGTGAGACCAAGGGCCCTACAGAATCGTCGGATGAATAAAAAAAGCGACACGTTTCCGTGCCGCCTTCGTCAACTTCGCATCAAGACCGGTCAAAGTCAGATTTCGATCTTCGCTGCCTCGGCAAGAGCCCGCAACTTGGAGATCGCACGAACTTCTAGTTGCCGAATCCGCTCCTTGGTCACCCCCATCGTCTCCCCCACTTCCTTGAGTGTCAGCGGTTCGTGCCGATGATCCAGACCAAAGCGGCGAATGATGATCTCCTGCTCGCGAGCGTCCAGCTTTTCGAGAATCCCCTGGATCTGGTCCTGGCGATTCCTCTGGTCGATCTCCGCTGCAAACTGATCGGCTCGTTCATCCTCCCTCGCCAGGAAGATATCCTCCGGCGTCGTCTTGAAACGCTCGCGCCTCTTGAACTCGTCTGGAATAGTCCTGGCGAAGTTCTTCATGATCGCCCAGGTGGCATAGGTGCTGAACTTGTTGCCACGTGAGTAATCAAATTTTTCGACCGCGCGAATCAAGGACATGTTGCCATCGCTGATCAAGGCGAAGAAGTCATCGTTGGGACCGACATGCCGCTTGGCAATCGAAACCACCAGTCGCAGATTGGCCTGAACGATCCGGTTCTTCACTTCGCCTGTCTTCTGGTACAGACTCTCGATTTCATCCATGACCGACGCCTTCGGATTCTGCTTCTGCAAGCTCTCCAAAAGCTTCGAGGCACGGTGCTTCAGGAAATTCATCTGCCGAAACAGGTGGTATTCCTGCTCGCGAGTCAGCAGAGGGACGTCGTAAAGCGAAGCCAAGTAGGGAGGCAGACCGGCTGGTGCTTTCACCTTGCGGGTCCCCGACGGGTTCTCAGGCATGGGAGCCAGGATCGAATCCAAGAGGCTCTTTTTGTCGAAGTCGTCGTTGGGAATGTAGGCCAGCGGCAACTCCGTAAGGAGATGCGCACGGCTTTCATTGACCAGCCTGACAATGTTGCTCCTGTTGCGACGATACCGCTTGCTCAGCGTCGCGATGCTGACTCCACGCTGGTACTGCGAGAAGATCGCCTTGCGATCGTCGATGCTGAGCGACTGCTTCATGCTGGGAAAGACAGCCATACTCGGATTCGACTTATCGAAGTTCTTCAGCGTGTAGCGAATCGCCTCGATGCTGCGCCCCATGACCTGGCTGATCCGCCGCGACGCCTCGATCAGACCCGCCCCTTCCTGTGCCAAAACCCGAGCCCGCTCGACAATCTCGCTCCGCTCCTCCTCGGTCATCTGACTGAAGCGTTCCCCCCTGGCCACCCGCTCACGATTCCCCGCAACAAACCGTTCCACGCTGCTGTTGAGAAAACCGATCCGCTTGCGACCATCAGCTACGAAGCGACGACTGACCAGCCCTTGATCACGCCACCTCGCGATCGTCTTGGTGGAAACGTTGAACATTTTGCTGAGCGATTCCACCGTGTGCACCTGCTCTGGCATCTCCTCAATTCGCATGTTCAGCGAGTCTGTGATGTCCTCGACGAACAGACGCAGATCATGAACTGCATCCTCACCGCGGATCAGCTGCCGGGCCACGTCCTCTGGACGATGGTCGGTGACTCGGTAGAAAAGAAATTCAAACGGATACTCCCGGTCCGGCTGGAGTTCTGCCATCAGCTTCTCCGCCCGATCCGCCTGCTCGATCCGCTTCCCCCGAGGGGCAAAACGGACCTGCTGGTCCCGAAGCTCTCGCATCAACGCAATCTTGTAGTCGCTATGCATCGTTTGTTTCCTCCCTCACCGCCAAAATCGCTCGGATGATCCCTGCGGCTCCAAACCGCCACCCGACCGACCCTTCCTGGACCATCGCTCATCCTGAGCGGATGTTGCCCTACCGACCATCACCCATTCCAACCGATTTTCTGTCCTGCGTCACATCAGACGCTTTGACCGACGCCAAAGTTCACTGTCGCAAACAAAGTGCCAAAGCAGACGAAAAACCAACTGTCCGAAAATAATCGCGGTTTCCCACCGCAGTTCCTGGAGAAACGAACCATTTGTCGCCACAAGCCTCTTGAAAAAAAGTGGTTGGGCACGCCGATATTTTCAAACATCCTTCCTCAACCGACCCCACACGTCGCAAATTGAGATGCTGGCTAAATCAAGCTGCGATGCCTGAGTAGAACTCTCCTGTTGGTGCAAATCTCCCGGAAATCGTCGGTAGTAGGGTCGATACAAGGAAATGATCTCCGGAAGGCCGTCTTAGGAAATGGTTCCTGCCGACAATCCGAACCAGATCTGCAGTCCAATGCATCGCTTCGCAGGGATGGGAAGAATCGATGAAAGTCAAACCAGGCAATCTGCGGCACATGGGTCCATGCCTCGTCGAGGGGAATGCACCCTCGCACTCGCTCTCCCGGCGATCGGTTCTTCTCGGCTTAATGACCGCCGGCGCTTCGTGCTGGCAACTCCATCGTCCGACCGTCGCAGGGGAACCGGGCAACACCGCATGGGAAACAGCCCGGGGAATTCGAACGCGGACGCTGGTCGAGCTGGAAGGGGAGCTGCGGGTCCGCGACCACCGTGCGAAGATAGGGGATGCCGTTCAGCTGATTGAACTGGCGGCCAATTCCACTACCGACATGACCGAGTTTTTCGCCAGCCCAATCCCTGAAGCGGACGGCATGGTTTCGTTCGTCGATCTTCATGAGGCGGTGGTGGACCATCGCGTCGGCAAGGTGACGCAGCAGCGCCGCGTGCGTCCCGATGTCGCACGTCTGGTGCGAGTGCGCGATGCTGGTTTGGTGCTGACGACAGGTCAGGACCAGCCTCTCTCGCGGGACGAGCGGGACTTGGTAGATGGGGTGCTATGGAGCCTTTACGCCGACGAGCTGCTCCCTGGCGGGGCGCTGAAACTAGGTGCCTCCTGGGAGCCTTCGTCCGATTCGATCTGCCGACTTCTGAACCTCGATTCCGTCCTTCGTCACGCGGTGGTTGCCAAGCTGGAGGAGGCAGATGAATCGGTCGCGCAGATCACTTTCAGCGGCCGAGTCGAAGGGGCCGCAAAAGAGGTGCCCACTTCCATTACGATCGATGGCAAGGCTCGCTACGATCGAAAAGCCAAAATGATTCAGTGGATTGCGGCCTCCTTGGAAGAGCATCGAGAAATTGGCGAGGCGATTCCCGGCTTTCGAGTCACTGCTCGCGTGCGAATGCTTCGGGCTCCAGTCGATCGCGCGGTGGTTGGTGAGCGACTGAAGGAAGGGTTGACACTGGCGGTACCTGCACATGGCGGCAGGCTTCTTCGGGTCGCAGGGAAAGAAGCTGGATTCTCACTCCTGGCTTCCCAACGGTGGCATGTCATGGCCGATCGTGGCGACCACATGCTGATGAAGTATGTCGAGAACAATAAGCCATTCGCGCAGTGCAATATCACACGCCTGCCTGATTTGGACCCCGGACAGCATCAGTCGCTGGAAGGCTTCCAGGCAGATCTCCGCACTTCACTGGGGGAGCAATTCTCGCAGTTCCTCGAGGCCAGCGAAGGTCAAACGGAAGGTGGCCTGAGACTCCTACGCACCGTGTCGCAGGGGGTCGCTCAGGATCTGGACGTCACTTGGATCCACCTCCATCTTTCGAACGATCAGGGAGAACGCTTTACCTTGGTCTTTACGATGGATGCCAGCAATCTAGCCAAGCTGGAAGGTCAGGATCTCCAGATCGCCAGTGGCTTCCGAATCGAACCGCGGTCCTCGATCGTGCCAGCTTCGGAGGTCAGTCCAGCAGCAACAACCGCCGAAGCGACCTCCGCATCCTCACCGGCCGAAGTTGCCCGCTGAGCAACCGCAGAGGCGACCAACTCACTGGCTCCGATCCCCATCGTGCTCACTGCGGACAAGGCACCCCATCTGCTAGGGGCGATTTCGCTTGCAGCGGCGGTTCCGCCTCAACGGCGGCGGGACCGGGTGGGGCGGAAAAAGCGACTGTTTCGCAGCGACTGGTTCATGGCTTCGAACCGATCACCCACCAAGCCATCTTTCCCGCAGGGACCGTGACAAGCATCCGGGCACGCCTGGATGAATCGAGCGAAACCTCGACCGCCTCCCCATCGCTTGGACGGACGAAGGCTTGATCCTGCAACCCGCTGTAATAAAGAGGCACCTGCAACTCTTCCGACCTATCGCGCTGGGTGGGATTGAAGACAACGAGCACGCCACGGTCCTTGCCTTCGGGAAGCAGATGCAGCATCCAGTCGAGACGCGTGCCGTCTGCCCTGCGGCCATGGATCAGATCCGCTTCCAGCAATCGCCGGTACTTCTTGAACCAAGCCACCTGAGCGGCGACCATCTCCCGCGTCTCCTGGGTGTCATAGAGCTGTGGACCTCGGTAGCAGGCCTGTACCCCAAGCGCCAGATTCGACTCCAGCATCGTTCGATAATGGTCCAGATGCTCCCTGAGCGGCTCGATCGTCGCCGCAGCGCCCCCGCCGTGGTACTCCGTCAGCGGCACGAACATCCATCCCATCGAGGGCTGTTTTTCCCACGTGCCATCGAAGATGTTCTGACGCGTGTGGATCACTTGCTGTTCCCTGGGGAGCGACCAGTTGGTCTCCCGGTATCCCATTCCGGTCTTGTTGGAACCCGAGAGGAAATAGTAGTCAGGGACGTTCAAGTAGATTCCTTCCTGGCGACACCATCGATAGAAGTCGCGAATCGATTCCCACTGGCGCCAACGGGAATCCTCCAGTCCCCGATGCCCAGGATGCAGGGTGCTGGCACAAGGATCCCCGGGATACGACCCATCATGTTCCAGCAGCCGAAACCCGCTCTCCTGGTAGAACGTTCGCAGCTTGGCAAAGTACTCTTCGCCCCAGCGACTGCAAAGGCATGGCGACTGGCCGAAGGCGGGTTTCTCTCCCGATGGCATCACCACGTCGTCGGCCTGTCCCACCGAGCGGGAAGCGAGCAGGGAGTAGCAACCGATTTCGATTCCCTTGGACGCAGCATACTGCGAGTACTCCTTGGCTCGCTTCAAAACCTGCGGATCTGTCGACTCGATGTCAAACCCGCTTCCAAAAGTGAGGATCACCATCTCAAAACCGACATCGGCGCATTGATCGATGGCGCGACGTACGCTTTCTGGATCGGCGAAACGGCAGTGCATCATCAGCGGATTCTCGGTGACCCAAGGAGCGATGGTGCGGGTCAGTCGCCGCACCGCCAACCCCTGACGTTCGCGATCATCGGTTCCCGTCGGCAGCACCCAGCATCTCAGCGATTCAAACCGATCTCCCGATTTCAGTGTTGCCGCCGGCCCCAAATCCGGCCCCACCTCCAGCATGCAGGGGGTCAGACGCTTGTAATTGACTTGCGTCGCGTAGTCGGGATCGGGCAGCCAACGGAAAGATCGGCGATTGGCCCCTGCCGACATCATGCCCCCCATCGCCATGTCCGTCTCGATATGCAGTGAGGGAGGCCGCGTCGCGCTGCTCAAATCATCCACCTCGGATGCCCATTCCACCACCGAAAGCTTTTCGCTGATGCACCGGTCGATCCGCACCTCCCGACCACCACGATGCTCCACCGTCACCCATTTGCTCCACGCGGGCAGTCCGTCGTACATCTCGTAATGGACCACCACCTGCAGGTCGGCTCCTTCGACTTGCGAGTCGAAGATCCACTGCAGATGGACTCCCGAAGGCGGCCATCGAGTTGATTCCTGGTGATGGCGATTCCGTTTCCATCCCATTCGTGGCTCCACTGGCCCCATCCGAAATCCGCGGACCTGCATGCTCCCGGGGAGACTCTGCAGCGATCCCTCGGGAATCGATCCCAGGAATGCTGGGTTCGCAGGCCCCGTCAGCCCCCCGACCGCATACGGCTTGCCATCCAACGTGAAAATCGCCTCGGGCTGGATCGCCCGAAGCCACTGCTGATCGTGCGTCGCGTCCTCGATTCCAACGGTCGCCAAGTTCGGCTGCCACGCAAAGCGGCGCGTGATCAGACCATTGGTCAAAACGACCTGGCTGGCATCCTCCGATCGCTCGACGCGGGCCCGAAAGGGCGAGGGGTCCAAAAGCCAGTCGGTGGGCGGCAAGGAGGAGGTGGCTTGGGAAACCGGCAGCCCCTTCACCTGATCGATCAGCCCCCCGCTTTCCTCAGACGCGGCCTCCCTGGGGGAGTTTGCCGACAGGGAAGTTGCGATCGCCAGAGAACATGCCAACAAAAAGAACGCTTGGCTGATTCGACGCATCCGGTAGCTCGTTTTTGGCAAAGGGTAGTTCAAAAGGAAGCAATTCCAGCCTCTTGGCAACGTCGAATCGATCTCCGAGACGGCCGAATCGGGCTGTCGGCAACTCTTCCCAGCACTCTGCTTGCCGAAGCAGAGCCGACTCCCTTTGGTGCCGCTTCGGGAAAGCCACCTGATTTTTTACGGGAAGGGGTCGAAAGTCGTTTCCAGAGGCTCATGCGACATCTATCTTAAAGAAAACTCGGAACGATGCACAAATCGCGAAAAGGTGGCAGCGGTCCATCGCCCCCTTTTCCCGTCGCTTGGCGACACTTGTCCGACTCCCTAATGATCTCGATGCAATTGGCGAAAGGTAAACGACATGCGTTGGTGGGATTGGCGTGCTTGTTTTCGGCACGGGCCCGTTGCGGCCATGATGGTACTACCGGCGGTTCTGACCGGCTGCTCGAAGAAGGATGACGCAGCAGTTGCTGTGGCCGAAGCGCCGACCGAAGGCGCCGCACGACCTCAGGTAGGGTCGGCCGGGGGCGCTGGCGGGGGCGCACCGGCGCCGACCGAATCCCAAGCTCCCAGCGCCGGCTCGCCGATGGGTGGTGGCCCCATGAGCCCTCCCCCCTCCAGCGGCTCTCCCATGCCAGGGGCAGGTGGCGGATCGCCCATGCCAGGAGCTGGATTCCCAGGAGCTCCCGGTGGCGGTTCTCCGATGCCCGGCGCTGGTGGTGGCTCTCCAATGCCCGGCGCTGGTGGTGGCTCTCCGATGCCCGGCGCTGGTGGTGGCTCTCCAATGCCCGGCGCTGGTTTCCCTGGAGCACCCGGTGGCGGTGGGCCGCAAGGCTATCCGGGGGTGGGAGGTGGTGGTGGAGCTGCAAGACCCTCGCTAGGAAGCGCCGGTGGCGCGCCTCCAGGTTACCCGGGTGCACCAGGTGGTCCAGGAGCGCCAGGTGCACCAGGTGGTTATCCAGGTGCACCAGGTGGTTACCCAGGTGCTCCTGGCGGATATCCCGGCGCCCCGGGAGCACCCGGTGGGGAGCAAGGGCAGGGCACCGAGGCACTGGCCGAGGTCGAACCACCCGAACCCAAAGTGCTGACCTTCCGCGAAATGGCAGAAGATGCCTTTGCCAAGGGACACGAAAAAGACGCGGCCGATATGATCTACGCGCACCTGCTGCACTCGGACGAAGAAGCGGCTGAGTACATGCAACGCATCCGCTGGTCGTCACTCCAGAAACAGCCTCAGATCGCAGCACGGATCGCCGTCGGTGTCGATCTGGATGCCCCATCAGACGTCACCTCCTACTCACCTGTAGGCACCAAGATCGAAACGGGCAATCGCCGTGGCGGGCCTGGTGGCGGTGGCCCTGGAGGTGGCGGGCCTGGTGGCTTTGGTGGGCCCGGTGGTGGTGAGATGTCTCCCGGTGGCGGAGCCCCCGGTGGGTATCCAGGTGCCCCCGGAGCAGCTCCTTCCGCCAGTGGCAACAGCTCCTTGACCGACACGACCGGGGACATGGGCAAGGCACTGGTGGAACATGTCGCCGAAATATTCGAGCTGGGGCAACTGGGGACCGCGTTCGCTGACGTGACCGATCAGTCGCAAGTCGGTGGTGGAGCCGCTTCGGATTCCACCGCAGGTAGCTTCGGCGGCCCAGGGGGCTATCCTGGCGCCGGTGGTGGCCGCCCAGGTGCTCCTGGCGGCTTTCCTGGTGCCGGTGGTGGCGGTGCCCCTCCGGGCTACCCAGGTGCCGGTGGTGGCCGCCCAGGTGCTCCTGGCGGCTTTCCTGGTGCCGGTGGTGGCGGTGCGCCTCCAGGTTACCCAGGTGCCGGTGGAGCACCCGGTGGATTTCCGGGGGCAGGCGGCGGTGCACCTGGCGGCATCGAAACGGAAATCGGACCCGCTGCCGGCGGTGCTGGCGGTGGACTGCCCAGCGGACCGGCTGGCTTTGGCGGTGCTCCAGGCTTCGGCGGTGCCGGAACAAATGCCCCGCGCGAACCAGAAATCATCGGCAAGCAGTTCTCAGCCAACCCCAAGCGACTGGTACCCGGCCTCACCTACCTGGGGACCGGAGACACCTCCGATCTGATCGATCAAGCCGCTCAGGAAGGCTACGACTGCATCGTGATCTTTGAAGTGAAGGTCGAGAAATCGAGAGTCGGCGTCGTGCAGAACAACTGCAAGGCAAAGCTCTACCGCGCCGGAGAGAAGAAGTCGATCGCGGTCAGCGATGAGCTCAATAACGTCGACGTCTCCAAGAAGATGCAGAAAGGGGAAGACGACGTCATCAAAAAGAGCATGACCCGCTTCCTGAATAAGCTGGATGAAGCCGTCGCTTTGGGAGACCTGCCATCGGCCATCAGCCAGGAGGCATTCAAGAAATCGCGACTGCCGACGCTGGAATCCAAAGGTGGCAAGAATCCTCTGGCGACGCTCGCAGAACTGAAGTTCTGGGCATCCAAAGGATTCCTGACCCCAGAGGAACTCTCCAGCGCCTTCTCGAAAGTCGCCTCCGGCGATACCGCTGGAAAGCTCCTCGGTAGCGACGCAGATGCTCGAAAGAGCGTTCTCGATGGCTGGACTAACTAGCCCTCCAGCCCAGGATCACTGGCACCACAAGCGGGTCTCCGGGAACCTGTTAGACCCGCTTGTGGGAAGTGCGATTGACCTCACCATGCGACATTCTAACTCTTATTAGAATATCGATCCGTTCGCGGGCGGATCGATGCAGGGCTCGCCCGCCATCGATTTGGCTCAAAGGATCGCCAGAGGATTCCTTGGATGTTCGAGGGTCCCGCGAGTCACCCCCAGACGATTGACGGCGCGAAGCGTTTTCCAGACGTGAGCGCCATCCCAGCGGCCGGCAAGCAGTCCCTCATAGAGTTCCACATGCTGCCGCACTTCGTCCACCGGGGCATCGCGGAGGAATTCGATCCGAAAGTTCTGCACCCCCCGCTTCAAAAGATTCGGCACCGCTTCGGCACCACTTTGCGCCACTCCATTGAAGAGGGTATTGCGGCACCCGATATCGGCATGAAGCACATGTTCGACGCCCAGTCGATCGCGAAGCTGCAC
This sequence comes from Planctomycetaceae bacterium, assembly GCA_040375295.1. Lineage (GTDB taxonomy): Bacteria > Planctomycetota > Planctomycetia > Pirellulales > Pirellulaceae > JBEISR01. The sequence goes on from JBEISR010000015.1 coordinate 106,171, forward strand.
ATCATGGCGATCGCATGGCCGGCCGCAGTTGGTCTTGTTGGTTCCTGGCGAAATCACACTGCAGAACACGCAGTGCTCCATATGGAACATCGGCATGTGCTGATGGATCACCACTTCCATCCACTCGGGCGGCACCCCCGTCAGCAACTCGGCCAACTGATCGCGGTTGAGATCGTACGAGGCGGTCACGCGCAAGGCCCACTGCTGCATCAGCCACTGTGCGGTGAAGGGATTGGTGACATTCAGAGAGAAATCGCAGACCAGGGGGATGCCGTTAGCTCGAGCGAACTGAAGGCCAGCCAGATTCCGCACAAGCCACCCATCGGCCCCCGCTTTGGCCATCGCCAGGAACAGCCCCTTCTCCCCCGGCTTGCTGATCCGCAGCGTCGCCAGATAGAGCTTCGCTTGCGCTTGATGTGCCAGCCGCACCGCTTCCTTGTACTGACGAATGTCGTGAAAATCGGCGTAGATGCACTTCCCCCCTGCCTCCAGCACCGACTCCAACTGAAACATCGACCGGCATAGCACATGGAGCTGGGGAACTCTTGCGGCAGGATCCCCGGTGGCTTCCTCCTGTTTCCCACTGCTGCGGACCGCCGTCAGGCCCCGCCCCACGACATCGGGTTCGGCCATCGGGCGCACCGGAGGTCGCTGACGTATCGCATCCAGTTGCTGAACCAATTCCCTTCGAATCCCTCCCAGGACGCTTAGCGGCACCATCGGCTGGCCGTGGATCGTCGCCTGCAGGGAATCGATCTGGTAGGCCGTCCCACCCAGCCTTGCCAGTTGTTTTTCTAAAAGCTCCACGGTGACCGGATGCTGCCGGGCGACAGGTGGCACAAAGGGATCCGAGAAAGAAACTTCGATCCCATCGGAACATCGAGCCCGCAGCGAGATCGGCTTACCAACTTCCACCTGAATCTCGATCGCTACAGGCATCCTTCGCCGGGGATCCTCTCCTTCGAAAGACTGCCGCAGTCGCTTGGTGAGCTGGGGATCATCGGTCAGCCAGAGCCCTTGGCCAGCGACCACTTCCGCCTGCTTCAGCCGCCCGCGTTCCAGTCGCAGTTCGGCTCGTCCAGGACCAGCCCGCTCGACCCTTTCGCCGCGCACGAAGAGTTCATAGATCCGCCCCCCGGTCTCCTCTCCTTCCAGTCGATTCCCCTCCAAGACCACTCCATCGCCAGGTGCGACGCTGGTCTGAAGATCGACTACCAGCCCTTCGCCGCGCAGCGCCACGATGGTCCCGGCCCGCACGCCTCGCTTGGCGCTACTGGTCGCCGGCACCAGTCGCTTGTGATCGTTTCCTTCTAGCCATCCTGGAGTGAAGCCTCGCGAAAAACTCAGCTCCATCTCCCGACGCGTCGTATCGTCCCAGGCGATCGACTCCCCTCGCATCGCGCGATCGATCGCATCGCGATAGTGCATCACCATGTTGGCGACGTATTCGGGAGTCTTCAGGCGGCCTTCGATCTTCAACGAGCAGACCCCTGCCTCAATCAACTGCGGTACCTGCTCATAACCGGCCAGATCCTGAGGGCTCAGCAAATACTTCTGGTCGCCTAGATCGCGAGTTTGCCCATCGCAAATCAATTCGTAATTCAGTCGGCAGGCCTGCGCGCACTGCCCTCGGTTGGCGCTCCGGCCACCCAGCGATTCGCTGGTCAGGCATTGCCCGCTATAGGCGACGCACAATGCCCCATGAATAAAGACCTCCAGCGGCATCGTCGTCTCGGAGGCGATTCTGCGGATCTCGTCGATCGACAGCTCCCTGGCAAGCACCACCCGCTCGATCCCCAGCGACTCAATCCCTTCAATCGTCTCCTTGCAGGTCATCGTCATCTGCGTGCTGGCATGAATCGCCAGGTCGGGACAGATCTCTCGGATCAGCCTAGCCACTCCCAGATCCTGAACCAGCACCGCGTCGACTCCCGCCGCAGCCAGATGGCGCACGTGCTTCTCGAGCGCCGGAAGTTCATCGGTGAAGACCAGCGTATTGAGCGTCGTGTAGCCCCGGACGCCACGTCGATGGAGGAAGGGGATGAGCCGATCGAGCGACTGGAGGTCGAAATTGCTGGCGCGGGCTCGGGCATTAAAACCTGCCTGCAGCCCAAAGTAGATCGCGTCGGCGCCATTTTCGACCGCGGCCTCCGCGCACTGCCAATCCCCCGCAGGTGCCAGCAGTTCGGGTGACATCCTGCCTTTTTGTCGATCCACGACTTCTTCCGCCATGCTTCGCCCCATCGCTCTGGGAGGACCCACCCCACTCCTAGCAAGTTCAGGTAGTATCATCCCCGAGCCGTCGGCGGCTTGGAATCCCTAAACCAAGAAAGGTCAACCGCCACTCAGGGTTCCAGCCACTTCAGGTACTCTCCATAGCCCTCCTGCTGCATTCTGGTCTTGGGGACAAATCGCAGGGAGGCCGAGTTGATGCAGTAACGCAAACCACCTCGCTGGGGTGGACCATCCTGAAACACATGCCCCAGATGAGAATCCGCCCACTTCGATCGGACTTCGATCCGGGGTTGGCCCAATTCGTAGTCGTCTTTGTAGACCAACCCTTCCGGATCGATCGGTCGTACAAAGGAGGGCCAGCCAGTTCCCGAATCAAACTTGTCGGCGGAAGCAAACAAGGGCTCTCCCGAAATAATGTCGACGTAGATCCCTGCCTCGTGGTTGTTCCAATACGGATTGCGGAACGGATCCTCTGTCGCATTGCTCTGAGTGACCCGGAACTGCAATGGTGACAATCGTTCTTTGAGTTCCTTCACCGGTGGCTTGCGGAAATCGACCCAGGGTGGCTTGCCGATCGCTTCGGCGGGCTCTTCTTGCCGCTTGGCCGGTGGTGACGAATCGTCGCTTGGATCTTCCTGCCGGGTGGCGGGCCGCGCACCAGGAAGCTCCAGGACCTTGGCTCGATCCCCCCAGGTCTTGCGGACGTAGTCGTCGCGACCACATCCTTGACGGTAAGTCGCATAAGCGATTCCATTCGTGCGATGGTAGTCCTGGTGCTTGGACTCCGCGAGCCAGAAGCGACCTGCTTGCAGCAGCGGCACCGAGATCGGTTTTCGGAGCACTCCCAGTTCCTCGACGCCCCGAATCACTCGCTCCGCCTCCTTCTTCTGCTCTGGCGTCTGGTAATAGATCGCCGCGCGGTACTGAGGCCCACGATCGATGAAAGATCCACCTTTGTCGATCGGATCGATATGCTTCAAAAAGTATTCCAGTACCCCTGCGTAGGTGATCTTCTCGGGATCGAAAGTCACCAACACCGCTTCCCGGTGCCCTCGTTTGGCGTAATTCTCATAGGTCGGGTTGGTGGACTTACCCCCCGTATACCCCGAAACCACCTCGATCACTCCATCCAGCTTTTCTAAATCCGACTCGACGCACCAGAAACAGCCGCCGGCTAGAAGCAAGGAATATTCCGAAGGCCGATCATCGCTTGGCGGTCGCTGGGACGATCCCGTCGATAAACCCAAGGTCATCCAACAGACCAGAATTAGATGCACTGCCAAAAAAGAAAAAGGCAATCGACCTGTCAACCAATTCCAGCGTGTCATGCCATCCCCCCTCCACGTGTCCGTCCACGTGAAAAAAGTCGCTTGCTCCAGATACCCTGTCTATTATCTGCCGTCGGCAAACCGCCGACAAATGCAGCAAAACCATCCGATCCAAACGGACGGACAGGAATGAAAAGCGATTTTTGGCGAGGTCCCACGGCTCCCCAAATCCATAGGCAAAACAGCCAAGATCTGGCACAATGGGGCTTCGGTCGTCCCAGCCTTCGGCTTGGCCGACCGCAAAGGGACCGTAGCTCAACGGTTAGAGCAGGGGACTTGAGCAGCCGCTACCTAAACCGCAGCACTTGCTGCCGGCATGGTGGAGGCGAATCGGGTTGCTTGGCGGACGATGGTTTTAGCGCCAGCGTCGCGACAAGTAGAATCTGTCAAACTCGGGGAAGGCTGGCCCGCAGCGGTGGGTTGCTGATCCCGAGCCAAGCCCAGATGGATGGGAAGGTGTAGAGACCAGACGGCAGACAGGCCAGTAGCTTACTGGCTGGAAGGTATGGTCCAGACCACGAACCCGAAAGGGGCGGTGAAAACCGAAGTGGTAGGCATAATCCCTTGGTTGCAGGTTCGAATCCTGCCGGTCCTATTGATTGATTTGATCCATGAGTTTTCGGTCGCCACTGGACCAAGTGCCAGGCGGCCGATGTGGCGCTTCGTCGGCTGTCAATGCTTGGCACAGGCAATCTGGCAACTGGCGCAGCCTTCGGAGGTGCCGCACTTCGATTTTTCGGAAGTGCCGCATCCTGGCCCACACCCTTCTTCCACCAGGCGAGCGAACCGGCTGGCGGCGACTCGCTGCTGATACAACTCCACCAGTCGCTCTATCTGCTGGCTGGTCTGCGGGGATGGTTCGCCCAGGAAATGGAAGTAGAGCGTCTTTCCGTCCAGCAGTGGCTCTACCTCCAGCAACACGTCGCTGGATGACTGCTCGACCAGCCACCTGCTGCACGACTCCAACGACTCGGCCGCGTACCGCTGCAGATGCTTCCACAGCAATTGATCCTGGGCACCGAAGGGGCGGAGAATCTTCCCGTCCGATTCCAACGCGGCTCGTGGACTGGGCGCCAACGCCTCCGCCAATTCAATCCCTCGGATCGTCCTGCAAACCAACTGCATTCCCCGCTGCACACCGGCACCCCCCGCCGCGACCTTCAATCGCAGCACCTGCCCATGAACACCGACGCGGCAAAGCCAATCGAAATCCATTCGCAAGCCAGCCAATCACCAAGGGGAAACCAAGCCTGGAGCCTTCGGGGTAAGCCAGTTGGCCTGAAGACTTCCATAAGAAAAACACATCACTTATTGTAACGCAAAACCATTGTCCCCGATGCACCCGGCGGGAATCGGCTTTCGCTGCAGGTGCAACTGACAGAAGATACTGGTATCTTGTCGTCGCCCCAGTTCCTCCAACTGGACCAAAGCGTTCGGCGATGGCAAGCCAAGCAGCCATTTCCTTTCTCCCTGCTTGAGGCGACCGACCTGTGCATCCTCTGGCTAGCCTTTTTGTTCTTCTCTTCTCCGCTTGGGTGCTGCTGGTCCTCTTCGGCTTTTTCTTCGGCTGGGGAAGAATCCTCTGGAAGTGGAGATCCGGCAGCCTCGACTGGAACAAGCTCTCCGAAGCCGAATTCGCTCCCTGGGGGATGATCGACCTAGTGACGGCGATGGGCTTGCTGGTCTTTTCGCTGACACTGGCCTCCCGCACTCTCCCCAAACCCATTCCCACCCAAGTGCCTGCACCGGTCCCCGAACTGAGTGGCGTTAGCGGCGCGGCGATGATCGCCTTACCCATCAAGATCGAATCGATACCGACTCCTTCTCCTTCGGGAAACTTCGCTGGCTACCAAGAAACTGCTGCCACGGAAGCCCCAGGCACCCCGATGGTTCCGGAGAAAGTAGAGTCGAAGAAAGAGCCAGTGAAGGCGTTGTCTTCCCTGGAGACATCGGCCTGGGTGGCTAGCGCCCAACTGCTGGCAACCTTGCTGACCACCCTTTGGATCATGAGACGTCTGCGCGTTCCCGCTTCGGTGCTCGGCTGGTCGACCCGCCACCTAGCGACCGACTTCCGGATGGCGGTCCAGGCCTTCATCCTGTTCGGCCCACTGGTATACGCATCGCTAGCGCTGCTGAACTACCTCTACACCACCCAGTACAGCCATCCTCTGCTGGAGATGGTCGATCAGAAGTTCAGCGGGCTGCTGCTGGCGGCCTGGATGGCGGTGATCATCGCGCCGATCACTGAAGAGTTTGCATTCCGAGTCTTGTTGCAGGGGTTCCTCGAGTCGATCGCGGCAGGCCCTTTCTCTTGGAAGCAGTTCTGGTATGGCCGAGGCAGTTACCACCACCCTGGTGATCCGGTGATCACTGCCGAGCAGGCTTTCAGCGTTCTGCCGATCGCGGCGGTGGGGCCATCGGAAGACGACGGCACCGGGGATCGAATGGCTTCGCCTGGAGCCCAGATCGATTCGGTTCGACTAACGCGCCAGCCCTGGTGGCCAATTCTGGTCAGCGGCACACTTTTTGGACTGATGCACTACAGCTATGGGCTCAGTTGGGCTCCGTTAATTCTGCTCGGTGTCGTCCTAGGCGTCCTCTATCGCGCGACCCACCGAATCTGGCCCAGCCTCTTCTTCCACGTCATCTTCAACTCGATGGCCATCTGCTCGATGGCGCTTCAAATCCTGCAGGAGCAGCTCCCCAAGCCCTAGCCGGACCTACCACGCAGACTCGGGAAAGCCCTAGCCAACCGCGTCATGCAAAACTCAGCGGTCACCAAGGAACGATGACCCGAAATTGCCCAGGCCGGAGAAAAGCGATCCCTCCTCGCGTGCCCCCCCGGCACTGGCTCCCCGCAGAATGCGTCCAGCCAACCGCGAGAAAGGGAGACTCTGCAACCAGACTGGCCCCGGCCCTGTCAGCGTCGCAAGGAACAGTCCTTCGCCGCCAAACAGAGCGTTCTTGACATTGCCTGCGAACTGGATGTCGTACTGCACGGTGGGCCCAAGTGCCATTAGGCACCCGGTGTCCAGACGCAGCTTCTCTCCGGTGGCCAGCGTTCGCTGCAGCATGGTGCCACTGGCATGAACCATCGCGATCCCGTCTCCCTTCAGTCGCTGCATGATGAAGCCTTCGCCACCGAAGATCGCCGTCCCGATCTTCTTCTGAAACGCAATCGTCAGCTCGATCCCCTTGGCTCCACACAGGAAGGCGTCTTTCTGGCAGATGATTTCGCCACCCATTTCATCGAGGTGCATCGGAACGATTTTGCCGGAATAGGGTGCGCTGAAGGCGACCACTTCGCGTCCGGCCGATCGGCTGTTGGTGAAGGTGGTCATGAACAGCGATTCCCCGGTCAGCGCCCGCTTGCCTGCCGACATCACTTTGTCCCAGAAACCAGCACCCTTGCGAGATGGATCGCCGAAGACCGTCTGCATTTCGATCCCATCGGTCATGAACATCATCGCCCCCGCCTCGGCGATCACCGTTTCGCCTGGATCCAGCGTGATTTCGACGAACTGGGTATCGTCTCCACGAATGACGTAGTCGATTTCGTCGGCGATTCGCCCCCCGCGCGCTCCGGTCGCACTGGCACCGGCTCCCTTCCTGCCGGCTGCCTCCAATTCCTCGTCCCGAAAATGACTCCATGGATTCGTCCCCACCGGCGGCGGCTCTTCACCAGGAGCGGGCCGATCCAGAACCGGCTCAGCGACAAACGTCATACCGCACTGCTGGCAGCGCACCTGCCGCCCCCGATGCTCCGGCGCCACGCGATACGGTTTCAAGCAGGAAGGGCATTGGATATCCAGCATCAGATAAGCTCCTCGAAAAAGTTGTTTCGCCTGTCGTCACGGCAAACCAAGGGGTGCCACTGTTCGCCGTTTCGCCGCATCGCAACCGGATAACCGAAAGACATCGGACCAGTGGAAAAAAGCTCTCCCTAGCGATTCGCCCAGATTGTCGAATCTTGGTGAAACAGTTCCTGCATTTCGCTGCAACACTGCTTCCTGGCCAAGATGGACTCAGTCGAATTCCTTCATATCGATGACGCGCATCTGCTTCCAGGCTCCCAGCCAATAGCGGATCCCAAAAACGATGGCCATGACCGCCACCCAGACCGTGATCACGCCCCACCACCAATTTAGCCCTCCCCCCAGTCTCTGCCCAAGGCTTTCCCCCCCGGCCACCACCACTGCGCCGATCAGAAGGCTTGCCAAGAAGACGAATCGTGTATCGCCGGCCCCTTTGAGCGCGGAGATAAGAAGGATCTGAACGGCGTCCAGCATGCAGTAGAGCGCGATGAACCGGAGCAATGGCAATAACAGCGGTCGCATCTTCTCAAATCGCGCGGGATCGGTCCCCAGTCCATACAGCGTGAGAACTTCATTGGGGAACAGTCCATAAGCGACGGCAAAGAGCGATGTATAGCCGACGGCGATCATCATTCCTGATCGCACCGTCCGCTCGGCCACTTCCACCTGTCCAGCACTCAGTCGCTGCCCCACCAGGACTGCGACCGCCATCCCCAGTCCATTGATCGGCACGAACGCCAGGAGATTGACCCCCAGAGCCAGCGTCGTCGCCGCCATGCTTTGTGCCCCCAGTCTGCCCACCAGCAGCAGGATCAGCGAGAACGACACCGACTCGGCCAGCACGTGCAAACCTGAAGGAGATCCAAATCGCACCAACCGTTTCATCAGGGGCCATTCAATCGCCCCACGCGGGCGGTCTGCTTCGGCTGGCCCATCCTGTTGCTGTGGCATTTCCTTCCATGCCGCCTGCATCAGCCAAGCCAACAGCAGCGCTTTGACGATCATCGCCACCGACGTCGCCATCGCAGCTCCAGGCACCCCCATCGCTGGGATGCTTCCCCACCCGAAGATCAGAATTAGATCCAGCAGGATATTGACGACGGTCGCCACTAGATCGCATGCCAGGAGGACGCGAGTCTTCCCGATTCCTGCGAACCACCCGGTCAGCGCCGCGCTGAAAAACATCGCTGCCGCCGCTGGACACAACCATCGAAAGTAGGTCGTCTCTTCACGTCGCAGCACCTCATCATGCCCAGACCACTGGAAAATCGCATCGATCCATATCCCGATCGGAATCATCAGCGGCAAAAGAAAAAGAGCCAGCCACAAACCCTGGACGACGCTGCGTCGCGCTCTCTCCAGTCTCCCCACACCCATGTACTGCGCGACGAAGGTGCTGGTGTAACCGATCAGCCCCATCGGGACGCAGGTGATCGTCCAGAACAACGATCCCGCCGACATCGCCGCCGAAGCCGCTTCGTCCGACTTCCAGTACAGCAACAGCCGGTCGGTAAAAAGGGTGATCGAATAGAGTCCGGTGGAAAGCATCAGCGGCCAGGCAAGCGTCATCACTTCCCTGGCTCCCCCCGCACCCAACCAGCCGAACGAACCATCCACAGCCTTCCCCTGGCCCTCGTTCTGGCTATCTTGGGCTTCGGGTGAATGTGAATGCATGACGACTCCAACGATCTTTCGCTTCCAAAACCCAGACGTGCTCGCCCAAGTGCTCGCAAAGTCTCTCGGTTGGGCCGCGGTGTCCAATAAGCGACGCTCATTCTATCCGTGGACAGCGATCCCTGGGCACCCCAGGTACGATTGCGACCGCTGCAGCAGAAATCGAATTGTCGCTACACTGGCGAAAGCCGGGCTGGCTATCGACCATCCGTCGCGATTGCCTTCAAGCCCAAGACCTGGAACTCTTTCGATCGAAAAGGTTTTCGACTGATGACGCGACCTTGCGCGGTGATCTGCTACCCTGTCGAAGAGCGGCATTTGCAATGGATGGCCGATGCCATGCCCCAGGCGCACTGGATCAACGCTGGCCAGGAAGGGATCGCCGAGGCGATCCATCAGGCCGACTACTTCATCGGGCACGCCAAAGTGCCTGTCGACTGGGATCGCGTGGTGGCTCAGGGACGGCTGCGGTGGATTCAGTCGTCGGCCGCCGGGCTGGACCATTGCCTAGTGCCCAGCGTGATCAACTCTCCGATCACCGTCTGCAGTGCGTCGGGACTTTTTGCTGACCAAGTAGCCGAACAGACGATGGCACTGCTCCTGGGACTTCTGCGCAGACTGCCCACCTTCTTTCGACAGACGCTGCAGCGATCCTACGTCCGTCGCCCCACCGATGACCTCCATGGCAAACGCATCGGCATCGTCGGACTGGGTGGCAATGGCCGACGCTTGGTAGAAGTCCTGCAGCCCTACCGAGTCGCCATCCGCGCGATCGACTACTACCCGGAATTGAAGCCCGAGGGAGTGGATTCGTTGGAAGGCCCCGACAAACTGCAGGAGCTGGCTCAGTGGAGCCAGATCCTGATCCTCACCCTGCCGCTCAACGCGCAAACCCATCACTCGATCGATCGCCAAATCCTCGATGCCATGCCCAAAGGCTCCTACCTGATCAATGTGGCTCGCGGCGCCTGCGTCAAGGAAGTCGACTTGATCGATGCGCTGCAGTCGGGCCATCTGGCAGGTGCCGGATTGGATGTCGCGGAGGAAGAACCGCTCCCTGAATCTAGCCCTCTGTGGACGCTCCCCAATGTGATCCTGACACCCCACGTCGGTGCCCAGGCAGCTCGCCGCGTCGATGACACAACCCGACTGATCTGCGAAAACCTCCGGCGCTACCGCGATGGCAAGCCACTGCTCAACGAAGTCGACAAACGGCTTGGCTTCCCCCATCCATCGCGACTGGCACAACTGCATCCCTACCCGCGCGACTGACCGGCCGCCCACTTATGAGTGTCTGAGGATTTCCGATCATGGTATCTCCCGCCATCTACGCCATCGCAACGCTGGATACCAAGGGCGAAGAACTCTCCTACGTCCGGGACAAATTGGCTGCCTGGGGCTTGGCCGTCCGGTGCATCGACATCAGCACCCAGGTCGACGCCTCCCCCTGGCGTGCATCGCTGGAAGCCGTCGCGCCCGAAGGCGATGGCCCCTTAAGCCGATTGGATCGCGGCCAGGCTGTCGTCGCGATGGCCCAACGGCTCACCCAGTTCCTCTCCAGGGAAGCGAGCGAACGGCGAGTCGCTGGAGTGCTGGGACTGGGGGGCAGCGGCGGGACGGCGATGATCAGCCAGGCAATGCGCCAACTTCCTATCGGCCTACCGAAGGTGCTGGTTTCGACCGTCGCCAGCGGCCAGACGGCTCCCTACATCGAAGGCACCGACCTAGTGCTCTTCCCTTCGGTGGTCGATATCGCCGGCTTGAACTCCGTATCCAGAACCATCCTCGGCAATGCCGCCAACGCACTGGCCGGCATGGTGCAGCGGCATCAGATCGATCGTGGCGACCAGTTGGCCTGCGGCATGACGATGTTTGGTGTCACCACCCCCTGCGTCACCGCCGTCCGGCAGCATCTGGAAGCCCACCACTGGCAGCCGATGACCTTCCACGCCACTGGCACCGGCGGTCGCGCGATGGAACTGCTGGTCGCCAGCGGCATGCTTCAAGGGATCCTCGATGTCACCACCACCGAGGTGGCCGATGAGGTGGTGGGCGGGATCTTTCCCGCTGGCCCCAACCGATTCCTAGGGCCGATCGCAAGTTCCATCCCGCTGGTCTACAGCCTGGGTGCTGTCGAGATGGTCAATTTTGGTGCCCTCGATACGGTCCCAGAGAAGTTTCGAAACCGCCTGCTCTATCAACACAACCCCCAGATCACGCTGATGCGCACCACGGTCGACGAGAATGTCGCAATCGCACGGTGGATGGCCGACCGATGGAAGCAGGCCAAAGGCCCTTGGTGCCTGCTGATTCCCGAAGGTGGCGTCTCGGCACTGGACGCCCCCGGAAAACCGTTCGAGGACCCCAAGGCCAACGCGGCGCTCTTTGAGACGCTGGAGACGCTTCTACCAAGCAGCGAACTCCATCGGGTTGAACGAGTCCCCTGCCATATCAATGATCCGATCTTCGCGCGAAAAATCGCTGACCGTTTTCTAGAACTGGCGGCGATCCGTTCCTGATCGATTGCCCTACACGCTGTTTCCGTTGCCCCCAAGGAGTAGATGCGATGCCCGAGTCCCGTTCAACCATTCTCAAGCGACTGCGCGACAAGGTGGCTCAAGGCCAACCGATCATCGGTGGTGGTGCCGGGACAGGGATCAGCGCCAAGTGCGAAGAAGCAGGGGGAATCGATCTGATCGTCATCTACAATTCGGGGCGCTACCGCATGGCGGGGCGTGGTTCGCTGGCTGGCATGATGCCCTACGGCAACGCCAATCAGATCGTCGTCGAAATGGCGCACGAGGTGCTGACGGCGGTCAACAAGACACCAGTCCTAGCAGGGGTCTGCGGCACCGACCCCTTCATGATTCGAGATCATTTCCTGAAGCAGATTCGCGACCTCGGCTTTGCCGGGATCCAGAATTTCCCCACCGTTGGATTGATCGATGGGATGTTTCGCGCGAACCTTGAAGAAACCGGAATGGGGTTTGCCGCCGAAATCGAATTGATCGATGCCGCGCACCAACTCGATTTGCTGACCACCCCCTATGCATTCGATCCGGTGCAGGCCAGGCAGCTGACGGAGGCGGGGGCGGACATCGTCGTGGCCCACATGGGACTGACCACCAGCGGCACCATCGGCGCAGCGACTGCACTGACGCTGGAGCAATGTGTGCCTCTACTGGCTGAAATCGCAGCGGCAGCACGCAGCGCCCGCCCCGATGTCCTGGTCCTTTGCCACGGCGGTCCGATCGCAATGCCCGACGATGCAGAGTGGATCCTGAAGCAGCTTCCGGAACTAGATGGGTTCTATGGAGCCAGTTCCATGGAGCGGCTGCCAACCGAGACGGCGATCCGCCGCCAGGTGGAAGAGTTTGTCCAGTTGCGACGCTAAGCTTCCAAGGGCCGGTAGCAATGAGCTGGATTTTGCAGCAGGACACCGCCAGCGACTATGATGATCAGCATTGGCAGGCGACCAGCCTGCATGCAGCTCTTTTCTGCAAAGCTTTCGGAGACTCTTCTTATGCATCGATCGATTTGGCTGGGATTCGGTTTGGTGGCAGTCGCTTCGCTGGGCTGCTCCCAGCAGGTAGGATCCAATAGCGGAGCGAACACCGGAACAGCCTCGGCCCCGGCTGCGACAGAGCCAGAGCCACCACCTCCAGCGGTCGACCCCGAAGCGATCGTCAACCACAGTCCGGTCGTCATTCCTGGGCTCAAGAGCCGCAAGGACGATTGGACGAAGGTCGAGAAACTACTGCTGGCTCATCCTGGCGTCAAACGTGTCTCCCTCTCGGCGCAAAAGGACGAAGAGAAGATCGATGACCCGGTGGTGTATGTCGGCTATTCGAAAGCCTTCGAGTCAGCCAAGCTGATGGAGGCACTAAAGGAAGCTGGCTACCCCGACTCCGCCCTCCGCAACTTCTAAAAATGGTGTCAGGACTCCTTTGCCTCGCCACGATAGGGGTAGGGAAGCCACTGCCTAAAAATCTATCGATGGAATTTGATGAGTGTGGTGCTGCAATCGAGTTGCATCGCAACTTAGTCCAGGCCCGGAGGGCCGACACAACAACTGCCGGTGGCGACAGCCACCGGTGGGAGAGGATGAGTTCTTCTACTCCTTACTCCCCCGGGGCCTATCGGCCCCGGCAAAAGGTACTGCCGCCCCTCCGGGGCTGGTGCTTTGGGTAAACACTCGGTGTGGTGCTGCAATCGAGTTGCCTCGCAAATGACTCCAGGCCCGGAGGGCCGACACAACAACTGCCGGTGGCGACAGCCACCGGTGGGAAAGGATGAGTTCTTCTACTCCTTACTCCCCCCGGGGCCTATCGGCCCCGGCAAAAGGTACTGCCAGCCCCTCCGGGGCTGGTGCTTTGGGTAAACACCCGGTGTGGTGCTGCAATCGAGTTGCCTCGCAACTTACTCCAGGCCCGC
>JBEISR010000053.1:0-14351 GCA_040375295.1 Planctomycetaceae bacterium
ACCGATTGGAAAGGTGGGTGGCACCGATTGGAAAGGTGGGTGGCACCGATTGGAAAGGTGGGTGGCACCGATTGGAAAGGTGGGTGGCACCGATTGGAAAGGTGGGTGGCACCGATTGGAAAGGTGGGTGGCACCGATTGGGGAAATGGATGCAGGGAAGATAGCCATGCTGTAAAGCAACAAAAAACCCTCCTGCAAGGCAGGAGGGTTGGATTTCCATTTACGGAATGACGGACTGTTTGGTTTAGTAGCGTGGAGACCGATCACCACGATCGTGGTAACCGCCGCCGCCACCGCCGTAACCGCCGCCACCACCACCGTAACCGCCACCGCCGCCACCACCACCACGACGTGGTGGACGCTCTTCACGAGGACGAGCTTCGTTGACCGTCACGCGACGACCAGCGATTTCCTGCTGATTCAAGCCTTCGATGGCCGAAAGCGCTTCATCATGATTGGCCATCTCGACAAAGGCAAAGCCTCGAGATCGCCCCGTTTCCCGGTCAGAAATAATACTGACCCCGCTCACCTGGCCATACTGGCCGAAAGCCTGCCGAAGTTCTTCTTCCGTTGCGCGGTACGACAGGTTTCCAACATAGATATTCGTCACCGAACCAAACCCTCAAACAATTGCCCCCGAAGGAGCGATCAACCAAGCGAGATGGCACAGAGTCCATCAACCAGAGAACCATCGCCTAAAAATAAGCTGCCGTTTCCATTGGTCGTCGGCCGAGCACATCTCAAAAAAAGCGACTATCGCCAGACCACCAACGCCCTGAACTCCTGGGAGAGCTCATTCCCGGAAATCCATGGGCCGCCGATCAAGAGACCTCGCCACACTGCGGCCAATTATGGGGGGTTGCCTGGGGTGTGTCAACGAAAATCATCGACATTCTTCGACAATTCCGAAGTCTCTTTCCGAATGGCTGTCATCGATTTTTTGCATTGAAATTTGTGGTAGTTCGGCACTACCCGTACCGCAGTGCCCTTCGAATTCCAGCGGTAAGCTGATCCGCTGACCGGGGTGACCGGTTGCCTTTTGGCTGCTTAAAGCAGTTTCTGGATCGCTTGCAACGCCGCTCCATAATTCGGCTCATGCGTCACCTCGGGAACAATCTCGACGTAGGCGACATTGCCGCCGGCATCGAGCACCACGACGGCTCGGGTCAGCAGTTTCAGTTCTTCAATGGTCATCCCGAAGGCATCCCCAAAGGATCCTGCTTGGTAGTCGCTTCCGACCTTCAGGTTCTTGATCTCTTCGGCCCCGCAGAAACGATTCATTGCGAAGGGAAGGTCGCGGCTTACGGTCAGGGCGTGAATCCGATCTGCCAGGGCCCCTAGTTCCTGGTTGAATCTTCTGGTTTGAATGGCACAGACACCCGTATCGAGGCTGGGGACGATACTGACCAGGGCAGGCTTGCCAAGAAGATCCTTGTTGGTGATTGTCTTCAAGCCTCCCTCGAAGAAATGCAAGGTGAAGTCGGGGGCAGGCTGGCCGATCTTCAGTTCGGCTCCAGCAAGCGTCATGGGGTGACCTTTGAAGGTGATGACTCCCGAACGTCCCATCGTCGATTCTCCTGAAGCAAAGGTGGTTTCCAGTTATTGCAGGCATTCGATGCCATTCGATTGGTGACTGAATCAGCCCGATTGTAGCACAATCGCCAACCTATCCGACCTGCCAAGCCCTTTTGTCGGTCGAGCAATCCAACTTACTGGGTCCGGAAAAGCATTGCTCCATGTACACAGCCTCGCCCCGATTTCCAACGCTCGCGACCTCGCCGACACTCCTAAGAGAGTGCCCCACGGGGTCTCATGCCTGATTTCGTATGCAGGGGAACAGCCAGCGGGGACCTTGCGGTGATTTGGACTGGCTTCTACAACGGCAAAAAGGAAGCCGACGGTGGCGGGGGGGCCGAGAACTGGCTGGACTTCCTCTCGCCGCTGGGAGACTCGATGAGAAGCGGATACCTGTATGCCCTGGGAGCCTTCGGCCTTTGGGGAGTGTTGCCGATCTACTGGCAGTTGATTCGCGAAGTTCCCGCGCTGCAGGTGGTCTGTCATCGGATTATCTGGTCAGTTCTTCTGCTGGTCCCTCTGTTGTCGTGGACTGACCAGTGGCCCGTGGCGATGGCCGCCATTCGCAACCCCGCCACCATGATTCGTCAAGTCGCTGCATCGATGTTCTTGGCGATTAATTGGCTTGCCTTCGTTTGGGCTGTCAGCAACGGTCGCATGATCGAAAGCAGCCTGGGTTACTACATCAATCCATTGCTCAACGTGCTGCTGGGAGTCCTGCTGCTGGGGGAACGCCTGCGCCATGGCCAAACCGTCGCAATCCTATTGGCTACTACTGGCGTGGGGTGGCTGAGCTGGCATGTGGGGACCGTTCCCTGGATCGCTATCGCATTGGCATCGTCCTTCTGCCTCTACGGTCTAGCTAAAAAAACTACCTCAGTGCCTCCCCTGGTCTCCCTGTGGATCGAGGCAACTGTGCTGCTGCTGCCGGCAATCGTCTACCTGACGTCGCAGCATCTGCAAGGAAATGGAGCCTTCGGAGTTCATGGACTAAGGATCGATGGGATGCTCCTTGCCAGCGGCATCGTCACCTCAGTTCCGCTCTGGTGTTTCGCCAATGCTGCCCAGAAACTCCCGCTCTCGACTCTCGGCATCCTTCAATACCTCGGCCCCACACTTCAGTTTCTGCTGGGCTGGTGGGTCTACAAGGAGCCCTTCGATGCGACGCGCATGATCGGCTTCTTCCTTGTATGGACCGCACTTTCCATCTTCGCCTGGGACTTGGTGCATCAAGGATCCCCGGCCAAGCTTTCCCCCACGAACGAACCTCTCGCCAGGGATGGAATCCAGGTGCCCCTGGATGAGACAACGAAGGCTGCTGCTGAAACGGAGCAATAGTGTGGCTTACTGGTCGATGCTGGCAGGAAGCTTTTTCTTCGCGCTCATGGGGATTCTCACCGAGTCGCTCAGCCAGCAACTCTCCTTCCTGGCTCTAGCCACCATCCGTTCCGCTATCGCCACAGCGGTCGCCGCATGGTGGGTTTGGCGAGCTCAAGTCGAGTGGGTCGTGTGGCGCCCCGCAGATCTATGGATGCGAAGCCTCGCCGGATGTGCATCGATGCTCTGTCTCTTCTATGCCATCACGCATTACCAGGTCGCGGTGATCCTCTCCTTGACCAATATGTTTCCGGTCTGGGTGGGTTTGTTGAGCTGGCCGTTGCTGGGGCAATTCCCCAAAAGAGAAACCTGGATCGCCCTGGCAGTCAGCATCTTGGGAATGTCCCTCATCTTCCAAGCGGCTCGCCAGGAAATCGCCAGCTCTCCACCTTCGTACCCAAACGCCACCGAAAGTCTCGGGGAACCTCTTGTTCACCCCAACCAATCCCACGAACCGCAAGCCCACTGGCGACCCAAATCCGCTGTGACCGCCGCCATCGCAGCAGGCTTCCTGAGCGGTGTGGCGCTGATTGGCTTGCATCGCGTCCGAAACATCGATGCGAGAATGGTGGTAACCCATTTCTCCGCCGTTTCCACGTTGATCGCAGGCTGCCTGTGGTTGGCGATGCCCGGATTTCGGATGCTGGATAACCTATCGCTGCAGTCGTGGTTGCGAGTTCTGGGAGTCGGCCTGTCGGCTGTCATCGGCCAATGGTTCCTGACGCTCGCCTTCTCTAAAGCATCGCCTGCAAGAGTCAGCGTGGTGGGACTCTCGCAGGTGGTCATGACGACACTCTATGCAGGCTGGGTGCAGCAACGGTGGCCCAATGCCGTCGGCTTTCTGGGCATGTCGCTGATCGTCGGCGCCACAGGATGGGTGCTGCTGAAACATCGAGCCAGCTCGGAGGAAGATCGCCCGAAGGCGACAACCTCATGACGCATCGGACACGCCAGGCACAAGCACCTGATGGAGTATTGGGAAGTTCGCTTCGATACTGTACTGACTGGCGACATACTGGCGCCCAGATCGTCCCATCGACTCGCGCAAATTGCGATCCTCCAGCAAAGTCACTAGAGCTTCGGCCCACTGGTCGCTGGTCTCCGCCCCAATTCCTGGTGTGATCTTTGCAGCAACACCAAGCGAACTACCTGCCGCAGGTAGCCCCTTCAGGATGTCGGCGTTGACGCCAATGGGCGAAGCGATGGCGGGGATGCCTACCGAAAGGTACTGGACCAGCTTGGTCGCCGCCTTGTATCGCATCCAGGGTTTGTCGTCAGGAAGCGGCATCAATCCGATATCCATCCGCTGCAACTGCGATACCTCGCTAGCGGCACTCCACGGAACAAACTCCAACTCGACTCCCGAAAGATCGATTGGTTTCAACGGAGAATCGCTGGGAGCAATCACCAGCAACCGAAAGCGATGCGAAACTGCCACCTTCCTCAGCGCCTCGGCACAAACCGCAAGGAATGGAAGATTCGTCCCCGTCCCAATCCAGCCAACAACAGGCACCTTCCTACGTGCCGAATCCAGATCATGAACCAGAGTCGACGGGGTAAAGCGATGATGATCGATCGAAGTCGGAATCATGGTGACCGGACGGTCATACTGCTGAGCGTACTCCATCAGCAGACGATTACTTGCCACCACATGATCGCTCATCCGAATCAGCTTCGGTATCTTCTCCGGAAAGGTCAGAAAAATCGCATCATCCAGATCATAGACCAGCCTCTCGGTAGCGGCTCGAATCTGTTGATCGAGTTTCGTCGATGGGATGTGCAGAGCGTATCGCTCCAGATAGATCGCATCCGGGTGACGCCAGCCAGCGTCGAGGACCTGAAGGTAACGCCGCAGGTCACTGTAGGTATGGGAAAGTCGCCATCCCATCCAACGGTAGTAGTCATAAACACTGGGCTTCGCGATCCACTCTCGGCAAGTATGACCCGCCCGCCGCAATCGTTCGAGATAAGGGTGAAATCGAAATCGCGTCGATGGCACATCGGCGCCCAAGGTGACAAAACCAAGTCGTGCCATGTGAGGCTTTCCTCCCCGACGCCTGCAATCCGACGCTCATCAACGGCAGTCGTCGGCCAATAAACCTGAAACATGCACCAAAAGATCTTACTTCGATTCAAATGATCTTCACGCGTTCCTCATTCTCAGTTACTCAAGAAACAATGCTCATCCGACTCCGACATTCGAGGAATGAACTAAAAACCGCGCGCATGGCTTGTTGGCGATCCCGCGTTCAATCTTCGGCTACATCGAGCGATCCTCGTTGGCATGGTCGCCTCATACTATCCTGTTTCAAGCCGAATCGGTGCCAGGAATCGAAGGGGAGACTTCTTCGCATGGACCGAAGCTCACCCGTTTCTCATCGAAAGGTCGCCGGCGATCCCTGGCTTTTCTCGCCGCCAAGTCTTTCGCTCATGACGTTGGCCTTCGCGGAAAGATGCTGACGTCGGCAAAGGGTGTAACCCCTGCTTTCTAACGAAGCGGGGAATTGCCAAGTGAACTCCTTATTACCTCACGTGGCGTCTGAAAATCTTGTTGCCTTGGTCCATCACTCCACCCATCAACGCATTACTTCCCAGCAAGAATGCGGCCCGCTCAGCCACCCAAAAGGGCTCCCTCAATCCGTATCCAGGGGGCGGCTGCAGGCTCCAGGGCTTTTTGGTCGACGAGGCGCTCATCGATCGAATGATGCAGGAAATGGGGGGGCAATCGAGCGGTGGTGGCGCAAAGGCTGGGGATCCAAAGGAGCACGCAGCGACGGAATATAAAGAGATTCAGCGACCACCACGGAAACTTGTGAACAAAGTACGCCCTATCCGGACAATCCCTGTCCATGCAGTCCCCACAATCTACTCGACGCTGGTTTCTGCGAGTAACATCGTGCATAGTCAAATGATTCCCAGATCAAGCGCGTTCCTTGGTGGGGGAAGTGACCTCTTCGAAGGGACCAGTTGGAGAGCAGCAGCATGTTGGCGGCGACTCGGCTTGCGTCGGTGCGATCCAAAGGATTTACCCTGGTGGAGCTGTTGGTGGTCATTGCGATCGTCGGACTGCTCATAGGTTTGTTGCTGCCAGCTGTTCAAGCAGCGCGGGAAGCAGCTAGGCGAGCTCAGTGTGCCAACAACCTGAAGCAGATCGGCCTAGCGATGCTCAACTACGAAAGCACCTTTCGCCGACTGCCCCCAGGCGTGGCCATCAACTACTTGGATGCCAATGCCAGCAACAATCTGGCCTGGGGAGTCCATGGACGGATCCTTCCCTACATGGAACAGCAGGTTCTGTCTCAATCGATCGACCTGACGCAAAGCTGGGACTTCCAACTGGTGATCGATTCGCTGCGGGTTCCAGTCTATGCATGCCCCAGCGATCCTGGTGCAGGGAAGTTGCGAGATCCGGGCCCAAGTGGGGGTAACCCGCGCCCTAAACTTTTCCCAACTACCTATGGCTTCAACTATGGCCCCTGGTTCATCTACGATCCGACGACGGGCCGTCGCGGCGATGGCCCGTTCTTTCCGAACAGCTTTCTACGGCTTGCGGAAGTAGGGGATGGGACCAGCCAGACTGTGTTGGCGTCCGAGGTGAAGGCGTGGCAGCCTTACTATAGAAATGGTGGCTCCCCACCCCTTAGCCCGCCCGATACACCCCAACAACTGGTTGCCATTGCCACGTCGGGTACCTCCTTCCGCGATACGGGCCACACCGAATGGCCCGATGGACGTGTTCATCACACCGGCTTCACCGCAACCTTTACCCCCAACACACGCATTCCCGTGACGGTAGGCGGCAGGGTACTGGACATCGACTACAACAGTTGGCAAGAAGGACTTCTTGGGACCAACGGAAGGCCTACCATGGCATCCATCTCATCCCGCAGCTACCACGCCGGTCTGGTCCAGTCCGCCTTCCTCGACGGAAGCGTCCGCTCTCAGGCCAACGGAATCGATCGAGCGGTTTGGCGGGCACTGAGCACCTACGCGGGAGCCGAAGTGATTTCGCTTGAGGAACCGTAAAGAAGGCGAGAGCGATCGCCAGACCGATCAGTCTTTTGCAACGCCGTAGCCAATTGCGCTGTGGCATGGCCGTCTCGGCCATACAGGTGCCAAAGGGAGAAGCCTAACGACCGCCCCGGGATCGCAGCGTCTCGCGAGACGCTGTGTGGTGGCCATCCTGAGGTAGGGGGCTGGGATTATTCGAGCATGAGCGCGAATCGTAGCGAAAGGGCGCGAGCCCTCCGGTGGGCGACGCAATACGAGGAACTGGACGGCTTTCTCCGTTCCGCTAAGGTCGGCCGCCAAGATCTATCGGACCGCGAGCAGACCAGAACCGATCGCGGATCGACGATGGGTTCTTTCCAGCACGAGTACGACTAAAAGCACCAGCAATTCGATCGCGTCAGGAAATCGCTTACATGCCTGCCAGTTCGGTTGCCCGCTGGACGCGACGTATGGCGATCATGAAGGCAGCGATGCGCAGTCTTACTTTCGACTGCAACGACTCCTGCCATACCTGCTCGAACGCGTCCGACAGCGTGTGATCCAGTTCCTGCCGGACACGATCGAGGCTCCATCGGTAATGCTGCCGATTCTGTACCCATTCAAAGTAGCTGACGGTGACACCACCGGCATTGGCGAGGATGTCGGGAAGAACCAGGACTCCACGTTTTTCAAGAGCCTGATCGGCCTCCGGATCGATAGGCCCGTTGGCTCCTTCAATGATCCACTTGGCACGCACTTTATCGACATTTTTTGCGGTGATGACGTCTCCTAAAGCGGCTGGGATGAGAAGATCGACATCCAGGTAGAGCAGTTCGTCGGCCGGTAGCTTTTGTGCCCCGGTGTAACCTTCAAGGCTGCCTTTATTGCCAAGGGCGAAGCGCAGCAACTCGGGGATGTCCAGTCCCTCGGGGTCGTAATAGGCACCGCTGACATCGCTGACGGCAACAACCGGCATCGACGATTCATGCAGGTACTTCGCAGCGTGGGACCCAACATTTCCGAAGCCTTGGATTGCTGTTCTGCATTCCTGCGGTTTGCGTCCGAGGCGCTTCAGCATTTTTGAGGTCATGATGCCCACGCCGCGACCTGTCGCCTCCTCGCGGCCCTTGGCCCCGTACTCTTCGACTGGCTTGCCTGTGATCACCGCAGGGTTGAAGCCATGGTATTTTTCCCATTGACTGCGGAACCAGGACATCACCTCATGATTGGTCCCCATATCGGGGGCTGGGATGTCGGTATCCGGACCAACGATTTCGTGGATCTGGTCGACAAAGGCGCGCGTCAGGCGTTCCAGTTCCTTGCGTGAGAGCGTCCTGGGATCGACCGCAACCCCCCCCTTGGCGCCACCATAAGGGAGGTCGACGACGGCGGTTTTCCAGGTCATCAAGGAAGCGAGCGATCGAACCTCGTCCAGATCGACCGACGGATGATATCGGAGTCCCCCCTTCATCGGGCCGCGGCTGTTGTCGTGCTGCACCCGGTAGCCGATCAGCGTCTCAATCTCCCCGTTGTCGCGAATGAAGGCGACCTGAACCGTCACCTCGCGCATCGGGGTGACTAGAAGTTTCTGCATCGAGTTCGATAACCCCAAGCGATCAGCAGCTTCCTGAAAGTAACGCTGCGTTGCCTCCGAAGCCTTCATGGTTTCTCCTACCCCTTTTGGGTACTGTTCTTTTGTTGAATCGAACCAATCTATGATATGATGGCGTCTCGGGGAGTCGTCTGCCCGTTGGCCTAATTTGGTTGCCGTCATCTTAAACGGCCCAGAGTTTTTCAGGTGCAAGCGAAGAAACAACAGCTGTTTTTTCTGCGTCCCCAGGTCGTCAGTCGCGGAATCAGCCAGTGGCAGGGTGGTGGGTATGACGATTTCGGCTAGCGAGCTTTGGCAGCGGATGGTCGACCTGCAGGCGGCGACGCAGGCGGAATGTCGTCAGTGGGCTGCTGAATGGATCGGTCAGTCGGGGGCCGATCAGCTTGCCGATAGTTCGTCGATTCTAGCCTTCCTGATCCGCTCCGGGCGGCTGACTCCCTATCAAGCCAATGCGTTGTTATCGCAGAGTCCGCCCAAGCTGGGATTCGGCGACTATCGGATCGAAGGTCCCAGCTCCGTGTCCTGGTTGCGGGGTTGGATGGATGCCAGACGAATCGGTTCGCCCCATCGCTATGCCATTCTGATCCTGGACCGGAATCTCTTGATTGCGCATCCCGACTGGGGACAACGCCCGCCAAGCCTTCCCTGGGCGCGTCTGCAAGCTCAGTTGCAGGCACCGCGCCTCCAGGCGATCGAGTCGGTGGGGGCGGGACCTGGGGAAGTGCTGATTGCGGTACGCCAATGCGACGGCCTGTCGATGCAGCAGTCCAGTCTTGGTGGTCCGATTCCCTGGCAGACCACGGTCCGATGGGTTCTCGATCTAGCTCAGTCGCTGGTCCCTTTTCACGAGAACGGATGCGCGCACGGCCGCATTGGTCCGGCATCGCTCCTTGGCGATCGAGATGCTGGTTGGACGTTGCTAAGAGATCCGTTGTTTCCGCCGGTGAGCCCACTGCTGAATCGCTCCAGCAGCTACTCGATTGATGCCTGGAAGCAACCCTGTGCTCTTCGTGCGGCCCCCGAATTCCTCCTGCCCAATCAGTTTCCTACACCGTCCAGCGATCTTTACTCGCTTGGTTGCTGTTGGTGGGAGTGGTTGACTGGCAAGCCACCTTTCGAGGCGGCTTCCAGAGAAGCGATCATGAAGCAGCATGCCACCGAGCGGTTGGTGTTGCCCGATGGGCTGGATCTGCCCGATGGTGTCCTGCGCTGTCTTTTGTATCTACTCGCCAAAAACCCTGGGACTCGATTTCGAAACGCAAGTCAGTTCTATCAGGCGCTGGTGCGGCAACCGGGAATCTCGCCGCCGCCTATGCCTCCGGGGCAAGCCGATGTGGTGGATTTGTCCGAGCGACCGAAAGGTCGTGGGTCGGATCGTCTTGAAGGGGTGCGCGAGCCTTTGGAGAAGCGATCGGTTGCAGTAGCGAATGCCTCGGATGCGTCGAGCCCATCCTCCAAGCCATCAGCCCAGGAAGACAGTGGCCAAGGCGTAGGGGTACCGCCTGTATTGGAAAAGAAAGACACGCCGCCGATCGGTCATCGACCTACCGGATCGGAGGGAGTCAAACCATTGGTTCCATCCTCTGACTCTTCGGCAACAAAGCCTGTTCCTGGGCAAGCGACCTCGTCTCCATCGATGACTCCGGCTTCTTCTCCGTCACCGGCCAGCAAGCCAGTCCATAAGACGCCAACAGGCAAGGGGTTGGAGCCGGGGGAGCAGGCGGTCCAGGTACGCAGTGAATCGGTGGTGGCAAGTTCGCCAGCGATCCAAAAGCCAGCGATTGAGCCGTCCGCGGATCGAGCTGGGATCGGGGCGAGCCAAGAAGTGCCGGCCAACGTTTCGCGACGAGATTCTGGAGCGACGGATGGGGCTAAGGCCAAGCCGCAGGGGGTGATTGGTTCCCAGCAGAAGGTTGGTCCAGCGGTTCAGAAGGGAGATACAGCCCCACCGGTACCCCCACTGGTATCCCCGCTGGCCGCCTCCGCGTCGACACCCAGTTCGCCTGCCCCTGCGACTCCTTCCAATACGGCCGCCAGCCGTTCTTCGGTCCCCGACCGAGCTTCCCAACCAGTGGTTGGAAAGGTATCGGAGGAGAATCACGAACGATCTGGATCCTCGAGTCCGGCGGCGACGACGGCATCCCAGGCGACTGGTGCTACAGTTCCAGCACCCAAGGGAGAAACGAAATCGGTAGTGACTGCTCCAAGAAAGACCGACACCCAGACGCTGGGAGAGAAGGCCGACCTTTCAGGTGCCCCGTCGGCTTCTGGGCAACGCCGCAGCATATCGGGTGGTGCGAAATCTAAAGCGGTTGCGGCGCGGGCGACGCGCGGCAAGTCGGCCAAGCGACCGCCATGGTTTCTTCCGGCGTTAGGGGCCGTTGGTGTGGCATTGCTGGGGGGGATTGTATTTCTTCTGGTTCCTCGCGACCCCACCCCAGCGCCTCAACCCAATCCATCCTCCGCCAGCGAAGTGATGACCGACCGTGTGGCAAATGCTGAGGATCCGACGAAATCTCAGGTGCAATCCGATCCTCGTGAAGCGATTTTCCAGGTGGTCGAAAGCGGTGATCAATCGCTCTGGCTACCACCTCATGCGGGCGATCCACCATCGATCGACCTGCTGCCTCCGGGTGCGATCGGTTACCTTTTTTTGCGGCCAGATTCTCTTTTTCAGACCACAACAGGTCGATCGGTTCAGCAGGTTTTGGGAGAGCCGTTGGAGCAGTTCTGGCGATGGACTGAGAGTCGTACAGGGGTCACTGCACCCTCAATGGAAAGGTTGACTTTGGCCTTTTATCCCGGTGCGTTTGAGAAGGGGGATATGGTGCTACGAGTCGACCTCAAGCAACCGCAGACCCTCGGGCAACTCCGTCAGCTATGGGGGGATACGCAAAGCAGCAGGGTGGGGCAGAAGGAATTGCTCCAGAGAGGAAACGATGCGATCTATCTGCTCCCGCAGCCTTTGCTGGATGCGGCGGAAGTGAAAACGTTTGTGGTTGGTTCCAAGGAGCGGTTGGTTGAGGTGGTGGAGTTGGAGGGAGCTGGAACGCCATTAAGGCGTCAGATGGATGCGCTCTGGCAGGCCAGTGACAGTCGATCCGATATGACCTTGATCGCAGAGCCGTCGTTATGGAATCAGGAGTTCCAGGAGGTCATTCGCCGGTCTGCACCTGGATGGTGGAGCGAATTGAGTTTTCTGCAGGGATCCGATCTGCAAGGGTTCTCGTGGACTACGACTCTGGAGCCGTCTTGGTACGGCGAACTTCGATTGATAGGTAGTCAGCTTCAGGAGGCGGGGCAGCGTACCGAGTCGATGCGGATGCTAGTTTCGTCCTGGGCCGACAGGGCCGAGCGATCGATGGTGGAGCAACCGGCGCATCCGTACTGGCGGGCGATTGCAGTACGGTTGCCTCAGATGCTTCGGTCTACGCAACCCTACACTAGGCTGGGTGTTGAGAATGGTCAATCGATTCTCAACTTCTACCTGCCTCCTCAAGCTGCGCCCAACCTATTGACTGCGGCATGGATGCAGCGTCGCCCACAGCTTTCGGTCGGGCAGGAATTGAGTCGATCCAAACTACCGGCAGCGACAGCGAAGGCGGGCATGTCGATCGATGAGATACTGGCCCGCCCAATCCAGCTATCGTTCGATCAGCTGTCTCTGGAGACGGCGATGCAATCGATCGTCGATGAGATCAATGGATCGCTTCCCGACGGGACACCGCCTATTCGGATGGAAATCGATGGAGGTGCTTTCGAACGGGATGGCATCACGCGCAACAAAGAGGTGCGGGATTTTCAGTTTCAGGGCAAGCCCGCGCGGGATGTGCTGATCGATCTTGTCCGTAAAGCGAATCCAGAGAAGGTCCCGGAACTCAGTCAGGCGGCGCAGAAGGTGTTGTGGATCGAGGTGCCTGATCCGCAGCGAAGTGGCCAGCCGAAAATCGTGATCACCACGCGCAAGGGCGCCGAAGCCGCTTCGGCTATGATCCCCAAAGAGTTTGTCCTACCAGAAGTAAAACCGTGATGAACCAGTTGAAACCGATTCAAACAAGCCTGCTTTGCGTTGTCCTGCTCACTAGCGGCTGGGGGGCTCTTCCATGTTTTGCCGATTGGCCCCAGATTCTTGGACCTAACCGAAATGGCAAGGTGCAAGCCGCTAGTCACTGGCTGAAGGATCTGCCGAAGGAAGCTCCTGGGACGCTATGGGAAATCCCGGTTGGGGAAGGCTATGCAGGAGCAGCGATCTCGCAGGGCCAAGTGGCGGTCTTCGATCATCAAGGTAGGCAAGATCGGATCCGTCTGGTTTCGCTACTGGATGGATCGGTCTACTGGGAGCAAAGACTAGCCAGTGGCTACCAGGGAGGTGTCAACAACGATCGTGGTCCCCGATGCGTTCCGACGATCTTGCCTGATGCCGTGCTGTGTTATGGAGCCAGCGGGCAACTTTCGTGTGTTGAGCGGCAAGATGGAAAGTTGCGATGGACGCGCCCGATGAGGAAAGAATTCGATGCCAACGATGGCTATTTCGGCGCTGGTAGTACCCCGCTGGTTGTCGGGGATTTGGCCATCGTCAACGTCGGTGGAAGTAAAGAAGGGAGTGTGGTTGCTGTGCGTTTGGCCGATGGCACGACAAAGTGGCAAACGGCCGGGGCAGAAGCCAGTTATGCTTCCCCCATCCTGTGGCGAAAGGGGGATGAGTCGATCGTCATTGTTGTCACCCGACTTACGACCGTGGGATTGAATCCAGAAAATGGAGAGGTGCTTTTCGACTTCAAGTTTGGGATGCGAGGTCCCACTGTCAACGCAGCAACCCCTATCCAGCTTTCTTCCGGGGAAGTCTTTCTCACCTCCAGCTATGGCATCGGGGCTTCGTTGATCCTACCGAATTCCAATCCTCTTTCCATTCTCTTCCGCGATAAGCAGAGCCTCTCCAGCCAATACATCACACCAGTCGAAATCGATGGTTGCATCTATGGATGCGATGGCAGAGAAGATGCTGGCCGAACCCAACTGGTTTGCTTGGACCCTTCTTCTCCTGAAACCCCCCTTTGGATCGAACGCATTTCGGAAATCACTCATTTGCTGGGGATGGGGAACCACATACTTGGAGTGGGAATCAATGGCAAATTGACGTTGTTTCAGGCGGATCCCAGCCGATACCAGTCCGTTGCCGAACTCGAGTTGCCGCGAGGAGTTTATCGTGCACTTCCCGCCTATAGCAAAGGAATACTGTTGCTGCGGGATAGTGAAGAAGGAGCCCAGCATCTCCTGCGCGCCTGGAACTTGAACCTGGATTAGGACATCGATCGATTCGACTCCAGGGATCTGCGGCGTGTGTCCCTTTCCTCAAGCGATCCCCTTTTGCTAACAAGGCCAGGACACCCCGTAGTGACTGTGGCATGGGTATCCCTATCGGCCGGCCCTCCAGGCTCATTGTCCACGAGAACTCGTCCTCCGTACCCTAGCAGGGTGCGCGTCGCAAAAAGGCGCGTCGCGAAAGGTGGGTGGCACCAAACGAAAGCTAGCTATCTTGTGGCATGGCCGTCCCGGCCGTGCAGTTCGCCAGGGCGGCGTGACGCCTTTGCCAGGCCCGTATGCTAGTAGCGTGCGCGTCGCAAAAGGTGGGTGGCACCGATTGAAAAGGTGGGTGGCACCAAACGAAAGTTAGCTATCTTGTGGCATGGCCGTCCCGGCCGTGCAGTTCGCCAGGGCGGCGTGACGCCTTTGCCAGGCCCGTATGCTAGCAGCGTGCGCGTCGCAAAAGGTGGGTGGCACCGATTGAAAAGGTGGG
>JBEISR010000041.1:0-34126 GCA_040375295.1 Planctomycetaceae bacterium
GCAAGATCGCAGGTGTCTGTGGCTCTAAGGCAGCCAAGGCTTACGTTGATAACTCTGCGACATCCAACGCGGCCACGCGGTGGATTGGCTGCGATCAAACTCCCTTCAGATCATCCACCATCTGGCGATGGTGGCTACGGCAAGATCGCAGGTGTCTGTGGCTCTAAGGCAGCCAAAGCTTACGTTGATAACTCCGCGGCATCCAACGCGGCCACGCGGTGGATTGGCTGCGATCAATCTCCCTTCAGATCATCCACCATCTGGCGATGGTGGCTACAGCAAGATCGCAGGTGTCTGTGGTTCTAAGGCGGCCAAGGCTTACGTTAATAAATCTGCGACATCCAACGCGGCCACGCGGTGGATTGGCTGCGATCAATCTCCCTTCTGATCATCCACCATCTGGCGATGGTGGCTACGATGAGATGAGGAATTGGAATTTCTCATCGCCAGTACGATCCACCCTCTGTCGATTTGGGTTACGGAGAGCTGGGTGGCTATGGAACGGAAACGAGGGATTACGTGGCATCACGTCGCATCGGTAGCAATTCACGAATCACCATGCGACGGATCACCACCGCCAGATACCATGCGTCCCAGCACGCCCCAGCCCCCTGGCTGCTTCTAGCCAGCAGCGAAGGCATGGACGCCTCGTAGTCGATCCGATGGGCCATGCGTCTTGCGACCTCCACCAGCAACCGCTCCAAATCCCCCGTCTGGTTCGATCCCATCCTCTCCAGCGTCGATGCAATCACCAACTCCGCCACCCGACCATGTTCGGCAAGCCATCGCGCGATTTCGATCCGGTTCGGTTGCCGGTCTCCCAGCCTTCCACCCTCCATCGAATCGTTCCCTTTCACCATTGCCGAATCGGTCCGTTACGAATATCCATTGGCCAGTCTCTGCTGATCGGATCGTCCCACTTATTACCGATTCCCATGCAATTGGACGCATCGCCCCATACGGCGTTTGCGCAGGAGACACCCGTTCGGGACGCTATCAACTTGGTGGCGACGGGAAAAGAGGAGTCGAGCAAGCCGATCTGTTTGTCGTCGGATAGGTTTGCATGCAAAAGTGGTTGACTTGAACCTCCCAGAGCCAGTGCTGGCCAAATGGTCTTGACCCGAATCGCTCCCATTTGAGAAGGTACGGTCATGCACACCTACATCATCAACATGGACTCGGCAGTCGATCGTTGGGAGTACGTTCGTTCGCACTACGAGCGGACGGGGATATCCTTTTCCCGCGTCTCGGCTGTCGTTGGAAAAAAGCTCCCTTTTCCGATTCCGGAATATGATGAGGCGCGCTATCGGCGAATCCACGGGCAGCGGACCAATCCCGGCGCAGTGGGTTGCTACATGAGCCACCTCGACTGCTACCATCGTTTTTTGCAGTCGGCAGATCCTTGGGCGATCATCGCCGAAGATGACAGTTGCCCAGCCAGCAATCTTCAGCAAATTGTCGACGCAGCCCTGAAGTACAGCGATCACTTCGACTTGCTACGCCTATGTGGATTTCATAACCCGCATCCGTTGCCAGTCGCCAGTCTGTTCGGGCCCTATCAACTGGCCGTCTGCACTACTCGGCTATGTGGCACCGGAGCTTACCTGCTGTCGCGACATGCCGCCCAGGTCTTCCTCAAACACCTGATTCCCATGGTTCTTCCAATCGACCATGCCATCGATCGCGAGTGGACGATGGGGCTTCGAAGCCTGGCGGTCATTCCACTTCCCGTGGGCCAGACCGACCACCAGTTCGGCACGACGATCGGTTACCAGACGCCCTATAAGCTGCCTTGGTACCAACGCTACTGGACCGTCTTCCCATTCCGATTGGCCAACGAAACGGCGAGAATCGTGAACCGCC
The DNA here is from genome assembly GCA_040375295.1 of Planctomycetaceae bacterium. GTDB lineage: Bacteria > Planctomycetota > Planctomycetia > Pirellulales > Pirellulaceae > JBEISR01. Next base: position 1,864 of record JBEISR010000041.1, read on the forward strand.
TGCGGCAGTACCGCAGCCTCATCAAGAAGCTACCCCAAAAGCAGACTACGGACGAACGGCATCACGGCGACCTTGGCGAGACTCCTTCGGTGGCTCTGCCATTGGCTTCAATGCCATCCGATGATCTACAAATCCATCCGACTCGAAAGAGAGCCTGATCGTTCAGGCTGCTTTGCTCGCCGAACTGACCCCAGTTCGTTCGACCTTCACCTGCCGCAATTCCTCCCCTCGGCCAGTTCTCGCAAACAAGAGACCGCCAGGTGTCGTCACCCGAGGCAACCACTGCGCGAAGCACTCGGACAGTTCAGGCGTCCGCCAGCCTGCGTCGATGATCACCAGATCGCTGGGGGGAAGAGTCTGAGCGATTCTAGGCAGCGCTGTCTCGGGATTGCCGGGGATCAGACTTGCCTTCATTCCACGTTCGGAGACCAGACGATGCACCGCTTTGAGCGGCAGGTGGTCGACGGGCCGCGCCCCGTGCTCTTCGGCCGCCTCAAATAGATCGACGCCGACATACCGAATCTGCAAGACACCGGCAGGGGCCTTCAAAACGGGCAGCACGCGACGCAGCCTGTCACCACTGCCAATCCCTATCTCCAGCACACTCGCCACCGGATGCTGCAGCAAATGCAACATCAGCGCTCGCTCTTCCACCGGCTTGGAGAAATGCTGCCAATAGACTTTCTGAAACCACGTTAGCCGGCTCATGCGACGAATGCCTCATGCTTGTCGAGAGATTGGCCCCTGGTGGCCGCTTGACGAGTCCCACTCGCAGGCCACCAACCGCTCGGATGCTGCTTTCCGAGCCTTCTGGTGGGTTTTTCGTCCTGTTGTGGGTCGCTTCTGGACCGTTTCCCTTTCCTGCGTCACAGCTTACCGCCTTTGACAAATCGTCACGGAATTAGGCTCAACCTCCTCGTCCGGACACCGGCTTGCACAGAATTGGTCATTTACCCCCGCAACTTGGTCTGGCAAACTAAAAGCAACCTGTGATGACGGTAGCGATCTGGAACATGTTCGATTCCAGCCTCGCTCGAAAGCCCCCGCACCAACCCCCACCCTCCATTTCACTGGCCCCCGCATCCCTGGCGGGCATTGAGTCTGCAATCGATCGGTTGATGCTTTCTTTTGTTCCGGCGGATTGATTTTCACTAGCGTTCAGCGGAAAGCTAACCGGTCAGAAATCCCCCCTTACTCGGAGTTGTCCCACATGGATCGCCCAGCCGCTCACCGCCGATATGGTTCACTCGCCAAGCTCTGCTTGGCCGTGCCCATGGCCTTCCCATGTGCTCTGTCCACCCAAGGGCAATCGACCGCACAGGAGCTGGCCAACTCCAAGTCAGCATCTACGGAGGGGAGGCCGCAGGAGGGAGTGGAATCGATTCGACTTCCAGTGGTCCGTGACAGCTGGATATCTGCCTATCCAGCCGAACGGCAAGGGAACAACGGCGGCTCCCCCAAGATCAAGCTGAAAGGGATTGAGGAGATGTCGCTGGTCGATATCGATCCCACACCGCTAGCAGGTTGCGAGGTGATCGCTGCACAGCTTCATCTGCATGCCGAAGGGGACGAAACGCTGGGGCGCGTGACGCTATCGACTGTCGCGATCCCCTGGGAAGAAGGGGAGGGAGAAAGTTACGCCGTGGGGGGGCCAGGCTGCAGCTTTGTCTGGGCCGATCGCGGCAAGCGGCGTTGGGGAACTGATGGAGGAGGCGACGTGACGGATGCAGCGTTGGGACAAGCCGGCACGGTCTGGAGTTTCGCCGATGCCACCAAGCGCACCAGCGATGGCTGGCAGACCATCCCGGTGTCTGCAGAGGTGCTGCAGGCCCGCGTCGACGGTCAGTCTCATGGTTTCCTGGTGGTTGATGACGTCGGCAGCGAATACCGTTTCGAAGGAGATCGTTTTGAGTTCCGGCTGATGCCCAATCGATTTTTCTCCAGTCGGCAGCGCAACCAGCGGCATGCTCCCTATTTCACTGTCTGGTTCCGAAGGAATTCACCTGGCCAACGCTCAACCAGTCCTCCCCCCGCTCCACTAAGTCCCGCCATCGTCAGCGTCGCGATTCCCGAAGTCCCGCCCCCCTCCTGGAAGCTGCCAGAGAATCTCTCGATCCAGTCGCTGTACGGCCATCCCCTGGAGCCCCATATGATGGCAGCGGCCAAGGGAGAGGCGATCTGCTTCTGGATCGATGCAAAAGCGCGAGAGGTCCGCCTGCTGGATGATGATGGCGTCGAGTGCGAACTGTTTGAAGCCCCAACCATTCAAGGCCATCACGATCCGCTGATCCCGATCGGTTTTCCCGCGTCGGCGATCCCCTCCTTGAAGGACTCCCAGAGATGCCTGCTGGAGATCTATATCCCCCGGAACTTTGGCGAAAAAACTGCCACGCCACAGATCGAAGTGGCAGGGAAAAAGATGGAGCTGCCGATTCAGATCTGGTCCTGGCAGCTCCCGGATCGTCTCACCTTCATTCCGCAGATGAACTGCTACAGCCTTCCCGATCACGAAATGGACTACTATCGACTGGCCCATCGTCACCGCACCTGCCTCAATCGCCTCATGTATAGCTGGAATGGGCGCGTCGCTGAGGCAGCGCGACCCAAACAGCTTCCAGATGGTTCTTGGAACTGGTCCGACTGGGACTCCCGTTTTGGTCCACTTCTGGATGGTTCTGCCTTTCTAGATCAACGCCGACCAGGGGCTCCCGTCGATGCCTTCTACCTGCCGCTCAATGAGAACTGGCCGATGCAGCAGGACAAGTTCTTTCAAGGCGGATATTGGATAGAGAACGCCTATCCGGAAGCGTACTGGGATCAGTTCCGCGATGCGGCCACTCGATTCGCGCGACATCTGAGCGAGAAGGGGTGGAAGGAGACGATGTTCGAGTTCTATCTGAACAACAAGGTGTACCATCGCGGCCCAAAGGGAAACCAGAGCAGCGCTTACTGGATTTTCGACGAACCAGTCAACACGCAAGACTTCTGGGCACTGCGTCGATTTGGGATCGAGTACTGGCGTGCCGTCGCCGATGCAGGTTCGGCGAGGATGACCTACCGCGCTGATATCTCCCGACCCCAGTGGCAACGCGATCTGCTGGATGGGGTCACCAGTGTCGACGTCGTCAATGGAAACCTGCGCGAGTACCACGATCGCGCAAGAGAGCGAAAAAAGAAATTCGGCACCCTGGCGTATATGTATGGTGGAGCCAATCCGCTCCATAATCCCTACGCGACGGTCGCGGCTTGGTCGATCGATGCTTGGGCTCAAGGAGCCGATGGGGTGGTCCCCTGGCAGACCATCGGCACTCCCAAGTCTTGGGAAGCCGCTGACGAGCTTTCGGTCTTCTACCCAACCAAGGAAGGCCCGGTTCCCAGTGTGCGTTTGAAGTCCTTCCGCGCAGGTCAGCAATTGGTCGAGTATCTCAATCGCTACACTCAAGTGGCCCAAGTCGACTCGAACGGCCTGCGGGAGTGGATCCGCAATCAGCCTCAATGGTCGGGCCAGCTAAAGAAGAAGAATGAGGAAGATGCAGGCCAGCAGGTCTACTCGCCGCAGTCTGGCAAGGAACTGGAGCAATTGCGTTATCGCCTTGGAAGCTTGCTGGAGGAACTTCACCGCCGCAACCAGAGCAATCCCGACCCATACGATCCCAGACCTCCACGATTTTCCGTCGACCGAATCGCCCCACGCGATCTGGTTCCGCCGATCGCAATGCCAGATGGTGAGGCGACCTCGCGCTGAGCAATCACTTTTTGGTAGCCATCCATCGCCAAAGTTTGGATCGTTCGCGCGAATGGAAACTCCATTTCCACCGCCTAGCAGCGGTGGCTACTTGGCGTTTGTCCTGCACGTTTGAAGTTGGCATTCTTTTTATCTAGTGCCCTTCGCACTGCGCTAGCCACTCGGGATGCGTATCGGCGTGACCAGCGATCTCTTCCAGGATCGCCTGACGGGTCCACCTTGGCGTCCAGTTCCATCGATCACGGGTCTCTTGCGCGTCGAGGATCAGCCAGGGGACATCCTGCGATCGCGCCTCCGCCTCCCGCTCCACCACCACACGCTGCCCCCAACGCTCCCTGCACCAACCGCTTAGCTCGGCCAGCGAAAAGCTGCTTTCCCTGCCTCCTGAAACATTCCAGATCGATTCCCAAGGAGCTGCCATTCCCGCTTGGATTTGCTTGAGGATCAGAGCACCCAGATCCTCCGGGTGCAACATGTCGCGGACCTGCCACCCCATCCCGCCATAGCCTAGGTACCTCAGCGGCTTTGCCTCGCGCCACCGATGCAGCCAGTAGGCGACAATGCCCTGATCGATCCGGCCGAACTGCCCTGCGCCGGCCATCACACCACAGCGATCGATCCAGACAGGGAATTGATACGCCACACCATATTCGATCGCCATCACTTCGCTGGCCAGTTTGGTGGCGCCATATAGGGAGATGGGCGATCCAGTCGAAAACGTCGGGCCGATCCCCTCCAGCGACCATCCCTCGATAGCCCCCACCGCGCTCGATGGGTCATCCGAATCAATCTCCCACCTGGAACCGGTGGGTACCAGAGGCAATCGATTCAGCCGTTCGATGGAGTAGACTCGCGAAGTGCTCAGCAGAATCAGCCCAGCCTGATGCCGTTTGCACAGTTCCAGGATCTGGCAGGTCCCCTGAAGATTGTTGGAAACCAGGTCGGCACTGGACGATTGATGGCCGGCGGTTCCGGCAAGCACGCTGGCATAGGCCGCCGCATCGATCACCCAGTCGAACCGCCCCAGCCGATCCAGCAATTCACTGTCGCGCTGGTCGCCTACCTGCACATCGATTCCCCGCGCCTGCAGAGGCTGAAGGTTTCCGGCCGAACCGGGGCGGCTGAGATTGTCGATACCGACCAGTTGCAGTCCGGCCGGTCCCCGTTCGTTCAGCCACATGGCGATGCGACTGCCGACAAATCCGCAGATTCCAGTGATCAGCATGCGCATCGAAAATGTCGCTCCAAAAAAGGAGAATCCTCCCGATCGTCGCGCCGCATCGCTTACAAAAACACGTAGCTTTGTTCGATCGGGGGTTGGGAAAACGTCGACGATCGTTCTATTGTAATGAAGGTGGAGACGGAACCCTTCTGCGTCCCGATCCTCCTCCCTGCATCGGCTTCCTCTACCTTGATGGCCCATCGCTTCATGCGTTCCAGTTCTTCGACCAAGCCGCTTGCCGGGAATCTGGCGATTGCCTGCTGGAGTCTGCTTTGCCTGGCGCTGGCCTGGAGTTGGTCACAGCGATGGGAAGGGGCGTGGCGGCAAGAGCAATCAGGGCACCTACGGCGCCTGGCGATCGCCGCCGGTCAGATCATCACCTTCCAGCAACTGGTCCCTTCCGCCGAAGGTCGACGTGCCTGGGGCAGCCTGGAACAATTGCTACAGCTTTCGCTGATGCCACTTCCTTCCCCAAGCGGCGAAGATGGCGAGGTCCGCGATGGCACTCCCTCCATGCCCAGCATCTCCGATCCGGTCTGGACCAGAGAAGCAGACCGGCGATGGCGCGTGTCAGTGGAGATGGAACTTCCCGAAGCGGCACCGCAGGCGCGGCGCCTGCTGGCCGTCCGGTTTGCCGATCCGCAAGTGGCAGCGACCTACCCGTGGCTTGGCCTCCGCCCTTGGCAGATCGCCACACTGCTGTGGGCAGTGGGCGCCGCAGGCTGGTGGTTCGCAGGCCAGTGGCCGCGACGTCAGCAGATGCAACGGGAAGAGGAAATGGCCAAGTGGTCGCAGTCCGTCCTAGAAGACGAGGGACAGGAGATCCAAGCCCCAAAAGGTATCATCGACCCGGACAGCCCTGTTGCCAACCCGCTAGAAAACGCCTTCCTGACGATCAACCGACGACTGAACGAGTCCCAGCAATCCAGCCGCACTACCGGCGAAGTACTCGATGAAATGCGCGAAGGAGTCCTGACGGTCGATCACCAGATGCACCTGAGCTATCTGAATCGAGCGGCAGGGGAGATGTTGCCGATCAGCGGGAAATCGCCGATTGGGCGCCCCCTGGTGGAAGCGATCCGCATCCCGGGCCTAGTCGAACTGGTGCAGCGCACCATGGACCAAGAGGCGACCAACGAGACGAACCGATCGTTCGAAGGAGCAGGGCAGGAGGGGGTCCTGGAGCTAGGGAGTACGCAGCCCCGCTTTCTGCGTGCTCGCGCGACGCGCTATCGCCAGCCAACCGGCCTGCCTCAGGTCCTGGTAACTCTGGCCGATGAAACCCAGCTGCGCAAACTGGAAAACCTTCGGCGAGATTTTACCGCCAACGTTTCCCATGAACTCAAAACCCCTCTGTCTTCGATCAAAGCCTATGCCGAAACGCTACTGATCGGAGCCCTGGAGGACCCCGAACACAATCGCGGGTTTGTCGAACGGATTGCGGAGCAGTCGGAGCGACTGGAACAATTGATCTTCGATCTCCTGAAATTGGCTCAACTGCAGGATTCCGCGATGCTCAAACCCGAGCCCCTGCTGCTGAAGCCGCTGCTGGAGCAATCGCGTAGCGCGTTCCTACCCATCGCCCAGCGAAAGGGAGTCACCCTGGAATTCGATCTCCAGATCTCGCCTGCCCTGGAGATGCGGACCGACCGCGATGCGATGCTGACGATCGTCAACAACCTCGTCAGCAACGCTGTTCGCTACACACCGACCGGTGGCAAAGTGCAGGTCCAAGCGGAGTCGATCGGGGAGCAAATAGTCCTGACGGTCCGCGATACCGGAATCGGTATCGCAGCAGAAGATCTACCAAGAATCTTTGAACGGTTTTTCCGCGTCGAGAAAGCTAGGACTCAGGAAGCAGGGGGAACCGGGTTGGGACTGGCGATCGTCAAGCATCTAGTGACTTCGATGCAGGGACAGATCGACGTCGAAAGCCAAGTGGCTCGCGGAAGTACTTTCCGCCTGCAGCTTCCCCGCATCATCAACGAACCTGTTATTGCTCCCATCTCCTGATGGAAAACATTTCTCTTGTAGAGGCCGTCCACCATCTGGCGATGGTGGCTACAGGAAGAACGCGGGGCATCAACTGCTTAAGGCGGCCAAGTCTTCCGTAGACACATCTTCGGTAACCACCGCAGCCACGCGGTGGATGGCTGCGATCGATCTCCTTGCAGTTCATCCACCATCTGGCGATGGTGGCTACGACGAGCTGAAGACCTTCTAGGAACGTCGATCCCAATCCATCCACCATCTTGGCGATGGTATCGACGAAGTGCGGTCAGAGCATGTCGATGGGGTCGACATCGATCAGCAGCTGGATCTCACCAGGTGGCGCTAGCTCCCGATCGATCGGAACTAGCATCCGATGCAACGGTTCGGCGTGCGGGCAGCAGAGCAGGATATGGAATCGATACTTCCCGCGCAACTTGGCAAAAGGTGGAGGCGCAGGGCCCAGGATCCGACATTCGGGAGCGATCGTCTCCTGAAGGCTCTTCAGCTTCCTGGCCACCGTCTTGGAAAACGCGTCGGTCGCCTCCATGTCAGGCCCCCGCACGATAATTCTGGCCATGCTCCCAAATGGCGGATAGCCAAACCGCTCCCGATGCTCCAGTTCCTGCTCAGCGAAGCTCTGAAAATCGTGCTTCGAGGCGGCCATGATCGCAGGATGGTCGGGGGAATAGGTCTGCACCACCACGGTCCCTGGCTTTTCCCCACGTCCTGTCCGCCCGGCCACCTGCGTCACCAACTGAAACGTCCGCTCGGCAGCCCGAAAATCGGGAAAGTGCAATGCCGAATCGGCATGGATCACTCCCACCAAAAGCACGTTGGGAAAGTCCAGCCCTTTGGCGATCATCTGCGTGCCCAGCAGCAGATCGACCTTCCCCTCCCGAAACTCTGCTAGCGTCCGTTCGTGGCTGCCGGGCTTGCGCATTGTGTCGGAATCCATCCGTGCGATGGTCGCCTGCGGATATTTCTCTCGCACTTCAATCTCCAGACGTTGCGTGCCGGTTCCCCAGTATCGAATTCCGGCATGCTTGCACTGTGGGCACTGATTGGGGGTGGCGATGGTGTACTCGCAGTAATGGCAGACGGCCTTTCCACCATCCTGATGATGCGTCAGCGGCAGATCGCACTCGGGGCAGGGGACCACATAGCCGCAATGCGGACACTGGATGCTTGTGGCAAAACCGCGCCGATTCAGCAGCAGGATCACCTGTCCCTTCTGCTGCAGCGTCTGTTCGATCTCCCGGTGCAGCGGCCCGCTGATCGATCCCTGCCCCTGCCGATCGCGAGGGTCGCGAAGATCGACCACATCGACATGCGGCAACGGTCGGTTATGGATCCGGCGGGGAAGACTGACCAGCTTGTATGCGCCGCTGCGCACCCTCTGCCAGCTTTCCAGCGACGGCGTGGCCGACCCCAGCACCAAGGGAATCCGAAGCAGATGCGCTCGATGCAGGGCGACATCCCTGGCATGGTACCTGGGCACCGTCTCCTGTTTGAACGAAGATTCGTGCTCTTCATCGACCACGATCAGGCCTAGATGAGGCACGGGAGCAAACAGAGCGCTCCGCGGGCCGATGACCACATCGGCCTGACCGCTGGCGATCCTCCGCCACTGCTGATGCCGCTCCACATCGCTCATGTGGCTGTGCAGTACCGCCACCGTATCGAAACGGGACTGAAAGCGATGGCGCGTTTGCGGGGTCAAGCTGATTTCGGGAACCAGCACGATCGCCTGTCGGCGCATCGCAATCGTCTTTTGAATCGCCTGCATGTAGACTTCCGTCTTCCCGCTGCCCGTGACCCCATGCAGCAGAATCGTCTGCGACTGGCGGCTCTCCATCGCCTCCTCGATCGCCCTGAGCGCTAGTCGCTGGTCGGCGCTGAGTGCCTGAGGCGCGGTGCGTGGATGGCTGACTGGTCGCGCGCCTGCCGCTCCCCCAGACTCCATCCGCCGCTCCCCACGCACCTCCACCAGCCCCCGACCGCGCAGCGCCTGAAGCGGAGCGATCGAACAGGATGCCTGCTGCAACAGATCATCCTGCAGCAACCCCTCGGGATGCCCATGAAGGATCTCCACCAACCGCCGCTGCTTGGCGGTCAGCTTAGCGGCCGGTTTCTTCAAGGCGTCTTCACCAAGCTCGCTAGAAGAATCTTCCGCCGCAGCATCTTCCGCCGCAGAGCCTTTGTCGGCAGGTGACGATCGGCCCTCGGCCAGGGCTTTTCCCGAATCAGTCAGCCGCCAGACCGATTTCTCGCGCGTTCCTGCTGCCGCCCGCACGCCGGCTGGAACGACCGCTTCAAATACCTGCCCCAGCGGCACCAGATAATAGACCGACATCCACTCGATCAACTTCAGCAAAGGGCCGTCGCACAGAGGCTGGTCATCGACCAGCTTGGTCACTTCCTTCAGCGAAGCGGGAGCGACCTTAGCCACTTCGATCGCCATGCAGTAACCCAGCACTGGGCGATTCGATTTTCCCAGCGGCACCACCACGCGCATCCCTGGTTGTAGCGATCCGGCGAATCGGTCGGGGATACGATAGGAAAAAGGACCCCAGGGCGCTTCCGACAGGACGATCGTCGCCGAAGGCACCTCGCTTCCCGCATCCTGCTCCCAGGGGGGTAGCTGGTCCTCAAATAGATCCCTCTGTCGGCTGCTCATCCCACCACTCGCTCTTTTCCTTCCAGCTTCCTGCCTGGCCCTCTTTCGATTGTCAGGCACCATTTCCTTGTGGAAGATCTTCTCGCACCAATTGCCAAAGGGACGTGCATGGGCCAGAATCCGCCTGATCCATCGGCTCTAATACCGTACCACGAAACCAGTCGGATCAGGATGAACTCCAAGCAGTTGCCCCTACCGAACACCCTGGCATCCTAGGGAGACACCAGGGCGGAGGCCAGGGGAGCCGACCGGGGCCGATAGAACACCACCGATTTCCTGACACGCGGACGCTCCGAATCCTTCGCTGGAAATCCGGTGCACCCACCCGAACAGCAATCGAACGTGAGATAGGAAGAGGGAGTCCCAGAGCGATGCGCATCGCCATCTTTGGAGGGTCGTTTGATCCGGTGCACCTGGGGCATCTTTGGATTGCCGAAGGGTTGCGTGAGCATGCGCAGTTGGATGAAGTGCTTTTCCTGCCAGCCGCTATTTCCCCATTGAAGCAACAGCAGCAATCCGCCGAGGCATCTCACCGCGTCGCGATGCTCCGTCTGGCCATCGCCGGCCATCCGCACTTTGCGATCGATGAACGGGAATTGAAACGCGGTGGAGTCAGCTATACGGTCGATACGGTACGGGAAATGGTCGGCGAACGACCTGGCGACCAGCTCTATCTGATCCTCGGAGCCGATTCAGTCGCCGATCTCCCTCGGTGGCGCACCCCCGACCAGATTTTTCAGATGGTGACGCCTCTGGTGGTCGGACGCGGTGGCGAAGCCCCGATCAACTGGCCACTGCTTGCCGGTTATCTCTCGCCACAACGACTAGAAGAGGCCAAGCGGCTGGCGATCGAATCGCCGCTGATCGCCGTCAGCTCGCGCGATATCCGCCACCGGGTCGCTTCCAGACAGAGCATCCGCTACCGAGTGCCTCGTCCCGTCGAAGCCTACATCGAAGCCCAGCAACTCTATCGCGAGAATCCCGTTTCGACAGGGGCCACGACGTGATCGAACCCTTGCCGTCGGGGCAGGCAGCGCGGCGCTGGAGCGACCTGCTGCAGGAGGTGATCGATAGGATCGAATCGTCGCCGGACCGTCTTCTCATCGATCCGGGAGGGCAGGAACCAAACGGTCGGCAGGAACAACTTGGCCAGCCGAGTCCAGTTGACTGGCGTGAAGCGATCGCCAAATGGTCTCAGGAGCCTCGAGATTCGGTCAGTCGCTGGGCGCTTCGGTGGTCTAGCCACTCTCCCGACCCACCAGCGATAGCGTCACCTTCTGCTACCCACGACTCGACTGGCGATCCCACGTCCTCGCCACAGACCATCGCACAGGCAATGGCGCGATCATGGCTTGCCGCCAGGGGCCCAAAGCCGCTGGGGCAGATCTGGTGCCAGGTGGCCGAGCAAGGCACACTGTCGGTGCCACTTTTGAAAAGTCAGGTGCAGTGGCTGAAGCTGCTGGCACAGCACCAAGATCGATCGACGGCGCGGCCGTGGCGACTTTCGCTGGGGATGGTCGCAGCGATCTGGACCGTAGCGATCTTTCTGATCGAATACCACGGTGGCATTCTCCATTCGATCGCGCAACGAGAACATCTCGAAAACCATGCAATTCCTGCTGTGATGGAGCGAGTGCGCCGGGCCATCCCAATCGTTGCCCCCTGCCTGCTGGCACTGTTCGCCCTCCTCTGGTGGCTCTGGCGCCGTTGGCTGGCCGCACGCCGCCACGAAGCCTGGCGCACCCACGCGCAATGGTTGTTTGCACAACAATTGTTTGAACAACAGTTTTCCGTACCCGAGGCGATAGCGATGGCCAGAAGGTGGATCGCGCCGACTCGGGACCATCGAACGGTAGCCGACGCTTCCCAACTGCCCACCGACTCGCTGGGCCTGCGCCATGCGGTGCGATGGTCGGAGATTGGACTGCGCTACCGGCGCGATCGATGGCAGGCAGCTGGACACGCCTTCACCTGGCTGCTAGGCCTTCTCGGGATCGCCACAGCAATCGCTGCTGCCTCCCTTCCTTGGATCGTGATGATCCGTGAGTTGACTCGGCAGTTGATCCCAGGGATCGATTCGGGATCGATCCCGATCGGGGGTGGCCCGTGAGTCGATCGCCGAGGGAAGTGGTTTCGGCAAGCTATGCCGCAACGCTGGCCGATGCTTTGGCCGATACAGTGCGCCGACGCAGCGATCGCAGGCAGCTTCGGGCGCTGGCCGAACGATGGCGAGATGGACCGCACGAAGTGGAAATCGCGGAGCGGCAGGAAGAAGGCGATGGCGATGGGTGGGAGCAAGCGATTGCGATGGTGGCCAGGGATCCCGAGCTGGCGGAGCGATGGCTGGAGGGAAGGTACCAGATCGCAGCGATGCGAGGCCAACTCAGCTCGGCGACCGCCTATCCGCTCTTGCTGGGCCTAGTTGCCATGATCGCTTTTTGCCTGCTGGGGCTCTCCCTGCAGCGATTGGATCGCGCCATCGCCGAGGGAATCGACGACCCATTGCTGATGGGTGTCGGGAAGCTGGGCTCCTCGACCTCCGGCTTGATGCTGACGGTGGCTCCTTCAGTAGGATTGCTGGTGCTGTTGGGATGGGGGTTGATTCGGCTTGTCGCCGGCCGGCAGGCAGCCGGTTGGGCGCTTGCCAATTTGCCGGTTATCGGGGGGCTCTTTCGTTCGACCGGAACGATGGAGCTGTTTCGCACGGCGGCCATCCTGCAAAAGGCTGGATGGGATCTACCCAAGGCGATGGAGACAGGATCCAAGCTTTGCGATGCACCCTTTGCTCCTTGGCTGGGGCAATCGATAAGCGATACGATACGCCAGGGTGCGACGCTGGGACAGGCCATTGCGACTCACCAGTGGTTCCCTCTCTGGATGGCTGCCTGGTTCCATCAAGCCGAGCAGGCAAAGATCACGACGGCTGGGTCGATGGATCGGATGGCCGACTACTTGGAACTGGAGGTCGATCAGTCGGCAAGAGCGATAGCGACTTGGATGCCACTGCTGACCTTTGGGTTGATCCTGCTTGGGTTGCCAGTCGGCTACTTTGGCCCGGTGATCCAGTACCTGAGCTGGATTCGGGCAATCTCCGGTTGGTAGCAGGTTCGGTGCCTGGAGGGATCGGATTTGATTGCGATAAAGCATTGGGATTGGGGGATGGAGTAGATGATGAACCAGTGGCTGTTTCAAGCACCTCTTTGGATGTTGCTGTTCATCCCGGGCCTGGCGATCCACTGGGCCGCGCGCATCGTCCGCGGACAAGAGCGACAGGTGGGCCACTCCCATCGGCTCCTGGAGATGCTGGGATGGGGATTCCTGGCCTGGGCCGGGGTAGGACTGGTGTTGCTGCTGATGGTGCCTTGGAACTGGCCGCTGATCCCGCTACTGCTGGCGCTGCTGCTTAGCGCCCTTTATGTCCGCCGCCGCTGGCATCAAACACGGATGCTGCATGCATGGGAAACCCTGCGGCTTGCCGGAAGCGTCGATACGGCCATAGCAAGTCGAATCGATCCACTGCCAGCCGCAGATCGACTGTGGCTGGGAGCGATGGCGCAGGAAGCCCCTTGGTCGATTCGGCGATCGATCGGCACGCTGGGCAGCCAGTTGATCCAGTCGTCAGGGAAGTATGGAGTGCAGGTGCCCAGAGGTTTCACCCCCGCTCAGCAATTGCAACTGGCGCTGATGGAATCGGGAGAGGGGAAGTCGACCGAACGACGCAACGAACTTCAAACCGCGAGAACCGGTTGGCTGGTGCAGTGGGAGGAAGCCTATCTAGCGCCGCTGCGGCAACTGCTGAGCCGTCTCGCCTACCACTGGGTCGTTTGGTTCGTGATGACGATCTTTCATTTCCTCTTTCTATGGCGACTCTTTCCAGCCCTTCGCTCGATGGGCACGTGGACCATCGGGCCAGGTGGTGGCAGCATCAGCGTGGCAGCCACTTCTCCCTGGGTCGCCCAATGGATGGGCAGTTGGCTGGAAAGCGGACCTCTCCTGGTCGTGGGTCTGGCGGTGTTCGCGGGGATCCTGATGTGGATGGAACCACAGGTGTGGCGATGGGCTGCGGCGCGGTGGCGGCCAGGATACCAAAGGGAACAAAGACAACTGGCGTTGGCCGCCCTTGCCATACCCCCACTACCCAGCCATCAGCGTCTGCAGCGACTGCGACTGCTGGCAGATCAACACCCGCATCGCGAATGCCGGGAGGAAGGGGCCAAGGCGATCGAATCGCTGGAAACGGGCGACAACTGGACCACGGCCTTGGCCAAAGTCGACTGGATATCCCGTCGCGAGGCGCAGCAAATGCCTCAAGCCACTACCCTGGCCGTCGGGGAGGCAAGCAGGGTCGATCGAAACTGGCAGGAGGCGGCCGAAGCGCTGGTGGCCGGTCGGCAGTCCCGGCGCGAACTCTGGTACGATCGAGTGCTGTCGATCGCCCACGCCGTCCTTACCATCCTGGCAGCGCTCTACCTGAGCCTGCCAGCAATCTACTTTTTCCAATGGATCAAGTTGATGATCGAACAAATGGCGGCGCAACCATGAGCCGCCGCAAGTTGCCCATAGGCCGCCTCACTTCAGGGCGCCGGTTCGGCGATAGCTTCCTTGGCGTCCAACGACGCGAAGGGGTCATGCTGATCGAGTGCATCGCCGGATTGGCCGCTACTATGGCTCTGATCCTGGCGTTTCTCCCCTGGATGACTTCGCTGCAGCGTCAGGCAGCCGACCTCCATCATCAACGCACGGCTCAGCAGTGGTTGCGATGGGGCGCGCTGTCGATGCCACTGCAGGGCCTCCAGCCTTGGCAGGGGATCCGCGAGATCCCCATCGATCCGGATGCCTGCGGAGAACTACCAGCGGGCCAGATGCAGGCGTCCTGCAGCGACTGGGTCGACGCCGCCCAGAAAGTCATCGGCTGGCAGATCGACCTGGATGTCCGATGGGGTAGTGGCACCAACTCGCAGCAGCGTCAACTTCGGATCTGGAGGCTGCGATGATGCCAAACCGAACAAGCAAGGGCTCTCGCCGAGGTTTCACGCTGACCGAATTGATGACGGTGGTGACGATCCTTTCGACGACGCTGGCACTCCTGCTGCCGACGATCGTGCGCATCGTGCAGTGGAACCAGAAACAGACCGATGCGGCGCTGGTAGCCCAGCATCTGGATCGATTGCGCGAGGCGATCGAAGGGGATATCGAGCGAGTGGAAGGAGTCGATGAAAAGCCGGATGGGAGTATGATGCTGCGAGGTAAGGGTTTCGAAGTGCTTTACCGGCAATGGGACCATGGGATCGCTCGTGAGGAAATCCAGATACCCGAGGAAGCCGCACGCCGAGAATTCTATCGCTTGCCATCGGGATTGCGCCTGCGATGGAATCCGACTTTGGACACATGGCTGAACGATCGTTCCGATCCGATCGCCATCGGACGCCTGGAAAGATCCCCGAAGGAAACAGACAGCGCGGGAGCGGATGCTGCTCTGCGATCGGGAACGCATTGGCTGCAGTGGCGCGCCATCGGTGGCCATAACTCCATCGCTCTGCGGCAGCGGACCGACCCTCAGCACAGTGAGGAGGCAGGTGCTAGCGAGGAAGCAGGTGCGCCATGAGTCAACTGGCACCTTCCAGACGGGAACGCAGCAAGCGAACCAGCAAGCAACGCAAGAGGCGACGACGCCTGAGATCTGGGCTGGCCATGGCCATGGCGATCATGCTGGGTTCGCTGCTGGCGGTTCTGCTGGCCGTCAGCGCCACACGGACTCATGCGGCCAAGATGCAGCAGCGGCGTGCCGCCGAATCGATGCAACTGGAACAAATGCGGCTGGCGGCAATGATGCGGTTGCATCAGGTCACCAATGAGTCCCCCAGCGGCGATCCGAAGGTGGTGATCGATTGGAATCCTGCGGACCTTCCGCAGGATGTTACCGACGCCAGCGAGCAGCAGCAACGAATCGTCACAGGATGGCGCGTCGTCTCGCAGTTCGCAAAGGCGGAAACCACTTCCCCTTCAACGTCCGGACAGCCGACTGCCGGCGATGCGGTGAACGGCGATCTGGGGAAACGTGACGTGATCGTTGAAGTCGTATCGGCCCACAGTCGCCAGAAGCAGGTGGGGACATTGGATCTTGGTGGGGTCGGAAAGTCGAAAGAGCGATCGAGGGACGATCGACAAAGAGATTCACAAAACGAATCGGAGTTACCGTGATGGAATCGATAGGATCGGCGGCCAATCTGACGAAAGACTGGCGGCAGAAGAATCACCGGCAGGGATTCACCCTGGTGGAACTGCTGGTGGTGATGGCGGTGATCGGGGTCCTGATAGGACTACTGCTCCCTTCGGTGCAAGCGGTCCGTGAAAGCGCCCGCCGCTTCAGCTGCCTTTCGCGGCTGGCCCAGATCGGGATGGCAGTGCATGCCTACGAAAGCCACATGGGGCGATTCCCGGCTGGAGTCGTCGACTCCCAGAAGCCGATTCGCCACGTGCCGATGGGGTACCATCACAACTGGATTGCTGGAATCCTTCCCTATTTGGATCTGCCCAACGCCTATCGCGCGATCGATCCCACCAAGAGCGTCTACGACCCGGTACACGACACGTTGCGGTTGACGCCGCTGCCAGTGCTTCGCTGTCCATCCGACCCTAACTCCGGCCCCGTCTCCAGCTATGCCGGGATCCATGATCCCAGGGAACGCCCCATCGACGACACCGACCGTGGAGTCTTCATTCGAAACCAAAGCTTCCGCATCGACGACATCTCCGATGGCCTGTCGTGTACGGCATGGATCACTGAGAAACAGATGCTGTCGGTCGACCTGGGTTGGATGTCGGGTACGCGTGGAACGCTTCGCAACCTCGGCAGCCTCACTCGAACCCAGACGGGCGGGGGTAGCTTTCTGATGCCAGGGACCAAACCAGATCAATTCATCTCGAAGAACCTTTTGCGCACCGAGACCACCTCCGAGGAACTGAAAGACTACACCGAAAAAGGATTCCTTGACGATCTTCCCAACGGCCCTCAAGGAACTCTTCAGGTGGGTGGCATGGGCGGCGCACATTCCAGCGGTTGCCACCTAGCCCTAGCCGATGGTAGCGTGCTCTTCATAGGTCGATCGGTGTCGTTGCCAGTCCTCTGGGCGCTGGCCGATCGCCGTGATGGCCTTCCCCTGGCACCTCCTGAATATTGAACGAGTCACCTGACGTGTCCAGCAATCTACCCGCCGATCCACCACAACCGCCCGAAGGCTTGGCGCATCCCGAAGACCAACCCGCCGGGCAGGCCGAACTCTTCGCTCAAGGGAACTGGATCGTCACGCGCGTGGGCCGATACGCGTTCCTGGAACCGAGGGGCCAAGAGACCGTCATGGAGTCGGCAGAATTCCTGGTGACAGACCAGAAGGTGCTGCGAACTCTGGAACTGGAAGTAGACGCCACCAAGAAGCAGTCGCGCGCGATCAGCCTGATGGAACTGATCCTGTGGGTGGCAGTGATGGCGATGATGAGTTCGATCTGGAGCCAGATGGCGGGAGCGATCCTCAGCGATCCTCGGCGACTGATGGCAATGGCGATCGTAGCGGCGATCGCCGCCGCTCCCTTGGGGGCTCTAACCGCTGTACTATCCGGAGGTTTGGGTCTATTGCATTACCTGGCCGGCGTGCTGCTGACGGCGGGCATCGGCGCTACGGCGGTCGGGATGCTGTGGCTGGATGGAAGGCAGTTGATAGGGGTGCTCCAGACGATGGTCATCGGTGCCCTCGGCATCGTGCTCGTGGCAGCCGTTCGTTACCTCCGGCCACCAAACCTCTGACCAAGCGACCTGAAAACAGCACTGCGACGATCGACTGCAACTTGCCAGTCGGCTACACGAAGCAATGCCCCCATTCGCTCAATCGGCCCAAAGCTGCGGCACTTCCATCCCCAGTTTGGAGATCAACTGCTCCACTTCGTCCGCCATGCGATCGCTGCTGGAGTGGATGTGCTCGGCTTCACTAAGAAACCGGATCTTGGGATCGGGATAGACGTCGTGATCGATTAAGATTTTTTCAAAGGGAGCCAACTGGCTGCCGTAAGCGATCAGCACCTTATGTTCATCGAACTGCACCTCCAGTTGTCGGCGAGGATTCAAGATGGCGATCCCCATACACCCATCATCCAGAATCAGCGATTCGTGATCGCAAAGAATGCTTTTCAGAACCGTTAGATCGATATCCTCGCGATAGAGATCACGCTGGCGGGAAGTCATTCCACAGTGACTGGTTTCCAGCACCACATCCACCATGGTGCCTAGAGGATCCAGCATCTGGAGGAAGAGATCAAATAGGTTCTGCCGGCTGGCAGCAGCCATCACCACCGGGATCGATACATCGAGACCAGAATCGACGTAGGTATCGTGCCGATACCCCTGCTTGGGAAGGATCTTCAGGTCGCGGGAAGGTCGGACTGCCTCGGTCAATTCAAAAGTGCCGTAGGTGGAGATCGCCATGTGCCGCTCCAAGGCCCTTTCGTCCAAGGCGGGCGCGGTGGCGATGGAAGGCTGAGCCATCTGCATCTGAAATGGCGAATGCTGGCTGTGAGGGAGGCGCGAAGAGCGGTCCATCGTCGAATTCCTGGCATGCAAGGTCGTGAGCGAGATTGACCCAAGGGATGGCTTCTGCCGAATCGCTTGGGGGGGATGAAACGATGGGGAAACTTAGGTTAGGGGTAGCATCTGGGGGCTAAATTCCGAAAAGCTTTCACTTTTTCGGGGAGTTTGCTGTCCGCACCACCGTTTCTGTCGATATTTCAGGAACAACCGGAACGGTTTCAGCCACCCCGGTCGTCCCGCAATGGCTCGGTAGTCCACCAAGCTGGGGTGGGGCCAGATCTTGCGATGTGTTCATAAAAAATCAGCAACGGTGGGTGATGGACGGAGCGATCGATTCGAAAAGCCAAAGGGATGCCAACCGGTCGCAATGGACGACCTGTCACCGCCTCCTGAAAACGCACGCTCCCGATCGCTGGGCTAGGACTGGATCGATGGAGGCATCGGTTTTTGGCTGGAGCCTCAGGCGGCTGGGACTGGGACTGCTTGCCGTCTCCCTGGGATGTGGATCCCCCAGTGAACCTTCCAAGACCGGTGAGCCAACTCAACGGCCCAACGCTTCGACGCAGGCCGCACCAGGAAACGCTTTGGTCGAAGCTGACCCAACAGACCAGTTGACGGCCGAGCCCCAGCGGAAGGCAGAGACAGCGACCGCTCCTGGGAATGCTGTGGCCACCGATCCAACTGGCAAGGGGACGCCGCCCCCACCTTCGGAGCCGGCTGCTCAGGCGGCAGCCTGGAAGCCCAGCCAGGAAGATCTTTCGATCTCCTGGGCCGATCGATTGAAGTTGCCATGGAGCGATCATCAGGTGATCTACCTGCAGGGAGATCCGGTAGGCTTTCAGACTCGATCGGTCAGCGCCTCCAGGTCGCTTGGGGAAGGAATGCTGCGATGGGAGCAATCGGGGAGGATCCGATTGCAGCGAGGGGAGCAACTGGTGGACCAGAGCTGGAAGCTGTTCAGCTTGGAACGACCCGATGGAGCGGTGCTGAACCTGGTGGCCGAATGGGAGGCAGGTGGGCAGCGAAGGGTGGGAGAATTGGTCAATGACAAAGAGGGTCATTTCCAGCTGAACAAGCGGACTGGCGACCAGACACAATCGGAATCGCAGGTTTGGCCCGAGGGAGCTCGCGGTCCATTTTCGGTAGAGCAGTCGTTTTTGCGGCGGGTGCCCGATCTGCTGGAAGCCAGGCAGTTTGTTTCGTTCGATCCGGTGGAAATGCAGTTTGTCCCGCAACGGATCGAGGGGATGGGAGTGGTCCAGACCGCGACGCTGGATGGCAACAACCGATCGCTACACGAAGTCCGAGTGGTTTCCGGCACCGAGGCGAAGGGGCTGGAGACGGTGCATTGGGTGGATGACGAGGGAATTCTCTGGAAGTCGTACATTCGCGGATACAACCTGCGGTACTTCCGCGCGACGGCCGAGCAAACGGAGGCGGTGGCCGACCAGCTGCAATGGGAATCGCTCACACCCCCATCCACCTTGGCCGCCATCCCTAAGGGCCAAGTGGCGGGAGCCGGCACGGTTCGCTACACCATGAAGATGAAAGGACAAGATCCCTTTCGTAGTTTCGTACGTGGGGGGAACCAGAGCGTTCAGTCGATTTCCGCCTTCTCTGCGGTGGTATCGATCCGGGGCCAGGGAAGTGCAGGGGACGCGAACGCCGAGCCGGCTCCTGCGGACCTTGCCCCCTCCGAGCCATCGATGTTGGGGAACAATCGCTGGATGGCGACCGACCAGCCCGATCTTCAGACGGCGTGCCGAACCTGGCTGGGAAACCAGCCGCATACGGTGGAGACGGCGATGGCGCGATTGGCTGAGGGGATTGCCGGGAAGCTAAAGCGGGATCCGGTCGGAAAGACGCTGACCAGCTCCTCGAAATTGATGCGGTTAGAGCGAGCGGACTGTTTTGGTCATGCGATCTTGCTGGCGACGGCGGCCAGAGCATGCCGGATCCCCGCGCGTGTCGCCTTGGGTTTAGCGCCGCAGTCGGCGACTGATCGACCGGCAGGTGAAGCTTTGCAGAGAAGTGATGGCACACAGGGCGAAGGGGAGGAAAGCGCTTTTGGTCTGCATGCCTGGGTGGAGGCATGGGACGGCAAACGGTGGCAGCCGTATGACAGCTACCTTCGCGCACCGGATGCCATGTGGTGGCGGATCAAGCTGGGCTCATTGAGCTTCGATTCCGAGAATCCCTACCGCGATCTTCTGGATGCGTCAGCAGTACTCGATCGGCTGAAGATCGACTCCATCACCACCGACTAACCAACCACCGCGTTCTTCTCAATGAGCCGGAAGGTGATGCAAGACGGCCTCCTGGTGTGTACAAAGCCACGTCAGACTAAATGTGGTTAGTAGGAGAGGTCAATTCCAATCGCCAAGTGGCCTGAACTGATTGGAGGTAATTCCAGTTCCCGAACAACTGGGTATTACTCGCCAATTTTCGTCGGAAGTGGCACCGACGGCATTGCACTGACCGATCCCACGTCCCAATCGTCACACAGTCGTCAGCAACCAAATGCTTGTTTTCAATGCAAGAACATCGTAAACTTCATCTGTTCTTGAATCGACGTTCAGCGAATAGCACCCACCCGAAAATGTTCGGAGACGATGCTGTTCTACTCGATTAGAGCTTGGCGAATAATTGGCAAAAAACCTTTTTTCTTGTATCAGGAATGCGATTGCTGAAGATTCACTCAAACTGTGATTGCGACTCCATTCCATCTAGCAATTAACGTAATTTATGAACGATCGCATCGCCGTTGCAGCCTACCAACTTGCTATTCGATTTACTGAGGATGGTGACCTACCAAGACGTTTTCGACGCCTAACTAACGCTTCTGGTAAAGCAAGGAAGACGAACGAGGACTCAGAAATTGAAAAACGCTTTCGGAGTAAGGTAGAGTCCTGGACACGCATCATTGAAACGATGCTCGCCAAAATTGACCACGCGCAGGCATGGCGTTTCATTCGTCTGCTACCACACATCGACGGAACCCTCAAAAGAATCTCCCAGAACAAGGATTTCTGTGATTTCATCGACTATTTGATTCTTCGAAGGGACATAGAGCAATGCGATTCGGACGAACTCGGCGGATTGGCATTGCTTTCGGTCGCATTTCAGAGGGAAATCGAGAAGCAAATTCAAGTATAATGGGCGAACGATGGCCGACGATCTCATCGCAGTGATTGATTTAGAAACCACAGGATTGTCGCCATGGCGACATGATCGTGTCGTCGAAGTCGCGATTATTTTGGTTACAACTGATGGTAAAGTTCAAACTGAGTACGACACGCTAGTCAATCCCACACGTGATATGGGGCCTTCCTCGATTCATCAGATCTCAGCAGCAGATGTTTTTGGCGCTCCAGAGTTTTCTGATATTGCGGGCGATGTGCTAGAGCTTTTAGCGCATGCGAACGTGGTGGCTGGCCACAATATTAGCTTTGACACCAATTTCTTGATTAAAGAATTCGAGCGGGTCGGGGTGGCGTTCCCAACGATACCACTTCTCTGTACTTGTAGGCTGTTCGGCCGCGCCAGCCTACGTGCGTGCTGCGACGAGCTGAAAATTCCATTCGATGGAATCCCTCATCGTGCTCTTTCGGATGCCCGAGTTACGGCTCGAATTGTTTCGCATCTCTGTTCGGAGGATCCCCGACTGCTCGAAGAACACCGAATACATAAGGCATCCTGGCCTTCCTTACCTCCATTGAAGACCCCTCGTTTTTGTCGCGAGCACGCTCTCCAATCACAGAGCACGCCCCCCAAGTTCATCCAGCGAATCTCAGAAAGGATGCATCACGATGTCGAAGCTGAGCCACCGAACATATTAGCATACATGGCACTGATTGACCGCATACTTGAAGACCGCACCATCGACCCAAGTGAAGAAAACTCGCTAGTGGATGCGGTGCTAAACTGGAAACTTTCAGCATCTCAAATCGACGCAGCCCACGCCCACTATCTAAGTAATCTTGCCGTCGCTGCATTAGCTGACGGTATTGTGACCGACTCCGAACGCCGCGATCTTCATGTTGTTGCAAGACTCCTGGGGCAAGACGATATATCACTAGATAGTGCACTCGAAACCGCTGCAGCGAAGATAGCAACGGTACATAGGGCACAAAAGCAGACCCTTAAAGAAACGGTCCTTGCCGGTCAAAGCGTCTGCTTTACCGGCCAACTTCGATCAACAATCAATGGAGAAGCGATTACGAGGAACGTTGCCGAGGCACTCGCCACCGAGATGGGTATGATTGTAGCGAGCACTGTTACCAAGAAGCTGGATATGCTAGTCGTTGCCGATCCAAACACTCAGTCGGGCAAGGCGAAGAAGGCAAGGGAATACGGTATTCGCGTTCTCTCCGATTTGGTTTTTTGGCGAATGATCGGCATTTCCGTAGATTAAAGGCCGCTATTGGGTTGCCCTAGTGCCCAACCGCAAACGCAATAATTCCGACCTCGTTTGGTTTTCGTACGAACGCCGCAAGATTCCTATTCTGGCTGCCAAACAGTGATGAGCCTTACCCCTCCTGAACCCGGCGATCGGCAAGGGAATCTATCGGCCTCACGCGAAGGCGCGAAGGCGCGAAGAGGGCCAAGAGCTAAGATCCGTGGATTGCAGACGGCGACAGGGTAGGCCCCAAGGTGAGGGAAACGAGCGGTGTAACAATCGACGCGTCCCTCATGGAGTACGTCGTTGGATTACAAGCTCCGTGCCTCTGTGCCTCCGTGAGAGACCTCTTGGCGGACCGATGGGGCAGCCCGAGGAATCGACCGTACCACTCACGAACCTGCGAGGCGAATGGCAAGAGAATCTATTGGTCTCACGCGAAGAAGGTGAAGAGGCACGATCGTTGATCGAGATCCGGTGGCAGGGTGGGCTAAACGGGCTAGGGAAAGAGTAGTCTAATCGGCCAGTCCCCGCAGAAGACCGTCGTTTTCATTCCTACTCCGTGCCTCTGTGCCTCCGTGAGAACCAAGCAGAGTCTCACGGACCGGTGCAGGAAGTCGTGGGGGCGAAAATAATTGCCAAGATCGGTGATCGGCTGGACAATAGAGGGACGGCTTGGCACCCACGATTGCCCGAGACGGACCCCAGCGAGGAAATGGCTTGATGACTTCCCAGAACCTGCCGCCGATTCGCGTGACATTTCTTGACCCCACTGCGTCTCGACAAGTGGAGGCGGAGGTGGCGGGGCATCTTCAGGTTGGTCGTCTGATCCCTTTGGTGGTTGCTCAACTGGGGTTGCCGACATCTGGGCCCGACGGGGTGCCGATCCAGTACAAACTAGATCACCGTGAGGGTGGCAGGCGTTTGGAGGATGGTCTGGCTCTGGCGGAGTCGCAGGTATCCGATGGCGATCATCTTCTGGTTTGCCCAGAGATGATCGCTGGGTCGGGGCCTTCACCGAGAGCCTTCCGTCTGCAGAAGGAGTGGGAGCGACTGGAATCGCTTCAAGATCGTAGCGACTGTTTTGGCTGTCAGGTTTTGGAACGGGAGCCGGGCGGAAGTCCCGTCGCGTACCAGTGGACCTTTCGTGGTCCCGGCATCATCGCCAGCGGCCATCTGGGGGAACCTCCCAGGCGAGTCGACCGGATGGATCACCAAGTCGATTGCCAGCTGGATGACAGTTTTCCTCGCAGCGCCCCGTGGCTTCGGTGGCAGACCCCGATCTTCCATCCCAATATCGCTCCCAACGGCATGATCTGTCTTGGGGGCTACAGCAGCCACTGGACCGCATCGTTGTGGCTGGATCAGCTGTGCGAGATGCTTTGGGAGATGCTGGTCTATCGCAACATCAGCCTGGAGAGCCCCTATCATCAGGCGGCCGCCCGATGGGCAGCTCAGCAATCCGAGATCGTCTTCCCTTTGACGACTCAGCGACTGGGAAACGCCGTGGCCGCCACTAGCCAGATGGCTGCTGGGCAACAGCCCGCCTCCGAAGATCCCGTCGACGCTGTTCGATTTCTGGCGTCGCAATGAACGATCGCATGGAATCGTCGCTCTTTGGACGGCAGGAAGCGATGGATGGTTGGAACCAGGAATCGCTTCGACAAGCCAGGGTGCTGGTGGTGGGAGCCGGAGCTTTGGGAAATGAAGTCGCCAAGAACTTGGCGCTTTCGGGAGTCGGCCAGATCTGGATTGTGGATCGAGATCTGGTGGAAGCGACCAACCTGACACGATGCATCCTCTTCGACTCCAGCGATATCGGAATGCCGAAAGCGGAGCGGGCGGCCGAGCGATTGAGGCGTCAGGGGTTGGGCAATCGGATTGAGGGTTGGCAGGCCGATGTCGTGGACCAGGTGGGAACCGAATGGTTTGCGCGGGTCGATCTGGTGATTGGATGTGTCGATCATCGCGAGTCGAGGTGGTGGATCTCCAGGCGTGCGTCTCGATGCGGATGCCCCTGGATCGATGGGGGGCTGATGGGGCTTCAGGGAATTGTGCAGGCCTTCCATCCATCGCAGGGCGCTTGCTACGAATGTGGCATGGCCCCGGGGACTCCATCCCCATGGACCGCGCCGCAGGGGTGTGCGCCGGTGGCATCCGAGCCGGTGTTTCCATCGTCGATACTGTCGGTATCGATGGTGGCAGCGATGCAGTCGCAGATGGCGATCGCTCACCTGATGGGACGGCCAGTTCCCTGGGGCACCGCCACGCGTTGGGATGGGACGACGGGACTGGGTTCGCGCGTCGTGTTGCCGCGACTAGCCGAATGCCCAGGTCATGCGTCGCCCATTCTGCCCAAACGGATCGATCCCTCGTGCTGGGAAAAGCCGCTAGACCAATGGTTCGATTCCGTCTTTCCGAATGCCGCTCCCGAGGGCTCTTCGCGCGTCGTGGTGTTGCCACACGCGCGTGTGGAACGGGAAGCTTGTCGTGGCTGCGGGAGGGAGTCGCCGGTGCAGCCAGCAAAGCTCCTTCGCCGCTGGCGATCGACAGCTTGTACCCATTGCGATGCCCCCACCGATCCCATTCCGATCTTCCGTCTGCCGGTTGACTCCCTGCATTCCATGTCGCTGCACGACCTGAACCTCCCGCGGGAGGAGTGGCTGGAAGTGTGGCGGGGGGATCAAAGGGTTTGGGTGGCGGCAAGAACCAACGAATCGGGTCCGGTCACACGAAGCGGGAGAGCCACCGATGAACGATGAAGAGGAGGCAGTTCGCTTCGCGCAGCCGACTCGACGAATACCGCCGATCGATCGCATAGCGTTGCTGGGTAGGTCTCGCCAGTGGGTCGATTTCCAGTATCGCTTCGAGTGCAAAACTTCCGAAGAATCGCTGCAATTGCTGATCGACCATGCGTGCTGGGAAGAGCTACATAGGCATGCTCGGCAGTTCGAACAGATCGAACAGGGAGGGCTGCTTCTGGGACGCACCAGCGTGAAGCAGGTTGCCTCGCTAGCAGACAAAAAAGAGATCATCTGGATCAGCCAGTCGGTTGCCTCGCCCGTCGCCGGCGACGCGGTATCGTGGCGACTGGATGCCGATCAGTGGGGGGAGTTGATGACCAGCGCCCTCCAGCGGCATCCTGGGCTGGAAATCGTTGGTTGGTACCACACGCATCCAGGGATGGGAATTTTTCTTTCGGAACAGGACCTTTTTGTCGCTGGTCATTTCTTTCCGGCTCCCTACCAGCTTTCCCTGGTGATCGACCCAGTCCGCGGCTTGGCGGGGGCCTTTCGCATGGTGGCGGGGAAAGCGAACCCATTGGCCGGCTTTCAGCTCCTGGAATCTGAAGGGGTCTGAATTTCCCGACGGCGGATTCGGGAATCATTGGTCCATCTGGGATGATTGTCGGTAGCGATCACTTCACTTCATCAGGTCGGAATAGCCCAGGGAGAGCCACTGGACGGCCCGCTCAGTATCACAAAGAATCTTTCATCACAAAGAATCTTTCTAGTCCTAGCGAAGGGCGCGAGCACTCCGGTGGGTGGCGGTCGATGAAGAACCGGACGGCTTGCACCGCCAAGCGAATACTGGCCCCAAGTACCGCACGACTCCATCGTGTCGAAGTGGGTGGCTCGTGAACCGCTGACCGACAGAATTGTCAGATGTCCCGATCCCGTCATGGTGCACCAAGCAAGACTCCTCTGCTTGGCGTTCTGTTGGATCGGGTATCGATACGGTAGTGCTTTATTGGCGCTGGGACCTTGGTGGGAGCTGGATTCGCAGGTTGGTGGACAGGCATTCGAACGTGGTAGAGAATGAAGATAGGTTGCGGGGATATCCATCCAAGGAGTTGGCTTTCGAGAAGGAAAGAACATGATCGAGACCAACGAACCGCTGGTGACGGTGGAAACGGTCGACTCCGAGTTTCAAGGTCGGCTACTGATCAACCTGCTGGATGCCTATGGTATCGCGGCAGCGATGGATGGAGGCTTCACATCGCACTACCAGGCGAGCGTGCCTGGAAAGGTTCGGGTGCTGGTAGCAAAGAGCCGCCTGGAGGAGGCTCGTAAAGCGCTCGAGGAGGCGCGAGGGCAATCGCAGGAGTTGCTAGCGGAGTGGGGGAGCGATGAGCCGAGTGGCGGCGAAACACCGATTGGATCATTTCGACGTTTTGGAATCTGGACGCTGGTGCTGGGGCAGGGGGTGGTGATCGCAGCGGCGGTGGCTTTCTGGCTGCTGGGAGGTGACTTTGGAACCGGTCTGGTGGCCGTGCTAGGAAGCTTGGTGATCCTGGCAGCGGTTGCTAGCCGACCACAGTTGCTTTTTGGTTAATCCCACTGCCGCTCTCGCCTAAGAACGTCCACTGAGCCCGACATGGCTATGCTTTAAGCGATGCATCGAATTGTAGCCTTAGCTACAAATAAGATCGAAGGAAACGGCTCAAATTCGATCGGTCTATCGGGGCTCCGAAGCCACGGCGCGTTCGTTGGTAACGGTAGTCATCCCCAGGCGGCGGCTCATGAGGATTCG
Source organism: Planctomycetaceae bacterium (assembly GCA_040375295.1). Classification (GTDB taxonomy): domain Bacteria; phylum Planctomycetota; class Planctomycetia; order Pirellulales; family Pirellulaceae; genus JBEISR01. Next base: position 29,010 of record JBEISR010000041.1, read on the forward strand.
CTTGCCGCCAGCAGTTTTTGCCGAAGCATGTAGAGCCGCGTCGGCTCTTCGATTTTTCGCCCTTCGAAGTCGGTGACGTAAAAGACATCGACTACTTGATCCAGGTGGGTGCTGATCTTGGCAACCTGGAGATCGAGTCCCTGGTCGAAGAGGACTTTGGCGATAGCGTAGAGCAGCCCCAATCGGTCGTAGGCGAAGACGGAGATGATGGTAAAGCGTTCGGAGCTGTTGTTGTCGAATTGGACAAGTGTCGGCTGGCTGCGAACCAAGTGGCTTTTCTGTTTGCTTTCCTTTCGCCATACCGTTCGGAAGGCGGGAGCATGCGGATGGGATGGGTCGAGCGATTGGACGATGGTTTGGCAGACGGCATCCATCCGCGACTGTGGGGGACTGCCTTCAAAGTCGAGGTCTTCGACTTCGAAGCGGTCCCAGGCGATTTGTCCTGGCTGAGTGTGGACTTCGGCGGTGAGGATTTGCAGGCCCTGGCTAGAAAGGGCGCCGGTGATTCGATGAAAAATGCCGATGGGAGTCGACGGTTCTTGCATCGCCACCGAGTATTCCACCGTTCCGCTGTCGGCGTTGTATTTGGCCCAGGCGAGGGCAGGTTGCTGTTCATTGAGCGACTGGAGTCTAGCGAGCTCTTCCGCCAATTGTTCTGGCGGACACCTCAGCAGGTAATTGACTGGAATGGCATCGATCTGCTGGCGCCACCACGACTCCTGAGCTAAATCGCCGACGCGCAGTCGAACCTGGTCGCGAAGTGCATCGAGTTCTTTTTGAAACCGCTGGTCTGGTTTCTCATCCCGAAACTGCGATTCGGTGCGGTGGTAGAGTTGGGTGAGGAGCCCCAATCGCCATTCGCTGAGACCTTCGGGTCCGACGGCGGCCATGTCGGCTGCACTGAGCAGATAGAGCATCTGGAGGGCTTCGACCGACTGCACTTCCTTGGCGAATTGCAGGATCGTTTCGATCTGGGAGAGATCGTAGCGAAATGCGGTATGGGTCATCACTAGGTGCTTGTGCACCAGGAAGACCAGCAACTGGGTTTCATCTTCGGAGAGCCCCAGGTCTTCGGCTGTTTGCTGCGCGATCCGCTTGCCCACTTCGGAGTGGTCTTCGGAGTATCCTTTTCCGATATCGTGCAGCAAGAGAGCCAGATGGAGGAGCGACTTGTTTTTGACAGCTCGATAAACCTCGGCCAGGGGCCCAGTCTGCTTCAGGAATTCCGTGCAAAGTTCCACCGCGCGGATGCAGTGGGCATCGACGGTGTACTTATGGAATTCGTTGAATTGCAGCAGGCATCTGGCATGCTGAAACGCCGGAATGATCTGTTCGAGGACTCGCAGTTCGTGGAGTCTCCGCAGTTGCTCACCCAGCCGAGCTGGGTGGCGCAGCAGTTCCAGGAACTGCTCGGCAACCTTGCGATTGCGTACCGTAGGCTTTCGTTCCAGCATCGCCTTGCGGATCGCTCGCCAAGTTTCGTGATCGATTCTTCGATCGATTCGATTGGCTAGAGCCATCAGCTCAATGACCATCCCGGGGTCTTCCTTGACGCGTTGTAGGCCGGCAGGTGTGGCCCAGATCTGCTTGAATCCGACGCGGAAGTAGGACCCTGAGGGGACGGAAAACCAGGGGCCGACGGTGCGGGACCACCAAGGGCCGACGCGAGAGGAGGCGACAAAGTGGGCCGAGCAGTAGCGGACGCTACTGGTGTGCTCGAAGTAGCGTCGCATGAATTGCTCGACCGGCAGGACACCTTCTTCCCCTGTGAAGCCGGCCCAGGAGGCGAGATGGACCTGTTTGGCGCGATCGAGCACATCCTGGCATTTGCGGGCATCGAAGTGGAGCTGATTGCGGAGGCGGAGTAGGAAGTGGTAGCCATCGCGCAGCAGTCGATAGTCTTCCTGCTCGAGGTACCCCAGCTGCTGCAACTGCTCCAAACCCGCTTCGCCATAGCGTGCGAAGCCGACCCAGCGGACCAGTTGGATGTCGCGCAGGCCCCCTCGCGATCGCTTGATGTTCGGCTGAAGCAGATAGACCGTCTCACCAAATTTCTTCCGCTCTTCCAGCCTTGCAGACTCGATCATGTCGATCAACTTCTGGCTTCGCCTGAGGGCACCTTGCCTCAGGGATGCATGGTAGCGCTGGGAGAACTCTTCGTCTCCTGTCAGGCAGCGGCCTTCCAGGAGGCTAGTGAAGGTCGCGGCTTCCTTCCAGGCCAGCCCCAACGCCTGTTCAGGGGTGCGGACGCTGAAGCCCAGTTGCAACCCCGCATCGACTAACCACTGCGATAATAGTCTGGCGACTTGTGAGATCGTGTGGAATTGCTCCGGCCGATGCAGCAGCATCAAGTCGGCGTCGGAGTAGGGAGCCAAGTCGCCTCGGCCGTGCCCTCCGTGCGCCACCAGAGCGACTCCTGGGGGATCGGCAGGAAGGTTGCATTCCTGCAGGATCCCCTTCCAAAGATCGACGATGAGTGCATCGACAAGTTCGGTCCAGCGAGCGCAGGTCTGCGGGCCTGGGGAGCCGCTGCGATGCTGCTGTTCCAATTTGCTGCGGCCATCCGCAAGCCGCTCTCGTGCCGATAGCACCAGCGGTTGAATCGTCTGAGCAGAGGGCATCGCGTTGCTTGGGCCTGTATGCTGGAGGTATCGTGGGATGGCGATTTCGAGGTCGGATGATCGATGACGGATCGCCGGCAAGGATGGGGCTGACTGGATTCGGCTAGAGCGCCTCGATACCGGTTTCCCCCGTGCGAATGCGGATAGCGTTTTCCAGGTTTTGAACGAAGATCTTTCCGTCACCAATCTGCCCTGTCTGCGCGGTGCGCAGGATGGTCTGGATCACCAAGTCCAGATTCTCGTCGGTGCAGACGACTTCGATTTTGACTTTTGGAACGAAATCGACGGCATACTCGGTGCCTCGATAGATTTCGGTATGCCCCTTTTGGCGTCCGTATCCCCGCACTTCACAGACGGTCATTCCGTGAATCCCTTCCTCCGTCAGCGCGTTCTTCACATCCTCCAGCTTGAAGTGCCGTACGATGGCTTCCACCTTTTTCATGAGCAAAGCACCTTTGCGGAACGCAGCGTCCGACGGCTCAGCATCCACCCTCATCCTGGGATGCTGACTTCGATCGGGTGGACAGGCGACTGGGGGATTTCAACATCGAGCAGACTGCTATCGCTTTCAGTTTAGCGATTGCCTTGGGTGCGTCCTATAGGATTCCCTAGTGCCGAAAAATCGATGGCCGGCCTGGCAACTCCTTCGGTCCCCGAGCTAGGGTGTAGTCTCACAGCTACGCTGCGGTTCATCCGTCGGACGCTAGTTGCGTGCTGACCAGCCATCGACCGGCCTGGGGACTGGAAAGGTAGGTCGCGACCGATGCGAGAAGGGGGTCGATTGTCTGGGACTGAATGCGATGCGGTGGATTCCAATCCCACCACTGGTAGCCCGCATGTTCCGTGACGCGAAGCAGCCCATCCTTTTGCCAATAAGCCAGGAAATAGACGACACGCTTGTCATAGACTTGGGACTGGTAGGTGACCGGGTAGCGCAATTCGAATCGAAAGCCGGGAGCGAAATCGACCTCCTTCGGGTCGATGCCAGTCTCCTCGCGAAGCTCCCTCCGAGCTGCTTGTTGCCAAGTCTCTCCGGAATCGAGGTGACCTTTGGGAAGATCCCAGCGATCCGGGTGCTTCATCAACAAAAACTGCCAGCTTGGCTGTCGGCGGAATAGGAGAACACCTGCGGCCTTCAGGGAGGGTACCATTTCCGATTTCTTGCCATCGGGGTATCGTAGGGCGTTGAACGTTCGATCCCTCCAGCCTGCAGAGCGACCATGAAGATTTATACCAAGACCGGGGATGCCGGGACGACGGGACTTTTTGGCGGCCCACGCGTCGATAAGGATCATCCTCGGATTTGCAGCTATGGTGAGATCGACGAACTCAATGCGCTGTTGGGGATGGTCAGATCGGTTGGATGCCCCGAATCGATCGACGAGAAGTTGCTCCAGGTGCAGCGGGAACTCTTTGCGATCGGCGCTGAACTGGCGACTCCAGATCCCGATGCACATGGGATGAAGTGGTCCGGCGAGGCACCAGTCGCGCTTCTGGAACTGTGGATCGATCAACTGGACGAAGGTCTTGCACCATTACGCAATTTCATTCTTCCGGGCGGTTCGGTCGCTGCAGCCCATCTCCATTTGGCCAGAACCACCTGCCGAAGGGCAGAACGCAATGTGGTCAGCCTGGGCCGCCAACCGCAGGTCAGTGACCCCTCGCAAATCATCATCTACCTCAACCGGCTCAGCGATCTTCTCTTCGTCATGGCTCGCTGGTGCAACGCCGAGCGGGGGGTGGCCGACATTCCCTGGCTCAGCCAGAGGAAGGGGAAGGAGCTTCCCGAAGATCCGTCGTAAAATACCGCGTTGCTAGCGCGGACCGATTGGATCGACTGCGCAAGCGGCATAATCGCCCTTCTTAGGGCACACCGGGAACGGGGCGACTCGCCGCCCAATCCGCCTGTATCGACCTAGGCGAAAGCAGCCATTGCTACCAGTCACCACTCCAGCGATTCCCCTTAGGAGCTGTTCTCTTGAATCGGTGGGTGGCACCGATCGCACGCGAAACAGCCCCAACGGGGGGTGCAATCAATCGGTGGGTGGCACCGATTGCACGATCGATTGGTAGGTGGCACTGATTGCACGATCGCCCGCTCCAGCGACTCCCTCTAAGGAGGTGTTCTCTTGAATCGGTGGGTGGCACCGATCGCACGCAAAACAGTCCCAACGGGGGGTTCAATCAATCGGTGGGTGGCACCAATTGAGAAAAATCCACCACATCAGGGGGATGCTCACAATTGGTGGGTGGCACCGATTGCGATTGGTGGGTGGCACCGATTGCAGTTGGTGGGTGGCACCGATTGCAAGTGGCACCGATTGCAGTTGGTGGAAGAGGTGTGGCCGGGATGGCTAGGCCACAGGTCAGAAAGAAGCTTGCACGGCTGAGACCGTCACTGGCTCAGGGCTGGGGGTTGCCGTCGCATCCGAAGAGGGAGCATCGGCCCAAGAATTCTCGGCAGGACCGATGAGCCAAAGTACCGCATCGATCGCA
>JBEISR010000011.1:0-146159 GCA_040375295.1 Planctomycetaceae bacterium
ACCCTCCCGTTTCGACGCCGTCAAAGGCGCACTAGCCACCATCGCCAGATGGTGGATGAGCGGTATAAACGTCCTCCGCAGACCTCTACCGCCTGGCGACGTTGGCTACGAAGAGTCTTGGCTAACAAGTAGCATTGCCACCGCTTGCGGTAGCCACCATCGCCAGATGGTGGATGAGCGGTATAAACGTCCTCCGTAGACCTCCACCGCCTGGCGGCGTTGGCTACCGGCCGTGCTAGCTACGAGCGGGATTGACGGCCAAAAGGCAGGGGGGAATTCCGCATTCTTTTCTCTCAAGCTTGATGCTACGCTAAAATGGTTCGGCCTTTTGCTCAAACTGTCACCTGGATCCATTCCCGGAGCTTACTTCGATGGACATGCCTGCCTTGGCGAGAACCTTCGGCGTTCTTTTAACACTCCTGGCCCCCGCCGCTATCGCCTTGGCAGGTGGAGTCACCAGCCCTACGCTTTTCATCCCAGCAATACCTGGGGTGCTGCTGTTTTTTTTAGGCCAATGGGCTAAATCCCAACCAGCCAAGCGCCCCTTGGCGATGCATCTTGCGGCAGGCGTAGCCCTGCTTTTTGTGTTGGCTGGGCTTGGAAGAGGCATTCCAACTTGGTTGAAGATTCTGGGTGGTGAGCAGCCCAGCAGCTGGTTGGCTCCAGTGATGGTTTTGATGATGACAGGCCTGTCGGCTGTTTTCCTGGGACTTTGCGTCCAGTCGTTCGTCAAAGCTGCCAAGGCGAGAAGACTGGCTCAAAACGAGAATCGCTGAGCCTCAGGATGGCGACGATCGCTCCTCCAACACAATGCTGCTGGAGGAGCTTCGTCAAGATCTCAAGCGATCTACTTTTCACCACTCGGTGATATTGCCTTCCACAACCGTTCAGCGATTCGCTCCATACCCCGATCGCCTGGATGACCTCCCACTCCTGCGTGCGTCCAAGGTCGCTCAGCTCTCCCGAAATTCAGCGGATCCTGATCAAGCCCCTCCAAAGAAACGAAGCGAGCTTTCACCTTTTCGGAAGCGTTTTTCATCGCAACCTCCTTAGAATCATCCCGCCAGAAGGTTCCACGCACCAGAATCGGCCGGGCTGTAGATCCCGTTTGCGACTCTAGTCGTTGCAGCAGCTTGAGAAACGCTGCTTCAAACGCCTTCACCTTCTGAGCGGTGTCCAAAGATGGGACATTCTCGCCCAGAGATACAATGATCAGGTCTGGCTGAAACGCTAAGGTCTCTGCGAGCCCGCTTTCTATATCGTATTGTTCATAGCCTCGTTCAAAATCTGCCAGATTGCGCACAGACAACTGTGGCTTCCTTTTCGTGGCTTCTTCCAAACGCTTGGCCAGGAGGTGCACATAGTCACGCTCCGCCTCAGTCGCCGCCATGCCCCAGTTCCCGTGCCAGTCGATATCGGCTTTCGGACCATGCAGAGTGATGCTGTTTCCGATGAATGCCACCCGTTCCATCTTGGATATATCTATTTCTTGGGCGCCAAGGTGGCTGACAAAGCCTTGGAACGATGGCAGCGATAGAAAGAAAAAGAGCCAGAGCGGCTTTGCGACCAACGGACGGGGCATCCCAATCTCCTTCGGGTCCCTACATTCATTTTCCGCCGATTGTTTTGGTCCGCTCATGCACTTGGATCCTGCAGTAGATCGATGTGTGGAGCATAGCCATAGTCTACCGGTTGGTAATGAAGATTGAGCATCGGCGTTTCGATCCGTTGGTAACCACCCTTGCGAGACACCAAGCAGCGATCGAGTACACCTGCCGCAATCATCGTGCGTTCCACAGGATAGGATGGTTTTCCTTGCCAGAACATCCGCTCCATCCCCTTCAGCAAGTACGCAAAATGCGGATACCGCGGCTCGGTCCGCTCCTCTGCCTTTGTCACCCAAGGATCCCCGTTGCGCGGACGGATGGCAACCGAAATACCACTTCCAGCACCTCCCAGCATCACCACCGGCACTCGCAGGCCATCAGCGTACTCGATCAGAAACAGACAGCCATCTTCGGGTGGCTTTTTGAGAAGGGAATCGTAGGAGCTTCCGGAGGCTTCCAACCCAAGATCTAGAAGCACACGGTCGATCTTTTGATCGCGTACCCAAGAATCCAGATCTTTGCAGGGAGTCGCTTCGACCGCCTGAACCCCGACACCCCCACCCGGCCGTCGTTCGATGATCGCTTGAAGAAAATCGAGCGTATGGAAACCGTAAATATCAAGACCTGAGTAACCAACTGCCAAGGCCCCCTGGATCGACTCCTTCCACCCCAACGTGCGGTCGGGACTGCGGTAGCTGACAGGGAGTGAAGATCCGGCCATCCACGGAAGCTCCATCTCCTTGGCACGTTGGTACATCCACCACGCATCTTCCCACTGGGGTCCCGGATGCTTGTCGTTGAATACTGGTACCTTCCCATCGACGCGTCGCATCGCATCGGTAATATCTTCAAAAAAACGTTTTCTTGGATAGAGGTGCTGCTCCAGTTCGTTCCAAGGGTAATCTCCATGCTCTCCGATGCTGATGACTCCATCCACCTGCAACGCATCGGTCCCGAAGGTCAGTGCTTCATCGATGGTTTTGCAGAGTCGGATATCGAACTCAAGGCAGAGTTTCTTTGCCATGTCATCTTCAGGAAACTGATCGATGTACATGGAAACTGGGGACAACCTGGGTCCAGCGCCTCGATCTTCCTTCCATCCATGAAGCATTTTTCCGCAAATGACATCGGCATGCGAATTGGGGCGATAGATGGTGGCGATCACTGCAATGCGTTTGTCGGGTGCGTTGGCGGACCCCATCAACCACCCAGGATGACCCGCGTGAGCCGCACCACCCGCCACCGCCAACGTTTTCAGTAAATGACGACGTTTCATCTGCATCGATCGACTCCGTTGACTTCTAAACGCTTGTAAAAGGGGGCATCTTAGAGCACTCCGAAGGTGGCGTACGCCTCGATGGCGCTCATCCCATTTCGGATAGCATCGCGAACGCGATTTTCCCCCTGAACCTTGGCGAGCGCCAGTCGCAGCACATCTGCTTCGACTTTTTGAGGCACTACGACGATGCCATCGGCATCCGCCACAACAAGATCTCCCGGCGCAAAGACAACTCCATCGATCTCCACGGGAATATCCAGATCGATCACCCGCTGCCGGTTCAGGCTATCGTAAATGCACCTTCCCCTCGCATAAACAGGAAACTCCATGGCTGCAATCTTCGTCACATCCCGAATCGCTCCATCGATGATTGCGCCTACGGCACCGCGAGCCACTGCGGCGGTTGTCAGCAGTTCTCCCCAAATCCCCGAACGCATTGATCCTCCTGCCGCCGCGATCAAAACATCATCCGGCTGGCATCGATCGACCGCCAAAAGCTCCAGCTTGTACGGCTCGGGATCTTCATGCGCCATATCGGCCCACAAGGTGGTGCGACACCGTCCAACCAGTGGAAGTCCATCCTTTCGCTCGTCTCCCGTCTGAAGGGGTAAAGCAATTCGCGGAGATTGATTCCGCAGACCCACTTGGTCCAACGCATCGCAGACCACAGCACTGTAAAGTTGTCGACGCAAAGCTTCCAGCGATTCGTTCACGTTCCATCCACTCCCATGATTCACCACTTTTGACGATCGATCGTAAAGAGCGAGTTCCAGCGGTCGACCTATCCATCCCATCGATCGATTCTAGCGATCCTACGGGATAGAATGGGAGACGTCGATCGCTGGCTATTGCCCCGCCGACTGTGAACAAAAAAGAAACAGTGGGAAGATCCAAGCATGCCCACCACCGATTTCTCCTCTGTTATCCCATACGATCCAGAGAGGTCCTTCCCAAACATGCACCCGGTGAGCGAATCATGAAACGGATCGGTATCGCGGCCCTGCTGCACGAATCGAATACGTTCCTCTCGACACCGACCACCGAGTCGCATTTCCGCGCCGATCTTTGGCTGGAAGGAGCGGTGATGGTCGAAAAGTTGGCTTCCACGCAGCATGAACTGGGTGGTTTTTTCCAAGAATTGATTCCAGAGCAACAGGCTGGCCGAGTGGCCCTCGAACCCTTGGTGGCTTTGAGAGCCACTCCAGCCGGGACGATCGATGCGCCAACTTGGGAACTGCTGGAGAAAACTCTTCTCGACGCACTTCGTAAATCCCCAAAGCTCGATGGACTCATTCTTGCCGCTCACGGCGCTGCCGTCAGCCAGCAATATCCCGACGCCGATGGAAGATGGATGAGCCTGATTCGGCATCACGTCGGGGACGAAATCCCAATCGTGGCGACGCTGGACCCCCATGCGAATCTTTCGGCCACCATGGTAGATGCCGTCGATGCGCTGATTGCCTATCGAACTAATCCCCATTTGGACCAGAAGGATCGCGGGATAGAAGCCGCACAGCTGCTAATGCGTTCGCTTGATCGACAGATCGTACCGAAGATGGCGGCCGCATTCCCGGCAATGGCGATTCCGATCGACCGCCAGGGAACGGATGAACCGCATTGGAATCCGGTCCTGGATTTGGCGGCATCGCAGCGATCGAGAGCCCCAGTCCTGTCCAACAGTGTCATTCTTGGTTTTCCGTATGCCGATGTTCCGGAAATGGGATCCGCAGCCTTGGCCGTTACAGATGGTGATCAACCACTCGCCCAGCAGCTTGCCGATGAGCTGGCTGATTCACTTTGGCAGCATCGAGATGGATTTCGCAGCCAATTGGTTTCGATCGATCAGGCGGTGGAACAAGCGAATAGCGATCCCAAAAATCGTTTCTGCTTGCTGGATATGGGGGATAACGTCGGTGGTGGATCGGCGGGAGATGGCACCTATTTGGTCGGTCAGCTCATCAACCAAGCAAATCATCCAACGTTTGCGTGCCTATACGATCCGGAAGCAGTCGCACGATGCAGGGAGGCAGGGGTTGGGGCTGTTGTTGCACTCTCATTAGGTGGAAAAACCGATCGGCAACATGGCGCAGTGCTGCAACTAGAAGTAACCATCCAGTCACTCCACGATGGAAGATTTGAAGAAACTCAAGTTCGGCACGGTGGCATCCGTCATTTTGACCAGGGACTTTCCGTCGTTGTTCGCTGCAACCGCTCGCAAGTCACCCTGCTGGTCACCTCAAAACGCATGGTACCGTTCAGCCTACAGCAGTTGAGGAGTTGCGGACTGGATCCTTCTTCATTTCAAACCTTGGTGGCCAAGGGGGTCCATGCACCGCTAGCAGCGTATCGAGAGGTGTGCGATCGATCGATCCGAGTCAACACACGCGGGAGCACTTGTGCGGATCTTAACCAATTGGATTTGCGGTATCGCCGACATCCTTTGTTTCCGACCGAAAACCCGGAACATTGGAAGAGCAAATGAGGGACGATCGGCTTGGCAGTAGCGACGAAGAGGTGTCGGCAGTAAAGAGACTACCCTGCCGCTTGCGGTAGCCAACATCGCCAGATGGTCGATTGGCTGATTGGACAACTTGCGCAGCCCTGCACCGCCTGGCGGCGTTGGCTACGAAGAGCGGGCTTTATGAAGAGAATCGTCTTAGAAGAAAACCACCCGCTTGGATGCCTGCGTTACCATCATTCAAGCTGCCCGGACCCTTCACCAATACCGCTCCAGAACCACACTACTGGGCTTGCCATGCTTCGACTTTGGAAAGCCGCGTTGCATCAGCGCCGCTTCCATCTCTTCGAGCATATCTGGATTCCCGCATAGCATCACCGCAGCGGAGTCGGGATGGATCAACGAACCCACCTCCGATTCCAATTGACCATCGGCAAGCCGCTGAGTGATCCTGCCCAAAAGAGAATCACCACAGGATTCGCGAGATATCACAGGGAGAAATCGAAACTGCCCGCTACGGTCTCGCTGCATCTGAAGCCACTCTGGCACGTAGCCCAGATCTCGCTGGAACCGAACTCCGTGAACCAGTACGATCTTTTCGAACCGGCGCCAGATGTCTGGTTCGTGCATCATGGCGCGATAAGGTGCTATCCCGGTTCCTGTTCCGACAAGCCAAAGGGCCTTTGCGTCGGAAACTTTTTCCAGAGTGAATCCACCAGCCGCCCGCTTGGAGACATCAATGCGATCGCCCGGTGCCAGTTGATCCAGTCGCGGGGTTAATGCACCTTGTTCCACTCGGACGATAAAAAATTCAATCTCCGGTCCACTTGGTGAGGCAACGGAATAGGGACGATGCAGGTGTTCCTGTTCGCCAGGTAGGCCCAGTTGAAGGAATTGACCTGCCTTAAACGGTGCGATTCCAGTCCCATCGATTCGAAGACTGAAAAGACCATCCGACCATTGCGTGCGTCCCGTCACGCGGCTTTCCACCCATTCCATATCCACCTCGCTCTGGAGAAGCCGTCATGCCGTCTTGCCCCCCTCATGGTAGCGGATCCACCTGGAGCGAAAAAGCGTGGGAATGGAATACGCAAACAATGCGTAGCCAACACCTCTTGGTAGCCAACGCCGCCAGGCGGTGGAGGGCTGCGCAAGTCGTCGAATTCCTTCATCCACCATCTGGCGATGGTGGCTACCGCAAGCGAGCCATTCGCTTCTTCCTGCCCTACTCTTCTTGGTAGCCAACACCTCTTGGTAGCCAACGCCGCCAGGCGGTGGAGGGCTGCGCAAGTCGCCGAATCCTCTCATCCACCATCTGGCGATGGTGGCTACCGCAAGCGAGCCATTCGATTTCTTCCTGCCCACTCTTCTTGGTAGCCAACACCTCTTGGTAGCCAACGCCGCCAGGCGGTGGAGAGCTGCGCAAGTCGCCGAATTCCTTCATCCACCATCTGGCGATGGTGGCTACCGCAAGCGAGCCATTCGATTTCTTCCTGCCCTACTCTTCTTGGTAGCCAACACCTCTTGGTAGCCAACGCCGCCAGGCGGTGGAGGGCTGCGCAAGTCCTAATTCACACTTCCTCCCTCTAACGTGTATCCAAGTCCGCCCTTTGGATGAGCGAGCAGCATCCATGGCGATTTCGAAAGAACACGCTAGACCATTCGGTCGCTTAGGCATTCAAGCGATTTCGATCGACCCACCACACACCAAGAATGGAAGCTACAGCGACCCCAATTGCTGAGAACTTTCATCGAAGAAATCGACTTCATTTCGCCATCTCTTCGGGCTTTCTCTCAGCGACCGGCACGCGTCTCAGTTCACTTTTGTCTCTCTACCTCGTCCCATTCGATCCATCCATCTCCATCGCGATCGAATTGCTTCCATAAATCGGATGGGCCTAGGAACTCTCGGGGTGAGATAACGCCATCGCGATTGCTATCCATAGCCGAAAACCAGCCATCGCTGACGCTCTCGTTGGGAGCATTCGACCGATATCCAGATACCGCCGCCATCCCCTCACCGTTTTCCAGCGGTGACCTCCGTTCCACAATCAAACGACGAAACAGTGGCAGATGGTCCCCCGTGATCCCCGTCTCTGCGATCCCAAGCGAATCGGCATACTCCTGCAGGAATTTCGCTGCCTCCTCGATCTCTCGTTCGGAAACCCGACCATCCTCATCGCGATCCAGCATCACCATCGCCAGATCGGGTACCTCCACCACACGCATTACGAATTGAGCCGACGCGACGGTAGCCATCCGGCACACGGCCAATTCCAGCTCTTTCCAGTGAACTAAACCATCTCGATCCAGATCGAAAAGTCCCGCCGATGGGCCAGCCATCAGCTCGCTGTCGTTCCCCGCAACCGGCGACTCCCCCGCTCCTGGCACTACTTGGATCTCGCGATCTCGGGAAACACCTAAGCGATCAGCAAGTCGTTGGACTGTTTCCTGCTGACGATTCCAGTTCAAAGTGTCGCGAAACTCCAGCACGAGGGAACTCTGAGCCGACTGGCGGGCGGTAAGCCCCGAGATCTGCCACCTGGAAGCGCCCGACCAAGATACAGGAGTAATCGCCTCGACCGTTGTAGCATGCGCTACATCTTGCGATGGTTCACCATTCCATCGATTGGCGATTCTCAGTTCCAAGTGCAGATCGGCCGGTTGATCGACGACCGCTTGCGCCAGTGCACTGACCGACTTGCGATCTGGCCTCTCTTCCCAAGCTTCGTACAGCGAACGGAGCGATTTCCAGACCTCACTCCGTTCGCACATGACCTTCCAATCGCTCCCCTGTAGCAACTCCAGAAAATCGCGGCGAGCATTCGCGTTCTCGAGTAGATACCAATCCGATGGTAGCGACCGGTCGCGCTGCCGATCGATGGCCACTGCAGACTCCCGGAGGAAGAGCAAATCACTCGGATCGATCATGCGGTCCCCGTTGGCATCCAAGACCGATAGGCTGACTGCCGCGTTTGCCGCCTCCCTAGCGTCGATAGTTGCATCCGAGTTCAAATCCAGCGCTCGGAAGACTTGCGAATTTTGCCGCTGGCTGCGTGTTGAGGCATTGGCATGCTGCAAAGTGACGGGAGTATCACGAACCAGCCCTCTGGACATCCATCGAACCAACTCCCGCGATTCCGCCAAGTCGTTCTCATTCTCGTCATATCGTTCCATCAACGTCATCTGATCCGGTGCGGCGTCCCCTGCCACACCTGCGGTTACGATCAGCCAAGACTGAACCAAGGTTCCAAACGGATGCTCTAGAGCCTTCTTCCAAGTCAAAGGGATGGAAGGATCTGAGTCAAACCAACTGGCTACTTGATTCTCCACCATCCCTCGATATCGATCGATCGGCATGCCATCGATGGTCAGTAGAAGATCGAGCCGTTCTGGGCTCCCTAAGTCCACCCATCCGATCGGAATCCTTGTGGGAATCACCTCAACTTCCGACTGTTGCTCCATCGGCCCGGCTTTCGTCCCCTCCCCTTCCTCGCTGGAAGCTTCTGGCTCCGCATTCGCCAATTCCTCCGTCGCCACCGATGGCTGATCGAGAGACGACGAAGGAATCGTCGCTTCCAGTTGCATCGATGGCCGGGAGTCGTTTTCTTGGGTCGCGGCGACGCTGTCGGCTTTCTCTGCTGACGTTCGCCCGTTCCGGCAACCAGCCGAAAGAAGGACGATCCATCCGAGGCACACAAGAATCCGAAGCGGTTTCATCTTCATCGCCTCGCCATAGATTCCACTTCGCAGTGCATCGAGAGATTCTCACGGAGTCATTGCAAATTCGGTGCTGTTCAGCAGCGCCCAAAGAAGATCCTCTTCGATCGAGAGATCCTTATTCGAATCACTAGAAGAAGATTCGTTCTGCCAGGAAGCAAGCGCTTCCTGCTCTTCGGGACGAGGTGGGCGCGCGAGCACCAGCCAAAAAAGCTCATCGAGCCTCTTCGTCTGCGTCAGATGAGGTGCCTTGAGCGCCTTGAGCAGCCGAGAGCTGGCTTCATTGACGAGTTGATCTAGCGACGGGCCGTTTTGCAGTTGAAGCGCCTGAAGAACATCACCCGCATAGTCAGATCGCGCTGCCCTCAGTGCACCCAACTGCTGTGCCAGACTTGCCCAGAGATCACTATCCGTCTCGCCCGCAATATCCCGTGCGATATCGCGAAGCGATGCGGCCATCTGATCCCCCGTCAATGGCTTGGCCGGCATCCGCAGTGCACTGGCCACCTCGCTGGAAGAAGATCTCGCATACCAGCGAGTTCCCGCGATCGCTCTCACCAACCGTCGCAGATCATAACGATTCGCTCGAAAATCGTCTGCCAGAAGTCTCAAGGTATCCGGTATCTCATTTGCATCGTTCGGCAATTGATCGATCGGCTCGATCAAACCCTCTCCCATCAACATCGCCCACATCCGATTGGACGCATTGGCTGCAAACCATGGATTCTCGCGATTGGTCAGCCACAGCGCCAGCTGCTGCCTTCGGGTGCCGCGAGCGTTCGATTCCTCCAATCGACTTGTCAACGCTTTGGGAGGGATGATCTGCTGGGAATCGGGCAGCTTCACGTCGCCGGTCAATAGGTCCGATAGACCGGGAAGCGATCCTGGCGTCATCATTTGCCCGTCGACCTGAATCTGCGCAAAGTAAGCGGCAACACCCCAGAAATCTTCCTGCTTCCAAGGTGCGAAAGGATGGTCGTGGCACTGAGCGCAGTCCAGAGACAATCCAAGGAAGACACGGCACGACTTCTCGGCTAGCTTTTCTGGCTGGAATTCCTGAGCCACGAAAAAGGCAATAGGAGAAACTTCCCCCTCTCCTTTGCTCATCAAGAGATCGGCGACGACGCGATCGTATCGCTGATTGGCTGCAAACCGCTGCATCAACCAGGTGCGAAGATGTCGCCTGGATCGGTCGGTGAGCCCTGCTGAAATGCGGCCTTCGCCAACCAGCATGCGGGTCCAGCTATCGGCCAGCCGAGCTGCGAAGGCGGTTGAATGGATCAATGAGTCGACCCAAAGGCGACGCTTGTCCGGTCGACTGTCTTCCAGAAATCTTCGCACTTCCGCTGGCTGCGGATTGCGCCCGGTCAAATCCAAGTAAACCCGCCTAAGGAATTCGGTGTCAGTGGCCATCGGCCAAGACTCTATCGGTCCGTGTTGCTGGCCAAATCGGGCATCGATGCGATCACTGAGCTCCCATGAAGCGGCCTCATGGGAACTGGCTTCCTGAGCAACCAAAGGCGAGGTTGCCCAGGAATCGAATGTCGAAAGAACAACCAAGAGAACTACCCAAAGCAACTCGCATCGACACGGCGACCACGTCCAAGCGAGCGGCAGATATTCTGCCATTCGAAATGTCTTAGAGTGGCATTGCATGGTTCAATCCATTTCTCTCGGAAAGCAAGCTGCGCCAAAGTATAGCCCTAATTCTTCTCCACCGATTGCCACTTCCTATCCATCTGCCTCTTCGTAGCCAACGCCGCCAGGCGGTGGTGGGCTACGCAAGTCGACCAATCCAATCGTCCACCATCTGGCGATGGTGGCTAAGAAGGAAGAAGATCAGCCGGTGATTTTCGTTCGCAAGTTGGTCAGCAGATCGACTGCGTGCCCGATTTCCGCCTTCTGGCGATCCGGCTCCTGCGGAATCTCCCTTTCAATCGTTAACGGACCGCGATACCCGAGATTCCAAAGTGTGCGGAGGTAGTTCTCCATCCCGACCTGCCCGTGCCCGAGAGGAACTTCCGATCCCCAGGTCTTCCCCGGCTGGTCACTCCACAAGGCGTCCTTGCAATGAACGCTTTTTACGTAACTGCCGATCACCCCTAACGCCTCGATCGGATCGCCCGTCCCGTAAAGAATCATGTTTGCGGGATCAAAGTTGACGAAGAGGTTCGGGCGTTTGACATCTTCGAGGAATGTTCGTAGCGACTCGGCGGTTTCCTGGCCGGTTTCCAAATGCAGCGACTGCTCGTTGCGTGCCGCGTAATCGCATAGGCCTCGAGTCGTCTCAATAATCTGTGCGTAACCGGACGATTTGGTATCGTGTGGCACGAAGCCCAGATGCAGTGCAATCACGTCACAACCGAGCAGGCGAGCGAAGTCCGATATCTCCTTCATCTCCTGGACCCGTGCAGCGCGAGTTTCCTCGGGGACCAGCCCCACCGTTCGTTCCACAGTGGGAATATCTGCATAACTTTCTCCTGCGAAACCACCGAAGACGCAGGTCAGCCGAATTCCCAATTGATCCAGGCGATTGCAAAAGGCGGTCGCATGATCCGGCGTCCGGGTTTCGCGGTGAGGCGCATGGAGTTGAATGGTAGGCACCCCCAATTCGTGAGCCACCTCCAACTTCACCCCTAAACCGGCATCCACACTAGTAAAGACGCCAATCGGCCAAACCGCTGATTCCGCCATGGAAGACTCCCTCGATGCCTGCAGATAAAAGCTGAACCCCACTGGCTCTCTAGTGTAGAACAATCGGTGGCCGATCGAAACAAGGAGACACCCAAGGGATCGTCTGGAAAAGGAACAAACCGGAAGGGGCCAAGCTACCTCCGGTCTGTTTCGATGAATTCCAGTTCAGTCATCTGTAGCGAGATGGCATGCTTGCGCCTTGAAAAGCTGCGTCTCTTTCTGTAACCATCCTCTCTTCATTGCCCAACTCACCCGTAGCCACCCCACGCAGCTAAACCCGCCACGCGGTGGAGTGCTGCGCAAGCCGTCCGCTCGATACGATCCACCATGGGGCGATGGTGGCTACCGAAAGCGGGGACATCGCACCGCGATCAGCCTCGCAGTCCCGGGAACAGTGGGCCACCGTAGACGGCAGCATCCCCAAGCTGCTCTTCGATTCGAAGCAGTTGGTTGTACTTGGCCATGCGGTCGCTACGGGATGCCGAGCCGGTTTTGATCTGTCCGGTCGAAAGAGCCACCGCCAAGTCGGCGATCGTCGAATCCTCCGTCTCGCCACTTCGGTGGCTGGAGATGCTGCTATAGCCGCTTCGATGCGCAAGCTGGATCGCCTCGATCGTCTCGCTGAGCGTTCCGATCTGGTTCACCTTGATCAGAATGCTATTAGCAACCCCAGCATCGATCCCCCTCTGCAACCTTTCGGTATTGGTGACAAAAAGGTCGTCCCCAACCAACTGGATTTTTTTACCGAGCCGATCGGTCAGCTTCTTCCAGCTATCCCAGTCATCCTCCGAGCAACCATCTTCGATTGAGCAGATGGGGTACTTATCGACCCAACGTGCCAGGAAGTCGACCATCTCATCGCCGCTCAGCTTCTTCCCGTCGATCGCATACGTCTTCGACTTGGAATCATAAAACTCGGTTGCTGCCACATCCAGCGCGATATAGATCTGTTTGCCAGCTTCGTAACCCGCCTTGGCGATCGCTTCCATGATCAGGTCGAGCGCTTCTTGGTTGCTTCCCAAATCAGGGGCAAATCCACCTTCATCTCCAACGGCCGTGTTCAGTTTCTTGGACTGTAGCACTTTCTTCAGATGATGGAAAATTTCCGTACCAGCGCGGAGAGCATCCGAAAAGCGGTCGAAGCCAAGTGGCATCACCATGAATTCCTGAACGTCAACACTATTGTCAGCGTGCTGGCCGCCGTTAACGATGTTCATCATCGGTGCAGGAAGAATGTGAGCTCCAACACCACCCAGGTAGCGGTAAAGCGGTTGGTTGGTGAAGGCAGCAGCGGCTTTCGCAACAGCCAAAGAAACGCCAAGAATCGCGTTTGCCCCAAGATTTTTCTTGTTAGGGGTGCCGTCGAGCGCCTTCAGTTCCATGTCGATGGCCCGCTGGTCGAGCGCATCGGCGCCGATCAAGCTTTCAACGATCGAGGTGTTGATGTTGTCCACTGCCTTGGTGACGCCTTTGCCAAGAAAAACAGAGGCATCCCCATCGCGCAGTTCCCAAGCTTCGTGAGCCCCCGTGCTGGCTCCACTGGGTACTGCAGCTCGCCCCACCGATCCATCCACCAGCGTCACATCCACCTCGACGGTCGGATTTCCGCGACTATCCAAAATCTGACGTCCTACGATATTCTCGATGTAGCTCATGGATCGCTCTCTCTTGCGTTTGAGGGCCTTGGAATTGTCTGACGATGATTTACGTTGTGGTTTACGTGGCACCGATTGTGTCCGATTCGCGACGAACGGAAAAGGGGCGGTGCGATGTCCGCCCGGAAGGAAAATGGGATGTTTACGGGATTGGTAGAAACGCTCGGCAAGGTCGTTCGCGTCGACCGTAAGGGCCCGTCGGCCGACTTGGTCATCGACCTGGAAGAATGCCACCGAGGTGCACGCATTGGGGACAGTATCGCAATCAACGGCTGCTGCCTAACCATTGTCCGACTGGAAGGCCCCTTGGCGACATTCCAAGCTGGTGAAGAAACCCTTTCACGCACCAATCTTGGCCGCCTGCGGGAAGGCAGCAAGGTGAACCTGGAACGGGCGCTTGCGGTGGGGGATCGCCTGGGAGGCCACTACGTCACCGGTCATATCGACGCACAGGCAACTTTGACGGCTCGCAGGGACGATGGCCCTTGGGCCTTCCTCCATTTTGAGGTACCCTCCTCCTACCGCCAGCACTTGGCCAGCAAGGGGTCGGTGGCTGTCGACGGCGTCAGCCTGACAGTCGTCAGCGTCGAAAACCAAACCTTCTCGGTTGCACTTATTCCGCACACCTTGAGCGCCACCACCCTGGGATCGCTGCTAGTGGGTGACCAGGTCAACCTGGAAACCGATCTCTTAGCGAAGTACGTCGAGCGGATGCTGGAAGCGAGAAACTCCCCCTCCTGATTGCTACCGAGCGCAATAGGTTTTGACCTCCGGCCCCCCCAACCATCCAACGCACTGCCAACCATCCAACGCAAGGAACCGACGCATGTCCGAAAAGCAGACTCAAAGCTTCCTGATGCGTCGCTTTGATCAAGCTGGAGTCCGCCCCAAGACGAAGTATGGCCAGAACTTTTTGGTCGATCTCAATCTTCTGGGAATCCTTTTGGGCGCAGGCGACTTGGAGTCGTGCGATGTGGTTCTCGAGGTTGGAACCGGACTGGGTTCGCTGACGACGCGGATGGCTGCCAAGGCAGGTCATGTCATCACCGTCGAGATCGATAGGGATCTGGTGGCAATGGCGGAAAGAGAATTCGCCGGCACTTCCAACATCGAACTGCTTCAGATGGACGCACTGCGCAACAAGAACCATCTGGATGAGGCGCTGCTGACTTGCGTCCGCGAGGCACTGTCGAAGCGGCCAGATGGGCGTTTCAAACTAGTAGCAAATCTTCCTTACAATGTCGCCACACCGATCATCTCCAATCTTCTGACCACCGACCCGATCCCCGAGCGGATGGTGGTAACGATCCAGAAAGAACTGGCCGAACGGATCGTAGCTTCTCCGGCAACCAAGGACTATTCGGCGCTCACCATCTGGATCCAGTCGCAATGCGACTGCGAGATCGTTCGCATCATGCCCCCCACAGTTTTTTGGCCTCGTCCGAAAGTCGACTCAGCCATCCTGCGAATTATTCCAAACGCTCTGAAAAGATCTCGCATCGACAATGTCGAGCACTTCCATCAGTTCGTTCGAGCGTTATTCCTGCACCGCCGAAAATTCCTTCGCAGCGCCTTGATCAGTGCAGTGCAGGACCGGCTGGATAAACCCCAGGTCGATCGCCTCCTAGGGGAACTAGGGCACGGCCCAACGGCTCGTGCCGAAGAACTTCCTATCGATGAGATCATCCGACTGGCCAACGCGGTGCGTCACTTGGAAGCGACCGAGGGATCGACAAACCGATAGAGCATTCCGCCGCTAGTGGTTGTCGAGAACAGCACCTCGCCATCCTCCTGCTCGCCAAAAGTCACAATCGGCAGCGACTGATCGAAAGGAATCGAATGATTCTCGACCACCTTTCGCTGTTGGTCGTCGTATCGCAACGCCCACACTTTGCCTGCTACGTAGTCGGCATAGAGATAGCGACCGGCCAGACTGGGCAGTTTCTTCCCGCGGTAAACCATGCCACCGGTGATCGATTTCCCCCAGTCGTCCGTATGGGGATACTCCCAAACCGGATCGATCAGCACCGAGGCGCCTTGGAATTCCTTCTGATGAAACGGATGGCTCGCCTCCTTCAGGCTCCATCCATAATTCCCCCCTTTGTCCACAACGTTCACTTCCTCCCAGAGGTCTTGCCCCACGTCGGCGACCCAGAACCTGCCGCTAGCGCGATCGAACGACATCCGCCAGATGTTTCGGAAACCCAATGCAAAAATCTCAGGCTTGGCGCCCTCGACTTTCACAAAAGGATTGTCCTCAGGGATACCGTATGGCAAATCAGCAGTCTTGGAATCGATGTCGATTCGGAGGATCTTTCCAAGCCAGGTTGAAAGATCCTGCCCTGCCCGCTTGGGATCATCGCGAAATCCACCATCTCCTAGGCCGATGTAAAGGTACCCATCTGGTCCAAAGCAAAGAGTCCCACCGTTGTGGTTCCAAAATGGCTGCTCCAGCGTCCAAAGGACTTCTTCGCTGGCAGGGTCTCCCTGCTGGTGGCTGGCATCCTTGCAACGGAAGCGAGATACGGTGGAAAGGTGCGGCTGTTTCTGCGAGGTGTAGTAGACGAAGAACTCGCCGTTTTCCTTGAACTTCGGGTGGAAGGCCATTCCCAACAGCCCTTCTTCGTTCTCACGGTCTTTGTAGGTCACGCGATCGCTCAAATCGATGAACGACGTTGCCTCCTCCGCTTGCTCATTCTTCGGCAAAATGAAAATCTCACCCAGTTGACTGGCCACGAATGTGCGTCCCGATCCATCGTTCGCGTGATCGATGATCACGGGGCGATCGACACGGAGATTTGGATAGGCGCGTTGAATACCCAACCCCAACGGCTTGGTCTCCAACTTGGTGGCATCTTGCGCCATCGCTGAACTTCCTGACGCGATCGTCGACAAAGAGAGAGCAAGGGCGGTGGTCCATCGCAAAAACGTTCGCATCATCAGTCTCCAGACAAACAAATTCCAACGAAACGGAATCTTCGATCCAAGCATCCGATCTGGCCGGCTTGACCGACCAGATCGCAACGCTGTGACAGTACCGTCACTACTTCACATCCAGCAACTCGACCTCGAAGATCAACAGCTGGTTGGGACCGATATCCCCGCCCTGGCCGCGTTCGCCGTAAGCCAAATTGGGCGGAATGAAAACCTGCCACTTATCGCCAACCTTCATGCGCTGCAGCGCCTCCGTCCAGCCGGGAATCACCCCGCCCACAGGAAACTCTGTCGGCTCACCACGCTTGATTGACGAATCAAACACAGTACCATCGATCAACTTACCTTCGTAATGGACTTTGACTTCGCTGGTGAGTGTCGGTTGGGCTCCCTTGCCTGCCTTGAGCACTTTGTACTGGAGGCCGCTGGGAAGCGAGATCACTCCCTCCTTCGCCTTGTTGGCTTCCAGGAACTTGGCGGCTTCGTCTGCATTGGTCTTCGCCCTCATCCGAATCCGCTCATTCATCCGTTCGCGAAGTGCCGCGAAGGCAGCTCGCATTTCCTCTTCGTTCAGACGGCTATTGCTACGAGCGATCGCATCCTGAACGCCGGCCAGGAAATCCTCCGAAGCCAAGTCGGCTGGTTGGAATCCATTGGCGAGAAAATCTTGTCCAATGTTCCATCCAATGGCGTAGCTGGTGGGATCTTTGGGCTTAGCTTCCGGTTTTTTCAAGGTGACTCCTTCTTGAGCCGAAGTGGAGGAGATGAAGAGCCCCAGCAGGAGAAGCCCAGCAACGGCGGTGCGCGCCATGGTGAAGTCCTTTTCCAAAAGAATCGGTGAGAACGTGGAGTCTTCTTCCCTGGCGTCCAAGGCCGAAACACAACTCCACGCAGGCCTTGAGTTTAGCCTTTGGCAGGCTGCGATCCCAGATCGGTCGACGATTTTGGACAACGAAGATGGCAGGAAAAAACAGGCTGCCTAGGATACTTCGGCCAGTCCGGCACCGGTGGCTTGGCCTCGCACAGCAGGAAAACACTCCCCTTGCCTGATCGAATGATCCGCAGATGACCACACGTGTGGCAAATGCTGCTGGGATAGGGAACCATCGCCCCAGGAATTTGCGAATCCATCTGCGCTCGATCGACAAAAGCCACTGTTTTGCTCACTTGTTTGCATCATATCTGTCCGCCAACCACCCGCCACTCGCAGCAAGACTGCAGCAACCAATCGCTCCCTTTCCCCGCAATCGGGGCAAGGGGACTCGAGGTGGTCATGTCATGGACCGTGTTCACTACCGCGGCCGATCGGCATACCAGGCCAGAATCGCGCGGCAGAAATCGGGAAGGTCCGAAGGCTTGCGGCTGCTGATCGAATACCGGTCGACCACCACCGGCGCGTCCTCCCAAATCGCTCCGGCATTCACCAGATCGTCTTTGATCCCCAAACTGCCAGTGACGCGAATCCCCCGGTAAACCCCAGCCGAGATAGCCATCCAACCGCCGTGGCAGATGGCAGCGACACATAGATTTCGATCGGCAAAGGAACGGATCAGGGAAAGCACTTTGGGATCGCGTCGAAGCTGATCGGGCATGAAGCCTCCAGGAAGCAGGACACCATCAAAGTCCATCGCGTCGACCGATGCAATCGCGACATCGGAAACGCATGGGTAGCCGTGCTTGCCAGCGTAGCGAACCCCTGCCTCAGGACCGGCCACCACCATCTGCGCCCCGGCTTCCTCGAGTCGAAGTTTGGGATACCAGAGTTCCAGGTCCTCGTAGATCTCCCCTACAAATGCTAGGAATTTCAATCCCTCAACACCACTTGGATGGCTCATGGTCGTCCCACCTTTTCGTTTGTTGTTCGATTCGGCGCAAGGCACTGTGCGCAGGCAACCGGGCATCTGGCATTGGAACCGCTCTTCAATTTTCTACCCCTGCCATACCGCTGCGTGCGTGCACGCTGCAAGTATGCAGTAGCTTCCCGATGCTGTCAGCCACTCTTCTCCAAAGCCTCCGGAAGCACTAGCTTGAGGTCGATTCCCAAGGGGCCTGGAAACTGAGAAGCTTGACGCCCCTTCTGGGGTCTGTCACCATGCACCGGGTAGTTTTTTCCGGTCGACGCCACACGTCCTGTTGCGTCTTGGGGTTGACCGACTCTGTTTCATCCTGCCTTGAAGGATCCCCTCCATGTCGCCCTTCGACTCTCCTTCCCGTCGCCGTTTTCTTGGCAGTTCTCTAGCGGTTGCCGCAGCCGCGAGGATGACGATTCCGACGCGCGCGGCCGCGGCGGAGGAAAAGCCTTATCTGCCGATCTACAAGACGCTCAAGTGGGGCATGATCGGAGTTCCAGGAAGCGTTACCGACAAGTTCCGTGCTGCCAAGGATGCTGGTTTCGATGGAGTCGAACTCGATAGCCCAGGTGTCGATGTCAAGGCGGTTCGCGAAGCGATCGACGCGACCGGGCTGCCTGTCGATGGGACCGTCTGCTCCACCCACTGGGGCATCCGTCACTCCAGCCCTGACGCTGGCGTACGAGCTCAAGCGCTCAAGGACCTGGAAACTGCGATTCGCCAGACTCATGCGGTAGGTGGGCACACAGTGTTGCTGGTCGTGGGTAAAGGGGAAGATGGCCCCGAAGCCGAAATTTGGCCGCGGTCGATCGAGAACATCCGCAAGGCCCTGCCGCTTGCCGGACAACTCGGGATCTACATCGCGATTGAAAACGTCTGGAATCAATTCCTTTACGACCATGGCGGTCCCAACAACCAGTCCGCAGAGAAGTTTGCAAAGTATGTCGACGAATTCGATTCCCCCTGGGTTGGGATGCAATTCGATCTGGGAAATCACTGGAAGTACGGTGATGTCGCCGAGTGGGTGCGAACGCTGGGCAAGCGGATCGTGAAGCTGGATATCAAGGGTTTCTCGCGCGCCAAAGATGGTTTCACACCCAATGTGACCGGGGGTGACATCGATTGGGCTTCGGTTCGTTCCGCACTTCGTGAAATCGGATTCACCGGGTGGTGCGCTGCCGAAGTCAGTGGCGGTGACCTAAAGCACCTGACGCAGATCGCCAAGGAAATCGACGAAGCGATGGGAATCCCCGCAAAGTCTTAGGTCGCTTTCGCCACCAGAAGGATTGGCCCCGGCGAAGCGGCAGTGCTTCTCGCCGGGGCCGACGGGCCACCGGCCAGGCGTCCACCGCAGATTCCCCACAGGCGGGACGCCCGTGCGATGTGATGCCAGTTGCGGTGCCACTGGAAACAGGCTCGCTAAAGCTGTATTCGGTCGGTCACTCCTCTTCTGCCTTCCCCTCTGGAAGGAAAAAGGAAAGAACGAAGTTGACCGCGAAAAGGATGGTCGCGATCCCAGCAGCCACGTATGCGGTTTTTTGCGGTACCGAATCCCCAGGAATCATCGACAGGCCGGCAATGTACTGCGTGATACCGGCAAAGCAGGTACCAATCATCCGGCCACCGATATTGGCCGCGAAACTTTCCCCAGTACCGCGAAGATGCAAGGGGAAGGCATGGGGCAGATAGTTCCCCCAGAAGCTGAACTGCGCCACGGTGAAAAAGCCTGCCAGAAAGATCCCCAGCCCCAGCAAAGAAATGCTTAGGTCATGGAAGCCTGGGATCCAGCTGATGTCTAGTGTGAAAAAAGTCTGTTCCTTGCCTTGTGCAAAGGCCCAAAAGATCAGCGGCATCAAGATCAGCCCGGGGATCAGAAACAGTTGTAGCAGACGCTTTCGAACCAAAATCACTGTGCAAAGAGCAGCCAGGGCGAAGCGACCGAAAAGCCCTCCCAACTCCTGGCTCTTCGTGTACTCCGCCGCCTTGGCTTGCCGAATCCGGCCTGCCAGTTGTCCAGCCGTTTTTTCGTCTTTGCCTTCCGTCGCTTTAGCGATCTGCGCCTTGACGGCATCGATCCCTGGAACCACTTGCGGCATCTGCTGGATCGCTCCAAACGCAACTCCATAGCTGGCCGCGAACATCGCGGTGGTCAGCAGAGTCGTCTTCCGCAGCTCGGGCGAAAACAGCTCCTTAATGCTCGGCCTCTTCAGCGTTCCCGCAGCCCGCCGCTGCGCCCACTTGGGCGATTCCGGCAGAAACGGCCGAATCAAAATCAAGGGAATCGCAGGAATCAGCCCGCTCATCAAGGTGTAACGCCAAGGAGCATGGGGATCCTTGATTGTCCCCCCAAAGAAGTTCAGAAATTCTGGTAGATGGATCGCTGGCAACGATTTCTTGGACGCGTACTGGACGGCCAGCGCGAAGGCGATGGCCACCATCAGCCCTCCGATCGAGCTGAAGGCCTGCGTGTAGCCAAGAACTTTTTCTCGCTGCTTGGGATCGTCGAACAATTCCGCAAGCCAAGCGACTGCGGCGACAAACTCCACGCAGACACCGATGAAGGTAGTCGTTCGAAAAAAGAGCAGCATCGGAAGGCTAGTCGAAAACCCAGCCGCAAATGCACTGAAGGCATACAGCAGGATGCTCCAGGTGAGAATCCTACGCCGCCCAAATCGGTCGGTCAGGTAGCCCCCAAGCAATCCGAAGATCCCACCGAAGACGGCAGGAACGTAGAATAAAAGGGAGAACCAGAACTTGAACTTGTCGGTTCCCGGAGTGATTCCTGCGATCTCTTGCAAAGCCGGCCCAACCACCAACGGCAGCATCAGCAGCTCATAGATATCGAATGCGAAACCGATCGCCGCAATGATACAAATGAGCCAAATGACGCGGGGCGACAACGGCTGCTGCGAAGCGGCACTGACACTGGCGTTGGAGGACATAGGCGGGATCCTAAGCGGGGGGTTCTGGTGTTACGGTCAGCCGAAATTGTAGTCGAAGTGCGACTCTCGGTTGAACACCCGATTTCTGGCTCACCTGGTCCAGGGACAGTTGGGAAGAACCAAAGGGAGCGGTTTTAACGGATGATTGGCCGGTTTGCACCAAGCCCCACCGGTGCTCAGCACCTGGGCAATGCGCGGACTTTTCTGCTGACTTGGCTATCGGCCAGATCCCAAAATGGCCGACTGCTGCTGCGCATCGAAGATCTTGACACCCCGCGCGTCAAATCGTGGGCCAGCGATCAGATCCTGGAAGACCTAGCATGGCTGGGACTAACCTGGGACGCCGGCGATCACGGGGACGGCACGGTGCGGGATCACTTGTTACAGACAGACCGTGCAAAGCGGCATCGCGAAGTGCTTGGGCAATTGATCTCCAGGGAACTGGTCTATCCATGCACCTGCACTCGCGGCGATATCGCTGCAGCCTCCTCCGCGCCGCATGAAATACTCTCGAATAGCCAATCGAAAGACCATCAGGCCGACAGCTTTCATCGCAGGTGGCGAGAAACGCTCGATTCCGCCGGTCACACCTATCCTGGAACCTGCGCGCATCGGTCTGCCTTGGAAGCTAATGACCTGCAGGACTCCGGTCGAAACTTCTCCTGGCGATTTCGGATGCCTCCTGGCAGCTTTGAGTGGATCGACCAACTAGCCGGGCCGATGGAGATCGACAACCTTGGTCAGCTTGGTGATTTTGTTGTTGCCAAACAATCGGGCGCACCGGCATACCAGCTGGCAGTGATTGTCGATGACTACGATGCTGGCGTCACCGAAGTAGTGCGCGGCGAGGATCTCCTGCTAAGCACCTTTCGCCAAGAAGTTCTGCGACGCTCGCTTGGATGGCCATCCCCGATCTACTATCACGTTCCTTTGGTGGTTGGATGCGATGGCCGGCGACTGGCCAAGAGGCATGGAGATCATCGGATTTCCTGGTATCGACAAGGAGGACTTCAAAGCGAAGAGATCATCGGCTGGCTGGCAGCGGTCAGCGGACTGATTTCCAGGTACCAGCCCATGCGGCCAACTGAGTTGCTGGAAGGTTTCTCCTGGCATCAGCTTTCGCGACAAACCGTGGTGCTCGACAAAACCCCTTGGGCCGATCGCACTTCCCCCAGTTAGCGGCCAGCGTAGGGAATCAAGCCAATGTGAATCCTTTGCTTACCCTGGCCCTTTCCGACTTGGGCTTCGCTCAGTGGGATTGAGGACGTTTCGCTGGCAAAGATGCAATTCTTCGGGGCCAACTCGCGATGGATCTCACCCTCCCCGAGGAAAAGTGACAAGGTGCTGTCATCTTGCAAAATCGTAGCGGAAGGGCGCATGAACTCCGGTGGGCGTCGGTTGGCAGAAAAGAACCGGACGATTTGCGCCGCTCCGCTAAAACCGGGCGGTGATTCCGGCATGGCACCCTTGTATCGCAGAAGGTAGCACTCGACCCACCGTATTGCCGAAGGGACCAATTTTTCGGCGCGCAGCCCCCACTGCTAGTCCTCTCGCCCCGTTTGCAAGGATAGGGACGGCAAGCAGGAGTGCTGCTGGGTCACCGCACCGTGCTGCCGTAAGGGTCCGATGCGATCGTCTGGGGTGCCCCAGGGGCAGGGGCTTCGAATGCCGAATATTCCGCCCAGATGGGATGATGGTCCGACAGTTTGAGGGCATCCTCCACGGAGAGTCCAAAATACTGAACGAGGGAGAAGACGCCCGCGCGACCGGTGTATTCCTTTGTCGCTGCAGCATCGTGCATGATGTTGTCGTATAGGCTCGTCCCCCGAACGTTCGTGGGGATTCCCGAAATCGTCGGCTGAATTCCAGCGATCTGACCCAACTTTCCAAATCGCGGTGGATCGGCGTTGAAATCCCCCACCATCAACAGGTCGTCTTCGCTTGCTTGCAGTCGTTCAAATGCCCGGACCCCATTCCAGACATTGGAGAGCACATCCATTTCGCTTTTCACCTCATCGGGATCGGTATGGACATTGGCCATTGTGAAACGAAATGGCTGCGGCAAGGTTTTCACCACGAACCTGGCCACGAAAGGCTCCCGATGCAGAAGATCGGGTTGCCCGGCGATCCCAACTTCCTGCGTTGTACTGCCGGTTGGCTTACCATCCAGAACCGTGTAGGTGGCTTGGGGCGATGCGATGATGCGCGAACTGTCGTAGACGTACGCGTACTGCTCCTGGCTGGAGGTTCTCCCCAGTCGAGGGCCGATCAAATACTGGTACTGGACTCCAGTTTGATTGATCGCCTGTAGCAATCGTGGCAGGGTAGCCGTATCCTTGGATCGCACTTCCTGAATCGCGACGACGTCGAACTGTCGAATCACCGCCGCCAACCGTTCCAGTACCCACGGGTTTTCCACCTTCGATTGCCCGAACGCCTGGATGTTGAAGGAAGCGACCAAGATGGTCTGTTGCGTCCTGGCGGGAAGCAGTGTGGTGGGGTTGGCGATCGGCTGGATCGCGATCGGCTGAGTTCGCGTTCGATCCGATTGCTCCCCTGTGACACGATACCCCCAGACCCCCAGCGCAAGACCGATCCACGTCGCGAGCAGCGCGGCCGCGAACGGATGAATCAATCGGCGATCGATTAAGGCGATGCCTTTCATCCCTCCAAGCCTCCTTGCCTGGAATCGGAAATTGTTTACGGCGATTCAAGATGAAAATGAAATCGACGGTCGATGCCTACGATCACCCCGCACTCGCACTGCATTTGGCGGCGGCCTGCCGCAATCCAGGAGATGGACTTGTGTCAGCCAGATGCTGGATAGCAAGTCGCGATGAATCGGCCAACCGAGGAAACCGTTCCAGTGCCCAGCAGGCCCGCACCGCATTGGCCTCGGCGACCTGCTCGCCACTTGCCACCTCCACTAAAGCTCGCTCCATCGCCTCCTCTGGCTCTTCAATCCTCCCGGCTAAAGTGCACAACCAATACTGCCTGTCCCCGGACTCCTTCGACAGCCGGTCAGCAATCCAAGTCCACTTCTCTTTGGGCGGAGGCCCACAGTTCTCCAGCGATTCGCTGGCCCAAGAGACCACTTCCTCTTCCTCGCTACTCACTGCCGCGATCAACTCCTCCAGATGATGCCCCGCCTCCTCTGGATCGTTTGCCCATCGCTGCAGCTTCTCCAGATCTACCTTCATCCAGACAATCCCCTTGGCTGTTCGACTGTCCATCTACTTGAAGTCCAGCAAAAGCGACGACAAGTGGTCGATATTCGGCAACTGGACTGGCGCCAAGATCAGTTGCACCGCATTCCAGCCAAGGATCAAAAGACGCCACAAGCGGCAACGGAAGCCGCCGGAAAAGATCTCTAGACATCACCAGGATGATTTGCCATAAGCCACTGGTAGTCGCACTGGATTCGGCCTTTCCCGCGGCAGTCCTCATCGAAAATGCGACGTGATTCCACTGGGAGATGTTGCGATGGTCCGCTACGCCGCATGGCTTGGCTGTTTTCTGTTATGGATATGCACTCCACCTGCCTTCGGTCAGAGTGCAACCGGATCGTTCTCGGGCAATTCGATCGGTCGACACACTGCCACGACAGAAGCCTCCGTTCCACCCGCCAATGCTTCCAGTGGCATCTCGGTCGACTCAGAACATCTCCAGCAGATCGCGGAGAAGAAGAGTTGGTGGTCGACTCCCTCCTGGATGAAATGGGGTGGGGGTAAATCGTCGTCTAAGAAAAAAAGCAGCAGTGGATTTACAGAAACCAGCAAGCGTTGGTGGGGAAATATCAAAAAAGCACTCGATCCCTACCCGGACGATCTGGAACCCAAAACGATCGATAAGCCGACGATCGGGGATTGGCAGGATCTGGAAAGACCGAAATTCTAGTACTGAAGCAAGGAGTCGTCGCACATGACCTCTTCGATGCGGTTGCCGCTATGGGCCCTTTTGATTGCCAGCTTGGTTTGTTTCCCCTGTAGCCAAGCCACTGCCAAGGAAACTTCCTGGTGGAATGGTTGGTTCAGCAGCAGCACCAAGCCATCAAAGTCGACAAGCAAGTCGAAAGAGTGGCAGCCGCCCAAATCGACCCCTCCTTGGGTCCAGCAGACACCTCGTCCTAAATCCAATCCAGCCACCAAGAAATCGGATTCCTCATGGTCTCAAGCAACCGCTTCCACCAAGGAGTGGTGGAACCGCGTCAACGGGCAGACGACGATGAAAGGAAAGACCGCATCTAGCCGCAAGCCATCTAGCAGCAAGAAGAAGAAATCGTATTGGCCTTGGTAGTATTCGCGGCGGCTATTGGAATATCGCGAGAACTGCCATCCCTATGAAGAGGTCGCTACTAGATCGGTAGCGAAGAGACCACAGCGAACCATCGATTTACCTCGATTGATTCATGTATTACTGGATCGCATCTTGGGGGGCTGGTGCGATCTTTTCGATCCACAGCGTCGCCCCATCACGAAACTGCTCGACGTGCCCCCATACCTGCCAGGCGCGTCTCTTTAGAGGTTCTTCCTGCCGATCGAAAGCGTCCAGCGCGGAATTGTTGAAGCAAGGAATCGCTTCACCCTGGGCGTCGGACGATCGGAACAGGTAGTGCTGACCATTCCAAGTGAGCGATCCAATCATCGACTCATCGTCGGTTGCATCCACGCGACGGTCCACACCATCAGTCAGAGTATGGATGAAATGGTGGTTCGGTTTTCGAATGCTATCGACAACTGGATGGCTGTCGGAAACCATCCAGTAATCACGCAGGTTGGAAAACAGGACGACCATGAGTATCGTCGAAGCAACCCAAAAGGTGGTCGACCGCGGCGGAATCTCAGTTCTTCTCCAGCGCCGCGTCATATTCGACCGCTCAATCGTCCTTGGGCATGATCAATGCATGGAGGCAAATAAAGCCACCAGCAGCCAAAAGGCCGTATCCTAACCACCGCGGAAAACGGATCTGCTGCTTCGGACTGATTGCAGGTGAATTGTAGAAACTGCCAACAGGATCGTTCGATGCCACTTGGCCACGTACCACGCGACGCAGTGCCTTCGTGCTGGACTCATTCAGGACGATGGAGTCGAAGAGGCGTACTTCCACCCCCAAGAAAAGCAGAATCATTCCCAGAACGAAATACCGTGAACGGCGCATCAGGTTGTCCCCAGCAATCCCTACCCTCCCTGCAAGTACAATCCCCAGCCAGTCGATCCTTCTCCTGGCGATAGCCCAAACGGCTTTCGCAAATATCGAATTCTTGGCCTCGGAAAATCAAATGATTCCACCCGATTCGGCGCAAGCCCTATCAACGCAGGTCCGAAAGGAACGGTGATGGTTGAGTTGTCAGGGGCCTATCCTAGGCTGTAGAGTCGACCGGAAAAGTGAAGCACCCACGACTGGCGATAGCTGGGAAAATCGGCTGACTTTTCGGGTTGTATCGAACGCAGGCAGAATCGCCTTTTGCGGTGATCCCGCGAGGTGATTCGCGAACAGATTGGTACAGAAAAGAGTACGATGGTGGGTCTGTTGAGTTGACACACGAGCAACCGTGGCAGGAAGAATGACGGTCGGCGAGTGAAATAAAACGCAACTCCGCTCGGCCGCCCACTCGACGGCAGGACTCCAGAATGAGGATGGATGGAGAAGGATGAGCAAGCTGAAGAACGGGCGAAACGTTATCGTAATCGGAGGGGGCCCCGGTGGACTGGCGGCCGCCATGCAACTGGCTCATGCGGGCGCTAAAGTCACGCTCCTTGAGGCCAAATCAACGCTGGGTGGCCGTTGTTCGCTGATCGAACAGGATGGATTCCGCTTCGATCTGGGACCAACGTTTTTCCTTTACCCACGCGTCCTGAAGGAAATCTTCCAATCGGTCGGCCGGAATCTTGATGAAGAAGTCCCAATGGCGCGGCTGGACCCCCAGTACCGAATCACCTTCGGCGCCGGAGGAAAACTCGATTGCACTCCTAATTTGGAAGAGATGGAGCGGCAGATTGTTGCGATCTCCCCGAAAGATGCTGGGGCTCTGCGTCGCTACATGGATGAGAATCGGACCAAGCTGCAGAAGTTCAGGCCGATTCTCGAGTCACCATTCAACAGCGCTCTGGATCTTCTGAGGCCCCCGGTCTTGGCGGCCGCACCTATGGCAAAGCCGTGGAAGACGCTGGGACAGGAATTGAACAGCTACTTCAAAGACCCGCGACTGACGATCGCGTTCTCTTTCCAGTCGAAGTACCTGGGGATGTCACCATTCCGCTGCCCAAGCCTTTTTTCCATCCTGTCGTTCCTGGAGTACGAACATGGGGTCTTCCATCCGCTTGGCGGCTGTGGGCAGGTGAGCTTGGCGATGGGCCGTGTTGCCAGCGAACTGGGAGTCGATATCCATTTGAACGAACCGGTGACGGAGCTGAAGTTTGAAGGCAAACGTGTTACCGGCGTCAAGACATCGCGTGGTGACTATGAGCTAGATGCTTTGGTGATCAACGCCGATTTCGCCAATACGATGAAACGACTGGTGCCGGACCGATTGAGAAACCGCTGGACCGATCGAAAACTGGCAGCCAAACAATACTCCTGCTCCACCTTCATGCTCTACCTGGGCATCGAGGGTCAGTACGCCAAACTTCCACACCACAGCATTCACATCGCGACCGATTACGAAAAGAATCTCCGCGAGATCGAATTGGATCATGTCCTGCCAGAAGATCCCTCGTTCTACGTCCAGAATCCTTCCGTCACCGATCCGTCTCTCGCACCAGCAGGTTGCTCTGGACTTTACATCCTCGTTCCGGTCCCCAACCTCCAGCGTGGTACGATTGACTGGGATTCCAAGACCACTGCTGCCTACCGCGACAAAGTGCTCGATCGCCTCCAGTTGATCGGAATCGAAGGCGTCCGAGATCGGATCAAGACCGAGTTCCAGGTGACCCCCAAGGACTGGCAAGAAAAGTATGGGGTCCACTATGGAGCGACCTTCAATCTGGCGCACTCATTGTCCCAGATGCTGCATCTGCGGCCACACAACCGTTTCGAGGATCTCGAAAGTGTCTACCTAGTGGGTGGCGGTACGCATCCAGGGAGTGGGTTGCCGGTGATCTATGAGTCGAGTCGCATTTCGTGCCGGCAGCTTTTGCCGAAACTGGGCCTTTCGACTCAATTCATGGAGGTAGCTCCGTGATCCAAGAAACAAAACGACTCTTTGTGCTGCTATCTCAATTCGAAATGCAGGGTGGCGTTAATCGCGGAGTCGCCGATGGATGATCGGCTGGCGATGGAACAGCGAATCGCCACCCTCAGGGAACGATCCGCCGACGCACAGAAAGTTTGGCGTGATGTCCCCACAAAGCGAAGGTCGCGCCATGCCGCCCTGGTAGCAAAGCTGCTGGCAGAAGATTGCGACCGATGGCTGGAAAGACTAGCCAGCCCCCTCCGCATCGACCCAATCGTATCGCTGGCTGGTGAAAT
Source organism: Planctomycetaceae bacterium (assembly GCA_040375295.1). Lineage (GTDB taxonomy): Bacteria > Planctomycetota > Planctomycetia > Pirellulales > Pirellulaceae > JBEISR01. The sequence continues at coordinate 28,608 of JBEISR010000011.1, forward strand.
CCTGCCTCTGGCAGACGCTGCCCTATGGCTTTCCAGACAGGCTGCTGGAATCCTAGCCGATCGCCACGCCAGTTTCTGGCAAAGGCCCTGGTGGATGGGGAGGATGAACGCTCGAACAAGCCGCATTCCGTGGGGTCGCGTGCTGATCCTTGGGGCATGGAATTATCCACTTCTGTTGATGGGCGTCCAATCGCTGCAGGCACTGGTTGCTGGCAACAGCGTGCTTCTCAAGCCACCTCCAGGCGGCGACTTGGTAGCGCAAGCCTGGAAAGATCTCCTGGTGACCGCTGGCTTCCCTGCCGATGCCGTGCTGATCTTAAATACCGACCCGGCAGAAGCTCAAGAAGCCATGCGACAGGGAATCGAACATGTGGTTCTTACCGGCTCCAGCTCCACAGGCAGAAAGGTACTCGAACAACTCGTTCCTCGATTGACACCAGCCACGCTGGAACTGAGCGGATGCGATACCTGCGTCGTCTGGGAGGACGCCGACTTGGATCGTGCGGTCTCGGCCCTGGCCTATAGCCTCAGTTTCAACGCGAGCTGTACCTGCATGGCGATTCGGCGCGTCCTTTGCCATCACAGGATCTACGACACCCTGATCGAACAACTCGAACGACGGCTACAAAAGATCGAACCGATTCCAGTGCTTCCCGCTTCGCTTCGGCAACTGAAGCATCCCTGGGAAGCGGCTCACGCCTTAGGCGCTAAGACGCTTGGTGGGGTGGTTTTTCCCGAGTTGACCGAAGGGTCTACCGTGATGACAACCAAGCCTCTGGTATTGGTCGATTGCCCTCACCCAAGCCCCGTCGACGATCTGGATGTTTTCGCACCGTGGCTGGCGATAAGTCGCCTGGAATCGATCGAGCAGCTGAAGGAATGTTGGAGCGAGTCGAAGTATGGCCTGACCACTGTTATTTTTGGCGGTCAATCGATTCCTATGGGCTTGAAGAGCTACCTGCGGGTTGGCACGATCGTGATCGATGACTTGTTTGTGCCGACCGCCGATCCCCAACTAACTTTCGGAGGGATGAGTGAAAGCGGTTATGGTGTCACTCGGGGAGTCGAAGGGCTGCTTGGCATGACCAGGCCTCAGGTCGTGGCAAAACGCCTCGGGCGCTGGCTTCCTCATTTGGAATCCAAAAAGGGTATGGAATTGGATATCCTCAAAGGAATCCTGCTCGGCCGTCATGGCGTGACATGGCGAAAGAGGCTGGAGGGTTGGAAACGGCTTGCGGAGGCAGGCAGGCGTCAAAAGCAACGATGAGCGATACGAATGGGGCTGCAGGGAATCGGCAGCAGGGGTGGCAGACGGTTGTGCCATGCTCTCTTGCCGCACAGGACAGCAACCCATGATAAAAATTTCAGGATGCACTTCAAAGGATTCGGGAGGAATCGAAGATGATTCAGCGCGTCGGAACCAAGCGTTCGGTTGGGGTGATTGGAAGCGGCCTGGCGGGATTGACTGCCGCTTGCACCCTGGCTGCCAGAGGCCATCGCGTCACCTTGCTTGAAAAGAACGAGTGGGTGGGGGGAAAGGCAGCGGTCTTGAAGCAAGACGGCTTTCGATTCGACATGGGCCCCACCATTTTGACTCTGCCGTCGGTGCTGCGGCGAGTCTACGAGGAAGCCGGCAAGCAAATGGAAGACCATCTGGAGCTGGTGGCCTTGGATCCGCAATGGAGATGCTTCTTCGAGGACGGATCGACGCTGGATTTGGTGGCCGATGTACGGCAGATGCAGGAGAATTTGAGGCGATTCTCCGCAACGCCCACAGCGGCGGCGGAGGGATATGGTCGTTTCATCGAAATGTCCCGGCAGTTACACGAAGTCAGCGATCGCTTCTTTTTCTGGAAGAGTGTCGGTGGGATCACGGACACGCTGGAATTCAAAGGAGCGTTTTCGCCGGCGGTGTTGCGCGATGTTCTGTCGCTTCGGATGGGCAAGTCGGTGGCACAGGTGGTCCGACAGTACGTGCCCGACGAAAAGGCCGCTCAGATGATCGACCATTTCACTCAATATGTCGGCAGCTCACCAGAAGCCTCCCCTGCCGTGCTGTGTGGAATCGCCCACATGCAAACGGAGGAAGGTGTCTGGTATCCGATCGGAGGAACTCGCGCTGTACCCGAAGCACTCCAGAAGTTGGCACAAGAACTTGGAGTCATCATCCGCACCCAGTCAGACGTTCAGCAGATCGTATCGGAGGGAGGTCGAGTCGCTGGAGTGGTGTTGGAGGGTGGCGAGCGATTGGAATTCGATGCGGTTGTATCCAACTGCGATGCGGTACGAACCCATCGCGAACTGATGGCCAAGACCCCAGCAGACGACCGCTTTGAGAAACGCCGCAAATACGAACCAGCCTGCTCAGGTGTCGTCCTCTATCTGGGGCTGAAAAAGAAGTACGATCATTTGCTGCATCACAATTTTGTTTTCTCTCGCGATCCCCACGAAGAGTTCGAGGCGATTTATCGGCGAGGTGAACCAGCGCCCGATCCTACGGCATACCTTTGCGCACCTTCGATCAGTGAACCCCAGGTCGCGCCTCCCGGTGGCGAGGCGCTCTACATCCTGGTGCACACGCCCTACTTGCGCGAGCATCACGACTGGAAGAAGATGCTGCCGGAATATCGTGAAATCATCCTTCGAAAACTAGAGACGACCGGAAAAATGCCAGATATCCGGGAACGGATCGTCACAGAAAATGCACTGACACCCGAGGGGATCCACAAGAGGTATCGAGTGCTCCAGGGAGCGATTTATGGGCTGGCCAGCCATGGCAAGTATCTTGGTGCATTCAAGCCTGCAAATCGCAGCCCGGATATGCGAGGGCTTTATCTGGCGGGAGGGGCAGCTCATCCAGGCCCAGGAATGCCGATGGTGATGATGAGCGGATGGATTGCCGCCGATGCCCTTGATCAAGATGCTCAGAAAGGACTTCTGGAGAAGACCCGGTAATGGCTGCCAGGCTGCATCATGTGGATGTCCCTTCGGCATGGCTGGTGCGCGGTTTCGTCGGCTACTCGCGACGGCTGATGCGGAAGCATTTTCATGCCTTTGCGGCAGACACTCGCGCCCTGGCTCCGTTTCCCGTCCCACCCAATGCCGCACTGATCGTCTACGCAAATCATCCCGGATGGTGGGATCCGCTGGTTGCGGTGCTGTTGAAGGAACGACTTTTTCCGGAGCGGCATTTGTTTGCCCCGATCGATCAAGAAGCGCTGGAAAAGTATCGAGTCCTGAAAAAACTAGGGTTTTTCGGTATCGAGAGAGATCGACGAGCGGGAGTTGCTGCTTTTTTGCAAAACTCCCGCAACATTCTCCAGCTTCCGTCGGCTTCGATTTGGCTGACCCCCGAAGGAAGATTCTGCGACCCGCGCGATCATCAGGCAGAATTGATGCCGGGCCTTGCGCACCTAGCAAGCCGCTGGGAGGAAACGACGACGGATGGCCAGACCAAACCGTTGATTCTGGTGCCACTGGCGATTGAATACCCTTTCTGGGAAGAAAAATTGCCTGAAGCTCTCTGCCGCTTTGGCTCCCCGATGGTGGCGCGTGGAGGCGACAAATCGGAATGGCAACATCAGCTAACAGAAGGGCTCCGAACCGTTCAGCGGACGCTTGCCCAAGATGCGCTAAATCGCCAAGTAGATCAATTCGATGAGGTGCTCTGGAGCGGTGCGACACGGAAGTCCTGGTACGATCGGATGCGAGCCTTGAGCGGACGATGGCGGGGGAAACGGGTCGAGCTATCTCATGGAAAGCTTTTTCAAACATCGGAAACGCGCAAAGGGGAGCCGTGATGGCGTCGATCACAATCTGGGTTTGCTCCCTCCTGGTGATGCTTTTGGCCTGCCTTCCCGCGCTGATGGTGCTGAAGAATTTGACTCTTTTCCGGACCGCTACCTGCGACCCGAAATGGCTAGATGCCGCGCGGAAACAAACGGTGCGTGTGGTGATCCCCGCACGCAATGAAGAAGCAACGATCGAACGATCGCTTCAGACTTTGGTGGCCAGCGATTTTCCCGAGTGGGAAGCGGTAGTCGTCGACGATGCCAGCGAGGACAGTACACCGCAATTGGTCGATCGTATCGCCCAGCACTTCCCGCAGATTCGAAGGATCGAGGCGGGGAAACTGCCTGAAGGATGGAACGGGAAGCAGCACGCATGCTGGCGTGGAGCTCAAGGAGCAACCACCGATTTCCTTCTCTTTCTAGATGCCGACGTGCGTATGACCCCCGACGCCATCCAGCGTATCGTCGCTCAGCAACTAGCTAGCCAGGCTCCTCTTCTGAGTGGCTTCCCAAAACAGGAGATGGGCACTTGGGCCGAGCAGTGGATGATCCCGATGATGCATTTCCTGCTGCTGGGTTACCTGCCGATCGATCGAATGCGGGCGGGGACCGATCCGGCCTTCTCGGCAGGCTGTGGCCAGCTTTTCTGCAGCCGCCGTGATGCCTACGAACAGACCGGCGGCCACTCGGCCATTCGCGGCTCCCGCCACGACGGAATCCAGCTCCCTAAAACCTATCGCAAAGAAGGACTCGCAACCGATTTCTTCGATGCCAGCGATCTGGCAGTCTGCAGGATGTACCACGATACGCAACAGGTTCGGTCCGGACTGCTGAAGAATGCCACCGAAGGCATTGCCAGGATGCCGCAGCTTGCGATCTTCACTGTGCTTTTGCTGGCTGCGTCGATCGGACCTTGGATGCTACTGGTAATCGCATGGCTAAGAAACTGGTCACCACTGCTCCAGACACTTCTGCTGCTGGTGGGATTTGCTACTTGGATTCCACGCTTTCTGATAGCCAGACGCTTGCAGCAGCCGATTGCTGGAGTCCTGGCTCATCCCTTTTCCCTGCTTTGGTTTCTTCTGCTGCAGTGGAAAGCCTACTCGATGGCCCGCACTGGAAGATCGATCGCTTGGCGAGGAAGATCCAGCTGACGTTCGCTCCTCGCTTTGAATGCCGTTTTTTTTGATCAAGCTGCTTTAGCAAGTTAGCGATCTCGTCGCTAAGTTCAAAAGAAGGAATCAGATCCATTCCAACTCCGGCAAGGGACGTCTGTTTACCAATAGATCGCCCGGCCAGTTCTTAGATCTGCAATCCTTGGCGACGCTGTTTGCCACCGGCAAGAATCAACAAGCGTTCCTGCACGCCTTGGAACTACAAGGCGTGCAGGGAGTCTTTCGTTGCTAGGACTGGTTACTCTTCGATGCCGGCAAGTTCAGCACCAGCTCTGGTAATCAACCTCGCAATGATCCGAATGTCGGTACTTGCATTGAGGAATTGGACGGAACCGTCGCAGATGGCAAAGTGGGCTCCGCCTGGATGAAAGCTGTAGGCTTCGCCGGTCCCTTCCGTACCGTAGTAAGGATGAGGAAATGCAGCGCCTGCAATTTCTTCGCCATTGGTGCAGTTGATGGCGCACGGCCCCGGCAGGATTCGGCCGTCACGCGTAGAACCGTCCAAAGAGAAGTCGCTGGCTGGTCGAGACCATCCTCCCGCGTTCGTCCTCTGGGCGGGAACTCCACCAAACTTTTTGCCGACCCGGTAAACCGTAGGCCGCCCCGCCGATTCACCGTAAAGGATCGTCTGCGACAGACCATCTGCAATATCTCGGAACTTCGGCTTGCCGTTCTTTGGAAGTGCCCCGGTAAGATCCCCAGTCGGATCGATCAATCCGGAAGTACGCAATCGCTGATCGACTCCAATCGTTGGGGAATAATCGGTCGTAGCAACGAAGGTCGGAGTCCATGGCGACCGCTCAGGAACTCCATCCAGACGCTCAGGGTTCGGTGTCGATGGGCAGGCGAATGTGGGGACGCGAGACGAGGTGACTGGCAAGTTCACCGGATCAAACCAGTTCCGGCTTTGATCGTATCGGTCGTAAAGAACACTCTGCTCGATGTAAGGCAGTGTGAATGTCAATCCTGCCACTCGAGGCAGTGTTGTCAGTCCACCAGGACGCACGCTGGAGGGAAGCATCTTGTAGGCCGATTCAAAATTCTGAGCCGCCAAACCAAGTTGCTTGAGGTTGTTGCTGCATTGCATCCGGCGAGCCGCTTCGCGAGCGGCTTGCACGGCAGGCAGCAGGAGCCCGACTAAGATTCCGATAATCGCAATCACCACTAGCAGCTCCACCAGGGTGAAGCCTCGCATTCCCTTGCCCGTACGTTTCATTCTTCTATTCCTCTGGTTAGTTTCACCAATTGCCTGCATGAACGATGGTTGGTATGAGTCCCGCAGGAAAAGAGACTCGTGGATCGTAATGTTTCGTTTTTATTTCACTTCGATGCGCTTGACACTGGAGTCCTCCTTTGTCACCGACACTTCGATCGGTGTGGTCGAAGGATTGGCATACAGCGGCGGAAGAATGTTCGGACCAGGTTCCCACTGACTCCCTTCCCCGCGAATCTGGTAGCATTCCACCGTCACGCGATACTTACCGACGGAAGCCCCGTCGTTTGCATCATGGGTACTCAATGCAAAAGTCCCGTCAGCGCTACTGGTGGCTCGGCCACTAGTCGCTTTCGGATCACTTCCTTCCGCAGGATGAAAGGTCACCAAAGCATTCGCCAGCGGCTGATCCTGAAAGATCACCACCCCCTGAACTGGAACAACCGGAAGCCGGTCGGGGGCTCGACTGCAACCAGCCGTCACCTCGAAAGCCCCAAGCAGTGCGACGAAGCGAATCATCCAGCGCCGATCAACTTCCACGTCAAAACCAATGGCCATCACATTCCCTTCTGCAAGGGTGCCCCAAAGGCGACTCAACCGAACCACCCCGGCACCCGAACGCCTCTCAATGCAACGGTTGTGCCACGGCTGACACTTTTATCGAAAAGATCAACGAATCCTCATTCCGCCTGAGAAATGCAGCATTCAATGAATCCCAAACCCCTGATGGCCCCTGATACTAGTCAGCAGTACCCCAATGCATCCGTGATAAATGATGGTTCCATCAAAAGATCTAATCATCGATCACGGCTGCCTGCGATTCTTTGCGGGAGATGCGGTCGGCTGTGCTAGGGATGGTCTGAAGCGAAGATGCGACGGCACACATGAGCCGAGATATTTCACAGAAAAACATCTCTATCCGGCAATTCCGTAGGTGGTATCCGTCCGGCCGCCCCGAGTAGGCGGGATAAAATCGTAGGGGCAAGGGCTACGGATGCAGGCATGCGATGGACCTCACCCTCCCCTTGGGAAGGTCGCGAGGAACGAGCGGGGAGGTCCTTATCTTTCAGCTCCATCCATCGCGGACCATGCTGCCCCAACGGACGAATACGGTATCTTTTCCCCGCTTCGTCGTTCCTCCTCAGCGACCCTCCCTGAGGGAGAGCAATAAAACCGACTTCACCCTACCCAAAGCAGAGTCGCAAACAAACCTCACCTCCCCTTGGGTGAGTGACTGGGTGGTGTGGCCAGCGGCATTTCTTGAGTCGCGGCTGTGAAGCGATCGTAGCCCACACAATTCCCAGATGGACCCAAAAGCAGGGTCGACCACAAGATCCCTATGGCAATTCAGTAGGTTGCAGCAGCAAGTCCCACCGCCTCAGAATACGGGTGAGTGTAGCTAAGGAGGCTTTCCTGCAGCAGGTTTTCGGCATGGGATCGCCCCGATCAGATCTGGTAATCCGCCGGTAGGGCATCGGGTGAGAACACCTGCGCGGCGCGAGCCCTTAGGTAGACCCTTTCGCCTCGCTGCAATCCCAACTCATGAAACCGCGACCAGGGCAATTCTGCAGTCGCTTGCCCGCCATCGGGCAGTTCGACATAGATCCGCGCAAAATTACCACCTTGTCCAATTCTTTGAATGGTTGCCGGCAATCCCGAATCTCCAGGTTGCCGATCAACCTCCAGATCATGTGGGCGCACGAACAGTGGGATCTGTTCGTGACTGGGCTTGGGAGCTTCCAGATTCCCGAGCAACTGTGCCTGATCTCCATCCATGCGTCCGCGAAACACATTGACTCGGCCAAGGAAGTCCATCACAAAGTGGTTCACTGGTCGATGAAAAACCTCCTCGGGGGTCCCTTCCTGTACGATCCGCCCCCGGTTCATGATGACGACCGTATCTGCTACTTCCAGCGCCTCTTCCTGGTCATGCGTGACCAGGATGGTCGTCATTTGAAGTTCTTCATGAAGCTGCCTGAGCCAAGTTCTAAGGCCTTGACGCACTTTGGCATCCAATGCTCCGAACGGCTCATCCAAAAGAAGGAATCGCGGTGTAACGGCCAGTGCGCGTGCCAAGGCGACGCGCTGTCGTTGCCCACCCGAAAGCTGGCTTGGGTATCGATTCCCGAACCCTGCCAGTTGGATGAGGCTTAGCAATTCATCCACCCTCGACTTGATCTGTCCTTCCGACGGCCGCTCACGGCGCGGCTTGACCCGCAATCCGAAGGCGATATTGTCGGCAACCGTCATATGCTTGAAGAGTGCATAATGCTGAAAGACGAAACCGATCTGCCGCTTGGCCGATTCGCTTGCGGCCACATCCCTGCCGTCGAAAAGCAGAGCCGACCCCGGATTGCTATCGGGGAACTCCAGCCCTGCGATCACTCGGAGGAGTGTGGTCTTTCCCGAGCCGGAGGGCCCCAGAAGTGCGGTCAATTGACCGTCTCGAATTTTCAGATCGATGCCATCGAGCGCTGCGAATTGCTGGTAGTGCTTGTGAATCTGTCTCAGCTCAATCGTCATCTTCTTGTTCCTGCCTTCCAGACACTCCGTCGCAATCGACGCATGCCGATCGACTTATGAACCAGGCAGCTGGATGGCATCCTGCTGCCGCTGACGCATCATGCGATGATGCAGAAACTCCTTGACTACCAGGGAAGCAAGTCCGGCGACGGCCAGGAGTGATGCCATCGCAAATGCAGCCGGGATGTTGTACTCGTTGTAGAGAATCTCGACATGAAGGGGCATCGTCGTCGTCTTGCCGCGGATATGGCCAGAAACAACGGAAACGGCACCGAACTCCCCCAGGGCGCGAGCGGTGCAAAGCGCGACTCCGTAGAACAATCCCCAGCGAATTTTTGGCAACGTGATCCGCCAGAAGGTTTGCCATCCGGTCGCTCCCAGGGAAATCGCAGCGAGCTCTTCCTCACTGCCCTGCTCCTGCATCAGCGGGATCAGCTCCCTGGCGACAAACGGGACGGTCACGAAGATCGTCGCTAGAACAATCCCAGGGATAGCAAAGATGATCTGAAATCCAAGCTTTCCAACGATCGGACCAAGCCATCCCTGGCTACCGAAGAGCAGCACAAAGATGAGGCCGGAAATGACTGGAGATACCGCAAAAGGAAGATCGATTATCGATCCAAGGATGGTTTTGCCCCGGAATTCGTAACGCGTAAGTGCGACGGCAGCAGCCACTCCAAAGATGGTGTTCAGCGGCACTGCGATGGCCACCACCAGCAACGTCAGTTGAATCGCGGAGATCGCAGCGGGATCCACAAGAGACCTCGCGAAGACGGTCCATCCTTCCCGAAACGCTTCGAAGAAAATGGAAGCGACTGGAATTGCCAAGAGTCCAATCACAATCGCCATCGTCATGGCAATGGCAATGCCTGAAGTCATGCGATCCTGCCAACTGCGGTGCCTGTTCATCGCCAACTCCCCAGTTCCCTCTTGGTTCATTGGACGCCATGCCTCGCCATTCGCCACTGGAAGGCGTGGATCGCCAGAAGCAATAGCAGCGAGGAGAGAAGCATGACCGTTGCGATCGATGCGGCCCCCAGCAGATCATGCTGCTCCAGCTTGGTGATGATCATTAAGGAAGTGATCTCGGTCTTGTAGGGCATGTTGCCCGAGATGAAGACCACCGAACCGTATTCGCCGAGGGAACGAGCGAAGGCAAGCGAGAACCCCGTGACGATCGCTGGCGCTACGGTCGGTAGTAGCACTCGAAAGACGATCTGCCATGGAGATGCCCCTAGACAGGCTGCCGCCTCCTCTTGCTCCCTGTCCAGCTCTTCCAGAGCTGGCTGCAAGGTCCGAATCACATAGGGAAAGCTGATGAATACCATCGCAAGGCAGACCCCCAGTGGGCGAAAAGCGACTTCCAGCCCAAGCGATTCAAGGTACCGCCCAATCCAGCCATTTCGGGCGTAGATCGAAGTCAGTGCGATGCCGGAAACCGCAGTCGGAATCGCAAAAGGCAGGTCGATCATCGCATCGATCAGCTTCCGACCAGGAAACCGGTATCGAACTAGGCACCAAGCAACCAGAAATCCCAAAATCGTGTTGACAACAGCCGCCAGGAAAGCAGCTCCAAAAGTCAATCGATAGGATGCAAGCACCCGAGGATGAAAGGCTGCTGCCACAAAGGCTTCCCATGGCTGAGAAACTCCCTTGAGTAGCAGCGCGGTTAGTGGCAGGAAGACCAAAAGACTCAAATAGGTCAATGTGATCCCCATCGTCAGACCAAATCCAGGAAGCGCCGAACGCCTCGCCATGTTTCCCTCACAGCCTGAATTCATCGAGTCACAGTCGGATTATCGATGCAGTCACTTTTCCGGTTGATACAACTGGTCGAAGGATCCACCATCATCAAAATGCGTCTTTTGAGCCGTCTTCCAGTCGCCGAAGACCTCCTCAAGCTGGAAAAGCTCGATCTTGTCTCCCGCCTCTGAAGGCGCCCGACGTGCGGCGGCTCCAGATACGGGACGGAAGAAATGCTTGCTGGCAAGCGATTGACCTTCCTCCGAATAGAGGTATTTCAGATAAGCCTCTGCCACTTCACGTGTCCCGTGCTTATCGGCATACCGGTCGACCAAGGTCACTGGAGGGGTAGCGAGAATACTGATGGAAGGAATGACGATCTCCACCTCCCCCTCCCCCGCCTCCTTCATCGCCATATAAGCTTCGTTCTCCCAAGTCAGCAACACATCCCCGATGCCTCGCTGGAGAAAGGTACTGGTAGCGCCGCGGGCCCCGGAGTCGAGCACAGGGACTTTGCGGAAGAGGTTTCCGATGAACTCCCTGGCAACCTGATTGGCTTTCTCCCGTTCTTCAGGTGTGGCGTCCTTCACCTTCTCCAGCCCTCCCAACTCCTGGATCACCCGATAGCCCCAGGCCGCGAGATAATTCCAACGGGCTCCGCCGCTGGTCTTCGGGTTGGGTGTGATGATCTCCAAATCCTCTCTGGCCAGATCCCCCCAGTCTCGAACATTCTTGGGATTGCCTCGACGCACCAGAAAGACAATCGTTGACGTATACGGTGCACTTTGATGAGGCAAACGTTCCTGCCACTGTGCAGGAAGAAGTTGAGTCTTCTCCGCCATGACGTCGATGTCATAACCGATCGCAAGCGTCAGGACATCCGCCTCCAGTCCATCCATGACAGCACGAGCCTGCTTGCCAGCCCCACCATGCGATTGCTCCACCTCCACGCGCTGTCCTTTGGCCTTCAGCCAATATCCGGCAAACGCCTCGTTGAACTCTCGGTAAAACTCACGCGTCGGATCGTAGGAGACGTTAAGAATGCGGACATTCGGCACTCCCTTCCCCGGCTGGCTGGAGGCACCGCAGCCCACCATCGACAGAATCAGGATCGACCAAATCACACGACGCCAACTCTGCCGTCCCATACTCCATTCCCTCCCTGACAAATCCCTGGCCTCTCTCCCGCCGGCGAGGAAAACACACAGCAATTGGGATGCCAACCACTTGGCACCGGAATTGCTCACGATCCCTCTTGTAGGGAGAAAGACGAGGTTGGACAGGGTGGGTAGCCCGATCTAAGCGTCAAGAAAATCAGGGAAATAGACTCTTCGCGTCACCGATTCCGTCCTCGAGTCGACGCCGAAAAATGTCTATCCAACCCGAAAAAGAATCGACGATAGAATCAAGAACCAGCAAATATAATGGTTATATCCGTTTCATTTGCTGGCCGTTTCATTTGCTGGATCCGGAAGGGAAGCCAAAGGCCATGTCGAACGATCGGCAGTCGTTGAGTCGCGAGGTGTGGAGAATCGTCGGCAAGCATCTCGATCTCCAGGAGACCGTTCAGGCGACCGTCGACCTTCTACGGGCATCTGTCCCGCTGGTATCGATCGAAATCCTCGAACTGGATGACCGATCGTTGCAATTGATCGCGACCAGCCTTCCCAACAAGCGAATCCGCCAACCCATACCGCTAAAGTCCCAAGGGATCGGAAAGTTGTTGCATTGGATTCGATCTGGGAATTTGTGGCAAAACGACACGCCTGTGGCGAGCGACCTTCCATTGGACACGCTGCTTGGTGATGGGCTGGCGGAACGGACCCGACCAGATCGCACGCTTGCCGGCCCCATGCTGTTGGAGGGAAGGCATGGAAGTTGGGCAATTCTATCTTGGAGACACACAACTGGCCGCGACGAAGTGGAATTAGCAAACTCCCTCGTGGAACCATTGTCGGTTGCCGTCTTGAACGATCTGCGATTGGCGGAGATCAAACGGCTGAAGGCAGCAGCAGAGGCGGACCGAACTTCGTTGCTGTCGCGACTGGGAAGATCGCAAGTCCATGAAGCGGACGTGGTAGGTGCAAACAAGGGGTTGCGTCAGGTCTTCGAACGCATCGACTTGGTTGCCGAGTCGGACCTTCCCGTCCTGATTCTCGGCGAAACGGGGACAGGCAAGGAGGTGGTGTCGCGAGCCATTCACTTGAAAAGTCGGCGATCGGCTGCGCCTTTCATCCGCGTCAATTGCGGAGCGATTCCATCCGAGCTGATCGACAGTCAATTATTCGGACACGAAAAAGGAAGTTTTACAGGGGCGGTCGATCAGCATCAGGGATGGTTTGAACGTGCAGATGGAGGGACGCTATTCCTGGATGAGATCGGGGAACTCCCACTGGCAGCTCAAGTACGACTTCTGCGTGTACTGCAGGACCATCAGGTGGAACGAGTGGGTGGCCGCCAACCGATCTCAGTGGATGTGCGCATCATCGCAGCAACGCATCGCGATCTGGCGGCGATGGTCAAGTCACGCTCCTTCCGTGAAGACCTGTGGTACCGAATCAACGTCTTTCCAATCCTCCTTCCGCGGCTCCAGGACCGCAAAGAGGACCTACCGGAACTGGTGCGTCACTTTCTCCAGAAAGCCTCAACCCGCTTTGGCCTGCCTATGGTGGAACCGACGGAGCGAGATTTGGCATTGCTGAGCTCCTATCCTTGGCCGGGGAATATCCGGGAATTGCATGCGGTGATCGACCGAGCAGCAATTCTTGGAAATGGAACTTCCTTGGAGGTGGCCAAAGCACTTGGCATCACCGCAGAAGTTGCAAGGAATAACGATCCGCCCGTCCAACGTGTTTCGGAGTCGCTGGATAATCAGCCCCACCTGCCTCTCGATGGCTCCTCAACCCTCCTAACGCTCGACCAGGCCATGAAAGCCCATATCGAACAGGCCCTGGCACTCACACAGGGCCGCATTGAGGGAGATCGAGGCGCCGCCAAGCTGCTCGACATCAACCCCCATACCCTCCGTGCGCGCATGCGGAAGCTGGGGATTCGCTGGTCTTCTTTTCGGCAGTGAATGGACGAAGACAACCACCAAAATTACTAGCGGCTCCATCGCGACCACAGTCCTGGTCGCCCCCGACAAAAAGTTGCCGCACTAAGCGCATTACGCTTTCTCTCGGTGTGTTGCACCAACCTATCTTCGAAGGCGATCGGACTGCGATTTCCTGCGATTGGAATTGAAGCAGCAGGTGTCTCTTGATGAAAACCTTATGGAGCACGCAAGTGCGTTGCCCATGCACTATCGAATAGCAAAGTACCACGACTGGTTTTTTCTATGGGTCGCTAGCTGTTTATTTGCTGTGCACTCGGGGTTGCAAGCGGTCTGTGGGAAGATGATATCCCACCAATCCCGTAACATGCCCCCCACTTGCTGGCACAGCAGTCGTGTCAGCCATAGGTGAAGACAGCGATCATGGTGTTTGGAAAGTTCGCGTTACCCTTCCAATTGTCGCCTTCCGTATTCTTCGATTTTGTAGGGTGAACAGCGGAAGCGAGAAGAGGTTCCTCATCGACTGAAAAAGGAAACTCCTACACTGATATCGGTTTCTGAATTCCTACTCGAACCAAGCTTTCTACAGCTAAACTGTCCTCACACGATCATCGTCGTGCTTGGACCTCGAGACGGGCGACCGCACAGGATCCGCTGCAGCTAGAGAAAGAACAAACGGAAGCGAAAAGGCAGATGGAATCCTGGAGAACCTGACATATATGGAACAGATCGTTGCCCGATCATCGAACGAATCTCGGGAGGACCTAAAAGCTGATATCTGAAAGATCCTATCTGCTGACTACAACGCCAGCCCCGTTCGCTCGGCCACCAACCGCTCGACCCGTTCCAACAAGTCTGCAGGCAATGGTTCTACCATCGCCTGAGTGGCCTGTGCGATCTGTTCGGCATTCCTCGCCCCGCACAGCACGGTCGCCACGTCGGGTTGAGCCATCGTCCAGCCAACGACTAGGCGAATGATCGTAGTATCCGCCTCCCTCGCAAGCCCATCCAACCTCTCGATGAACTGCCGATTCAAAGTCCATTGCTCCCCTTGAAACATGGGGTAGCTGAGTCGCCGATCTGCTGGATCGAGCTGCTCCAGGGAGCGAATCGCTCCAGCCAGCAGACCCTTCATCAAGGGCCAATAAACTGCGGCGCCGACTTGCAGCCTCCGCAATGCAGGTCGAAGCGATTGCAGCGACTCCTGCTGCAGCATGTTGAATGGAGGCTGATGAACCACGATGGGAGCGATCGAAGCGAAAGCCAGAGTTTCTTCCGGCGAGGTGTTACTGACGCCGATCCATCGAATCGTTCCCTTTTGCTGTAACCGCGCCAGCGCCTCGGCCGATCGCTCCACGGGCGTCCTGCCATCGGGGGCGTGAAGATACATCAAATCGATCCGGTCTAACCCCAAGCGTTGCCGGATTTCCTCCGCATCGGCCGTCAATCTGGCGGGCGATGCATCCAGCCGTCGATTGCCCTGGCGATCGTAATGACTTCCTACCTTGCTGGCGACCACGACCTGATCCCATCGCCCGGACAATACCTGCTTCAACAAGCGGTCGCTTTCTCCTTGCTTGCCATAGCTATAGGCAGTATCGAAATGATTGACGCCAAGTTGCAAGGCGCATTCGATCGCTTCAACACACTGGGAAGGCTGAATTCCAAGCGAACTGACGCCCGACATTGGCCAGCAGCCGAGCGCGACGGGACTGACCCATAAATCGCTGGAACCTAGTTGACGGCGAGGTGCTGGAGTCTGCATGGAAAGCCCATGTCGATTTCCCGGACTGCGAAAGATAGCTCACCAAACAACAAAGCCCCGATCAAAACGATCAGGGCTTTGGAATGATCCTGCCAAACCAACGCCCCACAAGGCGCTGGCCTACGGCGATTACTCACGAGGCCGAATTGCACCCGTCAGACCGCTGTAATCGACGCGGTCATCGTTGTGCCACAAGGGCTGCCCCAGCTCGACTCGCTCGCGGAGAATTTCGATCTTCTCCAACGATCCGGCTGGTGCGTCCGTCGGCTGGAACTTGTTGTCAGCCTGAGGATCGAAATCCTCGTCGTGCCCATACTTGAGAATCGCCTCGAAAACATTCTTGCAAAAACCGCTCATTCCATCCCCCCTTCAAGCGTAGGTTCCTCTTCGGGAACCACTGTGGCAGCCCGCGATGCACCGAATCCTATCGGCGATCCCAGCGGACCTTCCTATATCGCATCAGGCACTCCGAAACATTCGGAGAATCCAGCCTGCTGGAGCAACCGTTTTGTCTGGAACTGTCGAATCGGTCTGCGGTCGACCGTCCATCCACATTTCCATTTCAGAAGACTTGGTATTATTGGCGGAGAGAATGGTGAGTCAAGGAAATTCGGGCGTCGCGGACTGATCCCTGCCGTCGATGCGACGCAAAAGATTCCTGGGCAAGCCGCGAAGAATACGCAGTCCCTACCGGCGTCGATGCACCGGACGAACCTCGAAGCGACGCTCGAAAGCCACCAATGGGGCAAAGCTTTCCCTTGCCGACGCGTCAAGGGGGATTTCTCGGATCGCCGGAAGGTTGTGGAAAATCGATCCCGCCTCTGTTTCTTTGATCTTCCGTGAGCAGATAGGGCGGGAACTGGGCGTCGAAAGGTTGAAAAATTTTTTTCTTTTTTTTAGGCGACAACCGAAATGTGGCTCAGCAAATCGATCCAACTTCCTCCCAAACCGTTTGGATTCCATTGGATCACCGAGGAGGTCACAGACCAGATCCCGGAGATTGCAGGCATCGCAGTCGGCTTGCTACACCTCTCACTCCAGCACACTTCGGCGTCTCTCTCCCTGAACGAAAACACCGACCCCCGAGTGCTGCTCGACCTGCGTGATCTTTTTCGCCACCTGGTGCCTCGGGAGTTTCGATTCCGGCACGACGACGAAGGTCCTGACGACATGCCAGCTCACGTGCTTTGCGCCATGATAGGAACCGATCTGACGATCCCGATCCGCGCTGGTTCCCTAGCCCTGGGAACTTGGCAGGGGATTGTTCTAGGGGAGCACCGGGATCGTGCCGGAAGCCGCGTCCTTCTGGCGACCATGCACGGACAACCCATCTAACCCGGTTGCCTGATCCCGCAAAATCCTTGTTTGATTAGAATAAAGAGAACATGCAGGGAGAGCATCTCCCTGATCCGTTGGCAAACGCCGCCGCACTTTTATCCCGGTCATTGGCTACGTTGGGACGCCGAAAGGGAACACGAATCCCCTGCATGCTAAAGTACATCTGCATGCGAAGGCACAGCTTCCCAAACGTCGCAATGGGGATCGATTGCGAACGGGTGCCGCATGATGACAACATTCCCATACCGCAGGTGACAGAACTGCGGATGAGCCAATTTTTTGGAAGGCAGGTCCTGAGATGAGTCTTCGGGAAGTGGATCTAGTGGTGCTTGGTGGCGGACCTGCCGGTTACGTGGGAGCGATCCGAGCTGCCCAGCTGAAGATGAAGGTGGTCTGCATCGATGAAAATCAGCAGTTCGGTGGTACATGCCTTCGTGTCGGCTGTATCCCCAGCAAGGCGCTGCTTGAGTCGAGCCATCTTTATGAAGAAGCCAAGCACGGAATGGCCCAGCATGGCATCGGCGTTTCGGACGTCCGACTGGACCTAGCCGCTATGCTTCGGCGAAAGGATCAAGTCGTCTCCACGCTCACTTCCGGGATCCAGCAACTGCTAAAGAAAAACCAAGTCGAAGCGGTCGTCGGCAAGGGCAAGCTGATCGACCCGACGACGGTCGAGGTGACGACTGCCGAAGGAACGGTGCGGTTTCGGGCTCCCCGTATCCTTTTGGCAACTGGCTCCCGCCCCGCCTCGATGCGCGGAGTCGAAGAGGATGGAGATCGAGTTGGCAACAGCACCTCGGCTCTCAAGTATCCAGAAGTCCCCAAACGATTGGTGGTCATCGGCGGTGGATACATCGGCATGGAACTGGGAAGCGTCTGGCGCCGCCTGGGATCGGAAGTGATTGTGCTGGAAGCAATGGATAGGATTTTTCCAGGGATCGATAAGGAAATCGCGCAAATCGCTATGCGAATGTTTGAGAAGCAGGGGATTCAGTTCCAGCTGAACAAGTGGGTGGAGTCGGCCAAGGTGGAAGGAAATCGCTGCGTTGTTCGTTGCAAGGACAGCGATCCGATCGAATGCGATCGCGTCCTCTTGGCAACCGGTCGCGTTCCGATGAATCAAGGAATCGGGCTGGAATCCTGCGGCATTGAAACCGACAAACGGGGCTTTGTCCCCGTCGATGCCAACTACCGCACCGGAGTTCCCAGCATCTACGCCGTAGGAGATCTGATCGGCGGCGCCATGCTGGCCCACAAGGCAATGGAAGAAGCAGTCGTCTGCGTCGAAAGGATGGCGGGCCAGGCGAGCCACGTCAATTACGAATGCATTCCGGCAATCGTCTACACCCATCCGGAAATTGCTTCTGTAGGACAAACCGAAGAACAGTTGACGGAGAAAAAGATCGAGTATCGGAAAGGTGTTAGCCCCTATGCGGCAAACGGTAGGGCTCGCACCATCGGGGAGATCGAAGGCCGAGTCAAGATTTTGGCCGATGCAACCACCGACCGAGTCCTCGGGGTCCATATCATCGGTGCCCGGGCGGGGGATCTGATCGCCGAAGCCGCCACAGCCATCGAATTTGGCGCCAGTTCGGAAGACATCGCCAGACTCTGCCACGCTCACCCAACCCTTGCGGAAGTGGTACATGAAGCTGCATTGGCAGTCGATCGACGCGCGATCCACAGCGCCTGATCCCCAGCGCCTGATCCACAGCGGCCGCTACCCAAGGGAACGGAGACGCGGCGTATCGCGCTGGCGGCGAAGAGTTGACTTGGCAGTCGACCGGGCTCAGCGGGTCGATGGAGCACTTCGTCGGGCCTATCGGTTGGCCGCGTGAGTCAATGCTTCGACGGCAGCATCGAAGTCGCCCCGTTTCCAACCTACCGCAGATGACCGGGGCTATCGTTACCGCCTTCAGCTCACAATTTGCTACGTCCCCACTGCGCGCCCCCAGCAATATCTGCGTCCGGCTGCGGCCTCTCGCGGTACCAACATCCGGATGGTGGCAATAAGCGATCGGTCGGTCATCCGCCAGATTCCCTCAGGCAATGCTGGTTGGCGATCGAAATCCCACTGACAATGGCCCCCACGATCCCGACAAAACCTTGGTCGGTCCCGCAGAGAAAAAGGTTTTCCAAATGCGTCGTCCCATCCAGACGTTTTCTTGGAGCCCCATAGACGGCACCATGATCATGCGAAGTGAAACGCCGAATCGTTTTGGGTGTGAACACATCGGTGGCGATCACGTGCCTACGGAAATCGGGAACAAACCGCACGGCGGATGCGATCGAACGATCGTACCAATCGAGTTTGGCAACCTGATAATCGGTCGGCGATAAAGACTCCCATCCAGCATGATCTGCCAGAGTGGTGATCCGGATGTAGCCGTCCTCCAACTCCCCTCGTTCAGTTCCGTAGTCGTAGTTGTTCGGGGAGCAGATCACGCCGGTCCGAAGGTCGCACAACTCAGTTCTGGGACGCTTCCAGTGGAACTTCTCCGAGTCGTTGTAGAAGACGATCGTTCGGTCGCAACCTAAGTCCTTGGGCTGACGATCCAACACCGAGATCGACTCGATGAACGACAATTCCCCTGGTTCAGGAAGCGTGTTACCAGACGATGCACCGCAAAGCCGCATCGTCTCTACCACTCCCGCGCTCGAGAGGACGCGCTTGGCTTCCAATTGCGTCCCATCCTCCAGCGTCACACCGATTACCCGCTGCCCCTGTACCTCGATCCGAGACACGCCACTGCGCAATTTGAGTTGCCCCCCGAGCTCACGAAAACGCCTGACCAAGTGCTTTAAGATCAGTCGCACCCCCTGAAACGGTCTGGCGAACCCCTCCAGAAAGATACTTCGGAACATGATGCACAACTGCCCGAAGTCCATATCGTCTTCGCGGGCGTTTCCGTACCACATCAGCGGGCAGAGAATCATTTCGATCAAGAGTGGATCGGTCAGATGGTCGCCCAGAAAAGCACGCGCTGATGTTTCGAAATCGTTCTGGCTGAGATCGTCGTAGTCGACTAGCGCCGCCACCATCCGATCATAACGATCGATCTGGTCGGGAAAGGCGAGGGCTATTTCTTCGCGAAGCAGTTTCGCGTCGTTGGAAAACCGTAACGTCACACCTGGAAATGCGATCTGCGATCCGACCTGTGGGGCCAGATCAAAATCCTCCCAGCGGAAACGCAGTTGACGAAGGAGTTTGGCGAGCGGCCCGCGCTTGGTGCCTCGGGGTGTGAAGTTGGTCAGCGCGTGCAATCCAACGTCAAAATTACGACGGTGCATCCGATAGAACGAATTGAGCCCGCCGATCGTCGTGTGACGCTCAAGGATACAGACTTGCTTCTGGTAGTTGGCCAGCCGGATACCAGCGGCCAACCCCGACATGCCGGCCCCGATGATGATCGTATCGTACATCAATCCACCGCTCCGGCCTTGTCTCCGTCGCTCAGGTCGACTTCACCAAGTCCCGCATCTTCGGTTCCAGGTACTCCACCGTGCTGGCCATGCTGGCAAGCCGAGGATACTCCTCTTCTGGAATCTGGACTCGATGCCGCTTGCGTAGCTCCATGACGATGTCCAAGAAATCCATGCTGTCCAGCTCCATCTGCTCCCGGAAGGACTTCGCGTCTTCCAGATTGGAGAGATCCTCGTCAGGGGCGATTTCACTGAGGATATCGAGAATTTCGTCGCGAATTTCAGCAGGCGTCATGGGCTAACTCTTCACTCCTAATGCTCGGACGGATCAAACCTTCGGACGATGACGACCGAATTGATCCCTAGCATACCGAAAGAATTGTTCAGAATGTAGTCGACCCCCGATAACTTCTTGGGAGTTCCGGCCACCAATCCGGGGAGTTCGCACTCGGGATCCAGCTGATCCAGGTTGATCGTGGGATGGCAGTACCCGTCCTGGAAAGATGGGAGGTTTCCGGCGAGTTCCAATGCTCCCGCCGCCCCCATGGCGTGGCCGATGAAGCTTTTGGTGTTGTTGAAATGGGTGCGCCGCGAATTGGCGAAGACTTCGCGAAGCGCCGCGCATTCCTGAGCATCGCCGCTGGTCGTCCCAGTAGCGTGGGTGCTGACAATATCGATCTGGTCCGCCTCCAATCCGGCTCGCCCCAGCGCCAGCCGTACGCATTCCGCCTGCCGCTGTGGGTTGGGAAGTACAAAGTCGGTGGCGTCGGTATTCATGGCATAGCCAACCAGTTCAGCGACGATCCTAGCCCCGCGGGCGCGGGCGTCGGACAACCGTTCCATGACGAAGATGCAGGCACCCTCGGAAACCACGATGCCATTGCGATGCTGGTCGAACGGACGCGATGCTTTGGTGGGATCGTCATGGGAGGCCAAAGCCCCCTGCGATTTGAAGCTGGCAAAAATTCCAAACGTGTGGATGCTTTCCGAAACACCGCCCGAAAGCGCCAGATCGCACTCATGGAGTCGCAGCATCTGAGCCCCTTGGATCAAGCCAGCGTTCCCAGCCGCGCAGGCTGCGCCAATCGTGTAATGGGGCCCGGTGACTCCCAGATTCAGCGCCACCTCACCGGCCGGATTGTTTGCCACGGTTCTAGGATTGTGATGGTGCGACCAGAATTGGGTGTCGTAGTCGTACTGCTTGATGTTGTAGATCTCGTTTTCTGTCTCGACGTTCCCGTGCTCGGTAACCCCCAGGTAGATCCCTACGCGAGATCGGTCCACCTGCGCCCAATCGATACCGCTCCGTGCAATCGCCTCAGCCGCTGCCCAGATACCCACGGCACCCGCACGGGTACCGCGTCGAGCGTCTTTCTTCGTCTGGTACTTGGTGAGTTCAAAATCGCAGACCCCAGCCAGAGTGGCACCGACGTACCGAATCTCATAGGGGCGCACACCCGATCGCCCCTCCAGCAGACTGGTCCTGTAGGTCTCCAGGTCGTTCCCTGTAGGCGCCGTCAGTCCGACGGAGGTGATGACGATCCGTTGATCGTCAGGCAAGTATCGCGTGGCATCAGAAGAAGGCATATCGGCAACAGCTCAGCTTTTGCAACATTCGAATCGATCGAGGCAACCACAGAAGAACAAACCGCGATTCAAAATCCGGAATCACTTCCAAGCATGGCCCTTCGTCTCCTCTTGGAGCATTTCCGGTGGCCACTGGTAGCCCAGTCCGACTCCTTCCAGTAGTTCGGTCGGAACGACACCCCCTCGAATACGGAACATGGGACGGTACTTCGCCTCCCAAAGCTGATTTCCCGCCGGGCAATACTGACGGCCATTACCTTCCACCACACTAACTTTGGGCAGATGCGCTGCCAAGGAGGCGGAATGGAGGAAAGAAGCACCAATACAGGTCAGATCCTGTACCGCGACGAACATACCATAATGCTGTGCAGCGGCCGCCATGAGAAGCGATTCGGTCTGCCCTTTGCATGCCTTCAAGGCGATCCCGCTGTAGCCTAACTTTCGCGCTAATTGGAGGCTTTCCAGATCGATCAGCGACTCATCGATCACGACCGGCTTCAGCCGTCCGACGCGATGCATCGTCATCCCCTTTTTTACACTCAGATGACGACTGGTCGGCTGCTCGATGTACTGCAGCCTAGCATGAATCGACCGACTCAGACGATCGACTCGTTCCAGAAAATCAATCACATAATCTTCATCGGCACAGCACTCGTTGAAATCGAGCGAGTAACGCCATTCGCGCGTCGCGCTCTCCGCCGTGGCGATGCGATCCACTTCAACCACTCGGCCGACGTCCCAGTCGAGATCCGTACCCGAAAGCTTGATCTTCAGATGCGACAAGCCCTCTCGGCGTATCCACTCTTCGAGTGTCTCTGGAAGGCCATCGGCAACTGGCTTCGACAATTCTCCAGAGCTAAGCGGATCGAGAGCACCGACCAAGTGATACAGCGACAGCGTCGGCTTTGGCTTGGCAAGCAGTTTCCCCTCCCATCCGACCCCTACAAATTCGTCTCCAAGCCATCGAGAAAGATCGCCATCAAGAAATTCCGGCTTGAAGATATCAAAGCTGCTGACTCCATGCAGCCTACCGAATGCATCATGGACCGCAGCGTCGATCGGGGAGGCGGCCAGCAGAATCGCCAAATCCGGGATCGGCTCAGGTAGCTTCAGTTGCTCCTGCAGATCCTTTGCCATGCTCTTGGCTTCACGCTGCAGGTGAAGGCCGAAGTCGAGTGGATGGCCGGTCAGATCCCACGAAGGAGCCGCCGCAATCAGACGATCCGATAGCGTCGCCACCACTCTGGTGACCAGCTCGGACGGCACCAGCTTGCTAGGCCAAGCCCAAGCGGTACCAAGAGTCATCTCTCCGATGCCGTAACTTCTCTTGCGTCCCCCTTTGGCGACAACCGCCAAAACGCAACGCTGGACCTGCACCTCCTGCACCACGCGCCCGCCGAACTTGATCGGAACGCGATACGCGAACGACTCACGGCTACCAGAGGCTTCTGCAATTCGAATATCGGTTGTCTTGGTCACGCCTCACCCGGCCGCCATCCATAAGCGGTCATTGCCCTTCGTCGATCCAGCCCCTGCGCAACGCGAGCAACACTGCCTGCGTCCGGTCGCTAACACCCATCTTTTTCAGAATCTTCTGAACGTGTTCTTTCACCGTTTCGCTGCTGATCCCCAACTCCTCGGCGATCACACGGTTGGTAGAACCCTTGGACATCCTCTGCAGTATACTCTCCTCACGCGATGTCAGGGGGGCCTCAGGATGCATCACCCTGCGGCCAGCTCTCTTTCCTTCACGTGCTCGGGCGATCCAATCCGAAGGCCATAGCTTCTGCCCGTTGTGGATCCGGGTCAAGCCGAACTCCAGTGCATCGATCGAATCGCTCTTTTTCACCCACCCCGCGGCTCCACCCTCGATCGCCACCTGAATCCACCCCACTGAATCAAAAATCGAATAAATCAGAACCGGTACTGAAGGGAACTCCCCAGTAAGATTGCGTAGCACGGAAAAGCCGTCTTCACGGCGGCGATGCAATTCCATCAGCACCACATCGATCGCCGACCGATACGACTCCACCGACCGCATGTCTCGACTGTGGCCTGCCACGACGAACCGATCGCGGTTCAGAATTTGGCCAAGTCCATGAAACACCAGTGGATCTTCGTCGATCACCAGAATTCGAATCGGCATGAATCATCCACCTTTTCAGCTCAGAAACACACGGACTAATTGTCATCTCTCATGATGTGTGTCTCTACCAATATGGTTAAGCGAATCCCGCAGGACCTTCCTGGACGGTTCACTCAAAGCCACTCGCCCTACCCCAAAAGAACGCTATTTTTCATTGGCCTATTTCCTGATAAACGAATTCCTCTCCCCACCTGCAGTTGTACTCAACGACCTGAGGATTCTAGACTTCTCGGCCTTCAAGATGCACTGCAGGATCCGACTCGCGGCGCCCCCAAAGGGAAAACCACCCCCCCGAAACAGATAGCCATTGCCGACGACCTGCCATCTGCATTGTTTCGCGAAACCATAGCTCCGCTATTATAGGATGAAAAGCTCGGTAAAACCACTACCCTCTCGGGCACGATGGAAATACGATCGCCACCAAAACGAAGTACGTTCAATACAGTCCAGAGGGGGGGCAGCGCAATCTAAAGTAGGCAATCACCAATCAGATCGCAATATCGAGTTCTGGGGACCGCATTCCGAAATCTTACGGTGATGGTCTTGGTGGGTATACTTGCCTTGCCCGGCTGTTTGTAGGCGGCTTAATCGGCCGTCAGAACGTCGATTTCTTGCGGCTGGACCGCACTACCCCGCTGGCTGCTGGCGACAGCGGCAAAGCAAAGTTGCAGACTGTTCAAATTCTCATCTGCCTCCAGGTCGCTGACTTTTCCTGAATCGATCGCTTCCAGGAAATGGCACATGCAGGCAAGAAAAGCGTCAGGAAACCATCTGCCAGTGACCGCTATCGGCCTCGCGCCATACTCCCCGTAGATCGTCGCCCGTTGGCTTTGGTAGTCGACGCCTTCCAGCACCAGCGTCGCGCGATCACCGATAATCGTGGTTCGATCCTGGGCACCAAATCGCGTCCAGGCATGAAAACCAAGCGAGGCCAGCCCTTGAGAAAACTCGATTACCGCATGCGCCAGCATCGGTGGGGCAATCGGCTGTCCTGGCAGCGATCTGGCCCACGCCGTCACGTTCCTGGCGGGGGAATGGCCAAAGAGACACCTTGCCATGTCGAACCAGTGGATCCCGAAATCAAAAAGAATCAGGTGAGGCATCGCTTCGAATGGCTTTCCCCGAACCCAGGAATGATCCCAATGCACCGACATTTCGACCAGCTGGACATTCCCCAAAACACCTTGCGCCACAAGACTCCTGGCCAAGAGAAAATGCGGTGCAAATCGGGCATTCTGGTTGACCGCCAGGCGCAGCCCCAGTTTCCTGGCAAGCGAACACAGTTCGCGCCCTCTCGCCAGATCTTCCACGAATGGCTTTTGACTCAGCACATGCCGGCCACTACGCAGAACTCTCTCCACCAGGTCGGGACGAACATCGACATGCGTTGCAATGTCGACAACCTCCATATCGGGGTGATTGAGGAACTCCTCAACGTCGATGTAGGTTGTCGCATCCGGAAAAAACTCCGTCCGCTTCGAATTGACTGCATCCTCGTCAGGGTCGCAAAGAGCCACCACACGCAGTCCACCTGAGCGATAGGCATCTAGGTGCTGTGCCGCGATCTGACCACACCCCAACACTCCGATCGCTCGATTCACCTTAGCCCCCTTTCGAATTCCGAGGCCCGTTGGAGGAAGCCAATTCCCCGTCAGCTAGCATGATTGACCGATCTTCCTAGGGAACCCAGTTCGAAGAAGCATCACCGAGAATCGCAGAAGAAACTCAGATGATTCCCGGCGGATCCGTCACGCTTCGATCGAAGACGTGGAAGCTCGGCCCGAGTTACGCAGTCGAAAGATTGAGTCGACCAACCAGAGCGATCCGATCACCCCGGAAACAACACCAGCGAACTTCGAATTCCATGCGGATAGATTGAGATTCCACATCCCAATGCCACTGAGAATCAAGAAGCATCCAAAAAGCAACGATACGCAATCGGCCCTGCCCACTGCGGTCGATGAACAGGAACCTCCTGATGGTTGATCTTGCTTTGGCTCAACACACAAAGCTGCATCCTGCTCCAACACGCCGCTCTTCCGCTGGGTAGTCGACTCGGGTTCGCCGCTAGCATCCCTAGAGCGACGGGAAGGCTGTTGAAACAACAGTTGTTCCAACAACAAAAACTCCTCATGGCGCCCTTCGAAATGCCCCTGCAGCCACTCTCTCATCGACTCCTCGCGACGCAATTCCACCTGCAATCCGGCTTCTTCCACCTGAAGCTCCTCCAGCGGCTCAAGCTTCACCAAGCCCCCTATCGGCTCCGGAGCGTCCCCCCACTCTGTCGAGGAATCTCTTGCATCCCATCGATCCTCTCGCGACTTCCAAGATCGGTCCTCGTCAGGATCCACAGAGTCTAGCGACGGCGCGACATGCAGTTCGATCGGATCCGCACAGAGCGATGCCCATAACCCTAATGCCGCATGCCGCGCTTCTACCAACTCCCCGTCCTCCTCACGAAAAGTAGGTTGAGGCTGACATTCATCCTCTTGGCAACTTCCATCTCTCGCCGCATTCGCTTCTACCAGAAGAAGATCCCCCAAAGTTTTGCACTGGTTGCCACAGAAGGCGAGGTGCGAAGATAAGGACCTCAGCCGATCTTTCGATAGCTCCAGATCCCACCGCTGCTGAGCCTCCCCATACCATCGCTCCACCATCGCCTGAATCGACTCGATCGATCGCGCTAGGTTCCCCACCGATTCTTTCCAAGATTGCGCCGTCGACAGGCTACCCGTTGCCGTCGGAGCGTTCGTAGCGGCAGGAGCATCCTTTGGAGCTGGGGGCGTCCAAGCGGTTTGGATGGTCTGCTGAGCTGGAATCAGCCGAAATCGTTCGCCTCCGGACTGCAAGTCGGTTTCGCAGTCGATCAGCTTCTGCTTCTCGCTAACATCCCGGGACTCTTCATGCCCGCCATTAAGGCCATCGGGCAGCAGGCCGGAGGGCCCTGCCTGCCAGGCCACTCCAATTCGGGTACGCCAGACTCTCAGC
This sequence comes from Planctomycetaceae bacterium, assembly GCA_040375295.1. Classification (GTDB taxonomy): domain Bacteria; phylum Planctomycetota; class Planctomycetia; order Pirellulales; family Pirellulaceae; genus JBEISR01. Next base: position 55,352 of record JBEISR010000011.1, read on the forward strand.
CGAAGCAGCGCTGGCCTGGGAGTCACATGCATCGCGTCCAAGACGCGAAGCTTTCCCTGATCGTCCGGGATCACCTGCCAGTCGCCCAGAGAAAGCAGAAGTCGCTCTGTCACTTGCCCCTGAGCATCCATTCGCTCCAGCATCCCGCCCACTTCTTGCGTTGCCAGGGGGTCTTGAGCAGGGCTTGGACCTGTGGGTTGAAGGATCGACATGGTGACGCACTTCCTTGGCGAGGGTTGGCAGCCACCACAGTTTTATCCTGATGCATGTACCCCTGGATCTGACGGATCAGTCTCCAGGAAGGGTCGATCAGGTGGGGGGCCATCGTTTTCATCGTCCTGATGTGTCGCAGAGTCGAAACGCATCGGGTGGGATCTGTCACTGCATCTCAATACGATTCCGATCGTTCTCCCAGTGGCTGTTGTGACAGTTCGGTGGAATGGACGGTCCGTACCGATCGATCGGTTTGCGACACCGAAACCGGTAGACAGAGGTGCTGCAGCCGGTGCAATCGTCATGGCCCCTTCGATCTGATCGATCGTTGCATCATTCGCTTGGCCCTCAAAAAAACACCCTCGCCTCAGGCTCCCGTTGCAGTTGCCCCAGCAAAGGATCCGAAATCGCTGGAACGCTAATGGGACCGGAAGATGCGAAGTCGCCGATGCAACAGATCGTCGACACAATACCGCTGCCCAGAACTGGACAAGGAGGCCGGTTGATGAAATACCGCGGGACGGCTGGATGTCAACTCTGGCTTGCAGCGATCTTTCTCTGCGATCTTCCCCCAATTCAACAGACCTTCGCGCAATCCGATCCAGCCTCCAGCACACCCCGACTGGCGGACCGAGGCTCCAAAGGCGCGATTGCACCCTCCCTTGCTGCTCCTCAAACAGATCTCCTGTCGGCCCAAGCCCAGTCGCGGGACACCGCCTTTCAAGAACTCGCCAGCGACGTCGATCGACTTGACCAACACCTGGGAATCTACAAACGACTGGTCCGGTTGGCTTCCCCTTCCGTGGTCCATATCGATGCAAAGAAGACAGAGCTTTCCGAGGGAACCGAAGCCAATCAGACAGGGGAAGTCGAAGAAGCAGGATCCGGTGTGCTACTGGAGTATCGAGGTCGAATGCTGGTGATCACCAACCGCCATGTGGTGGTGCCAGCCCAGCTTTCATCCATCGCGATTCAGAGTGCTGACCGTTCGGAAACCAAACCGCTGAAGCTATGGTCGGATGCCGCTACCGATATCGCTGTGATGGAGGTACCGAAGGAGTTCGGTATCGCGGCGAGGGTTGGCGACAGCGACCGACTGGAGGTAGGCGAGCAGGTGGTGGCCATCGGCAGCCCCTTCGGTCTGGCACATAGTGTCACGACGGGAATCCTCAGCGCCAAGGGCCGAAGGGATCTGGAACTGGGCACAAGAACAATCGAAGTGCAGGATTTCTTTCAGACCGATGCTGCAATCAATCCCGGAAACAGCGGAGGCCCACTGTTTAATCTGAAAGGCGAAGTAATCGCCATCAATACCGCGATTGCCAGCAACTCCGGAGGCAGTGAAGGTATCGGGTTCAGCATCCCGATCAATTTGGTGATGGGCGTGGTAGGGCAGCTGGTCGAGCAAGGGGAATTTCGGCGCGGTTACCTGGGAATCGTGATGGACTATCAGTACGACGTGAATGCAGCCCAACGACTTGGGCTTCCAACGATACGTGGAGTCCTTATCAAGGGAGTACGACCGAAGTCGCCAGCAGAAACAGCAGGGCTGCGAGCCGGGGATGTGCTTCTGGAGTACAATGGAGAGGCAGTAGAGAGCGATTCCCAGCTGGTGCAGATGGTCAGCCTGACCGATCTGAAGCATGCAGTTCCAATGACGATATGGCGTCAAGGACGCTCCATGCAACTCCAAGTGCGGCTCGCCCCACTTCCCACCACCCCCTAAGCTTCCTAGCGACAACTTGCCTCCATGGGTTGGCAAGATGGTGCGATGCCAGGAGTTTCCGCATGTCGATGTGGCAGCCAGTTCGCGGACCTTTTCCTGCAACTCGCATGAGGCGATTGCGACGCTATGCATGGTCCCGATCGATGGTCGAGGAACATAGGCTGGATGTTGCGAATTTGATTTGGCCAGTCTTTCTGATCGAAGGGGCACGACAGAGAGAGCCGATCGGTTCGATGCCAGGGGTCGAACGAATCACCATCGATCTGGCGGTGGATGCGGCAGTGGATGCTGTCCAATTGGGAATCCCTGCAATGGCACTTTTTCCCAAAACGCCGATCCATCTGAAGTCGGAATCGGCAGAGGAATCGTGCAACCAAAACAATCTTGTGTGCCGTGCCCTGCGTGCCATCCGAGATCGCGTAGGTGATTCACTGGGACTGCTGGCCGATGTGGCACTCGATCCCTACACCTCCCATGGGCATGACGGCCTGATGGTCGATGGCCAGATCGTCAATGATCCAACCGTGGAGGTTCTTTGCCGGCAAGCCATTGTGCAGGCAGAAGCGGGTGCTACCGTCTTGGCCCCCTCCGACATGATGGACGGAAGGATCGGAGCGATCCGAAGGGCTTTGGACGAGTCGGGATTCACCGATGCGTTGATCATGTCGTATGCGGCCAAGTACGCATCTGCCTTTTACGGCCCATTTCGCGAGGCCGTTGGATCGGCTAGCGCCTTGGGGAAGGGTGACAAGAAAACCTATCAGATGAACCCCGCCAACGGTAAGGAAGCGCTGCACGAAGCGGCATTGGATCTGGAAGAAGGCGCGGACTGGGTGATGGTCAAGCCTGGAATGCCCTACCTGGACATCGTTTCCCAACTGGCCCAATCCCTCCAGGTACCAGTGGCCGCCTACCAAGTCAGTGGCGAGTACGCTATGCTTCAAGGTGCCATCGATCACGGCTGGCTGGCTGAAAAAGCCGCAATCCTCGAAAGCCTTCTTTGCTTTAGACGCGCCGGAGCCACTTCCATTCTGACCTATTTCGCGCCGCGCGCGGCCCGCTGGCTAAATGGCTGACATGCACCCCAGCCATCATCGATACTGCCTACCCCTCCGGAGCATCGCCAAGCGACAGGAAGTCTACTCACCGATCGTTCGCAAACCATCGTCCTAACGCCCGCTGGTGTCTTCCAGTTTCCCAAGGAACAGAGGGTCGAGAGCACCGCGCCAAACCTCTTTCAGTCCCTCGATCGTGACGCCACTGCGGTGGTCATGAACCTGCGGCTTGCGATCCAGTCGCCAGCGACGAGCGATCGGCTCCTCCTCCACTGGTTCCATCCTCTGTTGCCGTTGTCGTTCCGCCAACAGCAGCTCCCGTGCCACCGCCTCCGACTCTTTCTTTCCCAGCCCATTTTCGATGATGACCTTGAGCGTTCCATCGCGAAAACGAGCGATCGACTTGGTTTTCGGATCGATCTTCATGACCCCTGCTTCGATCGCTCGCCGCGACTGAACTTCGATGGCGAGATCGGTTTCGTGGATCGCATCCTCAATCGGAAGCACCTGGATTCTTATATGACAGGGTGGAAGCTTTGCGGCATGATGAAAGCGATTGAGCCCTTGTTCGCCTTTGAGGATTCCATAGGCAGCGACTCCCTGCACCTGCAAAACCACCTCGGCCTTCGGCGATTCAGCACTGATCGCCTGATCGTGAACCACCAACGCACTGAATCCTTTCGCACTGCACCATCCGCGGTAGGCATCAGCCAGTCTTTTCACCATCGGATTAGCCTGCGTTTCCAGAGCATTGAAAACCAAAAAGAGATCCCGCTGATCGCCAGCATCGGAGCAGCGAAGCATGTAGCGAGCTATCCTCAGCCGTTGGGTAGATGCCTCCAATTGACTCGCAAACGCACCTCGATCGATTCGCTGAACGGTCGGTAAGGTGGAAACCGACGCCAGCCCCAACTCCTTCGCTTCCAACAGCACACGGTCGCTGTATTCGAGAAATCGTTCGATGCGATGAAGGCGGATCGCAGCTTGCTGAGAGGTTTCCGAGCGGTCCCAAAAACCCTTGGTATTAATCGCCTCCAAAAGCATCGTCCGTTGTCCGCGTACCCCGTGCAATTCGACTTCGTCGATCAGCCGTGTCGACTCTTCAAGCATTGCTTCCCTCGCTTGGTCCAGCCGCTCACTGATCCCCTCCCCTCCTTTGCCGCCTTTGTTGGTCCCCTTCGGCTCCACCTCCAGCGCCGTATCGGCCACTCCGATATCCGCTTGGCTATCCGTCTCCTTGATCGAAACATCCAGCCTCCCTTCGCGAATTTGTAGCCGCACGATCTGTCGCTGAACCGACGGGGCCTGACTGGCAAGAAGACGGGCCAAAGGGACAAGCAAATTTCGCTCAATCGTCCGCTTGATCGGCCTGGCCCCATAACGGCTGTCGAATCCGATCCGGGCAATCCAGTCGATGACCGAACGGTCGATATCGAAATCGAGCCCTCGTCGAGTGACTCCGTCGCGCTGCAGGGCAAGCTGTAGCTCCCTTTGAGCGATATCCCGAATGCTGGCGCGATCCAGACGCTCAAACCGGACCACACGGTCGATGCGATTGAGCAGTTCTGGACGGAAATGCTGCTGCAGGGCAAGAAGCGTATTGTCTTCCGGATGGTCCGCAGCACCGAATCCAAAAGACTGTGCATCCTCCAAATCGACACCGATATTGCTGGTCATGATGATGATGGTTTGGGAGAAATTAGCGGTGTCCCCCTGGAGATCAGTCAGCCGCCCCGCATCGAACAACTGAAGCAGCAAATCAAACATACGTGGATGCGCTTTCTCGATCTCATCCAACAGAATCACCGAGAAAGGGGACTGTCGCACCAAAGCGGGAAGTCCTGGCGAAACCATCGATGCACCAGGGGCACCCAGAAAACGTTCTACTCCACCGTAGTCTTGATACTCTGACATGTCGAAACGGATCAGTCGGCTTGAGGTGCCGAAAACATACTCCGCCAGTGTCTTTGCCAATTCCGTTTTTCCCACCCCGGTCGGGCCCACAAACAGCATGACACTCAGCGGCTTGCTGGGGTCCGCCAATCCGGCCTTCACCAGAGCCACGGTGTTGACCACTTCGCGAACGGCATGGCGCTGACCCACAATCCTGGTTCCGAAATGCTCTTCGGTCTTCGCAAGGTTCATCGGTACCTGGTCATCCAGCAGGTGTCGCGGCAGCCCCGTATTGCTGCATAGCGTTTGAACGACATCATCGACGTCGACGATCAAAGGCGGACGCGAGACGATGACCTCCCTGGTTGGATGAACATCCTCAACTCGATCCATCGTCACCCGAAACCGATTTCGAATCTCCCTGCGATGATGGCGCTGATGTTCTAAAGCCGTTTGCCATTTCCTTTCGACATGCTGCGTCAGCCATTCCGAAAGCTGGATGCCTCCAGCGGGTGCCGTCACTCCTGGGAAGTAAAGCCGACCATAATGAACCAGGGCATCGATTGCTGCCGGGGTCGCCGAGGCTTCCCGCTTCAGCGTTGTCTGAAGCTCCTTCAGCGACAACGCCGTCCGCGACTCAATCGCCGCTCGGCAATCCTTCCGTTCCAATGGCGGAAGAGTAATCTTTTGCACCAGCCTGGCAAACCACTGATTGGCTTGCATCGACTTGCGATACTGCTGCTCCGTGCACTCGCCAACAATCACTACTTCCTTGCGGTCGAGAGCGGGAGCCAACATGCTGGCGAAATTGTCGGAATTCGTATCGGTAACACCGGCACCATGGAGAGCCGAAAAATCTTCGAACCAGATGACAACAGGCAATTGTCGAGCCAGGGCAAGCAAGTCCTTGATCACCTGCTGCCATTCGCCGATATACTTTTTGCCAGCAACCAAACTGGAGGAGGAAGTGCGAAAAAAGCGGATCGAGCCGTCGGGGCGCGCCATCAACCGTGCTGCTACCTCTTGAAGCACTGCCGTCTTGCCAACACCAGACGGCCCCACCAGCACCGCCGAACCCTGGTGATCGAAGATCCAATCTTCCAGCTGACGGACCACGTCCTGTCGCGCGATCAACTCAGGCCGTTCACCTGGCGTCGGCTTCAGGACATCACCGTATTTTTCCAGTTCTCCCCAAAGATCGTCCATCGCTTATCCCCCTAGATGTCCAGCCCGGTCGACTCCAGTTGGCGCCTTCCCGCAAGCATAGTCTCGACGCTGCCTGCTCCAGGTCGATAAACCACCGGTACGGCTCTTCCAGGATAGCCTGCTACCTAACCCAAAGGCCATGGGGACGCTTGCGACGTTGGCTATTGCCCACAAAGGTTCCAGTGAGGGGCGATCGCTCGAAAAAGTGCTTCATGCAGCAGGCCATTGCTTGCCAGAACACTGGACGGCCCGGTCCAGGGCAGCTCATCTCCACCGCAGTCGGTGACACGCCCTCCTGCCTCAGTCACTAGAAGCGCGCCAGCTGCGTGATCCCAGGGGCTCAATCGATACTCGAAGAAACCTCCGAAAAGCCCACGACTGACAAAGGCGAGGTCCAGGGAAGCAGTTCCGAAACGACGAATGCCATGGATGTTCTGACGGAATAGGTCGCCCACGGTTGCCAGCGTCGCATCCATCATCCGCCCGCGATCGTAATAGAATCCGGTCGCGAGCACCGTCTGATCCAACTGCGTCTCCTGACTGACCCTGCACCTTCGAACGCCGTGGTATGCACCCTGTCCCGCAACCGCAACGTGCCAATCGTCGGTAATCGGATTGACCACTACCCCTACCTTCCGAACACCTTGATGGACGTAGGCGATCGAAACGGCAAAATGCGGGATGCGATGTGCGAAATTTGTCGTTCCATCGATCGGATCAATCACCCACAAATGCTCGCTGTCTACAGCGTCTCGCAGAGTCTCTTCGCCGAGCAACGCGTGGCCTGGAAGTCGCGACCGAATCACTGCGGCAATCGCAGATTCGGCTGCCAGGTCAGCGTCAGTAACTAGGTCGGCATTCCCTTTGAATCGAATATCGAAACCCGACTCCCAGAAGCGGCGAATAACCTTCTGGGCCTCGGTCGCCGCCTCCATCGCCACCAAGAAACATCGTTCAGCGTCCCCCAGGCGACGGTGCAGCGAAGGATCGATGGTGGACATAAGAACGGAGCCTTCTTTCAGCGGATTAGGATTTAGCGATTGAATACGGAAAGGACGCCACAAGCAACGCTCAGCGGTATTGCTGACTGGCGAGGACCGCTAGTTCGTCACAACGTTCATTCTCAGGATGTCCAGAATGACCTTTGATGTGATGGAAAGTGATTCGATGAACCTCCTGAAGCTGGTCCAACTGCTGCCACAGTTCGACGTTCTTCACTGCCTCCCAGCGCGATCCGTTCTTTCTGCGCCAGCCGTTGCGTTTCCAGTTAGCCATCCATTCCTTCATTCCATGAAGCACGTAGACGCTGTCAGCATGCAACTGCACGTCGCAAGGACGCTTGAGGGCCGAAAGTCCCTGAATGACCGCCATCAACTCCATCTGATTATTGGTTGTTTCCGGCAATCCCCCCGACCCCTCTCGCTCCGTACCGCTGGCTAGATCGCGCAGCAGGAACGCCCAGCCTCCCGGCCCAGGGTTGCCGCTGCAGGCTCCATCGGTAAACAACTGCACCCTTCGCAGCGATTGCCCCGCTTCGCTCATTCCTATGTTCCCCGAGCCATTGCGTTATCGATCCTGTTCATCGCCCCGAATCCTTCCATAAGCCGCCCCCATCCAGCGGCCGATTCCGCTTGCCACCACCAAGAAAGGCCATTTCGCTCGCCGCACACCATGGCTGCGCTATTGCGGTTGATCGATCGCATCGGCTTCGTCGACGTTCTGCGGCCCCGAGTCGGTCACTTGGTTGACCACTTCGTAATGACGTGGCAGATCGACGACGAAGGTACTCCCTTTACCCAACTGGCTATGCAGCATCACTTCACCGTGTAGCAGTTTGCACAATTCCTGCACGATGGAAAGCCCCAGGCCCGTCCCGGAATGACTGCGTGCCAATCCATCCTCCGACTGCTGAAACCGTCCCTGGCGAAACTTCTGGAAGATGATATCGAAATCCGACTCGGCAATCCCAACACCGGTGTCCGAGACGGAGACAAAAAATCGCTCCTCGTCGTTGGAATCGACAACCACCTGAATCAGTCCACCTTCTGGAGTAAACTTCACGGCATTGCTGAGGAGGTTGTTGACGATCTGCTGAATCTTTCCACCGTCCTGATAAACCTCCAGGTCCACTTTGCAGTGCAACTGCAGATCGATATTCTTCTTGTCGGCCAGTGGCCTTGCGAAATCGACTGGCCCACCAACGACCTCATTGAGCCGTATGAATTGCGGCCGGACTTGCATCTTCCCGGCTTCCATTTTTGCCAGATCGAGAATGTCATTGATCATATCCAACAGCAAACGGCCACTCTGCTGGATGTTCCCTGCATACCTTCGTTGCTTCTCCGTCAGCGCCTCGACCCCCTGCAGCACCTCGCTGAAACCGAGAATACTGTTGAGCGGGGTTCGCAGCTCATGACTCATATTGGCAAGAAATTCGCTCTTCAGGCGATTGGCTTCATAAAGCTGCAGGTTCGCCTGCGCCAAGTCATCGACCTTCAGTTCCAGTCGCTGATTTACCTGCTGTAGCTGTGCCTCTGCGTCGGTCATGTGACGGACCATCGTATTGAACGCATCGGAAAGAGTCCGGAATTCATCCTCCGTATCGATGGTCGCTCGCAGTTCCGTGCTCCCTTGCGCTATTTGATCGCTAACTTCTCGGAGATGCTCCAGTGGCCGCATCACAAGTTTCTTCAGGATCCAATGCGCTGCAAACAGGGTGATCCCAAGGACCGCGATGCCGATCGCGATCATGATCGAATAACTCCAAAGCGTCCAAACCTGGGTTCGACGATACGGAACCGCCATCCGCAAAACCCGAAACGGCCGATCCGAACCTTTGGCTAAGCTGGAGGTCTCGGAACCACCCCGCGTCGCGCTATGGCAATCTAGACATCGCCCGACAAAGAGGACCGGATGGTAGTAGTAATAGTTCCCGTCACCTGGCGCCGCCTCAGCAAAAACATACTCGTCCTGTCCAGGATCTTTCAGAGAAAAAGGAACAGGTAGTCCTGGTGGCGTTTTGATTCCTTCACTATCGGAAGCTGAGTCGTTGCTGAACCCTGACACATTGGGCTCCTCACCAACCGCGGCCTCAGCACCCGACCTGACGGCCTCCTCCGCCAACTTCTTGGCGATCCATTGATCCACTTGCTTTGCCAAACGATCCAGCAATTGATTCTCGGAAGGACTGCTGCTAACGCGGCCCCCAAGGGAAAGATACTCACCCGATCCCTGAGGGCGCAATAACTCCTGGGAATGCCCCAGCGTGCTGAACTGTCGGCGAAAATACTCCTGGAGCTTGCTAGAATTCTCCGCTTCCACCAGCCTCAGAGTCTGCAGATGCTGGACGAGAAGATGCGTATTGGCAGCATCGCGAGACGCCTGCCGCGTTGTTTCCAACACCAATCGCGCGGCCACACGCTGGATTGCCCAGAAAGCCAACAGCAAGCTGCAGGTCAGCGCGATCGCAAAGAACGCAAGGAACTTGTGGTCCAGGTTCCACTGACGAAGCAATCGAAGCAGGAACCCAGCCATCCGTCGGCCCCAAAAATCATCGAACGATCAATTCCAGCAGTATACGCTTGCTGCGCCCCACCTTCCAGCAATCGCGACGACTCTCCCCAGCCTGCAATCCAGATAAGGGCAACCCGACCACTAACGATTCGAAGCGATTCCAGGCCGCATAATCGCTACAACCCGAACAGGGGTGGCCAGCAGCAAATCGTAGCGTTCGGTTTCCCGTGCACGGGTTCATCTGCCCACCTTCTCCTACCGAATGGGATTAGGAGTCTTCGCATTTCGACGTAGGCTCGCACTCGCCCGACGAGCCGAGGCAGACCTGTTGTGACCTGACCGCGTCGATGACAACTGCTCCTCAATGTCGTTTTCCCAACGCATAGACTGCGGAATCATTTCCATGGACGACTCCCATACAACGCTTCGCTCACCATCGCTTTGCACCCAGCCACCCGGCCGAAGCGTAGGGTACAAGCGCTGGGCAAGTTTCCTTGCCAACCAGGTTCTTTTGGCGACTTTGGCATCCTCCAGCTCAGCCTGCCCGCCCTCCGCGCTGGGGGCGCCTTGCAAACACACCATCGGGCACCCCAGTTCCCATGTCCGTCTGAATGACTGCCGGCCGATCGGTACCTGGACGATGGTCCAAGGTCCGAATTCCTTCCCATCTTGCGATCTCTGTGGATGCGGTGAATGGCAGTCCAATTGGCCATTGCCCTACTCCCTCAATCCACCATCGATCTCAGCTACGCCCAACTCAGTTTCCAACTCATCCACCAGCCCCCAGGCACTGTCCCAACCATCGAACGACTCCGCCACTCTGCCACCCGGCGGTAAGCAGCCGATCCAACAAGATCGCACCCCTCCCGACCAGCCGAAATGGCATCCCCCCACAGGCCAAGTTCCCACATCCCCTTTGCCTTCGCCGGATGTCCCTGCCTCCGATCCAACACCACCGAAGGCTCCGTCAGCACCAGAACAAAAGGCGGACGAAGATCCTTTGAAGAAGTTGGAGCTTCTGTTCGGCGATCCTCCACCCGCCGCCCCTACCCCCACAGGTGACGCATCCCAAAGTCGCTGGCTACCCCGCACCACCAATCCACAAGGGAACAACCTTCCGAATAGCTACGTCAACGCTCCCATCTCCAGAGGCACTTCGCTGCCTCTAGGGCAGCAGGAGTGGAGAACCTGGACCGATCACACAGGGACATTTCAGGTTCGGGCCGCGCTGATCGAAGTTGGGGCTCACCATCTGGTGCTGCTAAAAGAAAACGGGCGCACCACCACATTGCCAATTAGCCGCCTGAGCCCCCAGGATGCCGTTTATCTGCGTCGGGGCAAGTGATCCTCGATCGTGCGCTGGACACCGGCTACATTGCGTGCTGAGCGGTTTTCTGGAGGAAGAGATCCGAACGATCTACCGCCTCCCCTGTCGTCCAGTGGCTGAAGTTTTCGGGGTCTCGATGAACCCTTCGGTAAATCGTATCCCGCTCCACCGGCTCCCTGCCCGCCTCTCGAATCAATTGCTCAATCTGTTCAATCGACAAACACTGAGGCGTAGTAGCCCCTGCGTCGTGATAGATCAATTCGTGTCGGACGGTTCCGTCGATGTCGTCTGCACCGTACGCCAATGCAGTTTGTGCCGTCCCAATTCCCAACATGATCCAGTAGGCTTTCACATGCGGTATGTTGTCCAGCATCAGCCGGCTGGTCGCCATGGTCCTCAAATCCGTCAGTGCAGAAGGTTTCTGGAGGTGGGATAACTTGGTGTTCTCCGGATGGAATGCAAGCGGGATGAAGGTCTGAAAACCTCCCGTTTCGTCCTGCAGTTGCCGAAGCCTCATCAAATGATCAATCCGGTGGTACGGCTTCTCGATATGCCCGTACAGCATGGTGCAGTTGGAGCGAATTCCCAGTTGATGAGCGGCGCGATGGATCTCAATCCATTTGTGGCTATTCGCTTTGTGCTCGCAGATCTGGTCGCGAACTTCGGGATGGAAGATTTCCGCGCCGCCACCCGGCAGCGATCCCAGACCGGCAGCTCGGAGGTCCGCAAGCACCTCGGACGAACTCTGTTTGGTGAGGAATTCAAACCAATCGATCTCGACTGCCGTCCAGGCCTTTAGATGCAATTTGGGAAAATGCTGCTTCAAAAGAGACAGCATGCCTCGGTACCAGCTGTAATCTTTCTTGTGGTGAAGACCGCCGACCAAGTGCATCTCGGTGCACCCATGATCAGTAGCTTCTTGGCCGCGAGCTATGATCTGCTCGTCGTTCATCACGTACCCCTTCGGATCCCTGAGGTCCGATCGGAATGCGCAGAATCGACACCGATAAACGCACACATTGGTTGGATTTAAGTGTGTGTTGATGTTGTAGTAAGCCACATTCCCATGCTTCTTCTCCCGAACCCAGTTGGCCAGGACTCCAATCTCCTGCAGCGGTGTTGCGGGATCCTCGAGAAAAAGACCATCGTCCATCGAAAGTCTTTCCCCCGACTCCACCTTATTGCGGATCTCGCGAAGTCGATCGCGTTGCACAGGGGTCATCGGCATGTTGCTTCCGTCCGTATTCAAGAAAGCCTACAGAAACAGATCCAGGATACCGCAAACACAAAGAATCAGGCTGATCCAACCATTCAAACGAAAGAACGCAACGTCTACCCGACGCAGGTCCTCTGGCCGGACAATCCTATGCTCATACACCAGCAGCGCTGCGATCACCAAAAGCGCTCCCCACCAAATCCAACCCAGGCCAATCGCTGGCGATGCCCAAGGGAGAAGCGCCAGCAGCAACCACATGCCAAAGTGCAACCACTTTGCCGTTTGCAAAGCGGCAGGAATGCCCCAACGGGCCGGGATAGAATGCAGCCCGGCAGTGCGATCGAATCCCGCATCCTGGCAGGCGTAAATCAGATCAAAACCACTGACCCAGAAAAACACGGCGGCTCCTAGGATGGAGGGGGCCAGCAAATCACTAGGGTGACTGGCCAGCCATTCACCCCGCAGCCCAATCCAGGCGCAGATCGGCGCCAGCATCAAAGCGGACCCTAACCAAAAGTGTGCCGCAGAGGTAAATCGTTTTGCGTAACTGTATCCAGCCAACCAAACCAGCACCGGTATCGATAGAAACAGTGGCCAGCGATTGGGGAGGAAAAGAGCAGTGCAGGTGATGAAACCAACTGCACACCCGATCGCAAATCGGATCGCCGCATCACGTGAAATTCTGCCAGCAGGAATCGGCCTACCTGCAGTGCGTGGGTTTTCAGCATCCCACTTGGCATCGACCACCCGGTTGATCGCCATGGCAAAACTACGAGCCGTCACCATGCAAAGCAACATCGCGATCCAGCGAATCGGATAATTGGGCGATATAGCTTTGTCAGGTGCGGCCGAAAAAGTTGCCCAAAAAGTACTGAGCAATGCGAAGGGGAGCGCGAAAATGGTGTGGCTGAATCGCACGAGCTCGCCATACTCCCTCAGTCGGCTCCATGCGCCTTTAAACCACGAGTCGATAGAAAACACAGACGCCACTTGCCCCATTTCACGCCCCCTCCTTCCGATCGGAGGAGCCAGGAGGCCCAGAACTGTCCGATCCCCAACGCCGCATCAACTGGTGAGGCACCGCCAAGTGATCGAGAATTCTGGCGACGACAAAGTCGACCAAATCGATGATCTCACCGACGCCGTGATACCAACCAGGACTGGCCGGCATCACCACGGCGCCCGCCTGTGCAGCTCGATGCAGGTTCTCCAGTTGGAAGACCGAGAGAGGTGTCTCGCGAGGCACCAAAACCAGTTTACGATGCTCCTTCAGATGCACCTCCGCAGCACGCTGGATCAAGTCCTTGCCTCCCGCATGGACGATGCCCGACAGCGTCGTGCCCGAACAGGGGCAGACCACCATTCCCCGAGTCAGGTAGGAACCGCTGGCGATGGGGGTGAAGAAGTCATTGACTCGATGCGGAATGACTACTTTCTTCCTCGTCTCTATCTGCTGTGGGGCCACCGGACTCCAACGTGGCGAACTCACCGCCCCTTTGGGCTGCCAGTGGTACCCGAGGATCGCTTCCGTCAGGTCCTCTGGCGAACGGCCGTGGATCCCAAGCTCTTGCTGAAGTACCACTCGCCCTGACTCGCTGGCCACCCAGTGCGTTGCGATACCCGCGTCAGCCAACTGCTGCAACAAACGGACCCCATACACGGCGCCGCTGGCACCGGTCATCGCCAAAACGATTGGAAGGCTCATTTGCGCCCCAGATAAAGCGATGCGACGCCAAAGGTCATGGGAACACAACTCACCTGCCGTAGCCCAGATGATTCGAGAATTTTCACCAATTCCCCGCCAGACGGAAAATCCGCAACACTCTCCGGGAGGTAACGATAGGCACCCTGCCCGTTGCGAGCCATTGACTGACCAATCCAGGGCAACACCCTGCGAAAGTAGAAGTTGTAGAGTTGCCTCAGGCCGGGTAGCCACGGCTTGGAAAACTCGAGGATCGCAACCTGTCCCCCAGGCCGACAGACCCGCAGGATCTCCTCGATGCCTTTCCCTGTGTCCGATACGTTTCTCAAGCCGAAGGCGACAGTTACTGCCTGAAAGGTATCGCTGGCAAACGGAAGAGTTTGTGTATCCGACTCCAAAAACTGCAGTCGAGGAGACGGAATCCCTGCCTTCGTCTGCTTGGTTCTAGCGATCTCCAACATCTCCCCGCAGAAGTCGGTCGCAAGCACTTGGATCTCAGGAACTGTTTCTTTCGCGATCGCCAGGGCAAGATCGCCGGTACCAGTACAAACATCCAGAACCGGAACCCCTGGCTCCAACTTCAATCGCTTCAGCGTCCGCCAACGCCACCAGCGGTCGATGTTCAGGGATAGAAGATGGTTCAAAAGATCGTAGCGCGGAGCGATCTCCGAGAACATCTTCCGCACTCGATCGCCACTTTTGTCCACCGATGTCATCGGAACGCCAGACGTCTAGAAAGTTTCCATCCTCTTCAAGAATCCACCCTGCCATTACTGTAGCGGCGGGGGAACCCAAACGATTCGGAATGCCGATTGCGACAACGTTTCCGCAGACCCGGAAGGTCAGGTTTCGTGTCGCAACAGGGGAAAAAGAACGATATCGCGAATGCTGCGGGAATTGGTCAGCAACATGACCAGCCGGTCGATCCCGATCCCCAGGCCGCCAGCAGGCGGCATGCCATGCCTCATCGCACGGATGAAGTCATGGTCCATTTTGGCCATGGAATCCTCTTCAGCCATACCTTCCAACTGCGTTCGGAACAATTGCTCCTGCAGCAACGGATCATTCAGCTCCGTGTAGGCATTGGCCAGTTCCATCCCATGGACAAACAGCTCGAACCTTTCCGCCACTTCCGGCTTACCGGTTTTCCGTTTGGTCAGCGGGCAGATGCTGGCGGGATAATCGATCACGAAGATCGGCCCCTTCAGTTGATCTTCCACCGTCTCTTCAAACACTTCGCTCTTGATGACATCGGGGTGCTTTCCGGCCGTTTCCAGCCCCAGCTTCTTTGCCAGCCGGGCAATCGCGTCCGCGTCCTCCGGGTCGACTCGTGCATGCTCCGCAAAGAGGTCCGCGTAAGTCCTGCGCTGAAAGGGAGGGGTGAAGTCGATTTCCAGGTCGCCCCAAGTGACCTTCAACGGCTGACCAGTCGCTCGCAATGCGTCACCGATGATCTGCTCCGTCAGCTCCATCATCGTCTCGTAGTTAGCGAACGCCTGGTAGCACTCCATCATGGTGAACTCCGGGTTGTGCCGCACGCTGATCCCTTCGTTGCGGTAGACGCGACCCAGCTCATAGACCCGCTCTATCCCCCCTACCAACAGTCGTTTCAGGTGCAGCTCCAAGGCGATACGCAGGAACAGCGGCATGTTCAGCGCGTTGTGATGCGTCGTAAAGGGCCTAGCAGCAGCTCCCCCGGCGATCGCGTGCAGCGTCGGCCCCTCGATTTCCCAGTAACCATGTCGATTGAGCGTATCGCGGACCGACTGGACGATTTTGATCCGCTTGCGGAAGGTATCCATCACTCCTGCGTTGTAGGTCAGGTCCAGATACCGCATCCGCTGCCGCAGTTCCGGGTCGGCCAATCCCGCGTGCTTTTCCGGTGGTGGCTCCATCGTCTTGGTCATGAACTCGATCGCGTCAGCAAAGACGGTCAGTTCCCCAGTATTCGTCCGCCCCAGTCGACCTTCCACCGCCAACCAATCGCCAAGGTCTAGCAGCTTGGTCAGTTCAAACGATTCCTCACCCACCTGCCCCTTGCCGATCAACACCTGGAGATCGCCACTCCAGTCTCGCAGGTTGAGAAACACAAGCTTCCCCGTGGGGCGCATCAGGACGATACGCCCAGCAATTTTGACGCGAGGCCCCACTTCTTCGCCGGATCCCTGCTGCGCCCGCCATGCTTTCAGATCCAAGCCATCGACGATTTCCGGCAGAGCTACCTCAACTCCATCCGACCTACGATAAACAATTCGATCGGCCTGCTGCCGCGCAGCATCGATCAACAAGCGGCCATCGATCCGATGCCCCCAAGGTTCGATCCCCGACTGCTCTAGTCGCCGCAACTTCTCCAGTCGTGCCGCCTGCTGGTCGCTGAGGGAGCGAGGGTCGTTATCGGAGCCTTGGGACTGCTGGTTGCGAGGACCGCCAGGAACATCGGACATGATGGAATGGCCACTATGGGATTCGGGGGGTGCGGGGCAGTCGAGCCAGAAGCCCAAAGGCCGGTGAGGTGGATTCGAGCGGCCGTCTGCCAAATGGCTGGGATTATACGTCGAAACATCGATCCGCCCAAGGGACCCGAACCACCGGTTAGCAATCCAGAGCGGTGACTTGGAGAAAAGATTTTGGCTGCAGGGTTGCCCTGCTCGCCTTCAGGATTCCGAAAGGCGAAATACCCTGCAATCTGACGTCGTTTTGCTTGGAACCACCAAGAAATCTCTGCCGCAGTTGCTTCGGAATCTCCCCAAGCACGCGATCCCTGCGAAGTATGGCCGGCCTATCCAGGTCGCCCAGAACAGACCGCCGTCACCAAACTACCCAATCGCCCCGCTGTCAGTCGACTCGCAATCAATCGACTCGGAATCCTTGATAGGACCCGCGACGTTGAAATTCGTCGAGCACCTTCTGTTGGAGATTCGGTTTGTCGCGACACCATGCTGGGCCGACTAGGAACCTCGAAGGTGCCTCGCCACTGATCCGTTCGATCACCACGCGCCCCGGCACCCGCTCCAAAAGATCGACCAATAGTGGTACATACTCCTCCAGTTCCATCAACTGCACCTGACCGCTGCGGACTTGATCCGCCAGACGCGTTCGCTCCACCGCGTACAGATTATGCAGCTTCAACGTCTGCGCCCCCAACTGGATCGCCTCATCTAAAGACTGATGCATCATGGAGTGCGTCTCACCAGGAAGCCCCAAGATCAGGTGAATTGCGACCTCAAACTTGCGTCCACGGCATCGCTGCATCGCTTCCACCATGGCGTCGTGATGGTGGCCGCGGTTCATCCAGTCCAGCGACTCCTTGTGCATCGACTGCATCCCGAACTCGACGCAAACGTAGGTGCGTTCCGCCAGTTGATCCAGGTAATCCAGTACGTCATCCGGAACACAGTCAGGCCGCGTGCCGATAATGAGCCCCACCACCTCTGGGTCGGCCAAAGGAATCTCATACAGCGACTGCAACTTCTCCAAAGCTGCGTAGGTGTTGGTGGCAGGCTGAAAATAGGCCAGGAAGCGACACGGCCCATATCGCTCCGAAACCTTCTGCTTGCCGTGAGCCAACTGGTCGGCCACACTCCGCAGCTTCAAACGCCGACTGGGGCTGAAGCTACGGTTGTCGCAAAAAGTACAGCCCCCCTTGGCAACCGTCCCGTCGACATTTGGGCAGGTAAATCCGCCATCCAGGCTCACCTTCTGGACGCGTCCTCCAAAACGCTGCCTCAGAAAAACACTTTGGCGAAAGTAGGGAAAACCGTCTCGGCGCCAAAATGGGATTTCCAATTGGGATTCTGGAGGCTGCATCAGCAATTTGACTCGCGAAAGGTGGATGCGTAAATTGTAGCTGTCTCATCCAGATGAGGGACCAATCCAGGAGAGCAGCCGTGGCAGAATCCCCTAAAACTGATTTGGGCGTTTTGATCCCTCAAGGCGGCGGCGACGACATTCCGCTCCGGAAAGATCGGCTGACCGTGGGACGAAAGGAAGGGTGCGACATCGTCCTCGGCTTCCCTAACGTATCCAGCCAGCACTGCCGTCTGACGCTCGAGCAAGGATATTGGTTCGTCAAGGATTTGAACAGTCGCAATGGGACTAAGGTCAACGGGACGCGGATCACCCGAAAGCGACTGGATCCCGGATCGACGTTGGCCATCGCCAAACACTCCTACACGATTGAATATGACCCCGAAGCGCTGGGAGCCATGGGGCCGCCACCTGCTGACGACGATCATATTGAAACCATGCTGCGGACTTCGCTGCTGGAGCGTTCTGGGTTGCAGCGGAGAAGCGAAGACGATCGCGGCAAAAACCGTGATTCGCTCGACGATTAACCCCCTTCCCACCGACCAAAGGCCTGCTGTAGCCCAACTTTTTCTTTCGGGCCTCGCAGCAGAAACGTGGAAATTAATGAGGATCGCTCCCGTCCACCCTTGCTCCAAGGAACGTTTTATCCAGGGGGGATGAGGGAACGGCCTAGCGTACCTTCATGGTGCAGTTAGGTCATGCACAACCACCGCCAAAGCCAACTGAAATCCTGTACTCTGCGAGCATGTTTTCGATTCCGCTACGGCCGCGCGACACCCCTGCAAGCGCACTCGCATACCCCCGTTTCTGTTACGATGGAGTGGGTCCAGTCAGGGCATGGAAAAGGGATGTTGGTGGAAACGCCCCGGGTCAAGCTATGGATACCAGATGGTGGCTCGCCGCAAACGCGACCGCTCTCTGGATGACCGAATTCGATGGATACAGAACAGGTAGGAAAAAGGGAAACTCATGAGCGTCGACGAAATTGTGATGGATGCCGAAGAACGCATGGAGAAAGCAATCGGCGTACTCAAGAATAATCTCGCGGGGATCCGCACCGGCCGTGCAACTCCAGGCTTGGTGGATTCCGTGAAAGTCTCGGTGTACGGATCGCTGACCCCACTGAAGCAACTGGCTTCGGTGGGCGCCCCAGAACCACAGCAACTGGTGATTCGCCCCTTTGATCCCAGTACGATCAAGGAGATCGAAAAAGCGATCGTCGCCAGCGATCTAGGTCTGGCGCCTCAGAATGACGGTCGCATCATCCGACTGAATATTCCGCCGCTGAGTACCGATGTTCGAAAGAAACTGGTCACGCGCATCAAGGAACTGACCGAGGAATCGAAAGTCGCCATACGCAGTATCCGACGCGATGCCAACAAGGCGATTGAAACGGCCGAAAAGGATAAAGTGGTGGGAGAGGATGCCTCCAACAAGGCGAAGGATGAGGTCCAGGAACTGACCAAGAAATTCGAAGCATCCGCGTCCGATCTGGCCAAAGGAAAAGAAGCCGAAGTGATGGAGGCTTGATCGCTCGATGCGTTCCCAGAGATTCAAGATCGAGGCGGCAATCTGCCTGCTAGCCGCCTCGATCGGACTTTGGAAGATCGGCGAGCTGCGGCCTAGGTGGATGCAGCTTCATTCGGCGCACCAAAAGCTTCTGGAACAGGTACAACCTCTAGAAGTGATCGATCCTGCCCGACCGCAAGTGCGGCTCCGCCGCCGCGAGGGCTTTGATTTTCTTTTCGATTGCTACATCCCCGTCGGCAACGGATCGGTTGTTTTGAAAACCCCGGTTATGGAGCAGCATCAATCGGTACTTGGAAACAAGCCGCAATGGACGACAATCCGCATCCGATTAGAGCCAGGTGATCCAGAGTCTTTCCTCTTCTATGCTGGCCCTTCGGGCTCTTCAAGAACCAGCATGCCCCTTGGTACTCATGCCCCATTATGGATCGAGCACCAGGAACTGTTGCAGGTGGAGCTGCCAGGCTCTGGCGAAGACCTTGTCTTGAATGATCCGGAGAACCCCCTCCCTTTGCTACGCGTTTCTATCGCCCCAGAGTCGGGTGACCGCAGTAGCTCCACCGCCCGCCGAACCACAATCTTTCATGCGGAGCTGCAATGGGAGTGAATACAAAAGAGACGGCCGAGGAGGAAATCGCCGCTAAACCGGGACGACGACGCTGGCTGCAACTGCAACTAACCAGCCTGCTGATGTTGCTGGCTGTTGTTGCCATTTGGGTCCAGTGGTTTTCCATGCATCGACAGATCCAAAAGCTGGAAACGGAAGTTCCGCAGCTACAACAACTCTGCGAATCCTTGGTGCCGGCCGATCCTAGCCAATGCTACCTCTTCAAGACTCCTGGTAGCTTCGAAGAAGATAACAACTGGCAAATCCATATCCCCCGAGGACAACAGCGTAAGCTGACGCTGGGAGGCCAGTGGCGACTGCTCGATCGATTCCCAGAAGAGTGCAAAGACGCTACAACACTCATTCTTGAGGAAGGCCTGCATCGCGTCAGCTTGGCAAGAATTGCGTCGAAGTCCGAGCTTCGATGGGTTTCTCGACTGAACGGCGAATTCGTTTTCGAGAAAAAGATCGAATTCAACAACGGCGAGCCAGGGTGGATCGGATACGAACCAGATCTGAGCATACCCATGACATTGAGCGAAGAGTCCGCAAAGCGATTTTTTCATCGCGAGATGAAAGACCCAAGTCCGCTTGTCACCACTGTACCGTCACAACAAGCTTCCAAAGCTTCACCCGACGCACAGGGCATTATCCTAATTCTTTCCGCAGCCCAATAGCTCAGGCCTAAATTGGCTCTGAGCTAGAAATCAACGCGGATCTTAGGAGGCCTCAGCGAGAGCGAAATCATCAGCTGGCAACGGAAGATCTTCACTGGAACCAGCAAGATCCCTCAACTTGTCGAGCGCTCGCTTTTCCAACTGCCGAACTCGCTCTTTCGACACCCCCAAGATATCGGCCAGTCGCTGCAGCGTCTGCACCTTACGGTGGCCGCCCAACGAAAACCTGGCGCGAATGATCAACTGCTCCCGACGGTCCAATAGACTCAGCAAGTTCGAAAGGCGGCTGCGGAGCTGCTCCCAGCGAACGTCATCGATCGACGAAGAGCGGTCGGGTGCTTCGACATCCAGACCAGTCTCCTCCAGGCTGGCGGCTTGCTTCTGCCGTTCCTTCTGCTTGGTCATCACCAAACGGTAGGAATTGCGGCGGACCACCTGGGTTGCATAGGTGCTGAATCGGAAGCCTCGGTCGTAATCAAACTTGTCGATCGCTCGGAGGAGCGCCATAGCGCCATCGCTGAGCAGATCGTCGAACGAGTTGAACGAATTGACAAACTTCTTGACGATCGAGATCACCAACCGCATGTTCGCCTTCAGCAGCGCGTCACGATGCCAGTCCGCTGCTTTCAGCAATCCTTCGATCCGCATCAGATCGTACTGGCTCGACTTCTCCGGATGCAGGCGACTCTGGTATTGCTGTGCCCGAAATCGAAGGTAGTTCATTCTCTGAAAATGAGCTTTCTCCTCTGCAGGGCTCAACAATCGTGTCTCGCACAAACGAGCCAGATGGGGGGGAAGATTAGCCACACGCACAGGCTTTCCAACTGCCGGTGGGCAACCGGTTCCGAGTAGGATTTCCCCCAAGAATTTTGCCTCAGCACCCGACTGAGCGAATTCTTCATTTCCGATGAAATCAATTTCTTGCTGGAGCCGCCGGCGAATTTGGTCCTCAAGGGTACCCTCCCCCTGGTGAACTGCCTGCGATGTCTGGCAGAAGGAGACAAAAAACTGCTCCAATGCCTTCTTGCGAAACGTCATGGTCGGACTCTTGCGGCTGGCTACCGTCCCTGCTCGGCTCATCAATGCACCTCGCTATTCAACGATGCTCAAAACGACCACATCGATCGAAACGTTCAAATCGTCCATATCGGCAATATATCGGACTTTCCATCCACGAACAACAGATTCTCCAGTTTTTGTAAGAAAAACGAAAAAATGTGCTTTTTCGCACTAGGCACTTGTTTTGATCTGGACGAATTTCATAGAGTGCTACGTGCGGTTGTTTAGGTCGGTTTGCACGTTTTGTGGTGAATGCCTTGGACGAACAGCTAACTACCAAACAGGTCGCCGACGTGCTTCGAGTCAGCGAATCCTCGGTCAAACGATGGTGCGATTCGGGGGTGATACCGACCGTACGCACGGTCGGCGGGCATCGTCGGATCGCCCGCAGCGCGTTGATGCAGTTCCTGAAGACCGCAGCCGGCAGGGATGACCGCGGCCTGATCAGCGGCGACCAACTGACGAGGATGGGGGTAGAACTGGAATCGCTGCAAGAGGAAAAGGAATCGACGCCTCCACCTAGACTCACAGGCAGCCTGGACCAGCAGCGGCTGAGGGAGGCATTCGAGGAAGCTTTATTGCGAGGGGATGAAGCTGGCAGTCGACGCGCGTTGACTCAGTGGTATCAGGCCGAGCGTGCTTTTGCGCCGCTGGCCGACGAACTGATCGCCAAGACATTCCACCGCCTGGGCGATCTTTGGGAGTGCAACCAGATCGAGATCTACCAGGAGAGACGCAGTGCCGAGCTGTGCGTTCGCCTGGTGCACGAATTGCGACGGATGGTGGTTGATCCACCACCCGAGGCACCCTTAGCCATGGGCGCGACACCAGAGTTCGATCCCTACTCGCTCCCAAACCAACTCATCGAACTGGTGTTGCGGGAGAGCGGCTGGAGGACTCATGCTCTTGGTAGCAACCTCCCCTTCGAAACGCTCGCTTCGGCCGTTGCTACCCACCGACCACGTTTGTTCTGGCTGAGCGTATCGCACATCGAGAACATCCCAACATTTCTGCGAAGGTACCAGGATTTTGCGGAGTCCCTGCCCAAGGAAGTGACCATGGTGGTTGGTGGGCGAGCCTTGACGGACGAAGTACGTCCGAAAATGAAATATGCAGCGCATTGCGATAACCTCCGGCAATTGGCTGACTTTGCTGCCGCTCTGCGCGGACAACGACAAACCTGGGGCGACCGAGACAACTAGAACATTCCTTCGGGCAACGATCACCACGAAGAGAATTGCTGGTCCGATTGATCGATGGGTGACAACACGGTACTCAAACTTCTCCTTTTCTTTCTCCACGAGGGCTGGCACGTATGCAACGACGACAATTCGCGAAAGGTGTTTTGGGGGGGTTCTTCGTCAGCCAACTTGTCGGCCGCTCTCCGGCCGCCGAACGGTTTCAGGAGAAATGGCCTGGCTGGCGGGGGGTGCATCGCGACGGCAAGTCGACTGCCCGCCAGTGGCCCCAGTCGCTTGATGAAGACCACCTGAAACTCTCGTGGGAAGTCCCGTTGGATCTTGGTTATTCGGGACCAATCGTCGATGGCCAGAATGTCTACGTTACCGAAACGGTCGGGAAGAAGTCAGAGTCGGTCAGGGCGCTCGATCGCGCCTCGGGCGACCAGAAGTGGACGACATCTTGGGACGGCGCGATGTCGGTCCCTTTCTTTGCGAAATCCAATGGAGATTGGATTCGCTCCACTCCGGCTTGCGACGGCCAGCGGCTCTACGTAGCCGGCATGCGGGACGTTCTCGTGGCGCTGAATCTTTCGGACGGCAGCGAGGCATGGAAGGTCGACTTCCCAAAGCAATTTGGCAGTGAATTGCCATCGTTTGGCTTTGTTTGCTCACCGCTGGTCGACGGAGATTGGCTTTATGTGCAGGCAGGCGGTGGCGTCTGCAAACTGAAGGCGGCAACGGGTGAACTGGTATGGAAGAAGCTGGATGATGGCGGCGGTATGAACGGCAGCGCCTTCAGTTCTCCGATTCTTGCCACACTGCATGACCGCCTTCAATTGCTGGTGCAGACTCGGACCACTCTGGTGGGATTGGATCCCGAATCAGGAGAGACGCTTTGGAGCAAACCGATTGAGGCCTTCCGGGGGATGAACATTTTGACCCCGACGGTGTATGAGAACTCCATTTTCACCAGTAGCTACGGTGGCAAAAGCTGGCGATATGACGTGGGGCCGAAGGAAGGTCCATGGGACGTGGCGATGGCCTGGGAGAACAAGGTTCAAGGCTACATGTCCAGCCCCATCCTGATCGGATCCCATCTCTTCCTGCACCTGCGAAACCAGCGATTCGTCTGCATCGACATGGAGAGCGGAAAGGAACTGTGGACCACTCGTCCGTTCGGGAAATACTGGAGCATGGTCTCCAATGGGGAACAGATTCTCGCGCTGGACGAACAAGGGAAGCTTTTCCTCATCGATGCCGATCCGGCGGAATTCCGCATGGTATCGGAACGGAAGGTGTCCGAGGAAGAGAGCTGGGCTCACCTGGCTGTCGTCGACGACCAAGTCTTTGTACGCCACCTGAAAGGCCTCTCGGTCTATCAGTGGACCTGAGGCGCAAAAGACGCACTTTTGAATGAATTCAGGCCGCGATGGACGAAACAGTAGGTCCCAGCGGTCGGATGATCACGTCGCCCGGCGGCAACCGCCGGGCCTCTTTTTACGACGCTTGGCGGTCGGTTCGGTTTTGGTTACTGGCTGCCAGGATGGGGAACCGAATCGAGATGCTAGTACCTTTTCCAGGAGCACTCTCGACACGGATTTTTGCCTGATGTTTTTCTAAAACCTTCTTACACTCGGCCAGGCCCAGACCAGCGCCTCCCTTGCCAGTGCTGTCGGGCCCCTTTTTGGTCGTGAAGTAGGGGTCGAACATCTTCCTCATCTGGGCAGGTGTCATACCACAGCCACTGTCGCGGATGGTGCATTGCACTGTATGGGTTGCAGGATCGGTTAGCAGTATGACCTGAACTTCCCCGCCATCAGTGATCGCCTGCCTGGCATTGGTGAGCAGGTTGATCAGCACGCGCTGAAGCTGCGAAGGATCCCCCAGAATCTCCGGAACCTCTTCGATTCGCCTCTCCAAAGCGATGCGAAACTTTTGGAATTCGCGTTCCATCAGCAGCAGAGAATCCTCCAGGAGCGGCTTGAGCTTCAGCGGCTCCATCTCCCCGGTGCCAGGGCGTGCCAGACCCAACACGACAGTGGTTAGGCGAGCGGCTTTTTCAGAGGCTGCCACGATCTTCTGAAACGCTTGGTCGCGGGTTGCAGTGTCGGGGTACCGCATCCCCATCCTCGCGTAATTCAGAATCGTCATCAGCAGATTATTGAATTCGTGAGTGACGGTGCCGGTAAGTTCCCCGACGCTGGCCAGACGCTCCAGCTCCCTGACCCGTTCCTGCAACCCCTGCAGCTCCGCCTCCAACGATTCTCGCTCCCGGATTTCCATCCAATGCACCCTGCTAGCATTTCCCCTCGGCCCGTTTGGTCTTATCGACCTCATCCCGATTCCTCCATCGACGCACCAAAGGCGGATCATTAGGATTTCGTCGCGGACAACGCAGCCAGAACAAGGCAAAGGTACGAATTGGGGACGATGGAGATTCTGCATGGACGAGGCAGTTCGCACAGGGCCGATCTACACGATCGATTTGCTGGAGGAAGCACTGCAGGTGGCAGAAGCATGCGGCTATCAGGTTCGGATGGAGCCTCTTGGGGGCGCGAAAGGTGGGCTATGCAGGCTGGCTGGTTGCTGGATCGTGATGCTGGATCCGCGGAGCACTCCCGTGGACCATCTGGAGATCCTGGCCGATTGCCTTCCCTGGAACTTGGTAGATCCTCCCAGTCCTGCCCTACGCCGCTGGCTGCAGAGGTATCGCGACCGTCAAACCTCTGCCAAGGATAGCTTTCGGCTGGTTGCTGGGTGAAATGGGCCGAGCCTCTTTCGGCCACTCTCGACAGGCGACACAAAAAAATGCCTGCGTGGTCGGGGAAGTGCATCGAATGACGAGGGAACCTCTCGTCGGAGTCTTTTTTCGTTACCGCAAATCCCCGCACCGTGGTGGGTTGTCAAGTCACTGTCTGCGGGCAGCGGCAAGCGGTTAATAGCGGGGTACCGAGGGATCGATTTCCAGCGACCAGGCATCGATCCCGCCGGCAAGGCTTTGAGCGTCTGGGTAGCCATTGCGACGAAGCCAATGGGTGGCACGCAAACTTCGCATCCCATGATGACAGTGCACCACCACCGGTTGGCTGGCATCTAGTTGTATCCGGCCAAATGCCTCCTCCCAGCGGCTCAGCGGCACCAGCACCGCGCCGTCGATTTTTGCGATCGCGTACTCATCGTCCTCACGGCAATCGATCAGGCAGAAAGGCTGCCCTTTCTTGTTCAACGTCTGAAGTTCGGCCGGGGTGATTTCGATGGGGGTAGTCATGGAGCGGAGCCTAGGGGAGGTAAGTTTTTCAGGCGATCAACAAAAATGAAAAAGAACTCACGATTCCTCATCGCTTCGCAGCTTTGCCAGAATCGTGTAGTCTTCCAGCGTCGTCGTATCTCCGGTCTGTTCTTTGCCGCTGGCGATATCGCGAAGCAGGCGTCGCATGATCTTTCCGCTGCGTGTCTTCGGCAGGGCGCTAGTGAAGCGGATATCATCGGGTTGCGCGAGCGCCCCGATTTCCTTTCGAACGTGCATCTTCAGCTCTTGTCGCAGCGCTTCGGACGGTTCGCAGCCTCGAAGCGTCACAAACACGGCAATCGCCTGCCCCTTGATTTCGTCCGGCTTTCCGACCGCTGCCGCTTCGGCCACCCGAGGATGGCTTACCAATGCGCTTTCCACTTCAATCGTGCTCAAACGGTGCCCCGATACATTGATCACATCATCGATGCGCCCCATGATCCAGTAGTACCCATCTTCATCGCGCCGGGCATTGTCACCCGTGAGGTACATGTGCGGCACAAGGCTCCAATACTGCTGGCGGTATCGTTCTGGGTCACCCCAGATTCCGCGGAGCATTCCGGGCCAAGGTTTTTCGATGCAAAGCATACCTCCATGCCCCTGGGGAACTTCCTGATGGCTGCTGTCGACGATGCGGGGCACGATGCCTGGCAGGGGGCGAGTGCACGAACCTGGTTTGGTGGCGATCGCGCCAGGAAGCGGCGACATCATGATGCCCCCCGTCTCGGTCTGCCACCACGTATCGACGATCGGACAGCGACCTCCACCAATCTTTTCGTGGTACCACATCCAGGCTTCCGGATTGATCCCTTCTCCTACCGATCCCAGCAAGCGCAGGCTGCTTAGATCATGCTTTTCCACATGATGATCGCCCCACTTCATGAACGCGCGAATGGCGGTGGGGGCAGTGTAGAGGATCGTTGCCCGGTACTTCTCGATGATCGTCCAAAAGCGATCCTCTTCAGGCCAATTGGGCGCCCCTTCGTAGAGGATTTGTGTCGCGCCTGCAGAGAGCGGTCCGTAGACGATGTAGCTGTGGCCGGTGATCCAGCCACAGTCGGCAGTGCACCAATAGATATCATCGTCACGATGATCGAAGACCCATTGAAATGTCCTTTTGGTGTAGAGGTTGTATCCAGCGGTGGTGTGGCGAATCCCCTTGGGTTTCCCGGTCGAACCGCTTGTGTAGAGAATGAAAAGCGGGTGTTCGCTGTCAAGCGGTGTAGCGGGACACTCGTCGGTTGTCGATCCGGTCAGATCATGCCACCAGATGTCACGACCCTCCGTCATCGGAGTTGGCTCCCCGGTGCGACGCAGGACGATGCACCGCTGAACCGATGGGCTTTTGGCGAGCGCCTCATCGACCGTCTTCTTCAGCGGCAGTGTCTTGCCCCGGCGCCATCCGCCGTCCGCAGTAACCTGAACAACAGCGCCGGCATCCTGATTGCGGTCGGCAATCGCTTCCGCGGAAAATCCGCCAAAAATAACCGAATGGACCGCGCCGATCCGGGCGCACGCCAGCATTGCCACCACCAGCTCGGGCACCAGAGGCATGTAGATACTGACCACCTGCCCAGGCTGCACTCCAATCGCCTTTAGTCCGTTGGCAAATCGGCAGACTTCACTATGAAGGTCGCGGTAGGTCAGCGTCCTAGTATCCCCTGGTTCCCCTTCCCAGTAGATCGCGACTCGGTCTCCCAATCCCGCCTCCAGATGGCGGTCCAGGCAATTGTAGGATGCGTTCGTCTGGCCTCCGACGAACCACTCAGCCACCGGTTCATTCCACCGCAACACCTCACCAAATGGCTCAAACCAGTGCAGATGCTCCTTTGCCTCAGCCCCCCAAAACGCCTCAGAATCGGCAATCGAGCGTTCGTAGAGCGATTGATATGCCTCCATCGAACCAATCCTCGCCCGCGATCGAAACGCTTCGCTGGGGGGAAACAGGCGCGACTCCTGCATTACGGTGTGCACTTTGCCGTCGGTGGGGTGGGACATTCCGAAGCATCCGAAAGGAGAGGGGGGAGGATGGTTAACAGCTGGAAACCCGCTAATGGCGATTCAAAAGCCTAGCGGTTGCAGCCAGAATCCGCCCGATTGTCGACCAAGGGGAACGCCAAGTCAATCAAGCGGGGTTGCAGCGTTGCTACAATTTCCGGATCCTCCGTCTGACAGTTACGGCAGAACAATCCGTTGCGGTTTTCGCATCGTCGACCGGCAACAGACGCAGTATTCGAAACGCGCTTGCAAGCGACCAACAGCCTACGTTGTGAATCGAGTGAAAGGACCCACCTATGAATCGAACCCACTGGCGAACTTTGGCCGCACTGGCCGTTGTTACTTCCATACCGACTTGCCAGGCGGCAGAGCCGATTACTTTGGGGAAAGAACCGCTGACAGCCGGTATCGCCGGGGAGGGCTCCGTCGATTTGCCTACCATCCGCACCTGGCTGGCAGAACCGAAGAACCATCTTCCGCTGCAGATCGAACTTCCGGAGGGGCTTGCCGCCGGCAAGGATGCGGTTTGGGTACCCGAAGACAATCCGATGACTCGTGCCAAGATTGAACTGGGACGACAGCTGTACTTCGACCGCCGGCTTTCCAAAGGGAACCAAGTCAGCTGCGCCGACTGCCATCACCCCGCCAATGCCTATGGGCGAGGGACGCAATTTGGCGTTGGGGTCGAAGGACAACTGGGTGGAAGGAATTCTCCCGTCTCTTTCAACCGCATCCTCAGCAGCATCCAGTTCTGGGATGGACGAGCCGCATCCTTGGAAGAGCAGGCGAAGGGCCCGATCGCCAATCCGATCGAAATGGGCAATACGCACGAAGCCGTCGTCCAGATGCTCAAGGTCAACCCTGTCTACCGCGAACAGTTTGTGAAGGTGTTCCAGAGGGAGCCGAACATCGACGATGTGGCAAGGGCGATCGCCACCTTCGAGCGGGCTCTAGTGACGGGCCCCAGCCCGTACGACGCGAACGAACCACTTCGTCGTTTCGAAGAGGCATTCGCCGAGCAACTGGAAGACATGGAAACGTTTGCGGAAGAGCAACCCGAGCAGGTCGATCGCTACCGCAAGCTGCAGATTGTTGCAGCAACTCGCCCTATGTCCGAATCGGCGAAGAGAGGCCGCGAGCTTTTCTTTTCCGCGAAGACCAATTGCACCGCCTGCCACGTTGGCGCGAACTTCAGCGATGAGAAGTACCATAATCTTGGCGTGGGCATGGAATCGGACAAACCGGACTTGGGACGGTATGTGATCACGAAGAACGAAGCCGACAAGGGCGCCTTCAAAACGCCAACTCTTCGCAACGTTGCTTTCTCAGGCCCCTACATGCACGACGGCAGCCAGAAGACCCTGATGGAAGTAGTCGAATGGTATGCCAAGGGCGGGCATCCGAGTCCCTACCTGAGCGAGAAGGTCAAAAAGCTGGACCTAACGCAGCAGGATAAAGAGGACTTGGTGGCGTTCATGGAGTCACTGACTGGCGAACTCCCCGCTGTAGAAGAAGGCCGTCTCCCCGAGTGAACGGGCTGGCCAAAGCTAAACTTCTTGAGAAGGGCTGCCAAAACCAAACTGGTTTGGCGGCCCTTCTTTTTTTACTGCAACAGAGACAAACTTAGCCATTACCATCGAAGGGAATGCAACGCCCATCAACTAGTCGACGGGATTTCATGGCCAGCCACCAACGGCACTCTCTCTTCCCCTAATCCCAACCTAGCGGCGTAATCCTCTTCTTTGCCATCGCACCTCTTGCTGGCTGCAATCCGAAGCGTGGCTATTCCTCCCCATGTCCGACGCAGAAATCGATCGTGGGGAAAGCGGATTGCAACCGCTTTCAACCAGGGAAAAGTGCACCTGAACCATGTTGCTGGCAGGTGTTGGGATTCCTATACTTCCCAATAGCCGCGCAGGGATGCGGCGATCGGTGATCGCGACGCGCGGCGGGGAGGCAATGGCGGTGGATGAACAGCAGCGTCGGCAGGAAGCAACCGGACTCTTCGGACCTGATCATCTTGGGGTCAGCGCCCTGGATCTTCTGGAAAGGTTGCCGGAAGGCGTCGCGATTCTAGAGCGTCCGTTGAGGGTGGTGTGGGCCAATCAACCCTTTCACGAATTGGCAGGTCAAGGTCGATCGTTCCTGACCGAAGACTTCTACAGCTTTTTCGGAGACGGTAGATCGTCGGATGGATGGGAATGCCCCATCGCAACCGCCTTTGCGACTCGCTCGGATGCTTCCGAGGTGCTCCATGTACCCGAGAACCGGCACTACCGTCTGCACGCTTCGCCACTGGAAATCGTCGATGGCACGGAACGCGTCCTCGTCACACTGCAAGATATCACCAGCCAGTACGTACAGCAGCAGAAGTTGGAAGCGATTCATCAGGCCGGAAGCAAACTCACCGATCTGAAGCCGGATGAAATCTTCGCCCTCAGTACCGAACAGCGAATCGATCTGCTGAAGGACAACATTCGCTTCTACACTCGCGATCTGCTGAATGTGGAGGTGATCGAAATTCGATTGCTCGAGCAATCGACCAAGGTCCTGGTACCTCTTCTGTCGGTTGGGATTGACCAAGAGGCCGCCGACCGACGGTTGATGGCAAGTCCCCAGGGAAATGGAGTTACAGGCTACGTTGCATCGAGCGGGAAGAGCTACCTCTGTTTGGATACCGAATCGGATCCACTTTACATCGAAGGATTCAAGGGGGCACAAAGCTCCTTGACCGTCCCGGTTCTGCTTCATGAGCAGGTAATCGGCACCATCAATGTCGAAAGTCCAGTGAAGCACGCTTTCACCAAGCTGGACATGCAGTTCCTCGAGATTTTTGCTCGTGACGTCGCCGTCGCCCTCAATACGCTCGATCTACTGGTCGCTCAGCGATCGAATGCAGCTCAACAAAGCTGCGAACAGATCGACCATGCGGTTTCTATGCCGATCGACCGAA
The DNA here is from genome assembly GCA_040375295.1 of Planctomycetaceae bacterium. Classification (GTDB taxonomy): domain Bacteria; phylum Planctomycetota; class Planctomycetia; order Pirellulales; family Pirellulaceae; genus JBEISR01. Next base: position 86,301 of record JBEISR010000011.1, read on the forward strand.
TCCTTCTAGATACTGTCCATGCATTGCAGGAACAGGGAATCCAGGGAGAGGATATCTTGATGGAGCGGCTAAGGAGCATTCTGCGGAACGCGAGAAGCATCAAGCGATCGATTCATCAGGTGGGACAGAATCTGGCACCTCTGGATACCTGCAATTCCGAGTCGCATCAGCGGTACCGCAGCCTTCTGGAGGGGGCCAGGGTGCTGGTAGTCGACGATGAAGAACAGGTATGCAGTGAAGCTCATCGTCTGCTGGAACGCTTTGGTTGCATCGTCGAGTCGGCTCACTCCGTCGCCGAAGCGATGATGATGGTCCGCAGTTGTACGACCGGAGAGCCTTACGACTTGGTCATCAGCGAACTCCGGCTGCCTGATGAATCAGCCTACCAGCTGATGAATCGCCTGGTCCCTCTGCTACAGCCGGTGCCGCTGATCATGATGAAAGAATATGGGTACGATGTAGACCACGTCTTCACGCGAGCTCGTGAAAACGGGCTTCATCCCAAAGCGATTCTGTTCAAACCGTTTCGCCTCGACCAGCTGCTCCAGGTCACCGCAACCATCCTGGATCATTGCCAGCGCGTAAAGCGGGGCGACGCGTGACGTGCCGACCATCGACGCTTCCACCTTGATCGTGCGATGGGTTCTCTTCCTCTGTCTCGCAACCGGCCACTGCGCTCTGATCGTTGCACTGATCAATCGGGTCAACGCCCTCGGGTGGGAACGCCGCTGGGTGAAGGGGACGGAGAAGCTGATCAAGCTGATCGGAATCGCACTCCCTTGCCTCCTGATTTTTGGTAGCTGGATACCCTGGACCCAGTGGCTGTCGGGAGAACGAATCCCCATGCCCGCCTCAGCCCTCGTCTCCACGCATGCCGCAATCTGCCTGACAGCGCTCGCGTGGTGGTTCCCGGATTGGGCTCACGCACGATTCGGTCTAAGTCGAACGCAAAACCAAAATCCGCCCGAACAATCGCGACTTTGGACACAACACGACTGGAACCAACCCCCATCCGAATTGCATTGGATGCTGACGCTTCCGGGGAATGAGGCGATTCAACTGGATGTCAACCAGAAGCGCCTAGCAGTGCCCGATTTGCCTTTTCGCTGGAGTGGCCTGCGCATCGGACATCTTTCGGACCTCCATCTGACCGGTGTGATTCCGATTGAATTCTATCGCATGGCATTCGAAAGGCTTCAGGAGCACCAGCCGGATTGCTTGGTGGTTACGGGTGATTGGATCGATAACCCCTGCACCATGGATTGGATTCCAAAAATTCTTCGAGGGATCACCACACCGTTGGGATGTTACTTCATCTTGGGGAATCATGACTTGGCGATGGGGGATAGCGAGCGATTGCGAGCTGATCTCCGATCGATCGGATGGATCGATCTGGGAGGTACCTTCGTTGAAATGAGGAAACCTCAAGGCATGCTGCAATGGCTTGGAGACGAATCGCCCTGGTGGCCAGCCCCCAGCAACCTTCCCATTGGCCGTCCCCTTGATGCGCTGCGCATTGGCGTTTGCCATTCACCGGACTCCTGGAAGTGGGCACGAAAGCAGCAGTGCCAGTTGGTGCTGGCTGGCCACACGCACGGTGGCCAGATCCGGATTCCCGGTATTGGCCCTGTCATTTCGCCAAGCATGCATGGCAGCCGTTTTGCGTCCGGTATCTTCTATCACGAAAATTCCTGCATGCACGTGACTCGGGGACTCGCAGGAAAAACCCCTTTTCGCTGGCGATGCCCTCCCGAAGCATCGCTCCTACGCCTTGAACCCCTTCTGCAAACTGCCGCTGCTCTTGATTCGGAAAATTTTGTAGCCAAATCTCCTTCCGCAAATGTGGCAACGGCTTGAAAACCGCGTCACACTTTTCCACAGGAGATAGATTGGACCGCAATCGACGATGCCATCCCATCCACCGCCGTTGGGTGACGGTAGCAGATCAGGCTTTCAGTTTGGAAAGAATCCTTCGTGGATTTGCAAACAGCGACGGAGTATCGCGATGCTCTACTGCCCATCCATCCTGCTGACTTTCCTTGCATTTTTCATCGCTATCGCAAGCTCTGATTGCGTAGCGCAGGAGACCACCGAGGATCCTTCCTGGGCCCCAGAGCGCATCCGTCAGGCGGGGCTTCGAGAGGTGAACTCCGCTCACCTGCGCATGATCACTGATCTACCTCCAGATCCGGAAATCGATGAATTGCCTGAGATCTTCGATCAAGCGATCCCCCAATGGTTTGACGGTTTTGCGATCACTCCAGCTCCTTTACCTAAAGAGAAGTTGAAGCTGTTGCTCTTTCGAGATCGCGCCAAAATGGAACAGATGGGTTTGATTGACGCCAGCCTGCCCCCCTTTCCCAACGGATACCAGAGGGGCCCGATCATGTATGTGGCGGAACCTCCCTCGGCCTACTACCGACGCCATCTTGTTCTGCACGAAGGCACGCACTGGTTTATGGAGACTTTTCTCGGCGGTTATGGACCGCCATGGATCGCCGAGGGGTTGGCAGAAAGGTGGGCGACCCACCGCTGGGATCGCAAACAACTGCAGATGAAGACGATTCCCGAAAACCGCGATGAGTACCCCTACTGGGGCCGCTTCCGCTTCATCCGCGAGCAATTGGCGGCCGGCAAGGCACCCTCCCTGGAATCAATCATGCGATTTTCGGAACGATCGGCGATGGAAGTAGAGATGTATGCGTGGAGTTGGTCAGCGGTATGTTTCTTTGACTCCCAGCCAGCGCTCCAGCAATCGCTGACCGATGCACTAAAGGAAAACCCGAGGGATGGCATGGGATTCAATCGGCGGATCTTTCAGAATCTCCGCGATCGCTGGCCTTGGGTGCGAATGCAATGGGAAGGCATGCTGGATCGCTTCGACTACGGATTCGATCTCCAGCAGGATAGCCCTGCGATTTTGCAAAATCTGCCGACGCCACAAACACTCCCGGTCACCCTGAAAATCGCTGCTGGCACTGGATGGCAGGCCACCGGCGTTCGCATGGAGGAAGGCCAACGCGTGACGATACGGGCCGTTGGACGCGTCCAGTTGGGAGAAACAACGCGGTCGTGGTGGAGCGAACCTCAGGGAGTCACCTTGCGATATACCCGCAGCAATCCCTTGGGATCGCTGATCGCTACCGTAGCCCCCTTCCACGACACAGAGCCCAAACAGACTATGACATGGCAACACCAACGGGTCGGAAAACAGGCCGAACTGGAGGCGACTGCAGGGGGGGAGCTGCTGCTGGAGATCAATGAATTGCCCTCCGGTCGCAAGGATAACCAGGGTGAGTACGTGGTCACAATTGAGTCGATCGATTAGCGCGGCTGATCGGGAGAGCGTTTTTTATTTGCATGAAAGGCCCGAGGCATCCCATGGATACCAAACAGCGCGTCGGTTGGATCGGAACAGGAGTGATGGGACGCAGCATGTGCGGGCACTTGATTGCAGCGGGGCACACAACCCTTGTCTACAACCGCAGTCCTGAAAAAGCCTCCGGACTGGTAGAGAAGGGCGCCATCTTATGCCGTACGATCGTGGAACTGGCGTCCAAGTCGGACGTTATCTTCTCCATGGTAGGGTTTCCGGAAGAGGTGGAAGCGGTTTACTTCGGTGAGCAAGGGGTGTTGAAGCAAGCGCGTCCAGGAAGCCTGCTGATCGACATGGGAACCACTCCACCTTCCATGGCGGTTCAGATCGCTCAGACAGCTTCGTCACTTGGCCTTCAGACGCTCGATGCACCCGTTTCCGGCGGCGACATTGGCGCCAGAGAAGCGAGATTGTCGATCATGGTGGGGGGCGATGAAGGTGCCTTTCGCCGCGGATTGCCCTACTTCGAAAAAATGGGGAGGTCCATCGTCTACCAGGGCCCATCTGGGTGCGGACAGCATACCAAGCTGGTCAATCAGACGCTCATCGCTGCCAACATGGTAGGCCTCTGCGAAGCACTTCTTTATGCCTACCGTGCCGGACTCGAGATGGACCGTGTCCTCGAATCGGTTTCCTCCGGCGCGGCCGGAAGCTGGTCTTTGAGCAATCTTGGCCCAAGAATTCTCAAGGGGGATTTTCAACCCGGTTTCTTCGTCGATCACATCGTCAAAGATCTCGGAATCGTGCTCGCCGAAGCCGCTCGCATGCGACTGTCTCTTCCCGGCTTGGCATTAGCCCATCAGCTCTATGTGGCTCTACAGGCTGCTTCCCATGGCCAAAGCGGAACGCAAGCCCTGGTTCACGCGCTGGCGAATCTGAACCATCTTCCTTGGCCTCCGCCACCCCGGGGTGCTGCGGGCTGATGCGGCGCCCATCCAGACATCTTGAGTTGCGATAGACCGCCTTCATGGCTTGCAGCCCTTGTTGCATCCCCCGTTTGCGGACCGTCGACCGGTGGAAAATACTAGGAAAACCCCGCCACCCCACCTCTTCAGCCAACACGATGCTGCAGGTCCGCTCGCGAAAGATTCTCTGCAACTCCCTGTTGAATCGAACTGCCAGCAGATAGCATACAGCTTCATGGGGCTAGGATTGATCCGCCTCCTCTGGGCTGTTTTCCAAACTCCATCGGCATGAAGTTTCTGTTCGCTTTTCCCCCTTGATCCAAGAGACGGAGCCATTCGCTATGCGACGCGACTCATTTGTTCCACGACTTGCTTTAGCGACCGTCATGGCCATTAGCTGGTTCGATTCGGCATATCTCTCCGCGCAATCCGGTTCGCTTCAGAGGTTGCTGTCGAGCAGTCCTGAATCCGCCAATGCCATGGCTTATGCGAACATCCCCGCCCTCGACAAATTGTTGAAAGACTCCAACGTCACCACGGAATTGCCATCAGGTATCACTGAAGCATGGTTGGTGTCGGGGTTTGATCTGCCAACCTTCTCCCCGCGATGGGAACTGGGCCAGGCGGTTCTGGCTTCCGACGCTCAACCGGAGCAGTACGCCAAGTCGGTTGGGGGCTATGTGGACAGCATTGAGGGCCGAGAAGTGATCTGGTCCCCGAAACAGATGTATCTGATTCCCGAGGAAGGATCTTTGGTTGGCTTTGCGCGCCCTGCAGACCGTCGGCTGGTTGCCGGATGGCTGGAAGCGACTCCAGGAAGCGCCGCAAGCAGCTATCTGTTGGAACAGACCAAGCAGGGTTCGGATTACCTTTCGCTGATGCTGGCATGGGACCTGGAGAATCTGGTCTCACCGGTCGTCCTCCAGCAGAGAATCGGTAATCTCCAGTCGATCGCTGGTGCTGATCCCGCGTCCACCGCGAAACTTCTGGCATCGATCCGAGGCTTGACTGTCTTGGTGGGACGACGAAGCCTGGATGAGTGCATCGTCAAGGTATCATTTGAGAACTCGCCCCAGGCCTTGGTTGCCAAAGGCCCTCAACTGCTGGCCGAGATGCTGGAGAGATTCGGCACCCCGGCACCAGAAGTTGCTCAGTGGAATGCCAAACTAGACGGGAACACCGTCGTCCTGCAGGGCCGCATCACCGATGCCTCCCTGGATGCACTGCTTGGAGTCTTCAGCCTCAACCAGCAAGCCTCAGAAACCCATCAAAGTCTCAGCAGCAACGCGTCCGCTGCCTCTGATCCCATTCCCGCTGCATCCAAGGCTTACTTTGACAAAGTCATCAAACAAATCGAACGAGTGCGTGACTACAATGCCCGATCGACCGGATATCGAGCTCGCTGGAACGATCAGAGCGCACGAAAGATTGACGAGTTGGGAACATTGAACGTCGATCCTGAACTGGTGGAATACGCTACCAACGTTTCCACAGCCCTTCGCGGCAGCAGCCTAGTCATTCGCCAGACCAACATCCAGGCGGGCGCCAGTAAAGCAGAAGCCAATGCCTACAAGGCTCCTGGACCAACTGCAAATGTCGGCTACGGATACTATGGCAATTATGGTTACGGCGGATTTGGTGCCGGATACTACGATCCGAATGCCGCTGGGTACTACGATGCTTCAGGTACCATCAACTCGCAGTCCCGAGCGATCGGCAATCAGAGCTACCAGGCGGCATTAAACAACATTGATGCAATGACCCTGGAAATCCGACGCAAAATGACCGACAAGCTGAAGGTTCAGTTTTAATCATCGAATTGCAGAAGCGTAGGCACTCGGGTGCCTACGCGTTTTTGTAGCGATGCCACGAACCCGTCATGCTGTTTGTGTTTTTGAAAGGCTGTCGGTAGCCCCTAAGGCCTGATTCGCCCAGGGATACCAGTAGACCGAATTGACTCAAGGGGAAGGTCGCAATGTGCTGTTTTGCGGGTGAAGTCGAATCGGTGAGTGACACCAAAATCTTCGCTCGCATCGCCCCTAACGGTGATCAGTGGTTGATCTACTCGATGGCCTATCGCTCGAAAACGCTAAACGCCATGATCCTTCCTCTGCCTGTCGCTAACGGGGCAGGCGACCAAGCAGTCGAATTTCCGATACCGACGCCATGGAAGAATTTTTTCTTCGACCTCGAAAACGCGTTCCCGCAGTTGAGGACTTGGGCGGACTTGCTACCCAAGAAAATCGAAACATCGGTCGATGCCAGAACGGACAGTCGAACGCTCGAAGTCCATGACCTAGGAACGGCCATCGCATCGTACGTCCCCTCGCAAAAGGATTTCGATCGGATCGATCCCCAGTTCCGCATCGCTCCGGCAATCTGGAAACAGATTCCGCAATACGAAGACTACGGCTTTGCCGTCATCCAGCTGAAATCACTAGAAGCCGAACTGCTGCCTGTCGTGATGCGATTTCCATCGCGAGATCCAAAAAAGATCTTCTTCCCCACCTTGCATATCCATGACGGGCAAGTGCACCCTACCGAGCAATTCGATCATTGGCTGTACACCCAAGAACCACTGTTCGACCGATACTGCGGTCAGTACCTGGGGCCGAATGCCCTCGACTCCACCACCGGCTGGATCCGTTCGGCTCAGCCCCTAGCAAGAACCATTCAAACCAAGAGCTATGGAGAGTCGCTCGAGCCGCGACTTTTGGTCCATCGCCAAAGGTTGATCGGTGAACTTCCCAATGAAGACCATTGGCTGGAAGCCAAAGCAGCGACCTTGGAGCCACTCTGGAATCAGTGGAGAACCCGCCGCCTCCCGTGGGGGATTCTCACCGGCGCAGGGATCGCCGGGCTTCTCTGGTTCCTATACCGTCGCGAAGAAATCCAGCGACAGAAGCAACTACCAACAGACAGTCCGTCGGAGTTGCCGTAGAGCGCGATCCCCGAGTTATTGCCTTGTAGTGGCTACCTCGCAGTGCCCACCATAGCGCACCATCTGACACGGAACCTGTTTTCTCTCGTTGTCACTACGAGGCCCCCGTTAATCATTGGGGCAAGATCTCCAACTTCAGTTCCACTCGGCGCTTCCCACCGTTTGCCAGCCATTTCGTCAAACGACGTTCGATCGCTTCCAGCGACCCATCATCCGCCTCGTCTGGCATCTGCTCGCCCAGCCAATTCTTAAGAGCTACCATCTCCTTCCTAGTCATCCTACCGCGTTCCACGTTCAGTACTTCCCAAGACGACCACCGGTGCAACTCTTGCCAATCTGCCAGCGTCCAACGACACCCATCCCAGTGTAGGCGCCGAAGATCACGGCAAAGTCGTTCGACCTTGTCGGAAGCCAGAGACAAGGTTTCAAATCCAACAAAGGTAGAAGGGCATGGCCCAGGATCTGCCAGTCTCATGAAATGCTGGATTTCATCCTCCATCTGCCTCCCAGTGATTCGCCATGCAACCATTTTCAAATGTTGGGTCTCAATCTCCCATAGATTGTCGGGACTCATCAACGCCAATGGAGTCTCCAGGCGCTGCAACTTCGGAGTGTCTCGCACCAGCGTCGACAGTCCCCCCTGAGTCATGCTGCGGGGAGCATCCACCGTCAGTTCAAGCAACTCCCTCCGCCCAGGACTCTGAGACCAGCAGCTATCGTCGTTATTGCAGTCGATCAACTTGAGGGCGGAAAGACTTCCACTGGAGAACACCTTGGGCCAAATCGCCTCTGACAGATCCAGATGCTTTAGATCCAGTCGCTCGCACTTGGAAAAGTCGATCGAACTCCAAAGTTTGCTCGCATCTCCTACATTCGGCCGATCTGCGTCTCCCTCATAGGTGAATTCAATCGGCTGCAGGCCATCCAGTCGTTGGACGGCAGGCCCCTCCGGTGCGGAACCCTTGAGGATGACTCGCTTCTTCTCTGCAAGCCACCATGACGGAAGAGGTTCCGAAGGAAGGTCGGATAGATCCAGAGTCCAATCGGTGGCAATCGCTAGACCCGACCGATCCAGTTGACTTTGGCGCAAGCGTGGCAAGCAAGTGCCATCCTGCAGTTGGATCCACCCCCACCTGGATGCAAGTTCAGGTGCAGAGTTGCTTGGCGTCTCCGGTAGCGATTTCAGGATGGAATTCAATCGATTTCGTTCCTTGGAACGACTGATGGCTGCCAGTGGAAGAAAAAAAAGGCCTGCCAGGCATAGCAGTGCCGTAATGAGCCCCCACATGCGTACCGGCTTCGGGGCAAAAATGAGAGAAAGCAAAAGGACGGGCAACCAAATCGCTAGGAAAGCCCACGCCAAGACGTCCCAGTGCCATCGCACTCCCGCGCCTGCTAGCCAACCTAAAGCCAGCAAGAAGGAAAGTAGCAGACCGGCCCCAGCCATCCACCGCCATCGACGGCTTGATCGACTCTCTGAAAGCAACGATTCCATCGGAATTCAATTCATCAAGTAATGAATCAACTTAGGTTCACCTCGCAAGTTTACTACGCCTTGGCTTCCGATTGGGTTCGACGATGCCCCCCTCGGAACGCCCTCCTTGCACTCCTGGAAAATCCGGAGACAGCCCAACAGACTTTGTGCCATTTCGGCTCACGCCGCCCCACCGCTCTTTCTCGCCAGACAGGAGAAGACCAGCGACCATTGTCGTACCGGTTCCTGAACCGCTAAACTGCAGCGCCTCCAGCGTCGCTGCACCTGCATTTTGTGAATTCTGACTCGTCATAACCGGAAGAAAACGGATGATTCGCGATTGGAAAAAAGATGGACGAAAGTCCGATCGGACGGAGGCGCATCGGGCCATGGCTAGGGAGGGTTTTTTCTCATTCGCTAAGTTGAAAACAAGCGGCCCTGTCTGCCATCCGATCGCCATCGCTGGCATCCTTCTGGTTCTGGTCGCAGGTCCTTTGGTCCAATCGCAGTCGATCGAACGAGAAGAGGAAGCGTGGCAAGCGTTTCCAGCAGGGCAGGTCCACTTCCTAGAAGCCAGTCCATTTCGATCCCAGATGGAAGTGAACGCAAAAACCCTGCTGGCCATCGGGGTGGATCGTGCTCTCTACGCATTTCGATTCCAGGCAGGGTTACCAACTCTAGGAGCAAAGCCCTTAAGAGGCTGGGCGACCCCTGAGCCGTCTGGTGCATTTCCAGGGTTCTTTGAAGGGCATTATCTTTCCGCGATCTCACTGCATGCGGCCACCGATGATCGCTTTCGACCCATGGTCGACTACATGGTCACCGGACTTGGGGAATGCCAGAGGGCGATGGGAGGGGAGTATCTTTTCGCTTCTCCCGAGGAGGAATTCGCCGCCAATCGCCTGGATGGCGTCGTATGGTATCGGGTCCACAAACTTCTGGAAGGTCTGATCGCAGCGCATGTGCACGCGCAAAACAAGGATGCCCTTTCCATCGCGCTAAAGATGGCCGATTGGATCCAGCGACGAGTTCAGCTATACGGTGACGATTTCCAGAAGGTGAAGGAAGTCGAGTACGGCGGAATGACGGAAGCGATGGAGAATCTAGCGCAACTCAGCAACCGTGCGGACCTCCATGAACTGGCTCTCCGATGGGAACAACCCGAGAAGATCTTGAGGAACCTCGCCGGTGGCGGCGACTACCTGGAACATGCCAATACCCTGGCAGCAAAGATCGTTGGCGCTGCCAAAATCATGCAAGCACATCCCTCCAGCTCGCTCCACCACAAAGCGGTCAAGCAATTCTGGGAGAACACTTGTGGTGAGGGCCGGAGAATCTACCCCACGGGGGGAACCAGCATTCACGAAGGGATGCCCGCCAAAGGCAAGCTGGCGAATACCCAAAACCGAATGCCACAGGAAACCTGCGTCTCCTACAACTTGATGAAGGTCACCCAAAGCCTATATCTGGCCACTGGCGATCCAAAGTACATGGACTTTTACGAAAGATCCCTTTGGAATGCCATTCTAGGAAGCCAGGACCCTGAAACTGGATGGAAAACCTACTATCAGCCGATCGGAGTCCACTCGGTGAAAGACTTCCGATCGAACGAAACAGGTTGCTTTTGCTGCAATGGCACCGGCTTGGAGAACCCGTCGCGATCCGCATCGCTGATCTACACCCACCAGCAGGATCGCCTAAGAATCAATCTGGCGATCGCCTCTCGACTGGATTGGCCCCAGATGCAGACTAGCATCACCCAGGAAACCAGTTTCCCATTCGAAGACACCGGCACCATTACCGTACAGACCAAAGTGCCACGGTCATTCACGATCGAACTTCGCATTCCCACCTGGACAAACAAAAAAGCTTCCATTTCAGTCAATGACGAAGCGGTAGAGGTGTCGGGCAGGTTTGTCACCCTTCAGCGTACCTGGCAAGACGGGGATCGCATCCGCTTCCAGTTCCCCCAGACATTCACAACCGAATCAACACCGGATGACGGTCGACAGTTCTCCATCCTTCGCGGTCCCTTGGTGATGACTGGAATAGGCACCGACCCAAGAATGGGCGAATGGGTGGCTCCCTCTGTCGACTCCCCCTTCGCATCCCTTTCCCCTTCCACTTCCAACCCCGAAGCCGACTCCTTCGACCTGGAGTTCCAAGCTACCGACCATGGGGGGCGAGCGATCCGACTTAAGCCTTACTTCCTCATCGCTGCCAATCAGTTCTTCACCGCGACCTGGAACCTTGTCGACTCACATCTTCCGGAAGACAACAAACGCAACCTCGCTTTAGGGAAACCCACCCTCTGCTCTACCCCCGAACCAGAGGGAACCAACTTGGAGTGCTTCATGCGTTCTTCGAAAGCGGTGGACGGATTGTTCGGAGGTGACGACGATTGGTATGTCAAATGGTTCCCCAATGGGATGTCCCCGCAGTGGATCATTGTCGATTTGCAGCAACCGGAAGCGATCGGTTCGGTGCGATGGATACCTGCCAAAGAAGACAGCGATGCGGATATTTCCTACCGATATCGAATCGAGTCATCTACGGATGGAGAAAACTGGCAAATCCTAGCCGACGCCTCCGAGAATCAGACAGCGGCGCCTGCCTACCAGCATCCGGTCGATGGAACAGCGCGATGGATTCGATTGACGACTCTTCCCAACCCCGCTGTCAAAGATCACCAAGCACGTCCGAAAATCGCTGAACTCCAGGTCTTGGCCCCCTAGGGCGATGGTGGCTATGAAGAGCCTTGGGAATGCTGTTTTCATTCGCGAAAAAGGTCCACGATCTGGCGATGGTGGCTACGAAGGAAACTCTTCTCGCGAGCCAGAGGTACTCACCGCTGGCTAGTTGTAGATCGTACCCGCAGCAATCCACTCCCTTGCTGCCAATTGGCATTGGGGCGACTCGTTAGGGTACTTTCCTGGAAGTTGCTGCATCACGGCAACTGTTAACAGAACGCCGTTTCTACTATCTCAACTTTAGATTCTCAAAGTACCTCCGCTGTGCTTTTTGATGATGCCGCCACAGCTCACCGCAAGACTCCCCTCGCCAGATCGAAAGGAAACCAATGCTTTTTCTTAGGTGAGAAGCGATGTTCGCCCTGAAAATTGCCTCATGGTGATCCCTCCCATTCGTTTTGGCACGATCGTTGCATTACTTGCTTGCGTTCAGCGATTGACGCTGGGGAGACATCCTCTCTGCAGGCCGATGATTGGTTCATCGATATTGACTGCAGTCCTGTTTCCTTTTGAGTTGCAGGGTAGCTGTTTTTGAAAGGGTCCGGTTGATGATCAAGGCTTGGAATCGATTGGTTCGGGACGAAGAAGGCGCAAGCTTGGTAGAGTACACGTTGCTTCTGGTGTTGATTGCTGTGGTAGCAATCGCCGCAGTTTCGTCTCTGGGAACCACCGTCAACACGCAGATGAATAATGTCAGCGACAAGATCGATGGCACCTGACAACTCAGTGGATTGCTATCGCCGCGGTTGATGGCAAACTGCTGCTTGGCACCGATCGCCAGTGTTCCATAGAAAACTTCTGGCAAAAACGCATGGGAAACCATCCTTCGTCGAGTACGGAGGATGGTTTCTTTCATTTGGGACCCTCGGCGTTTCTCCCAATACGATGGCTGAGTCGCTCCTTTGAGCGACCGGTCTGGTCATGCGTCGCTTGGTGGAGCAACTTCGCAAGGGCTACCTCGATCGGCTAATATGTTGGGAAGGATCGATCCCTTGCAAGAAGAACCTCCTGTCCGATCGCCCGCGACGGCACCACAGAGAGATCGCGGGGATCTCAGCATCTTCGCGCGGTGACCTGCAAGGACAACTGCCTCATGAAATCCCGCTGCCTTCACACTTGGCTCAATGCCTTTCTCTGGGCAGCCCTTTTGTTTCAGCTTCCGTCGTCCGGATCAGCGCAAGGGCCAAAGACGGATCTTGATTCCCAGGCGCTATTTCCCCCTGGCATGGCAGGGATCGCGAGATATCGGATCCCGGGCCTGGTGGTGACAGCCAAGGGGACGATTTTGGCGTACTGCGAAGCCCGCCGCGACGGCAGCGGCGATTGGGGCGAAATCGAGGTGCATTTGCGGCGTTCGATCGATGGCGGCAAAAGCTGGCTTCCATCGCAGAAAATTGCGCATCGATCCGACCGTATCGAGGGGAACCCGACGAAACCAAGTGGTGGCGAAAAGGAGCAGACCGTAAACAATCCGGTGGCGATCGTGGATCGGAAAACTGGGGCGATCGAATTCTTGTACTGCGTCAACTACGCTCGGTGCTTCAAAATGCGCAGCACGGATGAAGGGGCCACCTGGAGTGATCCCGAAGAAATCACGTCGATCTTTGAGCCGTTTCGCAAGAGTTACAACTGGAAGGTGATCGCGACTGGCCCTGGGCATGGCATCCAACTTCCCACCGGGCGTCTGCTGGTTCCAATCTGGCTGGCCTACGGCCCCGCAGGGGCCCATCATCCTTCGGCGGCCGCGACCATTTATAGCGATGATCATGGATTGACGTGGCAGGCGGGGACGATTGCTATGCCTGACGAAGGGGACTTCGGGGATCCGAACGAGTCGATTTTGGCACCGACCTCTGACGGCAAAGTCCTGATGATCACTCGCAATGAATCGGTACCCAACCGAAAACTGCTAGCGATCAGTCCAGATGGGGCCACTCAGTGGAGCCGCCCAGAGTTCCATTCGGCGCTTTGGGAGCCACGCTGCATGGCCAGCCTTTTTAAACACTCGAGTGGCGTTCTGCTCTTTTCCAATCCGCGCACGGTGGGTCGGGATTCAGCAGGAAAGGAGATCCCGGACAGCGGGGGTAAACGAGAGCAACTGACGATCCAGCTAAGCCGCGATGACGGTACAACTTGGCCTATCCGAAAAACATTGGAAGCTGGCCCATCGGCGTACTCAGACCTTGCCGAACTTCCCGACGGTTCTCTATTGTGTCTCTACGAACGGAACGACTCGATCGATTGCACACGGTTCACTTTGGATTGGATTCAAACACCATGAATTCGAATGCTGCTCGCTGCCTGTTGGCTGTTCCCTGGATGGGTGCATGGCTATGGGTCATCGCGCTTGCCATCCGTCCTGCCCAGTGCAATCCTCCCAACATTTTGTTGATTGTGTCGGAAGATAACGGCCCGGAACTTGGTTGCTATGGCGACACTTCCGCGCGGACGCCCAATCTGGACCGGCTGGCCGCAGAAGGCGTCCGATTCGATCGTGCCTTCGTCCCTCAGGCTGGATGCAGTCAATCCCGCGCCAGCCTGCTCACCGGACTCTATCCCCATCAACACGGACAAATCGGCCTAGCGACCTGGGGATTTCGACTCTACCACGATGAATTCCCTACGCTTCCTGCACTCCTGAAGAACGCCGGATTTCGAACCGGGATCATCGGCAAACTCCATATCGAACCGACGACTCCCTTCCCCTTCGACTTCAAGAAGATCTCCTTGTCGAACTTCTCGCGTAAGAACCTGGCGGACTACGCGAAGTCGGCCGGTGAGTTTTTTCGCGAAGGGGACGCCCCCTTCTTCCTCAGCATCAATTTCCCAGACGCCCATGATCCATGGCTCCGACAAGTCGATGGATTGCCTGAGTCGCCGCAGGATGGTGATCAGGTTCGGGCGATGAGTTACATGGGAATTGATCCTCCCGGCATGAGGGATATGGTCGCGGACTACTACAACTCAATTGCCCGACTGGATGCCTGTTTTGGACAGTTGCTGGATGAATTGCAGAAGAGCGGCAAGGCGGACAATACCCTGGTGGTCTACATGGGGGACCATGGCGCCGACATGCTGCGCGGCAAACGAACCTGTTTCGATGGCGGCATTCGCGTGCCATTGCTGGTCCGGTGGCCCGGGCACATCAAGCAAGGATTTCGCAGCGAACTGGTGTCCACGCTGGATCTCATGCCTACGTTTCTATCCGCGGCCGGTATAGGAATCCCATCGGGTCTGCCCGGCCAGCCACTGCAACCGCTTTTGGCCTCCCAATTGGTGGCCTGGCGCGACCAGATTTTCTTTGAATACCATACGCACGGTGCTGCCAACAACTACTTCCCTCAACGAGGCGTCCGGACCGATCGCTACAAATTGATCGAGAACCTCCTGCCCGGGGAACTTCATCCCGATTTTGATCTGACGATCCGCAAGCTGAACAAAGACGCGAAAGAGCGAGGCGTCCCCGGCGGACTCGACCTTGCAGCAGCGATCCAGCAGGCCCCCGAACCAATCCGATTCGCCTACCAGGAGGCTCGACAGCCACCCCGCTACCTGCTTTACGACCTTTCCAAAGACCCCTATGAGTTTCGGAATCTCGCTGATGATCCCAGCCATTCGGAAACCCTTCGCACCCTTCAAGCAAAGCTTGAACAATGGCGACGCGATAGCGGAGACCCCTTGCTGGATTCCGCCAATCTGCAAAGGTTGACCAAAGAGATCAGATCGGTCAAAACCAAGGCCCAAGCGCAAGAAGTGACCTGGGGCTATCCCTATTTTTTCCTAGGAAAAGAGGTGCCCCAAAGCCGACTCAACGAACCATCGAAAAAGAAGGACGATCAGGAGGATTGAAAATAGATTGTTCAATTGGTTCGATGAGATCGAAAGGCCGATCCGAGTACCGCAATCAGAAGGTGCCCCGCAGCTCGTAGGTAACCATTTCTTAAAAGAGACACCCCTTCGCGTGCCGCGGTGAACAGCCAAAGCATGTCGCTGGGCAATCGGTAGGATTGCAACCGATAGCAATGCCTGCAGCTTTCTTGCTTCAGTTGCCAGCGCCACAGTTCTGACTTTCCCGCACGCGACGGGTCGTCAATCCGATGCCATGACACGGCTTGAGTATCACACCAGATCTGCCATCCGTTTTTTTTCAACCTCTCACAAAGTTCGAGGTCCTCATAATACATAAAAAAACCGGGATCGAAACTTCCTGCCTCACGCAAGGCAGCACAACGCAACATCATCGTGTGGCCCCATACATAGTCCACCTGCATCGGAGGATCAGACGTCCTCGAAAAAGGCTGACCAATGCCAGGGACTCGCTGCCAAAGCGGTAGCCAGCTTTTCCACGCACCGCAATAAAGCAACCGGGCTTCCTCTGGATGTTCTGGATCTCCCGAATAGGTCCTGCAACCGATTGCGGCTGCTTTAGGAATTCGATCGGCGAGTTCCAGCATGGAACTGAGGCTCTGGCCGTCTAATTGAGCATCCTGATTGAGCAGCAGAACCAGATCGGCGCCGCGTTCCATCGCTAACGATATTCCCTGGTTGCAGGCCTTGCCAAATCCACGATTCTTTTTATTCCGCAGGAATATGATCTCGGGAAAACTTTCTTCGGCGGAATCCACCGAGCCGTCGGTTGATGCGTTATCGACTACGATTGCTTGCAGGGACTCTTGCGGAAGGCGGACAACAGAGTTCAAACAAGCATGCAATGCCGCCCCCCCCTCGAAGGCTGGAATCACCACACAAAGACGTACCGGTGGTTCGGATAGCATCACCTGCGCGCGCTCAGTCATGCGAATCAATAACCATGTCTTCTGGAATCTGCCTTGTCTCACCCTCGCGATCAAGTCGCACTCGATTACGAAAGAGAACTCTTTTTTCTCCCGCCTGTTTCACTACTCCGAACCCCATGCCGACTTCAATTCACTCACCTCCAGTGCTTCCAGCACCACCTTCCCACCTCGCGCCTCAAGGAAGATCTTTTGATTCTGAGGGTTGGTGTTGTAGGGCATCGGGATGTAACAAAGACCATCGCTACCAAACACCTCCACGCCCGTCCGGTCTGCCAGGATGACCAACCGCTGACGGCCATCTCGCAGAGGTGCCGGCGCTCTATGCCCCGCCACACTCAGTTCCTGCTTCCCAAAATCGTACTCGATCATGACGTCTCGAATATTGAACACCAGCTCCCTGGCGTCTCCGGGAAGGAAGGATACGTTAATCTCGAGCAACTCGGCAGAGATATCCGCAAAAGGATTGGGATCCCCAGGCTGAACGCTATGAAGATCAAACGTGTAAGTGTTCTTGCGAAGCTTCTTCAGCTCTTGAACTGGTGAGTAGGTCAACCGCGGGCCCTCGTCCGTCTGCATTAAACCCAATTCCAAGGGCACTGTCATGCTCTGGTTGAAGGGCATCCCCTTGGTCTCCGTTCGCCACCATCCGATCAGGATACGTCGCCCGTCTGGAACATCACTGAAAGACTGTGCGGCATAAAATCCCTTTCCCTTCTGACCGGTCAAACGCATCGCATCTGGCCAGAATCGCTTGCCGTCGAAATCCCCGATTCCATAATCGCTGTTGGCTGCCATCAGCACCCACTTCTTCAAATCCGCTCGACCCTCAATCGGCAACTCAAAAAAGTCGGGGCATTCAAATAGAAATCCGGCCCCTGGTCGGTCGCCTGGAGTGATGCTTGCCAGCTTCCATTCCTTCAGATCAGGGGAGGTAAAGAAATGGACTGTATGCTGACCCTGCCATTCGACGTACAGCACCATCACCCACTGATCCGATGGTGCATGCCAGAAAACCTTGGGATCCCGATTGCCGCCCGTCACCTGAGGAAGAACGGGATTGCCTTGGTACTTCGTGAACTTCCTACCATCGGTACTGTAGGCAATCCCCTGCACCGTCGGATTCCCGGCCGCCGTGTAGATCAGCACCAACGGCGGATTCTCAAGGCTCCCCAAACCACTGGTATTCTTCCAATCGACCACGGCGCTGCCACTGAACATCGGGCCCATCGCATCGGGAAGCAGAACATCCCCCAGCTCCTCCCAACGCACCAGATCTTTGCTGACCGCATGCCCCCAGTGCATGTTTCCCCAAGACCAACCATAGGGATTGTGCTGAAAAAACAGATGGTATTCGCCTCGGTAGAAGACACAACCGTTGGGGTCGTTATTCCAGCCCCGACGTGGTGAGAAATGAAATTGGCCTCGAAGCGACTCACGATAGAGATTTTCTGAATCCACCAGCTCGTCGCTCTGTCGAACACTCGCCAGCGCCTTCGAATCCTCATGCAATCGGTCTACCACCAGGGTGACCTCCTTGCCGCGCCAGTCGCTTACATCCATCGGAGCCCACCAGTCCGGCTCTCCATCCGACAACTCGATCTCGTTGCTCACGATCGTTACCCCATCGACCACCAGAGTCACCTTGCGCTTAGGTGCCCCGTTTCGGATGGGAACATGAAGGTATCTAGCAGTCGTCAGGAACTTCCGTTCTACATTCGAAGCGAAACCTTTGGGTCGCTGGTTGGTCTGCACAAGATGATCGACGTTCAGATGCCCCCAGCTACCCTTTGCGTTATCCCGGATCCGAAGTCGAGCTTTTTTGCCGATCAAGTCAGAGACATCCCACCAGTCAGTAGCCAGACGCTCGCTACCACCGGGGCTCGAATTCCCACCTGTTGCTCGACGAACCACTTCCCCATCGCGCGTCAGTTCCAATTCCAGCGACAACTGCTCGCTCTTTCCTCCACCAATCAAAAATGCGATATACCTTCGTTCAATCAGAAACTCGTGGCTGGTCAACACTCCAACGGAATCATCTCCACCGACGAAGGAATTCACCAATCGCTCGCCGAGATATCCATCGACCATCATTTGGCCAGGCAGAGTCCCCTTAGCTGGCCCTTCTCCAAAAGCATCTCCCTCTTTCTCCCAAGAGGCATACGAAGGCGACTCGAAATCTGCGATCAGCAGATCGGGCATTTCCTGAAACGCCATGCTCTCGCGGGATGGCGTCCACAGGCAACAGAATGCGAAAGCAAACAACCACCGAAGACTGTTCGTCTTTTGAATGTTCTGGATCATTTCCCAACCTTTCTCAGATCGATGATTCGCTGGCCGTTCGCCAGACACACAGGCTCGCAGATCCATTCAATGGAACGGTGCTTTCGGTCGACAGCAACAGCCCCTGTTCCTTCGGGATGTTATCCGACTGAAAGTCTTCCAGGATTTCCAGCGGCGAAGTGCTCATCCCAGCCCGCACTACCGTTCCGGCTCGCTGGACTGAACAAGCGAGGCAATGGGGGGAAATCTCTGTCACCGAAAATGACAATCGAGCACCAAAGCTTAGAAAAGTCTTTAGAAACCCTTTCGCAGCCGGCGCTTAGCACGCGGCGGTCGTCATACTCTGCCTATCAGAAAGACACTAGATCAACGAATGACAAATGGTTTCCCAGACTTGTACAGCGTGGCACTAGTTTGTCATTTCCATCACGACGCGAAAGCCGATGTCGTAATCGCGATGGGAGGGGTCGTCCCGGAACCGGAAAGCCGAGCGGCAGAAGGTGGCAGGGTTGTGCCAGCCACCACCACGCGCCACTCTTGCAGTACCGGATTCGGGACCCTTCGGATCGACGACGCTAACCTCTGGGTAGTCTCCATACCAATCGCTGCACCATTCCCAAACATTGCCGTGCATGTCGTGGATACCCCATGCGTTCGGGAGTTTCAGACCTACGCGATTGGTCGATCCTTTGTTTCCTAGGATGCGCTCCATGTAGTTGGCCTGATCTTCTTTCCAGAGAGCGGTGGCATCCAGCGGGCGAATACCACTGTTGTTGGCGAACCATCCATAGTCCTCCAACTTTTTCCCCTCGCCGATGGCGAAGGCATCGTACCCTCCGGATCGGCACGCATACTCCCACTCGGCTTCACTGGGCAACCGATAACGACGGCCTGCCGATCGCTCTTCCGGCAATTCGCTCAGCCGCCTACAGAAATCGACTGCATCTTCCCAGGAAACATTCTCAACCGGATAGTCTTGCCTCGATCCGTCGCCAGAATCTTTAAAATGGCTGGGGTTGCCCCCCATCACCTTCTGATACTGCTGCTGAGTTACTTCGGTTTGCCCGAGGAAAAACCCCTTGGTCAACCGGACCGAATGCAACGTTTCGTCCGGCTCGGCTTCCTTGCGATCGGCCGAACTTCCCATAGCGAATTGACCGGAAGGAATCGCGACTAGCCGCATTCCTAGATGATTGACAATCAACTGGCTATCCTGAGCCATCACGGGACAGCTGCATGTCAGTGCCAAAACGAATCCCATCATCCCGATTGCCCGCATCGGCTTTCCCCTTCTGGTTGATCGCTCGATCGAAAACCAATGTCCCAATGTCCCAACGGACCATCGGTCGGGCGGCTACAGAACGCAGACGCCCGAAAAGAACTATCTCCACGATAAATCCATCGTCCGTTCGATTCCAGCGCTATCCCGATGGAGTCAAACCCTCTCCTCGGAAGGAGAGCGAGCAAACCAACGTAGCATCGGGGAACTCGCCATCAAACATTCCGAACACGCTTAGGCGAAGGCTTCGACCCATCGAATTTCCATCATCGCTGGACGCGTGCCGAACCACCTTTAGCCATCGCCTCCACTTCCGAGAGACGTGCCATGGACACATCACCTGGGAAGGTGGTCAGCAGCGCACCGTGAGCCCAGCCCAAACGCAATGCTTCTTCGGGACTGCGGCCAGAGAGCATTCCGTAAAACAATCCGGAAGCGAATCCATCGCCCCCACCGATTCGACAGACAACATCCAGCTTGCAGGTCGGGCTGACATATTGCTTACCGTCGTACCACAGCACTGCCTCCCAATCGTGTCGATTGGTCGAATGGACTTCGCGTAGCGTCGTTGCGACGGCTTTGACATTCGGGAACTTCCCAGTCACCCGCTCGATCATCTGGAAGAACGAACTTGGATCGAGCGCGGAACTGTTCTCAACATCCTGCCCATCAATCCCCAATCCCTTCTGCAAGTCTTCTTCATTACCAACCAGTACATCGACATGTTCGACGATCTTGCGGATCATCTCCTGCCCCTTCGCCTCACTGCCGATCGTCTTCCACAATTTAGCTCGGTAATTCAGATCAAAACTGGTCACCAAGCCCTGCGCCTTGGCCGCCTTCATCCCTTCCAGGATCAGTTCGGACGTCGTCGGCGAAAGAGCCGCGAAAATGCCCCCAGAGTGAAACCAGCGTACCCCACTGGCGAAAATCTTGGCCCAATCGAAGTCCCCCGGCTTTAGCATCGCACCGGCTTCATTAGCGCGATTGTAGAAAACCACCGGGGGCCGCACCCCCTGGCCTCGATCGCTATATACGGTTGCGATATTGGGACCTCGCACTCCGTCATGCTCAAACCACTTGTAGTAGGGTCGGACTCCCATCTCCCGAACGCGCGCCTGAACTAATTCGCCAATTCCATAATCGACCATCGCCGTCGCGACTCCCGTCTTCAGTCCGAAACAGTCCGACAGGTTGGCTGCAACGTTGTACTCCCCACCCGACACGTGAATCTCGAACTGCCTAGCTTTCCGGAAAGGGATGATCCCGGGATCCAGTCGGTGCACCAGGGCACCAAGAGAAAGGAAGTCGAGGTCTTTGGAGGTGGGGATCGATAGCTGAGCCATGTTGGGTCCTTTGATGAACAAAAAAACGATCGATATCGTGATGTGAATGCCCTTCCCAAGGGAAGGACCCTGATTCCAGTGCTTCCGCAAGTTGCAACTGTTCAGATCGTCGTGCTGGAGAATCCTCCATCCACAACGATATTCTGCCCCGTCACAAATGAACTGGCTCGGGGACTTGCCAGCCAGATCACCGCTCCCGATAGCTCCTCAGGACTTCCGAACCTCGCCATCGGTGTATGGGAGATGATCTGCCTCCCTCGCTCCGACAAGGAACCATCTGCTTGGTACAGCAAGGCTCGATTCTGTTCGGCTGGAAAAAACCCCGGGCTGATTGCATTGACGCGAACTCCACGTGTTGCCCACTCACGGGCCAAAAACTGAGTCAGGTTGAGAACAGCAGCTTTGGCCGCGGAGTAAGCGACGACGCGTGAAAGGGGAATCATTCCAGACATCGAGGCGATATTAATGACGCTTCCCTTGCCGGCGGCTAGCATCGCTTCGCCAAACACCTGGCAGGGCAGCAACGTCCCACCCACCAAGTTCAAGTCGAATACTTCACGCCACGCACTGGTCGGCAGCTTGCAGAAATCAGCACCGGGAGGCAGCGTGGCATCCGGACGGTTGCCGCCTGCAGAGTTCACAAGCACTGTGGGAGTTCCGTAGTGTCGCTGGACTGCCTCAAGGGCCTGTCTCAACGATACTTCCTGCAGCGCATCGGCTTCAAAAAAAGCGGCGTTCCCACCCAAAGACTCAATCGCAGCCACTCGCTCGATGCCCCGCTCCCGGTTCCTCCCGAGCACCGCAACACAGGCCCCGGCGCTCCCCAGCGCGTCGGCCATGGCCCCCCCCAATCCGCCGGTGCCCCCAAGCACCACCGCGACCTCCCCACCTAGATCGAACATCTTGAGTGACCGCCCCCCAAACCACAACGAAGATCCTCTGGGACTCGAAAACACCCCGTTTTGGAGCAGTGACCCCAGCGTGAAAAATGCCAGTCGACAAAAACGTATCGTAGCAATTCCCTAAGAAAGGGTCGAGTTCACTCCGTTGTCATCTAGCACGATTCGCCATCCGCCATCTAGACAGAGCCTTCTCGAAGCCAGATCTTTGCTCGCTGCATGGATCATGATTTCCATTAGTTTTGTTCAAAGAGGGTTCGCTTCCATCGTCGACTCGCCTATCCTGAGGACGACGAGGTGCGGCGAAAGACCCGATGCCCAGAAACGCTTAGGCTCAAAAATCAAGATAGAGGAGAACGGAGAGATGTTCCAACGTCGCGCGGTGCTTTGCACTCTGGCAGCAGCTCCTTGGATCCTGAAGACCAACTCGCGTCACCTGCTTGCACAGGATACCGCCGCACCCTCACGTTCCGAGGACACGTACACGCAGGCACAGTGGCAGGAAGTGGTCGACCGGGCGGTGGCTTTTCTCCGAGCACAAGGGCGAGACGACCAAGGAGCGTACAGCAGCACCAATGGTCTGGGTGTTACCGCACTGGTGGTAGCGGGGCTGAGTAGTGTCGGAGTCCCGGCGAGCGATCCCGCAGCAGCCAAGTCGATCGACTACCTAATGCAGTACCGGCAGGCCGATGGCGGCATCTACCGCGTGGAATCGAAGCATACGAATTACGAAACCTGTTTGGCCATGATGGCGCTTGCCCGTTACAACGCTGACGGGAAGTACCAGGAAGTGCTGGATGGGGCGGAACGGTATGTCAAAGGATTGCAGTGGGACGAGACCGAAGGGAAATCCCAGGAAGATATGGAGTATGGCGGGGCAGGATATGGAAGTAAGTCGCGCCCCGATCTTTCCAACACCAGCTTCCTAATCGACGCACTCAAGACCGTCGGAAGAGGAGAGGACGACGAGGCGATTCAGCGAGCCCTTACGTTTGTGACTCGCACGCAGAACCTGGAATCCTCCGTCAACTCGGCTCCATTCGCTACGCTGGTCAACGACGGCGGGTTTTACTATACCCCTGCCGCTGGCGGGGAAAGCCAAGCTGGCAAACTACCCAACGGCGGTCTTCGCAGCTACGCTTCGATGACCTACGCAGGGCTCAAAAGCATGATCTTCGCCGGTGTCGCCAAGGACGATCCCCGAGTCCAAGCTGCCGTCAAATTCCTCCAGGCAAACTACTCTTTGACCACCAACCCGGGCATGGGCTCCAGTGGCCTGTATTACTACTACCACACCATGGCCAAGGCACTGGATGCCTTCGGCGAAGATCTGTTTGTTGCGGACGATGGCAAGCACTTCTGGCGAACCGAACTGTTCCGCCAATTGCAGCAAGCTCAGAAACCTGATGGTTCTTGGGTCAATCCGGACGCTCGATGGCTGGAGGGAGACCCAAACCTCGTCACTGGCTACGTTCTGATGACCATGGCCTACCTGAAACCAAAGACAACCTGACCACTCCGTGGCACAAGCGGCTCCATGCACATCGCCGCGCACGAACCGATCAGATCGGCTCTGTAATCGTGCTCTGGACACACCTTGCTGGCGGTTGGTTACTCTAGGTATCGCCTTAGGTCGAGCCGAACCGAGGCGGCGAAGTGAGCTTTCGGACGCTCCATGCATCCCAACTAGCCGTGCCACACAGCCGGCCGGTTGCTCGGTGTATCCAGGCTGGAAGAGCATCCACGTTGGAAGAGCCACCAATGCGAGGTACCGAAGAGGGAGCTATCCTAAAGCCAGGAGCTCCATGGGACCTGAAAGAGAAAATAGGGGCGTAAGGACTCGAACCTTAAATGACAGAGTCAGAATCTGTAGTGTTGCCAATTACACCACGCCCCTGAAGCGATCGCCGCTTAGCGACGATCTTTTACGGTAGAGCAACGAAGCCCAATGGTCAAGGCCTTCTGGTTGGCTGCCCCATGGAGCGACCCCCAACCTGCGGCGGCCGCTGACGCTTCTGCTCCGCGGGCGAGAACCGCTGGGAGGACGCTTGACGAACAGCCGTTCCGTTTGGTTTCGCCCTGCGAGTCTGCGGATTCCCGGCGGAAGGAGTCGCTGGAACCGAAGGGGCTTGAGGCGAAACCGACTGCGTTGATGGTTGGGATGGAACCGAAGATTCGCCCCCCTCCACCACCTGCTCTTCGCTCCACGTCTCGTTAATCACCTGCCCGTCCGTATGGCCACCATCGATCGCGCTGGAACCCCCAGCACAATGGGAACAGCCGCCATCACCCTCGCATCCCTGTGAGCAGCCAGTGCAATCTTGGCATCCCGAATCGCCACAGCCACCATCACAACTTCCGGACAGTCCGCCCAAGGCACCATTGGCATTCCAGGCACCACCATGATATCCCCGAACCGGGGCTCGATAAACCATCGGTCCACTTCCCGCCGGGACGTATCGCACTCCTAATAAGTCGCCTACGCGATGGAGTAGCGGTTGGGTGTGGAAGGTGGCATGTCCATCGCCACAGGCGACTCCACATCTCGCTCCACACGCCCCCACGCCAACTGCGGCAGAAGTGCCGCCACAATGCTCGACGACGGGTGGATGATTGTAATACTCATCGACGTATAATTCGCCACAACCTGTACTACATCCGCCTGGATAACCCCATCCTAATGGCCCGCATGGGCGCATGCCGCAGCAGCCGGTGGAGATCAAGCCAACCAACAACCAACCGCTGTTCTTCCAAAAACCCATCGTAGCTCCCCCTGTTTCAAACCAGTACGGCGCACCCACGAAATGACTTCTGGGCCATGCCATCAGCGGTGGTCGCCATCCAGACTATCGATCCGGCAGAACCGCTAAAAACAGAAATTCCAGCACAATCGTCAAAGTCGACGGAGTCGCCCGATGGCCAGACAAGAAGCCGACCGTGAAGACCTTCTCCAGGAAACCATTGCTTACCCGCGTCGCGGATTGCTTGCACTGGACCAGCCACCCAACTGGGTCCTGCTGGGGGAACGCTTGCAAGGAGCAATCAGCATCTACGGCGGCTCCGATTCCGTCTTTCAGTTCAATCGGGATGGCTATCTGCGCCGCGTTTTTTGGCAAGGAACCAAATGGGCTGCAACAAGTGGACAGCTGGAATCTCTGGTCCGGATTAAGCCACACGAAGAGGCCGACCTGACGAACAACGAAGAAAAAATTCACCGCGTGATCCACCAGCGTCATGCAGCCAATGAGTTGAAACGGCAAAGAATGCAAAGCCACTGGGAGCAGTTGCGTCAAACGCTGGTTCAAACCACTGCCCATTACCCCCAATGGAGTCGCGTCTACTGGGATTCGCAGTTGATCGAGCGATCTTCAGATTTGTGGCACGCGGCCGTCGATCACTTCACACGCCGCCTGAGAAGAATGCCCAAGAGACTCTCAATCGCCCAAAGCCCTTCGGCGTTCGCTGCCGAACCAAGCGATCCTTGCTGGCTAGAAGAGAAAGCCTAAGCCTACCGCTCTTCCGGTAGCCACCATCGCCAGTTGGTGGATAAGCGGATGAGACAACGTGCGCAGCGCTCCCGCCGCCTGGCGGCGGTGCCTACGGGTGACTGGCTGGGGGAAAGTTCGATTTCCGCTTCCGACGAAGGCTTTGCTAGCATTCCCGAGATTGTCAGGATTGGGTGCCGTAATCCGGTTCCACGTCCCCGCCAACGTTAGGGGATCCTCGACCAAACTCTTTCAGGACGTCTTCAATGCGCTGAGCCAGCGCGTCCAACTCCGCCAGCACTTGATCCTGTAGACGCTCCAAATCGGTCAGCGTAGCCGGTGCCTCATCCGCTTGATCTTCAACCACTAGGTCACTCATCCTAGCCCCCGGGCACCCGCGACGCTCAGACCGGTTCCGACAGTTTGGCTCCCACACCCCTCGCTTGGTGATATCGGTCCACGAACTGTGTTGACTGCATTCCCTCCAATCAGTATTCCCTCATTTCTGCTGACTTCAAAAGGTATCCGCGGTGATTGGAGTTGGCTGGCAGCCACTTGTCCGAAACCTTGGCCCACCAGTTCGGGAAGTTCGATTTCATGAAGCCCTTGGGTGCCATGTGGCAGCCACGAAAGAAAAGGACTATCTCCTGGTACTGCCTGACCGGGATCGTTGCGATCGGCCTACCCAGCGTAGCCCTGCCCCAAAGCCTACCTGCGCCAGCCCCCCCCTTTCAGCTTCCCGCGGCTGTCACGCCATTCGAAACGCCCCCAGCCCCCCCGCCTGATGCAGGACTGCCTGTCGACCAAGCGCTGTCCGATCAGGCGAAGGTCCAGATGGAACAGAAGACAAGGGACATCAAGGAGGTCACGAAGTCCGATCCATCGACCGGTCGAGATGGCAGGGAGAAAGAGAAGGAACCGGAAAGCGATCAGAAATGGACCGTCAAACTGGGCGGTCACGTTCAAACCGATTACGTTCTTTGGGCGAATGCCGATCCAACTATTCCCTCGCCAGATAACTACTTTGAGTTTCGGCGTCTGCGACTGGTGGCCGATGGCGTGGGATACGGGAACGCCGACTTCCGCCTGCAGATGACTTTGGAACCAGAGACGCCTGGAGAATCTCTACAGATCGCGACCTCCCCAGACGTCAAAGACGCTTACTTCACGCTCAACGATCTACCTTGGTTGGGTCGTCTGAGGATCGGACATTTCTTCGTCCCCTTCGGACTCGAGCAGGTCACCAACGACACGAACAATATCTTCCTGGAGCGATCGATTCCAACTCAGGGGATCTTTACAGCCGATCGCGAGGTTGGGATTGCTCTTTACAATCAGGATGCCGATCGCCGGACCACTTGGTCGCATGGAATCTTCTTGGATAGCATCAGCGATTCCCTTAAGGACCGTTTTGACGACAACCAGGGGACACGTTTGAGCGCCCGTTACACGTGGCTGCCGATCGTATCGGACAGTCCCACGTCGGGACCGTTGCTGCATCTGGGGGCCGGCGCACTGCACACAATCGATCACAATCAACTGGTTCGTTTTCGAGCGAGACCGCAGATCCATGAGGGCCCCAGGTTGATCGACAGCGGCCTGATTCAGGCTACCGACTTCACCACAGGCAACGTGGAACTGGCCGCCATCTGGAGATCCTTCACGTTGCAGTCAGAAGCCTTTCTTTCGCGCGTCGACCGGATCAACAGTGGCGCGGTGGAATTACCTGGTGGCTATGTGCATTTGAGCTGGTTTCTGACGGGGGAGAATCGCATCTACGAACGATTCGGGCAGCACGGCGCGCAATTCGGTCGAAACGTCCCCAGCTCACCACTCCTGGGAAAACGAGGAAAGCGAGGACCGGGGGCGTGGGAACTCAAAGTGAGATGGTCTTACCTGGATCTCGATCGGCTGGACCGGGGCCAGTACAACGACATCTCCTCGGGATTCAACTGGTATTGGTCCGATCGGACCCGCATCATGTTCGATTGGATCCACCCCTGGACCACCAAGGAGACGGTGGTTCAAGGTGCGGAGGCAGATATCCTTGGGATGCGATTCGACTTCAACTGGTAGCGTTATGCTAGCCGTAAGCGATCTATCGAGCGTCTTGAACGCTCCACCTTAAAGTCTATTGAACTATTTCGTCGGTCCGCCCAATCGCTCGCCATCAACGACTCACGGCGACAGTTCTTGAGTTTCCAAAACGCCTCCCCCCTGCAACCAGGATCGCTGGAGCTATCCAGGTCCCTGTCCGCACCCCCTCCTGCTTCGCCCTTACTCCGCATCGTGCCGCTCTGTCTCTTCGTCCTATTTGCTCTCAGCATCGCGGTTCAGGTACTCGATCGGCCTCACTCCCCCGTAGCAATCGCACCCGGTGGCACCTATGCATTCCCGGTGCAATCGAAAGATTTCGGAAGGTGCGGCTGTTGTTCGATGACTTGCCGTAGGCGATTTCAAACGGATGAAGCGAAGCGATCGCTACCCGCCGAAATCCTGCACAAATCTATGCGATCCTTTCTTCAGATCCCTGCTGCTTTCTTTCCGTACTGAGCGCGTCCTACGCCGCCAGGAGAACCGGTAGATCGTCGAGCGAAGCATGCAAGAGCGCTCAGGCATCAACCGGTTGATCCAGGATCTTTACATCGATCCGTTCACTCCCCGTGGCTCTGTGCCTCCGTGAGAGCCGAATGGAGCAAATCAGCCTTTTTGGGTCGCAAAGAATTCTTCCGGCGTCGCGACGAACTCCGGTTCGACATAACGGTCGATCACACCGGCTTCATGGCCGCGTCGAAGGAGTTGCCGCACGGCCTCTCTACCTCGTTCGCCGAAATCCAGCGTCCAGTCATTCACGTACATGCCGACGAACTGATCCGCCTTCGATCTCTCCAGGCCACGCCCCCAACCAAGCGCGTAATCGAGCGCTTCGTTCCGGTGCTCAAGCCCGTGCTTGATACTTCGATAAAGGCAAAGATTGACCTGCCGGATCAACTCTGGCCCCAAGTCCTTGCGAACGCCGTTGCATCCCAGCGGTAGTGGCAGGCCGGTCTCACGCATCCACCACTTCCCGAGATCTTCAACCAATTCCAAATTCTGCTGGCGATAAGTCAATTGGCCTTCATGGATGATCAGACCGGCATCCAGCGGATGCCCCTGATATTCCCCCTGGACAACAGCATCAAGAATTTCGTCGAATGGCATAACAACCGCATGAAAGTTCGGCTGCCACATGCGGCAGGCCAAAAAAGCAGTGGTCAGAGTTCCTGGAACCGCGATGGTCTTCCCTTCCAAGTCGCCGCGATTCAGACCGCTTCGTGCAACCACCATGGGTCCGTAGTTATCCCCCATGCTGGCTCCGCATGAACAAATCGCATAGCGATCGCTGAGGTAGGCATACGCGTGGAGGCTAATCGCCGTCAGCTCCAGCTCGCCGGTAAAGGCGCGGCGGTTGAGCGTTTCGATGTCGACCAGTTCGTGCTGGAACCGAAGGGCCCCCGTAGGAAAAGTTTCCTTAGCCAATCCATAGAACATGAACGCGTCGTCCGCGTCGGGACTGTGACCCACACGAATCAGCGTTTCTTCCATTTGCTCTGCCATGCTCTACAACCCCATTTCCGTTTCCATTCGGTGATCCGATCCGCTTGGAAAAGCCAACCTCCAAGGATTTCACCGAAATGCCGCTTTCTTGAAAACTTCTTGAGCCAGTTTATCGGCAATTTGTAGCAAGCGCTACACTGCGTTGATACTGATCAACCTTGCCCGATACTGTAGTAGCCAGCCAAGGGGAGCCTGTACGCGGGAATCAGTCCGGAAGCGGCTTTCCTCGCGTCTCGGGAGCCCACCAGATCGCGACCATGCCTACCAGATATATCAGAGACAACGTCGCACCGGCTCGCGGATAGCTGTTTCCGAAAAACGCCATCAGGGACGGCATCAGCAACGCACCGACCGCTGCGAAGATCCTTCCAAAATTGAACGCCAGCCCCTGACCTGTAGCACGCACCCGAGTCGGAAACAATTCGGGCAGATACAAAGGCAGCCATCCGTAGAACGAAGCCGTGGTGATACCGACCAGCACGGTAACGGCCAGGAAGGTCGTATCGAACGACTGGAACCCACGAAATAACCACTGGCAGGAAACAATCGCTGCGGCACACAGACCAAAATAGGTCCAGCGCCGCCCTAGGCGATCGCCCAGCAGAGGCGCCAGAAGCGATCCGATGATCGCTCCGGTCGCCGAGCAAAGCTGCAGCATTGCTTTGCGACGCGGGTCTTTATCTCCGACGATCTGATCGGCCCACAAAGGGATCCACTGAACGATCCCCCAGGTCACGATCAGAGCGATGCTGGCGAACAGGATCGCCAAAAGCGTAGTCTTTCGCGATCCCGTGCTGAAAATCTCCCGCAACGGCGATGCCTTGGCCGATTGCTTGTGCGCCGCTTCCCAGCGATGCGATTCAGGGACAAAAAGTCGGATGCCGAAGGTCAGCAATGCCGGAGCCGCCCCCACCAACATCACCCAGCGCCACGAGTCGTCACGGATTGGAGACCAAAGTGCCAGCAGCGCGATCAGGACATAGCCGACGTTGGCGGCTGCCCCGATCAGCCCCGCCAAAAGCGGCCGCTTCCCCTCCGGCCAGCACTCCATCACCAACGCAACTCCCAACGCCCATTCGCCTCCCATCCCCAGAGCCGCCAAGAAACGGAGCCCAGCCAACTGCGTTGGCGAGGCAGCGAAATAACAAAGTCCGGTGAAGACCGAATAGAACAGGATGCTCCAAGTCATCGCGCGGACACGCCCGATTCGATCCCCTAGCCAGCCGAAGACTAAGCCCCCCAGGGCAGCGCCCACAAGGAAACTAGCTGTCACCACCCCCATCCAATGATTGACAAAAGATTGCAGAGCTGGACTGCCTGAGGCCATGCCCGCCGTCGCGCCCATTTCCCGCAACCCTGGGCCAGCCACCAAAGGGAAAATCCCCATCTCCATGCCATCGAACATCCATCCCAAAAGAGCAGCTGTGAGCGTAATGGCAGCTCCTCGACCCTGGTTTACCGCGGGACGGTCGACGCTCATGAACGATTTCCTTGGTTCTGCCGCGCGGCGAAGCGTCGTTCAATTTCCAGGATCTTCTCGACACGAGCCGCATGCCTGGGTTGCGGAGCATAGCGGGCACTCAAAAAGGCCTTGATGCACTCGAAGGCCAGTTCGGGCCCAATCACTCGGGCACCCAAACAGAGGACGTTCATGTCGTCATGCTCAACCCCTTGCCTAGCAGAATAGGGGTCGTGGCACAGCGAAGCGCGGATACCGGGGAATTTGTTGGCCGTGACGCTGACCCCAACCCCGCTACCGCATACGAGGATGCCACGATCCACCTCGCCGGCCAGCAACTTCTCCACCACCGACTCCGCAATGTCCGGATAGTCGCAAGGGTCAGGTGTCCGCGTCCCGCAATCGATCGACTCCACCTTCAGCTGCTCCAGCAACTGGGCGACTTGATCTTTCATCGAGAACCCAGCGTGATCCCCTCCCAACGCAACCCGAAGTGGCTTCTTTCGTCCATCGGCCATTTCAGGCCCTCCCAATCGTTTTCGATTCTTTTTCATGAGCTGGGCGGAGAGCCCAGCGGAGGTCAGGCAATCCCATGCGAACTGCCCAATACCGGGGCAAACCTAGGGCTGCCCGAACACTCGGCAGTGCACGATACCGTCCCACTCCTTGACTATCCTGCCCAGTTGCACGCGCCACCGGGACGACTCAGGCAATTCCTTGCCCATTTTCCGCCAATTCCCCCCAATTTGCTCTCTACCACGCAGGGTGGCGCCGAATTCAGCGTTGCCGATTTTCCGTGCTGCTGATAAGCTTCGGTGTTGGGGATGAGTCGGTCTTCAGGATAGGGCAAAGGGCTCGAATCCGCCACTCGCCTTCATTTTCTCAAGACAAAATCCCGAAAGGGTCGCGACCCGCCCCCCTTACAAACCTCCTGACCCCCATCTCCTTTCAGGTGGAGTCCTGCCCCAAGTGGGCAAATGGGTCAATTAGGTCTCTCGAAGGAAGGACGGCAGGCGCGGGGAAGATTTCATGGTCAACCGCAATCTGATCCGGCAACTGGAAGACGAAGAACTCAACAAACTGGTCGATACCTGGTTCCCGGAGGAACAGGGCGAAGAAATGCTCCTTTCGTCGATCGAAGATGCTGATCGACAGTTTGATGTCAACCAGATTGTCGAAGGCAAGATCGTCGAAATCAACGACGAATTCGTCGTAGTCGACGTTGGGTTTAAGAGCGAAGGTTCGGTCCATCGCAATGAATGGGGCGAGGACGAACCACCTCCCGAGGTCGGACAAACGGTCAAGGTCCTGATCGAAGAAGTTGAAGATCAGCACGGACCGGCCGATGACAGCTACGGAATGATCAGCCTCAGCAAGCGCAAGGCAGAAAAGATCATCCAGTGGGAAGACATGATGCGATCGGTCCAAGAAGGACAGGTCGTCAAGGGTACCGTCACCCGCAAGATCAAGGGTGGCCTTCTGGTCGACATCGGCGTCAACGTCTTCCTTCCTGCCAGCCAGGTCGACATCCGCCGTCCGAACGACATCGGCGATTTCATCGGCCGGGTTGTCGAATGCGAAGTGCTGAAGATCGACGAATCGCGTCGCAACATTGTCGTCAGCCGTCGGTCGCTGATTGAGAAGCAGAGAGAAAGCGATCGCGAGCGGCTGATGGGCGAACTGGAAGTCGCCCAGATCCGAAAGGGCGTCGTCAAGAACATCGCCGACTTCGGCGCGTTCGTCGACCTGGGTGGAATCGACGGTCTGCTCCACATCACCGACATGAGCTGGGAGCGAATTGGACATCCATCCGAAATGGTCTCGATCGATCAGGAGATCGAAGTCAAGGTTCTGTCGATCGATCGCGAAAAGCAGAAAATTGCTTTGGGTCTAAAGCAAAAGCAGAAGAATCCATGGGAAAACATCGCCGACAAGTACCCCGTGGGTGCTGTGGTTCGTGGCGAGGTGGTCAATGTGATGAGCTACGGGGCGTTTGTGAAGCTGGAGCCGGGGATCGAAGGCCTGGTTCACATCAGCGAAATGTCCTGGACTCGCCGCGTCAATCATCCCAGCGAACTGGTGCAGATCGGCGATCAGATCGACGTCAAGATTTTGGCGGTCGATCCTCAGGGGCAGCAACTGTCGCTTGGGATCAAGCAGACTCAGGCCAACCCCTGGGATACGGTGGTCGACAAGTATCCGGAAGGAAGCCTGGTCTCTGGCAAGGTGCGCAACCTCACCAACTACGGTGCCTTCGTCGAACTGGAAGAAGGGATCGACGGTCTGCTGCACGTCTCGGATATGTCTTGGACTCGGAAAGTCAGCCATCCAAGCGAAGTCTTGGAGAAGGGGCAAGAGGTCAAGTGCCGCGTGCTGAGCGTCGATCAGAATCGCCGCCGCATCGCATTGGGGCTCAAGCAACTGGATGACGATCCTTGGAACACCACGATTCCCGCGAAGTACCAGCCTGGTCAGATCGTCCATGGCAAGGTCACCAAGATCACCAACTTCGGTGTCTTTGTCGGCCTGGAAGATGGACTGGAAGGCCTGCTGCATATTTCGGAACTGGCCGAGCAGAAGGTAGAGAATCCGGAAGATGTCGTGAAGGTCGGCGAGGATATCGAAGTGAAGGTTCTCCGCGTCGATACCGACGAACGGAAGATCGGCCTTTCGAGGAAACGCGTCGATTGGGCCGAAGAGCGGGAAGCGGCCGAAGCGGCCAAGGAGCAAGCGCAGCAGAAGCCACAGCAGGAGCTGAAGGGTGGTCTGGGCAGCGACGGTCCGCTGATCGGTTGATCCTTCCGATCCCAACCTAGCCAATCATCACAAACGCCTGGCCCCCCGGCCAGGCGTTTTTTTATCGCTCGCCCACCAAACCTTTTCGGTACAACCTGCCCGAAGCATCTACCTGGGGGCTACCGATCGTCGTTCACCGACCACATCCACTCCGCAATCATCGCCACTTGAAAACCGCTTCAAAAAGGAAATACCTTAGCTACCGAGGAAAACAATTCATCGTATTGCACACGCCGTCGTTGGCCCTGATTTGCTCGAGGCATGTCACCGTTGTACTTTTGAGACTTGAAAACCGAAGGGCTCTCGGTCAACGTAGATCACAGTCCAACAAACCATGGCACTTGCGCTTCAACGAAAGCGGCCATCATGAGACCAAACCGACGCGCGATGCTGGGTCTTGGAGCTACTGGATTTTTCCTGCCGCACGATATGCTTCACGGTGGGAAACCCACTGCCAGTTGGACCCCAGGCTGGCTGCTCGCTTCCAGCCTCTATGGGACGCTCCCTCTGGAAACGGTTATCGCACAGGCAGCGATATGTGGCGCTCATGCGATCGATATCTGGCCCAAAATCCACGCCGATCATCGAGAGCAATGGCATGCGATGGGGGACGAAGCCTTCACCAATCTGCTTACGAAATACCATGTCACCCTCGGCTGCATCACCCAGTTCCCTCCAGGTCCCTTCGGCCAGGATTCCGAATGCCATGTAGCTAAGCTGCACCATTGCTCCCTGATCGTCACCGGCAGCCCAGCCCAAAAAGGGCTTGAGGGCCAGGCACTGCGACAGGCCATCTTGGAGTTCTCCGACAAACTGAAGCCGCATCTGGATGTGGCAGCCGAATGTGGTGTGACGATCGCTATCGAAAACCACGCCCAGCAGTTAGTCTCCAACTGGGATGCCATCCGCTGGCTTCGCGATGCAGCACCGGCCGACAACCTAGGGATCGCTATGGCTCCCTACCACCTTCCGCAGGAGCCGGCTACCCTCGCCTCCTGGATCAAGGAATTGGGGCCCTTCCTGAAACTGTTCTATGCATGGCAGCATGGCCGAGGGGCGATGCAGGCGCTTCCCAAGGAGCAGCAGTTGGAGCAGCTTCCCAGCCGCGGGCCGCTTGATTTTCGCCCAATCATGCAAGCGCTGGCAGATATCCAGTTCCCAGGTTGGATCGAAATCTTTATGCATCCATTCCCAAGGGGCATTCCGATCTTGGATTCGGCCGAACGGGTTACCGAGGAATGGACGAAGCAGAAGAACTTTCTCACCGAGATGATCACCTGATCAACGGCTCAATCTCCCAATCGTAGCGGTAAGACGCTTAGCTCTCGGTGAGCGGCAAGGTCACAGCTTCTGGCGGCCAGAAAGCGCGTCGGCAAGGATCTCTTTGTTGGTATATTCCAGCACGCTGCCCGAGGTGACTCCGCGCGCTAGGCGCGAAATCTCTACGGGAAACTCCCGCAGCGCATTGGAAAGAAAGAGCGCCGTCCCATCCCCTTCGACGTTGGGGTTCGTGGCCATGATGATCTCTTGAAAATTCCCTTTCCTTACCCGATCCACTAGGGGATCGATCGTCAGTTGAGCGGGCCCGATCCCCTCCAGCGGCGCAATCCTCCCAAGAAGCACATGGTACATCCCTTTGTATGCCCCCGACTGTTCGAGAGCCATCAGATCCCGCGGCTGCTCGACAATGCACAGCTTCGTCGTGTCCCTCTTTGGATCGCGGCACAATCCGCAGGTTGGTGTTTCGGAAAGATTGAAGCAGACCTCGCAGTACCTCAAACTCTCGCGGACCTGACGAATCGCATCGGCCAGCGCCAGAGCCTCCTGCGAGGGGACACGCAATAGATGATATGCCAGCCGCTCTGCCGTCTTCCGGCCAATCCCTGGCAACTTGCCCAGTTGGTCGATCAATTGCGCCAGCGTTCCACCAATCTCGCTCATCCAACCGTTCCCTTCTTCAATTCCTCCATCCAGGTATCCATGCCAGGCACTTCCATCCCTCCGGTCAGGTCTTTGACGGTGTCCATGTGAAGGGATCTCGCCTGATCGATCGCCGCATTGATGGCCTGAGTCACTGCCAACGCCACCGCTTCACGATCTTCCAGAACCACTTGCTCGTGAAATTGAATCGATTCCACCTGCCCCACGCCATTCATCACCACAGCGACGCGACGGCAAGGACTGGCCCGATCGATGCGAGTTCTTTTCAGTCGCTGTGCATGCTCTTTGACACGATCCTGCAACGATCCAAGGTTCTTCATCATCTGGGCTAATTGAGTCAGATTCTTGAACATTCGGTACCCTTTTGCTTCTTTCCTTTCGGTCTGCCACTTTGAGTTCAATGAGTTGCTTTGGCCGGTGGAGCGGGCGTTTAGGGCACTTGCGGCGTCTTGGGAGCCGCTTCGATCCGCACGATCTCTCCTCGAAACTGTTCCAGAACCCGTCGCACCAGCGGATGCTCTTGAACCCGCCGCTCGGTTTCCAATCGGGACACCGAAGGATCAGGCACCGCAGGCTCGGACACCTGCGGCGCCGCCTCCTCCGAGTGAATCAGCTCCAGATCGACCGGCTCCTTCAAATGGTCTTCGAAAATCTGACGCAACGCCGCTCGATTTTCCGGCTGACTGCAATGCTCCACCGCCAACGCAGCCTCCTTGGGGAAGATCAAACGCAGCGTCCTCTCCCCCAGCCGCTCCAGCCGTAATGCGGCACCGGCAAAATCGGCCACGAAGGCACCAGTTCCTCTGGCGACCTCCTGTAGGATTTCGCGAAGATCTAGTCGCCCCGATGATCTTAGAACATTGGAAACCACTTCCGCCGTGGACGCCTGCGATGATTGCGACAGAGCAGTCATCGGAACCTCTGGAGACAATTCAGTCTGGTCCCCCAGTTCGATGCGATCCGACGCGCTGGCGGGAGTCGCACTCGAGGGTGTCGACGATACAGCAGACCCGAATGTTGGTTCGTGGGGCCTGACCGTCGAATGATCCAAAGCAGCGGATGGCCGCTCAGGAACTGCTGCTTGAGTCTCGTTCAGTGGCGCGACGTTCTTTTTTTTTTCGGCGGACGAGCGGTCATCGCCGGTCTCTTCAGGCAATCTTCCCGCCGCGTTCACCCAATCGACGACGCGCTGCAAATCCTGTAGATGGCAAATTTGAAGGAGTGCCACCTCCAGAATGGTGCGTCCCTGAACGCTCGATCGCATCTTGACCAGCGCCTCATCCAGAATCTGAATCGCAGAAAGGAGGGTGACTGATCCCCAGGACTGCGCCAGTTGTTTCACTTCGGCGTAGGATCCAGGGTGAGCGGTCCGGAAGAGCGACGCGGGAGCCCCTACTCCAGCGGCCAGTAAATCACGAAGGTATCCCAGCAACTGCTCACCGAGCTGGCCGGCATCGACCCCCTGGGCAATCGCTCGCTCAACCCCCTCCAGCACCTCCCCTCCGGCTCGCCTGGCGAGCGCTTCTGCGAGGGACTGCAGGAGTGAATCGTCTGCTGTCCCCAAGAGATCGTGTACCTGCTGGGCATCGATCCGGCCTTCGGAAAAACTGAGAATCTGCTCCAACAACGACTGACTGTCCCGCATCGATCCGTTGGCTTTCCTGGCGATCAGCGCCAACGCTTCGTCATCCGCTTCCACCTTCTCCTCTCGGCAGATGAACTTCAGGCGATCCAAGATCGCATCGGTTTTCACCGGCGCGAAATCGAAACGCTGGCATCGGGACAGCACGGTGATCGGAATCTTTTCCGGGTCGGTCGTGCAGAAAAAAAACTTGACGTGCGCCGGCGGTTCTTCCAGCGTCTTCAGCAGCGCATTGAACGCCTGCGTCGTGAGCATATGGACTTCGTCGATGATGTAGATCTTGTAGCGCGATCGACTTGGCCGAACATTCACGTTGGCGCGAAGCTGACGAATTTCGTCGATCCCGCGATTGCTGGCTCCATCGATCTCGATCACATCGATATCTTCCCCCGAATCGATCGCCTGCGCGGTGTCGGTATCCTGGGGTGGCGAAATACTGGGGCCGTCCGGAGAATTGAGCGCCTTGGCAAAGATCCGGGCTGTGGAGGTCTTGCCGACTCCTCGCGCCCCGGTAAACAAGTACGCATGCCCCACTCGCCCCGATTCAATGGCGTTTCGCAGCGCCCTGGCGACCGTCTCCTGCCCGACCAGTTCGTCGAACGACTTTGGCCGGTACCGACGTGCCACCACGGTATATCGCGCGTTGGGCCCACCCGCCTCCTGTTCGCTCATGCTGCTCCTCAACCCTCCATCGACCGAGCTACCTTCGGTCTCTTGGTGCCTCGCGAGCCATCCTATTCAGAAGCTCACGCCCTCCACGGCACGGCCATTGTATCGCCCCACTTGCGACATCGCACAGGAGCCAACGCAATTTGAGGCAAATACCGTGCCGAACCATGTGGAACTTCAGAAACTTCCTTGCAGTCGGATGTTGAAGCTGGTACAAGAACTAAGGGATTGCGACGATTGAGGCGAACGGCAGCAGAGGAGAGCAGATTGGAGGGCAAGGGCCAGCGACCACTCGATGAGCGAGTGCCGAAATTCAGTCATTTGCAGGAATGAGATAGGCCGATGGAAGGAAAAATGCGACTGTCGTTCGGGATGGAAGCCCGCCAGCAGCAGGTCCAAAAGCTTGCTCCGCGGATGATCCAGTCGATGGAAATCCTCCAATTGCCGATCCAGGCGCTCCAGGAGCGAGTCGAACAAGAAATCATCGAAAATCCGATTTTGGAGCTGGCTGAAGGGGACGAACAACTCCCCGATGCACTGGCGGAACCGGAGCCGCAGACGGCGGCCGATGGAGACCAGGAACTGGTGGTCCGCGACGACCAGTCGAACGTTGACGATTTCGAGCGACTGGCGAACATGGACTCGGAAATGCCCGACCAGTTCGACGATTTTCGCCCTTCAGCATCCCGGATTCAGCAAGTCAGCGATCAGCAGCACGACCTGATGGCCAATGCCGTCAGTCGACAGGAGTCGCTAAACGATTACCTGATGCATCAGCTATCTGAAATGGAATTGGAATCGGACATCGAGTCGTTTGCCGAGCGGATCATCAGCACGCTCAGCGCGTCCGATGGAGGATACTTTCGTGGAGTCCTGGAGGACCTAATCCCTCGCGACTCGGAGATCTCTTTGAAAATCGCCGAGGACGCGCTGCGGGTGGTCCAGTCACTCGATCCACCCGGCATCGCCGCTCGCGATCTCAAAGAATGCCTGCTGCTGCAGATACCCGACGATCATGACTTGGCGATTCCGATGCGGCGACTGATTGCCGACCATTTGGAGGATCTGGCCGAAAACCGTCTGCCCGCCATCCAGAAACGGACCGGCTATTCGCTGGATACCATCCAGCAGGTCCGTTCGGCAATCCATTTGCTCAATCCAAAGCCAGGAGCCGAGTTCCTGGAGGATTTTGCCCCCACTGTCACGCCTGATGTCTACGTCGATCTGGACGAACATGGGAATTATGTCGCGCGGCTAGAAGAGACGGGGACGCCCCCTCTGAGGATCAGCAATTATTATCGCAGTCGCCTAAAGGATCCGACATCCACCCCCGAGGAACTGGAGTACATCAAGCGAAAGATCCATGGAGCCCAGTGGTTGATCGATGCTATTCAGCAGCGGAGAAATACCATTCTGCGAGTCACCCAGGCGATCGTCGACCATCAGCGGCGGTTTCTGGAAGAGGGACCAGAGGCGATCGAGCCACTGAAGATGCAGCAGATTGCCGACGCGGTCCATGTCCATGTGACCACGGTCAGCCGAGCCGTCGATGACAAATGGGTCCAGACGCCGCGCGGTATCTATCCGCTGAAGCGATTCTTTGTCGGAGGCACCCGCACCGACGACGGGGAAGATGTGGCGTGGGATGCTATCCGAATCAAGCTCCAGGAAATCATCGATAAAGAAGACAAAAAAAATCCACTGAGCGACGACGAGATCATGGCTTCCTTGCAACGAGATGGACTGAACGTAGCCAGACGCACGATCACCAAGTATCGCAAGAAGATGGGAATCCCAAGCAGCCGACAGCGTCGCGATTGGACCAAACGCAGCTCGACAAAAGATCTCGACTGATTGCTCAACGCCACAATCCCCTACCACTCACCCAGATGCACAAGGGGAAGGGTGTTTGGAGGCGATGCATGGTTCCAAATCCGTTCATGTACCCTGGTCAGTCTTCCGCCCTTCGATCCATCAATCGATCGCCATGGAAAAACCATCCAGACGCTTGATCGGGGCATCGTACCTTCTGCAAAGTCCGGCAATCGATGAAGAAAGATACGCAAGCATCGACTGCGACTTGCCAGTTCTGCTACGATGCCGAACCTAAGGGAATTTTCTGTCCGTGTTCGGTTTCGCAAGTGGCTCCCTTTTTTAGGCCCCACCTAAACGATCTCTCTTGATTTCCACTTGCTCGGGCAAGCAAGGCACGCATACCCATGACGCAACTTCCCATGACTCTGCTTGTCGCTGCTTCCGAGAACGATGTCATCGGACGCGATCAGCAATTGCCCTGGCGAATCTCCTCCGATCTTAAAAGGTTTCGACGAGATTCGATGGGCCATGGCCTGATCATGGGCAGAAAGACCTTTGAGTCGATTGGCCGCGTTCTTCCCGGGAGGACTTCGATCGTCCTTTCCCGCAGTCCCCAAGTGCCGATCCCTGGAGTCAGGGTGGTCCAAAGCCTTCAGGAAGCGATCGCATGCCTAGCACCTCACCAGATCCCATTCGTCATCGGTGGCAGCCAGATCTTCTCCCTTGCCTTTCCTCACGCTCAGAGGCTATGGATCACCCGAATTCTTGCGTCGGTTGAGGGAGACTGCTATCTGCCTCCCTGGCATCCAGACCAATGGAAGAAGATCTACGAGGAATCGCACGTGGCATCTGAGCAGGATCAGTTTCCGACTCGCTACGAGCGATGGGAACGGATCGCGTGTGAGGCGGCAGGCTAGCTCAGGATCGAAACCGCTTGCTGGAAAAAATCCATCTGGGATTCTTGTACTTGCGATCGCATCACGGCCACACTTCAATCGGTCATGGAACGTCACCGGACAGGCCGCCGTCTACCAGTAAGAACGGGCAGCAATTCAAGCATGGATCGGGTGGTGGGGTCTTGGGAAGGCCATGAACCTGCAAACTCGCCGCATGGACCAGAGAAAAGGGAGCTTCAGCCTCGCCTCTGTCCGCTTCAACTTATCGAGCTACCAAGAGAACGAAGTGCCGCAGCAATCGACCTCTCCATCGACTCTCCGCGTCTCCGTGAGAGGCGAACAATCGCGATCTATTCCATTTCGCTGGATGCCGCCCCACTCTGAACCAGAGAACAGTCGGATGGCCCCCAAAAAGAAAGCCCCGGGTTTCCCCAGGGCTCGTTTCATCCCAATCCAATTGCTGCGTTTGAGGACTACTTACCCCCGGCGTCCCCTCCACCGGCGCCACCTCTTCCGCCGCCTCGACCGCGACCTCCTCCCGGTCCACCTGGGCCGCCCGGTCCTCCAGGGCCACCGGGACCACCCGGTCCGCCGGGACCACCGCCATCGGACGATGGAGCCTTGGAGGACGCTTCCACTTCGTCTGCGTAGGAGTACATCCGGAACTTCGTGAAGCTGTCGAATTCGTTGGACACAACCAAGTCTCCATTGGTCGGATCAAATGCTACCGTTTCGCCAGCGGTCATCAGTGGATCCCGGCTCAAACTGGAGTAGCTCATCTGCTGAGGCACCTGCACATCGAGAACGGTCCAAGGCTGCTTGAACTGATAGTCAGGGTCAGCCAGAACGATCTTGGAAAGAGGGTGCACGACTTGGACCTGCTTCTTGCTGCCCAGCTTCCCAGCGAGCACAGTTCCGCGTTCGACGATCTCCACTCTTGGCATGTCGGCGGCACGAGTTGCATCCCACTCCGAATAGGCAACTTGCAATCGTCCGCCTGGGATCGTCGCGCCTTGCGCTTCGAACTGGATTTTCTTGCCATCGACTTCGGCCTCTGCCAAGGCCAACAGGCCCGCACTTCCACCAGCATGGATTTCTCCAGGGGTGGCTACTGCGATCGCAGGGCTGGGCGAACTCCAGGGGGAATAGAGAGTGCTTGTTCGCTTGGGGACTGCGTTGCCTTTCTTGTCGTCGTCATCTTTCTTTGCATTGCGATCGGCTGTCTGCAGATCCTGGACTCGTTTCAGTGCATCCGCTTTCAGCGTCGGCAAGGCTGGCTGCATGTTGGCCATTGCAGGGTAATTAGGATCTTCCAGCATCAACCGGACTCGATATTTGTAGACCTTCCCCGGCTGAACCTCAAAGTCATAGAAACGAACTAACTTGTACTTGCTATCGCTGGTTTGATTGCGAGATGAGGAGCCCATACCCGGATAGCCACCGGCACCACCACCGGACATGCCACCCATGTTGCCCATACCGGCCAT
Source organism: Planctomycetaceae bacterium (assembly GCA_040375295.1). GTDB lineage: Bacteria > Planctomycetota > Planctomycetia > Pirellulales > Pirellulaceae > JBEISR01. The sequence continues at coordinate 128,134 of JBEISR010000011.1, forward strand.
ACCGCCGCCAAGTCCTCCGGCACCGCCACCTGGGTATCCACCACCAGGACCGCCCGCACCGGGCATACCACCGCCGGGACCACCAGGACCGCCGGCACCGGGATAACCACCACCGGGGCCACCCGCTCCGGGATAACCACCCCCCGGGCCGCCAGCACCAGGGTAGCCGCCACCTGGGCCACCTTGCATTCCGTCGCTTTCTTCGGCTGCTCCTGCTTCGGAATTACCTCCTCCTGGAGGCAGAGCCGCGTTCGGTTGGGGTTCAGTGAGAGAAGCGGTCTTCGAGTGGTTCGAAAAGGTTCGATAATCACGAATCAGAATGGGCGGAATTGGCATTGTGAGCATGGGATGGACGAAGCGCGACTGGACCATTTCGGTGCACTCACCTGCCCAGTTCTTCCTCCTCGCGTCGAGAATAGTCTTTGAGGAGGCGGAATCGAGCGGTTGCCACTGGTCGTCTGCGATTTCCTGGGCTGGGTTATCCGTCACATCGACCCTCTCTACCTGGAAGCCAAGGTAGTTTGGAGAGTCGCGGAAGGCGTCGAAATTGACCGAATTGGAAAGTTCCTTACCGTAGTTTTTCACGAGATCTTCGTGGGGCACCAGAGCGGTGACTACGTTGAAGACTGCGCCGCGAGCGACCTCGTACTTCTTGTCCTCCGGCTTGGCGTTGCTTCGATTGCCAGGTCCAAAAAGCCCACCGCCTGCGGCACCCATTTCGCCACCGCCGTAGGGGCTGTTGGCGGCACCGGCGGTCTTGCTTCCGAATCCACGATCGTATTTTGGATCCAGTCGGCGAATGACTCCAGTGGCATCTTTTGCGGCGTCTTCTTCTTCCTCTTCTTCGTCTTCACCACCACCTGGCATTCCACCACCTGGGAAGCCGCCACCGGGACCACCGGGCCCTCCCAAGCCGCCACCGGGACCACCGGGTCCCCCGAGTCCTCCGCCGGGCCCCCCAGGACCACCAGGTCCGCCGGGATAACCGCCACCGGGGCCCGCAGCCCCGGCGTCCCCGCCCTTCTTCTTCTTCCCTACAGGAGGCGCATTTTTCAGGCCAGCAAGAGGATCAATCTTCGACTTGGAATTGAATGCCACCGCACCGTAGACGGAACGTCCTTCCAGATCGGTAGCTGCCAACAGCGCGGGATCTCCGCGCTTTTCTCCTGCTCCTCGGCTTTTCTGTTCCCAGACGCCGGTTTCGTAGAAGGTCGCTTCCGTACCTTTGTTGGCATGCTTGGCATCATTGGCAAAGTTGGAGGCGATCTGGCGTTCGGGTGCAATCGCATTCCAGTGGTCGGCTCGCACTTGCTCGAGCACCTGCTGCGATTGTTTTTGGAGGCCATCCGGTTGACGCGCCGAGTCGTACGACTTGGTGGTCAGACCATCGTAGAGCAGATAGCCGGCCGTTAGTGCAGTGAGTCCAAGCACCAATTTCTCGGTGTGCCGGAGGAAGAACTCCCCCGCGCCGCCTCGAGTGCTCCCTGCCTTCACGGTGGCCACCTTCGGCTTGGCCTTCTCCTTCTTTGGCTTTTCGGCTTTCTTCTTCGCCTTGTTTCCAGAATCAGCCGCTTCGATCGCGGCCTCCACGTCCTTGCTAGTCTTACGTCCAAACATCGGCGTATCCTCTCCCGAATGACTTTGTGGGATGCTTCTATCTGGTGAAGCGACCGCTGAACCTTCTTGATTCCCTAAACCGATGGTCTTCACACAGCCAAAAGCTGAAGGCGAGACCAATACTATGTTTCCTGATCACCTAACGATCGTCAGCCGTTCCGCCTGCCGGGGGTGATGCTCCTCCGACGGGCTCCGTCGAGGCCGCCCCGGCACCTGCTGGAGTTTCAGGCGCTGTTGTGGCGGGTGCTGCGCCAGCCCCTGCAGCGCCGCTGGCGGGTGGTGGAACAGCGCCACCCGAAGCCGCTGGAGCTGCACCACCGGCAGCAGGAGGCGTCGTAGCTGCGCCGCCGGCAGGTGCTGCAGTCGCGGCGCCTGTCGCAGTCGCCTGTGTAGCCGCCGCCTGTGTGCCAGCAGTTGGCTCCACCGTCGTACTCAATTTGGTGTCTGCCTGCACTTGCTTCAGCCCCAGCATTTCGATGTTCACTGGGTTGTAGAGATAGATGACACCATAGATTTCGACCGGAATATCGAAGGCGCTGCCAGCTTCGGCGAGGGTTCCTCCACCGCCTCCCAACATCCCGCCATAGCCAGCTCCACCCGAATCCGAATCGAGCCCCGCCGAACCAGCGGCGCTTCCCAAAGTTGGCCGGGCACCATCCATCATGCCGCCAAAGCCACCCGCCGCGCCGCCACCACCACCTCCCAGCGGAGCTGGATCGCAATTGATCCGAACCTGCCGCACTTCGAGAATCATCTGAGCGTTCCCGCATTCCACCAGGAACTTATTCAGCTTGCGCTGATCCATTTTCTTGAATCGCATCCGAACCGGGATCCGCTTGGCGACGGCGTAATAGGCATCACCTGGAGCCTTGCTCTTCATTTTGGTCCGAAGCGAATTGCCGGTGATTGGATTAAATTTTTCGTCGACGTATCGATTGTCTGCGGGATCGCGAGTCACCTTGGGTGCCGCAGAGATACCGCCACCCATGTTGGGCGCTCCACCCTGGCCGTACGGGTTGGCGCTGGAGCCCATACCGCCGCCTGCCCCACCGGCGGCTGCGCCTCCCATTCCGCCCATACCCATACCACCCATTCCTCCCATGCCCGGCATTCCGCTGCCGGCTCCTGCTCCAGCCCCCGCACCTTTGATCTCACCGGCCTGCCCCATGGCGGTCCGGCCAAATCGTATGAAGTCGATCTCCTTGATCGCGGCTTGAAAGTTTTCTCGTGCCCCAGCGTTGGTGGCAGCGATGATCTTCAAGATCCCTTCAAGGATCCAAAGATCTTCCTGGGTGTAACAGATCTGCAAGGTGTCGGGAGGAGACTTGGGGTCGTACCAGGAGACAATCCCGTCCATCAGTTCTTGCTGTGACGCAGAGTCCCATTCCACTACAGATTGCGACTTCGCGCCGGCATTCACCGCAGCGGAACTTCCGCCCATCATTCCCCCATACCCGCCGCCCAGTCGACCACCAGCTCCTCCCGCCAAGCCACCGCCCAAACCAGCCCCCGCTTCTCCGCCCATAGCCATGTCATCGCTTTCGCCGCCACCGCTAGATCCCGGCATGCCACCTGCATAACCGCTCATCGCGCTGCCGGCCGAACCTTCGCGCATCTCTGCCTTCCACTCGGACCCGATGATCGATGCCAACCGAGGAAAGACTCCTTTGATGTAGTCGCGATAAATCGTCCGCGATACATAATCGAGGGGATCGTCCTTCAACGGAAAGGCCAACTGCAACTCAATCGGCCGATACGTGTCTAAAAGACCTAGCACCTTGGTCCGTTCCGCTTCCTCTGGAGGCAGTGCATCGATAGGCCACTGAAAAATGTCTTTCTGGCGATCGTACTGCATCTCCCAGGCAGACCTTACGTCATCGGTGACCACCGAGATGATCTGATCCATCTGCTTATGCGAGAACTCATTGGGGTGAGTCGATGTGGTACCGCTAATCCTCTGAATCTCGCTGAACACCCCATTGAGCGCCGATTCACGCGTGGCGTATTCGGAGGCAAGTTTGCCGCGAGCCATGAAATACCCGACGATCGACAGGATCGCGGTGAGCCCGGTCAGGATCCAGAAGTGGTACTTCTTGCATGCGGCGAGAAAAGTTTTCAGTTGATCCATCGCTTCATTTCCTTCCTGGAGCCTATTTCTTAGGGATTCGCCGCGACGCCATTGGCCTGTTGGCCAGCCTGGTTCTTGTTGGCTTTTTTCTGTTCTTCAATCTGCAGTTCGACTCGCTTGCTGCGAGGCGCTTCCTGCCAAACGAACTGAAGGGTGAAGGTGAACTTGGGCGCCTTGAAGTCCTTCGGGATCGGTTTGCCATTCTCGTCAACAGGCTCGGTCATTCCCGGAGCCGAACCACCACCAAGACCGCCACCCAGTCCACCAGCCCCACCTGCAGCACCAGTGTCACCTCCAGCGGTTCCCCCTTCCGAATCCAAACCTGCCGATCCGCTCCCCGCGCTGCCGATTCCCGGGCCACCGGACGAACCGATGTTAGGACGTGAACTGCCTCCTCCGAGCAAACCACCGGCAGACCCTCCGGCGGTTCCCCCCGTGGCGATCAGGTAAGCCGGATTGGGGACGCGGTAATTCGGATCGTACGATTTGGAAACCATGATCGGGTGAGAGATTCCCATCTCCTTCATGGTGAAGGTGTACATCTTCCCTGCGTCGTCAGGCAATTGTAGGTTCCCGTTTTCCAGGTAGTTCATGATGTTCGCAAACACATGTGCTTCCTGCTCTTTCCCCGGCTTGCCGTTGTAGTAGTGGTATCCCTCCAACTCCACAACCCAACCAGCTCCCTTGAGTGCATCCTGGGCGGCCTGAGCGGCCGCATCCTTGGGGGGAGTGATCTTCAGCAGATCTTCGCGTGCTTTCTTTTGGAGTGCATAGAGCGACTGGACCTCTTTTCCGTACCACTTCGCAAGGTCGGGCTGGTACTGTGAATCAATTCGCTCGATGTGGAAATCTGCCCTCTCACTGTAAGGCAGTGTTTCGGGAGTTGGAGGTGGCTGGTTGGGGTCAGCAGCCTGCCGATTCAATCCCCCTTGTATGGCCACCAATAGCTCGGGCAACAGGATCCGCCGATCGGCATTGGAACTGACCTCCTGTCCAACCTTGGTCAGCAGTTCAATGGTTGCCTTCCGCTTGGCATCTTCATCCAGTTCCTGCTTGCTGGCGCCGGAAGTCGACTTGGCCGACTGTTCGGCCGACGACCACTTGTTGGCCGATACGTTGCTCCAGGAACGCTGCATGAAGGCGTAATTGGCGAGAAATCCCAGCAGCATGGCTGAAAGAGCAGCCACGGCCCATGGTTTCTTTGCCTTGATAATCCGTTCGACCACAATCTCGCGCGGCACTAGATTGGTCGACATCGACCCCTTGTTTAGCAGCTGCAGGCAAAGGCCATAGACGACGCCATAGGCTAACTGATGCTCCTTGAAGGCGGGAGCGTTTTTGACCTCATCCCCACCCAGGCGAACGAATTGATCGAGATTCGTCGTCTCCATCGCTAGGTTTTTGTTGAGGTAGGGCTGCAGACCAGGCAGACGTGCAGTGTTTCCAAGCAGCCACAGTTCGTCGACTTCCGACTTCTTGTTCATGCTCTTGAAGAAGCTGATCGATCGCTGGATCTCGGTCACCAGATCGTTGAAGACCGGTCGCATCGACTGAAAGACCATTTTCGGATCTTCCGCCTGCATCGCATTCCGCTTCAAATGCTCAGCCTTGGCAAACGTCAGCTTGAGGTCTTTGGTCAATTGCCTTGTAAAATGGTTTCCGCCGATCGGCATGCTTCGCTGCCAGACGCGAAACCCATTGGTGACGATCAAGTCAGAAGAATCGGTCCCCATCGACAGCAGCACAGTCGACTTGGGTGGTTCGTCCGGATCAAACGTCTCGCTCGCCAGCCGCTCCGAGAACTTCTCATAGGTCAGCATGTTGTAGACGCTCATCGGCGCCAACTGCAGCAGATCGACACCGATCCCAGCATCGCGGAAAGGCTTGAGCGCCCGATGCACTGCCTCTTTCTTCATTGCGAACAGCCCCACTTCGGACTCCAGCGCGTAGCCGTCCTCTATGTTGCTGCCTGCCATCTGCTGGAAGTCCCAGATCACGTCGTTCAGATCAAACGGGATCTGCTGTTTGGCTTCGTATTTCACGATGTCGGGGATTTTCTTCACTTCCACCGGTGGTGGTTTGAAGAACTTCGACAAGCCGCTTTGCCCCGGTACGCTTATACCGACTCGGCAATGCTTCAGATCGTTGCGAGACAGAAACTGCTGCAAAGCTTCGGCCACCAACTCTTCGGCGTTGGCATCAGGCTGCGAAAGAATCTTTGGATACTCGACGTAATCAAAGGCATCCGCGACGACTTGATCGCCATCCAAATGGCACCGCAGCGCCTTGACCGCACTTTGACCGACTTCTATGCCCCAGACATGCGAAATCTTCTTGGCCATAAGGTCGTCCTACATTCCACTGGCAAGAGACGAGCCGCCGGACATCCGGCCCCCTTCGTGGCGGCCTGACGGAATTGCCCAGACGAGCAACCAGGAGCCTCTGGATGTTCACCGATCGAATCGCCGAAGATCGTCGGAACGCCAGTTGTCTCTGGTCGGAGTGCCGAAAACACTCTGTCTCATGTTACCGCCCGGAAGAATGGCATGTCAAATTTTCACCGTTCAAAATGCAAGGCTTTTCGACCAGGCACACCCCCTGGACGCACCAACCGGACCGGCCCCGGGTGCGATCTCTGCGATCTTCATCGGTTGAGCCTAGCCCCCTAAGCCAGCGCCAGGCCCTCGGATACCTCCCTCTTTTCATCCCGTCGATCGGCGCAACCGGTAGCAATCCCCAAGTCTTCGAGCTGAGGAATCCAAACTTTCCGGAGCCAAAACACCGAGAACAACCAATCGACGGCCCCTTTCCCCCAAACCCAGCCCGCCCGACAATGACAGGCCTGTGGAACCCCCAGCTACCAGTTCTGCGACAGGATAACGATGACTTGGAAACGCCTGATACTGGCTCTCCCTGGGGGAGCCCCTGAGGATCTATCGGAGGCGATGGCAGCCGATTTAGCCGAGGATCTGCTGGCCAGCTGGACCGCTCTCTGGCATCCGGAATTGATCCATCAGGCCCAGACAATTCCCGAATGGAAGCGATCCGACCCTTCGGCACTCGATGTGGAGCAAGCGTTGGTGCTGGTTCCCAAGGCCAGCCAAAGCTTGATGGAGACGACCCTCCGGGAGCGGTTGACGGTACTCGAGAGTGAGGCGATCGAGTCAAGAAGCGATCGCCTCTCGACCGCGTCGGCCATGCGTGACCTCCTGGCGACTCGATCCCCATCCACTCCATCTGCTTGTTGGGATCGATGGCAAGACGAATTCTTCGCCCTTGGATTCGCCTACTGGCAGTTGCACTTGATCATTCGCCAGCTGCGGTATTCCAGCACGCTCAACTCCGTTCTCTTCCAAGAACAACTGCTCCATGCCGCCCAGGCAGTGGCGAAAGAGGATGAAGCGGAAGCAGAGCGTTGGCTTCAAAGCTGCTTTGATCAGTTGGCTCAGGAACGCGACCATCATTTCGCTCAGGCAGTCCATCTCATCGATGTCGTCCTCCTTCACCGTCCACCAGACGATAGCCAGAGCAAGCACCTGACCAGCGCCACCCATGCCCAGTTTTGGATCGGTGATTTTCCTCAATGGATCAGTCCCGACTCCAGTGGGAACTGGCTGGAGTCGATCCGCGAGAATGGGCAGATCGATCTGGCGGGTGGCGGGGATCCATTGGCAGTCATTCCCTGGCTGGAAGAGTCGTTCGCCCTGGAACTGCTCGCCGAAAACCGCCAAATTTATTGCCAACACTTCGGCCGCGCACCCGAGGTCTACGCTACGTTCGCTCCATCGCTCCACGCCAACTCCCCACGCCAACTGCTGGCCTCCGGTTACAAATCCACCCTTCTACTCGACTGGCAAGCGGCTCGTTACCCCCAGTCCAGCCAAGCGAAAATCTACTGGGAGGCACCCGACGGGTCTTGCATCGATGCGATCAGCAATCAGGTGATCGACGCGGCTCAAGTGGCTTCGTTCCTCCACCTAGGAACGCGCATCGGCAAACAGATGGACTACCATCAAGTCCCTACCCTCCTGCTGACTCATTGGGCAGGGCAATCCAGCTGGCCGATGGAAGATCTCCTCCGCGTCGCTCGACGAAGTCCCCTGCTAGGCTCCTGGATTCGACTTCCAGAGTACTTTGCCAGCACCCAGCGCCCCTACCACCAGGAACGATTGACGGCCAGCAAGTTCCCCAAGCAACCTTTACCGGTCGATGGGAGCCAATTGGCTGCCGATGACGTCCGTTGGAGCGTGCAGCGGGACATGACTGCCGTTAGAAATCTTTCCGTGCTGCTTCAGCAGTTGGATGGATGGCTGGGTCGACAGCCACTTCCGCAAGTATCGTACGACTGGCACTGGTCGGACGATACGCTCAAGCCAGACCCGACGCTTCCCCAAGTCACTGCTGAGCTAGGAAGCAACGATCAGGAAACGCCCGCCTCGCCTTCACCATCCTGCCAACCGGCACTTTTCCTAAAAGTGGGCAGGTGCTTGGCGTTGTCTTGGCAAGAGGATGCCGCAATCACTGCGCGACAGCCGCTGTCCCGAGTGGCAAGGGAGATCGTGCCTGCGGCAAGGCGGTGCATCGAAGGTCTGCGTGACCGTATGCCACACTCTTCCGATAGCCTCGCTTCGAAAAAGAGGCTCTTTCTGGTCAATCCTTGGAGTGGTCCAAGACGGTTGCTGCTGGAGAATTTGCCGCTGCAAGCCGTGGAGGAATCCGAATCGACTCGCGTCTACGCCAGCCACTCACATTCCCAAGGGGACCAAGCCGTGGTTGACGTTGTTGTTGACGTACCTCCCATGGGCATCCTGCAAGTGTCTGACGAGACGCGAGTCATCAAAAAGAAAAAGCTGCCACTGATTGCCCGGGAGCCGGGGGTGCTCGGAAACGAATTCATCGAAGCTCACTTCGACCTCGCCTCAGGTCGACTCAAAGGAACCTACGCACCCAATCATCGCGGAAATCGACTCAGCGGCATGCTTGCGGTGCGTCTGCCAGAGCAAGGATCCGGGGGAGCTTCCTACAGCCAGATGAAGGCGACTGGCATGAAACTGCTCAAATCGAATCCGGTGGTTGGTCGCATTTTGTTCCAAGGCGACTTGGTCGATGGATCGACCACGCTGGGACATTATGAAATTGAATACTCGTTATTCCGTGGCAGCCGCGTCCTGGATATCGCGGTGCATTGCACCGGGCTTCAACTTCCCGCCGCTAACGATCTCAAGCATTACCTCTGCTGGAGAACCGCCTGGGCCAACATTAGCGGTATCGTTTCACTTTGGCAGCATGGCACCAAGACGACCATGCCGACCGGTTGGAGTTACTGCCCGTCACTGCTGGAGATCGATGAAGCGGATCATCGCGAGTATCTGCTTCCCAACGGACTCTCGCGCCATCGTCGGCTGGATGATAGATTCCTCGATTCCCTGCTGCCGATAGTAAATCAAGAAGGAGCATTTTGGTTTGGCATCGGCCTGGATCTCCCGCGACCGCGGCAAACCTGCTTGGACCACTTCGCCAAGCCGTTCTCGATCGAAGAATCCTCTTCCGAGATGCAGACGGGACCGTCCGCGTGGTTTGTTCAGTGCACCCCTTCGCATATCCTGGTGGAACTTGTCGCCTCGCTGGGCCGTCCAGGAGAACCGCCCCAGGGGATGCGAATCCGACTCCAAGACCACGCCGGGAGATCGACCGTTGCGGCGGTCGATCTGTTTCGCAAGCCGAGAAAAGCGAGTACGATCGATATCGCGGGCAAAATCTGGACCGACTTGGTGATCGAAGACCAGAAGGTGAAAGTCCCGTTGAAGGCCCATGAGTCAGCGATGGTCGACATCCTCTGGGAGTAGCAAGCGATGGCGGAAGAACTGCCGGATTCGCCTGACCTAAGCAATCAGCGGGTAGCCGGCTATCGCATCATCCATCGGCTGGGACGCGGCGGAATGGCCGATGTCTATCTAGCATTTCAAGAGAACCTGCATCGTCATGTGGCAATGAAAGTGCTGCGACGCGACTTCGTCGACAGCGCCGACCACCAGCAGCGATTCCTCCAGGAAGCTCGCCACGCCGCCGCCCTGGTCCATCCGAACATCGTGCAGGTATTCGACATCGGTCACGCCAACGGCATCCACTACATCGCTCAGGAGTACATTCCCGGAAATACGCTGGGCGCTTTCATCGAAAAACAAAAATGCCTGGGTCTGCGGGAGTCTCTTTCGATCCTGATTCAGGCCGCCTCGGCGCTCCATCGCGCCGCTCAAGAAGGTGTCGTCCATCGCGACATCAAGCCAGAAAACATCTTGCTGACGTCGGAAGGAGTCGCCAAGGTGGCTGACTTTGGACTAGCGCGGGCAAGGAGCAACGAAAACCATTTGACGGCGATCGGGGTCGCGATGGGAACCCCGCTCTACATGAGCCCCGAACAGATTCAGGGAACTGCTGTCGATCAGCGCAGTGACCTCTATTCTCTGGGTGTTACCGCATATCACATGCTAGCAGGATCGCCCCCTTTCACCGGGGAAACGGCTTTAGCCCTAGCGATGCAGCATCTGCAGAATCCACCTCCTGCCTTGCGCCAAAAGCGGCCCGGCCTTCCCGATGCACTCTATGAGCTGATCGATCGGCTGCTCGCCAAACAGCCAGCCGACCGTCCCGACGACGCTGCCTCGGTCCTTCGCTCCCTGCGCGATATCGCATCGAAGCTGGAAGGAAACTGGCATGGCGATTCGCTTATTCCCCTGACTGAATTGGAAGTGCAGGGGGCCGTTGAGCGAAGTGCACCGGCCGTACTGCTTCAGACCACCCTAGCTCAACAGAAAATCGCCCTCCGAAATCGCCGCTGGAAGACTTTAGGGATCGCCATGGGATCGATCCTCACGGCTACCGGACTTTTTGCCCTATTTTCCTTGAACAGTTCCCAGGGCCTGGTTCCCGAGCCGGAATGGAAGGTCGAACTGGTCGAGAGAAAGCCGACGGTGAGGGAGCAGTTTTTTCATGCCATGGTGCAGGGTAATGTCGCTCAGTGGAAAGCGGTGGAAACGTATTTCCCACCGGAGCAGTCCGATGCCTTTCTCAGCTATAACCTCAAGGCCTGGCTGCAATTGGCCCGCGTCGCGATCGCTCAAAAGGATTTTGATCTCGCCCAGCAGACTCTCGATAAAATCCTGACTCGGGAAGAGGTTGACCCGCGTATTCTTGTCCTTGCCCTCCTGGAAAAAATGCAGCTGGACCTGGAATACAACCAGATGGACCAACTGGCGCGCGACCGCTCGGAAGCCCGTCGCTACTTCCTTTCGCTCGACACCCAGCAGCAGCAATGGATCACCCAACAGATCCCACCCCACCTTCTCTCCTATTGGGAAGATCGAAACAATACGTCAGGATAAGACACGGATCCAAGGCTCCATCCTGCGGGCTCGATCCTGAATTACCGGTCGAGGCACCTGAGCGGTGGAGAATCAAGAATTGAAAAGCAAAAGTTGGGAGTTACCGGTCGGGGACGGGGTCCATTGGCAATTGAGCGGATTTGCCGAACATTGGGCTCCGCCAGAAGCGACCAGTTCGCCGGAAACGCTGCTGCATGAAGTTGTCGCATCGCCCCTCGGCTACCCACCACTCTACGAAGCCTTGGTCCCAGGGGATCGCGTCGCAATCGCGCTCCATCCTGGTGTCCCATCAGCCTCTGAGGTCATTAGGCCGCTGATCGATCGCCTCCTGGCAGCTCAACCAGACCTCGAATCGATCACCGTTGTCACATCCACTTCGGATATGACACTCGCTGCGCTCAACACCCAGCAGCAGGTAGAGGATCAGGAATCACCCTCGAAAAGCTTGATTCGCTGGGTCGTGCACCGGCCCAATGACCCACCCACGATGGCCTACTTGGCAGCCGACGAAGAAGCCGAACCGATCTATGTGCAACGAGATCTGGTCGATGCAGACTTCCTCCTTCCGATCCAATCGGCCGCCAGCTGTCGAGGCTGGGGTGCAATGGCTCCTTTCTCGATGGCACCGGATTTTGTTGATTCAGCGACCGCAAGGCGATGGGAACAGCAATGGGCCAAGCGAAGTGGTGTGTTCGCCTCGACGTCAAAAGCCTCTGCAACACCCGACACCGCGCTCCACTCCCTGGTCCAGGGACTTTCGATTGTCGTCGTCGAAGGGCGTGATGAAACGATCGCCGCAATCCAGGCAGGCGAAGCCCGATCGATGCTCCAGTGGCTGGAACAAGAAGAATTGCCGCAACTTCCGGCCAAAACGCTTCATGCAAGCGATCTCGTAGTCGCTTCCCTCGTCGGCAATTCCGACCGATGCACCTGGACTCAGGTCGCTCGTGTCGCACTCCATCTAGCCACTCAGATGGCCAGAGACTCCCTGCTGATCGTCGCATCCTCGTTGGATCAATCACCGCGTGGCCACCTTCGGACTTTGCTCCATGGGATGGGGAAGGAATCTCCACCGCTTCCCGATTCGGGCCACGAACTGTTTGCTGCCACCGCGCTGATGGCGGCTCGGAAACGATGCCGTATCGCGTTCGCCTGCGCCGCCAATCGATCCTCCCTCGAATCGATAGGCTTGGGAGTGATCGACAGCCAATCCCAACTTCAAAGTCTCATCGATCGCTCCAAGCAACCATTCCTCATCCATTCGGCTCTGGCAGCCTGCAGCCCCACCGTGACCGAGTCCCACTGATTGCCAGCGAACTTTCTTTCTTCCGGACAACTATGAGCTATCGCATCGACCATTTCTTTCGACTGCCTCCCGCCACCGTGATCGAATGGTCTGGGCGAGACCGCCTCCAACTGCTCCACAATCTTTCGACCCAGAAGGTGGCACAGCTGGCCGAAGGATCAACGGCTGAGCTTTTCCTGTGCGATGTGAAAGGACGATCGCTTTGCCATGGCTGGATTTTGCACCAAGCCGAGGTGACGCTTTTGGTCACAACGCATGGCCTTCAGCAAGTGCTACTGGACCATTTAGATCGCTACATCTTTCGCGAAGATGTGCAGCTGGCCGATCGTAGCGATCACTTTCATTGGATCGCTGCATCAGGACTTTCGCCGGTGCCCGATCGTTCCTCATTTTGTAAAGAACTAGTCCTTCCGAACGGAAGTCGCTTGCACGCTCCCTGGCGATGGGGTGGCGATGGCAGCTGGATCATCGCCATGACGTCGACGCATGCAGAAGATGACCTGCAGCTTGCTCCGCCATCGACCCTCTTGTCGCCCGAGCAGTTCGACGCCATTCGCATTCGGAATAACTGGCCTTGGTTTGGAGTCGACATCGATCCGGGGATGTTCCCCCAAGAAACCACTCGCGAAGCCGAGTCGGTACATTACCAGAAAGGTTGCTATCTCGGCCAGGAAACCATCGCGAGGCTCGATGCGCTCGGACAAGTCCAAAAGAAGATGTGTCGACTGAGCGTTTCTGGACCACCCCCAGCACCACGTACGGCTCTGAGAAACCAAGAAGGTGTCGATGTCGGTAGCACCCGGTCCAGTGCTCCGGACCCTTCCGGAGGCAACTCGATCGCCTTCGCCGTAGTCAAACGCCCTTATTGGGAAGCTGGTACCGAACTGGAATGCGGCCAGGCGCGTGCCATCGTCACCGATTTTTCTCCCGATGTATGAGCCAAATCGAGCGGTCCATCTCGATCTTTCCGCCTAAGGCAGCGCAATGCAGCCCTGATGCTTTTTTTGTGGGCGATCATGGATGATTTCTACCTCTTCGTTCCCCAGTGAACCCAGTTCTCGCCACAAGAAGCAGAGACTTGAAGGAAAAAATCAGGTCCATTCGAATATTCCGTGGGTCAGTGAGGCGAGTGCCATCCACGGATACCCAACGGTGCCAAGCCGGAATTACCGCCCATATCTAGGCGGACTGGCGCTCACCCGTCGGGTGCTTTTAAGCCAGTCGACGCATACCGGAGGGATCGCACCCTTCGGCTTACGATTTGGAAAATGACTGCACCTCGCGCACTCTCCCAAGGGCAGGGCGAGATCTATCCCTAGCTGGCCTCCAAGTCTTGCATCCGCCGCCCTGCCCACAAAACCTGATTCCTTCCACTTCAGTTGGCCGGCCGGATACTCCTGACAGTACACGCGAACCATGCCATGACCTTCCAGGGGCGACCCCAAGCGGATTAAGGAACAGTGATCGCCACCCACAAGAATCCCAGCTGGACCAGAAATTCGGAGGACTACGCCCCCTTTTTTCTCAGCTTAATGACTCCCGGGAACTTTCCGCCAACCACTGCGTCAGAACGTCCCGGGGGCTGAGCTTCTGGGAATCCCGGATCGGGAAAAAGCCCAATCGGCCATGGCGTATCGGATACCCATGTCGAGGTAGATGGTTTAGACTTAAGCAGAGCTTTCGGCGCAATGGAGCCGGAGGTTACTAGGGTTTGGCTGCAACACCATTCATCGGAGGATTCCGGGACAATGCGTTGGGAAGGTCGCGAACAAAGTCAAAATGTCGAGGACCGACGAGGTATGCCCGTCGGTAAACAAATCGCCATGGGTGGCGGCTTGATTACCTTGCTAATGGTTCTGCTGATCTCTTTCCTGGGTGGGGATCCACGTGGGATGGTCCAGCAGCAGCAGAAACAGGCTCAGGCAGCCCCCGCACAGAAAATCGATCCGAGGCAATTGGAGGCCGAGAAGCCGCTCAAGGATTTCGTCTCCGTCGTTCTGAAAGACACCGAAGATGTCTGGGACGAACTGACACCCCAACTGCGTCAACTAACGGGTAATAACCGGTTCACCTACGTCAAACCCAACTTGGTGCTTTTCAGCGGACGCGTTGAATCGGCGTGCGGGATGGCAAACGCAGCAGTGGGACCTTTCTACTGCCCAGCAGATCGCAAGGTGTATCTGGACTTGGCATTTTTCCAGGAGCTGAAACAGCGTTTCAAAGCCCCTGGCGATTTTGCGATGGCCTACGTCGTTGCGCATGAGGTTGGACACCACCTCCAGAACCTTCTGGGGCTATCCGAACAGGTGCAGATGCGTCAGCAGCGATCCAGCAAGGTGGAAGGGAACCAGTGGAGCGTTCGCCTAGAACTTCAGGCAGACTATCTGGCTGGTGTCTGGGCTCACCACGCCCAGCAGATGAAGTCGATCCTGGAGTCAGGCGACCTTCAGGAAGCCCTCAATGCCGCCACCAAGATTGGCGACGACAAGATCCAGGAGCAGGCGATGGGCTATGTCCGACCTGATGCCTTCACACACGGTTCCGCCGAACAGCGGGTCAGATGGCTGAAGGCTGGACTGCAATCAGGCGACCTCAGTCAGATGATGAAGCCTTTTGAACTCCCCTTCGAGCAGCTGTAACCCATTGGTTCCTAAAAACAGCACTTAAGGCGATCGGTTTTCCGGTCGCCTTTTTTTGGTCCATCAGGGATTCTTGTGGTAAGTGATCGTTTCGCTGCATCGAGAGGAAATCGCTCCCCAAAGGTTGCCCGAAGTTTCGAGTTGCGCCAACAGAAATCCTCCAATAGCTGCCTAGGGACGCATCACCTCCAACGTGCCTCTGCTGCACAAAGAAACGGTCGGTTTGCGCCTTACCGCAAACAGGATGTCGCGATTCCAGCATGGCAAGATTGCATAGCATTACCTAGCCCTTGCCCCACACGAATGTCGGATCAACTTTTTTCGGCATCGATTGTATCGCCTACCGGACCACGATCGTAGCGATCCCGACCCTATCGGAGAACCTGTCCGCATAGAGATTGGCCTCGCTACTCTAGGGACATGCGACGGATTTAGATCGCACAGAAGCAAGCATCAACACAGAGCTCAATTCCGATGAATGCTCACAGGGATGGCATCGGATCGACTTAGGCCGGATCAATCGTTTTTCCGCACAGCGCCGCGCCCCATGTTCGACTGACCTAACGCCATCGAATAGTGACACGCCGCACGAGATCTGCTTTCCGACCGGACTCTGCCTCTTTGCTCGCTTATTTTCGAGAGGATCTCACTTGCGAGTCGCCATTCTCGAATACCTTTCCGGCGGTGGATGGCGAGATTCCCACCATCGCATCCCAGCAAAACTGTTGGCCGAAGGTCAAGCGATCGCCAATGCAATCGCCGAGGCACTTCAGGTACATCCGGGAGTCTTCCCGGTTCTTGCTGTCGATCCATCACTGGATACCATCCCGAGAGTTGCCTCCGGGGCCACCCATCGGATCCAACCCGATCGATGGTGGGAGGACTGGCTGGAACTGGCGAAGCTGGCGGACTGGACGATCCTGATTGCCCCGGAGTCGCAAATGCTGATGAGCGAACTGTCAGGCAGACTTAGAGCGGAAGGGGCGAGACTTCTCGTCAGCAGCGCGAAAGCGTTGCAGCATTTTGGAGACAAATGGGATACCTATCGGCATTGGCAAGCCAACGGCCTGCAGACCATTCCCACCTGCCTAGCAGACGATTGGTCGATCCGCCAAGCGTCCGAGGGATGGAATCTTCCGGAACCGTTTCTTTCCCTTCAATCCGGCTGGGTACTCAAGGCTCGGCATGGTGCCGGTTGCGACGCTAGTCGCTGGACGCTCGACCTCCATCAACTGCAATCCTGGGTCGATGAGTTGGATGATCCGACGCAGTGGATTGTGCAGCCTCGACTGCTCGGACAGCCAGGAAGCATCCACTTTTTTGGTGCAAACGCCGCGCCGTTCCCTGACTCCGGCCAGCTCCCATCCGGCTGGAAGCTGTTGGGTCCCTGCTCCCAGATCATCCATTGGCCTGAACAGGCGATCGAGTACCACGGAGGGCAATTCCCCTGGAAAGATGGTCCCACCCCATCCCTTATGCAGCCGTTGTCCGCCTGCCTCTACCTACCCGATGCGTTTCTGCTGGGCTGGATTGGCGTCGACTTTCTGTGGCTTCCCGGTCCTTCGATAAGTCTGCCTTTGGAGGTAAATGCTCGTTGGACCTCAGCTTTTCTCCCGCTCCACCAACAACTCGGTCCCCACCTCGGCAACTGGCTTGGAGCTCAAGTCCTTGCCGGTCCCCGGGAGGGGGTATAGCGCGATCTTTCGGCGCAGCCAGTTTCTCCAACTAGAATGGAGAAACTCTTAGCGACACCGTGACTCTGTCCCGAAGTCCTTGGAACCGAGTAGATACCGTACGAGCGGACCTTTCAACGATCCAACCGTTTCCCCCTGCAGGCAGTTCGATGGCCAACACGCACCAATTTGACCTGAAGAAATTTCGTATTCCCCTCGGCGAGAAGCTTCGCATTCGCAAGCTCCCAACCAGCAGTCCATCCATCGATGGAATGAAAGAGAAAGCAACGCAGGCGCTTGCCTCCGACGTTTCCGCTCTTCAGGGAGCGCAAGAACGACTTTATGCAGATGGAAAACAATCTCTGCTAGTGATTTTGCAGGGGATGGATGCCGCAGGAAAAGATGGAACCATTCGCCACGTCATGGGTGGCATCAATCCCCAGGGCTGTGTCGTCTCATCGTTCAAGGCTCCTAACTCCGAAGAGCTGCAGCATCATTTTCTAATGCGCCCGATGCGATGCCTTCCGAAACGAGGCATGATCGGGATCTTCAATCGATCCTACTACGAAGAAGTGCTGATAGTGCGGGTGCATCCCGAGTTCCTCAGGCCACAGGTCCTTCCATCGCTGCGAAAAGGGGAGTCGATGTGGGAGCATCGTTTTTCCGAAATTCGCCATTTCGAAGAGATGCTGACGCAGCATGGAACCACAGTCATCAAGTTCTTTTTGCATGTATCTCAGAAAGAGCAAAGGAAGCGGATGCTGGAACGATTGACGGACCCCTCCAAGCATTGGAAATTCAACTCTGGGGATCTGAAGGAGCGGGCTCTGTGGGACAAGTATGAGGAAGCGATCGACGCGATGCTACCGGCGACAAGTACGAAGGCAGCCCCCTGGTATGTCGTCCCTGCGGACGACAAATGGTACACACGAACCGTCGTAGCCGACATCATCACCCAACATCTTCAGAAAATGGATCTGAAGTTCCCGGAAGTTCCTGCTGAAGAGTTGGCGAAATTTCCGGAATACATTCAGACCTTGGAACGGGAGATCGCATCAGGGAACGAGAAGAAGTCAGGCCGCTCCGACAAGTCGACCAAAGGAAAAAAGTCCGGCAATAAACAGAAATCCAAAGACGTCGAATCCACAGATGGCGGCGACTGATTGTATGCGTACGGCGAAGTACAGGTTGACGGGGATGGGATACTGCTGGCTTTCTAGTCAGCGGAGAACCAGCCATGCCTCGATGTCGCTTCCAGCCAGATCAGTGGGCGCAGTGGAT
>JBEISR010000012.1:0-138698 GCA_040375295.1 Planctomycetaceae bacterium
ACATGGTTCGTCCAGTCTGGCTTGCCCTACTTGGGGATCTCACGGAGGCACAAAGGCACAGAGGGAGATTGAGAGGCTCGCGAATCACACTTCAATTTCCGAATCTCCGTGTCTCCCGTGCCTCTGTGAGATGCTCTTTTTCGGGAGGGAGCAAGAGACCGGTGAATGGCGTCGTGGGAAAGACCATTGAGATGCTAGGTGGCGAGCTAGGCTTATTCCAGCGGATGGTCGAAGAGCCAGATTCGGGATCGGATGGATCTCGCGATGTAGCACTCGTGATGCGCCTCTTGGTGGAGGCTTTTCAGGGCGGTGGCATCGGGGGAAGGCCCATCAAATCCCACTTCGGGGGCAAGGCGAATGTCACTGAGCCACGGCCTGCCTTCCGAATCCTTGGTCAATACCCCTTCTGCGCGATCGGAGTAGGAGATGACCTTCCAGGGGACGTGTCGAGCGACCCACAGGAACGACATCATGTGGCAACTGGCGATCGCACCGACCATCGCCAGTTCAGGGTCGATCGCTTTGGGATCGGACCAGGGAGGGGGAATGACCAAGTGGGAAGAGGATGCAGGAAGGGAGGGTGCTTGATCCCACTGCCAATGATGAAGTCGACTGAAGCGACGATCGAGCGACGTTTGGGGGGAACCCTCCCATCGAATGGCGATCTGATGCCTGGAGCGGCGTGAGAACTTCGCTTCCCAGCTTTCCTGCGACGGTTGGTGTGGGTCCATCGAGGCTTCCATTTTGGCGAGGAACTGTCTGACCCGATGAAACGCGAAGCCATTGGGGCGTCGGGGGGGTTGGCTTTTAGAACTCGGCCGATCCTGGGTAGCGTGGGAAAGGAATCACGTCGCGTATATTCGTCATTCCGGTGATGAACTGCACGGCGCGCTCCAACCCCAGGCCGAAACCGGAGTGAGGCACGGTGCCGTACTTCCGCAGCTCTAGGTACCACCAATAATCCTTTTCCGACAGCCCCATTTCCTGCATCCGCTGCTGAAGGACTTCCAAGCGTTCTTCCCGTTGGCTTCCGCCGATGATTTCACCGACACCTGGGACCAGCACATCCATCGCCCGCACTGTTTTGCCATCCTCATTGCGTCGCATGTAGAACGATTTGATGGCGGCCGGGTAGTCGTAAAGAATGATGGGACCTTGGATATGTTGTTCGGTCAGGAAGCGTTCATGTTCTGCCTGCAAGTCGCTGCCCCAGGCGACCGGGTAGTCGAACTTTTGGCTACTTCGCGAGAGGATATCGATGGCTTCGGTGTAGGAGAGCCTCACGAACTCCTTATCGAGAACCGCCTGAAGCCGCTGGAGTAGCCCGTTTTCCACCCACTGGTCGAAGAATGCCATGTCTTCTCCGCAGTCGTTGAGCACATCGCGCACCATCCGCTTGAGATAGGCTTCGGCCAGTTGCATGTTGTCGGAAAGCTCGTAGAAGGCCATCTCTGGTTCAATCATCCAGAACTCCGCCAGGTGTCGACTGGTGTTGGAGTTCTCTGCGCGGAAGGTGGGGCCGAAGGTGTAGATCTTGCTGAGCGCCGTGGCGTAGATTTCCCCTTCAAGCTGTCCACTGACGGTGAGGAAGGCCGAACGACCGAAGAAGTCCTGGCTGTAATCGACGCGTCCATCCGCCATGGGCAGTTTGTCCATCGGCAGCGTGGTCACCCGAAACATCTGTCCTGCCCCCTCGCAGTCGCTGGCGGTGATGATGGGGGTGTGGATGTAGAAGAAACCGTTCTCCTGGAAGAACTGATGGGTCGAGAAGCTGATCCGATTGCGAACGCGGGCGACGGCCGAGATGGTGTTGGTGCGCGGGCGAAGGTGAGCCCATTCCCGCAGTTTCTCCAGCGTGTGTCGTTTCTTCTGGAGAGGGTATTCCTGGGGGTCGGCATGCCCCGTCACCACCACACTGCTGGCCTTCAGTTCGGTTGCCTGCTTGCCCCCTTGGCTGGCGACGACTTCGCCTGCCACCTTGATGCTGCTACCGACGGAAAGCTGCAGGATCTCCGATTCGTAATTGGGCAGCGATTGGTCGGCGATGGCCTGGATGTTACCCAGGCAACTGCCATCGTTGATCTCAAGAAAGCTGAAGCCGCCTTTGCTGTCCCGCCTAGTCCGGACCCAGCCACGCACTTCCACCTGCTTCCCGATGGCTTGTTCCTGTCGAGCTTGAGAAACGGAGAACCAAGGAAAGTCGGCCATAGTGCAAATCCCCTGAAGGTCCGGTGCATGCTGCGTGGGCCTCGACCTTTTGAGCCGAGGACTCTCGATAATCTACCCGCTGGTCGATGCATTTCGTATCATGACGAAGAACGTTTGGCGAGTCCATCTACGGAATCTTATGGTCAGGATTACCTTCATGCTCGATTTTTCCAGGGGTGCTCTCGGGGTTCACCAGGGCTTTCTGACGCTTTGCGTTCTCGCGTTACTGGGGGCCGGCGGATGGGTAAGGGCTGAACCGCCGCCGGGTGGAAAGTTGACGGCATTCGATGCATACATCGCCAAGCCGGATGCAAGCTATCGCTGGGAGGTGGCCAAGACGATCGATTTGGGGAACTTGAAAGGGGCGATGATTCGATTGACGTCCCAGACTTGGCGCACCGCAGAAGATGTCGACAAGCCGCTTTGGGAGCATTGGTTGACGGTCGCGATTCCCGCCGAAGTGAAGACCGATCGGGTCTTCCTTTTCATAGGCGGTGGCAGCCACGATCCAAACCCGCCCAATGGGATCGATACCATCATCTCAACGATCGCGCAGTCGACGGGTAGCATCGTCGCGGAGCTGAAGAACATCCCGAACCAGCCTCTGGTCTTCCATCAGGATGGCACGCAAAGGAAAGAGGATGACTTGATCGGGTATTGCTGGTCACAGTTCCTGGAGTCGGGGGATCCGACTTGGCTACCACGGTTTCCGATGGTCAAAAGCGTCGTGCGGGCCATGGACTGCATCCAAGAGTTCAGCAAGTCCGAGGCGGGAGGGAAGCATGCTGTCAGCAGGTTCATTGTCGGTGGTGGATCGAAGCGTGGCTGGACGACTTGGTTGAGCGGTGCGGCGGACGACCGCATCGAGGCGATTGTGCCGATCGTGATCGATGTCGCCAATGCGGGACCGTCACTGAAGCATCACGCCGAAGTGTACGGATTCTGGTCCGAAGCGATCGGGAACTACTACCAGCACAACATCCTGCAGCGATTCGACCATCCTCGTATGAAGGATTTGTACGCTTTGGTCGATCCGTACTCCTACCGTGATCGATTGACGCTGCCCAAGTACATCGTCAACGCCAGCGGCGACCAGTTTTTCGTCCCCGATTCATCGCAGTTCTATTACGACGAACTGAAGGGCAAAAAACTGCTTCGCTATGTTCCTAATGCCGATCATGGATTGAAGAACTCGGATGCCGTACAAAGTGTCGCGGCATTCCACGAAGCCGTCTTCGCGAAGAAAGAGTTGCCGGAGTATTCCTGGAAGTTTCTGGACAATGGAGCGATCGAGGTGCGGCCCAGTGGCCGACCTTTGTCGGTGACTCTCTGGCGAGCCAACAACCCGAAGGCTCGCGATTTCCGGCTGATGACGATCGGCCCTGCCTTCCAGCCAACGGTGCTGGCGCCGCAGGCCGATGGGAGCTACCTGGCGCCACCGCCATCCGACCAGCCTGGCTGGACCGCTTCGTTTGTGGAACTGACCTATGACCTAGAGTGTGTCTATCCGCTGAAAGTGTCGACCGGGGTCTTGGTGACACCAAAGGAAAAACCGTTCGCAGGGATCAATCTGGTGGAAGTACCCTACGAACCGTTGATGGAGAAAAAGGACCCCGTCGGTAAGTGATGAACCGATCCAATCGCATGTCGCATGGATGTTTCTACTCGGTGCATGTTTGATCGTAAGAGGATGAATTGGAATGTCGTTGCAGATCTATATCTCGGGTAACTTCTACGCCAAAGAAGATGCGAAGATCAGCGTCTATGATCATGGACTGCTGTATGGAGATGGCATTTTCGAAGGGATGCGGGCTTACTCGGGGACGGTGTTCCGATTGAAGGAGCACCTCGAGCGACTCTACCAGTCGGCACGCGCCATCCACCTGACGATTCCGATCGATCCGAAGGCGATGGAGAAGGCTGTCTATGCGACGCTGCAGAAAAATTCGCTGACCGACGCCTACATCCGCTTGGTGGTTACGCGAGGCGCAGGATCGCTGGGGCTGGACCCCAACCGCACTAGCAATCCCCAGGTGATCATCATCGCCGACAAAATTGCCCTCTACCCCGAGGAGTACTACAGCAAGGGGTTGGAGATTGTCACTGCGAGCACTATTCGCAATCACCCTGCGGCGGTCAATCCTCGCATCAAGTCGCTGAATTACCTCAATAACATCATGGCCAAGATCGAAGGCCTGAAGGCCGGCTGCATTGAAGCGCTGATGCTGAACCATCAAGGCGAAGTGGCAGAGTGCACCGGCGACAATATCTTCATCATCCACAAAGGTGTCCTGCGGACCCCTTCGATCCACTCCGGCATTCTCGAGGGGATCACCCGCAATGCGGTCCTAGAACTTGCCTCCCAGCTCGGAATTCCTTCTGAGGAATGCACCCTCAGTCGGCACGATATCTACATTGCAGACGAATGTTTTCTGACCGGGAGCGCCGCCGAAGTGATTCCGGTGGTGAAGCTCGATGACCGACCGATCGGGGACGGAGCGGTGGGTCCAATCACCAAACAGCTGCACGAAGCATTCCACAAGCTGGTGCGATCGAATCCCAGGTGAGTCCCAGGTGAGTCAACGGGTAGCGATTTGCCGACGGTGAGCTTTTTTATTCTGACTCAAACGGGACATCCAAGGAGCCGATGGCGATCATGATCACCCAATGCACTAAACGATTGCGATTTGTTCGATTCCTTATCGGACCGTTTCTCGCTGGTTGGATCTCGTGCGCTGCTGGAGTTCCTTTGGCAGTCGGACAGGAAAAAATCGAACAATTGCCGGAGGCCGGCTCGGTCGATGAGCAGCAGGAGGATCTTGAGATTGGGGGTGTCAACCGGACAAAGTACATGGGACGTCGCATCGCCGACACCATGGGCTATCTGGGTGCACCCTGGCTGATTCGCGAAACGCGCGAACTGGAAGAGAATCCTTCGGTGGTGCTCGAACAACTGGGGCTAAAGCCAGGTATGTCGGTCTGCGATCTCGGCTGTGGCAATGGCTTCTACACCCTGCTGATGGCTCAGAAAGTTGGACCAACCGGAAGGGTCTATGCAGTCGATATCCAGCCGGAAATGCTGCAACTGCTCAGCCGGAGAGCTGCGGAAGCGAAGATCGATCAGATCGACATGATTCACAGCACCGTGAATGATGCCAAACTTCCGGATGGGAAAGTCGACTTGCTGCTATTGGTCGATGTCTATCACGAGTTCTCCCATCCCGAGGAGATGCTGGCGTCGATTCGCAAAAGTCTGTCGCCTGAGGGGGTGGTCGCACTCGTGGAGTTTCGTGGAGAGGATCCGCGGGTTCCCATCAAGCCACTGCATAAGATGACCAAGAAGCAGATCCTGAAAGAGTATCAGGCGAATGGTTTTCGCTTGGTGCGCGAATTCGATGGACTTCCGATCCAGCACCTGATGTTTTTTGGAATCGACGAAACATGGAAGCCTTCCGACAAAGAATCGAAGCGCTAAAGTCCAGGGCCGCTTTCCTGCTGATGATGCAGATGGCATTCTTCAGCTGGACCATGCCTGCCCTGCTGGGCCAAGATGCAGCGTCCAATGCCATCGATGCGGCGATCGAAGCAGGGAATCTCTCGCAGGCGATTTCCAACGTCCGCAAGCTTCCGCTGGAACAACGCCTTGACTGGATCGACCCGCTCTGGCAGCAGTGGCAATCGAGGTCGACCTCTTCCTCTCGATCCGGGGCCCCCGGTGGATCGTCGGAAAGCGATGCGGAGTCGGCGCAGCCGATGGGAGGGGCCGCTGGTGCTGATTTTCAGTCGCTGATTCAACTGATCACCAGCACGGTCGAAGCGAACTGGGAGGCCGATGGCGGGACCGATACCATTCAGGAATTCGCCAGCGGCGTTTGGATCGATCCCCAGGGTGTGATGATCGAATCGGTCGTTGGACCCACACCCTCGGACCGCCAGGGGCCATCGAAAAAAGTTTCCGTGCAATCGATCGCTCCTTGGCTGAAAGATTCTCATCTGCGCTGGGTATCGCTGACGGCGTTGGTGGAGCGGCAAAAAGGGGCAGGTGGGTTTGGTGACCAGTTGGAGCGAGCGGGAGGTGATCTGCTGGGTGGGTTGGCAAGGGTCGAGTGGGTGCTCTGGGATCCACAGCATCAGCAGTGGCTTCTTGGCGGTCCGGCAGGCGGCTACGAATTGGATGCCATGGGAAGGATGCGGCGACCTGAGGATGGGATGGAGCCGTTCCCGGCAAGATTGCTCTGGGACCTTGCTCCGGTCATCGACAAACAGACCGGGCCCTTTGGCTGTTCGATCGATCCCGATCCCCAGGCTTTGGTGCAAGCCAGCCGGTTGGCTGCACGGCCCGAAACGCGTCAATTGCTTGCACGTTCTCCTGATCAAGTTCGCGATCAGCTCATCGAAGCGTTGGGCCGTCAAGTAGTGAGTCTACGACAGCTTCCAGACCAGTCCATGACGGGACTTGATCTTCTCATCGCCGATCGACACATGAAACGCGTTGGGTTAGGGCTGGAATCCAAGCCAGATGGAATGAAGGATCACTTCGAGTGGTCGGGACATCATCGTCGGATTCCTGCGCAGAGCTTGGTGCGTTGGTGGTTCACTTTGTCCCCTAGCGCCATCATCCGCTCACCGGACGGGCATGCGTTCCGCATCCCCGATCAGTCCCTTCAGGTGCTCAGCGATCACGAGTTTCTGGATGCGACGGGCCAGCGAACTTCCAGTCAAAGCGAAGATATTGCAGGCAAATCTTTCGCAAGCGACTTCACGAAGCACTTTCGGGAGTTGTGTCGCATGCATCGTTGCTACGGTCGGATTCAGCAAGTATTCGATGCAGCACTAGTGCTGGAGGTGATTCGCCGAAGTCCTCAGGGGGCCAATCTGATGGATCGCCTAGTTCAGCAACATGCCACGCAGTTGACGCAACCGGTCCGCTTCACTCCAACCATCGGGGCTCAGGAGGCGGTCGGCAAGCAGCATGTCGTCATCGTCAGCGGTGGAGTGCAGGTCGATCCTTCGCAAGTGAGGGTGATCCCTGCTGCGGCAGATTGGAAAGAACCAAATCGCCCCCACTTCGAATCGCCTGCCAGTCGCAATGCTCCATGGTTTTTGGACTGAATCAGCGCCATAGGTAGAAGAGCCACGGAGCGTTTTCGGCGCGATCCCACTGGCGAGTTCGGTGAATCTGGCTTCCCAGCCATTGGCCGAACTGCTTGGCGGTTTGGTTCCAAAGATCGCTGGTTGAAGGTTGCGAGCTTCGATCGGCATCGCGGGCCAGCGACTGTGGATCGTTGGCGGAGCTCGCCGGTCGGAAGCCCGGCAGGCTGGCGGGCAGGGTCAGGTGCCATCGATCGGTGAGCGGATACTCTACCCAAGCCAACGATGCGATTTTCGAGGCGGGCAACTGGTAATGCCAGGGCATCGGGAGGCGGTGGATGTTCTGGATCGATGGCAACTTGTCTAAAGCTGGAATCTGGCCGTCGGTTTGCAGATTCCCCGATGTGCATCGCTCCCACAAGCGACGCATCTTCTGAAGAATCGTCGAGGCAGGTCGATTCCGCAGCACTGGCCGCGCGACAGGGCTGGGTGGTGTTCCCGGGTCGGGCTGGGCGCAGCCGACGGAGCCGTTTTCGAGGGAGAGTGTCTCAGCCATCGGCGCGATCTTCTGCAAAGCTGTCTCCATGCTGGGATCGGTGGAGTCACGGGCGGGGATTGATGGAGATAGCCGAGGTTCATTCTGTGGCGCAGTGGGTGCTTGGGGGGCGGTCGCCTTTCCAATCGCTTCGCTTGGTGCAGGGGCTGCACCGTCATCGGGAGGAGCGACATTGCCAGGGGTATCGCTAGCCTCTGCAATGTCTGGGATGGAAGACTTCTCCTTTGGCTCTGGGATGGACGAACTTTCCGAAGTCGGGGTGGGTGCGTCGTACGATCGATACTCTTCCTTGAGCCGGTACGGGGGATCGCTTGGAACTGCTGCGCCGCCAGCCCCTTGCTCCGCACCCCTTGCTGCTTGGTTGGAATCCAGTGAGCCTTCCTGCTGAGGCACCGGGGCGCTGGTCAGCTTGCCTTCGGGTGCTTCGCCAGTGGACTCCAAAAACTCAGAATGGCCGACCACCGATAGCGACTCTGGAATCCGCTGGACCTCTAGTGGACAGGTAGCGCTGGCATCGAGCCCGCTCAGCATTTTCGATGGATCTACTGGCTCGACTTCGGAAATCGCATCGGCCATCGGAAACGAAGAGTGTAGGCCGCTAGGTGCGATGGGGCACGATTCGTCGATGCAAGGTGGATGATCAAGTTCCCGAGCAATGCCTTGCAGTTCCATCAGTCCGGGAGATGGTGGGACGCCACGATCAGGAGAGGTTGTCGTGGATAGCGTCGACTGCTGGCTGTGGAGGATGGAAGTTGGCAGGAGTGTGGTGAGAAACAATGCGGAAAGCGGGAAAGTGAGATGGAGTTTCCATCGACTTGGGAAGCGAAGCATTCGCACTATTCCTTTTGTGGGCAGTCCGGACACCGAAGCATCGACGTCAGATCGCCAGCGAAGATGTGGGGTGCATCATGGATCGGCCACCTTCGTCGCACGGGCAATCGGGGGCGCAGCGTTCGTGGTCGTTGGCGTGGAAAGAGTCGTCCGTGACGCCGGAAATCCTTCTCCCATTGGATCGGCTGGTCTTTGGGAATCGCCCCGTTAAACTCAGCCCCATCTGATTTTTTTCCCCTTGCGGCAATCTTTGCGCACGTTGTAACGCGTATGCCGACTACGGCATCCCCCGAGCGGACTGTTGCTGGTTCCCGAGTGTCAAACAGTCTGGTGGCGTCGAACGCTGGGAGAGCTGTTTTCAATGTCTTCGGGGTTGGATCGCTTGAGAAGCAGAATTGGAATGGTTGCCATTCCAACGGCAACGTGAGAACTCGGCGATTCGTCGATAACGATCTTCGACGGATGCATGCATCGATCCAACCGGCCGATGCAACCACTTATTTCTCAGGGCCGGTGTGTTGTCCCAGTTGCTCTGGCGTGAGCGCCGTGGAAAAGAGTTGCACCTGACGGATGGTTCCCTGCAGTGTGCCGTGTCGGCCTGCACCGATTCTCAGGAGGGATTGGCTGGTGAGGTTGTAGGTAGGCAGGTCGGCTTGGCTCTTTCGTGCGACCAATCGCCCATCCAGCCATAACTCAAGCTCCCTGCCGCGACGGACAGCGGCAACATGGTGCCATCGATCGTCGATTGCATGAGCCGCTTGGACTGACGTGCCAGCGGCGGCAGCGAACACTTTTCCGGACGGCAAGGTGCTGGCTACCAGTTGCCCGTCCCACTCGGCCATCGTCCAGACGCGGCGGTATCGGACATCTGGGGTGGAATCGAGCGTCGCCAGTCTCTCCCACTGTTGATTGGCGCGGTATCGATAGACCTCTCCGGATGGAAGGCTACCGGCCACCACGGTGCCGTTGTGCACCATCATCCCCATGACTTCCAGTTCCTCGCCAAGTCGGCCCAGGTCGATCCATTCATGATCCTGACCCTTCTGGTAAACACGACCGCTAGGCCAAGTACCAACCAGCAGTCGATCTTCCAAGGTGGTGAAGGAATAGGTTTGGGTATTGGGTTCGATCTTCCCTGCGTGTTGCCACTGTTGTTCGTCCCACTGAAATACGTTGCCGCCATCATAACTGCTGGCAAATAGCTTTCCTGAGTGGATCGCCAGCGCTTCCACGCGTTGATCGGTAGGCGCCGCAGTGTCATCGGTCGCGAGGGCGGGCAGTGGCAAAGCGGTCCAGCGGTCTTCCCCTTCGTAGCGAAAGAAACCAGCTGGCTTGTAGAGGGAGGAGGCATAAAGTTGGTCGCGATAGACGACCAGTGCTGCGACCGCTTCCGTACCGGGCAATCGTCCGCAGGACGTCCACTGATTGTTTCCTTCGTACCGCAGTACTTCTCCACCCAGTTCCAGATTCTCGCTTTCCGGAAGACTGGATCCTGCCAGCCGGTACTTGCCGGTGCCGATGTAGAGCCTACCTTCATGAACCGCCATGGCCGTGATGGCGTTGCATGCGACCGGGGCGGCCAGATCGACCCACCGGTTTTCCCCGGAATAGCGATAGACTTTTCCTGTCTGGTTTCTTCCCGGTTCGCAAGTCCCTGCGAACAGCTCCCCATCGAGGTTAGCCAAGCAAAAGGTCATAATCGAATCGCCGGGGCGGCCCATGTCCACCCATCGGCTCCATCTGTCATCATCGATGCCGAACTGCAGATGGCGATGGTTGGGTGAGCAGGAAGTGACCCCTGTGGTCGACACGACAGAGAGATGGAAGCCGCGATGACATGCGGCATCGTACTGACTGATCAAGTCACCGGTCGGGTACGCTGTCTGATAGGGGATTTGAAATCGCAAGGAGATGGTGAAGTCGGCTTTGCCAAAATCAATCTCCCCTGCCCCGCTTTCCAGGTAGCTTTCAATTCCTTCGCAATTCACCCCATTTGTAGCCTGCGCTACATTGCCTCGCATCCGAAGAGGGCGAGACGACACCTCGTCGTGGACGCTTTCCGTCAGCGGCCAAGATGCGATAATCTCAGGGAGGTTGGGCGACTGGCAGGATGCCGGTTGGATGAGGCAGCCGACCAACAGAGGAAACAGGATTGGGGAGATGGTCCGTCGCCCCATACGCTTGCGGCCGCCAATGGATTCCATGCCAACTCTTGGCGTCGATGCTTGTGGAGTTGGGGTGAGGGAAGCGATCACAATCATGGCTGGTTCCTTGTCGATACAATGGTCGGAATTCAGATCGAGCCGATTGGACTATTGAGGATTGCAAGATGCGAGGCAGCATGGGGCGAAGGGACTGGATCGCCGTATCTTATCTGACAGTGTGGATGCTGGTGGCTACCTCCGCGATACCAGTCCAAGGTTTCGAAGAGAGCGAGGCCGAGCGTTGGAAGGTGATGACTCCGGGGGAACCGGCCAGCTATCGCGCTCTCCATGTGGTGGACGATCGAGTCGTCTGGGTGGGAGGGTCGAAGGGACAAATCCTGAGAACTGAGGACGGAGGCGAGACTTGGGATCGGATTGGACCAGCAGACCGTGGAGAGGGAGAGTTTCGATCGATCTGGGCGTGGGATGCTAAAACTGCATGCATCGCCATCGCAGGAACGCCGGCAGAGGTTTATCGAACTGATGATGGCGGGCAACAATGGACCAAGGTGTATCAGCATCGATCGGAGGCAGCTTTTTTTGATGGGATGGTTTTCGACACCAGCGGAAGAGGGTGGATACTGAGCGATCCTGTCGATGGGGTGTGGCGGATTATCGAGTCGAAGGACAAGGGGCAAACATGGCTGGAGTGGCCAGTGGATCAACTGCCGAAAGCGGAGTCGGGTGAGGCAGCCTTCGCCGCAAGCAACGGCGCTATGGTGGCGGACGATGCCGGTCACCTTGTCCTGGTAACCGGAGGCGCGGTGGCCGATGGTAGGGCCAGCATGCTAAAAGCTTCGATCGAGTCACGTTCTTGGATTCGCCGAAAGTTGGAAGCTCCTTCGTCGGCCACCAGTGGACTTTTTGCGATCGGTTTGGGCCCAAAGGACGAGGTGGTGTTGGTGGGAGGCGATTACCGACCGGAAGAGACGAATCGTGGAATTGCACTAGTCTCCAAG
Source organism: Planctomycetaceae bacterium (assembly GCA_040375295.1). GTDB lineage: Bacteria > Planctomycetota > Planctomycetia > Pirellulales > Pirellulaceae > JBEISR01. The sequence goes on from JBEISR010000012.1 coordinate 11,850, forward strand.
ATGCGATGGGAAGGCATTGTGCCAGTCGTCGTACCACCGGCCCGGTATTGCTCCAGCGTCGTTCACGTACCGCATCGCTCAGGCGGATTCTGGATGGCCTCGGGACCAGCGGGTACTTTCCGGTCGGACGATGGCTTGCGCTGGCACCAAGTCGCTACCGAGGGCTTCCATGTATTGCGAGTCAGTCCCTCAGGAAAGCTCTGGGGTGCTGGTTCCCAGGGACGCATCGGCCAGTGGTTGGTCCCTTGATTGGAACCAGTGGCGGGAGCTACCCGGAGTTCCGGTATCCCTTCAGGCCGGCGGAATAAATACGCTACCCGATCGAACGGTAGCGGAACACAGTTCCGACATGCTTGAAGTCTGGGGTCAGGGAGCCAGGATATGCTTGCCGTTTTCGAATTGGCGATGGCAGGCGTTGCAGTGGTTTAGCATCGTCTCATACGAAGCTCTCGCCTTGCTAAAGTCTTTTGCCTTGCCAGCCAGAACCACCTGCTCGCCAGCCTGCCGGGCCTCGATGCTGTGCTTCTTCCAATCTTCGATATCTTTTTCAGGAAGTCGGGTCAGGAGCAGGTTGCATCCTTCGGCGAGGATGAGAGCATCGGAGCGGAGCGACTTCCAAGCTGGTGGCTCCATCGGTTCCTTTTCCATCGCGGTCTTTAGGCGGCGATAGGGGGCTTGGAACATCCCTTCCATGAAGTCGTGCATGTTGACATCGACCGGCTTGATCGCTGCATCCGTTTCTTCCGTTAGTTTCCCGCCGTGGTTTGGGGATGGGATCGAGCTGAACCAAAGCATGCAAATGGCGGTCAAAGCTAAACTGATATTGATAGCTCGCATGGCGATGATCCTCCTCGGTGCGAATCGATACCGATGGCCCGCTTTGCGAAAACGACGCTCCAGGAATTCCATCGAATATTCGACTCTCAGTTTAGCAGGGAGTCGAAAGTTGAAGGATGCTTCGCCGAAGAAGCCGAAATGACATTTTGGATATTCGTCGTCTCTCTTGTTTTCCTTTTGGTCGCCTTGCGAGTTTTTGGTCTATCTGGGATTTGTGGGGGTAGCGATCGCTTCACTGCCCCGATTCGAATCGGTCAAGGTACGTCACCGGACGGATCACGCCGTACCGCTGCTTTTTTTGAGCCGAAATTCGGGCTTGGCAAGGTTGTATGGCAGCGGGGGGCTCTGAGCCCACAGACTTGCTGGATGGGCAGTATCTTCGTCCTCGTTCGTGTAAGACGCCCATCACGGCGGCAAGAGCATACCAACGTTGTGTAATGCGATACCCCGGGGGCTGCTCCAGGGGCGATGGTCTCCCAGTCCCATCGGCACCATGTGCCCCAACGTGGCACGACATGACAACAATCAACGCCACCAATTCGGCGCTGGACTTAAGAAGGTTGAGGTCCAGGATCATTCCAATGCAGGCGGGGATCGAATCGGCAATCTTGCGCCGTCCCTCGAGATCGGTGCCGCCCCTTCAGGGTGGGGGCTTTGTCGGCAACAGGAGTGTTGGAAAAACCGATGCCTGGGTGATTTTCGGGAAATGTCTAGAGAGGGAGAACGATCGTTTGGCCATTCCCGATCGCGCGATTCCATCGATTTTTTGAATTGCTCGACGCATTCGGGTACAACATAAGTTTGCCAACTAGCTTTGCAACGAGGACTGCGAAAGGGACACCAGATGGACCGTTTTCTTCCACAGCAGAACGATGATTCGGGACGATGGACGCGTCGTAGGGTGCTTGCGGCTGGGGCAATGCTTCCGCTGGTGCCGGCGGTGGCCCGAGCGGCTTCGGTGGATCTGGTGGGAGAGGATTCTTTGGTGGTCGATCTCTATCGATCGCTTTCGACCGATCAGAAACAGTCGATCTGTTTTCCCTACCAAGCGGCGGATCGAAGCAAGCTGAATGCCAACTGGCATGTGACCAAGATCAAAATCGGGGATGCCTTCTATTCCGCCGCGCAGAGGGAATTGGTTGAGCGAATCGTCGGTGAGGTGATGTCACCGGAGGGATTGGAGCGATTGAAGCAGCAGATGGAAGAGGATGACGGCGGGCTGGGGGCCTACAGCATCGGTTTGTTCGGCGACCCAATAACTGGTCCCTTTCAGTGGTTGCTGACCGGTCGTCATGTGACGCTTCGAGCCGATGGGGCGAGCGATCCGAAGGTAGCGTTGGGAGGCGGTATCGTTTATGGCCATGGCGAGGAATCCAAGCCACAGAACAATCTTTACTTCGATCAGACTCAAAAAGTGCAGACGCTCTTTGAGGCTCTGACCAGTTCCCAGCGAGAGCAGGCGCTGTTGGCATCGATCCCTGAGGAATCGAAGTTGCAGCTTCAGGGGCCGCAAGGTCGATTCGACGGCTTGGAGGTGGCGGCGATGAGCGACCCGCAAAAGGATCAGGTCCGTGAGACTCTCAGCTACCTACTCAAGCCATTCAGGGAATCGGATGCGAGGGAGATTCTTTCCAAGATCGATGCAGGCGGGGGGATCGATCGCTTGCGATTTGCCTTTTATCGCGATGGCGATCTGGAGGGGGATCAGGTGTGGGATGACTGGCGAATCGAGGGACCGAACGCCATCTTCCATTTTCGCGGCGCGCCCCATGTGCATGCCTTCATTCATGTTGCAGATGTCTCCTAGAGCGATCGCCTGGCGTCGCCTTGCTGCTTTGTCGACAGATTGGTCCTAGACCTGGAGCGATTGTTGTGCAGTCCCCTGTCCGTCTGATGGCGATTCGGGCGGCGTCCTGGATCGTTGCATCTACCTTTTGCTTCGCCGTTGCTTTCCTTCTGGAATCGGGAATGGCATCGGAGTCATCGCCACCCGAGGGAAGCCGTCCGAATGTGATCTTGATCATTACGGACGATCAGGGATATGGCGACCTTTCGGCGCACGGCAATCCGATCCTCAAGACGCAGCATCTGGATCGGCTTCACGCATCAAGCCGTCGGTTCACCGACTTCCAGGTGAGCCCCACCTGCGCGCCGACGCGTAGTGCCCTCCTGACAGGAAGGCACGAGTTCCGTAACGGAGTGACGCATACGATTTTGGAACGTGAGCGTTTGAGGCCTGATGCCACCACATTGGCAGAAGTGCTTAGGTTGGCCGGCTACGGCACCGGCATCTTCGGGAAGTGGCACTTGGGGGACGAGGATGCCTACCAACCCCAGCGTCGCGGATTTGACAAGGTATGTATCCATGGCGCGGGTGGCATCGGTCAGAGTTACGCAGGCTCCTGCGGCGATGCGCCAGGCAATCGGTATCACGATCCCTATCTGCTGGTCGATGGCGTTTTTGAGAAGACGGAAGGCTACTGCACGGATCTCTATTTTTCCAAAGCGATGGAATGGATCGAAAATCGCGGGGCCGATCAGCAAGAGAAACCTTTCTTTTGTCTGATCGCCACCAACGCTCCGCATAGCCCCTACGTCGCTAGGCCGCAGGACGCAGCGCTGTATCAGGGTAAGGCTCCCAATGTCGAAGTGGAGAATTTTTTCGGGATGATCCACAACATCGATCAGAACGTCGGTCGACTGCTGGATTTCCTGGAATCCGATGGACTGCGTCAGCAGACTTTGGTCGTTTTCATGAACGACAACGGTGGCACAGCGGGCGTTTCCGTTTTCAATGCGGGGATGCGAGGAGCGAAAGGGACTGCGTGGCTTGGGGGCACGCGGGCCTCCAGTTTCTGGAGTTGGCCGGGGCGAATCGAACCGGGCGACTGCGATCGACAGGCGGCTCATGTCGATTTCTTCCCGACGATCGCAGAGTTGGCAGGAGTCGAATGGAGCACTTCGCTTCAGGGTCAAGTGGAGGGAAAAAGCCTTCTGCCGCTGCTGCAAGATCCCAAGGCAGAGTGGGAGAGTCGCCGACTGGTGACTCATCTGGGGCGTTGGCCGGATCGCGAACGGATGACGCAGTTCAAATACAAACAGTGCAGTGTCCGCGATGGGAAGTGGCACTTGGTTTCCGCCGATGGTGGCCTCGAGCCGGCTTGGCAGCTGTATGATCTCCAGACCGATCCTAGTGAAACCAAGGATGTCGCGGCCGATCATCCCGATGTGAAAGGAGCGCTGGAGGAGCATTTCGAACGGTGGTGGGAGTCGATTCAGAAGGATCTGGTCAATGAAGGGGTGAAAGGGCCCCCAGAGAATTCCTTCAAGACTCGTTTTCTTCAGCAGTACGGCGTCCAGGCTGCCAAGCCAAAGGCGCCAGCCAGCAACATCCTTTTCGCCTTCGCAGATGACTGGGGTCGGTATGCGGGTTGCTACCGCGGCCTGACGGCAAAACCTGGGTTCGAGACTTTTGTTGCAACTCCCTCCATCGATGCGATCGCGCGACGTGGGGTTGTCTTCCGGCATGCATTTGCTCCTGCCCCCAGTTGCACTCCATGCCGTAGCAGTCTGATCAGCGGACAGTATTTCTGGCGCACTAGTTCAGCATCGATCTTGCAGGGTGCCAGATGGGATGATCGCATCGAGACGTTCTCGCAAGGTCTGCAGCAGCGGGGCAGGTATCAGCTTGGCCGAAGCCATAAAGGGTGGAGCCCTGGGATGCCTGCCGATGCGCCGCTGGGAGGGCGAAAAAATGGCTTTGAGCAAGCGGGTTCGGCGATCAATAATTTCTCTGAAGAAGTGACTCGACGGATGAATGGGGGGGCTTCCCTGGAGGCAGCTCGCGAGGAAATCCTTGGGCAGGTGGAGGCGAATTTCGAGGCGTTTCTGGCGCAGCGCGATCGGGATCGCCCCTTCTTCTATTGGTTTGGTCCTACGCTGATCCATCGCCTGTTTGTCCAGGGATCGGGCAAGTCGCTGTGGGGAATCGATCCCGACCGATTGCAGGGGCATCTGCCGGAGTTTTTGCCTGACGTTCCCGAGGTGCGGGAAGATGTCGCCGATTACCTAGGGGAGATTCAGGCATGGGATGCAGCTGTAGGACGGTTGATGGTGGTACTGGAGAGGCATCAACTGCTGGACAACACTCTAGTAATGCTCAGTGGCGACCACGGCATGCCGGGAATGCCGAGGGGAAAGTGCAACCTCTACGATTTTGGAACGGCCGTTCCGCTGATTGCTGCCGGTCCATCGGTACCGGCAGGACGCGTTGTGGACGATCTGGTTTCTCTGATGGACCTGGCGCCGACTTGGTTGGAATGGGCTGGGGTGGAGGTTCCGGAATTGATGGCCGGTCGCAGCCTGCTGCCGCAGTTGATGGCAAACCATTCAGGCCAAGTGGAAGTGGATCGCGATTTCGTTCTGACCGGGCGCGAACGTCATGTCGCTGACGCTCGCGAGGATGGGCTTCCTTATCCTCAGCGCGCCTTGAGGACTTCTCAGTATCTCTACATCCGTAATTTCCATCCCGATCGGTGGCCGATGGGATCGCCCAAGTTGGCGGAGGATCCCGCCGAGGAGGGAAGGCTCGCTAAGGAGACGATGGTCGGATACACCGACATGGATGCTAGCCCCACCAAGGCTTGGTTGATCGCCAATCGCGGAAGTGAGATCGGGAGAGAATTGTATCGTCTGGCATTTGCCAAACGGCCCTTTGAAGAGCTGTATCTTTTGGAGAGCGATCCCGATCAGGTCCACAACGTAGCGTCCGAACCGGAGCACGAGGATTTACTCTATCAGCTTCGCTCGCGGATGGATCGGGAGCTGTTGCGGTGGGGAGACCCACGCATGGTTGGCAGAGACGACTACTACGAAACCCCACCGATGGCAGGCTCGCTGCCTGCGAAGAAATAGGAACAACTTCATGAGCCCATTTCGGTTCGCCTTCTGGACTTCGTTGTCTTTCCTGTTGTGTTGGGGCGAGGGGTTGCGGGGAAGTGAGCCTTCGATCGATCGGCCTAATGTCCTGATGATCGCCATCGATGATCAGAACGATTGGATCGGGTGCATGGGAGGGCATCCCCTGGCGGATACACCGAATATCGATCGGCTGGCGGCGCGAGGAACGCTGTTTCTCAATGCACATTGCCAATCCCCTCTTTGCAATCCGTCACGTACCAGCGTGATGACTGGACTACGGCCGTCGACCACCGGAATCTATGGACTGGAGCCATGGCTACGATCCGTGAAATCGCTGGCGGAGCATGTGACGATGCCACAGGCCTTTCAGAGGGCGGGTTATCAGACCTATGTCACGGGAAAGATCTTTCACGGGAATGCGGGTGGGGAGCCCAAGCGTCGGGAGGAATTTCAACACTGGGGGCCAGGTAGTGCGATCGGGCGAACGCCACCCAGCAAACTGATCGGTCCGACCCCCATGGGCAATCACCCTTTGATGGACTGGGGGGCATTCGACCATCGCGATGAAGAGAAAGGGGATTGGGCGATCACAACCTGGGCAATCGAGCAATTGCAGCAGATGCCTAGCGATGCTCCCTTCTTTCTTTCGGTCGGCTATTTTCTGCCCCATGTTCCTTGTTACGTGACCCCAGACGACTACAACCACTTCCCCGATGACACGCGTCTGCTTCCAGAGCTTCTCGAATCCGATCGCGAAGATACCCCAAGGTACAGTTGGTACCTTCATTGGAGCCTACCGGAGCCGAGGTGGAAGTGGGTGGTCGAGAAGGGGGAGGATCGCAATCTTTGTCGATCTTACTTGGCCAGTACACGGTTCATTGACCGACAGATTGGTCGGCTTCTTGACGCGTTGCAGGCGAGTCCCTGGGGGGAGAATACGCTGGTGGTGCTCTGGAGCGACCACGGTTTTCATCTTGGAGAAAAGGGCGTGACTGGGAAGAACACGCTGTGGGAGCCTTCCACTCGCGTTCCATTGATCTTGGCAGGTCCTGGGGTGGCATCGGGGGCCAGATGCTTGCAACCGGTCGAACTGCTGGATCTCTACCCGACCCTGGCAGAGCGATGTCATCTGGAGGCACCAGACAACCTGGAAGGCCATAGCTTGGTGCCGCAGTTGCAAGATGCTGGGCATTTGCGGCCATGGCCGGCGATCACCACGCACAATTCGAACAACCATTCGATCCGCGATGAGCGGTGGCGTTGGATTGTGTATGCCGACGGTAGCCAGGAGCTCTACGATCTGAAGGAGGATCCAAACGAATGGCGGAATCGTATCGATGACCCTGCGGCTAGTCCGCAAGCCAAACGACTTGCGGAGTGGCTTCCCAAGGTCAATCTACCACCTGTGTCCGGCAGCCATTCGCGCGTTCTTACCTACGATCCACAGAAGGATGAGGCGACTTGGGAAGGGACGACGGTCCGACGCGGCGATGCCATTCCCGAATGACTTCAAGGGGAGGCTAGGTCCCGCACCTGGTAGATGCGGTAGCCACGCTCTTTTCCTTCCGCGATCGGACGAAGCCAATCGGGGGGCGTTCCCGACTGAAGTGCAGCCCCTAGCGAAGCCTTGGAGAATCGATTGGCCTGAAAGACCAGCACCAAACTGGCACCAGTTCGTCGGAATGACAAGGGTGGGGAGTCCCACTGTTTTTCTTCGAAGGCATCGAGTGACTGTACCATTTTGGATTCCGCGCGATGGTACGGACCTGCGGTGCAGATGCAATGCGAGTAGTAAATCACCTCTGGCGATTGATTGATCGGTACCAGCGCGATCTGGCCTGCGAAGGGTTCCAGATCACCAGACAGCATCGATCGACTCCAGTTCCTGGCCAGTGGATTGTTTGGCCGCGTTGAGCGCAGCCAGGGGGAAGCGGCGATAGGCCCCAAGATCAGCAGAAAGCAGGCCGTGCCCACCACGGCCTTGCGCCAGGGGGGGGCCAGGGGCCGCGTCGCCGCGTACCATCCAGCGGAGGCAAGGATGGCAGCCCAGGTCTGTAGGTAGACCGCAAAGCGGACATGTTTGGCGGTGATCAACAGGACAAAAAGCAGCAGCATCAAGTGCAGCACCACCAGGGGGCGGCGATACAAGCCGAGCGGAATCGCTGGAAGGATCAACGCGATAGCAACGCAAGGGAAAAGGCCCGATTCGGTCCACGACGAAAGGTCATCCATCGGCTGCAACTCTGCCAATTTGCTCCAGACTCTCTCCGTCATCTCCTTGGAAAAGATGCCCTGCGTCCCCCTTGCCGCATCGGGGTAGAGGGCGATCCAAAGTCCCAGGAAAGCAGTTCCCAGCAGGCCATGCAAAAGGCTCGATTGCCAGACCGTCGATCGCTGGCATTTCGGACGCAGGTACTCCGCACCCGTGAACGTCACCAACGCCAGTCCGACAGCCAGTTCGACGTAAGGTCTTGAGAGGCGATCGATTTCGATGGCGGCGAGACCACCGCTGGGTGGGTCGGCGATCCAGGCGGCTACCGTGGCGATCAAGAATCCTAAAGTCCAACCACGAGACGACGCGTGCCAGCCTCTCGACTGCTCGACGTCCATCAGTGTTGCCATGGCCCAGGCAGCCATGGCAAAAGGGAATGCCTCGGGGCTAATCCAGATACCGACGCCTCCTAGTAGACCTGAGAGAAGAGCCCTCGAGTGGAAAACGGCTGCCTTTTCAAAACGTGGATTGTCTGTCGATGTGGGGGTTCTTGATGAGGGGAATGGGAGGAGGATCGCGAACATGGCGATAGCGATGGCGGGTAGCAGAACATGGTAGTCGGCGCGGCCTAACGCCCCATAGCTGGCGATTGCTGGGGATGCAGCAATGAGGATACCGGCCAAAAGTGCTTCTCTTTGCAGTCCGGTGACACGTCGCACAAGGCTCATCGCAGCCCACGCAAGAGCCAGAACGCTGAGCGGGCCGATCACAGCACCTGCGGCAAGCAGGGCATCGGGCGAAGCTATCCAGGGAACAAGACAACGGCGGAAGCTAATGATCCAAGCGTCGAGCGCATGGCTCCAGTGGATCGGTATCGATTCTCCTCCGTTGTCACGTGGTACGTGATGGAGCCATCTACCGGATTCCAGGATCGCTTCCACCCGATTGATGCGATTGTACGAATCGGTGTCGATCAGCAATTGGTCTTTTGCGCCATGTTTCCATCCCACGAAAAACGCAGGGGCGGGAATCAGGCAGAAAAGAAGCCATTCGATCGAAAGGTTGAGTCGGTCAAGCCGTTTTTCCCTGTAGACCATGAGGAGAGTGCCATCCTTCTCGCATCACCTGCTCGCTCCTCTCCTATCGATCAATATCATTGATCGCTGTCGACACTCGGTAGATCCTCCAGTTCTCCAGATCTGGATTCCTTGGACGTGGAGTCTACTTCGTCCATTGGGCGAAGATCGGAGGCGGCCGCCTGAACGACTTCGGATCGATGCATTTGAGGAGTGGTTTCCTCCCCTATTTCATCGAGAGTCTGGAGGGTCTTTTGCGCCAGTTGGGATGGCTGTCGTGACTTGGCCGCCAGTTCCAGATGCGGGCGGGCTTCATCGAGCGACTTGGCCAGCATCATGGCATGACCGAGATTTGACTCGCACTGGGCGTTGGAGAGGCCCGCCTTGCGGAAAGCGTGAAGGGCATCTTTTTCGCTTCCTTTCGCAGCCAGAACCAATCCCAGGTTGTTGTGAGCGCGACGATGATGCGGCGATTGCTCGATCGAACGTTGCAAGGCGGATTCCGCCTCTTCCAGTCGTCCTTCCAAGTAGTGCAGATATCCGATATCGCAAAGCAGTTCCGCATCATCTGGCGCCGTCTCTACCGCCTGATCCATGTACTCCCATGCCTCCTGGCGATCGCCACGTTTGTAGAGGAGGAGGGCAGAACGATGGAGTGCGGTGGCGTCGGGCGCGTCGTCCAGGATCTGCTGATAAACCCGCAATGCTTCACTGTCGTTCCCTTTGATTTCGTGGCTCTCTGCCATCGCATACTGAATATCGCTGCGGCTTTTCGCGATTTCCTTGGGACCGATTTTTCGAATCTCTCCCTGGGGCTCCGCGTGCTTCTCGGGGAACCAATTTCGGATGGAGTTCTTCATCGAGATGCCTTCGCCCCATGCCCCATTTTTGGAAGGAGAGGAGTTCTTGCAACCGGACAGGCCAGCGGTGCAGAAGGCGACTGTCAGGCAAGTAGCGGCGATCCGCCTTTGCATTGGACTTGCGTTCATGCGATTGATCCTAGCTCTTCTATTCCAGTGAATGGATCGAGTGATTCAGCGCCCGGCGCCACCACCAGTTGCTCCCCCGAGACCGGCTCCCGTCGAGAAAGCGGCATTGGGAGCAACATTCATGGCTCCTCCACCACCGCTCGCGGCCCCCTGACCTCCAGCGTTGCGATTGATCATGCGTTGGTAGATCGACGACGCTTCTTGTGCGTCCAGGTAGGGAACCGACCGGGTGAAGACGATCTGCTCTTCAGGAAGCTCCCAGCCCCGCTCGACCGCCCATGCCCGCACCGACTCGCGTCGCCGAAGGTCGAGGCTTGGGTGGCGAGGATCGGACTCGATTTTCAAGGTTTGAGCTGCGAGGTCAGCGTCCGTTCCCATGCGAACCAATTTGGTGATGCCGTGGTGGTTCAGCCGATGGGCCATCTCGGGAGGGTCGTTGTAAAAATCGATCCGATACAACGTAAGTCGTTCGATCTGCCCCAGTTCGATCTGTCGATCCCAAACTTTGCGGCTGGCCGCACCAAAAGGTGGGTCACAGAAGCGTTCGGGGTAGCCCCAGCCTTTGGCCTGCAGTTTTCTCTTCCACTGAGCATGCCAGGATTGCCGCTTCGCCTGGCAAGCCGAGCAATTGCATCGATGCGTGTCGCCGCAGCAATCTTTATCGACACCACGCTCGACCAGGTGCTGCATACGTGGCCTCGCCGATACCTCCATCGGCAGTTCCACTTCCTCTTCTCGCCACGGTTGCTCGATCGCTTCCACTTCGGGAGCGGCGTTTACCCCTTCCAGCGGAAGGGGTGACAGCGGGCGCACCATCGGCCTAGTCGGCTCGATCGATTCACTGCGGCTTTTGGCCACCTGTTGGTTCAGCAATTCCAGTGGGGGCGACTGAGCGGCAATTGGGTTGCTGAAGCTCAGTGCACTCAGGCCACCCAGAAGCAACCATCGCCGACTGGGAGCCGAAACGCATTTTTTCAATGGCATTGGAAGTCTCCTGCGATCGAATCCAGGTTCAGCGGGACAGGCCCACAGGACCATGCAGACATTGCTGTTCAAATTCCATTTTTTCGATGATTCCCAGAGGATCATCCCAGTTGGTAGTCGACCTGTGGTTGGCGCCCGTTCGACCTTCGATGCGATTGAGTAGGTAGAATTCGTAGTCGGTTGGCTCTTCGATTTCTTCGCCGGGCAACGCAAAGGTTTCTCCGGGCGGGGCAGGCGCTACCATGAATGGGGTGACCAGTACCAGCAATTCCTTCTCGATGCGGCGATGGCTGGTGTTACTGAAGAACGGTCCAAGGTAGGGCAGGTCACCCAGTCCTGGAACGCGCGCCGTCTGGGCGTCGAGCGTAATCTGGAGGAGGCCGGCTAGAGCGAGCGTTTCTCCCTGACGCATCTCGACTGTCGTCGTGACGCGACGGGTGTTGATGCCCGGCACTGGATTTCCGCCAGCGACTAGGACCGTTCCCAGTGCGTTGTCGATGGTGCTGACTTCGGGCGCCACTTCCAGTCGGATTCGATCATCATCCAGAATGTAAGGGACGAATCGCAACTGGACGCCAAAGTCCTTGAACTGGATACCGGGTTGTGCCAGAGCCCCGTTGGCGACAGGGATCGGGAATTGACCACCGGCCAGGAACGACGCCTCATGTCCGCTCATCGCCACCAGATTCGGCTCGGCCAGAACCGAAAGCAGCGAGTTCTGCCGGAGGGCTCGGATGAAGATATCCAGGTCCATCGAAGGGAAGATTCCAAAGACCGTGGTATTGGCCCCCAGATTGTTTTCCGCCTCCCCGATCATCCCGCCGGGACCCCCAAGGCTGTTGGCGGTGACCGCAGCGCCACCGATCTGTGTGCCGATGATCGTTCCGTTGGGCGACGCGTAGAGGAAATCAGCGCCAATCTCCCGCAAGCCAGTCCGATCCAGCTCCGCGATGCGGACCTGAAGCGTCACCTGCTGGAGGCCGGGGACGCGCATCAGGTTGATGATTTGAGCCCCGATCCCTTCTCTACCTCCCGATCCCTTTTCTGGCTGTGAGTCAGGTGCCTGAGCTTCGCGGGACTTGTTCGTCTGGCCGTCCTGGGAGTCTGGATTCTTTTGGGTAGCTTCCTCACCTCCGTCCACTGCTTCCCCATCGTCTGCAGGCTGTTCGGAAGTCTCTTCCCCTTCCACCTCAGGACCGCCTCCACCCCAGCTTCCGCCTCCGTCTACCCGCGTCGATTGCTCGGAAAGGAGAAATGCCTTTAACGTCTGTTCGATCAGTGCGATCTGTTGAAGGGAGCGGGCTTGGCCTTCCAAGACGACATGCTGCCGCAATTGATGCAACTCGATGTTCGCTTCGGGAAACATGCGCAGCAACTGGATGCGCACCGTCTCTAGATCGTACCCAACCTGCACTTGAAAGGAGAATGCGTCGCCGTCGGATGTCAGAATCGTCAGGTCGGTGACGCCCGACCGTTTCCCGATCAAGCGGAGCATCATCGGGTTGGGTAGCAACTGAAAGTCCACAATGCTGGGATCGCCTACCGCGACGACGCCGGATTGACGCACTGTCGAAATCGGTTTTTTCAGGGTGAGCAATCGTCCTTGTCCGACGACCAGTTGGATTTGAGCGTCCAGGGTGGAGAGTGGTTCCAGGAGCGAGCTTGTTGGCGCCGATACGCCGTCACTGCGTGACTCGATCTTACCGAATTCCCTTGGGCGCACCGACGGAACCACGGGCAGTCCGCTTGATCCATGCTCCAGCAGTTTCGCAGTGTAACGCGTCGGGACACCGCTGACGGGAGCTAGTCCTTCGGTAAGGTCGTACGGCGGTCGAGGGTCAGTGCTTTCGCCTACGATCGAAGGCTGCGAAGGACCGAGCGGGCCCTGTCCGAAAAGTGAGGTGAACGGCGCGGGATCGTGACATCCGTAAAGTAGCAGCGCGACGGCTCCTAGCATGGGGCCACGCCAGAAGCGTATCAGTCTTTGGTGGTTCATGCGTGTTGTTCTCCGCCAGCGGTCTTCAGCCATCGAGTCGTGGCGTGGATGGTTTTCTACTTCCTCCCTGGAGCACAGGGGAAACCTGAACGACTGGGAAGGGAATCGGAGGCCAGGATCCTGAAATCAGCTGAAATGGGGGTGCTCTTGTCTGCACATGCGAGACAACCCGGCTTTAAGGATCGGCCAATAGAACTGGATAAACCGCTTTCTTTGGCTATCGCGCTACAGTCGTCACGATGCGATCGACAAGAATAACCGGCATATCTTGCCTAAACGTCCTGTTGGGGCGGTCCGCTGGGAAGCGAGCGACCGAAGGCAAGCGGAATGCTGTAGGTGAATCGGACTAGGCGAAGGCGAGGGAACAAATTCAAGGGTGATCGCGATGGCTGGTTGGTTGGTAGCCTCATGCCTAGCTAAGCTGAAGGTTAGGGCTGGCGGTACACACGGTTCCCACCCGCTGAGGGGTGGCTGTTGGGATGAGTAGGGCGCAGGAGTCGATCGAATGATGCGAAGGGTGTATGCGATTTTCAGCGTCGCCGGATTCTTGTTGCCCAGTTATTGCTTTGCGAGGCATTTCACGAATCCCGATGCTGGGGGCTGGAGTGCCTTTTGGGCGGCTCCCTGGTCCAGCTGGGTGCAGGCTGGGTTCAGTTGGGATCTGATCCTCACGGCGATGGTGGCGATCACCTGGATTTTAGCGCGAAGTCGCCAGAGCCATCCGTGGAGGGGGTGGCTGTATGTGGTCGCGGCGTTTGGGGTAGGGATTTGTTTTGCGCTGCCGTTGTTTCTTTGGAGCGAAGAGAGTCGGCGGCTTCGGGAACGAGAGAAAAAGTAAGTGGAATTGGTGGCTGATCAGCCAACGTTTCTTTTAGAATAAAAAACCTCGGGTCACCAAACTTCTCTCCCCCGAAGGCTTCCCACCTTGAATCCAGAAACCCAATCGCTCGCACTTGAGCGCGCCCGCCGCAAAGCCTACTGGCGGCTGATACCGATTCTTTTCATCTGCTACATCATCGCCTACGTCGATCGCACCAACGTTTCGATTGCCAAGTTGACGATGTCGAAGGATTTACCTGCCTTCACGAATGACGTGATCGGCTTTGGCGCGGGGATCTTTTTTCTCGGCTATTTCCTTTTGGAGATTCCTGGGTCGATTCTGGTAGAGCGATGGAGTGCAAGGAAGTGGATCTGCCGGATCATGGTGACCTGGGGGATCTTTGCGGCCCTTACAGCCTTCGTGAAAACGCCCTTCCAGTTCTATGTGGTCCGTTTTCTTCTGGGGTTGGCTGAAGCAGGCTTCTTCCCGGGCATCATCGTCTATCTGACGCACTGGTTCCCAGCCAAGGATCGCTCCAAGGCGCTGTCGTTTTTCTTGATCGCTTCTCCGATCGCCATGATCATTGGGCCAGCGATTTCGCGAGAGATGCTGCCGATCGGCACCAGTGAAGTGGTCGACGGGGTGGTCAAGAGCGTGCCTGAGTTATGGGGGATGAAAGGCTGGCAGTGGATTTATATCTTCTGGGGCATTCCAGCAGTCCTGATGGGTCTGGCCGTCCTGTTCTTGCTGCCCGACAAGCCGCATCAGGCTTCCTGGTTGTTACCGGAGGAGCGGGATGCGCTGGAGGCGCAGTTGGCTAAAGACAAAAAGCAGCATGGGGCGGGGCATTTGCCGCTGGCCAAGGCGTTGACCGATCCCAAGGTGCTTCTCCTGGCAGCGGCCTACTTCGGAATCGTGACGGCTAACTATGGGATTGAGTTTTTCCTGCCGAGCATTCTTGAGAAGTGGTATTCCTTGAAGTTGGATCAGGTGACGGTGCTGGCGATGCTACCGTCGATTCTGGTGATCTTGGGGCAACTGTTTGTTGGATGGAGCTCTGATCGATTCCATGAGCGACGGTGGCATTCATCGCTTCCGGTTCTCATCGGGGCGGCAGCCCTGCTGCTGGCGACCTTTTCGAAGGGAAACCTGGCGCTCACGGTGGGTTGCTTTATCGTTGCGGCGACCGGCATGAAGGCGTACATGCCTGCATTCTGGTCACTTCCCAACCTGTTTCTCACCTCGACTGCTGCCGCAGGCAGTGTGGGATTGATCAATTCGGTTGGCAATCTAGGGGGATTTCTTGGTCCCACGGTGGTTGGCTATCTGGAAAAGAAGACGGGATCGTTTGCCTTTGGTCTTTGGATCATCACCGCGACGGCGGTGATTTCTGCTCTCATCATTGCGATGCTTCCAATCCGGCAGATGATTGCCACTTCGCAGGGGAACCACAACGACGAATCGAGCGACACCTGAGCGTCGGCCGGATCAGGCAGCCGAATTGCCTCGCCGCCAGCGTGGGTCGCTTGAATCTGCCATGTAGATTTCGCGAGTGGGATGGGAGATCTTGATCTGTGCGCGGTGGAAGGCCTCTTGGATCTCCGCCAGGAGTGCGTGGCGAATCTGCATGCGGTGATCGAGCGTCAGGAGGAAGACGCGGGTGACCAGCAGCAGTCCATCGGGCTGAATATCCTCCAGGACCGCCGTAGGTTCTGGGTCTTTCATGATTTCCGGGTGCGCGTGGCAGAGGTCCAGCAAGATGCGGCACGCCTGATCGACATCGGTTCCAAAGGCGACCTGAACACGGAGCGTCAGGCGATTGGTTGCATCGGACAAGGTCCAGTTGAGCAGCCGTCCGGTGATCAGATCTTTATTGGGAATGATCAATTCCTGTCGGTCCCAGTTGGTGATCGTGGTGGCTCGCATTCGAATCCGGGATACGCTTCCCGTCGTTTCGCCCATGGTGATGACGTCGCCGACGCGGATCGGTTGTTCGAAAAGGAGAATCAGGCCCGAGATGAAGTTGGCGAAGATCTCCTGCAACCCAAAACCCAGACCGACGCCCAGGGCAGCGACCAGCCATTGGATGCTACCCCATCGGACCCCCAGGCTATTGAAGGTGGTGACGATTCCAAGGAACGCGATCAAGTAGGTCAGTAGCGTGGCGATCGCATAGCGAACCGCATTCTCGATCGGCAGGTGCTGCAGGATCGCGATCTCCAGGAGAGCCGGAAGATTTCTCGCGGCGACAATAGTCATCAGAATGGTCGGGATGGCGATCAGGAGGTTGGCCAGCGTGATGGGAATATTCTTGTCGGGGGTAGCGCCGGCGACCTCCCAAAGCTTCACGGAATCGAGAACGCCGACTGCCGGAAGGACTCCCGACCAGATGAAGGCGATCGAGCCGAGGGCGGCAAGGAGGACGACGCTGGACAGCAGGCGCATCGTCTGCGCATTGATTTCGGCAACATCGATCTGCGGAAGATTCTGCAGCATCTGGCCAGCGCTCTGCACGTCCCGTTTTTGCGCTTCGGTTAGTCTCATTTTGGCCTGAGCGACCACCAGTTTGCGGCGGCTTAGCATCATCCAGCGCCGAAGCAGGTAATGGATCAGTTGCAGAGAGACAAGGCTGATGATGGTGGTATGAAGGAGGGTGGCAAGTCGTTGAGCGGTGTAGTGGAAGCCAAACAGGCTGAGGGCACCTAGAGCCCAGGGGGCCAGTGAGATACCGAAGTACCAGAGGTAACTGAGGCGATCGGCCCAGCCGCCTGGGTGGCTTGCCAGGTAGGAGGCAAAGACACCATTTTTTGGATTGAGGATTCTCAGAAGGAAAAAACCAGTCAGCAATGCCAGGGTGGCAAATGCCAAGCGGCCAAGGGAGCTCTCCCAGGCGTCTACCTGAGCGGCATGGAGCATGGCGACGCATGTCACGGCCGGGATTCCCAGGTCGATCAGCCAGCGCAGATTGGTCCGCAGGTATTTTGTGGTCTGTTCGGCCCAGCCAAAATGGTCTTCGGCCAGTCCATGGGGGCGGCAGATCTGTCGAAGTAGCTCCAGCGGAAGGAGGTATCTTGCGGCTACCAGCAGGCCAACGCTTGCCGTTGCAAGGAAATCGTCCCGAGTCCCCTGGCGATTCAATCGCCATCCCAAAAAGGCCAGCAGCAGTGGGATCGGCAGGCTGACCGCAAGAGTCCAGAAGACGGTCTTGGCGGTTGGGATGAAGGAAACGTTGGCACTCCGCAGCGCCTGTTCACCCAGCGGCTTGATCCTTCGCCGCAGTGAAGGTAGCTGGGAGACCAACAGCCCCCAGAGAGCTGCGAAGAAGATCCATGTACTCGATTCCTTCTTCGCGTCGCGCCACAGACTGCTGCCGACCAACGACCAGTTGTCGAACGATGCAAGCCACTGGATTGCCTGCGGAACTTCTTTCCATTCGGATTTCTGGAACGGTTCGGAGGACCGGATCCATAGGATGTGTTGATCGACGAACGATCGATACTGTTCCACCAGCTGAATCGTTTCCTTCTTGGTGGATGCAAGCTGGAAGAGATTGTCGAAGTAGTTGCTGGCATCCAGTCGGTAGCTGGCCAGTTGCTGCTTCTCCTCAGTCAGCCAGCGTTTGGCTTCGTCCGACAGTCCTGACGAATCGGTAGCGCCGCTGGACGACAGCGAGTCGCTGAAGCCCTCCAGCTGGGCTCGCAGGTCGTCCAGTTCAAGAATCAGCGTCTCGGTGGCTATCATCCGCTGTTCGTACTGCTGCAACTCGGCATTCATCCGCTTGGGATCGGGGAGATCGCCCCGTTGTCGCCTCAGCATCAGCCCCACCATGGCGTTGTAACCACCAAAGGAGCGACTGAGACCGGGCTGAATGCGGTCGGTCATGATCGAATAGCGTTCCTGCCACAGTTTCTTGGAGGCTTTGGCAGCTTCGATGTCGCGTTGGATCGCCGAATTGTTCGTGGCCAGAACCAGCCAATCCCCGGCTCGCTTTACCACGCGATCCGCCGAGGATTTCAGTCCTTCTGGTGCCTCTTCTCGCAACCGCGTCAGTCGACGCAATTCATTTTTGATCGCGCTTTCGCGACGTTTATTCAGTTCCTCGGTGATTCCCTTGACCAGTGCCTGCCACTGCTTTTCTTCCTGAAGCAGCAGTTCCTTTCGCAACGGAAGCAACTCCGACTCGGCTTCGTACGTCCTCGCCTCCAGCTCCAGTTTCTTCAGTCTCTCCTGACTGGCATCCCTTTTGGCTTGAAGCAACCATCGTTGGGCTTCTGCGATCCGTGCATCCCCTTCGGGAGGCTGGAAGCTGGAAAGTTCGTCCGCCTGCTTCTTCAGCAATTCTTTCTCTTCGTTGATCAGTCGCGGCAGGTCCTTTCGCCTGGCTTCCCTTGAAGTGATTGCAGTCTCTACTTTGGTACGCTGTTCGATGACCGCCTGCAGGCCAGTCTGCATTCGCTGTTGCTCCACCTGCAGCTCTTCGATCGGCATGAAGTCGAGAAGGCGGGTGGAGCGAGATTCGATTTCGAGCGGTCGATCTTTTTGCCGCTTGGCATCCTGGATCGCCGTGGGAGCAGCTTCGGCACTGCTGGCCAGTTCTCTTGCCGTCCGCTCCAGCTCGGCCTTACTGCGTAGTTCCACCTGGACCGCTTCATACAGCGACAGCAGAGTGGTGCGGAGATTGGTATCCAGATCGGTCTGAGCCTGCACCTGCTGAATCAGCTTACCGATCGATTCGGCCTGAAGAGGCGAGGGATCGACTGCGATGACCGGGGAGTCTTTAGCAGAAGAAACGGGGCCTGGAGGAAGGTTGGGCGAGGCGGGATTGGCGGGTGGGGTTGCGGAGGCAGGGGATCGCGGTGCGCTGGAGTCCTGGGCTCCCGTCGGGCTTTGTACCAAGCGGGCAGCGGGGAAAGGTTCGGAGTTCCGGGGGGCTTGGCTCCAGGCAGTTCCGAAGACCGCAAGCGATCCCAAGGCAGCCCATACCCACGGCAATGGTCGTCGCATTACGAAAATCCATCTTTCCTGCAATATCTGCTCGATCGCCCGCGTCCGGCCGCGTTCCCGAGTCGCTGCAGGATGGCTTTACAGGAATTTGGTATTGAATTCCAGATCGGCACCGGGATATTCCCCGCCAGAGGGAGGAATTCGTGGCTTGGCAAGGCTCGAGCGGAATGTTATAAATTGGGGTTCTGGAAGAAGCCCGGACGTCCGTCATCGTCCGTGGTGAAAGCTGTAGTCACCAACTGTTACAGGATTTGCAGGCGATATGTCCACTGTGCGCCGCGGGCCCGCTGCCCGGAAAACCAGCAAGAAACGGACCCGGGTAAGGACCAAGACCAAGAAGAAAGATCCGCTCTTCGTCGAAGGCAAGCGTCCGCGTCCGATGTACGTCGACTACAAGGACGTGGAATTGCTTTCTAAGCTGATCAATCGTCATGGTCGAATCGTAGGTCGACGCAAGACCGGTTGCTCGGCCATCAGCCAGCACGCGGTGACCCAAGCGATCAAAAGGGCGCGATTCATGGCGCTCCTTCCCTACGTCGCCGACTGATCTTTGAATCGAGTCCGATCGATATCAAGCCGATGGCTCGCAAGACGGGCGTCGGCTTTTTTTCTGCACACGCGCGAACTCCGATGTGACCAGAGTGGGGAGTCGAAAGCCGTGGAGAAATGGACTTTTCGACGACGTGTCGAGTTTGCGGAGACCGATGCCGCTGGAATCGTTCACTTCGCGTCGTTGATGATCTACATGGAACAAGCCGAGCATGCGTTTCTCAGGGGACTGGGGCTCTCGGTGTTTCCGAAGCAAGGAGACGAGTTTCCAGGCACTTGGCCGCGAGTCCATGTCGCCTGCGAGTTCTTTGCCCCCGCGCGGTTTGAAGATGAACTGACCGTCTTGGTGCAGATCGATCGCATCGGTGGATCGTCAGTGACCTACCGGATGGAACTGGAGCGATCGGGGGAGGCGATTGCCAGGGGAACGATGACCTCCGTTCATTGCCTGCACGAAGGGGATCGACTGGTACCTCGCCCGATCCCCGAGGAGATCCGGCGACGGTTGCAGCCATATCTTGTTGGGTCGTCTCCGCGGGCATAGCGACTCATGGATCGATCCAGACCGGGGCCCATAGGCCCGGCTTGAGCTCGATCTTTTCTCCCGAAGCTGGCATTGTCGTTTTCACCGCCTCGGCCAGCTGTTCTGAAAGCTGCTGAGCATCGGCCGCAAACTCAGGCAGTTCTGCCAAGTTCCGCAGTTCCCTTGGATCCGTCTGGTGATCGTACAGTTCGCGCCCCTTCGCTCCGTTATCCCATTCGGTGTAGCGCCATCGCTGGGTGCGCAGCGAGTAGCCGAAGAAGCGGTTGGAAGCCTGGCCTCGCGACACCTGGGTCAGAGCCCAGCCACGACCGGCGTGCTGGGGATCTTTCAATATCGGCACGAGGCTTTGACCCTGCAATGGAACCTCTGGGCGTATCGCTGCAAGTTCCATCAGCGTGGGGTAAAGATCGATATGCGATACCGGGGAATTCGATACGGTTCCTTGGTCTGTCCAGCCTGGAACGCGAATGAGAAGTGGGACGCGAGCGCTCTCTTCAAAGAGGCTCATTTTCTGCCATAGGCCATGCTCTCCGGTATGGTATCCGTGATCGCTGGTGAAGACGACGATGGTCCGGTCTGCTAGGCCCGACGACTCCAGAGCAGCCAATACCTTTCCCACCTGTGCGTCCATGAACGAAATGCTGGATCGGTACGCCTGGAGTGCTTCCTGCCGCTGCCGGTCCGTCATGGCTGCCTGTTCCGGTTTGGCGCTTGCCAAGGCGGGTTGCGGGATATCTTCTTGGTCGGCTGCGACGTCGCGCTCCACTGGGATTTGATCGAGCGGGTGTCGAGCGAAGTATTCCTTAGGTGCCACATAGGGAGTGTGGGGCCGAAAGAAGCCAACGGAGAGAAAGAAAGGGTGGTCGGCTCGCGCTGCACATCGCTGCAGTGCCCAGATGGCATCCTCGGCTAGCAACGCATCGGTATGCAATGGTTCCGGATGATCCGATGCCAGCCAGCTGAGCGTACCACCAAACTCCCGTTCCTTCAGAGAGAAAATCTGCGAGTGCTCCCGGTTGCGATCGACCCCCGATGGATTGAATTCCACCTCCCAGGATGCGGGATCGTCATGGCCATCGGTGCCGATCGAGTTGGGGACGTTGTAGTGGTACATTTTTCCAGCCCGGACTACCCAATACCCTTCACGGCGGAATGCCTGGGGCAGCGATATGTGCTTGGGAATGGTTTGCCGAAAAATCTGGCCATTGTTCCAGATGCCGGTGCTATTTGGGTAAAGGCCGGTCAGGATGGCATTGCGACTGGGACCGCAGAGCGGGAAGGCGCAATAGGCTCGATCGAACCGCATCGAACTGCGGGCCAGCGAGTCCAGATGGGGAGTCGATGCGCTGGTGTCCCCATAGCAGCCGATCTGGTTGTTGAGGTCGTCGGCCATGATCCAAAGGACATTCCAGCGAGGCTCTTTGGCACCCGTTTCCGTTGCGGTCTGCAGGGACAGGAAAGTAGCGAGAACGATCCAGAAAACGGTTCTATGTTGGTGCATCGAAGGCCCCTCATTAGATGTGTAGGAATTCATCGAACGGACTTCATGGAACCGGAGTATTTTCGATCTTCCGCAAAACCCAGCCACTAGCCGAGGCGGCCTGGAGCGTTTGGTCGAAATCACCGTCACGCAGAATTGCCGGGAGAGGGAATCGATCGGCGTAACCAGCTGCCAATTGCTCGAATCGGATTTCGCCTCCCTTCAGTTCGCTCAGCCACGCCCCGTGCAACGCCACCATCGCACCGCGACCAGGTGCGTGAAGGACGATCTCTTCGGCCCCTGTTCTTCCCTTGAGTTCGTTCAGTATCTTCCGCAGCGATTCGATCTGGAGACCTTCTAGAGACAGACCCGTCAGGAGTAGTGAGCGGCGGAGGCCAACCCAGTCCTTCATCGCGACGTCGATTTGATTGCTTCCTGTATGGATGGGATGAGCGATCGCAAGAGGCAGATCAGAGGGGATTCCAGTCCATTGGCTTACCCTCTGGCTTAATGGAACACCGGGAGATTGCAGGCCATCTCCTTCCAAAAGCGGCTTGAGTTGGTTCCACAGCGATGCATCGGGAAGTACCACTGCAATCCTCCCCGAGTTCGATTTCGGTGCGGGGTGGATCCAGTCGAATCGAATGCCATCCAAGCAGTTGGGGCTGGACCACTGATACGAAGTCAATCGTTCCGTGGCTGTTTCCTTCCAATGGCCCAGGTCGGTCCACGCCTCTTCGGAATCTTCCGAGTTCCATGGTCGCCGGTCGGCGATCGCCTGTCGGATTCGGGATTTCCAGCTGACCGGATCAAGCGGGATGGATTTAGTTGCAGCGGTTGTGAACCAATCCTGTACCGTGGTGACTCGTTGATCGATAGGAGCAAGATCCCACACCTTGAGCGATTTGGGTTCGATCGATTTGCTGGCGACACTGTCGATTGGATCCTTGATGCCCTTGAGATGTTTTTCGAACCAGACGAAACAGCCAACCTGCAATTCCTGGGTGTCATCGTGGCCACCGGTGGTCCAGTGGATTCCTAGGTTCTCAGGCTTTCCGAGGACCTGATAGAGATGCGCTACCGAACGATGGACGCGTTCTACCCCGTCGATCGGGAAGATGGGGTCGCGATCGGTATTTCCGATCAGCAGCGGTCGAGGTGCAATCATGGCGGCGAGGGTGCCGAAGTCCCAGCCGTAGCGGTTGTTCATGAACATGCAGTCGCAGTGGCCATCGATGCATCGATCGACAATATGGTCTTGGAGGTCTGTGATCCCCGCAACCGGGACGGCCACCTGGATTCTTGGATCGAGCGCTGCGGCATACCAACTATAGGCGCCTCCACCGCTCCGTCCGGTGATTCCGATCCGTTGTGGGTCGACTTCGGGTCGCCCCTGCAGATAATCGATGGCTCGGATCGCATTCCAAGCTTCGACTCCCGCCGGTGTATAGCCTCGGGCCACCCAGTCCCAGCGTTGATATTGGTAGAGCCCATGATGGATGCCCTCGATCTCCCCAAGTTGAATCGTATCGATCGCCATGCAGACGTAGCCATGCTTGGCGAACCAGAGAGGGTGGTGCTGATAATGAGTCTTGTTCCCCAAGCTGACTCCATCAGGCTTCACCTGAGCATGGCCGCAGACGTAGAGAACGGCCGGCAGTGGGGACTCCACCCGTTTGGGGCGATAGAGGTTGGCGGTGACCCAGAGTCCCGGTTGCGACTGGAAGGCCAGCCGTTCAACGACCACCTGATCGACTTCGAAATGTCCCTGGTCTACTGGGGCCAGTGGCGTTTTCTCGGGCCAGGGATCGAGCCCCAGCATCGATTGCAGTTGGCGTAGGAGTTCTGGTCGGGCATGGTCCCATGAGTTTGCATCTTGGAAGAATGTTAGATCATTCCGTTTTTGGAGATCCATGACGCGACCCGCTAGCCCAGCTCGCAGACGCTCGGCTGCCGTCTGGGCTTTCAGGAAAGAGTCTCCTAAAATGGCGCCCGTCCACCAGCAAGCCAGGAGAGCCCAAATCCAACTTGGCCGCTTGGAGCTTGCCTGGATTGGCTGGTTTCCGCGGGGTGCGATCGATGGGGTGAGGTGGGAGGGGGGCATGGCAAAGCTTCCTCGGGTGAGGTCCACGGGAATCGCTTGGAATTCACGAGCGGACAGGGAAGGAACCAGCGGATGATACCGATACGGGATAACATACAGCCTCGCCGATGGCCGTGGGTGAATTATCTGATGATCGCCTTGTGCACCGTCGCCTTTGCTGCGCAATTGATGTCGGGTGATGGAGGGGCGGCGTTGGCGGAACGATGGGGGATGATTCCCGCGCGCGTCACCAATCCCGGGAAGGCGGTGGTGGTACCGGCGGAGCGGGTGGTATCGACGATTTTCGGGCCGCAGGTCATCAAAGGGATGCGGCAATTGCCACCAGCTCCCGTTTCCGAATGGCTCACCCTGCTTACCTGCATTTTTCTCCATGGAGGGCTGATGCATTTCCTGGGGAATATGTGGTTTTTGCATATTTTCGGCGACAACGTGGAAGATCGGCTGGGGCATGGGATCTATCTGCTTCTGTATCTTGGGTGTGGGTTGATTGCCAGCCTCACACACCTTGCTTCGGATCTGCAGTCACCCATTCCCACCATCGGTGCTAGCGGCGCGATTGCTGGCGTGATGGGAGCCTATCTGCTGCTGTATCCGAAGGCGAAGGTGATGTCGGTGTTGCCTCTTTTGATTATCTTCCCCGTCATTATTTTGCCCGCTTGGATTTTCCTGGGACTGTGGTTTGCGTTTCAGTTCTACAACGGATGGGCATCGATGAACTCAGCCGAACAGACTGGAGTCGCTTGGTTTGCGCATGTCGGTGGCTTTGTTGCGGGGATGGCGCTAGCGGTTGGCATGAAGATCGCGCACCATGTTTCGCCTCCAGTCGATGGCGTCCTGGCAGGCACGGAAAAAGATGGTTTTTATCCGCGCGGCGGTTGACGGCGAGGTGGTAGTTGGCGGGGTGGTAGTTGGCTCAGTGCGGACAGGGGCCGGGTGCGAAGCTACTGGTTCGCAGTTGCGACGGCGTGGTAGGCCAAGATCAGCCAAAAGATTGCGCAGGTCAGTGGACTCAAAGCGAGGTAGCCATAGATTCTCATGGAGACAGAGGAAGCATGGCCAGGATGCAGTCCAGAAGAGCCGATGTCGATTGGGCAGTTGCATGCATGGGCGCAGGCGACTCTTCGTGAATCGATCCCTGATGCTTGGGTGCAGGGGGAGATCTCCGATCTTTCGCGACCTTCCAGCGGACACTGTTACCTGACGCTGAAGGACTCCGAGCACCAAGTGCGAGCTGTGGTGTGGCGTTCCTCAGCTGGACGGATTGCATTCGAACTGCGCGATGGCCAGGAGGTTCTCTGCTACGGTCGGCTGGATATCTATGCCCCGCGAGGGACATATCAATTTGTCATTCAGAAGATGCAACCGCTGGGTATCGGCCCGCTGCAACTTGCCTTCAAGCAGCTTCATGCGAGGCTGGAGAAAGAGGGGCTCTTCGCCGCATCGCGAAAGAAAGAACTTCCCGCTTTCCCCCGCCGCATCGGTTTGGTGACCAGTCCCACCGGCGCTGCCGCTCATGACTTCCTGGAAGTGCTGCGGCGTCGATGGCGCGGCGTCCATGTGATCCTGATCCCGGCGCGCGTGCAGGGGGAAGGCGCAGCGGAAGAGATTGAACGGGGTATCCACCTGGCGCAGCGCATCCGACCATCGCTCGATATTCTGGTGGTTGGACGCGGTGGTGGTTCGATGGAAGATTTGTGGTGCTTCAATGAAGAGCGGGTGGTACGAGCGATCGCAGGCTGTTCGATTCCAACCGTCTCGGCCGTCGGCCACGAAATCGACGTCACCCTGGCCGACCTGGCGGCAGACGTGCGAGCCCTGACCCCCACGGAAGCAGCCGAACGGATTTTGCCTGATGCCAGCCAGCTGATGAGCCGATTGGTGGAATCTCACCATCGACTGAATCGATCGGTGCTGCGGCAGGTTCAGGAAGCCAAACAGCATCTACGACTGCTAGCGGAACGCCCGATCCTGAAGGATCCGATGGAACAGATCCAGTTGCGAAGGCAAAGGCTGGACGATCTTCAGGATCGCATGGAGCGGCATTGGTCCGTGCGGCTGGAACGAGCCCGCAGTCCGATCGATCGATTGGCGGGGCAATTGGCAGCGCTCAATCCTTTGGAGGTGTTTCGGCGAGGATATTCGGTCGTCCGTAGACAGGACAATCATCAGGTCGTCGACACGATCGAATCGGCGAAAGCAGGGATGGCGATCGAAGTGCTTTTGCGCGATGGCCGATTGATGGCCCAGGTGAACCAGATCGATACCAAGTCCTTGTTGCGGGAATGGAATGAGAGATTTCCATCGGCCGATCGGCCATGATGGGGCATACATTGGAGTCGATCATGCTTCCTGGGAGTGGGAGTCATCGATCCGCCCCAAAGCCCAGCGAATCGCCTCTTGGGTGCAATCAGGATGCGAATACTTCAGCTGTTCCGTTAGAAGCGTTTTTGCGGACAAGAGCTTCTGATTTCCTGCTGCTAAAGCGGCGTTGCGTACCACGCCACTCCAGCCTGCCCTCAGCATCGGTGAGTTGGCGAAACGCCTCGTGAAAGTGGTTTCGTCGATCGACAGCAGGTCGGCCAAATCACTGTACCGTACGGTGGGAACTCCCTGCAGCCAGTCAGTCTGAGAAGGGATTGGCTTGCGATTCCAAGGACAGACTTCCTGGCAAATGTCACATCCCCAGACCCAATCTCCAAGTGCAGGCCGGAGCGATTCGGGGGCGACGCTACGGCTTTCGATTGTCCAGTAGCTGATGCAGCGGGTGGCATCCAATTGGTAGGGGGCGGGGAAAGCTTGTGTCGGGCACGCATCCAGGCACGCGCGGCAGGTGCCGCAGTGTTGCGTCGCAAAAGGTGCATCGGGCTTCAGTTCCAGGTCGGTGAGAAGTGCAGCGATGAATGTGTAGCTGCCCAGCTTGGGATGAATCAGCATCGTGTTCTTTCCGATCCAGCCAAGCCCCGCAAGTCGCGCGAAATCGCGTTCAAGAAGAGGAGCTGTATCGACTGCGCCGCGGCACCTAGCCGATGGTTCCATCCTCTTTAGCCAATCGGAGAGTTGACGAAGTTGCTGCCGTATTTGGTCGTGGTAATCGATGCCACTGCAAGCGTAGGCAGCAACCTTTCCATGACCTGATCTGTCGGTCGATCGATCGGGTTGTTTGTACGAGACAAGCAGCATGACAAGGCTTTTGCAACCAGGCAAAACGCCATCCGGATGCTGGTAAGCTTCCCGGCGTCGATTCAGGTACTTCATCTCCCCCGCATGACCTTTTTCCAGCCATCGCAGGAATGGTGCGTATGTGGTCGCCTCCTGTGCTGCGACAATCCCCACCGCTTCGAATCCCAGATCGACGGCATGGTGCTTGAGCGCCATGGTCAGTTCGTCGGATGGAATCCACTGATCGCTCATCGGTGATTGGGTGCTTTCCAAGGGCCTGTAGTTCCACCATCCGTCGTCTCATACGATCCTTTTCCATTCTATGCGATCGATGATGCGGAGCGGTCTGGCTTTCCGATCGGCGCAGCGGCGGATCTCTACCGCCGGTGACGATCATCCGATGCGGGGCATGAGAGCCCTCTGGATGTGCATGCATGGCAAAAGAGTTTGAGCAAACTACAGATTTGTAAGGAGGAGGAAACCGCCGAGCAGGCTTTGGATTGAGGGATCCGTCGATATCAGGTCCGAGCGGCAATTGGAGGTGGCGCGTGGTAAATCACAGGAGGTGTCATTGGGGCAACAGATCCTGGTGAGCAAGTGGACCAAGCGAAAGCCATTGGCGGATCGCTTCATTTCGACTCAGGACGAATCTTTCTAGAATCGCGACCAGAAGGGCTGAGGCACCGAACATCGGGATATAGAGGCTCAGGAGCAGAAACAGGAGCACGAAGGTGGCTTGAATGCGAGGTTGCACCAGGGGAACCGGTGCCCCTAGCGTCCCCGGGATGCGTCGTCGCCACCACATCCAAAGGCCACTGACTGAGAGCAGAAGCAGTCCGAGCGCCGTCAACAAGCCGAGAAGCTGATTCAGGGGACCGAAAAGCTGGCCTTCGTGCGCGGCGATGCCTGCCGAGACGGCTTGATCGATCCAATGCTTCTGCGCGAATCGTTCCTCGCTGACGACTTGCCCGGTGGCGGCATCCAGTTCGGTGGTGCGGCGCAGCAGGCGATTGGGCGACTCCGCTTTGATGGTCCAAGGTCCGCCCGATTTCCCGGGGGGCTCGATCAGCACTGGAGGTGCCAACTGCATCGAGTCTGCAACGGATACGACTCTTTCTAGGTGATCCCAGTGTTCGACGATGCCACCGCTGCTTCGACGAAAGCCTCCTTTGCGTTTCTTCGGCTGGTTGGAATCATTCGTATGCCCGGCATGGTCCCCGGCGGATTGGCCGCCAAGGGTCCAATCCTGCTTGGAAATATCAGCACCCACCAGAGCGCGCGCCTGCCGAAAGTAACTGCCCCAGAACTTGGCCCAAGGAAGACCGGTCGCAAGAAGAAAGAACGCAAACGCAGCGATCCAAAATCCTGTGACTCCGTGGAGGTCCCTCATCCATCGCCGCGGTCCGCTGCGCCAGCGAGGATAAAGGATGCCTCCCCAGCCCTTATGGCTCCGAGGCCACCAGAGAAATAGGCCGGTAGCCAGCATGACGATCGTCCAGGAACTAGCAAGTTCCACGAGATTGCTTCCGCGAGTCCCCATCAGCAATTGACCATGGAGACGCTTCAGCCAGTTGAAAAAGCGACTGTCATCCGACTCCCATCCCAGAACTTGGGCTTGATGGGGATCGACGTAGACTCGCTTCAGTTTTCCTTCGTGCATCACCAAGAAACGAGATGCTTTCCAACCGATCTCAGGCAGCAGATAAGCCGATGGCTTGGCTTGCGGGAAGGTTGCCAGGGCAGCTTGGAACTGCGTAGCAACAGGTTGAGCGATTCCGTCCGAGACCTTTTTATCCCAGGAGCGATCTAGCCATGGTTCCAACTGCGGGCGATAGAGGTAGAGGGCTCCGGTGAGCGACAGAATGATGACGAAGGGGATGCAGAACAGCCCTGCGTAAAAGTGCCATCGCCAGACAGCGCGATAATCGGGCCATGAAGATTTGCGGTGGAGCACTGGGGTAGCGATTCCATGAGCGAAGTGAGATGTCGGGGACAGAGGGGAGAATGGAAGAGAGGCGGGGGCGTCGGCATCAGAGGACGTCGCCCCCGCCGTGGAAGATACGATCAGAACTCGCCTACCGTTTCTCCTCCATCGATGCTGTGGAACGCGCGATGCAGCGAAGCATCCATGCCATTGCTGAAGAATTGCACCGACCCGTCCGCAAGTCCTACCATGGCACCACCGGTGTGGTAGCTGCGAGGAGCGAAGTAGCCGGTGAAGTGGGTAACTACATCCGGGATAACGGAATTGGGAGTGGTGTACCCGTTGGTCAATGAGTTGATGGCACCGCTGAAGGCCCAGGACTGACCACGTCCCCGCAAGGCAGGACTGTTGCCCCCGCGCCAACCGGTAAAGGTTGGCCAGAGAACCCGGAGGTCAGGGTTGGAAATCATCCCGGCAGCATTCCTGTAGGCCGACCAGCCACCTCCGGTCGCCGCCAATCCAGGCATCGGATTCAGCGCGCTGCTGACGCCCCCCGAACCATTCAGCGTAAAAACATAAGGGAACTTTGGCAGCTTCCCCGCTGGAAGTGTCATGTCATCGCCCACACTGCGCACGGTTTCGCTGAACGCGACCGTATTGGAACTGCCATCGATGATGTCGCGGAATGCACGAGTTGACCGTTGGTAGACGATTCCATCGGTGGGCCAGCGCAGATCGTTGCTGGTTCCTTGGCCGCTTCCAAAACTGACCATGTAGTTCAGTCCGCCATACGTATAGGCAGCGCCACCAGCCACAACTCGCACGGTCGAGGGTGCGGGATCGCTTGGGCATAGGAAGACCGAAATAGGTGTAGCGAACGCCTGCACGAAGGAGGGGTGCGGTACCTTTGCATTGAAGGGGCCGGTGAAGGCAGGGATTGCATAATCGAGCATCTGATGCAGATTCGCCTGCTCCACGTAGGGTAGAAGCCTTGCCTGCACGGAAAAGTCGGAGTCGACTGCACCACCCATTGGAAACTTGCGAAACGCTGATTCGTAATTGTGCATCGCAAGGCTAAGTTGCTTCATGCTGTTGCTGCACTGCATGCGACGCGCCGCCTCGCGCGCCGCCTGAACCGCAGGCAAAAGCAATCCAACCAGAACGCCGATGATGGCGATCACCACAAGAAGTTCCACCAACGTAAATGCGCACCGATTGCGCAGGAACCGATTTGATTTCATTATTTATCTTCCTGGATTCGATTGGTTTGGCAAAAGATAGAGTCCCCTTATGAACAACCTGGTGGTCTACCGATCCCAGTAGTTCAGGGAGATTCGAGGGGGACAGCTGCAGCTAGAAGCTGCCCCGAATCGGCGCTAGCGCGCCGCAAGTATCAATCCAACTTGAAGACTCTCCTGGTTCGTGCAGGGCGAATCGAAAAGGATCGATTGAGAAGGGCCTAAAGCAAGCCAGCAATCAGTGCGGAAACGGTGCTGATCGCCATATCGGCGGTTGCAACGTTCCAGGACGCATTGTCGGAGAAGCAGCTTTTGGAAGCGATGTCCCTACGGTGGCCGTTGCGGATGGGGCATCCTCGTCCACCCAGGGCTCCTGTGGCTCGGGGCTCCTGTGGCTCGGGGCTCCTGTGGCGTGCAATCCTCAATTGCTGCTTGCGTGGTCCCTAGAGAGCCGAGAACCTTGGCGGGGGCGTTTCCACTTCATCGTTCCATGAAGGCCAACTTGGAGGAAGCAAGGTAGCGACCGGGAAGGAACAGATGTCGAAAGATCGGGTTTGCCCTACGAGAAGAGGGAGATACCAGGGCGTGGAAAGGAAAGGGGAAGGGCCGCCTCGGCAATCCAAACCCTCAAACGCCGAGTCGATTGGAGATTTTCGCACTTTCCCACAGCAGGTCCTTTTTTTACTCTTTGGCTTGCGCTTCGTTTCATTTTTGCAGCAAGAGCTTTTGGCATCGGACATCGGCGACTGAGGGCAGCAGGTGGCGGATACCACGCTGACGGGTTGCTTCCCTTTTTTCTCGGACGCCAGCGTCATCGGCTGATCGATCACACCGGACTCGCACTTAGCCAGCAGGTATTTAGGGCTTCGCGCATTCCGCGCCGCCCAGGCCGCTCGCTGCACTGCGGTATAACAGCAACAGCGAGTTTTGCACTGCTGGGCACTGCGACAACCGCACCGATGTCCGCGGCATGGAAAATCCTCGATCCCTTCCAGAGACATCTGCCATACAGGGGAGGGCAGCAGTCCCAGCACAAAAGTGGCGAGTACCAGCCACTTCAAGCATGGAAATTTGTGGAGTGCCAGAGGATGGATCAAAGGAGTGCAAACTCTTTTTGAGGGATGAAGCCAATGGACCTTGGAAGCTAGGTTGCTCCCTTGGAAGCAACTCGCGAACAATCTATCGAAACGTAATAGGGAAGGAAAAACAAGGGGTCATCGAACCATGAAATACAAATCAACTTCCGCAGTTTCAGAAAGTCGTCCGATCTGGACTGTTCCTTCCGGTGCAACCTACGGGGTTCGAATCTCTTTATTCCTCAAGCTATCGCTCGCGTTGCTCGCTCTATGCGGGGGTATGGTTTTTGCGTTCGGAGGGCAGGTCACAGAGGCTGGCAAGTGGGACGAGGCGATTCGTCGCGTCATCGATCAGCAGCAGCGAGCATGGAACGAAGGGAGTATTGAGAGATTCATGGACCACTACCTGAATTCCGACGATCTGACCTTCTCCTCAGGAGGGAAGACCACGCGAGGTTGGACGGCTACAAGAGACAGGTATCTGGCACGCTATCCGGACCGGTCCGCCATGGGTACCGTCACGTTCACGGAGATCGAGCCGTTTTCGCTTGGGGATGATGCGGCTTTCGTTCTAGGTCGCTGGAAGCTAGACCGTTCCTCCGAACCGATAGCAGGGAACTTTACCTTGGTATTCCGTAAGACCGAAGAAGGCTGGAAGATCATCCACGACCACACGTCGTCGGATCCCAAAGAATGAGAGTTCCACCAGTTTTTTCGAGGCAAATGGCAGAAAGGATGATGTTCCATCGGCCTTTCGCCCGATCGGGCACACCAGGAGGCGGTCGCTCAGCGGTCGCTTTTGGGATCGAGGCCGACGGGCTCTGCCGTGGTACTTTGCCTCTGAGAACTCTTATGAATCTCTTCTCCAACGTCGGTTGTCGGTTTCGCGGGGAATCAGGCATCCTGACTCGCCCAGTAGATCGCTCGCGAGGCCCCCAAAGAGTCTCCAGTCTGAGCGGGCTATTTTTCTGGAAGGCGTTGGGTTCAGCGCTGATCGCTTTCTGGTTTATTGGCGACCCTCAATGCGCTCTCAGTCAATCCTCCCCAGTTGTTCCGGAGGATCCGTTTGCGATCGATGACGATTTTTTTTCTCTCGAAGGACGCCCCCAGACGCCCCCCTCAGAAAGACCTTTGGAATCCGAGGCGTTATCCGATGCTTGGGAAGGTGGTGAGCCATCGCCGTGGCTTGTGGAGTGGTTGAGGCAGCAGGCGCTGCGGAATCTGCCCGAACAGATCGAGGAGCGGAAGGACTGGGGGGGGCAGGTCGAAGTGCTGGATGGTTGGGATGTCGATTGGGATGACAATCGGCTGAAGACCAAGCGGCGCTGGAAGATGGCAAACCATGGGCTATGGAAACGGTATTCGGTCCGATGGCAGGAACCGGAGAAGGAACTGAAATTGCAGGTGCTGCGTTTGGACCCAATCGGTCCGACAGAAATCCGGACGGAGGTGAGGATCGAAGCGCCTTTGGAACTTTTCGCTCGTGCGTCGCAGTACCGCTGGGATCTGCAGATGTGGAGTCTCTCGCTGCAAGCGCGAGCCCGAGTGCGATTGGATCTAGTAACCCGGATCCGCGTCCAATCGATACCGACGGAGGTACCGCCTGCGATCCGGATCGATCCGCATGTGGAATCGGCATCCGCGACGCTGACGGAGTGGCGCGTGGAACGCATCAGCCAAATTCAGGGACCGATGGCAGAAGCCCTTGGGGAATCCTTGGAGCGATTGATCGAGCAAAAGATTGCGGAATCGAACGAGCGTCTGGCAGAGAAAATCAATCGTGCAATCGCCAAGAAGTCAGATGGCTTTCGCTTCTCGTTTCAAGAGTGGCTGAAGCAATCGGCGACGAAACGCCCTTGATCTCGACAGGTCATCCTTTCGGAGGTTCCTGAAGCCTCTGGCGATACTGTTCCCATGCGGACCGCAGCGAATCGAGCAGGCGGTGGATTTGTCCCGCCGCCAGGAATACGCGGGAAGAGACGGCAAACTGTGGATAGAAATTGGTGATGAAATCGAGGCTGAACTCATGCGGGCCATGGCCGATGACGACTGCGTTGGCATAGGCGCCGCTGAGCAGTTCATCGGGCAGTTTCAAATCGTCGTAGACTTCCTGAGCGGTCATCTTGCGGGTGAGATTGCCCGGGGCTTTGCTTCCCAGAGGCTTGGCCGTGCCAATCTGTTCCGGTTCGGAAGAGCTTGGTGTGGGTGAATTCTGCTGGGTGGAACCCAGGACGTCGATCGTCCCGCTGGCAAGGTCGACCGGTGGCCTGTTGGGCGGAGTTGGCGAAACATCACGAACATTACCATGGAGCGAACCAGTCACCAGCGTCGTCGACTCGGCAACCACCGGTAGCGGACCATATCGCTGAGTGTAAAGGTCGATATTCGTTTTCAGAGCCTCTGCAAACTGCGGCAGAACAGGATGCGGCATCACGATGCGGGCAACGATCTGATGGGGGCGTCCCAGATTTTGTACGAAGTCGATGATGAATTCGGTCGCACCCGTCATCACGATCACACCGGTCGAAAAGACTCCCCGCTGGAGTCCGTCGGGAACTCGCGCCCGAATCGGTGGTTTCGAGTCGTCATCCGAGAGGGGGCCCGATGGAGGCTGTGTCATTTTGCAGGGTCCAGTCGACAGGGCGGATGCATCGAAGGAAGTGGTCTAGCGATGAGTATGAAAAGCGTTGGTTGTATCGTACGGCGTCAGTGGGCCGACGGCTACGCCAATTCCCTTCCCTGAAGCGCTGCAACTGTACGCTGGCGGCAGCATCCAAGGGGGTGAGAATCGCATCGGCCACGAAGACCGATGGGGTATGCGCCCGCTGTGAATGCATCGACACACAGGGCGATAGCTACTGGTATTCGATTACCCATCGAACGGGGATTCGCCACCTCTCCGTGGATCGTCCGGAGATGATTTGGAACCAAGGACTGATGTGGGGGGGGCGGGCAGAGTATGCAGGGTCTTGGCCGCGTTGCGGAGCACCGCCAGAAAAACGGCAAAGGCGGCGAGGATCAATAGAGGCAGACTGCTAAGTACAACGGAGTTTTCCTGAAATGCCTCCAGAACCGACCACATCGGATTGAAGATCGAGTAGGGTTCAAAGGAGTAGTTGTTGAAGCCATTGAGAACCAGGCTGATGATAATGGGGAGCACGGAACCTAGTGCCAGCAGCAGCGTCACGATCAAGAAGCCGGAGATCTTGGGATTGCGGTGCTGTATCCGCAGCAACAAGAGCCTCGCCAAGCCAAGATAAAATACCAAGTGGCAGGTCATCAGGATGGCAGCGATCATCGTCCAGTCGAACTTCGTGTCGGTAGGCCTCCCGAAGGGGTTCAGTCGGCGATGGGCTTCGACGACTAGCGCAGCGGAGCCGAAACTGACGACGACAAAAACATAGCCCCACGATCCACCGGGGTTCAGCCAAGCAGATGCGATCCTCTGGAGGGGTGAGCGGGCAAGGGATCGACGGGCTCGCAGCGACAAAAATTGGGGTTCTTTCAGCATCAAGCTGCCAGCGACAAGCCACTGGCAAGCCAAAACGATCAGGATCGTCGACCAAACCTCGCTCTGAAGGCTTTGGCTGGAGATGGTGCTTGCGATGCCAAGCGAAAGCCAGACCCACTGCGTGGCAAGCAGCCAAAATCGGATCGGCTTCGCATAATTTTCTGCCAGGATACCGATCTGAGCCGCCGCCGTGTTGAGCGCTAGAAACATGTAGGCCAGTCCAAGTCCCC
This sequence comes from Planctomycetaceae bacterium, assembly GCA_040375295.1. Classification (GTDB taxonomy): domain Bacteria; phylum Planctomycetota; class Planctomycetia; order Pirellulales; family Pirellulaceae; genus JBEISR01. The sequence continues at coordinate 46,503 of JBEISR010000012.1, forward strand.
AAATCGGGAGCATGAACAGCCAGAACCGCACGGACTCATTTCCCATGGAGAGAAAGTTCGAGGAGTTCAGGGCACTCATACCCCAACCCATCCACGTGAGCGCCAGGGGAATGCAGATCAGCATCAGGCCTAGCATGGAGATGACGGGGCGTTGGCCTTGGCGATTGGTGCTAGCCAGAAAGATCGCAACGGCGCTGGTGGCGGCCGACAAGACGATGGTGGTGAAGAGGATGACAAAGATCGTTTCGATCGAGAGACCCCGAAGAAGGTAGGTCAGGACGATGCAAGGCGTGAGGGTGGCCAGATAAAGGAAGGTCTGGAGCATGGCCGCCAGCAGTTTTCCCCCGACGATCTGCCAGGGAGTTAGCGTGGAGATGGCTAGGACATCTCCGGTCCCTTCGTCCATCTCCGCAGCCATCGACTGGTATGCTGCCAGTGGGACACTGATGCAGGTGGGTAGCAGGAACAGGACGAAGTACCCGCCCATCATGAAGGGGCCGGTCGATTCGTAGTAGATCGCCGGCATCTTCTCGGCGATTCCATAGATCGTCCAGATCAGGACAAAAATCAACACCGCCCAAAAGGTGATGACGAACTGCCGACTTTTCAGTTGCTGGCGGGTTTCCCGCACCAGAATGGGGCTGATCCGATCGCTCCACTTGGCCATCAGTCGATCCCAGCGCGAAGGGGCTTCCAGGATCCGATCCATGGCAGCAACGTTGCGTTGATCGAGCTGTTGATCATCTTGGCTGATCGATGTCATTGGACGGCTCCCGTCGTGATCTGCATGAAAAGATCCTCCAGGGATTGCTCCTGGGACATCACTTCCAGAACAGGGAAGTTCGCGTCGCACAAAGCGCGAACCAATTGAGCCTGTTCGTGGGCGTCCCCTGTGAAGACGAATGTCGCCACGTCTTTGTCGACCTCGACCTGGTCGACTTGGGGGCGACCCTGTAGCCAGGAGGCGAGCGCTGGTTGAGGCTGGTGGGTTCGAATTCGGATCTTGGAGTGTCTTCGGAAGGAGTTCTGGATATCTTCCAGTGGCCCGACCGCCAGCAACCGCCCTCTTTCGATGATGCCTACGGCGTTGGCCATCTCGGCCAATTCCGTCAGGATGTGGGAAGATACAAGGACGGCTTTGCCACGGGCTGCCAGGGCCTGAATCATCTGCCGAAGTTCGATTCGGGCTCGGGGATCCAGCCCATTGGCTGGTTCATCGAGGATCAGTACCGCAGGATCATGGATGAGAGCCCGTCCCAGGCAAAGTCGCTGGCGCATCCCCTTGGACAGTCCCCGGATCGGTTTGGATGCAATCTTGTCCAAACCGGTGAAGCCCAAGGTTTGGCGTACGGCGCTAGTGCGATCCCGACCGACCAGACCATAGGCTCTGGCGAAGAAGTCGAGGTACTCGACGCAGTCCATGTTGGTGTAGGTACCAAAACCATCGGGCATGAAACCCATGGCTTGGCGAACCAGCTCTGGGTCGTTGACAACGCTATGCCCCTGCACCATGGCATCACCGTAGGTCGGCGTATCAAGCGTTGCCAGGATGCGCATCGTGGTGGTCTTGCCGGCACCATTGGGACCGATGAACCCGAAAACATGGCCAGGCATGACATCGAAGGTAACGTCCTGGACGGCGGCCGTTGGCCCAAAGAATCGATGCAGTCGCCTCAATTCCATTGCAGGCGGATCGGAAGAGTGCAGTCCTACCATCGGCCCACCACCAGATGAAAATCGTGTTCGGGATGTTTTTGAGCAATGGAAGAAGGAAGATGTGATGCCGTGCGACTTTGGATCACGAATTGAGATCGGGGTGGCGTGTTGCCTCGTCGCACCGCCATGTCGAACGCATGGTTGAAGCGGGTCGATAGCCATGCTGCGGCACCGATGCGTGCCATGGCCCCAGGCCCCGCTCCTGGAAAAGGGGTTTGTCCCATCGATCTGGCGGCGGTCCAGGCCTGATCGAGTTCTATTTGTGCCGCCTCAGGTCCAATCTCGGAAAGCGTTCCTTTGGTTTTCGGTTCGATGCTTCCGTGCCATGCTTTGCCGGAATCATCCCAGACCCACACATTTTCCCAGCGATCCTCCGTCGGGTTTTCCAGAATCATTTTCCCCTGAGGGTCCGACGTCGGGCTGCGCCAACCGGTCCATTCCGTCGGATGCTTTCGATAAAGGGACACGACGTTTCGCGTCGGGATCGCTCCTACGACGCGTTGATCTTTCCTTTCCTCGCGGATCACCTTCCCACGCCACGCGTTGTAGTCCTGCGGGTACTCAAGGATCGCATCGTCCGGTAAATCGATCCCACCACTGGGTGGCAGCGGGCAGAACAAGGTCTCACATGCCGTGCTGAAAGCAGCTCCATGCTGCGGGTCTACAAACGTCACCGAGGCTCGGCGAATCCGATTGCTCAGGCCTTCATAGCCCAGAGCGTAGACGACGATCATCGAGGTGAACAAAAGGGAAATCAGCGGCAGGACAACAAGGAGCCAGTATGGTTTTTGGGTGCGACTGGTGCGAATCGCAAGCCAGGGCCCGATGAGTCCCGCAAAAATCCCGATGAAGGCAGCGAAGCCTAGCACCGGAATCTGTCCCACGCCGGGGATCAACCAATCGACTGGAGCCAGCGATTCAAATCGCTCCAGTATCGAGGATACAGTGCTGCGCCCATTGATGAGTCGGGGATTGGTCTGATCGATTATGGCGTCTGCATCTCCCCAAAGCCGATCGGTGACACTCAGCCCTTCCGATCCTGTGGGCACGGACAGTTCGGCGGCCGTGGGCAGCCATGCGACGGAACCGATACCAATCGACTGCCACTTGTTGGTCGGGTCGGTTGGGGGGGCGATTCCAAATAGCAGTTGCATCTCCCGATCGCTCGCACCCAGGAATAGGCAGCGTCCTCCGGACAGAATCCACTGTCGCATCGCTTTCTGCTGAAGGCCGTCCAGCGTCGCCCAAGAAGAGAATGGGAGGACGACTAGAGGATAGGAGGCCAGTTCGATCCACCTTCTAGGCATTCGAGAAGGAGTTGTCACCCACTGATCCCATTCGGTTATGTAAAGTCGATTGACTTGGCTCCACGGCTCCATCGACGCATCTTTGAACCTTCTTAGCTCTCCCAACGGTTTGGTCCAACCGATCTCCTGCTCCAGTTCCTGTTTCATCGATTCCAGTTGAACCGGGTTTCCTTCCCAGCCCACTGCTTCCCACCAGTTCGCATCGAGAACGAACAGTTGGGATTGGTATTGAGGTGTCGAAGGGCCGCTATGCATCTGCCAGCGATCGGTTCGAAGGCCGGCCAGTCTCCTGCCCTGCACCGAACAGGAGATACCCCAGGTGTACTTTCGTCCGGCAACAGGAATGGCGATCGACTTCTCCATCGCTCCCTGGGGAAGGGTGAACTTTTGCACGGTGGTTGCTGTCGGGCCATACCGGCTGACGTAGAGTTCGATCTCCATCTCGATGTCGGCGGGGAACGGAAGTCCGTCCGACCTTTTGACTCGTACCACAAAGCCCCCTTGGTCCAGCGTCGAGTTGTCGTAGACCAGAACATCCAGACCTTCGGTAGGTCCCAGCCTGCGGTTGCTGATCAGGGTGGGGTTCGAAGCGTTAGTCGCCATGCCATAGCTGGAGGGTGGCTGAGCATGCAGATTGCCGTGCACTCCAAGAGTCAGCAAGAGCCAAACCCAGAGCCAAATCCTGGCATACTGCCTTGCGGGCGGGGCTCGATGCCCGACCTCGCGACCATTGCGACTTCTAGATCCAGCCGGCACCATAGTCCAACCTTTTCTAATCAACGACGTCGGGTCTTGAGGAGCGAACGACAGGATCCGGAAGTCGCTCTTCGGCGAAAGGGGACTTCCTGGCATCCTCTCTTGCTTGAGTGATTCCTAGGCCGGCAAAAAGAGTCGCCAAAAAACCGACCGCTGCAAGAGCGATCATGGGGACGACTCCTGCAAGCATCACCTGAAAAGCGAAAGATGCCCACGTGTTTCCCGCAAAGGACATTTGGAAGAGAGCCATCGCGACTGCCACGAAGGCGGTCATCGCCAGTAAATGTCGAATCGTCCAGGGGGATGGTGCGGAATTCATGGTTTTCTCCCTAGCCTGACCACCCGCAATCCTCGCTTCGGATCTGTTGGCACCAAGTTTCGCAATTCGATTGTAAACCTCCGGGGTCGTTGATGGGGCAAGTGCCGCCAAGGGAAACACTTTCTCATCACTCTCGTGATTGTAAGCGTCCTAGTTGGCGGCTAGCCAGCGAGGGGAGTGTGTCTGGCGAGTCTCCGTTTACACCTTTCTGCGTCTCAGTCTCATTTTGCTTCCATTGTGATTGAAAGGCGTAAACATGTTTGCGCTCGCATGCGTCATCTGGGGGGGCGTGTGCACTTGGCGATTCAGAATGGGCAAGATGGAAGGCGATCTATCTTCGCGAGCGAAGGTTTTTGGGAAATATTCTAAAAATCGATCGCCATCCTTGTGATTGGTCCGCCGCTTGCATTTTCAATCTATCGTCCGGCGGGGGAAACGCTTCCAACTGCCGACTGATTGCTGAAGGCTAAGTGGCCAAGGCACCTTACTCGTTTCTTGTAAGTGACTGGAGGGATTTGGGATGTCGAAGGCTTGGAAGAACTTGGTGCGTCGTGAAGAAGGTGCCAGCTTGGTTGAGTACACCTTGCTGCTGGTTCTGATTGCGGTGGTGGCGATCACTGCGGTTTCGACTCTGGGCACGACGGTCAGCACTCAGATGAACAACGTCGAAGACAAGATCGACTAGTGATCGAGTGATTTGGGATGGCCTGGGTTTGGTGTCGTTCTTTGTGGTTTCCGGAAGTTTTTGTCAGGCAATTGGAGGATATGTCATGGTGAATCGGGTGAAGAATTTCTTGCGACGTGAAGAAGGTGCCAGCTTGGTTGAATACACCTTGCTGCTGGTTCTGATTGCGGTGGTGGCGATCACTGCGGTTTCGACTCTCGGTACGACGGTCAGCACCCAGATGAACAACGTCGAAGACAAGATCGACTAGTTGGTAAGTGATTTGGTGTGGTCGGGGTTTGGTATCGGGCTTTGTGGTTTCCGGAAGTTTTTGTCAGGCAATTGGAGGATATGTCATGGTGAATCGGGTGAAGAATTTCTTGCGACGTGAAGAAGGTGCCAGCTTGGTTGAGTACACCTTGCTGCTGGTTCTGATTGCGGTCGTGGCGATCACTGCGGTATCGACTTTGGGTACGACGGTCAGCACCCAGATGAACAACGTCGAAGACAAGATCGACTAGTTGGTAAGTGATTTGGTGTGGTCGGGGTTTGGTTTGGTCTGTTTGTGGATTTGTGGAATTTTATTTCAGTATCTTGGGGGTTTGCGATGGTGAATCGGGTGAAGAATTTCCTGCGTCGTGAAGAAGGTGCCAGCTTGGTTGAGTACACCCTGCTGTTGGTTCTGATTGCGGTGGTGGCGATCACTGCGGTTTCGACTCTCGGTACGACGGTCAGCACCCAGATGAACAACGTCGAAGACAAGATCGACTAGTGGTCGATCGAGTGGTGTTGGGCGAGTTTGACTGAGGGAAGCCGAGTGCAACTCTTGCTTGATTTGAGGATGTTGTGAACACAGTATCCTGGGAGATCATTGGGGTTTGCTTGCTTGCCGTGTGGCTTCTCGTTCTGTCTGTCTATGACTTTGTCTCTTACCGTTTGCCCAATGTCGGGACTGTCCCGCTGCTGGTGGCGGGTTTGGCGGTTGCCGGAATCCGGTGGGGTTGGACCGGGTTGGCGTGGGCATTCTTGGGTGCAACGGTGGGAGTGGTCTTAGGGGTTCTCCCCTTTCTTCGTGGGGGGTTCGGTGCTGGCGATGTGAAGTTGCTGGCGGGTTGCGGAGCGATTGTGGGGCCGGTGGGCATTGTCTACGTGTTTTCGGCCGCGGTAGCCCTGCTAGGGCTATGGTCGTTAGTGATATGGATGTTGGGGCCACCGATCGATGCGACATCTCTCATTGTCCGAGGTGCTGGTGGGGATACGGAGTCGGCCGTAGCCCAGGTCATTCGCGACCCCAACCGCCGTTGGAAAGCAATTCCTTTTGGTCCCTTATTGGCGATAGCGATGGCAGGCGTGTGGTGGTTGTTTTGAGTTCGTTCCGGGCCATCATTTGAGGGAGAACACGCGGGAATGTTCAATGTTCGTAGCATCGTCGTCACTCTTCTGGCGATCATTTGTGGCGGCATCGCCGTCATGGGGGCTCAGGGCTTGGTTGCTTCCAAGTCCGGTGGTGCGCCCGCTGCACGCATGGTGCAGGTGATCGTTCCCAAAAGGGATTTAGATCGTGGGGAGTTGCTCGAAGAGACGGCCATTGAAGTGGTGCAATGGCCGGAGGCGGCGGCGTCCAAATACATGATTCGGGAGAGGAAGTCGGCCCAGGGAAGGCGAGCGAAGGTGGCGCTAGTTGCAGGAGAGCCTTTGCTGGATGGCAAGTTGGCTGCACGCGGGGAGTTTCTCTCTCCAGGGGGTCTTATTGGGGAAGGGATGCGAGCCATGTGCATCCAATTCCAAACTCCAGCGGCGGCGATGGCTGGGCTGATCTACCCGAAAGATCGTGTCGATCTCTACGTCGCGGACCGCGTTGGTGGGGCCAATCCGTCCACGAAGAGTCGGTTGTTGCTAGGCAATGTGGAGGTGTTTGCCATTGGAGATCAGGTGTCGATGCGGAAAGCCAAGGAAGGTGAGAAATCGAAAGACATCCAGACGACCTCCGTGACATTCCATGTTTCGATTCAGGATGCAGCGATTCTCGACGCAGCCAGGGCTGATGGGCAACTCAGCATTGGCTTGAGAAACCCGAAAGATAAGGAGGTCGCTGTTCAGGTTGCTGATTCGACTGCCCCGAATCTTGAGCCGGTACAGCCGGCTTCGTCTGTTGCTCCCGTCAAACCGAAAGCCAGGAAGACGGTCGTCAAGCCCGCCGTCTCAAAGCCGATGCTCTTCCTGCGCGGTAACGATTCTCAGTTGATGACTCACTCCTGGACTTCGGGCCGATGAGCGATCTGGTGGCGATGATCGGCTGTGATAATGAGCAGTTGGCTGTGTCTTTGAGGCAGCAGTTAGTGGACAAAGGGATTCGTGTCGATGCTAGGCACGTTGTGCCTTTAAAAGAACTGTCCGCAACCGCCGTTCTTGAATCTCCTGCCATGCTGTTTGCGGTTTTGGGTGGAGATCTTGCGGGCAGTGTAGCGATGCTCCGCGAAATATCGATGACCTGTCCGGCATACCTGGTCGCCATCGGTCCGTCGGATGATGCCAAGAGCGTGGTTCGAGCCATGCAGGCGGGGGTACAGGACTATATCGACGTTCTGCAACTGGAGAACGGGCTGAATGATACCGTTGGCAGGTATCGCGCCAGGCGGCAGAGTGTTGTCCAGGAAGCCGCCGGCGGAACGATCTGGGGAGTGATTAGTGCATCTGGAGGTACTGGGTGCACTTCAGTCGCGCTGAACCTCGCGTCGCTTCTCGCTAAAAGGCAGCCGAATGGTTTGGTTTTGGACTTTGAGAGTGTCTGCGACATCTCGCTGTACTTGGGGGTGCAGCCAAGACACAACCTGGATGATCTGCTGGCCAGTTGGTCCAAACTGGACGACAACCTTTATGGTCGTATTCTGGCGCCGACCGAGCGAGGTTTCTCGTTGTTGCAGGGAGGTAGCCAGGCAGCCAATCTGTGCTTCGGGATCACCGACGCCATGGTCCGTCGCATCCTGTCGTTTGCGAGGCGACGACACTCCTGGATCGTCATCGATATCGGAAAAATAGAGCACCCCGCGATGCGTGAGGCAGCGATGCGCAGCAGTCGATTGGTTCTGGTCACCCGAAGGGAATTTGTAGCACTCTCCAAAACCAAAGGGCTTTTGGACCAGCTTGGAGCCCTGGGGCTGAAGGAGGACCAGATGGTTGTCATAGCCAATCATGACGGGGAGCCAGGGCAATTGTCGGTACGCGAGTCGGAGGATTTGCTGGGGCGTAAACTCGATCTGAGACTCCCTTATTCCTCGCGGCCTCATTTGACCGCTATGCACGGTGGCTCGCCGCTGGTCACTTCCCAGCCCTGGTCGATCTGGGCATGGCGACTCGCCAGTTGGTTGAAAAAAGATTTTTCTCGTCCCTTGGTGAAGGCGTAGGAACGTTTTTGGCGCGAGAATTGCGGACACGGGGGAGGGAAGCGTCGGGCTGCGTACTGAAGAAGGCTTTTAGAGGTGGTGAGCGATGGCATGGTTGCTGAGACCGAAAAAGAGTGAAGCAGGGCATGGCGAGGCTGTCGGGGCGCCAGTTGCTGTGTCCTCAGCATCGGCCGGCGGAAGCGTTGGCAATGAAGAGGTGGTTGAAGCCGTTGGTAGTGCAGAGTCTTCTTCCTCTACGCCAACCGAGCTCACACAGCCGGTGATCGCCGCCGTGGCCAAGCCTTTGGAAGAAATATCTGAGTACATCGAGGACCCGAAATTCGTCGCATTGAAGCGGGAGTTGCATCAGGAAGTTATTGCGCAACTGGATCCTGTTGCGATCGGGAAGGCGACGCCCGAACAGCTGAGGGCAGAAGTGCGTCGACAGGCAGAGATTCTTTGTCGCAGTCGAAAGGATCTGCTGACGTCGGCGGAGCATGAGCGATTGATCAAGGAGGTGATGGACGAGGCATTTGGTCTGGGGCCGCTGGAGCAGTTGCTGTCGGACCAGGATATATCGGACATCCTGATCAATGGTCCGAAAATGATCTATATCGAAAAAAAGGGGAGGTTGCAGCGGACGCATGTCACCTTCCATGACGACCGCCATCTGGTGCAGATCGTTCAGCGGATTGCAGCCCAAATCGGACGCCGCGTCGATGAGATGAGTCCGATGGTCGATGCGCGGCTTGCCGATGGCAGTCGTCTGAATGCGGTGATTGCCCCAGTCGCTCTCGATGGAGCCCTGGTTTCGATTCGTCGATTCGGGGCAAAGCCTCTGCATCTTCAGAAGCTAGTCGAGAATCAATCCATCACGCAGGAGATGGTCGATTTCTTGATTGCTTGCGTCAAGGCGCGAGCCAACATCATCATCTCTGGAGGGACGGGGAGCGGCAAGACTACGCTGCTCAATAGCCTTTCCCGTTTCATCCCTGAGGACGAGCGGGTGGCGACGATTGAGGATGCCGCTGAACTGAGATTGCAGCAGCCGCACGTCGTCCGAATGGAAACACGGACAGCCAATCTGGAAGGGCTTGGCGAGATCACCACGCGGGACTTGGTGCGCAACGCACTGCGAATGCGACCAGACCGTATTCTGATCGGCGAGTGCCGAGGTGCTGAAGCGCTCGACATGCTTCAGGCGATGAATACGGGGCATGAAGGAAGTTTGACGACGATTCACGCCAACACCACGCGCGACGGTGTCAGTCGACTGGAGATGATGGCGAGCATGGCTGGATTCGATATGCCGATCTGGGTGATCCGCAAGCAGATCGCTTCGGCCGTCAATATCATTCTCCAAGTCTCGCGGCTAAGCGGCGGGGTAAGGAAGGTGACGAGGATATCCGAGATCACCGGGATGGAGGGGGAGGTGATCAGCATGCAGGATATCTTCGAGTTTCGGCAGACGGGGCTTAACAGCGACCGCGTGGCGATTGGTCAATTCGCTGCCACCGGCATCCGTCCATCGATCATCAACCGTATTCACTCCTACGGAATTGATCTGTCCCATGAGATGTTCGAAAAGCGCGTTCTCATGGATTGCAAAGGGAGGGTCTGATGGAACTGAATCTTTTGAGTGTTCTTGCCTTCCTCTCGGGGGTCTTGCTGGTTGCCGGGATCAACTGGGCTTTATCGGATATCGTCGATGATCGGCGGCGCAGGGCGAGAGAGAAACTGGCTGCTGAGTTGATCGAGCGGCAGGCGGACCGGGCTCGAGCGATGATGGTCAACCAGCAGGTCTACGAACAGGCGGCTGCAGGGACATTGGATCCAGATACCGGCATGAGTGCGGCCAATCGCATCCGCCAGATGCTGCTTCAGGCAGGTCTGCAGATGCGATTGCAGCAACTGGTGTTGCTGAGCCTGATTCTGATGGTGGCGACCGGATCGGTTGTCGGCTATCTGTCGCCCTGGCGCTGGGTGTTCATTCCCGTGGGCTTGGTCGCGGGGCTTCTTCCTGTTGTGGTCGTTCGAGCGGTGCGCAGTCATCGCCGCAATAAGCTGAAGCAGCAACTACCGGAAGCGTTCGAGATGATGGCGCGGGTTCTTCGAGCCGGTCAGACGATTTCGCAGGCGATGCGCGGGGTGGCTGAGCAGTTTCCATCTCCGATTGCAGAAGAGTTTTCTCTTTGCTGGGAGCAGCAGAATCTTGGGCTTTCTCCCGAAGCGTCCTTTCGAGAGCTGGGGAGAAGAACCGGCCTCCTGGAGATCAAGATTTTTGTGGTGGCTCTTTCCATCCACCGACAGACCGGTGGAAATCTTTCAGCACTGTTGATGAAGCTTTCCCATGTGATTCGGGAGCGAATGAAATTGGAAGACAAGGTCGGGGCGTTGACGGCCGAAGGTCAGATGCAGGCCTACGTTCTGCTTGGCCTACCTTTTCTTGTCAGTGCGTTGGTCTATTTCATCCATCCCACGTACTTCGAGCCGATCCTGGCATACCCTCAGATTTTTGTCTTCATGTTGGCGATGCTAGGGGTAGGTTGGATGTGGATGCAAAAAATCATCCATTTTGATTTTTAGAGATTTGGAGGCCGTTCCACTTTGTTCGACGTGTCATTGTTCTCTAGATGGCTTTACAACCCATTCCTCCTGCTGCTGGCAGCCGTGGGGCTGTTAGCGGCTATTGTCTTGCTGATGATCACCAACAGCGAAGTATCGCTTGCGGGTCGCAAATCGACAAAGGAGCAGGAGGGGGAGCAGGAGACGGTCTTTGGACGGCGTCTGCGAGCCAGGGTGGAGAAAGATCAGAAAAAGGAAGAGCTGAAATTACGGCTGATCCATGCGGGGCTTTACAAGTTTGCCCACTCGCATGGATTTCGCATTCTGCAAGTGATTCTGGTCCTGCTGCCTGCAGTGATCGGGTGGAGCGTCGCCAGTTACCTCAAGGTGAGCAGCTATCATGCGCTGCTGGCTGGGCTGGTCTGCGGAGTGTTGGGGAAACTGGCTCCGTCCTTCTGGCTGGACCATCTGAAGGCGAAGCGTCAGATGGTCATTCGCAGGTCTCTTCCAGATGCCTTGGACGTGGTCAACATCTGTCTGGAAGGAGGTATCAGCCTTCCAGCCGCCCTGGCGCGCGTGTCCCAGGAACTTGCGTCGGCTCATCCAGAACTGGCGATTGAACTGGCGATTGTGGTCCGCGAGACGCGGTTGGGGCGAAGTGTCTCTGAATCGTTGAAAGCCTGTGCCGACCGGTTTGATCTGGAAGAACTTCGGACCATGGCGTCAGTCATTTCGCAGTCCGAGCGATTTGGTGCCAGTCTTTCCAATGCGATGACCGTCTTCGCCGATTCGATGCGCATCAAACGGATGACGATTGCGGAGACCAAAGCGCAGCAGGCAGTGATCAAGGTGATCTTTCCTACTCTGTTTTGCATTTTTCCGGTTCTCTACGCGGTGCTGCTGGGACCGGCGGCACTTCGGGTGATGAACCTTTTTGATCAGTAGTTTTTCGATCGATGGAAGGCGGGCGGGAGCATGGTGCAGCGACTATCAAGGAGATCCGGCGTTTCCATCGATCGTCGATCGCGAGCTTCCAGAGGTCGCAAGGGGGCGGTTCTGGTGGAATTGGCAATCGCTCTTCCAGTTCTGCTGGCCGTTCTTGGTGGCACGCTGGATCTTTGCCGATTTGGCTACTACTTCATCGCTTTGGGACACGCAGTGGGATCTGGAGCGAGGTATGCAACCAATCATCCCTTCAGCGGGACAACGCAGGCTTGGTGGCAGCAGAAGGTAGTTCAGGTAGTCACCGATGAGATGTCGGGAGTGTCGAACTTCAATCCCGCCGATTTCTCGATGCCGGCACCCACGTACAGCGCAGCGTATTCGCAGAGCGTCAAGGTGGTGCGTCTAGAAGCTTCCTACACGTTCCGCACGGTGGTTTCGTGGCCACTGCTTCCCAATGTCATGGTCGCCAGGCGTGTGCTATTGGTGCCGATTGTGCGATAAAGAGTGGAGGCAAACGATGGACAGAATGGTTCGGCATGGTAGGCGATCTACCGGAATGGCCAGCTGCAGGAAGGGATCGAGGAGAGGCGCTGCTATTCTGGAGTTCTCTGTGGCGATCCCACTGTTTCTGATGGCCCTGCTGAGCATCGTCGATTTTGGCTTTATCAACCTCCGCCATCAACGGTTGACCGAAGCGACCGGCTTCATCGCACGCAAAGCAGCGGTGCGTGGGATTCTATCGACCGACCCATGGGGACCTGAAGCCATGTTGGACCTAGATCGTTCCGCCGTAGGCTTTACAACCGTACCTGCCGAAGCCACAGACAGCCTACAGATTTCCTGGATGTTTCTTAAGCGACTTGGCGGCATTCCTGCGGAGGATCTTACATTGAAGCTGGAATGGATTGACGGGGGCAATGACGTTCGAAAGGATCATCGCGTTCGAGTCACTTCCACCGTTCGATGCCGAACGCTGCTGAGCTTTGGTCTATTCGATCGAACGATTCAAGCCGTCTCGTTGACGCCCATTTCCCATTAGGAGGCGAACCCATGCGTTCTCAGCGACGCGTTCAGGATACTTTCGGATGGACCAGGTGTCGGCGGGTGGGCAGCCATGCCAAGTCGCGACAGGGAGTGATCCTTGTTCTGGTAGGGATGACGCTGGTGCTGGCGCTCAGCATGCTGGCGATGGTCACCGATCTAGCGGTCAAGATGGGGCAGGTGCGGCACGGGCAGACGATCGCCGATTCGGTCGCGTTGGTAGCCGCAAGAACCTACATGAAGACCGGAAATGCCACGCAGGCTCGATACGATGCCATCCAACTGGCGGCACAGCATCCGCAGCTGGAGTCATTGACCAGTGCCGATATCCGGATTCCGCCGACAGAAGGAAACTATTTTGGGAAAGAGAATTACATCGAAGTGATCGTTCGCCAACCGAGGAGTCAATTCTTCGGGTTCCTAGTAAGGAACGCCAGCGGAGAAAAAGTGGTTTCCCGGTCAGTTGCTGGTTTCATCGCAATGCCGTCTGGAGATGGCGTCTGTGCGCTAAACCCCGGGGCCATTCCTGGACTGAGCGTTGCAGGGCAGGGGCGTCTGTTCGTCGCCGGGCGCATCGTCGTCAATTCCGAAGGGGGGGGCACGGATGAAAATGGGCAACAGGTGATTACGGGAAACAACGGCGTTGCAGTCTCCGCTGGCAATTCAACTGACAACGGGATCTTCGCGGCCGATATGGCCGTTGTGGGCGGGGTGGACAATCCGTCCAATATCAAGCCCTACGATCCGACGTTACTCGCTCCTTTGAGAGCCGGGCAGTTACCCGAACCTGATCCGATGCTGGAACTCCCGACGCCCACCATCGCCCTTGGGGTCGATTCGAGACTGCGCGGGGCGCCGAAGATCACCAATCAGAACGTGCAGGGATTGAACACCGATCGAGGGAACCAAAATCGGATCTCTTCGGCAGGGGAATCGATCGCCGGTGGTCTCTACACCGCAGTGGCCGGTGCAGCCATCCTTCATCCGGGGATCTATGACGAAATTTCGATCACCGGTGGAACGGTCTATTTTGTCCCGGGCATCTATGTCATTCGGCCTCAACAGAACGACGTGGATGTCTTGAAGATCACCGGCGGTAATGTGAACGCGGAAGGGGTTCTGTTCTACAACACAGGCAGCACTTACAACGCGACGACCGGTTGGCCGGACGCCAACGATCAGGACAACCCGATGCCCGCTCTGGATAATGCGAGATTTGGCCGTGTGGCATTCAATAGTTCGGTGAAGATGAGTCCCATCGATACCGCTAGGTTTGCGTATGCTTCGCTTTATCCAGGGGCTCCAGCCGTAAGCAACAAGTTCGATGGCATGCTCTTTTTTCAACGGCGTCGCAGTTCTAAAGAGATCACCGTGACGGGTAACTCTGGCAACTCGCTGCTTTCCGGGACGCTATACGCGAAATGGGGTGGATTTAATCTCAGTGGACAAGGTGCCTACGACGCTCAATTCATCGCAGGAAAGGTGTCGACGTCGGGGCAGGGAGACATCACGATCACCAGCACCGGTGGGAAGAAGGGGCGAGCCGCCCGAGTTTTTTTGGTGGAATGATCTTCGTCGGCTATATGGTTTCCTTTCGAAAGACAAATGAAATCGAAAGATCGCTGCTAAGCCTAGCCCAAATGGGCAGCTGCAGTGCCGCTTTGGGGTCGCGCCTTCCAGATTCGATGGGGAGTCGGGGCTTAGGGGAACGCAGATTCTTTAATTTAACCATTATGCGTAGATGTTAAATCTTTCCAGGCAACCGACGTGAGTGAATCTGTGAAATCTACTGGGAATGTTGATGGCTTTCTTTGTTTGGAGGTCACGGAAACCGTTACGATGGAAGATCTCTCGCTTTTTCAGCATGGTAGTGAGGTAAGTTTTTTCATGCGCGGTGGCTGGGAACTGCCGCCTTAGGGTCCCCCATGACGATCATCTATGCCCTCTGGTTTCCTGAAGAACTGTTTAGCCAGTTGAGGCAGATGATGGCACTGCGCACCAATGTGACAATGGTGGCCAGCGAGTCGGAGGCTTTGGCGCTGAGTGAGGCTCAGGAAGACCGTCTGGTAATTGTCTCGGGAATGCAACCTGGGGCACCATCTGAGGAGCGGCTAGTGGCCGTCGGAAGGTTGCATTCCTCCTGTGTGCCGGTGGCGGTGCTTACTGCATCCCATAGCCATCATGCGACATGGTTGGCCAGCGGGGCCAGCATCTGCATTCCGATGCAGCAAGCGGTGATCCAGCTTCCGATCTGGCTGGATCGTTTTCAGCATGGGCTCCGCGATCCGATCGGAGCTTCTCAGAAGTCCACCAGCAACGCGCTGTGGGAGGTAGCTGATCCCGGATTCCTGGTCGATCAAAAGAGAGATTTGATGCAGGAACTGGCTGGGTCCGAGGGGTTGGGTCCCTTTGTCAGCCAGATTCAATCCTTGGTAGGCCGAAGTGGACCGGTTTGTTTGGTGGGAGAGCGAGGGGTAGGGAAATCTCTAATCGCCAGATGGATTCACCAGCAATCGCCCTGGTCGATTTATCCGTTCATGGGATCCTCGGTTGAGTATCTGGATCCCGAGCGGAGCGAGAAGGCGATTTTCGGTGGGATTGTGGATGGTGACGGTGGAGCGGATCAGCAGCGATACCTCATGGGGTGGCTTGACTTTGTCCAAGGTGGCACTCTGTATATGGAATCGTGTCAACTGCTTGCACCCCAGCTACAGAAGCGACTGGCCGACTGGTTGGAGCGTCGGAATTCATTGCGCATGGATGGATCGCATGGAGGGCACTTGGTCTTTGGATTGCGGGAGCAATCGGGGGCTTTTCCTTGGGAATCGATCGATTCCAAATTGCTGTCTTGGATGGTCCCCAAGAAGACGATACGGATCCCTCCCTTGCGCGATTTCGCTCCAAAGATTCCCACGATCGCTCGCACCGTTTTGTCGTGGCTTGCCGCTCGCCGAAACAAGCCAGTTCCGCGGCTGACCAAAGCTGCCAAGAGGCTACTGATGCAGTACCCCTGGCCAGGCAATCTAGCACAGCTTCAGGAGGTGCTGGAGGCGACGCTGGACCACTGCGATCACCAGATAGAAGAAGTGCACCTTTCCCTATGGCTGGACTTGGATGACCAGGATTCATCCGAATCCCCGGACAAGGAGGAAACGCGTCGGCGGGTGGAGGCGCCAGAAGCAGGCGTGAAACCAGAGGATCGGTATCGACTCGATGCTAACCCTTCAGAAGGCTTGGTGATTCCCGCTCCTCGCTTCTTGGCAGATCCGGTCAAACGGGAGGAATGTAAGCGGATCCATGATGCCTTGACACGCTGCAAGGGCAATCGTAGCCGTACCGCGAAGGAGTTGGGGATTTCGCGAGTGACGCTCTACAAAAAGCTGCGGTTTTACGGCCTTGTCTCCAGTGACGAAGGACCTGAGGCGGGCGAAAAGCTCTGCTGATCACCGATCGAAGACGCACGCACGAAACCGCACGCAAGAAACCGATTGCGCGGCAAATCAGTGGTCAGTAACCTGATCAGCCGCCCAGCTGGGCCACCACCTGAAGAAGGCCGTTCAGATGAGCCAGTCTGGGGCCGTACTTGTCGACAAATTCCTGCAGCACGAAGTCGCCATCCAAAAGTTCTTCGTGGTTTTCCGAGATCTCTTCGGTCATGCTTTCCAGGAATTGGGTTTGTACTCGAGAAAGTGTGTCGGCCGCTTTACGACATGCCTTGGCCAAATGCGGATTGGCTTCTTTCCACTGCTGGAGTTCGGTCTGCCGTTGCTTTTGCATCTGATTGGTGGCGGAGATCAGCTGTTCCAGCAGTTGGTTCTGTTTCTCCTGATGCTGGATCATCTGACGCATCAAGGCAACCAGCGTCGCGACCATCAGCGTGTCTTCTGGGCGGCTGGAATTGGTGGTACTTCCGGGTGCCTCGGCCGAAACGTCAATCCGGAACATCGGAGAAAGATTCTGGGGGTCTTGCGACATTGCAGTGTCGGCTCCATGCCATCAGGGAGGTTAGGTGTACAAACTCGAACACCATCCAAGGGGGTGGCGTCCCGCGGCTCACCATTTTTTGATCGTTCTTCTCATTATACGCTCCAAAAAATCCCAAGGAGTGGGGAATTTTCACTTTGTTCCGCTTGATCCGAAAGTAGGGGGTCCGGCGTTAACTTTTCAATGCCTCAAGGCCCACCGCGAAACTGCCGAATTGATGGGACAAGTGCAGTTCGACTCCCCGACGCACTGGTCGGGGGTTCCTGTTTCCGGAAGGTGAGTATCGCGTGGAATCCATCCCATCGGCCATCGGGTTTCTGACTGTCCGCGTCCACCAGGATTTGGGATTTGTTGGTGGACTGTTGGTGGTCAATCCCCTGGGAAGGCCGCTGGAGTTCTACTGCACTCTTCCCGTGAAGCCGACGCGTGCGCAGGAGATCCTGTACGGATCGACCTTGGAGGGATATCTGTGTGGCGAGCAGATTGGTCGGGTTTTGCTTCAGAAGGCAAAATCCAAAATGTCGATGCTGGTGACGGATGCACCGGGTGCACTGGGAACATGTCGATACACCGATTTGCCTGTGGTATGGATTGAAGTGCCAATCGCCGATCAGGGCTCGAGTGGCCGCCGTCACTGGGCAAGACCCGAAGGGGTGCCTGCGGTTTCAGAACCGGTGACCATGGGTGGCTGGAGAGTGGTGGCATTGGCCGAACGTCCGAACGACGCGCTGGAGGCGGCCTCTCGTTGGCAGCAATTGGCACCGACGATGGATCTTCCAGAACCGTTTGGAAGAATCGAGGAAGCCTTGGGGGAAGCAAATCCATCGACGAAGGCGGCATGACAGGGGTTGAGGTCAGAGCGTTTCAGGCTTTTGATCGGCTGATGCGTCGTCGTTCATAAGGGACTTGGCTATGGAAGGCCCAGAGCCGTCGATGGAGTCGGAGGCCGCGGGAGTCGCGGGGTGGACCGAGGCGAAGGGCGAGCCGGTGGTCGAGTGCTGGAGTACAGCGCTGGAACCTGTCAGGGCTGTTGCGATTCAGTGTGCCTGGAATCGGGAGCCGATGATTGGAGAGGTCCCTTCGTTGATCGAAGGTGACGGCCCCGCGGTCCTTTCGATTCAAGTTCGCAGTCAGATACCCCGAGCCATTGGGTTTACTTTCCCGGAGATTGGACTGCTTTCCGGTCAGGCCACCAGTCCAGCCGTGGTGGCGACCAAAAACAATCCCACCAGCGACGCCATTCAGGAAGAGGGAGCCAGCAGTCCTCCGGCTGAAACGGGGTCGCCTCGAAGTCGCTGGACTCGGATTCGGCCACCAGGGGATTTGGTGAAACTGGAGGATCGACTCTATTACCTCTTGCAGCCCCCTCTGGAGACCCTAGTCAGCTCGGCGAGACTGACGTTCCCATTCGAGCCGTTTCCCTATCAGATGGAAGGGATCGGCTTTCTTTTTTCTCGTGGGGCCGCCATCCTCGCCGACGAAATGGGGCTCGGTAAGACCATGCAGGCGATCACTACGATTCGAATGCTGGTGATGGCGGGGGAGATAGGGAAAGTTCTTCTGGTTTGTCCCAAGCCGTTGGTGACCAATTGGGTCCGGGAGTTCCGGCTTTGGGCACCGGAGATTCCTTTGGCGGTCATTGAAGGGGATGCAGCGAAACGGAACTGGATTTGGCAGCAGGCCACAACACCGGTCAAGATCGCCAACTACGAGCTGATGATGCGGGATTGGGAGGCAATGCAGGAAAGTGGCGTGCAGTTCGACTTGATGGTCTTGGATGAGGCACAGCGAATCAAGAACCGCAACAGCTCCACTAGCTCCATCATCCGATCGGTTCCCAGGCAGCGGTCGTGGGCTTTGACCGGTACCCCCATCGAGAACTCGTCGGATGATCTGGTCAGCATCTTCGAGTTTCTTTCGCCCGGGTTTCTTCATGATGGGATGAGCTTGAGGGAGATGGGGGAGGCGACGGGTGACTTCATACTTCGGCGCACCAAAGACAAAGTGCTGACGGAGATGCCTCCCAAGATGTACCGAGACGCGATGTTGGAGCTGACAGGAGACCAGTGGGCCAGTTACAAATCTGCCGAGGAAGAAGGGGTGATCCAGTTGTCGGACATGGGGGATGCGTTGACGATCCAGCATGTTTTTGAGCTGGTGCTGAGGCTCAAGCAGATCTGCAATTTCGATCCATTGACCAGTTCCAGCGCGAAGCTGGAGCGACTGGAGGCAGATCTGGAAGAGGTGGCGGCCAGTGGGCAGAAGGCGATCGTCTTTAGCCAATGGGTCGACACGCTCGACAAAATCTCCGATCGGCTCCAGCGGTTTCATCCACTCCATTACCATGGACGAGTCCCTTCCAATAAAAGGGATGCAGTGATCGAGCGGTTTCGTTCGGACCCCAAGTGCCATGTGATCTTGATGAGCTATGGGGCGGGGGCCGTAGGGCTGAATTTGCAATTCTGCCGCTACGTATTTCTTTTCGATCGATGGTGGAATCCTGCGGTGGAGGATCAGGCGATCAATCGAGCCCATCGTCTGGGAGCGGCAGGTACGGTGACGATCACTCGGATGACATCGATCCAGACGATCGAGCAGCGGATACATCATGTTCTGGAGGAGAAGAGGTCCTTGGCGGAGACCCTTTTTGCTGAAGGAAATGGTCCTGCCAATTTGGGGCTGACTTCCGAGGAAATCTTTGGGTTGTTCCGGTTGAAGCGACCTGCGCGTGCCGCCTGAGAACCTCCGCTGCTAGGAAGGAATTTCAATTCCTGCTTGGAATCGACTCGCCGTTTTCCTCTAGAATAAAAGCAACGGGCTAGCGGTGTGAGGGGAGGTTTCCTTGCCACGGCTTTTGCCTTGCTGAATGGTTCCTGGGAGATCCCGGTACTTTGTCGTCCTCCACGCATCCGAACGGTTCCAGTGGTTCTAACTTGAGCGGTGGTTCGCCGGCAGCGGGTGTTCGCGTCGCGACCCTCAGCGAAACGGGGATGCGCCGCAGCCACAATCAGGATTTTGTCTCCAGCGTGCTGGCTGAAACGCCCGGTGCCTGGCGTCATCATGGACATCTTTTCCTGGTCGCCGATGGCATGGGGGCACACGCCGCCGGTGAGATCGCCAGTCGTCTGGCGTCCGAAACGGTGGGGCATCACTACCTGAAATCCAATCGGCATGATCCAGGTTCGTCGATCGTCGATTCCTTTCACGAAGCCAATCGCGAGATCCATCGGAGAGGTCAGGCCAACCTTGATTTCCGAAACATGGGTACAACATGCAGCAGTTTGGTGCTGTTGCCCCAGGGGGCGCTGATCGGGCATGTCGGTGACTCCCGCGTCTATCGGCTACGAGGGTCGGTATTGGAGCAACTGACCTTTGACCACAGTCTGGTATGGGAATTGGAGGCATCGGGTGAATTAAGCGAAGCAGTGATTCGAGGGGGAGCGATCCCGAAGAATGTGATCACCCGTTCGCTGGGCCCCAATCCCTCGGTGCAGGTGGATCTGGAGGGACCTTTTGCCGTGTTGCCAGGAGATCAGTTTCTCCTTTGCAGCGACGGACTTTCTGGGCAGGTATCCGATGAGGAGATCTCGCATCTCCTTCAGGTACTCGATGTCGATCAGGCGGCTCGTGTTCTCGTCGATCTGGCCAATCTCCGCGGTGGACCGGACAACATTTCGGTGATCGTCGTCAAGGTACTTGCATTGCCTGCTGTTGATGAACAGTCGGCGCCGGTTCGAAACAGCGAGGCAGTCGGATCGGTCTGGTGGCAGCAGCCGCTGCTGGTTACTTCCTTGATCTGCTTTCTTTTTGCAGCGATTTTAGCAGCTGTATCGCAATGGCCACTGGCGATCATCGCTTCGGGGTTGGGCCTTGCAGGTCTCCTGTTTCAGTCGTTGCGGTGGCTTGCTCCGCCTACCGAAGATCTACCGCAGGCGCACCGATCGGGCCGGGCTCCCTACCGCGTCTGCCGAACTGCGCCCGGGGAGTCGACGCTGCAGCTGTTGCTTGACAAGCTGGAGGAGTTGAGCGAGCTGAAAGAGAAGAATCGTTGGTCGATCGATTGGCCCGCCATTCCACCGCGTTCCAGCAAAGGTCGCAACACGCCTGAGGCAAGATCTCACGCGTTTCGCCAAGCCGCCCTTGCGATCCTTTCGATCATGACGCAGATTCGATCCCGCGGGGTACCCGCAAGCGATTCGGCTATCGACCTTTAGCGGGAGAAAGTGGCGCGACTGGCGCCATCGCCGAAGGTCACTCCAGTGGAGGGCTTGGTGGTTGCGCGGGATACCATCCGAACAGCACATTGGCTGGTGGGTACCGCCTGGACTCCCATTGCCAGGGATCGGATGGCAGATTGTGGTCGACTCGACGTTCGGGCGATTCGGCCACCAAGACCGATCCCGATGGTGCAGCTTTTGCCCAGAGATGGATCAGGCGTTCCATCTGGGCCGGGTCCGCATCCCACAGGGGATAGGGGGGGCAAAAGAACACCACCCAAGGCTCGTCGGTCGGAGTCGCTTCGGCCCCCTTCAGCCACCGTTCGGACCAGGCGAAGGCATCTGCAGAAACGACGCGCAATCTGGAGGTCATCAACAAGGTTCGGCCAGCTTGATCGATCGCTTTGGCTCGGCGATGGTCCAGTTCCACCACCGTTGCACTGCTTGCCCCCCGCGATAAGGACTCCATCGCAAGGATCCCCGTCCCGGCAAATAGATCGAAAACCCGAAACCCTTCCAGGCTTGGGCCGATGATATTGAAAATCGCCCCCCTGGTTTTGTCCTTCATTGGCCGCGTTGCTTCGGAGACCAGGAACGGAATCGACCGCCCTCGCAGGGAGCCGGCAATGATTCGAACCGAGCCACGCAGGTTGGAGTTTCCAGAAGGTTGTGGCAGACGACTTTTGCGTGGCATCCCTTAGCCTCCGAAGGAAATCGACGGCGAAGATTTTGGGTGCCGCATGGCAGCATTCTACGCGATCGACGGCCGTCGCGTCGTCCGTTCACCGCATTTCCACCTTTCTTCACGTGGTGGTTGAATTCCCCAAATGAATCCCCGGACTCCGGGTGGAATTGCCCTGAAGGGTAGATGCGACGTACCATGAACCCATTTCAGGGCTGGCCAGGTGTCCGAACCGATGTGGCATCTGGCGCGTATGGAAGATCAGGTGCGCCTTGTTCGACTTGCGGAAGAGGATGCTGCGAATGCAACCGGAAAAGAATGACTTCGTCGTCCGAAGCGGGATCCGAATGGGGATCGATCACGCCAGAAAGCAAATGGCTTTGGTCGTCTTGGGGATCCTCTGTTTTCTTTTCGCATGGATGACAGGCGGCACGTCTCCAGAAGTCTTTGGCCAGGATGCCGCGGCATCCGGAGGTGAGCTACCCGCAATTGCACCGGATGCGGGGCAGATCCCAGAGAGCGACAACAGCCCACTGGCGCAAGCCTATTGGGATCAGTGGGCGGAATTGAAAAAACGGATGAAGAGTCTTCGCCGGAAGATTGTCGAACATCACACCGATTTGTCCGCCGATCGCGATTCGAAGCTGAAGGAATGGCAGGAGGTTTCGCAGGCGGCCCGCGAGGCAAGCCAACGCTTCCGCAAAGTCGCCATCGATCTGTATCGGAGCGATTCCCAACGCTACTCCTCCGTCGGGGATCTCCTCTTTGGAATGCTCAAAGAGGAATGCGAGGCAGACCGATTCGAGGGAATGAATGAAGTTGGCAAGGTGCTGACGGAACAGAAGTATCCGAATCCCGATCTCGATGGGATCGCTGGACTGGCTGCTTTTGGAGAGCACGATTTTGAATTCTCCGAGCAGTGTTTGAGGCGAGCGATGCAGATGGGGGTCGATACGGCCGTCCCGCCGCAGGTTCTTCAGTCGATCGAGCAGCTGAAGGAGGATTGGAAGAAGGAACTGGAGTTGCGGGAAGCCGATGCCCGGGCCGACGATCTGCCAAGAGTACGCATCTCTACCACCAAAGGGGTGATCGTCCTTGAGCTCTTCGAGGATGATGCCCCGGAGACGGTGGCCAATTTCCTCTATCTCGCGAAGAATGGATTTTACGATGGGCGTCCGATCTTCCGAGTGCTCAAGCATTTCGTCGCTCAAACCGGTTGCGAACGAGGGGATGGAAGCGGATCAGCGGGCTATACGGTGCGAGGCGAAATGAAGTCCCCGAGGGCTCGCAAGCATTTTCGCGGAAGCGTCGCGGTCGCGCTGGGATCCGATCCAGCCACACAGATGACCGACTACGATTCCGGTTCGGCTCAATTCTTTTTTGATCTGCTCGCTTCGCCCCCGATGAACGGGGAATACTGTGTCTTCGGTCGCGTCATCGAGGGGATGGAAGTGCTTGGGGAATTGACCAAAATCGATTTGAGTTCCAAGGATGCCAAAGAGGAGTACGCAGGGATCAACCCTGACTCCATGGTCCGAGTCGAAATCGTGCGCCAACGGAATAGTTCCTACATCCCCAAGCCGTTGACCGGAAAACTTCCTTTCTGACCCCTAAAAAAGGTGAAGCCTTTGGGCTTTTGGCTGGTGGAAGAGTAAAATCGCGATAGGATCGTCGAGGTCCCTTTGACGCATTTTCCCAGCCAGTGATCGCTATGTCGCTTGATCGTCCGCCACTGAATCCAACGAATGATCTAGGGGCTGCCATCAGCCCCGTGCGCAACCTTCCGATGCTGATCCTTCGCTTGGTCTTCATCGCAGTGGCTGCTGGAGTGGCAACTCTTTTTGTGCGAAGCAACAACCAGGGTCCAGAGTGGATCCCATACCCCATATTCGGGGGCGTGATTCTGTTGGCGCTTTCGGTGATAGCGATCGACGTTTGGACGCCTCGCAAGCGCATCGAAGTGATTTCCGCGATTTACTTCGGCCTTCTTGTCGGGATCCTGCTTACCTATCTTCTCTCAGTGGCTTTGACTCCTTTGCTGCAGGACAATCCCAATCAAGGGAATATTCAGTTGCTGCTGGCGGCGGTTTTGTGCTACGGATGCATTAGCCTTTTGATCCAAACGAAGGATGATTTTCGCTTCGTGATTCCCTACGTCGAATTTGCTCGCGACCTGAAGGGAAGGCGGCCATTGATCCTGGATACCAGCAGCGTGATCGATGGTCGATTGGCCGATCTGGCCGACACCGCCATTTTGGACAGTCAACTGATCATGCCGCGATTTGTACTGGTGGAACTGCAGGCCATCGCCGACAGTCAGGACCGACTGAGGCGGGTTCGGGGGCGGCGCGGACTGGATATCCTCAATCAACTTCGGTCGCACGAGCGGATTGATTTTCAAATGTACGACCGCGATCTTCCCGAGTTCGCAGGGCAGTCGGTAGACATGAAATTGGTACTTCTGGCCAAGCAGATCGATGGGAAAATCGTCACCGGCGATTACAACCTCAACAAGGTAGCCAAGCTGCACAATGTCGATGTGATCAACCTCAATGAAATCGCCAACGCCTTGAGACCGCAGTACATGCCTGGTGAGAGTTTTCAGGTGCGGGTGGTAAAGCCAGGAGAGGGACATGACCAGGGAGTCGGATACCTGGACGATGGAACGATGGTGGTGGTGGAAGGGGGGCGAGACCGGATTGGATCGACGGTGCCTGTGATGGTGACGACCACCTACCAGACGAATGCGGGGCGGATGATTTTTACGAAAATCGACGAAGAGTCGCGAGCCAACACCTGAGTGCAGTCTCGCCATCTGCTGTCCCGGCCGCATGTAGGACGATCGCTACGACTTCGTGTCGCTGCGAAGGCAATAAAGAGTTTGGTTGGACCGCAGCAGCAGCTCTCCGCGATCGATTGCCGGCGTGGAATTGAAGTCGCTGGCGTCATCGGGAATCCGATTCTGTGCCAGGAGCTGGAACGTGCTGCCGAGAGCCAGTGCGAACACGCCGTCCCACCGACTGGGGACCAGCCAATGGTCGCCCGCAAGGACGGGAGAAGCGTAGACGGGCCGGCCGGTCGCCTGAAGCCCTTCGACCCGCTGGCGATAAAGCTCCTTGCCATCGGAGGCGCGGATGCACCACGCGATTCCGCGATCGTCTAGCCAATGCAAGTGGTCTTCATGCAGCAGGGGGGTGGCGACATACGAACTGGCGCGGCTCTGCCAGATGAACGCATCCTTTCCGAGTTCGCCACGGCCGCCGAGCTTCATTGCGAAGGAACCGGAGGAGCGGAAGCCTCCAAAACCGAAGACGATCTGATCACGTACTAGGACGCTAGGGCAGACATTTCCAGTCAAACTGTGGGAGGCGTACCATCGCAGTTTGCCGTTGGTGGGGTTCAGTCCCCAGATCTCCCCCGGGGCAATGACGATCAACACGTTCTGACCGTCCGCATCCTTGGTGATCAGCGGAGTGCCGTAGGCGAGTTCCAGGATCGCTCCTTCGGCTCGCCATCGTACCTTTCCCGTCTCAGCCTCCAGCGCGAGGATCGCGCGCTGCTCCTCCGAAGCGTTGACGATCACCAGATCCTCGTGAAGGATCAAGCTGGCTGCAGATCCCCAGCGGCGATTGCTGGACTGGGTGCCAACCGATGTCTGCCACAGACGATTGCCATCCAGGTCGACTGCGTGAACGCCGTCTTTTCCGAAAAAGGCATAAACTCGCTGGCCATCGGTGGTCGGCGTGCTGCTGGCGTAGCCGTGTTCGGTCAGATAGCCTTCGAAAGGATCCTCGGGATTCTCTGGGGTCACTTCATATCGCCACAGCTCGCTTCCTGTCTTGCGGTCGATGGCAACCAGGTACCGGACGAAAGTTGGCCGATCTCCAGGCGTCGCTCGATTGGCAGGATCTCCGGAGTAGCATGTTACCAACGCCAAGTTTTCCGACACTACAGGACTGGAGGATCCTGGACCTGGCAACGAGCATTTCCATGCGAGTTGTTTGGAGAAATCCCAAACCGGAGGCAGCGAGATCGGTGAGGTTCCCGACGCTTGTGGGCCACGAAAGCGATTCCAAGTGGCGGGAGGGGCCGCCAGCGGGCTGCAATGGGCTCTAGGAATCGAAAAGGCAGAGCACGCCAGGAGACCGGTGACAAAGGCTCTGCGGGAAGGATCGATCGATCGGGAATCAGGCATGGCAGCAACTCACGGAAGTGGCCGAAACAGATCATTCTTTTTGATAACGATGGGGCGGTTTCCTCGGCCCGGGAATTCCAGGTGAAGATCGAAGAGGGTGCCAGTGGCGAGGTCTTCCGGAAGCGATAGATCCGCTTCAATTTTCGTCCCATCCCGCCGAATTGCCGTCGCTTCGACAGGACCTACCTGCAACCAGGAGGGGGTGTCGGTTACTGTCGTTGCGAAGGTCGATTCCAGGGTGACCGTGATGGTGATGTTTGATCCGGCTTTTCCACTCCCAGGTTGGACCGATTCGATTTGCCAACCGATGCGACTGGAGCCCTGTTGGTTGTCGACGATGTGGCCTCCAGACATCGCGCGTGCGATCCCTCGATTGTTCGACGGCTCGGGCACTCCCCGGTACCCTCCAATGATGTAGGGGAAGCGATTGGGGGTGACATGATAGTGGTAGCCTCGCACCGGATCCTCGTGTCCATTGCAGACATCCAGCGCCAGATCTCCCTGGCTATCTCTCGCGTACAGTTGCTGACTCTCGTAGGGGCCGTGGATCGGGAAGCCATCAAAGGCAAAGCCGAGGATCGGCGAGTGGTTGGCTCCGTCGTCCTTGAAGGGACTCTTCACGCAAGCCGGATACTTGTGGTAGTGATAGACACCACTTTGCTGTGGATGGCCGCAGCAGGAGTCGAGCCAGACTTCGGAGTAACCCTCGACCGCGTTCATCCCGCCAGCTTCGAATGGATTGAAGAAGACGACCCCATTGCTGGCCATGCCGATCGGTCCCATCGGTAGACGGCTGATGGAATCGGCTTTCTTCGGAGCCAAAGGCAGGCGAAAGACGAACTGCTGGACCAGAATGGAATTGGGATTGGAGTTGTTGGGGAAGATAGCCGTAGGGTGATTTGGATATCCCTGGCTTTCGATGATCAGAAACTCCTTGTCGTGCGTGATGCGCACATTGGCGATTCCATCGTTGTTGGAATCCTGCTGATGATAAGAAAAAAGGTCGCACAGCAGTTCGCCGTCGCGATAGAGGTAGACCGGCTCTTTCCCCGGCAGCTTGCGCAGGTACCATCGCCCTCCAATGGCTTCCGTCGATTCGTCCAGGAGGTTGTGTTGCCCCTGAAGTTGCAGGGGTGGGAGTACCAGGGGCAACGCGAGCCACCTGGACCATTGCTGCAGAAGGATTCGTCGTTGCATTGCCTCTTTTGCTCCTTCGTCCGCAGGGATTTGGTGCGGGCGCCCTTGCTTGGGCGGACCATGCGATCGATTGTAGGGCCGACTTCCTGAAGAGAAGATGAAGGTCGGGTTTGCTTCGCTCCCGGCGCACCACCTCGCCAAATTCCGGCAACAGCAGGCAGTTTCATTGGAGCGATCGGAGGGATTTGTTGGAGTTCCAAGACCAGAGGTCGCAGACTGGAGGCCCGGAGCCGGGATGCGGTTCCCGAAGAGATGCCGACGTGTGCGGATCGCACGCAGACTGCACCGAAAGGTTGTGGGGGGATCAAATCATCTGAAGATCGGCATCTTGCTGCTGAAAGCGATTGCGCCAGTAAGGGACGGGGCAGACCAGTAGTTTGCCGGTTCCGCGATAGTGGTAGGAAGGGCGGTCGCCGCTGAGCCAATGGGCGACCAGCGATTTCGCGGCTCGACCAATCGTGAAGCGGATGCCGTCGGTTCGAGCGACCACATAGTCGCTAGAAACCACCATGTGTTCGTCGTGAAGTTCCACCACCTCGATTGGGCCAGGGGTCGCGATGACGATTTTGCCATTGCCTCTTGCCGCCGTCTGCCACCAGAGCAACCCTTCATCCGCCCAAAGTGCCGTCAGCATCTTCTCGCGACGCAGCGTCAGCTTGATCGACTCCTCCGATGCCCAGAAGGTGCCATCGCGGAAAATCCAAGTGTCGTTCTCCGTGGCTTCCAGTACCTCAAAGCCCCCTAGGCTTGGTTTCAGGTGGACTTCACCGGTTCCGTCGAATCTAGGGCGCCAGGGAGATTCTTTCGCGATCAACGAGACCCAGAGGTCCATGAAGCGAGGCAGTGGCCATGTCATGACGACCTTGCCGTCGATCCGGTTGAGGTTCCCTTTGCGAGTTCGAATCGATTCCTGCTCGAGAATCGCGCGGACCCAACGGGTCCCTTCCGATGACTCGATCTCAAACTTCGCCATAGTCGCGCCGCCTTTCGCATCCTTTCCCCATCCGCTGGCCTAGATCTTCTCCCGTTATTCTAACAAGACGACGGGTTACGATGGGGGACCTAGCACGAAGGGGAGATCACCAGTCCAGCGTCTCCTCGATGGCGCGACGATACTCTTGTTCGTCGTAATCGAGCAGTTGCTGGCACTGTTTGAGCGTCATCAGGCGGTTGGCCGACAGTGTGCCGGTGCTGCTGGCACAGAAGAACATCGCCTGAAGCATTTCCTTGCGTCTCTGAAGATTCCATTGGCGGTAGCTCTGTTGCAGCCAGCCTAGGGAATGGATGCCGGAGGTCTGGACCCATCCGCACCATGCCCCCAGTTCGTCCCGGGAGAGCGGTTCGCTGGTCAGTTTCTGATAAGCGATTCTCGCTGCGCGTATCTCCGATTCTTCGACCTTCCCATCATCGCAGAGGACTGCAGCGATCCAGATACACAGCTCTTCCTCCGAACTGTATTGGGACGGCGCCCGCTCGCGAAGTCCGGTCGATTGCTGGGTATCACCTAGCACATGGGGGGCAAAGAGATTGCTGCAATGGGTGCATTGGATCGAATCAACCACCGATCCCAGAGGAAGGACCGGTACTAGGTAAAGCGTTAGGTAGGTGCGACATTGTCGCCATCGATAGGGTTGCGAGAATTTGCAATGAGGGCATTCAAAGTGCCCTCTTTCTTTCGTAGAGCACCAGTTCCAAGTTCCGATGAGCACCATCTGGGTACCTCCTCAGGCTTGTCACGGTTCGTTCGAATGATGCAGTGGAATCCAACTGAGCGACGGGGATCCAGAAAAACAGTGGTCGACGTCGCTTCCCGAAATCCTTGGCCTTTGATGGTAGTCGCCCGCTGCGTGCACGCAATCTGCTTCGCGACTCCAGGCCAACGGGCGACGGCTTGGGTCCACGATGCACTGGACCATTTCGGGCAAAGGCATCAAGGGGGCGATCGCGGGCAGGTTGAGGTTCCAAAGGCCGTTTCCAGTCGTTGGTTTGGAGTAGATCTGGCTTAGCAACTCACTTGCACGAATGGCAGACGATGGCCAGTCAAGATCGACAGAGGGATGGCGATACTGGGAGATGGCTACGGCCGGGTATCCATGGAGTGCAGCTTCGCGGGCAGCAGCCACGGTTCCGCTTTCCCAGATGTCCGAGCCGAGATTGGCACCGGCATTGATGCCCGAGATCACCCAGTCCGGACGCAACTGCAAGGCCCCCAGGGCGACGCGAACGCAATCTGCTGGAGAGCCTTGCAATCGATAGCGATCCGGCTTGTCTTCCCATAGCTTCATCGGTCCACCTGCCGTCACGCTATGCCCACAATGGCTCCAGCAGCGATCCGGAGCCACCACGGTGACCCGAAGGGCCAGCTCCGCTAGCGTGTTGGCTAGGTGCTGGAGTCCGGGAGCATCGTAGCCGTCATCGTTGGTCAGGAGCAGATGCATTCGTTACAGGGCCTCCCATTCCATGATCTTATCGGCGATCGATTCAATGTTCGACTGGTACCGTCGCAAGATGGAGTGATGGATCAAAACCGTTTCTACAGCAGCTCGCGTCGCATGCACCAGCGGTTGCCAGCGACGACATCGGCTACTAGAGCGTCTGCCAAAGCCTGCGAATCCATCTCCCAAGGGAATTCCCGCTTGGGATAGAAAATCCCCAAGGGAGCGACGAGCGACGGCGAGCTGTTGGTCGTCTTCTGCCAGCAGTCGTGCTCCCCAATGGTAGAAGGCCGGGGAGTCGTCCGGGTCACGGGGAGCCAGGCGCAGGCATCGCGATTGCCGGAGTCGCGATTCCAGTCGCTCGACCGTCTCCCGTCGCTGGGCATGGAGTTGATCGAGCGATTCCAGTTGCGGAGAGAGGACCGCTGCCTGCAGGTTGCTCATCGGATACGCATCGCTCCCCTGCCCCACGATGTTCTTGATGCGCTGTGCGATTCGGGCATCGACCGTCGCTACGGCACCGCCTCGACCGGAGGTCAGCAGTTTGCTTCCGCCGAAACTCCAGGTCACCACATCCCCGTAGCAGCCTGCGGATCGGCCGCCATCGACCGCCCCCTGGGCTTGGCAGGCATCTTCGATCACCCACAGCCCACGTTGCTTCGCCAGTTCGGTCCGTAGTTTCATTCCCGCCGTCGTGCCGTGCAGATGGGAGAGAATCACGGCCTTGACGCTGGGAGGATGGCTAGAGGCCAGCGATTCCGCGGCGATACGCCATCCTTCCGCTTCCAAGTCGACCAGCACGGGTCTGGCCCCCACCCTTTCGATGGCACGAAAATTTCCCGGATAGTCATATCCGGCAAGCAGTACCTCGTCGCCCGCACCAACTGGCAGGGCTCGCAGTGCCAGCTCCATCGCCACCGTGCCGCTGGCGCAAAGGTGCACTTGGGCCCCCCCCAGTCGCTCGCTCAGCAAGCCCCTCAACCGCTCCAATAAATATCCTTCGTAATCCCCCCAGCTGCCGGAACGAAAGGACTCCTCGAGCGCTGCCAGGATCGCCTGGGCTGTCGAACTTTCCAGTTCAAAGGGAAATCGACTCCAGCTCATATTGGCTAGCATTCCTTCGGGGCAGAAGTGCGATTGTCTTGATGCATCGCAATTGTTAGCGTTCCGCCGATGGGGATGATGGGGATCATGCGATTCAGTTCAGGAACGAGGGAAGATGCTTGGCGAGCGCGTTTCCGAGACGTTGCGCGTGCGCAAAGAGCCTGAGCGATTGCTTGGCGACAGGTGGAGATCGCTGATTTGGCTGTTGTTGATTGTAGTCTCTGCAAGCCTTGGGGCGGGTTGCTCACAGGTTAAGTACGCCAGGGTTCGCGACAACCCGCTCAATCCTTTGGCTGGTCCACTTGGTCTTCTTTCACGGTCCGGCCCCAAGGTGACCGAGCGAACTGAGTCGCTACTTCGGCGATATGCGTTGGAAGAGCTGTATGAGGGTAAGCCGGAGGAATGCCTGGAGCGGTTGGTGGAGCTGGCGGGGAGTGAGCCGGCGGCCGAGACGACCTACGCAGTCGCGGAGTTGAGCTACATTCTTGGAAAGCGTGCGGAGCGGCTGCATCAGGCGGGTTCGGCACTCGACTACTACAGCGTCTGCTGCTCCCATGCTTACGTCTATCTCTTTTCGGGCCAACTGGATCCGGTTCGCAATCCCTACGATCCACAGTTTCGGGGCGCCTGCGATCTGTACAACGGAGCTCTGGAATCGACGTTGCGTCTGGTGCTTCAGCACAATCCTATCCGACCAGGGGCCAGCTATCAGGTCCATAGCGGCAAGTTCTCCTATGACGTGATGGTGGTTTCGCGTGGTGCCTGGCGCGAAGAGGATTTCGCGGGGATGGAATTCTGTAGCGATTACCAGATCGAGATGCTGGATAATCGCAATGAGACATACGGGATCGGGGTGCCCCTAATCGTCCGTCGCAGTCGTCCCTCGGCCGAGGATCCCGCAGCCTCCTACTACCCTCAAGGGCTTGCGTTTCCAATCACCGCCGTGCTGCGAGTGATCCCGGTGGATGGCGGCGATTTGTCGCTTCACGGGGAACGACATCAATGCGTTCTGGAGCTTTATGATCCGATGGAGGAATCGGACATCTTCCTGGCCGACCGCAGGGTGCCATTGCAGACAGATTTGAGCACACCGCTGGCGGTGTTCCTGGACAACGAGGAGTTTCAGGAGCAGACCGACAGCACCTTCGGACTCCTATTTTCCAATTTGGCGCAGGAAAACCGTGGGCTTTTCATGCTGGAGCCATTTGATCCCAATCGAATTCCTGTCCTGATGGTGCATGGGCTCTGGTCGAGCCCTTTCACCTGGATGCCAATGTTCAATGACCTGCGCAGTTTTCCCGATCTGCGCCGCAATTACCAATTCTGGTTCTATCACTACCCGACCGGCCAGCCACTATGGATCAGCGCCGCCCAGCTGCGCGAAGATTTGGCGCAATTGCGGCAGCAATTGGATCCTCTTCGAGAATGCTCCAAACTAGATCAAATGGTGCTGGTTGGGCACAGCATGGGTGGGTTGATCAGTCACTTGCAGACGATGGATAGTCGGGAATCTTTCTGGCGCGTGCTCAGCGATGCCCCTTTCGATTCGATCGAAGGGACACAGGAAGAGGTGCAGGGCTTGGCCAGTCAGATCTTCTTCGAGCCGAATCCATCGATCCGACGAGTCGTCACGATCGGGTCACCTCATCGAGGCAGCGAGTATGCCAACGACTACACCCGTTGGCTAGCCCGCAAAGTGATCAGCCTGCCATCGACCATGACGGATCGAGGCCACAGCATCGCAAGGAAGAATGGGGAGATACTTAGAAACTCCGATCTGCTGACCACGGCAACCAGCATCGATTCGTTGAGCCCAGAGTCGCCATTTTTCCCCGCCTACCTTCAGGCGACGCGAAGTCCATCGACACGGTATCACAACATCTTAGGTTTGGCACAACCGCGACGGCTCATCCAGCGGTGGACCCAGGACAGCGATGGCGTGGTGACACTGGCCAGCGGCCATTTGGAGTATGCCGAAAGCGAGATTGTCGTCGAAGCGATGCATCAGAACATCCATCGCACGCCGCGTGCGATTCTGGAGGTTCGTCGAATTCTGAATCTCCACCTAGCGACCCTGAGAGGTACCGAAGCCGCTGCTGGCCAAGCGTCCGCATCCCCACCCCTCCCATCCGCGACTTCCCAGCCCGAAGAGGTTCCCGCCACCGCCGCTTCCGATCTCTTCTTTCGGTTGCCCGGCACTGCCTCGTCTTGGCCTGGTGCCACATCCACCTCCGATCTGATCCCGTCTCGGCAGGAGGTGCTGTTCGAAGGCGTCCCAGGGGAGCCAGTAGCCCCGCAGCGAAGCCTCCTATTCGCACCTCAGAAGCCTGTCGTTGTTCCGTGAAACAACCATGCCCCGTACGGGAACTTTCCCAAGGTCTCGAAAGCCGCAACCTTGCGATTTCAGCGAACCCTAAACCCCCATCCAGTGGGTCCCTTGGGAAGGCATACTTGACTGATTGGGTCAAATTAATCTAGATTAAAGAAATTCACAGCGTTTCCGGTGCCGATGGAATTGTGTCCAAGGCTGCGACACGGAAAGCTGCGGCGATTTGATGCCAACTCAGGAACGATTTTTTTGGGGGCCCAAGGCTGCCATGGATACGGGGCTTGCAGGGAGCAACAAGGAACCGGACGCTGGGCTGCTGGAGGAATTAGCGGACGTCAGTCGGCAATTGGAAACTGCCCCGGCGGAGCAGATTTTGGAGTGGGCGTGGAATCGGTTTTCAGACCGATTCACCTTCGCGACGGCTTTTGGTCCCGAGGGGATGGTGGTGTTGCACTACCTAGCCAAAGTGGCACCTTCGGTGCGGGTGGTCAATATCGACACAGGCTATCAATTCCCTGAGACGCTGCAATTGCGGGACCGAGTCTTGGACCGGTATGGGATCGAGGTGGAACTGTTGCGGCCGGCATTGTCGGTGGAGGAGTACGAGGCGGCCAACGGGGGGCCCGTCTATTCCAAGGATCCCAATCGATGCTGTGGCGAGCGCAAGTTGGCTGTGCTGTATCGAGCGGCCAGTGGGATGTTGGCTTGGGCCAGCGCCATCCGCAGGCAACAGAGTCCGGATCGAGCGGTGGTGCCGATCGTTGGCTGGGATCGGAAGTTTGGGCTGGTAAAAGTAAGTCCTCTGGCCACATGGACCAAGCAGCAGGTTTGGAAGGTGATCACGGACGAACAGATTCCCTACAACCCGTTGCACGATCGAGGCTATCCAAGCATCGGGTGCTGGCCCTGCACCCGTTCGGTTCTGCCTGGTGAGGACGAACGGGCTGGGCGTTGGAGCGGTTTTGAGAAAAAGGAGTGTGGGCTGCATACGCAAGGGTAGTGGTCGGGGCGTCGCTGGCGGGCCGAGGCCATGCACCTAAACTCCGATCGTTTGGAATCTGTTTTCTGAGGGTTTGGAATCGATGATCGTTCCGATCAAAGTCCACTACGCGACCTTGGCGCTTTTTGCGCTTGCCGATCGCTCTCCAACGGATGATCCGCTCTCCCTGCGCAGCATCTCGGAAAAGTATGACATTCCCCTCCCTTTTCTGACTCAGATCTTCCAGCAGTTGCGAGCTGCAGGATTGGTGACTAGCACCCGAGGACCGGCTGGTGGATTTCGTCTGGCCAGATCGGCAACTCGGATCCGTATAGTCGACGTGGCGGAAGCTGTTGGGTTCCAGCCTGACCTGCAAGGAGAGCGATTGGGGGGGGCTCCAGCGCAGCAGTTGCTTGCCAATCAGTGGCTAAAAATCGAACGGGACGTATTTCGCTCATTAGAAGAGACAACGCTTCACGATTTGCTGTCGCAGAGAACTCCGGTTGCGACCATGTTTTACATTTAGAGTCGGTAAGCCGTTCGATCTGAAGTAGCGAAGCGTGATACAATTCGGCAGGGGCCGCGTTGCGGCTTCCACGGGATGCCGAGTCGTTGGTGAGTGGTGGGGGGCAAGCCCATGAGTTTTCGTTGGATGCTGGTGATCGCCATCTCATTCCTCCCGGTTGCCGGACAGGCACAGGGGCCAGCGATTCTTGCTTCCAATACGAATGCCAAGAGCACATCGCAATGGATCGAGCAGTTGTCGGCTCCCAGTTTCGGGGCCAGGCAGATGGCGAGGATCCAGTTGCTGAGACAGCAGAGGGACGGGTTGCCCGACCTGGAGGCTGCGCTGCAGCGAGCCGATGCAGATCTTTCCTGGCGGCTGATTTCGGTCCTCAGCGACTTGGCGGCCGATCCCAACGCCGGTCCTGGCCCAGAGGCGCTGGCTGTCCTTCAACGCACTGCCAAATCCCCTCGTAGCCATCTGGCTGAACTGGCTAGACGGTCCTTGGAGTCGCTTGGGTACCAGCAGCGTTTGGTGGTGGAGCGGGAGTTGGTGCAGATGGGGGCCTTCGCAGGCTATGCAAACATCCAGGTCATCACCGTCGCCAACCAGGAACTCTTTCATCTCCGCGTCGATGAGGATTTCACAGGAAATTCGGAAGACTTGCGGCGTCTACAGTGGCTGCATGGAATTGAGATGCTGATCCTTGAAGGAGAGCAAGTTGATCGTCAGTGGTTGCTGCAAGCCTCCAAGATGCCGAATCTGAGAATCCTCCAATTGCGGAGGACACGTCTGAATCAGGAGGACCTGAAGCAGCTCCATGAGTTTCCTCGACTGGAGACATTGGAGCTGATCTATTCGCCGATTGGGGACGAGTCGATCGATACGCTGGTGGAGTTGCCGGTTTGGGGGAACCTTCGCCTTTTCGGTACCAGGATCAGCTCGGACGGATTCTCGCAGCTTGCCGAGAAATTGACCGACATCGAACTGGTATTCGGCCGTGGAGGCTATCTGGGCGTTTCCATTCGCGATCTCAACGGGGTTGTGATCAGCGAGACGATTGCGGGAGGAGCCGCGCAGCAAGGGGGATTGATTCCCGATGATCGGTTGCTGGCCATCAACCAGCAACCGCTTCTACGGTTCGAAGATCTCCGGAAGGAGCTGTCGAAGTTCGCTCCCGGGGATTCGATTGAAGTCCTATATGAGCGAACGGATCTTGGGAGCGGCAGGGTGGTCCAGGATACGGCGCTGGTCATCCTTGGGGAGCAGCCGTGAAGCATCTTCCCGATCTGCTCGATGAAGAAGTGATGGGAATCCCACTGGCTACCGTCAGCTAGGTGAGATCCGTCGGATACTTTGTGCTACCTAGCGATCGATCGACCTGCAATGAAAACGGGTGGCAGCCCCCCTAAAGAAACTCACTTTGCCGGGGGCTTAGGTGGCCCGGAAGGTGGCGAGGCAGGAAGGATAGCCGGGCCGGCGGTCGAGGCGGATTGGGGATTACTGCCATTGGCAGGTGCTTCGGCGCTGGCCGTAGTGACAGGCTCAACCGGGGCTCCCATTTCCCCAAGTGCCTCGGCAAACAAATGCCGATCTCGTAACGGAATCCCGGTTTGGGCATCCTCGCTGATCGAATCCTCTGCGGTACCCTGATACAGTCGGCGCCCGGCAAAACGAGGCGCTTTGTAGATCGTCCCCTGCTGGATAGGTCCGACTCCAAGCACCCAGGTGTCTCTCGCATTGCTGTTGGACTGTTCGATCCCTGACTGCCATACCGCTTCGTGGGTGTCTCGCCGAAACGCAAACACGGCGACTTTCGCAGCCCCCGACTTCAGTTCGCGTTTGGCGATCGATATCTCAGGAATGGTTGGAAATGGACTGACACCATTGACGAAGGTCGAGGCACTATTGAGTGCATTGTTGGCTGGGATACCGTAAGTAACGCTGTGCCCATCCGTCCCCAAGGCTCCGATGCGAACTTCCGCCACCAGTTCGGCATCTTCCTTTTTGTCCTCAATGAAGCAGCCTGCTGCGATCATCTGCTGGCGAATGCTGCTTACGACATAATCCGCACTGATCAAATTCTGCGGGCCGAGCATGGGATTGGGCATTCCCGGAACGCTGCGCGCGGAAGAGAGGTAGGAGGTATCCAGGTAGATTCGATGCCCAGCCAAAGGGCGAAAATCGATTTTCGAGACAGCGCTGTCGACCGCATCGGACATCAAGAGCTGCTCGGTTGCGGTATACGATTTGGTGGTTCCACACCCGACGCACATCGCCAGCATCAGCCAGGTCATGGCGTTTCGGGTTCGCCCTAGAGGCCAAAGGGTGGGAGTGGAGGAGCGAATCATGGTGCCAGGGGTTTGGTTTCGATGCGGGAGGTGGGAGGCGACGGGACGGGTCGCCTGGAAACGCTCGCGTGCGCGAACCATACAGAAAAACACCCCTGCGATGCAAGTTCGCTCCTGACTCGAGTGGCATGAGCGGGGGGCCGGTGAAAGAGCCTAGGTTGGCTGCCGAACAGAGGGGGGTGGGGTCAGCCGACATGGCAGGATGCCCGGAGACTCCGCCCTCTTCTTGAAGCTGTTACGCTTGGAAAAGGCACTTGGGCCGACACCAACTCCCTCCTGCCACACCCCATGGTGGCACTGGAATAAAAAAAGGCTGCCTCGCGGGAGGCAGCCTTCTGTAGAAGAGCGTTGGCGGTTCGAGCGATTAACGCTTCGAGAACTGGACACCGCGGCGGGCGCCTCGCAGACCGTACTTCTTGCGTTCCTTCATGCGGGAATCGCGAGTCAGGAAGCCATCGTCACGAAGCGGTTGGAAGAAGTCTTGGTTCATTCCAACCAAAGCACGCGCCAGGCCCATGCGCACTGCGCCAGCCTGTCCCATCGTGCCGCCACCAGAGACGCGAACCAGGACGTCCACCGACTCCGTTTGACCGACGCGATCCAGGGTCTCCCGAACTTGGCGTCGTTCTTTGTCGGTAGTGAAATACTCTTCGAAAGGGCGACCGTTGACGACGATCTTTCCCTTGCCAGGGCGAAGTCGGACTCGTGCGATGCTGGTCTTGCGACGTCCGGTGCCCAAAGCGTCTCCGTTGACGCGATCTTTCTTCTGAATGACCATGCTGCGAACCAATTCCCGTAATCAAAGATCAAAAAATGTTTCGACGATCAAGAAACCAGAGCGACGTCAGGACTTTGCTCCCGCATCGAATGGTTCGGGTTGCTGTGCTTGATGCGGATGTTCGGGGCCTGCGTAAACCTTAAGTTTCTCAAGCATCTTGCGACCCAATGCGTTCTTGGGAAGCATTCGCTTGACAGCAAAAATCACCAAGTCCTCGGGTTTCCGCTCCAATCGTTCCTGGTAGCTTTCCATCTTCTGACGAGGATAGCCGTTGTACCAAGCGTAATGGCGAACCGACATTTTCTTGCCGGTCATCACCACCTTTTCTGCGTTCACTACAACAACGTAGTCCCCCGTGTCGACGTGGGGCGTGTAGGTTGGCCGGTGCTTGCCCATCAGGATCATCGCCAGTTTGCTGGCCAATCGACCCAAGACCTGGTCGTTTGCATCGACCACGAACCAGTTCTTCTCCAGTTCCCCTGGCTTGGCCATGTACGATTTGGTCTTCGCTACCACGTCTGTCACCTCGAAATCAAGCGTCGCAAGTCAATCCAACGATAGTCCGGCCTGCCATCCCGGCAGACCGCAAGGAATCCGGAATTTTAGCCCTCTGGGGGATGGCCCGCAAGTCGAATTGGCCTTTTTGCAAACCGGAGGACCCAGCCTGCCTGACCGATGGAATTCGACTTAGACCCGACACAACTCCACCGCCTCCCGCAGACTGGTCATCGGATCCCGGGTCGGTAGAAATTCATGAGCGAGAAAGCCATCAAAGCCAGTTTCTGCGATTGCCGTAGCAATGGGGGGGTAGTTGATTTCCTGGCGAGCGTCCATTTCGTTTCTTCCGGGGTTGCCGGCGGTGTGGTAATGGCCGAAGTACCGGTGGTTTTTCTGGATCGACCGGATGAGGTCCCCTTCCATGATTTGCATGTGGTAGATGTCGTAGAGCAGTTTGAAGTGATCGGATCCGACCATGTCCACCAGCTCGATCCCCCAGTCCGATCGATCGCACATGTAGTCGGCATGGTCGACCCGGCTGTTGAGGAGTTCCATGTTGAGGATGACCCCATGCTTTTCGGCGACGGGGACGATCTGTTTGAGAGCAGCAGCGCAGTTTTTCAAGCCAGTCTTTCGATCGATGCCCCGTGCGTTTCCCGAAAAGCAAATGACATTCCGCCAGCCTTCCTTGGCCGTGGCTTC
Organism: Planctomycetaceae bacterium; assembly: GCA_040375295.1. GTDB lineage: Bacteria > Planctomycetota > Planctomycetia > Pirellulales > Pirellulaceae > JBEISR01. The sequence goes on from JBEISR010000012.1 coordinate 85,155, forward strand.
AATTCTCTCCTGAAGCGTTTTCAAGCAGCTCTCGTGGAACTTAGGTTCGCAAAGCCCGTCGGCAAGTCCGTGGGATTGAACCATGGTGCATACCAGCCCATGTTTTTTCACCGTTTCAAAGTCTTCAGGACCGAGCAGGTCGATTCCGGAGAGTCCCATTTGGACTGCCTGCTGGCAGAGTTCGTCGAGCGACTGTTTGGGGAAGCACCATCGGCATACGGACTGGCGAATCCGGCCGGCCTTGCCGGCAGGGGGAGCGGCCTGGATGGCGGCTGGAGTGCTGGCGATGGCGGCTGTTCCTGCCACGGCGACGCTGACAAAGTCCCTGCGTTTCATTTGGATCTACCTTTTCAATGGGTTGGAACAAAGGAAGGATGAGCGGATCGGGTTCGAGAATCTAGCCGCCAAGGTTCTGTTGGGTTGCGGCAGCGCGCATGTAGCACCTCTGTCTGGTCAGTGGGGTGGCTTCAGTTCCATTTGGCCCCCCGTCTTCTGCACGGGATTATAGTAAGGAAACCGGCTCTGGCGGACCAAGGTGGAAGGAATGGCGGCTCGGGAGAGAGTTCCGTAGCAGTAGGTCAGCCGGATGGGGCTTTGGGAGTCCCGGATGGCCAAGTGGTTGTCAATTTTTCCGGTACAGTCGCATTCTACGATTGACCTTGCATACCAATTTAGCGACCCATTCCCTTGTAGTTTGTTGCCATACGGCTCCCTGCTTTTTTTCTTGAGACTGATGGTCCCACTGGCGATTCTGGGGGAATGATGTTTAGGCATTTGCTACTCGAAAGATGGCGAGCCAAGAGGCCAAGTGGTGCGGTGGTGATCCTTGGAATGCATCGCAGTGGCACCAGCAGCCTCGCGGGTTGTTTGGAGCAATGTGGCTTGGATCTGGGGGAAGTGAGTCATTGGAATTATCACAATCGCAAGGGTAATCGAGAGCACCCGTCGGTGATCTCTCTCAATAAAAAGGTACTGGTGGCTAGCGGCGGCACCTGGGACAAGCCGCCCGAGACGATTGTCTGGAATAAGGAGTTGGCTGATCTACGCGATGAATGGATCAAGCAGAGGAGTCAGCAGGCGAGCCGACGCTGGGGCTTTAAGGATCCTCGGACCTTGGTGACACTTCCATTTTGGTTGGAAGGGCTTGCCGATGTTCAGCTGGTTGGTACCTACCGACATCCTGCTTCCGTCGCCAAGTCGTTGAATAAGCGTGGATCGATCGACATGGCCAAGGGAATGCTTCTTTGGCGATCCTACAATCAAAAACTGCTGGATATCTGGGACCGAACACCGTTTCCTCTAGTTTCCTTCGATGTCACGGCAGAGCAGTACAAGAGCAACGTCCAGACGATTGCGAGATTTCTGCAGTTGCCGGACTGCGATATCGGGGCCGATTTTTTCGAGACATCGTTGCGCCACGAGGAATCCTTGCAAGATGAAGATACGATCGAGGAAGAAGATCGTAAAATCTACCAGCGGCTTAAGACGATCTATCGCTCGCTTGATCCCGCCGTGCCAGAATGAATTGACATCCGCAGTGGGTGATTAGAGCGTCCCTGTGCAGTCCGCAGGCTTGATCCGCGATCGACTCATCCGAGACGGCGTTGCGATGGCTCCCAATGGCTTGGGCTTCCGATGATCTGCTTCAGGAAGCGCCAGCACGCGATGCGATCTTTGCCAGGTGGCGAGCGATCATGCGAGGAGAGCCAAGGAAGCTGCGATCCCCGACGCCTCGTCTCAAGTCGTGCCTGAGGCATGCTAGGTAGCGATAATCGACCGGTTGCAATCTCATCTGATAGATGAGATTCAGGACGCGAAGATCCTGTTTTAGATCTTGCACTCCCATGGTGATTACGGTTTTTCTGGCCAGTTGATTGCCAAAGTACATCAGCAGGTGAAAAGCACTGCCAGCTTCTCCCGCAATGACTCGCGCTCCTGCCAGTGCCTTCAATTGCTGGCTGACCGATAACTGTTCCGGGTAGACAATTCTCCAGCCGCTCTCGATCAAAAGCCTCTCCAATTCCGGTTCTTCGTGGACTAATCGCAGATTTCCTGGCAGCTGAGAACGACTCAGATAGACTTTGCCTTTTGACTCCATGCTCATCGCCTGCTGGAGACATTCGGCCTTGTCCTCTTTCGAAAGAAGATAAAACCGGTCTACTGCTGTCTGGACGTGCATGAAGTGATGCTCGGCGATCGATCTTCGATTGATCATACTGGGCCATGGGAGCAGCACTTTCTGGCATTTCACAGGCCTGGGCAGAGAAGAGACCGTCAAGAAGCGATCGACCGGAATTTCTGTCAAGCGCGCGATCGAAGGGAGGTTTTCACCGCTGTAGGCTGGGGCAGCAGGAGTTGCTGTGTCTGTTGCCGGGGGGGTGGTTGCCGGATCCTGTCGGACCTTTTTGCGATAAGCTCGATCCACCAGCACCACTTTCCAATCGGTTTCGTTTTGAAGGCTGCGCCGGATCTCATCGGAAAGAAAAGGCCACATCCAAGCGACCCCTTCGGTCAGGAGGTGGCCGAAATGAGAAATGTCGCTGTAGGGGAGGAAGACTACCGTTTTCCATGAATCCACTTCTTTCGCTAGCTGCGCATCAGTCAGCCGTTGCGGGAAACCGTACGGATAATCGACTTGATGTTCCGGGCCACGTTCCAGAAAGGATCCTGCGATCGGGTTGCCGTGTTGATCGTGCAGGCCATTGGCCCAAGGGCAAATGTAGCAATCTTCTAAGGAACGGATTTGTTGTGGGCAAGTCTTCCCTGCTGGAGGAAAAGTTCTGTCAGGCAATTCGCGAATGGAACGCCAAAAGTTGAATCTCAATGCAGTGGAACTCCATCAAGCACTTCGTCTTCGCTGGTCTGATGTCGAAAAACGGAGACGCATGGTATCTGCTAAGCCGATATTGCTCCCGGCAAAAATCTCTTCCAGAAGCCAGCCCGTTTTGAGACTAATGACTGATCTTAGAGTGGTCAATCGGATGGGCCAGCGAAACCCAAACGGCTGGTGGCCAGCGGCGAATGTACCAATGAGGTGGAGGGACGGAACGACGGGACCGCTATCGGCGAGCGATCGCCACAGGTCCACGCCATCGCATGACGGCTTGGATTAACGCGTCCGCACCACGCGATCGGCGGTGATGTGACGGGCCGCATATTGAGGCAAATAGCCCCTGGCGCCATAAAGCACCACATGCTGGTTGAGGTACCTTCGAAGATTCAGCCCAGGCGCGGGATAGACATAGGCGATCAGAGCCCCAGAGCTTTCCGTGATGGCAAACTCCGGCTGGTCGGCTCGCGTGCGATGGACTTCCCTAAGCCAGCCCGAGGCGTCTCCAGGGGGCGATCCCGCCCCCGCTGGGCTGGTGGTGATACCGGGGGCCAGCGAGGGGGAAGCGGTCTGGCCGTACAGCGTTTTGACTCGCAGGCGTTCAAACTCCTCGATCCGCTCTAGCAATCGCTTCGCTTCGGCCTGCTCCATGGAGCTGCCGCCTTGATCGATCCTCTCCCGACTCCAACGGTGAAGCTCGCGGAAATCCCATTGCTCGGTTGGTCGCGAAATTTCTTGCGTCAAGCGAAGGAAAGCCTCGCGATAGTCGGGCAGCGCAAATGGATTGGGCTCGACCTGCGACTCCTGTGGCAACTGGGCACCTGCCAGTTGGATTCCCTCGAACTGCGAGGAAAGAGGTTCCGTCAAGGTGTCGAGTTGCATCAGGCGTTCTTCGGGATCGTTCCAGCCGAGGATTCCGTCCGGGGTGGTCAAGAAGGAATCGGGCCCTGGTATGACGCTGGTATCGGTGTTGGCATCGATCATCTGCTGGAGGTACTCGCCTCTGTAGCGTCGAACAGGCCTTGGCAGCCGATCGATCCTGGAATCGATGGGGACGCCAGCGGATCGGGAAGCCGAGCGGGATCCATGGGGCTGCCCAGTGTACCTGCCGCCGCTAAGGTCCGAGTGAGGTCCCGCATAGTGGCTTGGGCCTTCATGAGGAAACGGCCCCATGGAATGTCCGTATGGTGCTATGCCTGACGAACTGCAGGCGCTGCAACCGCAACCGTCAGCTGCCCAGTGCCCATGTCCCTCGACAACCTCCCCTTCGGCGATCGAAAATCCAATCAGTCCAAGAATTCCATTCAGTGGGCGAACAAGGATGCGTGCGGGATGACTGCTGGTGGCGCTCCATCCGGCAAAATGTGGGTCGACGCCGACACCTGGATGCGGATCCGAGACCACTATGGAATCGCCGCCGATCCCTGGTGGACCAGGTTCCCACGACTGGTCGACAATCCACTCCCCTTCTGCGAGTGGAATATCCCCGCCGTCACCTGGCAACTCGCCCAGCACAAACTCCTGCGGCTCCATTTGACTGTCTGAGATCGGTTCTCGCGGCGACGGTTCCATCACCGTTCCAGGTTCGATCTCTTCCACCAACAAAGACTCTTGTCGCGAAGGAGGAACCGGGGCAGCGTTCAGCTCCAAAGGTTCTTGAAAGTCCGCGATGGTGATCGATCGTTCGGTGCGCGTGTTGGAACCGGAAGCAGGCACGACGGATGGTGTTCGAGCCGTGAAGGTCGATTGAGCGTACTGACTTGCTGGCGCGTCAGGGCGAGGAGGATTAGGACCAAGTATGGAGGACCGTACCCAGCGGAACTCGCCTGGGGGGGGAGCGATGCGGTACCAGAGTATTTTTTCACCGCCATGGCCTTGCCGAGTTGCCTCCCCCAAGATTTCCACTCGTTGGCCAGATACCAGTTCCACCTGCCATTGCCACTGGTCAGCAATCGGCTGCTGGGATCCAATCCAGGCCGGGATTTCGTTCTCGACAATCTCGGCCCGCTTTCCGCCTGGAAGCAGGTAGGCGTGCTTGGCTTCAATCCAGCTAAAGGACCCGGAGGGTGGCCGAATTGCAGACCAACCGCTTGCCAACGACTGATAGACTTCGACCGGAGAGCCTCGATCTAGACGCTGGGTGGCATATCCTTGAGCCTCCGGCGCCGAACGAACGTCGGATGCCTCTTGAAGGTAGGCGGTCCTCACGGAGTCGGAGCGTGCTGCTTGGGTCTCTTCCACACCTTGGGCTTGAGTAGATTGCAGGTTGGCCGGTGCGACCAACAGAGCCAAAGCGAAGCATCGCATGGAGAACCGACCGATCGAGTCTCGCAGGGATCGACGCATGACTCTCCACTCCTGTGTGGTCATTGGTATCGGCTTTCTTGGATCTCTTGCGCGAATCATTGCATCCCCTCCGAAATCGAAACGGCCGGTATGACCCAAGCATCAGGACGCAGTCCCCATGGCGACTCTCCCCAGGAAGTCTTGCATGTGGTGTGCCAGAATGCGGTGGGAGACCAAGTCGGCTCGGATGTCCCCATCGAAGAAAAATCGTCCCGAGCCCCATCGAAGTGCTCTTTGAGGGCTTCGGCCGGCAAAGCAGCGACATCGCGAGCGTAGGGAGTTGAGAAAGATAGGTCTGAGGATCTGGCCCTATCTGCGGGATCGCCGGCGAAAGCGAATTCCAGGGACGGATCTGTATCGGAAATGGAGGTGATGACTGTTTCCCTGGTGGATTCGAGTGGGTCGCTTAGCAAGCCACTGTAATTTGAAATGCGGATAGCACCCTCCAGGGATGCGGAGGGAAGCATTTGGATGGAGGACTTGGTGCCTTCGCGACGCGGAGGCTGTTTGACGGCTTGCATGGCTGGGCCGATGCAGAACAGTATCACTGCAGCGGCTAATAGTCCCCAAGAACGCCGATTGGAGGTTCGCGGGGTTATTCGGCGTCCCAGCAACCAATCGGCATCGATCCAGAGTTCGTTGCGGCTAGAGTTTCGAGTCACCGTGTTGCATCCCAGGTTTGTTCATCCTTGAACATCCGCCGAGGTGCAATCGACCCGTTTTCCGATCCTGCATCCATGCAGGCGATTCGGAAGGATCCAGCCGCGGCGAGCCCTTGTCAGGAAATGACCGCGCGGATCATCCAGAATCCCGCCCCCCAACTCAAGGGCATCTGGCGGAAAATGGACGAAGCCATCGCTCTACGCCGATGCTAGCAATCCTGGATCGATGCTTTTGCAAGGATGGGACGGCAGGCGCGTGGCGGAAATCGGGTCCAGGTTTTCCGTTGGTTGAGAAGTTGCTCCAACCAGGCGGGCTTATTCCACTTGGCCGTCAGACTAGGTCCGAATCAAAGACGCGAACCTGCTTCCAGGTCGGCTTCTGCTCTTCGATGAACTTGAGATGCCTGGGTGCGGTCTGGTAGTCGTCATGAGCTTGTCGGCTTTCGAAGACAACGTGCAGCGCGACGTCGAACTGGCGATCATTGACCGGCCTGGCCAGATCGGGAGTGAGGGTACCTACGGAAAAGTGGGTGGTCCCCGGATGATTCGATAGATCTTCATGGCACGCCCGGACCAGGCGCTGGATATTCTCCGGCGAGGGGTCGTGAAGCGAGAAAAACACCATATGCCCCAGTCCGCGTTTCTCCACGATCGCTCCTCTCGTAACGATGGTCGCCCAAGGGGAAAGGGAGGTCCTGCAGTCGCCTCGATCGCCCCTTCCGCTCGCCAATCAACCGAAAATCATCCAAAGGTGAGAGTGCTGGTGCTGTCACCAAACTGATTCGACTCCACTCCCGCCTGTTTTAGCATCCATAGATAAAGGTTGCACAGGGGGGTGTTTTCCGCGAATCGATAGTGTGCAGCAGCGGGGGCTTTTCCGGAGCCACCACCTGCCATCACGATGGGTAGATCATTGTGATTATGTCGATCGCCATCCGAGATACCGCTGCCGTAAATCACCATGCTGTGATCTAGCAAGGTGGCGTCCCCTTCGGGGATGGAGGCCATGAGATCCAGGAGATAGGCCAGCTTGGTGACATGGTAGGTGTTGATCTTTTCGATCTTCTTCTGCTTCTCCTGGTCCTTCCCGTGGTGGGAAAGGTCGTGATGGCCTTCGGGAGCTCCAATTTCGGGGTAGCCTCGATTGCTTCCTTCATTGGCGAACATGAATGTCATGACGCGGGTGGCGTCTGCCTGGAGTGCCAGGGCCATCATGTCCATCATCAATCGGCAGTGTTCGTCCCATTCCCTGGGGACCCCTGCGGGTCTGGGGTAGTTAGGAATTCCATCTTCGCCGATTTTCAGTTTATCGCCCCGCACCAGACGATTCTCAACGTCTCGCACGGCATACAGGTATTCATCCAGCTTCCGCTGATCGGAGATCCCAAGTTGACTTTGCAGACGCTTGGCATCGTCCATGGCGAAATCGAGCACACTTTTGCGGCGTTGGATTTTGTCCCCTTTTGACGCAACAGCCAGCGACTGTTCCCCCGTTCCAAAGATTCGATCGAAGAGTGCGGAGGGATCGATCTCCTTAGAAAGTGGGCTGTTGGCATTGCGCCACGATAGGTTGCTGGAGTAAGCGCAGCTGTAGCCGCTGTCGCAGTTGCCGGACTGCGCACTTCCTTCCAGTCCCAGTTCCAGGGAGGCGAAACGAGTCTTCTGGCCGAGTGCCTGAGCTGCTACTTGGTCGACCGAGATGGAGTTTTGGATATCGGCACCATCGGTCTTTTTGGGATGGGCCCCCGTGAGGAATGCAGCGCCGCTACGAGCATGATCGCCTCCACCATCTCCATGGGCATGAGCGCCGTCCAGAGTCAGCCCCGTGAAGACGCTGAGCTGTTTCCTATGTTTCTGGAGAGGTGTGAGGATGGGGCTGAGCGAGTACTCGGGACCTTCGGCACTGGGGGTCCAGGATGCCATGTGGGCACCGTTGGGAACGTTGAGGAAAATCATCCGAAAGGTGTCGGGTGCAGTGCGGCTGGACGCAACCAACTTGGCCGGCTGCATCGCTTCCAGCCATGGCAGTCCAATGGCAACCCCTGCCCCACGCAGCATCATCCGACGAGAAATTCTACGGCGCATCATTATTGCCTGTCCCCTTGCTTGAGAAACGGATCGCTCAAGACGATTTCCCGTACCAGTCGGCTGAATCGGTACTCATCGGATTTTACACGAGCGCTGATTTGATCTACCGCGCACCGATCAAAGTATTCCATGCCACGCCCTGTTGCGTAGGTGAGCATTTTTTCGGTGAGGCACCTCAGGAACGCATCGCCCTGCTCTTTCTTCAGATGCTGGATCAGCTCTCCCGCATTGCGCACGATGACTCCGTTTGGAAGCTGCCCGGAAGCGTCGATTGGGGCCCCCTCCTCCGTCGTCCTCCATTTGCCTGTCGCATCATAGTTTTCGAGTGCAAACCCGAGAGGATCCATCAACTGATGGCAACCTGCGCAAGCGGGATCGACGCGATGCTGCTCCATTCTCTGCCGGAGCGTTCCCTGCAGCGGTCCTTTTTCCAGTTCGGGCACGCCAGGTGGGGCTGCCGGAGGGGACTGATTGAGCAGATTGTCGAGGATCCACTTGCCACGTTTGACAGGACTAGTCCGCGTGGGGTTGCTGGTCACAGCCAGAATGGCTCCCTGTGTCAGCAACCCTCGGCGCGGAAGGTCGCGAACCGAGACCTTGCGAAATTGCTCCCCTTGGATCCCGGGGATGCCATAGTACTTGGCTAATTCCTCGTTGACATAAGTGAAATCGGCATCCAGGAGAGTCAGCACGCTTTGGTCTTCTCGCATTACCCCAGCGACAAACGTTAGAGTTTCCCGTTGAAGTAGGGAACGGATCTGGTCGTTCCACTGGGGGAACCTCTGCGGGTCTGGACGGAATTGATCCAGCTTGCGAAGCGTCAGCCACTGGCCTGCAAAGTTCTCCACCATGGCGTTGGAGCGGCGATCTTGGAGCATCCGCATCGCTTCTTGCTCCAGCACCTCCTTGCGCAGCAACTCTCCCGAAAGGGCTCTTTGCAGCAACGGATCATCGGGCCTGGAGCTCCAGAGGAAATCGCTGAGCCGTGTTGCCAGTTCAAAAGCATCGATCGAGGCATATTCAGAATTCCCCTCCGGAGACCGTCGCTGCTCCACCTTGAACACGAAATGAGGGGATACCAAAATGGCCTGGAGGGCTGAGGCGATGCCTTCTTCCAGCGAGCCTCCGTCGTCGGTGATCGACTGAACGATGGCGACCAAGCGGTCTAGCCGCTGGGGATCGACAGGCCGTCGAAAAGCGCGGCTAGCTAGGGGGCTGAGAATTGTCCGGGCTGCCTCAGCAACAGAACCGGCCGATTCTTCGTCCGTCGTCATGATTCGGCGATGGCTCTCCGGCAGTTCCTCTACCGCGACTGCCGGCGGACGTTTGCGGCCTACGATCTCACAGTCGTCGACATAGAGGTTGCGGTCTTTGGCGGGTTGCCCGTCTTTGGCTTCCACGTAGAAGTCGTTGGTGAACTGCACCGCAAAGCGATGGCTCCCTGCCTTCAGCCGCACGGTAAAGCTGGTCCATTCCGGATTCTGCCGAGGCGCTTTGGTTTCCAGTTGCTTCGCCGGCTTGTCATCGACGAAGAAAGTCAGTCGGGCCCCTTCGTCTCCCGCTTGGTCTCCACCCAGCAGCAGTTTGACGGTGTAAAGGCCGGGGAACGGAGCGGTCTCTTCCCAGCGGGCGGTACCCTGGCTGTAAAACATCAGCCGGGGGCCTTCCGCCTTACCACCTCCCTCCACCTGCCATCGACTGCCCGGCTTCAGCTCCGCTTTCATCCCCCCCTCGGGAATTCGGAGAACCTGCCCCGTGATCGACTCGGCCGCCTCCAGGTATTTTTCGAGGAGTAACGGGGGTAGCGTCAAAACATCACCGATGTTGTCGAAACCATATCCGACGTCATCACCCGGGAAGTCCTTTGCGGGTTCGTAGTCGACTCCGAGGAGATCGCGGACCGTGTTCCGATATTCGACACGATTCAACCTTCGCAAGGTGACGGCGCCGGGGTTGGGTGTTTTCCCGCAATCGATCTCCGTCACCACCTCGGAGATCCAGTCTGCCAGGAGTTTCCTTTCGGGATCGGACAGTTCTGGGCCATCTTTGGGGGGCATGTCACCGATTCGGATCCGTTGTTCGGCTTTTTTCCAGAGCGATCGTTCCTTGATCACCTGAGGATGGCTCTGAAAATGTTGGAGCGCCAACCCTCCCGCCGGTTCGTTTCCCTGGTGGCAATCGATGCAAGCGCGCTGAACCAGTGGCAGGATGACCTTCTGAAACTCTTCCTCACGCTTCTGCGGATCTACAGCCAATGCAAAGGAATTCGCCAAGCTGATCACGGCGAAGAGGAGGAATTGGAATCCATACGATCGCGGGATTATCGATGCAACCATTGAGCGGCCTCAAACCAACCAACATCTCTGGAAGGACACTCAGGAACTTCGGCGGGGCATGCAACATCATCGAGAGAATTAGCCCGCTGCTCGCTATCGCATGAGGCCAAGCCCAAGGACCCTTGGGCGATCGGAGTCGTCCCAACCGCGGCGGACCATCGGTGCTGCGGGGATCTCCGATGTCCTCTCCCGGCCTTGCGCCTCACTAAAGTATACACCCGCGATTCGACAGTCGCATCGGCACTTTTTTCCGTCGAGTCGATCGGGTGGGCTGACGATTGGTACACTGGTCACATACAGGCTACAGAATGAATATCCGTCAAAGGGCGGATCGGTTCACCACTGGCTATCCACGAGTTTCCCGGAGCGACCAGAGATGACACAGGAGAGTTTTCGTCAGCGGCGATGCGTCGCATGCGAGGGGCTGACCTCGCCGATGGGGGAAGAGGAGGTGCGACAGCATCTGGAGTCTTTTCCTGGCTGGCAACTTGATACGACCGGCAAAAAAATCTCGAAGTCCTATCGATTTCCTAATTTTGTCGAGGCGTTTGAGTTCCTCAAGAAAGTGGCGGATGTTGCGGAATTAGAGCAGCATCATCCGGACATGCATTTGGAGCGATACCGGCACGTGGTGATCGATCTGTGGACCCACGCGATTGGTGGATTGAGCGAGAACGACTGGATCGTTGCTGCCAAGATCGATCAGATTTTGGAAGTATCGGGTCGCTGACCGATGCGGATCGCAACGATTGGGGGGGGGATATCCGGGCTGGCTGCTGCCTGGCACCTGCAGCAGCAGACCACGGCCAAGCTTTCGCTTTGGGAATCCCAGCGACATCTGGGAGGGTGCATCCGGACCGAGCGAGTTGGGGACTGGCTCTTGGAACTGGGGCCCGACAACTTTGCGACGATGATTCCCGACGCGATGGAGTGGTGTCGCCAAATGGGGCTGGAGTCGGAATTCATCCGCCCCAATGTCGAACATCGTCTAGCCAGGGTGGTGCATCGAGGCAAATTGCAGCCCATCCCCCAGGGCTTTTCCCTTCTTCAGCCAACCCGTCTGGATGCTATCGCTGCCAGTCGCTTGCTGACACTGGCAGGGAAGTGGCGGCTGGTCCGGGAATGGTGGGTGCCGCGCCGAACCGACGGACAGGAGGAAAGTTTGGAGCAGTTTGCAGTCCGTCGTTTGGGGAGGGAGGTTTTCGAAAGGCTGGTGGAACCGATCGTGGCGGGGATCTTCACGGCAGACTCCAAGCAATTGAGCATGCAGGCGGCGCTGCCGCAGTTCGTTGAGATGGAGCGGCGTCATGGGGGGTTGCTAAAGGCGGCGTGGGCATCGCGGCGCGAACTTCGGGGCAAGGGAGGACCTGATTCCAATTCGTCTCGCAGAGCCCATGGGGCTCGCTACGACCAGTTTGTGGCTCCCCGTGAGGGGATGAGCTGGTGGGTGGATCAGATCACGCATCAGTTGGATCAGACGTCGATTCATCGCCAGACTCCCATCACCCGTTTGATCCATGACGAGCGGGGATGGAACCTGCTTGGACCAGATGGTCAGCAGCTGGCCACTGCCGACCAAGTGATTGTCGCATGCGGTGCACCGGTCGCCAGCCGCTTGCTTCAAGCTCAGGATCCTCAGTTGGCTCAGGAATTGGCTGCTATCCCGTACGCGTCGTCTGCGGTTGGCCTTTTCGTGGTGCGTCGCAGTGAGATCGCAACGAAAGATCTCTGCTTCGGGATCGTCGTGCCGGCAGTGGAGAAACGCCCTGTCCTGGCGATCAGCATGACCAGTGAAAAGTACCCTGGCCGCGTTCCAGAAGATTGCTGCCTTTTGAGGGTTTTCATGGGTGGTGCGCTCCGAAACGATTTGCTGGCGTATGATGACTCGCGGCTGCTGGATTTGGCTTGGCGAGAAGTGCATCAGTTGCTCCGGCTCAAGTCTCCACCGCTCCATCGCCAGATGGTCCGATGGCATCAGGCGATGCCGCAGTATTGCCTTGGCCATCTGGCCAGATTGCAGCGGATCGAAGAGCGGCGATTGCAGCTTCCTGGGCTCCATCTGACGGGAAATGCCTTCGATGGGGTAGGCATCCCGCAGTGCATCCGCCATGCCAAACGCGTGGTCGCTAAGATGATCGCGGCGCTTCCGGATCGACTCAAGAAAAGCCAATGACCTTAGGAAGCAGCCGCAAGAGCGGTTTCCTTGGAAACTTCAAACGACTTCAAGGCACCCAGTACCCTTTCGAAGTTCGCATCCAGCGGTGCCTCGAATGAGATCGGAGTCTGGTGGTGCGGATGGATCATTTCAATCCGGTTGGCCGACAGCAGCAACTGCTCGTTTCCCAAGTGATCCGCGAAGTGCCGATTGTGGCGGCTGTCTCCATGCCGCTTGTCGCCGATGATGGGATGCGCGATGTGCTGCAGGTGCCTTCGGATCTGATGCCAGCGGCCGGTCCGTGGTTCAATCGTCAGAAAGCAATAACGACTGGTGGCAAACGGTGCAAACCCCCAAGGAGCTTCAAACCAACGGATCGCTCGGTAATGGGTGCAGGCGGTCTGGAGCGGATGGCAGTCCAGCGTGTAACCGGCAGCCTCTTCTCCGAATCGCTCGCGCAGAGGGATCTCGATCGTTCCCTCCTCCGTCAGATAGCCCCGCACCAGTGCCACATACCGTTTGCGAATGGTTCTGCGAGTGAATTGATCGACCAGATGGGCGGCCGATTTTTTGTCGAGTGCAAAGACCAGGACACCCGACGTAGGACGGTCAAGTCGATGGACGGGAAAGAGCCGCTTGCCGATCTGATCTCGTACCTGCTGCAATAGCACAGGATCCTCTTTGGCCATTTGTGGGACCCGGTGGACCAGCCACCCTGCTGGCTTGTGAACAGCCACCAGCCACGGATCCTCGTGCAGAATCGTGATCGATTGCCTCGCCCCGACCTCCAGAGGTTCATTGGACTCTCCTTCCGGCTGTCGTGGTTCCATCATCCGGCGGCTCCGCGGGTCCAAAATTGGGAAGTCAGTCTTTGAGCGATTTAACGCACCGATCCTGGCAAGATCGTCGAGCGATCGAGGGTGGCCGATTTTCTGGCAAGGCGAGGAAACGTCGGAGGAAAACCGGCTGGCAGCAAGGTTCCAATCGGCCCCCGCTGTCGGATTGTCCGCAGGAAATCGAACATTCAACCTAGCCGTTCAACCGGATGGTTCAAAGGGGGCCCCCGTGTGACTGGTATCTATGGAGGCGAAGCTGGCGGCTGGAAAGGGAACTGCTATTCGGATGGGTGCGAAGCAGAGAAGGGATCTTACAAGCTCGCACTTGTTATACTAACTGTGACCCGTGTGAAACATGCAACGGGCATTTGCGAACCGCATTGGTCGGTTGTTCCGCTGGGTGCCTAGGGTTTCGGGATTGACATTAGCGATCTGCAGGATTCAACGCCGATAGACGGTGCCTGATGAACGAGCGATCCGAATCAAATCCAGCCAATGAACCACTTAGCTTGCAGTCCGAGGGCTCTGGGGAAGGTACGCGCATCGAGGGTTTCATCGATATTCCCTCCGACGTGTTGGTGGACCCTGCGGTGCTTCGCGGGAACAGTGGATATGAGGCCTGTTTGGGAAGAGTTTCCCCGTCGGAACGGATCCCGACCCTGGTCCGGTTGATCGAGTCGGATTTGGCCAGTTACTTTCGACCGAATCGACACCAAGTTTTGATCGCAGAAGAGGACCAGAGGGTCGAACCGCGATTGGACCTGCTACTGCTTAGGTATCCAGAGTTGCAGGAAGATCCGCAGGTCCTGATGGGGCTGGCTGTCAGTGAGTACACGATTCGCCTGCATGCAGGGAATCCGCTGGACTTTGCGCATTACGAGCGATTGTTTCCGAAGTTGGCAAATCGCCTGATCCCGATGCTCCAACGCATCAATGAATTCAATATCCATCGCTTGATGAAAGAATCCCCGATCGCTCGGGTTGATACCAGCAAGAAGACGGAGTGCGAGTTTGATGAGCAGCCGGAGGAACTGTGGAAGCTTCCGAAGCAACTGGGTGTTTATCATCTGGTGAGTCTTCATGGGGCCGGGGGGATGGGATCGGTCTACCGGGCGATCGATCTACGAACCGGCGCGCTGGTGGCGGTCAAGGTGACGCGGCGTCAGGACGACTGGAGCTGCTATCGGTTCTTTCAAGAGTTTCAGACTCTTTCCTCCTTGGAACATCCGAATCTGGTGCGGTTGCACGAGGCATTTTCGGTCGGGAGTTATCGCTGCTTTTCGATGGATCTGGTTCGAGGTCAGACATTGTCGCGTTGGTGGGGGCGCGTAAGGAAACTGCCTCAACGATTCGATCTTCTAAAAGGCATACTCGATCAACTGGTAGGCAGCATTCACTATTTGCATCAGCATGATGTTGTGCATGGCGATATCAAGCCAGCCAACATCCTTGTGTCACGAGGCGGGCGTCTGACGTTGCTTGATTTCGGGCTGGCCAGCTTCTTGTCCGATCGGTCTTTGGAAGGGGTGATTGCCTTTAGCAAAATAGCAGCTGGGACCGTTGGCACGACGGCCCCCGAGGTGCTAGCAGGTCAAACAGGAACCAGGGGAAGTGATTGGTACAGCTTTGCGGCGATGACGCTGGAGCTATTGCAGTCAGTGCATTCTACTGAGGGTGCAGAGACCGTTTCTGAGGGGCAGGAAGGGGTAGCGGCCTGGGCGGGATGGTATTCTTCACTGCGGGACCTGTGCCTGCAAACGGTCGAGGCCGTCCCCACCGACCGACCCGACGCAGAAGCATTCTTGAAATGCCTCCAGTCTAGCTCTCCCATGCCATCTCCCTCCTTCTATCCTGTTCCATCGCCACCCCTGGTTTGGTTGCCCAGATCTACCGACGCGATCGAACATCGGTGGTGGGAGCGGATGGGGGAAGATCGATCTTCCGAAGGATGGGTACTGGCCGCTCAGGGGCCGCAGGGTTCAGGGAAAAGTTTTTGGATCAAGCGATGGCAGGAACGCCTTTCGGCTGAAGGTTTTCAGGTGGTGGCTCTACGCTGCAATCGACGAGATCACACCCCAGGGGCGCTACTGCATCAGTGGCGGCAACGCTGCGTTCAGATCGGTCTTCCGCTGGAGGCCGACCGCGCGTCTGCTGCCACGGACGCCATCGATCCTTTTCTAGAGCCGAATGCGACCGAGGAACAAAAGCATGGAGCGAGGCTGGCACAGACACTTGCGGCCGCGTGGAGGCGATTGACCGAATGTCGGCCGTTGGTGATTGCGATTGATCAGATGGAGTGGATCGATCCGATCAGTCGCTATGCGCTAGAGTCTTTTGCATCGCAGCGGGGCATGGGCTGCGGGGGGATGTTGCTTGCCTGTCGTGATCGATGCTCCCATCTGGATTCCCTCTGGAATACTCTCAGTCATGGCAAGCAGCCGGTTTCGGCTCACCGGCTGCTACGATTGGCGATGCAGCCGGTGGCACCGCAATCGATCCGCGCGTGGATCCAGCAATGGCTGACACGATTTCAGGGACACCGTCCGGATGCTGAGCTTTGGAGCGATGCCGTGTCGCGATTGGCCGAGGGTTATCCAGGGCGGGCTGAGCAGTTGGTCCAGTGGGAGGCCCCAAGGCGAGACTGGACATCCGATCAATGGAATCAGTCTTTCGATCGGCTGAACCGTTCGACATTCGGCCAATGCCAGTACCGTGCTCTGGCTTCCGACTCTCGTCACGCACTTCAGTATCTGGCTGCTTCCTGGTCGCCTTTGGAGTTCCAGCAGTTGCAGATGGTAACTCGCTTCTCCCCGGAACATCTGGCCCGCATTCTGGATGGGTTAGCGGCGAGTTGGCTGGAGTGGTCGGAGGATTTTTCTATGGGGGGAATCCGAATCGCCAGCGATGCATTGCGATTTGTGGTGATTGACGGTACCGATCCAGAATTGCTGAAGAAGAGGCACCACCGATTGGCCGCCGTAGTGGGGCGCGAGAAACCACCTCAATGGGACTCCCTGATCTATCATTATCGTCAATTGGAGCAGCCGGTTTTGGTATCGGTCACTCTCTTCCAGGCGGCCCAGTCCGCCTTGCAGCAAGGCAACTTGGCGCAAGCGGCTCAATGGGCTCGGCAAATCGATTGGCGACTTCTCCCTGATCGTCTGGCGAAGGAGGCAGTCGAGCTTTGCCGGGTGTGTGACATCCCAGCTGCCCAATAAGATGGCGCTAGAGCTTTCTATTGACGAATCGGCAAGTGTTCTGCGCCATTTCAACGCTAGCAATAGGCCGGCAGCAAGTCTTGTTGAGGGTGCAGAGGGGGGAATGGGGTCGACCTGAGCCTTGGGTATCCGTTAAGGTGCCGCAAGCTGACTGCAGGGAGGTAGTCAGGGAGGCTTCAGGGAAGAGGTAGCATAAGTGATCGCTCGGGATCTGCAGGGTGCCCTGGAAATCAGTCAGCTCGTCAAGAAGTATGGTGCACGGACTGCCCTGCAAGGTTTGGATCTATCGATATCTGCCGGCGAATCGGTTGCGATACTAGGTCCCAATGGCGCTGGGAAAACGACGCTGATCCGGTGCCTGTCAGGGCGAAGTCGGTTGGATGGTGGGTCGATCCGCCTTTTCGGAAAATCGCTCCGGTCCCATAGCGCGACGCAAAAACTGGGGGTGGTGCCGCAAGAGCTTGCGATCTACGGAGATCTGACGCTACTACAGAATCTGCAGACCTTCGGGAGATTGCATGGTCTGCAGGGGAGCCAGCTGCGACATCGTCTGGAATGGGCTTTGGAGTGGATTGGCCTAAGCGACCGAAGGCATCACTTGGTAGGCAGCTTTTCGGGCGGCATGAAGCGTCGTGTCAATATCGCCTGCGGTGTGATGCATCGCCCTGAGTTGTTGGTATTGGATGAACCGACAGTGGGTGTTGATCCCCAGAGCCGACAGCGCATCTTTCAGATGTTGCAAGATCTCCATGCCGACGGTACCGCCCTGCTCTTGACGACACATCATCTGGAAGAGGCACAGCAGCAGTGCGCACGCATCGTTATCTTGGACGACGGAAAAATCATTGCAGACGGATCGCTTCAGCAGTTGATCGATCAAACGATTGGAAGCCAGTGCCAGGTCGATGTCACCATCGAAGGGGAGCTGCGCAATGCACCGCGCCATTGGATCTGGAACACACAGACCCGTCGGTGGACAGCGAATATTCAGGATATCAGTGGCGATCTTCCGAGATTGCTTGGCGAGATCCGGATGTTGGGGGGCAGGGTAGGCGAGCTTCGGACGCATGCCCCTAGCCTTCAGGATGTCTTTCTGCATTTGACCGGAAGGATGCTGAGGGAATGATTGCGACCGTTCTTCGGATCAGCCTCTTGAGGCTGTTGCACAATCGCCCGGAACTGGTACTGACCTTTGTTGTGCCGGTGCTTTTCTTCAGCGTGTTTGCGCTCATTTTCGGGCATCGAGACGCAGGTGGTTCAGCTCGCCTTCGCATTGCGTTCGTCGACGAGCCACAGACCGCGCAGTCGCGGCGCTGGATGGAGAAAATACTCGAATCAAAAGCGGTGCGGCCTGTCCCTGGGGTGGACCCTGCTGCGGGGCAAGCGGAAGGACTCCCGATCCTCTCCAGCGCAGAAGCTGCTCAGTGGATTCGACTGGGGCGCGCCGACGCGATTTTTCGCATCGGCATCCGGCCGGAATCCGCCTCTGGAGCTGCGCTTCGAGTGCAGGTGCTGACCGACTCGTTCGATCCCATCACCTCCAACATCGCTGCCGCATTGGCTCAAAGTTCGCTCATGGAACTGATGTCGTTGGGAACCACCGATGGTGTCCACGGTATGGCTCCTTCTAGTCTAGCCATAGAGGGTGGTAGAGCGGAAAACCTTTTGGAAGGTGCATCGGTTTCCGGCCCCTCCGACGGTTCGGTGGGTACCGCGTCGCTTGCGGTGTGGAGTGCTCCGTCGGGGTCGGTGTCGGCTAGGTTCTCCGATCATGGGACTGGTTCCAATGGAGTGCCTTCCGAAGGAACTTCCCTGGCAACTCATCTCCAGGAGCAGGGGACAGCGCTGCAAAGCGATCCTGCGGCATTGGCGATCGCGTCCAAACTGCCGATGCCCGATGGTCGTCAGATGGACCGATGGCCGAACGGTCTGGGGACGGAAAGTAACAGCCTGCCATCGGTCGCCATGAGTTTGCCGGAGGTGGAGGTGGTCGATGTGCTGGGAAATGGGAAGGCCAATCCGATTGTGGCGATGTACGCAGCCGGGATTGCCGTGATGTTCCTTCTTTTCAGCGCGACGGCGGGAAGTGGAGCATTGCTGGAGGAACGGGAACAGGGCACGCTCGATCGTCTCCTGGGAAGTCGGATGACGATCGACCAACTGTTGCTGGGCAAGTGGCTGTTTCTGATGGGGCTTGGCCTGCTGCAGACAACCGTCATGTTCGCGTGGGGGCAGTGCGTCTTCGGCGTCGATCTGGTTGGCCACTGGGATGGTTTTCTGGCGATGACGACCGTCACCGCTGGCGCGGCTGCTAGTCTGGCATTGCTGCTGGCGACGCTTTGCCATTCCAGAAATCAGCTCAACTGGATTTCCGTCGTGCTGATCCTATCGATGAGCGCTCTTGGCGGCAGCATGGTACCTCGGTATGTGATGAGTCAAACCATGCGAGAGATCGGCATGGTGACGTTCAACGCCTGGGCTCTGGAAGGTTACAACAAAGTCTTCTGGCGCGATCTTCCTGTCAGTCAACTGGGGATGGAGCTGGCGGTTCTGACGGCTAGTGGATTCCTAATGCTCTTGGCGGCAAGGCTAGCCGCCCAACGATGGGAGCGAAGCTGAATCGGCCCGGTCGGCTGGCGGACCGCGATAAAACCGACGTGGCAGCTTGGGATTGCCCGAATAGCGAACCAAATGCCAATGGGAAAGCTGAGACCTTATCCAGCTTCGTGCTGACCTTGGAACGGGCCTGAAAATGGTGGCTCGATTCAGGCTTTCCATTCGGTTCGCCTTGGCTGCTGCAAGGGTACCTGGAAAACGACCTCATCGCCGTGCGGGTGGTCCCCCTGAGTTGCCTCGATGTTTCGCCAGTATTCGGTCCATCAAGCTGGGGCTGATGCGGTTGGCCCACAGCAGGAGATTTCCTGCGGCGGTGAGCACCACGTCCCGTTTTCTCTGACGGATGGCTGCCATCAGGCTGTCGGCAACGCGATCGGCACTGGCTTCGCCGATCGATCGGCTAGCCGTTCCTGAAGGTGTATCGATCAGACGATCGAAGAACTCGGTGCGCGTGGTGGAGGGATGAACCAGGATGACTTCGACTCCCAGCGGCCGCCATTCGACACGAACCGAGTCACACCAGCCTCGGAGCGCGAATTTCGCCGCGCAATATTCGCTCTTGTCCGGGACAGCGCGATGCGCCAGCACCGACCCGACTGCCAGCAGGAAGGGCTGATCGCCACTCTGCAGAAGGGAGAACAGTTCCCGTGTCAGGTCGGTGACGGCAAAGAAATCGACCTCCATCACCTTTCTGGCGCGTTCGACTGGCGCCTCCAGAAACGGGCCGATGGCGCCTGCTCCGGCGTTGTGCACCAGGCCGTCCAGGCTTCCCCAGTGGTCGCCGACCCACTCTTGCCATCGTTGGCGATCTGCCGGTTGCGTCACATCGCCCGAGAGAATCGTCAGCCGGCCGCCTCGATCCATTCCGATCTGATCGGCTTCCTGCTGGAGTTGTGCGAGCCGTTCCTTTCGACGAGCGGTTGCAAGGACCTGGGCGCCCTGTTGAGCAAGACGTAGGGAGAGCGATCGGCCGATGCCACTACTGGCACCTGTCACCAAGATCCGCTTTCCTTTCAGGCTTCGCCGCGCCACTGCTGATCGCCTCCTCACGATCTGATTGCTTTAGGCCTGGCTGGGGCCCGGTGCCGCGTGCCGTCAGCCAAGTCGCATTCCTCTGGATCGTCTACTCCATCAAGGACTCAAACTCATCCAGAAGCGAATCAAACTTTCTCAGCGCTGCTTCGATCGGAGTTGGCTTCTCCATGTCCACTCCGGCGTCTCTCAGGAGGTCGAGGGGATCCTTGGAGCAGCCGCCGCGAAGGAAACCGAGATAGTCATTCAGTTCCTTTGATCCACCCTGAAGAATCCGCTCGGTCAACGCGATGGCGGCCGAGAGCCCGGTAGCGTACTTGTAGACGTAGAAAGCATTGTAGAAATGGGGGATTCGGAAGCATTCCAGCGACAGTTGGGGATCGATCACGAATTTGGGACCGAGATAATCCTCGAGAAGATTGCGATAGATGGTGCGCATCGAGTCGGCCGTCAACGGCTGGCCCTGCTCGGCCGCCGCATGCGTTCGTTCTTCAAATTCCGCAAACATCGTTTGCCGTACGATGGTGGCGCGGATGCTGTCCAGGTCGTGATTGATCAGGTAGGCCCGGTCGAGGCGATTGGTGGCCTGCTGCTGCAGGTGGTGTGAGAGCAATTGTTCATTGACGGTACTAGCAACTTCCGCAACAAAAATACGATAGGAGAAGTAGATGTAGGGCTGTGTTTTTGCGGAATAGTGGCTGTGCATCGAGTGCCCGGCTTCGTGAGCCAGGGTGAAGATGTCATCGAAGACGTCCTCCTTGTAATTCATCAGGATGTAAGGATTGGCGTCATAGACTCCATAGCTGAACGCCCCGCTTTGCTTTCCTGCGTTGGGGTAGCGATCGCACCATCCTGACTGCAACCCTTCTGCAAGCCGTTCACCATAGTCGGCCCCGAGCGGTTGCAGGGCTTGGAGGATCATGGAGACAGCTTGGTCCCAGGAAGTTTTCTTCTTGGCCGCTTCGACCACCGGGACATACGTATCGTAAAAATGGATTTGCTTCAGCCCCATCAGCCGTCTCCGAAGATCGAAGTAGCGATGCACCGAAGGGAGGTGAGCCCTCACCGTGGAGATCAGGTTTCGATAGACGGAGATCGGTACCTGATCGGGGAATAGCGCTGCCTCCAAGGCGCTGGGGAAGCGTCTAGCGCGAGCTCGGAAGACATCGCCGTGGATGCTGCCAGCGAGTGTCGAGGCGAGTGTGTTTTGCAGACGGTCGATTTGATCGTAGTAGGTATGAAATGCCTGCTTGCGCACATCGCGATCGGGACTGTGAAGAAAGGAAATGAAGGTCGCATGCGACAGTTCTCTTTCCTTGCCTCGTTCGTCGCGGAGGGTACCAAATTTCATGTCGGCGTCATGCAATTGTCGGAAGGTGAGGGATGCGGTGGCCGCAACCTGCCCCTGCATCGCCATCAACTGCTCTTCCTTCCGCGACAGGGTATGTTTCTTGGTTCGCAGGATTCTCTGAAGCATCAATCGGTAGGGACGCAGCTTGGGATGCTTCAGCCATTGTTTGAGCGTGGCACTGGGGATCTTCAGGATTTCCGGTTGGATGAAACTGGCCGCTTCCCCCGCAGACACCGCCACCGCCCGAAAACGCCCCTTCAGTCGCTGCGCGCCGTCGTCCCCCTGGTCCTCCGAAGTTCGCAGTGCTGCGTAGGCTCCCAAGCGATCTGCCAACCGATCCACCCTTTGGTCATGATCCAAGCAGGCCGCCAGTTGCGAGGGCGACTCTTTGAGCTTCCCGCGATAGTTGGAAAAACGCTGGATCGATCGTTGCAACTTCGCCAAATCGAGTTCCCATTGCGATTCGTCGGCATACAAACTGCTCAAGTCCCAGCAATCGCCAGATGCCACTTCGCTCCGCTTAGGAAGCTGCTGCTTGGATTTGGCCATATTCAATGATTCCTGAATACTTCGTGCTGATGGCAACCGGGTCCGCTTCGTGGGTGAGGCTGGCGGAGACGAATGACCGGAACCGGAGAGGTGGCTTGGTTGGGCTAGATCTCTGGGTCCATTTCGCGTGGTGCCCCCAGTTGATCGGTGGTGATTTCCCTTTTGTGTCTCATTTCGTGAGCGATGAACATCAGCCCAGCGACTGCGGCCGGAATCAAATAGTAGATGACGCGATACACCAGCAAGGCGCTGGTTACCGCCACCTTGACCGGTTCGCCATCCGCATGATCGCTGGAGGCCAGCATCGATAAGACAACCGTCTCCAGGACCCCCAGGCCGCCTGGGACATGAAGGAAGACGACGACGATCATGGCAGCCAGGTAGCTGACCAGCACCGTGCTGTAGTTGACGACTCCCGAGGGGAGCAGCAAATAAAGCACGAGAGATGCCAGAACGAAATCGGCGGCTGATACCAGCAACTGAACCAGCGACATCTTGAATGGCGGGAGGACAAAAGTCTGCTTGCCAATACGGATCGGCCTGCGGATGAAGATCGTTGCCAGGACGTAGATCCCTACACAGACCAGGAAAAGATATCCCAGGGTGTGAAGCGGAAATGGCATCGCATCTTCGTAGGTCTTGGGTAGCTGCACGGGCAGCATCGCGAAGGAAATGCCGGCAAGAAGAAACATCCCCAGCCAAAACGTCACTGAAAGAATGGAAACAAAGGCGACAACTTCGGAAAAGCGAAATCCCCAGTTGGTGTATAGTCGAAAGCGGATCGCCGTCCCACCCAGGATCCATCCGAAGACATTGCTCAGCGCGTAACCCATCACCGCGCCCTGCATGATCTTGGAGATGGAAAGGTTCTTTTTCAGATACTTGACCGAAATCCAGTCATAGCCGGTGAGCACCACAAAGTTGATGCAGGTCACCAGCACCGCCAGGGCGATCTGCCATGGTGGGATCCGCTGGATTCCCTCCCAGATCTGCCCCCAGGTGATGCCACCCAGCTTTTTCTTGAAGAGCATGCCTGCCACCACCACGATCGCAATCATGCTGGTGTATTTGAAGGCCTCGCCAGCGAACCCCCAGTTGGGACGGTTCAGGCGGCTGCTCTCCGAATCTTCAACGTTTGCCATGAACAACCATCGTCTGTCGCTCCATCGCGAGCCCCGGAGACAGCCTCCAGGCAAAGCTCAGGCGATTCATCTTCTTAGCTTTCGTCATTCTGTCCACTCCCCTTGGATCCAGGGCGTTGGTTCCCAAGGGTTTCCAGGGTGCTGCCATCGACGACGGCAACTTCTTGGGGGGGAGTTCCTGAGGTCAGGGGGAAGGAAACGCGATCCAGGTTTCCAGTGTCCCATCCGCAGCAACTCCCCATATTTTGGCAGCTCGCGGATCGACAATTCCAAGACGATCCTCCCTCCAAAAGACTGCTACGGGGTGGTCTAGCCCCTGGCCGTCGACGACTTTGTCGGGTGCGCTGCCAACGGCGGTTTTCCAAATCGCCTTTGTGTACCCATCCGCGACGAAGGCATTTCCCTGCGAATCGACAGCGACTTGACTTGGAAACGAGAAGGGGCGGCCAGAGTTGACAACCTCCAACTTCCCGTCAGGAGTTGCCTTGAGCAACTGGTCTTTGCCCTGGGAGACGATCCAAAGATTGCCGTTGGCATCGATGCTGACCCCTCGCGGGTTGCAATCGAGAAATTTTTCCGCAGTACCTCCCTTGGGAAGCTTCCACAGAAAACGGGTTTCCAGATCGGCGACATAAAGAGTCCCATCCGGACCAAAAGCAAGGTCTGCCGGGATCCCGATGGCACCACCGGTCAGCGGCTCTGGCTTTCCGTCGCTGCCGATTCGGTAGACCTCGCGAGTGGCCGAGTCGCCGACGAACAGTTGGCCATCTGGGCCGAGGGCGATGCAACGGGGTGCGTTAAGTGGTTGTCGGAACTGTTTGGAGCCCTGGATGGCCACTTCGAGTTTTCCATCGACCGACTTCCAGACTCCCGGAAGGTTTCGATCGACAATCCAAATGGTCGATCCGTCGTAGACCGCATCCAAAGGGTAGGGTGGTAATTTCGCCGCGGGAGTTTCCTGAGCCGGCAAGGGCGTCGCCCCGGCGATCATCAGCAGGAGCGAAAAGCAGCCGATTCGACCCAAATGATTGACCATCGCAGGTACATCCTCTTCAGCACAGCCCCAGTCCTGGAACCCTGATTTCCTGTACCCTTAATGTACTTCCCAAATGCAGGCGTGGGAATTAGCGGAAAGGGGAGCGACTGCAGTTCCCGCCTGCGGACGATTCCGCGGTCTACTTGGCAGAGGATCAGGAGCCGCTGGGTATTTTTTCAGCAGAAGTCTGCAGCAATTGGGTGACTTCTTGAAAGACTGCGGCACAGTCCAGCGAGAAGCGGGGGTTTTCTCCCGGCGTAGAGGTCATGCGGCCAGCTGTCGCTTCCCAGCAGTCGGCGTAAAGTCCCATCGCCAGAGGGGCATCGGACAGCCCATCCGCGGCGGAAAGAATCGCATCGGCTGCTTCAATCAATCGTCGATCGTACTCTCCTTCCGGGAGATCGCTAGGCTCCTTATCCGCCAAGTTCTTCAAACCAGAAAGCCCTCGCCGCCATGCCTCGCCGCGACTGGCTCCTTCGGCCTCGCGGTCCGCTTCGAAAACCACCTGCGTCAAAATCCACTCCGTCGCCTTCCTCGCTCGATCGATGTGCCCTGCTTCGAGATCTTTTCGCACTTGCATGATGGCTTTGGACCAGCGAGGCTGCGTCTGA
The DNA here is from genome assembly GCA_040375295.1 of Planctomycetaceae bacterium. GTDB lineage: Bacteria > Planctomycetota > Planctomycetia > Pirellulales > Pirellulaceae > JBEISR01. The sequence goes on from JBEISR010000012.1 coordinate 109,963, forward strand.
TGCAGGCTGGTTGATCCCTCCCGGGTTTGCCCTGCAGGGGGCTCCGTTTGTCTGCGGGGGCTATCGATCACGATCTCCGGAAGTTTGGAAACCGGCTCGTTGGTCCCCCCTCCGGTTGATGGAAGATCGATGATGCGCAGTGGATTACTTGCGGATGCTTCGGTTGAAAGCCTGAGTGGATTTTCCGAGAAAGCCGTTTCGGGCATCCCCTGCTGGCCGCGCGAAACCAGCGTTCCCACGGGAACATCGCGATCGTTTAGATCGCTGGATCTGCTTCCAAGCCGTTCCCATGGGTCGAGGGCTTGGCCTCGTGCAGGCAAGCGTTTCCAGGAATCTTCAGTGGACGGCGAAGGGGTTGCCGAGAGGTAGCGTGTCGAAAGCCCCTTGCTGCGAAGGAATTCGGCTGCCGTCTTGGGGGCGGGCAATTCTTCGCCTTGACCTTCCAATGGCTTAGCTGGGTAGTAAGGTCGCCAACCGTTGGGACTCGGTCCGATGCTCTGAGGGTCCAGTCGCAGTCCGCCGTCAGTTCTCGGCTGCGCAATAGGCGGCGTGTTGTTGGTCGCACGAGGTGTGCTAGCGGACGGCGACGAGGTACTTGCGCGGTGCGCCCAGGGCGATCCAGGAAGCTGGCCCTGGGGACTGCGGCGACTTGGCACTTCCGTCCGCCCTGGGATTTCTGGCAGACCTTGAGCCGGTAGCTGCTGGCAGGGAATGCTCCAGATCCCCATCGCGAGGAGACTCTTCCACAGGTCGAAGCGTGTCATGACAGCGGTTCCTCGATGGTTCCGAAAGGTCGGGCCTACGGGGTGTTCACCATCCCGCACGATCCGTGCTGCTCCTGTCCGGAAAATCGGAATCGCAGGAACGATCGACACAACTGGAGGCCCGATTTCCGGCGGATCGGCAGGATGCCGGTGGTGTATCTGGCACAGGAGATACGGCAGGCATTCTTGGAGCAACAGGAAGAAACGCTAGGAATACCGCAGGCGTCACAAACTATCACCGGGAATTGTCTCGCCAGAGCAGCGAAGCCAAGAAATGACGGAAAATCTGGGGCAATCACGACCCCATGCCGCTGTTCGATTGGGGCTCGAGCGAACCGAGCCCGAGCTAGAAAAAAATGAGGGCGGAGGGACTCGAACCCTCGACCCACGGATTAAAAGTCCGTTGCTCTACCGACTGAGCTACGCCCTCATTGATCAACAGGCTCTAGGGGCCTGCCAAAGTCATGGCTACTGTAGCATTGACCGGCAACTGTGCAACTGGGTTCACCACCTGTTTTTCACAAATCGTCTGAAGATGGCTGGTCGTTCGGGGGTGGGGCAGTCGCTGGCAACTCTTGGTCTCGGCTGCTTGCTTTCCCGCCCGACCGATGTTCCACATGGGCCAACACCAAGGCGATATCGGCTGGGGTAATCCCGCTGATTCGACTGGCCTGGTCCAGATTTCTGGGCCGGATTTGCTGGAACTTTTGACGCGCTTCGTTGCGGAGGCTAGTGATGGAGGTGTAGTCCAAATCGATGGGGATCCGTTTTTCCATCATGCGATGCTGGCGATCGATCTGGATCTGCTGCCGGGAGACATACCCCGAGTATTTGCAATCCCTTTCGACCTGTTCGGAGACCTCCAGCGGGTAGACCGCAAGTTGTGGAAACCGTGCCACCAGATCGCTCCAAAGCACCTCTGGGCGTTTCAGATACTTATCGGCTGGGATGTCCCCCACGCGGAGGCCGGCCAGTTGTCGTTCGGCCTTCGCTACCTCTTCCAGTTTCTGTTGCAGGCGTACCCAGCGTTCTGAGGAAACCAGCCCATGCTGTTGTGCGATGGGGGTCAAACGCCGGTCGGCGTTATCGTGACGCAGCAACATCCGATGTTCGGCACGACTGGTGAACATGCGGTAGGGTTCATCGACGCTACGGGTCACCAGATCGTCGATCAGGACACCGATGTAGGCTTCATCGCGTCCAAACACCAGCCCTTCTCCCCCTCGCAGCCGAATCGCGGCACTGGCACCCGCCACTAGCCCTTGCGCCGCAGCTTCTTCGTAGCCGGTCGTGCCATTGATCTGTCCGGCGAAGTAGAGCCCATGGACCGCTTTAGTTTCCAGCCAAGGGAAAAGTTGATCCGGGGGGCAATAGTCATATTCGACGGCGTAGCCGTAGCGAAGGATGGCGGCATTGGCGAGTGCCGGGATCATCCGAAAAATGCGATCCTGCACGTCGCGTGGTAGGCTGGTGGAGATGCCGTTGACGTAGACTTCCAGCGTTTCGTAACCCTCCGGTTCCAGAAACAGTTGGTGCGTCTCCTTGTCGGCAAATCGAACCACCTTATCTTCGATGGACGGGCAGTATCGGGGGCCTCTCGACTGAATCTGCCCGGTATACATTGGGGCTCGATGCAAATTCTGGCGAATCAGTTCGTGCACTTCAGGATTCGTGTGGGTGATCCAGCAGGGGAGCTGCTGTCGATCGATCGAGTCGTTGAGGAAGGAGAATGGCTTGGGGTCGGAGTCTCCTGGCTGGATGGTGGCCTGGTCGTAGTCGATGGTACGGGCATTGAGCCGCGGCGGCGTCCCGGTCTTGAACCGTTCGACGCGAAATCCCAGCGACCTCAGCGACTGACTGATCCCTGCGGTGGTCCCCTCCCCTGCTCTTCCTCCTGCGGTCTTCGCTTCTCCGGTGTGCATCACGGCTTGGAGGAATGTGCCAGTGGTTAGGATGACCGCATCCGCTTCGTAAAGAGCGTCGCCGCGGACTTGAACACCACGAACGGTCGGTCCTTGTTCCAGGTGTTCCACCCAAAGTCCCTCGACCAGCTCCTGCCGAAGATCGATGCCACTGCATCGCTCGATCCGATGCTTGATGTCGATCTGGTAACGCCTTTTGTCGGCTTGTGCGCGGGGGCTGTGCATCGCCGGACCTTTGCTGAGATTCAGCATTCGGTACTGAAGGCCAGTCGCATCGATCGCTTCTCCCATCAATCCACCGCAGGCGTCGATCTCGCGGACAATTTGTCCTTTGGCAACACCCCCGATCGCCGGATTGCAGCTCATCTGCCCCACGGTGTCCAGGTTCGACGTTAGGAGGGCGACGCGTGCGCCAGCGCGAGCGGCAGCCGCGGCGGCTTCGGTGCCGGCGTGACCAGCGCCGACGACGATGATGTCATAGCGATATCGGCATGCAGCTTCTGGGGTCATGGAATCCTCAAAGTCAGGAAATCCTCCACTCTACCGTCCTACTCACGCGGCAAACTTGTCGTCATTGGGGGGCCTGCATGGAACTGTTTGGCAGGTCCATGGTCGCGCGGGATCACTCGTTGGGCATCGATCCTGCACGCGGCCAACTTCGCGGTTCGGTCGCAACGATTTTAACGCTCCCCTTTCCCGACAAAATGCCAATCCATCAACTTCGACTTGATTCTTTAGCGGCAATCCTAGGGCACACTTGCGAGGAAGGTGGGGGCGGTAGCGATCGGAATCGGGGAGCGACCGAAATCGCCCCTGGTAGTCGCCTCCCACCCATCCGATCGTCGCACCAGAAGGAAATGGTCATGTTGCAAGCCGTGTTGGTCGGATCCCATCCATCCCGAGTTCGGCGGGCTTGGGCGAGTCTATTTCTGGCGTTGCAGTCCAGCGCTCTGCTGTGGGCCGTCGAGGATACGGAACCCGTCAGCTATTACTGCCGAACCTCTTCGTTCACTCTGCCGTTTCGTGTCGCGGATGCATCGCGAGGTGGGGAGGTGTTTCGGCTGGAAGTCTCAACCGACCAAGGAAAAACCTGGGGTTTCGTCGACGAATCGTCCCGGGAACGCCATGCATTTCAGTATCGAGCCCCGGGGGATGGGGAGTTCTTGTTCCGTGTTCGGGGGGCAGAGGATTCCACAAAAACGCCATTGGCGACGATGGAGGTAGTTGTCGATACCCAGTTGCCTCGCGGGCGAGTTCTTTTGGACACCGATTCTCAGGGGAGGATGGTCGCCGACCTTTCCGTGGAAGACCCAAACCTCGATTGTGATTCGGTGCGTCTGGAATACCGACTGGCACCTGAGGAAGCCTGGACTTCGGTAGCGATCGAAGGGCCTTCCGGGGAAGCGGGTACGTTATGGCAGGGAGAAGCCAAGTGGGATATTCCCGCGTCGACGCGATCGATTTGGGTGCGGTTGACCGCGCGCGACCTGGCCGGAAACCTCTTGGAGGTGCTCCGTTACCCGCAATTACCCAGAACAGCGGCAGGGGGTAGCCCCTGGATTCTTGCCAGTCAGCGCACCCGCGTCGCACAGCGGCCCTCGAATGGTCTGACCGATCCTCGCGACCGGCTTTCCTGGGGAGCCGATGCGTCGAAGCGAGCCGAGGCGACGGGAGCTTTGATGCGTCGAAGTCCCGAAGGGCCCGAAAACAACAAAGCGGAAACCCCCTCCCAAGCTGCCCCGGCCAAGGTGTTCGCGCCGCCCGTGAATGACTCTAAGGAACCAGGCGGTGCTGCCACAGCGATCATGTTCCCTGCCCTTCCGTCATCGGAAGCGGCGCGTGCGGTTTCTCAAGCTTCTCCCGCAGGGCTTCCCCCCGCCGTGATTCCAGGGCCAGTCGGTAGTACCACCATCGGCACCGAAGCCGCTGCAATTCCCTCCGGATCCCCGGCGGGGCCTTCGATGTTCCGCCTCGACGCAACTTCCCCCGCTGGTGATGCACCCAAAGTGTTTGCCCCGACGGAGAGGACACCAGAAGGACGTTTCGTCTTCAAGGAGATGGTGGAGTTTGCACCAGCGAAGGATAGCCAGTTGAATCCCAATGGAGGCGCTGCCGCAACTCCGTGGTCGACGCCTGGCACTGCCTCCTCGATGCCAAATCCAGTGGACGCAAAGGGAGTTGCCAATCAGCCGAGTTCGCGGGTCCTTTCCGATCGCGCCTACCACGTAGCTTCCCGCGCCTTTGAAGTGGACTATGATCTTCGCGCCCATGCGGCCGTTGGTATCGCCACCGTGGAGTTGTGGGGGACGTTGGATCAGGGCGCAACATGGGAAAAATGGGGCGAGGACCCCGACAAGAAAAGCCCGATGGAGATACGTGTTCTGGAAGAAGGGCTGTTTGGATTCCGAATGGTCGTGGTCGGAGGGCATGGCTTGGCAACGCGACGCCCTGGCCCGGGCGATTCAGCAGATGTCTGGATCCAGGTGGATACCACTCGGCCTGCCGTTCGTTTTCTGGCAGCGCAATTTGGCACCGGAGATGAAACAGGTGCCTTGGTGCTCCGTTACCAAGCCGAGGACGACTATCTCGCGGATCGCCCGATCAAAATTCTGATGGGACCAACCGCTGAAGGGCCTTGGGTGACAGTTTCCGCCGATCAGCCGGTCCGGGACAGTTTTCTCCTTCGCGGCGATCCCTCGATGCCCCCCAGTGTCTACCTGCGCATTGAAGCGGTCGATCGTGCCGGCAACGTGGGAGGACACACTCTGGACGCTCCGGTGGATCTCGAGGGCTTGGTGCCTCAAGGTAGGATTCAGGGGGTCCGCGCCATCGCTCCACCCGCCTCGAGTCCTTGAGTGGGCTTGGGCGTCGTTTCTTTCACCGATCGCTTGGACTGCTTTTCGTTCAGCTTCGCCGTCCTGAATCGCACCGTGGGCGGGGGGCTTGAGGCCAACGGTTTGTGTTTGGTCGACCGCTATACTAACGAAGGATTTGGTGGTTCGTACCAGTACTTCGTTTCGATCGGTAATCGTTGGCCATGCTGTACTTCCTGAGTAAGTCTCGCTCTCCCCTGCTCCGGCCACTTGCTGCCCTAATTCTTTCCTTTGTGGGGCAGATGCCTTCGTGCCGTACCCTTTTCGCTCAAGAGGGTACTGGGGCGGTGAGCCCATCGGTGGACGGGAAAATTCTGTCGGATGCTACCGAAGTTCCGGCGAATTCCGTTTCTGTGCCTCGTAGCAAACTGCAAGTGCAGAAAGACCTTGTCTTCCACGAGGTGGCGGAGGAGGAGGTGGCGGCGGACTTCTACCGGCCAGCCGGTGAGAAGGTGGTGCCGCTGGTAGTGATGATTCACGGGGGAGGGTGGATCTCGGGCGACAAATGGAATGTGATCGATCATGCCAAGGAACTGGCCAGAAACGGGATGGCGGTGCTGGCGATCAATTACCGACTGGCTCCCGACCACCGCTACCCAGCCCAGTTGGAGGACTGTCGCAAGGCGCTAGCCTGGGCCGCTCATCGGGCCAGCGACTGGTCGGTCGATTGCGATCGAGTGGGGCTGTGGGGGTATTCGGCTGGTGGCCAACTGGCGTCGATGCTTGCCACGGATGCTCCGGAGACGCATCCCGTCAAGATCCGCTGTTTGGTTGCTGGTGGAGCTCCCAACGATTTGACTTATATCCCCGAGCAGAGCAATGTTCTTGCGATGGTCTTTGGCGGATCGCGTAAAGAGCTGCCGGAGGTCTACAAAAATGCTTCTCCGATTTACCGGCTGAATGCCCAATGCCCGCCGGCCTTGCTGTTTCACGGTACGAAAGATCTCCTGGTCCCATTCGATACGTCGGTTCGATTCCAGGAGCGGGCGAAGGAAGTTGGGGTGGATTGCGAATTGATTCCGATCGAGGGGCAAGGGCACTTGGTCACCTTTCTCCATCCGAAAGGCCGAAGCTCTGCGATCGAATTCTTGTCGAAGTACCTGAAGGCTGAGCCGATGCCATGATGCATCGCATGGGTTCCGGTATCCATGCATTCTTTCTCCATCGTACTCGTACTCAGTGCAACGGTACTCGTACTCAGTGCAACGGTACTCGTGCTCAGTGCAACGGTACTCGTACTCAGCGTGGTGATGTCCTTTGTGGTTCCGCCCATCGTTCGGCGTGCCGGTGTTGCGGCCTTCCGTGGAAAACCGCAGATCACTGCCGAATCGCTTGTCGCCCCTTTCCAAACGGGGCACATCGTCGGAATGGCCATGCTCGAAGTCGCCGGATTTCTAAGTTGCATTGCCCTGACTGGTGGATTCGGAAATGCGCCCAGTTGGTTTCTCGTGGTGCCTATCGCAATCCTTGTTCTCATGTTGATCCGTTTTCCGCGAGTGGCTTTTGTAGCCGATTGGGTATCAATGGCTCGTGAGGACATTGCCCTTTCGTTTTAAGACTCGGCAGAACAAAGCAATGCAGTCGACTCGTGATATATTCGATCCAAATGGAAAGTCGAAGGTCGCGAGCCATTGAGCGGGATCGTTCGCCGCAATACATGAAAGTGCAACCGCTTGCCAAACTGCTGACATCTCCAGCCGTCCTCGATGGACATCGCGGTTCAATCACGAGAGGTTGACAACTGCAGTTTCGATATCGCGGTAAGTCAGCGATTCCTTGATGGCATGACTCGGAGGCACTAGGATCGAGCAGGGCGAGTCGGCAGATCACGGTCTCCCTTCTCTCGTCCTGACTCGCGGCAGCCCCGACTTCCGCTTGATTCGTCGTTTATGATGGCAGAGGGCGGTACGAACATCGCCGTCGGGACGATCACCGAAATCTTTTATAAAGCAATGGCCAATTCAATGCCAAAGAGAGAATCTGTGATATTTGTTGACGTAGACGATACGCTGATTCGATCATTTGGGAAAAAACAGATCCCAATTCCCACCACGATCCAGTACGTTCGCGATCTGTTCAGTGCTGGTCACTTGCTCTACTGCTGGAGTCGCGGAGGGGCTCAGTACTCTCGCGACGTGGCGACTGCATTGGGCATCTCAGATTGCTTTGTCTGTTTCCTGCCGAAACCTGATGTGGTCGTCGACGATCGGCTTGAACGATTGCTGGACCATTGCGAGTTCGTTCATCCGAACAACGCCGTGATGAAACCGCAATCGACGCACAATCCGATGGACTGAAGCGGTGGTTCGGCCGCTAACTGATGGAAAATTCACTCCCCGCCGCTCCCGAGTCGTTGTTCGTGGTCCAGCAACCCGCGCTTGGTGGGAATCCCGTCGCCGCCTGAGTAACCGGTCAGAGCACCTTTCGCACCGACCACGCGATGGCATGGGATTACCAATGGAATCGGGTTGGTCGCCATGGCTCTCCCTGCCGCTCGAGCCGCCTTCGGGTAGCCTGCGTGCGTTGCTAACTGCTGGTAGGTCCATTGGCTTCCCGGCTTGATGTGAAAGCAGGCACGGCGGATCTCAGTCTGGAAGAGGGTCCATCCGGTCGGATCGAGTTTGTCCCAGGGGATGCCGAAATCTCCCGACGCGAAAAATCGATCAATCGCCTCGCGCCACTCCTCTTCTCTGGCACGGCAACATTGCAGTTGGGTGAGGCCTATCGCCTCTGGCGACCGGGATCGAACGAGGCGAACTTGAGCCAGCCCCTTGCTGGACCAGCCACCAGCAACCAGCCAGTCACGATGCCCGACGTGGCTCCATGAAAGCAGCTGGGCCGATTGGTATCGAGATGGCATCGGTAGGTCCTTCCAAGATTGGATATTGCGCTGCGGATTGATCATCGCAGTACGGCGGAGCCTTGTGTGTCACTTTGACAGTTTTTTTCCAGATGACTAGACTTGTGGTCCGGCCGTCTGCCAATTCCAAGGAAGAAGTGGTCAGTGAGAAGGCAATTCAGGTCCAGCCATCTTGCTGGATTTTGCCAGGATGCCGAGCGATGAAGTGCAGCAGTCGGGGGGATTCGTTGGCTCGCGATTGACAGCGGAGTTTCGATGTTTCTTCATACCCGCATGCGATCCGATGGCTGGTGCCAAGCCGATCCTAAAACAACTCCCCCGGCTTTCGTCTCTGCGGATTGAAAGCCTGACGGATTAGAGCCTAGAAAGCGATTGTTCATGACCGACTATGCCGAATTGGCTGATGACTTTTACATCAATATGCAGTTGCAGACGGCTCTCGAAATTCCTCAGCAGCGCGACGCGGCGACTCATTTCTTTGAGCAGGTGCAGCGTCGATACCCGAAGATGCGGACCTTGGTGACTCGAGAAAAGGAAACCTTTCTGGAGGAAGACAAGGAGCTTCGGTCGTATCGTTGGGTCAGCCTAGATGTCAGGCGTATCAGCAGTGGCGTGGTCAACCCTCCGGAGATCGACGACGCGATTGCTCAGCATCGCCAGGTTCTCTCGGTTCTTCCTTATTCTTTGGCGGTCAGTCATCTGGACTGCGAAAGTTTGAACCTGGTTTTCGGTTTCGACTACACCTATCGAGGCAATCACAACCAGTTGCTGATTCAGACGTTGGGGCTGCCGGATGCACTTCAGGCGTTGGCCGATATTCCTGGTGCCCAGTGCATGGGGTATGAGCCAAGCATTCAGGTCTCGCTGGATCCGGAGCTGCGGACTCAGTGCCGCATCAGCTTTGAGACTCGCAGCACGCCTAGCCATATTCGAAGTCGGGAATATCCAGACGAGCAGCTGAGCGTCTATTTTGCTTTGCGAAGAATCGACAGCCTTCAGGCTGGGGAAAGCTTTGAAGCCGAATTCGATCGCTTGGGGGTGTTAGGACGCAGGATTCTCGACGATTACATCGTCGAAAACGTCCTGCAGCCGCTGCAGCAGGCAATCGCTTTGCAGTAGAGCTTGCCGCATGACTAAACTGCAAGCATCGCCACTTCATTGTATGGAATGTGCCCCGGCGATAGCATTCGATCTGCCGATCGAACCCGCGCAAAACGATTTGCGTGGTGGAACTGAGGCGGAATGAGGATCCCCGGAGCCACCGCCAAATGGAAGACGCCTCGATCGCAGCGGCTCCTTTGGAGATTGAATGCTCGGATTTGGAAGTGCGGTTTTCGGCTCATGTCCCCGTACTTGAGCGTCTGAGTTGTAAGTTTCCCGCCGGGCAGATCGTGGTGTTGCTGGGCAGAAGCGGCTGTGGGAAAAGCACCCTGCTGCGTTGCGTTGCCGGGCTTCAAAAGCCGACTTCGGGAGGCGTTCGTCTTTCTGCCGTTGGGGGGCAGGGCCACCAGGGGCGAGTGGGAGTGGATGCGAGGCCAAGGATGTCGTTCGTTTTTCAGGAAGCAACGTTGCTACCCTGGAGATCGGCGATCGAAAACGTCCTTCTTCCTGCGGAGCTGGACAGGGGGCTTGCGGGGGTTGGTCGGGACGATGCCAGGCAACTGGCAGCAACGCGACTGGAAGAGGTGGGGTTGGAAAAGCAAGAGCACCATAAGCTGCCACGCCAGCTATCAGGTGGGATGAAGATGCGAGTGGCACTGGCTCGAGCCCTGATGAACGATCCAGATATCCTTTTGCTGGATGAACCATTTGCTGCCCTGGACGACATCCTTCGCAATCGGCTCAACGAGTTGCTGCTGCAGCTTTGGAGCCATCGCCCCAGGACGATTCTTTTCGTAACGCACAATATCTCCGAAGCGATCTTTCTCAGTCATCAGATCGCCATCATGCACAAGGGCAGAATCGGACAGCAATGGATCAATCCTCTGCCATTTCCCAGAGAGCATCGACTGCGATCCACCCCGGAGTTTTCTCACTGCTATGGAGTGGTTTCGTCGGCATTGGAGTCGCTTTCATGAGAGATTTGCGACGAGCCGATAATGGATCCTCGCTCTTCGCCAATCGTTGGATTGTGTCGGCGTTGCCGCCGATCCTAGTTTTCCTTTTGATGGTCTGCCTATGGCAATGGACCGTCGAGTTTTGGAAGCTGAAACCGATTGTGCTGCCGTCACCAGCGGCCGTTTGGAAGGCGGCGACCGAGAAGGAATCGGTATTGATTAAGGGGATGCTGGCGACGGGGGCGGCAGCCGGACTGGGGCTGGTTTCCAGCGTGGTGATTGGGTCGATCCTGGCCATTCTGTTCAGTCAGTTTCGCTGGCTGAGGCTTTCGATTTATCCCTATGTCATTTTTCTTCAGACCGTTCCGATTGTCGCGATCGCACCCTTGCTGATCATCTGGTCCGGAAACAACTTGAGGACGATCGTCATCATCGCAACGATCATCAGTGTCTTTCCGATCATCGCCAATGTTACCGCTGGTCTTCTTGCCATCGATCGCAATTGGATCGACCTCTTTCGAATGCACGGGGCGTCCCGCTGGCAAAGCTTGGCCAAGCTACGGATTCCTGCCGCGATCCCGCATCTTTTGGTGGGGATGCGAATCTCATCAGGATTGGCGGTAATCGGTGCCATCATTGGCGAGTTCTTCGTCGGTAACGCAACAAGCTATGATGGGTTGGGGTCGTTGATGACGCAGTGGCAGAGTCAGCAACGGACCGCCCACCTGTTTGCGGCACTTGTGGCGAGTACCCTTCTGGGGATCGCCTTTTTTCTGATCGTTCACCTGCTAGGTCGCACCGTTTTTCGACGCTGGACCATGGCGGTGGATCTGGAATCGTACGACCCCTGATGGCGGAAGGATGCGAGATGAAGAGGTATCACCGGATTCTTACCGGCATTGGACTTTTGGCTCTGTTGATCGGTTGCTCTGCCCAGAAAACCGACAGCAGTCCCACTTCAAAAGAGGCTCCGGCCAATCCAAAGATCAAGATAGTGCTCAATTGGTACCCCGAAGCGGAGCATGGTGGATTCTATGCGGCGCTGGTTCATGGCATCTACAAGAGTCATGGTTTGGATGTGGAGATTGTGCCGGGAGGCAAAGGCGTTTCCGTGCCTCCTGAACTGGAACTAGGGCGGGCGCAGTTTGGAATCGGAAATGCAGACGATGTCCTCATGGCGCGATCGGCGGATTCGTCGATGGTGGCGCTGATGGCGCCCCTCCAGAACGGGCCTCGCTGCATCATGGTGCGCGAAGACTCGCAGATCACCAACTTCCAGACACTGAAGAATGTCAAGCTTCAGATCGATTCTGGAAGGCCATACGTTCCGTTCCTTAAGAGCAAATCGCTGCTGGATCCTTCGGTTCAGATCGTTCCCTATTACGGTACGGTGGCTGAACTCGTCGCCGGCCCCGGGGTGGCCCAGCAGGCGTACAGCTTCAGCGAACCCCTACTGGCCGAGCAGCAGGGGGTAAAGGTGCGGAGCCTGATGCTTTCCGAGATCGGATACAACCCCTACGCTTGTTGTTTGGTGGCAACCGAAGAGTATGTACAGAAAAATCCCGAAGTTGTGCAGAAGATGGTGAAGGCCAGTGTGGAGGGTTGGCAGAGATACCTGGAATCACCGCAGGAGACGAACGCCTATATCTTGAAGCAGAACGAAAAAATGACTGCCGAGGCGCTCGCCTACGGTGTGGAGAAGCTCAAGCCGCTTTGCCTTCCGGACGGATTGGCAGCGGATCGGATGGGACAGATGACGCTCTCCAGATGGCAAACCCTGCGGGACCAACTTGTTTCGCTCGAATTGATCGATGGGGCCAAAGTAGTTGCCGAGCGATGTTTCAACGATCGCTTTCTGCAGCGCGCTTTGGAGGTGGAAACGACAGCCAAACCATGACCTGGAGTCGCATCACCTGTCGTTTATTTGGCTGTTTGCGACCTCATTTCGGATGCTTTTCCCGAAGCGACTACCCGCTAGATCCCTAGAGTAGAATTCCGACGGTGCAGTCGTTCCGAGGATCATGTACGATGGAGGCAGGCGAGAGGTTCTTAGTTAGGATCGGCAGGGGAGATGGCGGATGTGGACACTATCGGACCGCGGAGTGAAACTCTGCGATCGACAGACGCGACGCCAATGGCTTCAGATCGGTGGAATCGGATCCTTGGGGCTTAGCCTGCCAATGCTCTGGGAGGCGCAAGCCCGGTCGGCGGTGATCTCAGGTTCCTTTGGCCGGGCAAAGCGCTGCATTATCCTGTTTCTTCTTGGGGGGCCGCCCCAGCACGAGACGTGGGATCCCAAGCCGGAGGCCCCGTCGGAGATTCGAGGGGAAGAGCCGAGCATCGCCACAGCCACACCGGGGTTGCGGGTTGGCCAGTGGATGCCGCGCACCGCCCAGTTGACCGAATCGATCGCGGTGCTGCGAGCGATGGCGACGGACGATAACGCGCATTCCTCTAGCGGTTACTGGATGCTCACCGGCGTTCCCCATGCACCGACGAACATGGAGAACTCCCTGCCGGGCGCCCCCAATCACTGGCCTACTCTTGCTGCAACCATTCGCCATCTGCGAGGGGACCAGACCGATCTGCCCGGGGCGATCCGATTGCCGGAGGAGATTTGGAATACGGGACGCATCGTTTGGCCAGGACAAGATGCCGGTTGGTTGGGATCCCACGCAGATCCCTGGCTGCTGACCTGCGATCCCAATGCCGCTGATTTTCATATCGCTGATGTCTCGCTTCGCGCGGATGTGCCGCTGGAAAGGTTGGCGTCGCGTCGGTCGCTTCTGGATCAGATGAATCAGTCTCTGAATGCAGGACCGATGGAAGCAGCGAGATCTCGGTGGAGCAATCTGCAGCATCAGGCAGCCAACCTTCTGCAAGGCGAAAAGGCAAAAAAAGCATTCGCATTGGATCAGGAACCGGGTTCAGTACGCGATCGCTACGGCAGGAATCGGTTTGGTCAGAGCGTTCTCTTAGCAAGGCGATTGATTGAGTCGGGGGTGTCTTTGGTGCAGGTGAACTGGACGCGCGGGGCGGACGATCCCGATGTAGCCCCTGCCTGGGATACCCATGCCAACAACAGCCAACGACTGAAGGATGCCTTGATGCCACCGATGGACTTGGCTTACTCGGCACTGCTGGAGGATCTCGGGCAGAGAGGTCTACTAGACGAAACTCTGGTGGTCTGGATGGGAGAGTTTGGACGGTCCCCCAGAATCAATCCAGGTGGAGGCCGCGATCATTGGGGCCATGTTTTTTCTGCGGCACTGGCCGGTGGAGGTGTGCGAGGCGGGGTGGTGCATGGAAGGTCGGACCGACAGGGCGGATTTCCTCTGGAAGGACGTGTCGAGCCCCAGGACCTACACGCAACGATTTACCACTGCCTTGGAATCGGTCCCGAAACGATCCTGCGGGACGCAGTGGGGCGGCCTGTGCCGGCGACTCGTGGCCAGCCCATCGAGGCGATTCTGACCTAAAGATCGAAATAATCGATCCCCATCAGACCAGGGAGGGACTGTGAAAGACTTTCGGAGAAAGCGAATCGCTCTTGCCGTCGGCACGGGATTGGGCCTGCTTCTGGCCTGGATGGTTTCGCCGTTCGATGTCGTTTGGTCAAACCGTTTGCGGACCATGAACTTGCCCGGGGATATCGACAAAGTGATCATGCTCTCTGAGTTCCTGGCCCAGGGGTTAACCACACTGCTGATGCTGGGAACGCTGATTTATCTAGATGCTAGTCGACGCAAGGCGCTGGGTTGGGTCTTGCTATTGACCCTGGTCACCGGGGTGGTTGCAAACGTCAGTAAGGGACTTTTCCCGAGAGTGCGACCCTACGCGCTGGAAGAGTTCCCCGGACTGGTCTCCCAGGCAGGGTGGGGTGTCACGCTTCCGGAGGAAGGTTGGAAGGCGAGGCTTCGTAGTTTCCCATCGGGTCACTCCGCCACGGTTGCGGCGCTGGCATTGGGAATGTCTGCCGTCTATCCAAAGGGAGGGCTACTCTTCGCCCTATGGGCCGCGCTAGCCTGCCTTCAGAGGGTAGTGGCTGGTGCACATTACCCTTCGGACGTCCTCGGAGGCGTGGCAATCGCGCTAGCGATCGCCACGCTCTGGCCATGGAAGACGATGCAAGCGGCTTCGCAGAGAACGATGGCTTCGGATCCAACAGCTTAGGTTAGGTGACGGCTGGCGGTTCGTTCCACTCCATCAGAGACGAATTGCCCACGCGAGCGCAGAAATCTCCGAACCCCTCGCCAGGCTGTCTTAGTTGAGAGAATTTGGAAAGAAGTGGATGGAGGACCTTGGAGACATCTTCCAGGGGAACCATGTCTCGATGGATGAAGCCGAGGCGGTTGCCTAAACGCGATCCGCCGAGATAGAGCGTGTACTTTCCTTTGGCTCTTCCCACCAGCCCCACTTCGGCATCGAAGGGGCGTGCGCATCCGTTTGGACAACCGGTCATCCGAACGGTGAAAGCGTCGTCTTCCAGACCCAGCGATTCGAGAATCGGCTCTAGTTGGTCGATCAAATCCGGAAGTACCCGTTCGCTTTCCGTGATGGCCAGTCCACAGGTCGGCAACGCCACGCAGGCAATCGACCAGCGTCGAACTGTCGAAATTTCTTCAGACAGAGGGATACCATGCTTTCGCAGGATCGACTCGAGAGTTGATTTCTGGTCCTCGCGGAGGTGGGTGAAAAGGATGCTTTGGTGAGCGGTCAGTTTGAGTCTTGGACGCAACTGATGGCAGATCTCGCGGATTGCCGACTTCCACTGCCTTGTCGGGCCATCGAAGACTCTGCCGTTTTCGATATTGAGCCCGTAGAACCACAATCCATCGCCTTGCGCTTCCCAGCCGAGGTGATCGTTGTGGTCGGTGACATCGTCTGGGTGGCAATCGGCCAGTTTGTAGCCGCAGTACGCTTCCACTTGCTCACGGAACCACTCCACCCCCTTGTCGGCGATGACATACTTCAATCGCGCGACTTTCCGATCCGAGCGGTTGCCATGGTCCCGCTGGACTTTCACTACCGCTTCGGCCACCTCCAGCACCTGTTCCCGCGTGCAGAAGGCCATCCGTTTAGCAAGCGCCGGGAAGGTCTTGGTGGCGCTGGGGGTCATTCCCATCCCGCCGCCCACCGTGACGTTGTATCCGATAATCTTCTCGTCGCGGACGATGGCCATGAAGCCAAGGTCCTGGGTGTAGATATCGACGCAATTGTCGTCGGCCAAGCCGACACCGATTTTGAATTTCCGAGGGAGATAGGTCTTCCCATAAATTGGCTCAAATTCCTCATCACTGCCCCCCACCAGCGACGCTTCCTGCGTCTGAGGATCTGTGACCCAGAGTTCATGGTAGGCCTTGGACCGTGGAGCCAGATGCATGGCGATCTCGTAAGCCACTTTCTGGATCTCGCGATGCACCTCGTTGGCATAGGGAGCCGGGCAGCACATCACGTTGCGATTGACGTCACCGCATGCTGCCAGCGTGCTCAATTCCACCTCGTTGATCCGATGGATCGCCTTCCAAAGGTCACCCTTCAGGATCCCGTGCAACTGGATTGCCTGACGGGTTGTTACCTTCAAAGTCGTATTGCCGAGTTCATCGCAAAGATCGAGATGCGCAAGAAACTGTTCGGCTGTCAAATCCCCGCCAGGGATCCGGGTACGAACCATGAAGCTGTAGGCTTTCTCGCTTTTCACCCCGTCTCGCGCTACCCGTTGCTCGCGGTCATCCTGCTGGTAGGTACCGTGAAACTTCAGCAATTGGGCATTGTCCTTGCCGAACGAGGCAGAATCGTTCTGCAGATCTTCTCCGATGGTGCCTCGGAGAAATCGACTGGCTTCCTTGATGGCTTCCACCGCACTCAGTTTGTTTTCTTCTGACATGACTATCCACTCCCTTGTCTTAAGCCATGGACTGGTTCACTTGGCAAACCCGGTCCAGTTGGTGCTCCCTTCGGCAGATGATCGATCGGCCTAGTTGGTTTATACTCACTATAGCGGTGTCCAAGCGGCGCCACTATCGCACTTAGGAGCCCTCGACGAGCGTCTCCTGGAATAGCGACTTCAGGTTGGATCGCAGCATAAGGAATACGACTTTTGGATATTCGCATTCTGGATGGGAAGAAGATTGCCCAAGCGATTCGTGAGGAGATCCGACAGGAGGTCGAACGGCAGGTGGGGATGACTGGAAAAAGACCTTGCCTGGCGGTGGCATTGGTGGGTGATGACCCGGCCAGTCAAGTCTATGTGCGGAACAAGGAAAAGGCCTGCGAATCAGCCGGAATTGTCAGTGTGCTCCGACGACTTCCGGCAACCACCACGACCTCCCAGCTTCTGGAACTGCTGAGCCATTGGAATCAGGACCCGGCGATCCATGGAATCCTGGTTCAATTGCCCGTCCCAGATGGGATCGATTCGCGAGCGGTATTGGATGCGATAGATCCCCGTAAGGATGTCGATGCATTCGCTGCGGAAAACGTGGGGCGGATCAGCCAGGATCGCCCAAGGTTTCTTCCATGCACGCCGCACGGTGTGGTGCAACTGCTAGCGCGAGAGGGAATTGAGGCCGAGGGAAAAGAAGTGGTGGTCATTGGCCGCAGTGACATTGTCGGCAAACCGCTGGCGATGATGCTGCTTCAGAAAGAAGGCCCCTGCGGCAGTCGTTTCGCCAATGCGACAGTCACCTGTTGCCACAGCCGCAGCCAAAACCTGCCATCGATCACCCGGCGTGCTGACATCCTGATCGCAGCGATCGGAAAGCCAAATTTTGTTGGCCCCGAGATGGTCAAGCCGGGGGCAGTGGTGATCGATGTCGGTATCAATCGACTCGGGGACAAACTGGTCGGGGATGTCGACTTTGATGCCGTATCCCGCGTCGCATCCGCGATCACACCTGTTCCGGGCGGGATCGGGCCACTGACCATTGCCATGCTGCTGCACAACACCATGAAGGCCTTCACGCTTCAGGAAGGTACTTCGGCTCAAAAATAGCCGGGCTTCCCATTGGTTTGGCTGGTACTCGGTCGATTGCAAGTGCGATGTTGCGGAAAGCTTCATCGAGTCATTTGGGTAGGCCTTGGCAAGCGGTCCCAGGCAACAGGCTCAACCCATCAAGAGGTTCTCCGCAACTTGGACTACTTTTGGTGGCGGGATCCCGCATGCAGTTTTTCACCCAAGAGCTTCACCGCCGGCCTTGGCGACGCGTCGAGGGATGGTTCTTGCTGCAACCATCGTCACCAGGATTCCCTCCTGAACGACCTGCTCTCGATCATTGACCACTTGCCGTCGCCATCGCACGATCCCATGGTTGCGACCATGTGGGGTGAGCGATTCCACAGAGGTGTGAACGCGGATTCGATCGCCAATGTAGATCGGCTGAAGGAAATTCCACTGCTCCACCCCCATCAGTGCGACCGTCTTGACCCGAGGAGCGCAGGAGCTGAGTCCAGCCATGTAAGACAGACCCAATAACCCGTGAGCGATCCGACGACCAAAGGGGCTGTCTTCTGCGTATGAGGCATCCAGATGCAGCGGATCGTGATCCCCAGTCAGCTCGGCAAAATCTACGATGTCGACGTCCGTCACCTCTCGCTCCTGACTCCACCACTGGTCCCCCAGATGGAGATCCTGGAAGAGAAGCGGTTCGGTCTGCTTCGCGATCGGCGACGATAGGGCGTCCTGTGGGTCGACGAATTCCGCATGCTGGTCGGAAATCGGGGTGTCGGACGGTACCGAGGTCATGGATACTCCTGGATCAAGTTCGATGGAAGCAAAACCAGAATTCTCCCGTGCCAACGGGCAACAGGAGCCGGCGGGGCAGCCACCCAACGCAAGCCAAGAGATTACCCCATCAATTCGCCCTTGGCCATGACGTCACCTGGACTGACAGCCTCAGAATCCGAAATCAACCTGGCAAAAATTGCCCAACTATCCATATTTGACTGAAGTTGGCGAGATTCTGAAGGAATGGGCCAGTTATTGCCTGCAGGCGACAACCAAGGCTTGGACGCATCGAGAGAGATTTTCGCATCGAAGGCTGGTATGTCTGCTACGCCTTTCCTTCGAAATTTCTGCTTTTCCTGAGTTCCTCTATGCGGGAATGGTTGGAAAGAGGGAGCGAGGGGGCGGGGCGAATTGTCAGCCAAACCTCGCTTTGCGTCGGTCGGGCATCGCGAATTGCTCTTGCCCTTACCGGCCATGGAGTTGTAAAAGCCGTGGTGATACCTGGGGCCTGAGCGATTGGAAGGGGTTCCCGACCTGTGACCGGAGGCAAGTCCGTGGAATCAACGATTGCTGAACCAACCAGAAAGGGCCCGCCAGTTCCAAACTGGGACTCGCTTCAGGGCGGGAATTCCGTTCGTTCAGGTCGCTTTCTCTCTCTTTTTTTACTCGTTGTCTGCGTATTGCAGAACGGTTGCCACTGGCAATCCAAGGGAATCAACACTAGCGGCGTTCAGTTGTATCAGCAGGGGCGGTACGCTGAAGCGCTGCAGCAATTTGAGACTGCCAGGCAGACCAATCCGACCGACCCGGATGCGCTTTACAATCTTGCCTCCACCTACCATCAGATGGGGATTGCCAACAAAGATTCGAAACTACTGGAGCAGGCGGAGTCAACGTACAACCAATGCTTGGACGTCAGTCCGAACCATATCGAGTGCCATCGGGGGCTGTCGGTTTTGCTGGTTCAAACCAATCGTTCGGATCGAGCTTTTGATTTTCTGAAGCGATGGAACGCACAGGCTCCCGGTTTAGCCGATGCCAGGCTGGAATTGAGTCGGCTGCATTATGAGTTCGGTCAAACGAAGCTGGCTGAACAGTACATCGATGAAGCCTTGGCAATGAATCCTGTTAACTACAAGGCTTGGACTGCCAAGGGAAGGATGCGTGAGTCGGCCAATGATTACGCTCAGGCGATGAAGAATTATCAGCAAAGCCTTGCGATCAATCAGTCCCAACCCGATGTCGTCCAGCGCATGGGGGCCCTCCAGGTCAAGATGGCCAGCGCCGCCGCTCCAGGCTCTCCTTACTCAGGGGCTCCTGGCACGATCACCACTCAAGCTCCCACGGGGCAGAATCGCTACTGAAAGCGATTCATGTCCCAACCACGTACTGTATCAGCACACGATCGATCCAGAATGCAGCTGGCACACGGTAGGCTGCGCCACTCAACCCTCATGCCGAGGACAAGGATGTCTTGGCTCACCCCCAAAACTAAACTGACTGCAGCAGCAGGGCTTTTCACATCGATGCTGGGAGCCTTTGCGGTGGCCATTGCGCAGAAAGACTCTCGAGATCGATTCGCGCCGGTGTCGGAAGCGACTCCTGATTACGCGTTGCAATCGGCAGAGCCCATTGCGGTGCATCCACCGGCCAATGTGTTGCGTGAGAGCGATGAGCTGGAGGTTGGTGAGGATATCGCTTCCTTGCCGCCCCCTCCCTCTCTGGTGGTTCGACACAACGACCAGTCGTCCGGGTTGATGGACAGGGTGATCCAGGCATCGGCAAGCATGCCGATTGAACCATCCGACCAGGATCTTGCCGCCCCTTCGGTGGAGCCCGCAGGGGGCCCGGTGCCTCGTACTCCTCTGGAGCCATCGGTGGTGCCAGCCGTTCCTGGGATGATGCCGCCTCCCCTAGCAAACGTTCCTGCCAACAATCTTCCGGCAGCTCCGGCCCGACCTTTTCCTGATCGGCGGATCGCCAATGCAGATGCATCGGTTCCCCCGAGCAGTGCCCTGCCCGCTACGGGACCCGTCGCTCCCGTCACCGATCTGACGCCAGGAATGTCGAGCCCATCGACTGCCGCATCGGTTGGAAGTGCAGCAGAGCCGCCTTCGTTGGGTGGCCCAGCTCCATCCACCGGCCCTTCCATTCCCGTGCTACCATCGGCCTCTGGATTGGCATTGCCACCGCCTCCAGCGCTGCCGCCTGCTGGCGCTCCGGCACCCATCGCTCCTGGCGGTTTGCCGGTTCCCGAGTTGCCGCGCATGAGCCCGAATGCTGCGGCTCCTTCATCAGCGCCGAACTATCCGCCGCCTGGTTCGTCCACATCGGATCTTGCCGGTGGAGGATCCAATGGGCTGCTCCCTGGAGTTGCGACACCAACCCCCGAAAATTCAGCCGCTCGAAATCTTACTGCCCCAGCTGCGGCGCCAACACTTTTGGGAACCGCTTCCAATCCCGCCGCCATCCCCACTTCCCCAACCGCGAATCCAGCGGCGCTGGGGAACTCCGCTGGCCGTTCGATGCCACCAGCCAATTCCATTTCTCCTATGGGTGCAATGGAAGGGGGGGGTGGAGACCGAGTGTTGGTCGCGCGGGCGTCGGCGCTGGCGGACATACCAGGTGAACGTGCCTTGGAAGGGACTCAGACCCCAAGTCTACAGGTCCAGAAGGTCGCACCAGAGGAAGTGCAGGTCGGGCAGAAAACAAGCTTTACACTCCGTGTGCGAAACCTAGGAACTTCGGCTGCGGAAGACGTCGTGCTGGTCGATCGCGTTCCCAAGCACACCCGTCTGGAATCGACTTCTCCACCGTCGCAGACATCGGAAGATGGTTTACTCCAGTGGTCGTTGGGGCGACTGATGCCCGGCGACGAGCGGACAGTGACGATCGAATTGGTGCCAACCGAAGAAGGGGAAATCGGCAGTGTGGCCAGCGTGTCGTTCTCCAGTTTGGCCTCTGCGCGGACTGTTAGTACACTGCCGCGTCTGGAAGTCACTCAGAATGCCGACCCCAATGTACGCGTCGGCGATCGGATGCAGATTCAGATCGCAGTGACCAATCGCGGCACGGGAACCGCAAAGAATGTGTCGCTGGAGGTTGACCTTCCAAGAGAGCTTCGACACCCATCCGGGGATGCACTCGGAATGTCGCTGGGAGATTTGGCGCCAGGGGAAAGCCGATCGATTCCTCTGGATCTGACAGCCATTGAAGCGGGATCGCTGCTTTCCAAGATTCGAATCATCAGCGGAAATGGCGCGCCTCAGGAATCGACTCTTCCAATTCAGATCATTGCTCCCAAACTGACGCTCGCCTTCCAGGGACCTAAGCTGCGTTACCTGGAGCGTCCAGCCAACTACCAGGTCTCGATCGTCAATCAGGGGACAGCGCCAGCCAAGGATCTCGACATCGTGGCCTACCTTCCCAAGGGGTTGCAATTCCAGAGCGCTGGGAACCATGGTGAGTATCTTCCAGAC
Source organism: Planctomycetaceae bacterium (assembly GCA_040375295.1). GTDB lineage: Bacteria > Planctomycetota > Planctomycetia > Pirellulales > Pirellulaceae > JBEISR01. Next base: position 131,644 of record JBEISR010000012.1, read on the forward strand.
CAGCATGCTGTGGCATGGGGGCTGGATGAATTGAAGCCTGGGCAAACCGCCACCACCGACCTGACGCTTATCCCAATGGAAGCCGGTGACTTCGTGATCCGCCTGCAGAGTCAATCGGCCGATACTCGGGCAGAGCCTCTGGAAAAGGGGGTTCGCGTGGAGGGATTGAGCGAATTGGCCTTTACGATCGAGGACGACAATGACCCGGTCGAACTGGATGGACAGTCGCTGTATACGGTCAAAGTCTCCAATTCTGGCACACGCAGTGACTCGCAGGTGGAAGTGGCCATCGAGCTTCCTGTGGGAGCCAAGGTGCTGCAGGTCGACGCGCCGACTCGATACCAAGTTCAAGGAAATGCAATTCGCTTTGAGGCGATTCCTGAAATGGCCCCCGGTGATCAGCGAGCTTTCCGCTTCCGACTCCAGTTGCCTCAAGAAGGCACGCAGGTGGTGCGGGCTTTCCTCAAGAGCCTGCAGCGACCTGTCGCGGTCGTCAAGGAAGAAAGCACGCAGGTCTACACCGATCGGTGATCATGTTAAAGGGTGTTGAAAATGGTCATCGCGACCCTTTTCAGCCTCGCTAAGCAACGGGCAACGCCTGGAGTGGATCGCAAGGACTCCGGCTTTCACCTCCGTTTGGAATCTGCCTTCTTTGGGGCCACGCAGAACCTTGGATTCTTAGTAGGCCGCTAGCCGCCGCTTTGACAGGATGACGATCGAGCGTCGGGTTCTCACCAAGCAGCTGGGGGCTGCCGAAAGCCCATTTGTCGACATGCCATCTGCCTGTCAATCGCTTCGATGGCTCATGCGAATACATTGCACCCGATCCGGCTGGGGCGATAAGAAACCAGTGGTATTCGGTGTCGACAGCGGTAGATGCATCGATAGCCCTACGACCGCGAGCAGTGATGGCTGGCTACACTGTAGGAGTGGCCGGTGCTTTCTGCCATTTGGCAATCTAATTGTCTGCCTTCGTCCGAGGGAATCATTCGGGGGAGTTGCTGATGCGATTATCGACGATCGTCGTTTGGATGACGAAGGAAATCGTACCGCTGTTCGGCTTTGCGGTTCTTCTTCTGGCCGGCCGTGTCTCTGGCGAGGAAGTCAAGCCGAACATCATCGTGATCATGGCCGACGACCTTGGCTATGGGGATGTCGGTTGTTACGGATCAAAGACGATTCCGACACCTCACTTGGATCAAATGGCGGCCGAGGGGGTTCGATTCACCAGTGGTTACAGCCCCGCATCCACCTGCACGCCGACGCGGTATTCTCTCTTGACCGGGGAGTTCGCTTTCCGAAGAAAAGGAACCGGAGTAGCACCTCCCAATAGTCCCCTGGTTGTGCCTGTAGGAAAGCCAACGCTTCCTTCGGTGCTCAAGCAGGCTGGCTATCGAACGGGTGTGATCGGCAAGTGGCATTTGGGGCTGGGGGGCCCCGATGGGCCTGATTGGAATGGTTCGTTGCGACCAGGGCCGATGGAACTTGGATTTGACGACTGCTTTATTCTCCCGACGACCAACGATCGCGTACCCCAGGTGTTCGTACGTCAGGATCGCGTCGAGGGGCTGGATACCAGCGACCCGCTCTGGGTGGGCGAGAAGAAGCCGGCCGACGATCATCCTACCGGCATCACCCATCGCGATCAGCTGAAGATGAATTGGTCGCATGGGCATAATGCGACGATCCACAATGGGGTCAGTCGAATTGGTTTTTATACCGGGGGCCAGAAGGCGAGATTCCGCGACGAAGACCTCACCGATCATTGGGTCGCGGAAGCGAAGCGGTGGATTACGGAGCATCAGAAGCAGCCCTTTTTCCTCCTTTTCTGTTCTCATGCGATCCATGTTCCCAGGGTGGTGCACGAGCGATATCAGGGGGTTAGCGGACACGGGCCGCGGGGCGATGCGATTGTGGAGCTGGATGATTCGGTGGGGGCGATTCGGCAGACGCTACAGTCGCTGGATCTGGATCGCAAAACGCTGATCATCTTCTGCAGCGATAATGGTCCGGTGCTGGACGATGGCTACCAGGATGACGCGATTGAGCGACTGGGGGAGCACGACCCGAATGGTCCGTTTCGGGGTGGCAAGTACAACGTCTATGAGGCGGGGACTCGGACCCCCTTGATCGCTTGTTGGCCAGGCACCACGCCTCCGCAGGTTTCCGATCAGGTTCTCTGTTCCGTCGACTTTGCGGCGACCCTGACGAAGCTGGCGGGTGCCACGGCACCCGAAGACGCGTATCCGGACAGTGTCGACCTGAGCGACCTGATGACGGGCAAGCCAAATGCCAAGGGGAGGGCTCATCTGCTGACCCAGGACAACGGCCAGTCTGGTCAGTTTGGTCTTCGGGAAGGGCGATGGAAGCTGATTCGCGCGCCAGCGAAGAAGGCCACCAACGTCCATCTGCGCCTGACGCCTACCGAGATCCCCGAATGGCAATTGTTCGATCTTCAGGAGGATCCGGGGGAATCGAAGGACGTCATCGACCAGCATCCTGACATCGCGCTGCCGCTGAAGAGAAAGCTGCAAAAGTTGCTGGAGGGGCCGGTCGCTCAGTGATGGTTTGCGCGAACGCGGTCCGCATGGAACTGCCGGCGGAGGTACCGGCAAGGAGACAATCGTAAGGTCCATTCGGCAATTCCGTGGGCCGTATCCGTCCGGCCGACAGGAGTTAAGCGGGATGGAGTCGTAGTGGCAAGGGCTACGGATGCAAGGCGTGCGATGGATCTCAGCCTTCCTTAAAGCAGAGTCGCAAACGAACCTCACTCTCGAGGGTGATTGGGTGCTGTGGCCACCGGCGTTTCTTGAGTCGCGGCAGTGAAGCGATAGTAACCCACACAAATCCCGGATCGATGAATCGTAATCGCTATCGATGAGTGAGGATGAGGGATTTCAGCTACTTGGCTTCAGGTGCTCAAAGCGATCGTAAGATTGCTGCAGCGGATGAGCTGCTTGGTTGCCGTCGATGTAGGCGGTGCAGTATTCGGCCAGTCGCTGTCCCAATCGGCGGCAGGCTTCTACTTCCGGATCGCTGGCGGGGTCGCCAGCGGCGATGGCGCCATAGTGCGCGGAAAACTTGCGTCCGGTGTAATCGGTCAGGCCAAAGACCAGAAATCCGTAGTTGATCAGGATAGAAAAAAGGGTCATGCAGGCCCATTCCTGGCCCCCTCCCCAGGCGCCGCCCGAACTGAAGACGCAGCCGATCTTCCCATCGCGTTTCCCCCAGTTTTCAATCGGCTGCTGATCCCACCACTGCTTCATCTGCCAACTGACAGTGCCATAGTTGGTGGGAGAGCCAAGAGCGATACCATCGCACCATTCCAGATCGGTGGCATCGGCGATCGAGATCTCTTTCAGTCGCACCTGAGTGCCCGGCTGCTTTGCTGCACCTTCGGCCACCAGTTCGGCCATCCGCTTGGTGTGTCCTGTATTGGAATGGTAAAGGACCAGCACGTTGGCCACGAAGCACCCCCGGATTCGATTGAAGTCGGAAAAAAGAAGAAGCCTCTCTGCACCAGGAGGCTCCTTCGATGAAATCAGGTTGTTTGCTGATCAGCCTTTTCGGGAGATCTCGTAGCCCTTTCGGCTTTCGCGGGCGAGGAATGAATTGGCCTGATCGTCACCGATGACTTGGCGAGCGACAGGATCCCAGGCGATTTCCCTGCCCAGACGCATTGCGATATTCGACAGGTGGCAGATTTCCAGCATGCGGTTGTGAGTCCAGACGTCCGAGATTGGTTGCTTTCTGGACTTCATCGCATCGGTGAAATTCGCCGTGTGATTTTCGCTGACCTTGCCGCCATAGATCTTTTCGATCGAACCTTCCGGCAGTGGCTTGTCCTTCAATTCTTCAACCGGCTTGCCGGTGATCTTTCCGCGATTGACGAAGAACCGACCCTCGGTGCCTTCGAACAGGATGCCGTTATCCCCTTCGCTGGTGATCAACATCTGAACTCCATCAGGCATCGCTGCATGGATCTCAAAGGTGGTTGCTGCGTTGTAGCGATCCGCCACGGTCGGGTGACCATCTTTGTATTCGACGGGAAGGTTGTATTTGACGGGAGTCACCTTGCTGGGGCCTGTTTCGCTGGCGCCAATCGCCCAGCAGGCGATGTCGACATGGTGAGCTCCCCAGTCGGTCAGCTTGCCTCCGGAGTACTCATGCCAGTTTCGGAATGAGTAATGGGCGTTGCTATAGAGAGGCACTCCGCCGCCGTAGCCTTTGCGAAGTTCAGGAAGAGCGCGGTACGGGACTTGGGGAGCGGGGCCAAGCCAGAAGTCCCAGTCGAGTCCTTCGGGGACGGCGACTTCGGGAATCGCCGGAGATGCTTCCATGCTGTCGATTCCGCAGGTGACTTTCTGCACCTTTCCGATGCGGCCATGCTGAACCAGAGCGACTGCTAGCAGGAATCGCTGGTCGAGTTCTGTTCTTTGCATTGTGCCCACCTGGAAGACCCGGCCGGTCTCCTTGACCACCTTCTCGATCAACTTGCCTTCGTCGATGGTTAGCGTCAGTGGTTTCTCGCAGTAGACATCTTTCCCCGCCTCCATCGCTTCCACAGCAATCTTGGTGTGCCAGTGATCTGGAGTCGCGATCATCACGGCGTCGATGTCTTTGCGATCCAGGACTTGGCGGTAATCCTTGTAGGCATCAGGTCTTTTACCCTGTTCCTTTTCCACCTTGCCCACGTTGTCTTCCAGCACCTTGGCATCGACATCCACCAAAGCCGCAAAGTCGGCGAACTTGAACGACTTGCTGGTGATCGTCCAGCCTTGATTGCGAAGTCCGATCGTCGCAAAGACTGGACGGTCGCTGGGGGCCTGATAGCCCAAAGCGCGATGTGGCGACCGCATCAGCACGCTGGCTGCGCCCACGCTTCCCAATCCTCCCAGGAACAGACGACGACTTGGCTTGGAACGGAAACTCATGTTCGTTTCTCTCCGCGAGCAGGAAAAAGAGGATGCAAAGGGTTGTGTCATTAGATGACAGGAAAAGGGAGTCAACGGATGGGGTAGCAGTGCCACCTCCGATGATTGTGACTTACAAAGATGGATAATCGCAACCCTATCATTCAGGTGACTCGCCTGGATTCCTTCGGTTTACGTTCTGCGACTTGCCGCCACCTCGGCTGGCGATGGCAGCATATTTTGGGGCGGAGGAGTGGGCAATTCGATTGCGATGCTTCGGATCCAGCAGCCCCACGGGATCCCAGGGCTTGATTTGGTCTGCTACGAACGTCGACCAGGCCGAGACTCGCTTTAGATCATTGAAATCACTTGCCTTTTTCTCTTCCAGCAGGCGACTATAGATTTCGGTTGCCACTTGTTTCATTCGGATATCATCGCTCTGGAGGAAGCCAAGGGGCCAGTGAGCGGGATCGCGAGCCAATTGCTGTTCGAAGGCGATGGCGGCAACGAAATAGAGCGACGCGGCGGCTCGGAAGCGTTCGAAGCAGGGTTGAACTTCATAGCAGCAGGCGACCAGCAGATCGATCCACTCCACTTCACGACGCAGTTCCCTGTTGTAGCGTTCGATCCGTTCAGGAAGTTCTTTGGAATCTCCCGTAATGGCTTCCGCAACGCGCACGACACCACTGAGCGCATGAGCGATCCCGCTGCTGTGGAGCGGATCGACGAAGCCGTAGGCAAGAGGCAGTGAGAACCAACCAGGACCTGCGGCCTTCGACATACAACGACTCATCCTCCCCGAAGTTTGTCCCATGCCGGTGGTGGGTGCGATGCAACTTGCCTGGGACATCAATTGAGCGATTGTTGGGAAGTCGGCCAGTCGCTTCTGAAAATGATGCTCGGGGTTAGGCTGTGGCGATTGGTTCCCACATGGTTCCACCAAGCCCACGCTGGTGATGCCACTTTCCATGCGCAGCATCCAGATCCATCCGGAGTCCAGAAGGTGATGTTGGGCGGCATCATCGCCAGCGAAGGGATCGTCGTTGCAGGCAGAAGGATGAAAGTCGGCAACGCCAGTAAAGTGACCAAAGATCGCTCGTGTTCTGGTCCGCATCCAGCCGTCATCTCGCTGGTTGTTCACCCAAGGACCCATCGCAGCACCAGCACCAGAAGCGTCGATGACCCATGGGGTCTGGATCGAATGGATTTGGCGCGATGGATTGTCGAGTGGCTGGAAGTTGACTTGCCACCGCCGGCAGGTAGGATCCCAGTTGCATTGGATCACTTCGTGGCGCTCCTGGATTGACGCGCCTGCGGCAGTGGCCTGTTGAGCCAGGAAGTGGTCGACGGAACTTCTCAGCCAGTGGGTATCACTCCAGTGGTCCTCACAGCTGGCGGCGACCAGAAGGGAATGCTGGTGCTGGGGGTCTTCCTGGAAGCTTTTCCCTGGCAGATGCTGGTAGTAGCTGAATCCCCTTTTTTTGCCACCCAGGACATTGGGATAGGACTGCTTCCAGGTGCCCCAGCAGGCCAGTGGCGCTAGGTTGGGGAGATTCCATCGATCGGCCAAGTGCGCTAGAAGAAAATCGGCCGTCGGGGTGCTCGATTCACCGATTGCAAAGCGGGGGTGTTGCTGGCGGTCGAGGACCAGAACCGATCGGCCTGAGGCTGCAAGAATCCACGCCAAAAGGCTGCCTGAGAAACCGCTGCCGAGAATCACGGCGTCGCGATGCATCCAAAACTCCTTGCCAAAAGCGATGGCGATCTGCAGGTAGTCCAGCCACGACCCGTGTTTCCTTCTGGATCGACCGCTGGCTCCATCGCGGGTTTTCATGATAGCCGCCGGCGATCCAGCGGTCTTTTTGTGAATCCAGTTTTGAACGGTTCGTGGCAACAACTGGCCTGCTGGCCTTGCCGCCGGAGTTGGAGGTAGCTAAAATTTAGGCTCGAAATTCGCTGTTCCCCTGTAGCTCAGTTGGCAGAGTCCGCCGAAGGCGGATTCATCCGCGGGTTGGGTGCAGAGGAGCCAAGAAACAATTCCCCTGTAGCTCAGTTGGCAGAGTCCGCCGAAGGCGGATTAATCCGCGGGCTAGGTTGCAGAGGAGCCAAGAAACAATTCCCCTGTAGCTCAGTTGGCAGAGT
>JBEISR010000018.1:0-109391 GCA_040375295.1 Planctomycetaceae bacterium
AAGCAGACCGACCGCCCCAGTTCCGTTCTCGTTCGTTCGCTGCGCTCACGAACTCGAACGGAACTGGAAAGCGATGAATTTACAGAAGAGAAGTTACACTAGCCAAATCCGTTTCGGCTGATGCCTATCGTCGATGGCCAATGTGCCGGGAGACGGTGTACATCACTTGGAACTCCATAGTACGGATCAGCCATGATTGCGAACGGATATGATCCCGTTGCGCTTTCTCAAGATTGCCGCTTGTGTACGAGTGACCTGCAGGAGGGTTGCGTTCCATCTTGCCAATCACTGTCTGGCGGCAGTCCTCTTCACAGCCGACCTCAAGCATCCATTTGACAGCGAGTGATTTCCTTGAAAATCGCCAACCTACCGGCCAGCGTCAGAAAAACATCTTTGTGGAAAGTGATTCCGCTTTGATCTCTATTGCTCATCAAGAAAACGATCGAGCATGGTACTTTCTCACTCAAATGACCATTCTGGAAACTTGTACAAAGCGCGGTTGCAACGTCCTGGCTAGGGAGTTGTTCCTGATTTTTTCTGTCGATCCAGATGAACCCTTGCCACATCCGCCATATAGCCGCCTGTTCCAGTTTTCAAACACTCTTCCAGATACTTCTGGCAGAGTTCCGTCTTCCCCAACGATTCATAGTGGAGAGCGACATAGAGATTGCCATAGAACCTTGCAAGTGGTTTTGCCCTTGGTCCCCCCTCCACTTGCTCCGCTGCATTCAGAACATCTTCGACCGTCTTCGCGCCGCGATAGAGTTCCAGAACTTCCATCATGGGTGGCCTAGGATCTCCTGCCGATGGAATCAGTTTCTTTCGAGCCTCTTCCAGGCTGGAATCTCTAGCAACGCATAGATAATGCCAGACGGAGTTTTCGACGTCATTGCCATTGACGGTTCGGTGCACTTCGAATTGCTCTGCACCATCCTTAAATCTGCCTGCGTAGTACAACGATATCCCACGCTGCCAGAGATAAGGCTTCGATCTTGGGTCCAATTCAATGGAGCGATCGAAGTCGGTGATCGACCGGTCGATATCGCCGGCCTGGAAGTGGACCATCCCACGCATAACGTACAAGTTGGCCGATTTCGGCTGAGCAGCCACTACCTCGTCGGCGATCCGTATCGCCTCCACGAAGTCTTTCTTCTCAACCGCTTGCTCCAGTTTATTGGACCAGCCATTCTCCTGGCTCTTCGAATCTGCACAGGGGACCACGAGGGTGGTGAGAATCCAAAAGATGAAAACGATTCGTTGCATGGAATCACTCCTTGTCATCCGAAAAATTGGGAAGTGGGAGATCTTCAGGAACCACCTGCGTTGGAGACGAACTGAGCATGCCGCGCAAGGCCACTTGACCAATAGCGGCATCGCCTCCGGTCGCCAGCATCAGTCGCTCCCCAATCACCTCGGCTCGTATGTTCTCCACCGGATTGGCGTCCGCCGTGAAGCGAGCATCCAGAAGCGGCTTCCATGACTCGTCACCGAAACGACTCCAAGCCGGACCGAACAGTGCCTCCCGACGCAGTTTGGTCGATTCCCTGTTGCGCCGGAAATCCTCGACAAAAGTATAAAGTCCTCTTAGCGAGTCACTCCCGCCAGTGACGGTTGAAAAGGTAATTAGGTGACGCCACGCTTGATCATCGGGATGGTAGAAGAAGCCCGAATACTCACTTCGCTTCCCGTCGGGGCGAACGGCAACCGCGAATCGGTAAGGTGTATTCAGCTGCCAATCGAAATCAAAGAACGATTGCCCCCCTGTCCCCTCCCCGCCAAATCGCCCAACCCGCACGGCGGGGTCCTTGTACAGCATGCGGACTTTTCGATCCTCCTCCACGGCGCCAGGATCGTTTTGCTCGGAATCCCATACCGAAAAGAGAATCAGCTTTTTCCCATCCGCCAGCTCTTGTATGCCGAAGTACCCCTTGTCCCAACCGCATACCATAAAGTAGCTACCCGGAGCCGAACTCCGAACGAGGACCTCGTTGGCAAACTGGGTGCACGGATCCTTCTGAGCATATCCCAGGTGAACGGAGCGACAGGCGATTCCCTTCAAGCGTTCATCGCCGTAAACCACTTGGCCGATGGATGCCGCCAGACCGATAGCAGCAAATATCAAGGTAAGTCGAACGGGAATGAATCGAAAAAGATTTGGCATGAGGATCGTCTCCCCTCTGGACGAAGGACCTGCAGCTTAGGAACCATCAGCCATGACGAAGTTTTCATCACAGACGCGGCGTCAATGCCTTGTCACTGCAGGCGTGGATCGACAGATTGATTGAACAATGCAGCTATTCTACACCGATCTCTTTGAGTTGCCTCTACCGGATGGCCATCGTTTCCCCATGTCGAAGTATCGATTGCTGAGGGAACGGCTGGTGTCTGACCCTTTTTTCTGTGATGACGTCTTCCTGATTCCACCTCCCGCTACGCTGGAGCAGATCACCCTGGCTCACGATCTCGCTTATGTCGACCGAGTGCTGCACGGGGGACTGAGTGAGGCGGAGCAAAAGAGAATCGGATTCCCATGGACGGAAGCGATGGTGGAGCGGTCACGACGCAGTTCGGGCGCCACCCTGGCCGCTGCAACTGCCGCGCTGACAGAAGGAGTTGCGGTCAATCTGGCAGGAGGCACTCACCATGCCATGAGAGATGCAGGAGAGGGATACTGCATTTTCAATGATGCCGCGATCACGATGCTGGAAATGCTGCGCCAAGGGAGGATTCGGCGAGGTGTTGTGATCGACCTGGATGTGCACCAGGGCAACGGAACTGCGCAGATCCTTGCGGGATCTCCGGAAGTCTTTACCCTTTCCGTGCACTGCGCCAAAAACTTCCCTGCTCGAAAGCATCCCAGTTCACTGGATGTCGATCTGGATATCGGGACTACCGATCAGGTCTATCTGCATCGCCTCTCCGAAGCTCTGCTGCAGGTCGATGCGTTCGGCCCGTACGATCTGGCCATCTACCTCGCGGGGGCAGACCCATACGAAGGTGACCGACTTGGAAATCTCAAATTGACCCAACAAGGGCTGTCGGCGCGCGACCAAATGGTCTTTGAATGGCTAGAAAATCGTTCGGTGCCGGTCGCCGTCGCAATGGCGGGTGGATACGCACGAGAAGTCGAAAAAATTGTCGATATCCACCATGCGACGATTGGTCGGGCAAAAGAACATTGGCTCCGCTGCCGCCAAGCACTTCAAAGACCCGGGCTATGAGCCCAATCTTCAGCTTTTTTCCTCACTGGTCAGGCTGACGTAGGCGATGGCGTCGTCGAAGGTCGAGTCAGGAATTGGTGGAATGTCACCGTCGTCCTCACCGCTGGCCGCTGACCCCTTGGATGCCGCTGCCGCCCTCCTCCTCTGACGGCTTTCCATCATCGCCGAGAGCCCGAACAAAAGAAAAAGCAGCGCGACAAAGCTCAGCCATAAGATCGGCCAAATCATGATCGGGACCACCACGGAGGGATACGTAAGTTCAGGGAAACGGGACAGACTTCTGGTCAGGTCCGGAATTCTCGGAGTGTAATTGCTTTGGGTTCTAGGGGCAACAATCCCATCGACTTACTACCCTGAAAAGCGAAATCAGGCTCAGCCGATCCCTTAGAAACCTCCCGTTCCCCCCATCCTCGATCAGGTCCGCTGTGCTGCCAACCATCCTCGGTCGGCAATCGTCGGCTGAAACTCCTTCCATGCCAGCGGAAGGCCCTCGGCCGCAGTCCGAATCTCGTTGGGCGCATAACATCGACCCTGCGTGATGTGCATGAGCAATGCGGAGTACTCGGCGACCGGGAGCGGACCATCCTTCTCCTCCCCTAGGAAAGCTTCATGCACCACCAGCCAACCGCCAGGTTCCAGTGCCGAACTTGCCTTCTGTAGGAGCAATCGTATTTCCGGAATATCCCAGTCATGCAGCACGTTGGACAAAAGAAGCACTTGGCATCTGGGCCAGTTGGCTTGGAACATATCGCCCGACAGAACCTCGCAACGATGATCTAGTCCAAACCGTGACATTTCCCTCTGAGCGATCTGATCGACAGGCGGTTGCTCTAGAACCACAGCCTTCAGTTGTGGGGCGGTCGATAGGAGGCAAGCGCTGTAGATGCCCGACCCACCAGCAACATCCAGGAGCAATCCGCCTTGAAGTATTCCTGCAATCTGAAGCGACTTGGCAAGATGCTGACCCAGCGCCAACCCGCGTGAGTGCATCAATGCTGTAAACGACTCGGCAAAAGCTGTCTGCGTCATCGCATCGTGCCAGTTGTCGGTGTCCTGCTTGGCTTGCCAATTAGCGGGTCTGTCGGTCTGGAGTACCTGGAGAAACCCCATGTAGGCGTTGTTGCCTCGCAACGGTTCGTAATAAGGCCCCAGGTACCATGGCGATCTAGCCGTCAAGTGTTCGATCGCTAACTGTGTCACTTCCAGGTGGCCGTCGGTATGGCGTTGCAAGTAACCGTTCGCAACCGCCAAAGTCAGCATCACATCAGCGGGTCTGGTCTTCAATGCAAAATGGTCGCAGATCGTCTGCAGATCGGCACCATCCCGTTCTCCCAGCCACGTAAATAGATCCAGATGAAGGATCGCTACCGCTAGCAACTCGGCAGCAAACTGGCGATCCCGATACCGGAGGATCATGGCAGGATCGGTTTCGGGAAGTCGATGGAAGTCGATAGACATGCAACCAAGTCTCGGAGTGAGAAACGAACAAAGATATCCGCGTGAAGGGGCTAGCGTGGAAGGTCGTGTTCAGCGGGTAAGCCAAAGGCCGCCGATTCCCATGATCGCCACAAGCAACGCTACGATGATGCTCAGAGGCCACGGATGCAAGTGGGGTGGCTTGCCGCTTCGCAGCCTTCGGATCGCCCCCCAATGAGATAGGACCGTAATCCCCATCGAAACGATTCCGACTATCAAAAGCGCTCGCCCGGCGATCGTTGCCTCTTGCAGCAGTCGCGAATAGTCTTTTCCCAGCGTCGACCCGGCAGGTACCGGTGCCATCGACAGCGATCGAAAGTAGCTGATCAATCCGAAGCCGAAGGTGGCGAAGGTCAAAGCCGTGCGGATCCAGGCAAGAGTGGTGCGGTCGAGCGCCAGCTGGGTCCGGAAGTTGGCCATCTCGGTCCTCTCCAGCGCCAATTCGACTCGCGGATCATCTTCTTCATTGTAGGAGGACATGGGCGCGCCCTTTCGGACCCTAGCGTGTTGCAATCGGCGATCAATCAGGGGAACAGGAAGCCAAAACTGAACATCAGGCGACTGGCATCCTGCCGGGCATCATCGCTATTGATCCGCTCGCCCCATAGCAACTCCGATCCGGCAAACATATGAGGATTCGGTTGCCAAATAAGATTGACGGCGATGTACTCCAGTTGATGAATGCTCTCTGCAGGCTGTCCTGGCGTGTTGTCGACATTTCCTGTGCTGTAGGTCAGGTTGGTGGACCATCGAGGATTCCACTGGTGTGTCACCCCCGAATACCAAGCCAAAGTTTCCAGGGTAGTCCCTTCGTTTGGTCCAATCAGTGCTGCATCGGGAAGGTCGCGGTAGTTTCCAATCCCGTTGCCCCAGAGAATTCCTCCGTATAGACGGCAGCGTTTGGCCAAGTCAAAAAAACCAGTCAGATTCAGGCCGCTGCCGATATCGGAGAGGACATCTTGTCCGGTGGGCTGGAATCCGAGCCGTCGGACAAGACCGGCAATCTGCCACTGCCCTCGGTCGCCATTGTAGCGCAGGCGACTAATGAAGTCGGGGGCGATGGAACGAGGCTGGCCGAAGGCCAGCAGTTCCGGATCGACCGAGACATTGGAGTCCTCCAGGGCGGCTGCGACCACCCAGCGATCATCGAAGAAGTGACGTGAGTATCTCACCTGCGCCTGCCTGCGTCCAACCGATGCAACGTCTCCGACGACATCCAGTGTATTGGGGAGCGCTGCACGGTGCGTGAAGGTGGTCCAGGTCTGACCGACAATCAATCCTTCGTACTCTCCAAACGCATGTCGTAATCGAAATGTGTCGCCACTGCCGAAGAAGTCTCCTTCCACCATGATCCGAAGCGGATTCCCGGTGTTGGTGATCCAGCGTGCATCCATGTTCAGCCGCGATTGCCTTGCGTGCATCCGAGAGTTAGTTCGCTGGGGATCGCCGACCGGAATCGCAGACGGATCGAAAGTGTCTGTCGAGTCGATGGCACGAAAATCTCGGATCAAATCGGCTTTCACATAGCCGCCAAACTTGAGCGCCCATCGACCCTTCTGTAGCGTCAGGCCATTGATGTAGTCTTTCGGAAATTCATTGAAGTTCAGGCCGACACTGAGTGCATCGGTTTCCGATAGCCGCGTCCCGGTCAGCTCCGAGCTCATCGTTCCACTAAACATGGGATCAAAGCCAAGTTCCCCTGCCAAGTTGCTCCCCAGGGAGCCGTCGGGCGGGAAGTTTGCAATGGGTGCCTCCGCAACGCCGTCCACAGGATTCGATTTCGATGGCGATGTGGAGGATTGAGGGTCAGTCTGCCGGCCGGTCGGTGCTGCGGAGGAAGTGCCCCCAGATATGGCTTCTGGCCGTGGTATGGAATTCGCTGCCGAAGTACCTGGGGATTCAACCGGAAGATCCTGTAGCCTCTGGCGATTGGAAGGTACCCGTACTGGATCCTGACCCCGCGCACGATGAGACGGCAGCGCAAAGAGCAGCAAAACCAATACTGCACGCAGAGATATGTCCAGCGACAGTTTGTGCATTTGCGAAACGCGCCCAGTCCAACGAGTGCGAGACGAAGAGGATCTGAATTCCAACGAAAGGATTCACAAAAGGGTGACAGGCCAGCTTCCGCAGAGAAATAGTGGGAAGCACGTCGGAAAGAAAGGCCAGATTCCCGTCGTGGACGCCAAGCCGCTGCGTTCGGCGGCTTTTGCAGCAAGATTTTCCGTGCCCTTTGGTGCACTATCGGGGCAGTTCCCCCCCTCAGTCAGTAGTCGATCCAGAGTGCCTGGAGTGGCAGGCGACTCCCTGTTCGACCTCTGGCCGGGCGATCGCGGAGTCGTAAGGATCGCTCGGCGGGCGCCGAAGCATCTTTCCCGGAAGGAAGCGAAGTGAGTCGAGTTCCTGACCGAAAGAGAATACCGCTGGGTTGGTGGGCCAGCGGTGTGGCGTCAGGAGGCGGCGAGTGATTTGAGTTGGGCGGTGAGCCCAGACGCCCAGTCGATAAAACCGAGGGAGCCGTCCAATGCGAACGCGACGAACAGGAGAACCTGCCGTCGCGTTCGGTTCATTTATTCTAATGATCTTTAGAATTTCAGGTTGGCTCTCAAACCGACTACGATAGAATCGTCGATCGCATCACGCGAGGGGACCAGATACTGAGTATCGGCGGTGATGAAGAGTCTCGGGGAGACCGCAAAGTTGTGGAAAATTTCGGCCCCCTGTCCTGCTCCCAGGCCTCCCAGGACGGTTCCCAACCACGGCGATAGATTATCGCTGAGCCCCGCGTAGTAGTATCCGATGCCGAAGGTGTCGTAAGCGCGACCAAAGAGGTTGCTGTTGCCACCTAGACCAGCACTGGCAAACCAGTCGATGGGATTGGTGTTGGGGTCTGCGAAGCCAGCGCGTGCGAAGTAACCCCAGCCGCGCTTGGAGTCGTTCGGATCGACGACCAGGTATTGATCGCAGTTCCAGTAGAGCGACCAGGAGTCGCTGGCGCGAGGGATCGGGACATTCGGAAGAATGACTGTGGGTGGGAAGTCGAGCGTCGCGTAGTCGCGACTGCTCCAGGTTCCACCGAACAGTTGATGCCCAGGCAGGCCAAAGAAATTGGTGGGCAAGCGAAGTTCGGGGCAGAGCACGATGCCATCGGCAAAGAGTTCATCAAATCCACTGGTTCGTGTGGTATCGCTGGCATTGAGCGCCGAGAAGGTGAAAATTGGCTCGCCATCCTGCACAACCACAAAACCAGCCCCAAGCGTCGAATAGGCAATGGTGCGCAAGCCCAGCGGCGTGACGACGAACGCGGCATTGGAAAACTGATGGATGCCTCGCCCACTGGCAAACGCATTCAAGTCGCCATCGAGCGTATCAACCTTTCCGGCAAACAGCCCAAACGACTCGGAGAGGAACTGCATGAAGGTTAGGTTGGTGATATAGAGATGGTTGGTTTCCGTCGTTGGAAGATCGGCAGCCAGATTGGGAGGAAGAATGGTCCCAGTCCCTTCACGCAGCGATTCGCCAAACCGATGCTCGGTGCGCATCTTTAGGAACTGTCCCTGCATCCCTCCCAGTTTCTGGAAGTCGACATTCATCAGGTAGTCGCCATGTCCGGCGTAATTGAACATTTCGTCCACGCCGCCTCTGGCAACTCCATAGTAGAACTGCGTTACGTTGTTCTGAAGCGTGATGCCGTTGGCTGCATAGTCTTTGCGAAGAGCGCTGTCTCCGCCCATCCACCAATAGCTCAAGCAACTGCTGCCGACTCCTGAAGCACCGGCCGAACATCCCGCTGAGTTAATGGCCATGCTGTCACATGCCAATCCTTGGCTGCGGTCGCACGATGCCTGATGGCCGGCTAGCGTGACTTGTTCATCGACTCCCTCAGCCCAGGCAACACGCTGGGCTAGCTGGATGTCATCGGAATCGTGGAACGCTTGCTGTGCCGTCGCCACATGGGGCAGTCCGGCAGCAAGAAGGGCACTGCAGGTGGTAAGGAGTCGTTTCTTGATCCAGTTGGTGCGTTGAGTCGAATGCATCGTTGACCTCGAAAGATGGGTGCACGGGCCGCCAAGCCGTCTAGCGAAAAATTCGGCCAGCCCCACTTGGCTCCTTCATGCAATTCTCCCCCCGGCGCACTCTGCCCTTTGGTACACGCGCCCAAGGCCACTTAATCGGATCCCCTTTGAATCGCTAGCACTTCCCAGATCCCAAGCTGTTGCCTTTGGAATGAGAGGCTTGCAGCGGGTTGACGCCGGGATGGGTATGCTGACCGGAATCTCAAACTCTCTGCGAAAGCTCCGGTGGAAAACCTCTCGATTCCTTTACAGAAAAAAGGCCTTTTTCTTCTCTTTCATTCGCTAACCTCTTTGGACGAGGTACCGACGGTTTTCCGTTGGGATGGCAGCATGCTTTTTCACCGGCAGCTATTCGACGGAGAGAAAATCGATGGAACGCAAGGTAGTTCGCGGTGGCTTTACGCTGGTGGAGTTGCTGGTGGTGATCGCGATTATTGGAGTCCTTGTGGGGCTCTTGTTACCAGCGGTCCAAGCCGCTCGCGAAGCCGCTCGCCGTATGCAGTGCTCCAACAACCTCAAGCAACTTGGCTTGGCGGTTCTCAATCACGAGAGCACCTACAAGAAGATGCCGCCAAGTCTTTTCGTCAACTTGGGGTTGCCTCCTGGTGGATCGGGGCAGCCGGGATTTCCCTATCCCGGCATTGTGCATGCGTGGGCACCGGCACTGCTGCCTTACATTGAGCAGACGCAGGTATTCAACCTGTACGACCAAAAGTTCCCCTGGTTCTCTAGCTCGGCAATCGTACCGGGGACGCCAAACAATCAGCTTGCACTGCAAACGAAGATCGCCACCTTCCTTTGCCCTTCGACGCCAGGCGGTTCGGATCGCACGGTTTCGGGCACCTACACTTTTGGCGCACCCTTCCCTTACCAGAACCTCGCGGTCACCGACTACGCAACCTGTAGCAGTATCAACCCGGGATCGATTACGTTTTTCGGCTATCCCGCAGGGACGACGCAAGCGACGTTGTATAGCGCTTTGAGCCCCGAGTTGATCGGTCCAGGAATTCCATTGTTGGGCACGACAGCCACCAGGGCGAACAAAATCAGCTCCATCATCGATGGCACTTCCCAGACCATCTTGCTGTGCGAGGATGCAGGGCGGCCGAACTTCTATGTGGCAGGAAAGAAAATCCCCAATGCAGTGCTTCGCGATGGTGGGTGGGGGCATCATGAGAATGATTACGGTCTGGATGGGGCGATCAAGGGAGGGACAGCGTCTCCAGGCAACTGTGTGATCAACTGCCACAATGACAACGAAACCTATGCGTTCCATCCTGGCGGAGCCAATCATGCGATGGCAGATGGAAGCGTGAATTTCTATTCCGAATCGATATCGCCGCAGATCTATGCCGCGCTGATCACTGCGCAGGGTGGCGGTTTAACCCCAGCGGAGGTCGCGCCGAATTCCGGCGATTGACCGTTGTCCTGTGAAATTCAACCTGCGGACGGCAAGTCACACCGTCAGGGAGTGAAGCAGCATGCTGGAATATGTGCGATGGTCTGGATCGATGGTGATGCTGCTGGTCACGTTGGTTGGTTGCGCTCCATCCGCACCGAAGACATATCCCGTTCAAGGGTCAGTCAAGACGACAACCGGGGAGCCATGTTCGGGGGCGCTTGTGGTGTTTCACCCAAGCGAAGAAGGGAGGAAAAATGCTCCCAAGCCCTTCGCAACCTGTGGCTCGGACGGTTCGTTCCGTTTGACAACCTATCAGGAAGGAGATGGCGCTGAGCAGGGGGAGTATGCCGTGACCGTTGTCTGGCCGGGGGAGGTCGCTGCAGGGGAGATGAGCCTCAGCAGTGAAGGTAAGGCGACAGGGGCTGACCGACTGGGAAATAACTACGGCGATCCTCGCAGTCCTCGACTGAAAGCCACGGTCCGCATCGATCCGACTCAGTCGATCGCATTGGAGGTTGACCCCTCGATAGCTCCGCCCGTCGTTGCGGATCCATAGTTACTCGAATCTCCAAAGTCAAATTCAGGAAAGTAATCTTTCTCAGAAGCAAGATTGACGGAGCGTTCCATGAGACGAAATCGAATTCGAGGCGCGTTCACTCTAGTGGAGCTTCTGGTGGTAATCGCCATCATCGGGCTATTGGTTGGGCTTCTCCTGCCTGCCGTTCAATCGGCTCGCGAAGCCGCTAGGAGAATGCAATGCTCGAACAATCTCAAACAGATGGCCCTAGCGATTCATAACTACGAATCGAGTTTCAAAAAGATCCCCTGCGCTATCATGGGAAGCCCGATCGACGGGCATCGATTTGATGATGACGGGTTTGGTTGGCAAAGTGCCATCCTTCCGTTCATTGAGCAACAAAATCTATACAACCAAATCACAGGTCACCCCCTGTGGGGTGCGGAAGGGGCACTGGAGCTCAACCAAGCCCTCTCGGGTCGACCGATTCCCGGAGGCGAAGTGGAAGTTGCTACTTACCGCTGCCCCTCGTCGACCCTTCCGAAGATTGTTCCGGAATTCTGGGCGATTCCCGGGGGGCAGAATTTTGGACCCCTCGTGGCCGAACAGCGTCAGATGATCGGCTACGCCGTCTCTGACTACAAAACGGCGGGTGGAAGTTGTTACGGGAACGATGGAGCGATGCACAAGCGATCGGAGGCACCTTGGCGCCGATTTGCCGATTTCACCGATGGTCTCAGCAACTCCGCATTGTTGTGTGAATCCTCTTACGTCACGGGCAACGGCACGACGGCTCCCACACGCGTCGAGGACTGGCCTATTTGGATCGGTGGTCCCGGTACGGATGAATCGATTCGCACCAACGGGCGTACCAACGCCCCCATCAACTGCAAATGCAACCCGCAACGGATGCTCTTCGCCATCAATGACGACTGTGCCTTCAGTTTTCATGCGGGAGGGGCGCAGTTTGCATTCGCCGACGGATCGGTTCACTTCTCTCTCCGAGAACATCTCCTCCGACACCTACTGCAACATCCACTCGATTTCCGACGGCCGAACACTTGGTGAGTGGTGATGAAGGGTATACCGATGTATCGATTCGAAGTTCTGATTCTTTTAGCGGTGCTTACCTGGAACGTCGGATGCGGAACGGGTTCGTTTCCCACCTCCAAGGTGACTGGAAAAGTCCTTTGCAAGGGGACGCCGGTGGCGAATGCGCGAGTTTTCTTCGAGCCACTGCAGACAGGCAAGTCGGCGATGGTTGGCAAGTCGGGTTATGGAGTCGCCGACAAGGAGGGCGCTTTTGTTCTCTCGACGTATGGCGATGGAGATGGCGCTGTCGTTGGACGGCACCGGGTTCGTGTCGACCGTGCGCATCCCGAGGATTTTCCAGGGTTTCAATGCGACTGCGCGACGAATTCCGAAGTGGATGTGATGGAGGTCGACGTGGCTGCAGGGAGATTGAATTCTTTTGAAGTGGTCCTCAGGGAAAAGAATTCAGAAGTTGATCGACCTTCGCTGGATGATGCGCCGGAGGAGGAGGCGGAATCGATGGAGCCATGATGGCCGCCGAACACAAGAAGTCAACTGCAAGGGGCGATTGGCCATTGGAGCCACTGATGGGCCGCATCGGTCGATTCTTCGAAGGTGCGGTTGATGGGTGTGGTTTGTATCTGTTCCGGATTCTCTATGGATTCATTCTGGCTTTCTGGGCATGGGATTATCTAACTAGTGGTCGCGTGACCTCGATCTACATCGAACCAAATTACCATTTTTCGTACCGTGGATTGGAGTGGATCAAGCCGCTCCCCGGGTTCTGGATGTATGGCGTATTTTCCCTTCTTCTTCTCGCATCGCTCGGGATAGCTCTGGGGTTCTTCTATCGCACGAGTGCCTTGACGTTTGCGATTGGATTTACCTACCTGTTTCTCTGCGAGAGGACCAATTACCAAAATCATTATTACCTCCTGATATGGATCTCGTGGTGGTTACCCTGGATGCCGCTGGATCGCGGGTGGAGTTTGGGTGCCGTGCTTTCAGGAAGTACCCAGTGGCGGGTGCCCGCATGGTGCCTGACGATGCTTCGCTTTCACATCGCCATTCCGTATTTTATGGGAGGCGTCGCCAAGTTGGAGCCAGATTGGTTGACGGGTGCGCCTGTCCGTCAAATGCTCCAATCGCTGCAGCATTGGCCGGTTGTCGGTGGCATGTTGAATCAAGAATCTACAGTGTTTCTGATCGCCTGGGGGGGATTGGTCTTTGATCTTGCGATCGTCCCAATGCTTTTGGTTCGAAAGACTAGGATGCTTGCCTACGGGGCGGCATGCCTGTTCCACCTGACCAATGCCGTTTTGTTTCAAATCCACATTTTTCCTTGGTTGATGATCGCGGCGACCACTCTTTTCTTCCCCACCAGCTGGCCGAGGCATTTCTTTGGTTTGCCGACGGACGGGGAAGAGCCTGAGCGATCGAGAGGAATCGGCATTTCGTCAGTGGCCAAATGGATCATCGGTCTCTATGTCGCGTTCCATCTCGTGTTCCCACTGCGCAGCGTTTTCTATTCAGAAGAGACTTCCTGGACAGAACGAGGTCATTATTTTGCGTGGAGGATGATGCTTCGCGGCAAAATCACTGGGGTGCGTTATTACCTAACGGATGAAAAAATCGGATCGACGTGGATTGCTTCGCTTCAGCGTTGGATCACTTTGGAACAGGCAAGTCGTTTTGCGAGAGACCCTGACATGATTCTGCAGTTAGGGCAGTTTCTTGGCGACCACTACTACGCTTCGACTGGCCGCATCGCCAAGGTTCAGGTCTTGGCCCTCAGTTCGCTCAATGGACGCAAAGCTCAGCTTCTGATCGACCCAAAGTGCGATCTGATGTCGATCGATCCATGGGAGCTTGGCCGGCAGTGGGTTGTGCCGCTATCCGAGCCGCTGAGGGTTCCTCCCTGGCAAGTTCCGCTGGAACAATGGGAGAAGTTCGTCAGCCTTCCTGATCTACCAGTTCCGAACAGTAAGGAGCCATCGCTGATGGATCGAGCTATTTTTCATCGGCAGGCTCGGCGGCCTGCGATTTCGGAAGGTGGAGCTGACCGCTAGCGGCTTCTGGTGGCGTTGTTTTCGAAATTCCGACGGGTCCCCGTGTTCGATAACTAGCTTGGAGTGTTTCCGATGAGAAATCGATTCCTTTGGCAGCAGACAAGTTGTTTGATATTCACGTTTGCGAGTTCCATGGCTGCGGTGCGCGCACATGATGGTGATCACCCGCATCCGGTCCGCAAACTGGCCGCCGCTGAAGCTTATGCTCCGGGACTTGCTCCCGATCGTATCGTCTTGAATATCGGCGATGATCCAACGACGACCGCGAATCTGACATGGCGCACCAGCACGGAAGTAAGGGAAGCATGGGCTGAAATAGCGGAGGGAACGCATGGTCCTGAGCTGAGCTCCCGGAGCACCCAGCTTCCTGCCGTCAGCGAAGCTCTCCTGACGGACCTGAATACGGCTCATTTTCATTCCGTCAAGATCCGCAATCTCAAGCCGGGAACCTGCTACAGCTATCGGGTTGGGGATGGCGTGAATTGGAGCGAGTGGTTTCAGTTTCGAACGGCGTCTGACAATGCTCAATCATTCAGCTTCCTTTACTTCGGCGACGCACAGAACGATATCCTTTCGATGTGGTCCCGAGTCGTGCGGGAAGCCTATCGAGAGGCACCCAAGGCGTCGTTCATGATCCACGCGGGCGATCTGATCAACAATGCGCAGTCGGATGGTGAGTGGGGCGAATGGTTCCAAGCCGGAAGCTTCCTGCATGCGTCGATGTTTTGTGTGCCAGTTGCCGGCAATCACGAACAGGCGAAGCAACCTGATGGCACGCCCAGGTTGTCGCACCACTGGCGCCCCAGTTTTACTTTGCCGGAGAACGGTATCGCGGATCTTCCGGAATCTTGTTACCACTTTGAATACGGCAATGTTCTTTTTCTTTGCCTCAACAGCAATGAGAAAATCAAAGAGCAAGCGGCGTGGATGGAAAAGGTGCTGGACGGCAGCCATGCGACTTGGGTTATCTGCACCTTTCATCATCCGATTTTTTCGACCGCAAAGGATCGCGACAATGCCTCTTTGCGAGAGGCATGGAAGCCGATCTTCGATCGCTATCGAGTCGACTTGGTACTGCAGGGACACGATCACAGCTACGGGCGGACCGCGTTGGTTGGTGCTGAGGTCCCCTTGACGTTGGGCAATGTTCCCACGGGGCTCAATCGGATGGATGGCCAGGACGGAACCGTCTACGTTGTCTCCGTGAGCGGTCCCAAGATGTACAACCTCCAGGATCAGCCGGTGATGCGAAGATCGGCGGAGGATACACAGCTTTTCCAGGTGATCCACATCGATGGGAATCAATTGAAGTTCGAGGCGCGGACAGCGATCGGAGAGTTGTACGACGGGTTCCTCTTAACTAAAGATGCCCAAGGACATCGCTCCCTGAAGGTTTCTGAGGGCCTGATGCCGGAGCGGCGAAGGGAGGTCAATCCCAAGCCGTTGGAAGTTGGCGGAGCCGACGCGAAGTAGATAGCTCCAGGAAATCAGATGGGACCGCCTAGGTCCGCCTCGCATTCTTCACACTCTATCGCCAGAAAGCACTGGCTGTGACCAGGCCAGTCTTTCATTGGAAGCCAGTTGCCTCCACCAGACTCTTTTCACCGGCTTCACTTTTTTCGGTGAAGAAATCCTCGCCAAACCTTTCGAATCTACTTGGCACTTCTTCACGAAATCTGCACTTGCGATCGGTACAACCTGAATGTTCGCAACGGCGAAGGCATGCAGGCGTACCGTCATCGAGGGAAGAGGAAGCCATGGACAACAAGACGAAGAGCAAGCGAACTGGTTTCGGCAGTGCGGGGAAGGCTCGGCATCATCGGAGCTTACTCCAAAGGGCTCTGAGGTTGGAGATGCTGGAGAGGCGAGACCTGTTTGCCGTCCAGGCATTGAACGATTCCTTCAGCCTAATCAGCGGTTCAAATGCGACGAATTCGGCGATCTTTCTCAATGTCCTGGGGAACGATCAGGGGCCTGCATTCACGCAGGCCGTATCCGCTGCCAACATCGACTACACCGCCGCCAACAAGACGGCTAATACCGCAACCTATGTCATTCCTAGCCGTCCCAGTTCCACCATTCCCCAACGCAGTCTGATCGTTGGGGCGATTGCAATTCCTGGGTCGGGAGGATATGCCGACATCGATCTGTCCAGAGATACCGATGCACTGGACAACGGCAATGCGTCTCTGGTACGTCTGAGGACGATTGAGGGGGTCGTCTTGGGGACGTCTCGCGAGAACCCCGTTCCGAACGCTGCTGGCAATGCTGCGATCAATCAAGTGGTGCTCAATTACATGGTGGGGACCACCACGACCACTCAGACGTATCTTTCCTCGGTTGCCGCACCGGCTAATGATGGAGAACTGATCGCGAAGCCTGGTGTCGCTCTTTTTCCCTATTCCCAGGGTTGGGTTGGTGGTTCCTACAACACCAATGGATCTGCAATTGTCGGTCATCCCTCTTTGGCGGTGACGAACCCCGCGACTGGTACCTACGAGGTCGCTGTCTCGGGTGTCACCGATTCCTTCAGCGACGGTTACCTTTTCTCGATCACCTCTGGCAACAGCGACAACTATGCGAGAGCCGTTCCGATTGGTGGGAATCTGTGGCGTGTTGTGGTTCGTGATAATGCGTCAACCAATGCGGGGCGGGAGAGTGGACCATTTAGTTTGGTCTACATTCCCAAGGGAGCGCAGGGCTTGATCGGAGGTTTGGTCCGGGGCGATGCGGTCGAATCGACGCCGATGATTCAATCTTCCGGTGGTTTCTCGATTGTGCGTACCGGGCCAGGAAACTGGACCATGACCGTCGACGGACATTCACCTACCACTGGTGTGCTGGTGCTGGAGTCTGGGGATACCGATCGAACGGCTGGGCTGAACAGCTATTTCACCTACGAACCGGCAGCCAACGGAACCGATTTTCTGATCCGTCAGATCCAATTTGAAGGAACGGCGACCAACCTTGTCGACGACGACTTTCTGGTGCAGTTCATTCCTTTTGAGAATCGCATCGCTCCTACGTCGGGGCTGACGCTGGTCAGTTATGGAAGCCCGGCAAGTCCCACGGGGCAGGCAAGTGAAAACGGCATCGCTCTTGTTGCTGCACCCGATGGCACGATCCGTTATCAGTACGACTACCCAGCCTTTCGAGCCATGGCGGCGGGAGTGGAAATCACCGACAGGATTGTCTACGCAGCGACCGATGGGGTCGACACTGCGTCTGCTGAGGTGTTGGTGCGTTTGCGGGGGACAAATGATGCGCCCTATCAACTGGGCGATATTGCTGCCTTGAGTTTTGTGGAGGATGGAACCGCGCAGACCGTGGATCTAGCGACGATTTTTGCCGATTACGATACGGGCGATTCGCTTTCCTTTCAGATCGCAATGGTCCCGGATGCGCCTGTCACAGCATCGATCACGGGATCGATCCTTACCTTCACCCCGTTGGCGGATCGATTCGGAGCGTTCTCCTACACAGTGAGCGCCACCGACGGCAGGGGAGCTTCGATCACCACTCCGCGTTACTACGGTACGATCGAATCCCAGGCCGATGCGGCCCGCGCCATCGGCGACTCGGCGAGCACCACGAAAGATTCTCCTGTGGTGATCGCATCTTTGGTCAATGATTTTTGGCCTGACACGACTCCTTACTCGGTGTCGGCGGCGAGTCTGCTAGGCAATTCCACTGCCACAACCGATGCGACGACCGAGTGGTCGGTTGCTCTGACGACCTCCGGACGCAATGCCCTAGCGCTGGCCGATTCCGTTCCCAATCAGTTTCTAGGGGAAGTCCGATTGAGCCGTGATGGACAGTTGCTGGAGCAAAGTCGCGGAGTGCTCTTGGGAACGCCGGCCGACGATAGCAGTCCTTACAGCACCATCAATACCTTTGGAAACCTCGTCAACAGCGTCAGCAATGGCTATTGGTTGGCGATGAGAATTGGCGCTACTGGCAACGGAGATCGCAATGGCCCGATGTCGGCGGGATTTTTCCCTTTTGCAGAGGGATGGACTGGCGGGCACATCAACAGCGCCGGGCAGCTGCTGTCGGGGGTTGGTGTCAGCCAATCGAACGTGGTGAAAGTCGCCAATGGGCTATTTGAAGTGACCGTACCTGAGGTCACTGACGCACTGACCGACGGGTACCTTTTCGCAACGGCAGCACAGAATGACGACAACGCCGTTTCCGTCAGACCGGTGCCTGGTACCAACCGCTGGCAGATTCGAAACAATGACAATGATGATGCAGCCAATGGGTTTGAGGATGATGGAATCAGCTTTATCTACCTTCCTGCCTCGACCCCTGGCCTGATCGCCGGGCGTTGGAACAGCGCCGCCGGTTCATTCCATCAAGTCACTGGCGGTGTCACCGCGACGGCTGATGTGGCAGGTGCCCTAAGCCTGACTATCCCTGGTCAAGATCCAGCATCGGGAACTCTAGTCGCGATTGCGTCGGGGACGGTGCAAGCGACGGTCAATGGTGTTTTGACCGATGTACCGACAAGTCAGGCGGTCAACTTTCAGAATGCATCAGGCCAGTTTGTACTCAAGAGTCGAGCGACGGGGGCTTTCGATCCACTGGTGGCAGATATCCAGTTCGTTTTTCTGCCGTTTCTGGATCCTTTGGAGCGATTGGCGCCCAATCCTTTCAGCATCACTTCGCATCAGGCTGTCAGCGACCTGGGCGTTACGGTGACGCTACAGGCCGATGGTACGTTCCGTTACGATCCGGTCACTGGAGGTGCTGCGATCACGGGTCTCTTGCCAGGCCAGTCGGTGACCGATCGGTTCACCTACCAGATCACCGACAGTCTAGGGCGCGTTTCTTCTGCCGAAGTGACCGTAGTGGTGACCGGGGATCGCGTTGTGGTGACGCCAGCCGGTGGTTTGGTGACCACCGAAGCGGGTGGCACGGCGACCTTCTCCGTCGTCCTGGCGGTGGCCCCGACCAGCGACGTCACGATCACTCCGGCTTCCAGCGACAGCAGTGAAGGTTCCGTGTCTCCCGCCGCTCTGGTGTTCACTCCCGCCAACTGGAACATCGCTCAGACGGTGACCGTCACCGGCGTGGACGATTTCCTAGTGGACGGAACGGTTGGGTACAGTATTCGCCTCAGTAGCAGCAGTGCCGACACGGCTTTCGAGTCGCTACCGATCCCTCCTGTCTCCGTAGTCAACACGGACAACGATGCGATTGGAGTCTCCTTTTCTCCTGCAAGTGGCTGGCAGACGACCGAACGAGGTGGCCAGGCGATCATCGCCGTGACACTTTCCTCGCAGCCGACCGCTCCCGTGACGATTCCCTTTTCTTCTAGCGATCTGGCCGAGGGAACGGTCAATGTCAGCGAAATGACTTTCACCGTGGACAACTGGAACGTTGCGCAGTCGCTGATCCTAACGGGCGTAGACGATAACCTTCTGGACGGCAACAAGACATACACGCTTGTGGTTGGTGCGATCACCAGCAGTGATGCGCAGTATTCAGGTTTCAACCCTGCGGATCAGACGGTGACGAATGTGGACCTTGATTTTCGTCTGGCGACCAAGTCGAACACGACCCACGTCGGTTTCGGCCAAGCGGTAGGGGTCGAGGGTCGGTTGGACGTGGTGGCCGGATCGCTTTACATGGATGGTGGCAAGTTAACAGTAGCGGTTGTCAGTGGTGGTGCAACCAGCGATCGTCTAGCGATACGCAATGAGGGTACAGGGCCAGGGCAGGTAGGGGTTTCGGGCAGCGACGTGACCTACAACGGCGTGGTGGTGGGAAGTTTCACCGGTGGATCGGGCAGCACGCCTCTGGTGGTCACCTTCAACAGCTTGGCCAACCGACTATCGATTCAGCAGGTCTCCAGGGCAATCACCTTCGAGAGTGTTTCTGCCAGCGACATTGGGCTCAAGACAATTCGCTTCACCCTGGTCGATGGCGACAATCAGTCGGCGATCGATGGGGCGAAGGAGAAGACGATTCGGACGGCGTTCAAGCGCGTGATTGAGTTCCAGGAGGGGGTGGATCGCGGATTTGGCGAGTACTCCGGTGCCCGAGACGTTCAGATCGCTCAGAGCAATCCAAACACCACATGGCCTACTGGGCAAGATGCCTCCGGGTTGCTTGTCGATTTTCCTGACGATGGAGGGACCAATACCTCCCAGGTGATGCTGCGATTTGATGAAATCGTCGGATCAACGCTTCGTCAGATTCCTGCGGGAGCCACGATCACATCAGCATCGCTGTTTTTGCAAATGAACAACACGGGAGACGGTGGCAAGATGCACCGGATGTTGCAGTCATGGAGCGACAGCACCAGCACCTGGAACAATCTGGTCAATGGAGTTCAGGTGGATGGAGTCGAGGCAGAGGTGCAATTCGATTCCATCTGGCACACTCTGGATGGTTCTGGAGCATCTGGTTTGGGGTATGCCTCGGTGGCCGTAACGCCGGATGTACGAGCCTGGGTGAACGGCGGGAAAGCGAACTACGGATGGCTGTTTGATCCAATCACCACCGATGGCTGGCAATTCAGTGCATCGGAGACTGGCAATCTGGAGTTTCGTCCGATGCTTCGGGTCGAGTGGCTGCCAGCTGGCTACTCTTCGGCAACGTTCCAGCAGGGAATCAATGGCTACACCGGTACCAGTGACACACAGATCGCTTCCAATTTGACCAGTCAAGCCGATACGTTGAATATTGGCACGGACTTTCCTACGACAGGAAGCACCGAAGTGGTGCGGCAGGCATTGCTGAGATTTGATCAGCTGTCAGGGAATGCTGCCGGCCAGATTCCGGTGAACGCTCAGATCCATGATGCCATTCTGACCGTTGGCGCAGTTCTTAGCGACGCGGTGGGGCACGGCGGCACAGCGCATCGCATGCGAATCGACTGGCCCGAGAC
This sequence comes from Planctomycetaceae bacterium, assembly GCA_040375295.1. Lineage (GTDB taxonomy): Bacteria > Planctomycetota > Planctomycetia > Pirellulales > Pirellulaceae > JBEISR01. Next base: position 20,689 of record JBEISR010000018.1, read on the forward strand.
GGTTACTTGGGGCGATTTTGTAGATGGTGTTTCCGTCGATGGGACCGAAGCGGCATCGTCCGTCAGTTTCCAGGCAGGTAACAGTTCGTTAGCACCGCTTGCCCAAGCAGGAATGACTGTCTTCGAGGCGATCGAAGACGTTCAAGCATGGGTTCGCGGAACCAGCAACTTCGGTTGGGTATTCAATCCCTGGACGAATGGTACCAACGGTTGGTTCTTTGCCTCCTCGGAGTATGACCTCTCCGATACGATTCGGCCGAAGTTGGAGGTGTACTACACCGAACTTTTCAACAATGCACCGACCGACATCCAACTTTCGTCTGCAACGATTGCAGAGAATCTGGCTGCAGGAACGGCCGTGGGTCTGCTGACCAGCACCGACCCCGACCCAGGAAATACATTTACCTACTCGTTTGCGGCCGGCGAAGGCGATGCCGACAATGCCAAATTCAGTTTGGTTGGCAACCAGTTGCGCACCGCCGAATCGTTCGACTTTGAAACGAAGTCCAGCTACACCATTCGAGTGAGGTCGACGGACCAGGGAGGTCAAGCCTACGGGGCTCAGTCTTTTGAAAAGGTTTTTGTTATCACGGTCACCAACGTCAATGATGCCCCTGTCCTTACCGCCTCCAGCGGTTCGGCAACCACAAGCGGGGCTGCGGTGGTGGTCGATCCGGGGATCGGCTTGAGCGATGTCGACAGCGCGACGATCGTCGGTGCGGTGATTTCGATTTCTTCGGGATTGGTTCCTGCCGAGGATCGGTTGCAGTTTGACAATACGACAGGAATCACTGGAATCTACGACGACGCTACAGGTATCCTCACTCTCTCTGGAACGGATACCGTATCGGCTTACCAGTCCGCGTTGCGATCGATCCGCTACCGCAATCTCAACTCGCCACCGACCGCTGGCATCCGAACCGTTTCTTTCCGCGTCGACGACGGTGGAGCTGTGGATGCGCTGAGCAATATCGTGTCGCGTCCGGTCGATGTGGTTGCGAATGCGTCACCGATTCTCGGTGTCGATACCGCCAATGTCTCGGGATTTGAAGGCACCACGATCACCAACACCGGGACTTGGTCCGATCCAGACACCGGGGACACGGTCGTTCTCTCTGCGTCGGTCGGAACGGTGCAGAGGAATGCCAATGGGACATGGCAGTGGAGTATCGATGGGCTGGATGATCTTGCCTCAACGCTGGTCACAATCACAGCCGATGATGGCAAAGGAGGAACTGCAAGCGTTCAGTTCAATTTCTCTGTTACCAACCGAGCTCCCCAGTTGTCCAGCAATTCCGCGTCGGTGGTCGGTCCGGTTCTAAGCGAGTTGACCAACACGGGGACATGGTCGGACGTGGTGGCAGATACCGTCAACCTTTCTGCCTCCGTTGGCTCTGTCGTCAAGAACGCCAACGGAACCTGGAGCTGGACTTACACGCCGAACGCAGCGATCGCCAATCAGACGGTAACCATTACCGGCACCGATGAGGATGGCGGATCCTCGACTGTTGCATTCCAGATCACCGCTCTGGTGGCGATCACCAATTCGAAGGTCTTCTACAACGGATCGGGCTTTGAATCGACAGGTGGCGTCTCCGGTGCGCTGGATAACGGCAAGCAATTGCTTCGTGCAACTGGTTCGACGCAGACGACCTCCTTCGCGAATGTCATCAATTACAGTCGCGGTATCAACGGCATCGTCTTGGATGTTGCGGGCTTGGCTGCCGACACATTGCTGGCCGATGATTTTACTTTCCGGGTTTCGCCCAACGGAGCCAGTGGGGCGGTCGATCCAAGCACCTGGGCAGCGGCTCCCGCGCCAACGGTGATCGATGTTCTTGCTACTGCGGGGCAGCCATCCCGGATTCGTCTGGAATGGGCTGATGGTGCCATCACCAACCGATGGTTGCAGGTGATCGTCAAGGCGACCGCCAATACTGGCTTGATCGACCGGCAAGTCTATTACCTGGGGCATGCACTGGGCGAGGTCAACGGTGTCGCTCCCTACCGATTGACATCGGCAGATCTGAGCGGTGTTCAGGGATCCATCAGCACGGCGATCGTCCCGATTACCGACATGCGAGATGTGAACAAGGATCGACGCATCACCAGTGCGGACATGTCTTTCCTGCAGAGCCGTGTTTCGAATTCCGTCCTGATCGGCAATATCACGATTCCTGCCAGTGGAGATGGTGCTGAAGGAGAAGGAGGAGACGATGGATTTGCGGGATATGGGCTTGGCATGGTGGGCTTGGGGACATCGCTACCTGGTGCACCGGAAGAAGCCAAGCGTTCCGCATCGCCCGGGATTGGCACGCGTTGGATGCCAAGTCCAGCCTGGGTCAGTCGCGTTGAGATGAAGCCAGACGCGACACTTGCGGATCGACTCCTCTCTGTATGGGCGGAGGGGGAATCGGAGGTGGTCGAAGGCAGCGAATCAGAGGGCTGGATGGAGTCGCTTGTAGACTACCTTTCCAAACACGCTCTGAGTCAGAAGACTTCGCGCAGATCGTAATTCAGGCGAAGTCGGTTTTTCGCATGGACATTCGAGAGCGGAGTGCCATAAAAGCGCTCCGCTCTTTCCATTGGTTCAGCGTTTATCGCCTTGCGATTGCATCGACCATGCGAACTGCGCAGTGGGACTGATTCCCCGACATTCTCTGTGCGGCTTAGTTTTGCTATTCTAAAAAGCAGCATCAGCTGCAGCTGGCGTCGGAAGTCCGCAAGCCAACGTGATGGTTTTTTGGCTGTTCGAATCTGCTACCCCTCCCTCCCACCCTCAAGGACTGCCATGCTGACACGTGGTTTGCTCGCTGTCTGGTTCTTTGCCGTCGCTGGGATCTCCTTGAAGGTATCCGCGCAGACCGTCGACTACGCGAAGGATGTCGCGCCGATCCTGACCAACCACTGCTGGTCTTGCCATGGTCCGGACGCAATCGCCCGGCAAGCCGATCTGCGCCTGGACCAGCGCGACGCGGCTATCCAGGCAAAGGCGATTTTTCCAGAGCAGCCAGATGCCAGTCGGTTGTTGGCGAGGATTCATTCGACGGATCCCGACCAGGTTATGCCACCCCCCGATGCCAAGCGGCCACTGTCGGAGGCGCAGAAAAAGGTCCTCCGCCTTTGGATCGAGCAGGGCGCGAAGTACACCGGTCACTGGGCCTTTGAGCCGCTTGGGACCTCTCGGCAACCGAAGGACCCTCCAGACAGTTCGGTGGTTGACCGATGGGTGGTAGGCAAATTGAAGGAGTCGGGTAAGAGCCTCTCACCGCCCGCCGACCCGGCGACGCTGGCCCGTCGCGTGGCACTGGATCTGACGGGATTGCCTCCAGCACCAGAAGAGTTGGACCGTTTTCTTGCGGATCCCAGCGAGTCGGCCTATGAGCGGTTGGTCGACCGTTTGCTCGATTCGGATGCCTATGCCGAACGGATGGCGGCGCATTGGTTGGATCTGGCTAGATATGCAGACACCAATGGGTACAACAACGACGAAGACCGCACCATGTGGCCCTGGCGCGACTGGGTGATTCGCGCTTTTCGAACCAACATGCCTTTCGATCAGTTTGTGATCGAGCAGTTGGCTGGCGACCTCCTGCCAAACCCAACGCTAGACCAGAAGGTGGCCACAGGTTTCCTCCGCAATCAGGGCCACAATACGGAAGGTGGGATCATCGCTGAGGAGTATCGAGTCGAATACGTAGCCGACCGAGTCCATACGACTGCGACGGTGTTCCTTGGTTTGTCGATGCAGTGCGCCCGCTGTCACGATCACAAGTACGATCCCATCAGCCAGCGCGAGTACTTCCAGTTCTACGCCTATTTCAACAATCTTGATGAGAAGCAGGCCAGCTACAGCAGTTTTGTTGGCGCGGAACCTTTTGTGCGTGTTCCTTCTGCTGATCAGTCACAGAGGCTGGCCGATTTCGAGGCCCAGCTTGCCGTTCAGCGGCAGCTTGCCAGCGATCGCGAACAGATCGCAGAAAAAACGTTGGGCGATTATCTTGCCTCCCATTCGACTCGGGAGATCGCCGAGCGATTTGGCGTCCAAAAGAAGCATGCGATCGAACTGGAGACGGTTTCAGCCGATGGTCGCTGGGATTCGATGGAAACGGGGGCCAAAGCTCAAGTGCACGGCAATCCGCTTGTCTCCGAGGGACGGTTTGGGCAAGGGCTGGAACTGGATGGTGCTTCCCACGTGTCATTGGACGCGGTAGGCCAGTGGGACGGCAAAAGCCCGTTCTCGATCGGCGTCTGGGTTCAGCCTTCGCAAATAAGTGGTGTGGCCATTCTATCCAAGATGGACGAGGACGCTTCATATCGCGGCTACGACCTCCTTCTGGAAGGAGGTAAGGTGGTGTTTCATGCGATCCATCACTGGTCCGACAATGGTTTGAAGGTGGCGACGCAGCAGACAATTCCAGCCAATGCTTGGACGCACATTGCACTGACCAGCGATGGGAGCGGCAAAGCATCTGGGGTTGTGATGTATCTGAACGGGGAGGCCGCCAAGCTGGATACGCTCAATGATTCGCTGACCGAGTCGATCGCGACCGACCAGCCGTTGCGACTGGGGTTGCGGCAGAGGTCACTACCCTACCGAGGCAGGATCGATCGAGTCGAGGTGTTTCATGGGAAGCTGGAGCCAGATCAGGTTCGGCAGTGGTTTGCGGGGGAGCCAATCCGGCAGTGGATCGATGAGATAGCGACGCCCTGGGAGAAGTTGGACGAGCCGCGACGAGCGGAAGTGAAGCGTCAGGTGCTGGAGAGGATCGATACCGAATACCCTCGAGCCAAGCAGGAGATAGCGCGACTGGAATTGGAGAAGAAAAAGCTGACGGATGCCTTTCCGGCGGTGATGGTGATGGGGGAGATGAATCCGCCACGCGAGACCTTTGTGTTGAAAAGGGGGCAGTACGATCAGCCGGATGAGAAGGTGGAGCGGCGGGTGCCGGCGGTCTTTGATCGCCTGGGTGGTCAGGTGCCAGTCGGTCGACTGGAACTGGCTCGCTGGTTGGTTCGCCCCGATCATCCTCTGACGGCGCGCGTTACGGTCAATCGAATCTGGGAGCAGCTATTCGGGGTTGGGCTGGTGAAAACAGTCGAGGACTTCGGTGTGACTGGAGAGTATCCAAGCCATCCGGAATTGCTGGATGAACTTGCCTCCCAGTTCATCGCCAGTGGATGGGATATTCGCAAATTGATCCGGGGAATCGTCCTTTCCCAGACGTATCGGCAGAGTTCTTCGGCGCCGGAATCAGAGTATCTCTCGGATCCGGAGAATCGGCTGCTGGCACGCGGGCCCAGGCATCGATTGTCGGCGGAGATGATTCGAGATCAGGCGCTGGCGATCAGTGGTCTGTTGGTCCGTAAGGTGGGCGGGCCTAGTGTCAAACCATATCAGCCAGACGGGCTGTGGGAGGATGTCACGGTAGAGCGTCGTGGCAAGTACGTCGCTGATCATGGCGAGGGGCTGTATCGAAAGAGTCTTTATACCTTTTGGAAACGCACTTGCCCGCCTCCATCGATGGTGACATTTGATGCGACCAATCGCGAGGTCTGCACGGCCAGGAGGTCGCGAACCAACACGCCGCTGCAGTCGCTGGTGCTGATGAATGACCCCACGTACATCGAAGCTGCCAGGGTCCTTGCCTCTTCGGTCTTGCAGAGTCATCCAGCAGTCGATCAACGGATCGATGCGATGTTTCGCCGCTGCCTGGCTAGGTCGGCGCGGCCCGACGAGCAAGCTGCGATGATGCAGCTGCTAGAAGAGGCGATGGAGCATTTTCAGCAGCAGCCGGAACTGGCTTCCAAGTTGCTGCAGGTAGGATCCTCGCCATTGGATGGTGCAGCAGATGCCATCGAAACGGCTGCATGGTCGGTGGTGGCTAGCACGATTTTGAATCTGGATGAAACGATCACCAAGAGATGACATGATGCGATATGGGAATGGTTCGGGCTTGGAGCATCGACGGTCTTTTCTGGGGCATTCGATGCTGGGGAGTGTCTCGCTGGCTTCGTTGTTGGGGAGCGGCGTGGCAAGGGCGGCGGCATCGGAGAGGCCGAGCCATTTTGCGGCGCGCGCCAAAAGGGTGATCTACCTGTTTCAGTCGGGCGGGCCGTCGCAGCTGGAGCTGATGGACTACAAGCCACGCCTGAAGGAGTTGCATGGCAGCGAGTTGCCGGACAGCATTCGACAGGGGCAGCGATTGACGGGAATGACCTCAGGACAGAAAAGTTTCCCGGTTGTGGCTCCGAAGTTTCGATTTGAACCGGCGGGAGATCAAGGAGCGTTTTTCAGTGAGCTTTTGCCGCACACGGCGGCGATGGTCGACGACCTGTGTATCGTCCGATCGGTGCACACCGAGGCGATCAACCACGATCCTGCCATCACCTTTATGCAAACCGGCTCCCAGCAACCGGGCCGCCCATCGCTGGGGGCATGGCTGAGCTATGGACTGGGGAGCGAGGCAGACGATCTACCAGCCTTTGTGGTGATGATCTCCCATGGAAGTGGACGTGATGCCAACCAAGGTTTGCTCGATCGACTCTGGGGAAGTGGGTTTTTGCCATCCAGTCATCAGGGGGTCAAGTTCCGAAGCGGTGCGGAGGCGGTGCTCTATCTGAACGATCCCCCCGGAATCGATCGCAAGCTTCGCCGGCAGATGCTGGACCAGCTTGGGAAGCTCAATCAACAGCAGCAAACACTCGATGGCGATCCGGAGATCGGCGCGCGGATCTCGCAATACGAAATGGCGTTTCGGATGCAGGCATCGGTTCCCGAGTTAACCGACTTGTCGGATGAACCGGAGGAGACATTTGCACTCTATGGTCCCGATTCAAGAAAACCAGGCACTTATGCCGCCAACTGCCTAATGGCTCGACGCATGGTCGAACGCGGGGTCCGTTTTGTACAGCTGTATCATCGCGGCTGGGACAACCACGGAAACCTTCCATCGAATATTCCCAAGCAATGCCAGGATATCGATCAGCCCCAAGCGGCGCTGGTCGCCGATTTGAAACGAAGAGGGCTATTGGAAGATACTCTGGTGGTATGGGGAGGGGAGTTTGGAAGAACGGTCTACAGTCAGGGATCGCTACAGGACGACTACGGACGCGATCATCATGGACGCTGTTTTTCGATGTGGATGGCAGGAGGTGGGATGCGCGCTGGGGCGGTGATCGGACAGACCGATGATTATGGATACAACATCGTGCAAGACCCGGTGCATATCCACGATCTGCACGCGACCTTCCTCCACTGCCTGGGGCTAGATCACCAACGACTGACCTATCGCTTCCAAGGACGCGATTTTCGGTTGACCGATGTTGCGGGCAAGGTGGTCGAGCAGATGCTGTCCTGATCCTGGTTGCGTGGAGTCTGGCTTTATCGACCCACTGGCAGGGTCAGCAGTGGACCGGATGGCTTACTTTCCGGCAACTCCAAACGCGATACCTCCAGCAATAGGGCGAATGTTGCCTTGGACTGATGGTCTCTCTGGTCGATGTAGAACCAGTGGTCTCGATAATGGACTACGACCGCCGCGTGTTCGGGTGGGTGCTTGCCTGACGCATGACATACGTGCAGCAGTCCGGCCAGCACTTGATTCCAGTCGAAGAGACTTCCGTCAGGATTGCGCGTGGTAGGAGCCAGACCGCAGGCCACGTGCTGAGCGGGAACCTCGATGCCATGAGCAGCGAAGAAGAGAACCTGCTGTAGGGAGCGGGTTTCTACATCCAACGATCGGTACCCTTCTGAGGGTTTGTTTTCCTGGTAGGGATCGGAGCGGTCGGAAGTCAGGTCGAGCGTTCGGGCGGTAGGGTCCAGGTGAAAGGCCTGGGCGAAATCAAGCCAATCGGAGTCGGCTGGATCGATGGGAGCGACTCGCATCACAGGTTGCCTAGTGCGTTTGACAAGATCGACCCCTCGGTCACTGTTGCGTAGTTCAATCGAATCTCGAACGCACTGAAGAGCGTCGCTGACGGAGACCTGACCCTGCATCAGTTCTGCAGGCACCGATTCCTCTCGATCCTGAGAACAAAGTGTGATCACCTGGCGGTCCTGCAAACGCTGCAATGCGATGACTCCATCGAGGAATTGCTGGTAGTCGGGTGGGGCCGTTGGCGTCGGGCCGCTAGCGGTTTCGGCGTTGGAAACCCAATTCAGGTTTTCCAGAAAGAGTCGAAAGACGGTGGAGATAGGCCAAGTCGTTCGCGAGAGGTAGGCGACACCGTCGAGGGAAATCGGGGTAAAGAGTCGTCTTGTGAACTCCTCGTCGTCCATCGGAGTGTAGCTGAGAGTAGGACGACTGGCGCGGTTCCATCCAATCTGAGGCAGCACACTGCCGCGGAATCGCAATGCATCGCCGGTCGCAGCGCTGGTGAAGAAAGGAGTCGCCTCCACTCCAGCAGAGACTTCCTGCTGGTCAGCGATGGCGCTGATCGCTAGGCTGCTGGGGGTATCGACATACCGCAGTCGGACCAAGTTCAAAAGGAGCTGCTGTTCACCGGTTTTTTTGATTGCATCGTTGTAGGGGATTCGCGTCTGCACCAAATGGCGAGGCCCCAGACTGCATCCGCCGACTAAAAGCAGCAGGGTGACGCAGCACCAGAGGGTGACGTGCAGATAAGGAGTTGTGAGTTGCGTCGTTCCGCTGCGAAGTTCCATGCAAAGAAGTATCGACTCGGCTGACTTGGTGGGCTGAGGAAACTGATCGGGGTTGACCGAACGAATCGACGAATGCTAGCCAAGATTGTTCCCACGGGCTGGTTGGTCAGCGGGCGTAGGTGGTTGCTATGGAGAGGCAGAAAGGAAAGTCGAGCACGGCTGGGGATTCGAGGCGTGTGATGTAGTTTACCCTCCCTGAGGGAGGGTAAAAAAACTCCCTAGCCTGATCCTCCCTTGAGGTTCGGAGGAAGGTGGAACGGCGAACTGGGGACGCATTAGAATGAGCGCCAGCAGGCCAAAGAGGCAACGGGGGTCCCAGGTGAGAGGTGCGCGATGTGCGACAGGCGAACGATTCTTTGGGTGTTGATCTGGGTCTGCGGAGGAGTGGTGACCTTGCGCGCGAATCTGGGGCGCGTGGTGCAGTTCGATATCCTTCTGGATGGAAAGAAGATTCTCGTCGCTGGCCATCTGGACGATGGCGGGCCCAATGCCGATGACGTTTGGCGGGAGTTGGCCGAGTTGGATCTGCAGAACCCGGCGAAGCGTTTCGTTTTGTCGGAAGAGGAGACCGACCGGTTGATGGAGTACGAACGGCAATTGGAGTCGATGGCCAAGGAGAATCGAGTCAAGATCGAAGGGAAGATTCGAATCTTCTGTCGCTATGGAGGAGATATCTCGCTCGACTCGCTGACGCTGATGAGAAAGGACGCGAGGTCTCCGTGGCGGATCGATTCCAAGCAGGTGATGGAGATGATGGGCAAGCGATTCGTCGATCCCCAGCGACGTACGATGGAGCAGTTGGACCGAGCCAGGGAGATCGAGGCGAAGACGGGTGACAAGGTGGATCGATAGCCTGCTTCGGTGGTCCGGTCAGGGCCGGATCGCTGTCACCAGAAGATTTTGAGATAGGATCCCGGAGAACGTCCCCGACTCGGCCGCAAGTAGCAATCGATGCGGGACAGTCAGCAGATCCCACAGGATCCTGCGAACGAAGCTCTTCAGGCCGTAGACTAGAGGTTTGTCTTCATGGCAACCAATCTGATCGAAGCGGCAGGCTTTGAGCACCTGGGAGATCGATTGTTGGGTGAAGGCTTGGGTGTGGGTGAAATCTCCGTAGCGGACGCGCATCGCGAACAATCCTTCGCCGTTAGGTACGTGCGCGATCAGCCGTCCCGATGATCTCAGCACCCGGTGGGCAGCGTCGAGAAGATCGAGAGTTTCTTGGGGCGAGAGATGTTCCAGGATATCCATCAGAAACACGACATCCTGGGATTGGTCGGGAACCGTCTTCAGGTAATCGAAGAGATCGCCGCAGGTTACCGATGGGATACCCAGTTGATGGGCGAGGTGTACCTGTTCCGGGGAGACGTCGACACCTGCCAGGTTCTGGTAGCCCTTCGACTTCAGTTGAAATAGCAGTCGCCCATGTCCGCAGGCGATGTCGAGGATGGAGATGTTCCGATCGCTGGGGACGAGCGTGCGGATCAGGTGGTCAATGTAGGGATTGGGCTGAAGGGCGAGATCGTGGGGGGCTTGCGTCTGGCCGGTTGACACGTAGTTGTCGAAAAGTCGCTGTTTCCAGTCCATGTTCGCTTGGCTTGGGAGGGTGGGTGCTGGAGGAACAGTCAAGGCCGATTCGATTGGATTGATCGGCAGGCGTGCCGGCCGCAACCACGATTCGTTGGTCGTCTGTCGGGTTCGCGGGAGTGCTTATGTTGTTTGCACCTCTACCAACCGATTATAACTCAAGGAATTCCTTCAGCGGTTCATCACCGGCGAGGTAGATGACGATGGGGATTGCAAAGCAATGGGTGGATGGGCAGATGGGCATTTCCTCACGTCGCAAGTGGCTGCAGGTAGGTGGTATCGGCCTGGGGGGATTGAGTCTGGGTGGGCTTTTGGAGCGGCGGGCTCGCGGAGAGGGGCTGGGCAAGGCGAAGTCGGTGATTGTTCTTTTCATGTCGGGCGGGCTGCCTCAGCATGAGACATTCGATCCTAAACCGGAGGCGGCCGAAGAGATTCGGGGCCAGTTCGGTGCGATTCAGACGAAGACTCCCGGACTCCTAGTCGGCGAATTGATGCCACGAACCGCCCAACTGACCGACCGCATGGCAGTGATTCGCAGCATGGTGACGGGCGACAATGCCCACTCGACCAGTGGCTACCAGATGCTGACCGGAGTCCCCCACTCGCCGCTCAATCGCGAGAACGCGCCTCCTGGTCGTCCCAATGACGCACCGTGTCTGGGTGGGATGGTCCGTGCACTGAGGACATCCCAGCATGGCATACCGGCGGCGATCTCGCTGCCGATGCGGATGGCCAACAACAACGGTCAAGATCCCTGGCCTGGTACGGATGCCGGTTTTTTGGGGAGGTCGTATGATCCCTGGTTGATCGATTGCGATCCGTCGCTGGAGGATTTTCGAGTGCCAGGCGGTTCGCTTCCTACGGAGATCACGTTGGATCGGATGGGAGAGCGGCGAGGGTTGCTGGATCGATTCAACCGCCAAGCGGATCGACTGGAGCGGTTGGCGGAGGGGCAACCGCTAGCCAAGCACCAGCAGCAGGCGATCGAGCTACTTGCCGGTGGCAAAGCCAGAGACGCGTTTGACTTGCGGCGAGAGAGCGACGCCATGCGGGATGCGTATGGAAGGCATCGATTCGGGCAGAGCGTGCTGCTGGCCAGAAGGTTGATTGAAGCGGAGGTACCGCTGGTGCAGGTGCAGTGGGCGCCCGTCGACAAGAACAAGCCCAATGGCGGCGGGTGGGATACGCACGAAAAACACAACGAAAGCCTGAAAGGCTGGTTGGTCCCGGTACTGGACCAGGTCTATTCGACGTTGATCGTCGATCTGGAAGAGCGAGGGTTGTTGCAGCAGACGCTGGTCTGCTTGGTGACCGAGTTTGGGCACACTCCACGCTTCAACGCACAGGCCGGTCGCGACCATTGGGGCAATGTTTTCTCGATCGCGCTGGCTGGTGGCGGGATTCGCGGTGGCATCGTCCATGGGAGATCCGACAAGGATGCCGCCGAACCGCTGGATCAGCCGGTTCGGCCCTGCGACTACATGGCGACGGTCTTTCACTGCATGGGATTTGAGCCTGAGACGATTCTGCGTGACGTCGAAGGACGGCCGTTTCCGATCAGTCGCGGGCAGGTGATTACCTCGTTGGTGTCTTGATGGGGCAGGTGATTACCTCGTTGGTGTCTTGATGGGGCAGGTGATTACCTCGTTGGTGTCTTGATGGGGCAGGGATCTCAGGTTAGCAGGCGAGTGGGCTAGTGGGCTTGGCGTCCGAAGGGGAGTCCAAGCCATGGGCGGGAGTTAGAGAGTAGAATCGAAACAGTCAGGTTGCGATTGTTTTTCGACAGGAGTTGCAGATGATTCGGCGTTCCGCAGTGGTTGTGTGGTCGGGCTTGTTGGGAGCCGCGCAGGTCTTGTTGTTCCAGTCGCTGGGGTGGAGCGAGAACTGGCCGCAGTGGCGTGGGCCTCGCAACGACGGTAGTTCGGTCGGAGCCTCGATTCCAGCACGCTGGGATCCTCAGAAAAACATTCTGTGGAAGAGCCCAATGCCGGGCCAGGGTGGCGCGACACCTGTGGTCTGGGGCGACCGGATCTTTGTGACCTCGGCGCAGGGCGATGATTTGGTGGTCCTGGCTCTTTCGGCAGCCGATGGGAGGGTGCTCTGGAACACCAAGGTGGCCAGCGGCAATCAGGATGCGCGCGCTGGCGAGGGGAATTCGGCATCGCCCTCACCCTGCACCGATGGTGAGCATCTGTGGGTCTTTTTCTCTACCGGCATCCTCGCCTGTTTGGACGTTGATGGAAAAGAGATCTGGAAGAGCGATCTGAATGAGCGGTTTGGAAAGATCGATATTCAGTTTGGAATGACTTCGACGCCGGCCCTTGACGGTGACCACCTGTACCTGCAGCTGATTCATGGACCGATGACGCGCGGCGATGGGGTGCGCACGGGGAAGGTGATCAAGCTGGATAAAAAGACGGGCGCTACGGTGTGGGAAGTGGATCGGGTCACCGACGCCGATTTCGAGTGCAAGCACTCCTACGCATCCCCATTTATCTATGCAGCAGGAGAAGAGAGATTTCTGGTGGTGCATGGAGCCGACTGCACCACGGGACACGACCTGAGTTCTGGAAAGGAGCTGTGGCGCTACGCGGGGCTCAATGGCCCCTCCGAAGTGAATTCCGGCCAGTATGACGGGACGTTCCGCTTTGTCGCTTCGCCGGCGGTAGGGGATGGAGTGGTGATCATCCCGACGGCCAAGCGGGGGCCGACCGTGGCGCTGGATGTCAATGAGAAGCTGCAGGGGCTGGTGGTCGGCGGTGGTGCACCGACTCGTTGGAGCATTCCTCAGACACCTGATGTGGCGATTCCGACCGTGCACGATGGACTGGTGTATCTTCTGCACAATGATGGGCGATTGCAGTGCATTGATTTGAAGAGCGGTGAGCAGTTGTACTTCGAGCGGACGCACACGTCGCAGCATCGATCGAGTCCGCTGGTGGCGGATGGCAAGTTGATCTTTTGTGCTCGGGATGGGATGTGCACGGTGGTCAAGCTGGGGCGGCAGTTTGAGATCTTGGCACAGAACGATCTTGGGGAGCCGGTCACTGCATCGCCGATCGTCGCAGGTGGTGTGCTTTACATTCGAACCTACCAGCACGTGATCGCCATCCGCTGACTTGCACCGTTCTGTGCTCGTCAGAACGGACCAGCAGATCGGATCGCGGAGGATTCCATGGGGTACTTGGAGCGTTCCTTCGCGATCCTCGTGGTCGCGGTAGTGGTTGGTTTCGGCCCTGCTGGACTGGCCGAGGATCGCGACGCGCAAGTGGATGCGTGGCTGGATCAGCTGGGACGTTCTGGTGGGGCGCTTCTGATCCCGGCGGGCCAGTATGATCTTCACCGGACACTGGAGATCGATCTCAAGCGATTTGGCAAAGTGACGATTGCCGCGCAAGGTCCTGTGACCATTCGGATGCATGCTGCAGGCCCAGCGATTCGACTGACTGGGAGCCTGGAAGGGACGGCCGATCCCCAAACGCAGCCGCCTGAAATCGATCCTGAGCGAGGGCCGAGGATTGCCTCGGGAATCGCCATCGAAGGATTTCATCCGGAAGCAGATGGGATTGAACTGGAAGGGACAATGCAGGCGGTGATCGACGCCGTGCAGATCCGTAAGGTTCGACACGGTATTCGGCTGGTGAAAAGGAACCGGAACGTTATCCTTTCGAATCTCCATTTGTACGACAACTCAGGAGTCGGACTTTTTTTGGATCATGTCGACTTGCATCAAATCAACCTGTCCGCAAGTCATCTCAGCTACAACCGGGGTGGCGGATTAGTGGTTCTGGGAGGCAATGTACGCAATCTGCAGGTCAACGGTTGTGACCTGGAGGCGAACATGCCAGCCGATCAGATGCCGACCGACGCAGCCAATCTTTGGATCGATTGCAGGCCACCTGGATCGTCGGTCGCAGAAGTTGCTGTGACGGGTTGCACCCTGCAGCATTCCTCCAGGAGTGGCAGCAAGCGGGTTGCCCCGGGCGGGGCGAATGTTCGAATCTGGGGGCGCGCCGACTACCAACCCAACATGCTAACCCTGACCGGGAACTTGCTCAGCGATACCTCGATTTCCGTCGACCTGGTCGATGTCGCCGATGCGACTCTCACAGGCAATCAGTTTTTCACCGCCGAACCGCTCGACCTGCGCATGGAGCGTTGTCAACGCGTGATCGTATCATCCAGCGTCTTTCATCCTAGGGAAAGCGACGACAGTGGCGGGATCGTCCTGCTAGACTGCCAAAGCTGCTTGCTCCAGGCCCTCATCTGCCATCGCTTGCGGCATGGTGAGGCAGCGATCCAGTTGAAGGACTGTCGGCGGTGCCAAGTTTCAGGCTGCCTTGTCAGTCAGTCGCGAGGGGGCGTCCGGAAAGAGGGCGGCGCGGATGTTTCCGTAGAGGGACTGTTGGAGTTTCCCTGAAGTTCCTAAGGCTTGTGATATTCTAAAATGCGTTAGAATGTCACGATGCTGGACCGTCCGGGCTGTAGCTGGGAAGCGCTAGTCCCCGTGATGGTGCCATCGTTATGGAGTGTCATTCTTCGTGAAATCAAAGCGGCGTTTTCTCCCGTCCGATTCGATTTCAATGAAACGGATGGTCGCTGATTTCGAATCCTTCGGGAAGTACCAGCGAAGGATTCCAGGCCCAGCGATTTCGATCGGAATGGTGACTTCCAGGGTCGAATCGCCAGAGCGATTGACGTTCCATGAAGTCGATCGTTCGGTGCGAGCCGCGTTGGCCGGACTATTGGGTGGCATCGCCAGCCATGCGACTCGTCCTTCCCCTTCCGGCAGGCTTCCTGAAACACGGACCTTGGCACCTGGGGAAAGAGGGCCGGGGGCAAAGCCGAGGAAGGGAGTTTCGGTTTGCATGGTCAGTTGCAGTTGCCCCTCCACGATGTTGCCGGAGCAGCCACGGAGTTTCCAGCCCAGAAAGCTGTCGGCGGTATCCGGCGATTTGGATTTCCCGTAGTTGGGGTTTGGGATTGGAATGACCGCTTCGGTGCGTCGCAGATAATCGCTCAGTCTCTGGTTCATTGCCTCGGCACGTTCGGATTCTTCCGCAGCAAGGTTCCGCTGTTCCCCAGGGTCGGATTCGAGGTGATACAGTTCCAGGCGGTCCTGAGGCTGGTTGGCATCTCCGTAGAAGCGGATCAGCTTCCAGGGGCCAGAGCGAATCCACGAGCCGGGTGCGAATCCATCGATGGCAGAGTCTCCAGGCCCGTGGGGGAAGTGGCAGAAGATGGCGTCTCGATCGAGCGGTTGACTATGGAGTGCAGGAGAGAAATCGATACCGTCGCTGGGTGGTGTCTCCGCGATGGCGGCTCCTGCCAATGACGGAAGCGTGCGGAACAAATCGGTGCTCTGCACAATTGCCTCGCACTGGCTTGCCTCTGGAAGCTGACCAGGCAGAGAGACGATCATCGGGACGCGAGTACCGCCGTCGTAGAGGCTGGCTTTTCCGGAGCGGGCAGGTGCGTTGCTGGTGACGGGGGTGTTTGCGTAGGGTGCTTCGGGAGGTAGGCCGCGAGCCGGAATGGTCCATCCGCCGTTATCGCTGGTGAAGACAACCAGGGTCCGGTCGCGAATTTGGAGTTGGTCGAGTTGATCGAGGATTTTTCCAACGGCGTCGTCCAGCGACTGGATCATCGCGGCGTAGAGCGGATGTCTTTGGGGTGCTGACGGATCGGCGCGCTGCTGAGCTGCATCGATCAGGTTCGATTTGGCCATCCAAGGGGAGTGGACGCTGAACGCCCAGTAATTGAGGAAGAAGGGGCGATCCTTATTCTGCTGAAGGAACTTGCACGCTTCCTCGGCCATGCGATCTTCGATATGGTCTCCTGGTTGGCCTGCCTCCTTCCAGAATGCCCAGGGGGCGAAGTAACCATTCTTTCCGCCGGGGCCTGGGCCGGGTGTTCCTGGGAGGTCGATGGCAAAGCCTTGTTGCCTGGGAGAGTAAGGTGGTGGACCGAGATGCCATTTGCCCAAGTGAGCGGTTTGGTAGCCAGCATCTTGCAGCAGTTTGGCGAGGGTGATGTGGTGGGTGGGGAGTCGTGTGAGGCTATCTGCGATCCATCGTGGACCATTGCTTTGGACCAGCTGTTTTTCCAGTTGCTCTTGGGGTAAGTGGCAGACGGGTGAGGTGATGCCTAATCGGGCGGGTGCTAGGCCAGTGAGGATGCTGGCGCGGGTGGGGGAGCAGAGTGGGCTGGCGGAGTAGGCGTTCAGAAAGCGGGTGCCACGCGAGGCGAGCCGATCGAGATGGGGAGTGTGGTGGAAGGTCGATCCGTAGCAGCCCAGGTCTCTGTAGCCCAGGTCATCGGCCAGGATCAGAACGATGTTGTACGGCTGTTGGGCTAGCAGGATCGATTCGGTGATCCACTGCACCAGAATGATTCCGATCAGGAATGGAACTAGCGATTTCATGGCAAGATCTCTTTGCCAAGTCGGGGATGGAGGCAGGATACGTTCGATACCCAGTGAGGAGAGGCGATGACGAACGAAGCCAAGGGTGCTCCCATCCGGTATTCTCATTCGCCTGCGGTCGGAGGGGTAGGCGTCTGGTTGGGTGTCATGAGCTGGCCATCGCGGGTACCGATGACTTTCGCGGGAATACCACCCAAGATCGAACGAGGAGGGAAGGTTTTGGTGACCACCGATCCGGCTGCGACCACCGATTGTTCTGAAACATTGGCCAGGATGATCGTTCCAGCACCGATCCAGCTATCGCGACCGATGACGATCTGCTGGAGTTTTCCAGGTTGATCTCGGATGGGGCGATCCAGACTGGAGAATCCATGCGTGTTCGGGCCACTGGGAATTTGAACTCCAGGTCCGATCAGCACGTCATCCTGAATATCGACCCATCCGATATGGCAGTAGTGGCCAATATAGGTATGTCTTCCGAAGCGGGCAGCGGTCTTGGAGACGAGCGTACCAAAGGAGATCTGTGCTGTAGGATGGCAGTGGGCCAGTGCGACGCGATAAAAAGCGCAACGCACCAACGAGCCGCTGATGCCCGGTAGCAGCGCGAGGGATTGACTGAGGTTCTCGACGGCGCGATCGGGACGGCCGAGCATGCGACCGATGAGGAAGAGCAGAATCCAGGGAGTCGCAAGCACCAGGGCGATGCATCGACAAATGGGTCTGAGTAGCGCCATAGCACCTGAGCCGACTAGATTTCGGGAGAAGCGAGCCGATCGGAACCACTTGAGGATAGGTCAAAAGGGGCTGCATTTGCAACCACCAATTGATATCGCCAAACCGCCTCCCCACGATCCAGGGGGGGGCGGTAGTTCCTCGCTAGCTAGTTCATGGGGACGATCGATCGGGAAGTCAATCGAGCCAGTCTTTGGCGGCCAGTCTTTCGGGCACGTAGGTTTCGCTGACGTAGGAGATATCCTTACTGACCAGCGATTCGACTTCCAGTTTAAAACCGTTGTCGAGCATTTTCTTGATCTCGGCCTGCCACGGTTTCTTGTCGGCAAACCATGGGTACTTCGCGATCTGAATCGCCCGCTTGCGATCCTGGTCATTGAGCTTGATCGTCACATTGGACTGAAGGCCGCAGCGATCGTAATCGAAACTTCTGAGTCCCACATACTTCGCCTCGGGGATCGCCATGCGTTGGCTTTCGAAGGCCAAGTTGATAGACCCTTGTTTGAGCACGCTGTAGATGTAGTATCCCCAAGGGTCGTTATCCAAGAGACAGTAGACAGGTAGGTTGAGTTCGTGATGCATCCGATAGAGGAGTCGTCGTACGCCTCGAGGCGGTTGGCCCCCACCATGCGTCAAGATGCACTGATGTTTTCTCCAGAACTTGTCTTCATTGAATCGCTGCCAAACGGTTCCCTTTTCGACATGCAGGATGAATTTAGCTTGGCATTTCTTAAACTGAATGCGATTGGGTTCAACGATGCTGGGGATGGAATAGCCACCGGACCCTAATCGGCTACAGTCGATATCGTCACCCGAATCGTTGAATTGAATCATTCCTACCATCGCACCACGGTTCTCTGCTGCTAGGTGCAGTTCCTCGCGGATGGCTCCAACAATCACTTCCAAGTCTTCGATGACGGCATCCGATTCCATCTGGTCGTTGAACGTTTCTTCTTTGGTACCTTCGATGGTGTGTTTAAGCAGGTAATAGAGACCTCGGATGCTGGTTGACTTGCCTTGACGGATCAATCGACTGCACCCACTGCCAGCCAGCAGCGTCTGCATGTAGATGCGCGCCTGATTGAGATTGAAAAGCTCTCGGCGATTGGTGCGATCGCCCATCTCGATGAAGCGTTTTCGGCGGTTGTAGTGTGCGTTGGTAAGGCTGCGAGAGGGGACATCCAGATGAGGGTCCCTTTCCTTGGCTGCGGCATCGACAACCCGATCGGCGAGCTTGGCGAGCTTACCGAGAGTCTCTCGATCTCTTCCCTGCACAGGGACTTCTGGAGAGCCTTCGGCGTCCGAGCTAGTTTTTTTGCGAGCCATGATGTTGGGTCTCTGGCTGGGGGAAAGGAGCAGATGACATGGAGGGGGTCAGCGGTCACGTCGACTACGAAGCGCGGCTGGGCCGCGTCTTCGATTTTCGCTTGGAGGGAGGATGGCTTTCCGATTTGGCTGGATCGACCGATTCAGCATCGCCCCCCTGCTCTGCCGCCACGATCGCACGGCCGAATTCATCCAGTCGCAGGTCGGCGACGGAGGTTTTCCGTTTGGCGACGCGGAGGAGTTGCTGGTAGACCGGATCTGGATCGGTTTTATTGATGGTTGCGACTGCCTCAGCGACTTCTCGCAGGTAGCGCAGAAAGATCGTTCGCCGATTCCCTTCGGCCTGGATCGCCTGTCTTTTGCGGAGGAATCCGGCCAGATTACGCCCCACTGCCTGGATCGCCAATCGGAGTTCCTTCTCGATTTCCGGATAGCTGGCTACCGCTTCCTTTGACTCACTGGTAAACGGAACCCAGACGCTGGCGATGTGAACGATCAGAGTAAGGGGGCCGGAGGGGAGGGAGCCGCGAGACTGGCTGAGTCCGTAAGCGCGCCAGTTGGTGTTGAGGACGGCCTGGGTGATGGCGCAGGCACCAGGCTGGAATTGCAAAGGGACTCGGTTGGCAAACCGGTAGACCTGCATCGACTGGCCTTCGCTGGTGTTGACCGCATGAAGGGCTTGATGCAGCGCCGTCAGCTGAGGATCACCTAGGTTGCGAGGGCTGCCGCGCGTCGGCAATTTGGTTTCCTCCAGGATTTTGTCTGCGGCATCTCCGTTCATTCCCGCGAAGGAATCGACGAGGAATTTGCGGAGGGTTCGCGCATCGGACTGCTGGATCCGTTCCAGCAATTCATCCCTGGAAATCTTTTGCCCCTGCAGCACTCCGCCGTAGGCGAGCGCGACTTCGATCTGAAAGGGAGATCCGCGATAGACGGTTGGGGGGCGTGTGATCGAATCGTGGAACTCTCCCGGGACGATCGCTTTGAGTCCTTTGAGCAGTAGTTCCTGTCCGATGGGGACAATGCAGTCGGTCGACGGTGGGCGGATCCGTGTTTCTTGCATCGCTTGATATAAGCGTTCCGCCTCCCCCTGCCCTACCTTCCAAGAGGAGTTACGGGGACTCAACTTGGCTGCTTCACAGATTTTCCTGGCGACAGCGGGCGTGACGCAGCTGAAGGACTGGGTCAAGAAACTGCTGAGCGTCGATTTGCGATCGTCGCTTAGCAGAGTGATCAGCCTGCCCAGTTCGATCCCGTACGGATGCGGCTTGATTTCCTTCGCCTCGCGTGGCAGTTCGGTGGTGCTTCTTGCGATCGTACGGACGTTTCCCTCGGGATCCTGCCAGTGAATCGTGACGTGAGGATTGGCGATCGCCGTCTGTTCCAAATACTCGTCGACACTGCCTCGGCCTCGCTTGTAGACTGCCGTCAGTTCGATCGTCACTCGGGTTCCCGATTCGAGTTCACGAGCTGGTGCACCTTCATCTGCAGGGAAATGCGACACCCAGTCGATCGAATGGTCCTTGATGTACTGGAGCCCTTTGGCCCCTGCAGCGATGTCGATGCCTTCCCCTTTTCCATTGACGATTTCTGGAGCATTCTTCCGCGTGTCGACCTGCAAAAGAAAATAGTGCAAAGGAGAACGGGGAGAGATTTT
Organism: Planctomycetaceae bacterium; assembly: GCA_040375295.1. GTDB lineage: Bacteria > Planctomycetota > Planctomycetia > Pirellulales > Pirellulaceae > JBEISR01. Next base: position 41,080 of record JBEISR010000018.1, read on the forward strand.
GGAAAGGATCGCCATCGGTTTGCCGGTGGTGAGCATCCCGTTCATGCCGGCGGCGCTGATACCGATCCCCTGTTGCCCGCGGCTCATACGCAGTCGATGGAATTTGCTCCCGTAGAGCAGTTTTCCGAAGATCAGGGGGATCTGCTTTTTGACGATCCCAGGGCCGTTGTCCTGGACTGCAACGCGGAACCGGCCAGGCTGCGGTTGGTCGATCCGCACCCATACCTCCGGAATGATGCCCGCTTCCTCGCATGCGTCCAACGAGTTATCGACCGCTTCTTTGACCGTTGTCAGCAGAGCTTTGCGCGGGTTGTCAAACCCCAGAAGGTGTTTGTTTTTCGCAAAAAACTCGCTGACCGAGATATCCCGCTGCTTGGCCGCCATCGCTTCGGCGGTCGAGCGGCCCGCTTTTTTGCGTCGGATCGAACCTTCTTTTTCGTCTGCCATCTTCACTCCTGGCCGCTGCCTTGCTCGTGTAGGCTGTCCGCAGAGCCGTTACAAACGGGCGATCGCGGGGTTCCGGGCGAAAGACGCAAAGTTTAACGGATAAGCTGAGGGACGCACAGCCGAGGTTGGGGCAAGCCTGGGGGAGGTGGAGGCGGTCGTCGGAGTTGTCTGGAAGGGACCGGCCCCACGACTTACGATGGGGCTTGGCGGTTGCAGTCGATGGTAGCAAAAGGAGTGGAGGTGATTGGGTGGCGAAGGAGCGATTGGTATTGGCCAGTCAGAGTCCGCGGCGACGTGAACTGCTGAAGGAGGCTGGTCTGGTGTTTGAGGTGATCGAGCCGGATGCGGGGGCCGAATGCGGGATCTGTTCCCGGGAAACACCTCCGGAAATGGCCGCACGATTGGGGTTTCAGAAGGCGGCCAACGTCGCTGGCAAGATCGATCATGGATATGTGATCGGATGCGATACCATCGCCGAATGCATGGGAAATATTCTCGGCAAACCGACCGATCGAACGCATGCACGATGGATGCTGCAATTGCTTCGAGGGCGAGTCCACGCGGTCTACTCGGGGCTGTGTATTTGGCATCGCCCCAGCGGTCGCCACAGCGTGCGTGTGGCTGTCTCGAAGCTGAAGATGGATCCGATTGAGGACGAAACGCTAGAAAAGTATCTCGATACGGAAGCGTGGGTTGGGAAGTCGGGGGCATTCGGATTTCAGGACGGCCCACCATGGCTACAACTATTGGAAGGAAGCGCAAGCAACGTCGTCGGTTTGCCAATGGAATTGCTCCAGTCGACGTTGGCTGAATGGGACTTAAGCTTGGAGATGTTTCGAGATTCCAGTTCTTCCCGAGGTTGATTCGATACCGATCCTCTCGGGTCGGTCGATTCCAGGTTCTGTACCCTCCGGAGGGATTCGCCATCATGATGGCATCGCATCGATCGATTGGGCATGTGAGCTGCTGCGAGATTGCAGGCGGGCGTCGATTGCACTGGTGGGAAGCCGGATCTGGTGAGCCTCTGCTGCTGATCCACGCGTTTCCACTAAACAATCAGATGTGGACAGACGTGATGAGCCCATTGGCACGGCGGCATCGCGTGATCGCTCCAGACCTGCGTGGTTTCGGGCAAAATGCGCCAGAAACGACGGGATACTGTCTGGTTGATTTGGCCGTCGATCTCCACCAAATGCTCGATCAGCAGATCGGTGATCAGTCGGTCTGCGTGGTGGGCGTTTCCATGGGGGGATACATCGCGCACGAATTTTGGGAGTGGAACCCAGTGCGTGTGAAGAATATGGTGCTGAGCGCGACCAAGGCGACGGGAGATTCCGCAGAGGCCAGACAGGCCAGGTTGCAGATGGCTGTCGATGTGGAAGAGAAAGGTGTGAGGCAGGTGACCGAACCGATGTTGGATCGGCTTTTGGGGAAGACAACGCGAAGTCTGAGGCCGCATCTGGCCGACCACGTCCGACACCTGATGGACTCAAATCCCCCTTTGGCCATCCGCTGGGCACAGGAAGCGATGGCCGACCGGGTTGACTGGTGGGATCGACTGCCTGCCATCACCTGTCCAACCCTTTGCCTTGCCGGGGAGGAAGATCCGCTGATACCAAGCGAGTTGCTGGAGCAAATGGCTAGCCGATTGCCCAGAGGCGAGTTCGTGTCGCTTCCATCAACAGGGCATTTGGGCCCGATCGAGTCGCCGGAGGGGTGGAGTCGAGAGGTGTGTCGATTTCTGGAAGGATCTTCGTCGTTGCAGTAAGCGTCGCTGGAACGCAGAGGAACGACCGACGCACGCACCCTACTGAGAGTTGCATTTTGGCAGATTGCTGTGGTGCGTTCGCGGTCGGGCTTGTGCGATGGTTAACTGGTTAGCAGTTGACGACGTTGACCGCCAAGCCACCCAGCGACGTTTCCTTGTACTTGCTTTGCATGTCGATGCCTGTCTGTCGCATTGTTTCGATGACGCGGTCGAGTGAAACACGGTGGCTGCCATCGCCGTAAAGAACTGCTAGGCGTGCCGCATTGATCGCTTTGACGGCTCCCATGGTATTGCGTTCGATGCAGGGGATCTGCACCAGCCCGGCAACCGGGTCGCAGGTCAGTCCCAGGTTGTGTTCCATTCCGATCTCTGCGGCATTCTCCACTTGCATCGGAGTGCCACCGAGGACGGCGGCCATACCGGCTGCTGCCATCGAGCAAGCAACCCCAACTTCCCCCTGGCACCCCATCTCGGCAGCGGAAAGGGATGCATTTCGTTTGTACAGGAAGCCGATGGCGGCAGCAGTGCGCAGGAAGATGCCTCGCCCCGCCTGATCTAGGCAGGGTTCAAAACGAACCGCGTAGGAAAGGACCGCAGGGATGATTCCTGCAGCGCCATTGGTTGGTGCCGTCACGACGCGGCCTCCCGCTGCGTTTTCCTCATTGACTGCCAATGCGAAAAGAGAAACCCAGTCGGCCGATCGCCAGGGATCGACGCCATCGGGGCTGGAGAGGAGATTGCGGAAGATTCCAGGAGCTCGGCGGCGAACGCCTAGACCACCTGGGAGCGTCCCTTCCGTGCGACATCCACGATCGATCGATGCGGACATTGTCTGCCAGATCGCTTCAATCCCCTCGTCAATCGCTCGATCGCTGCGCCAGATTCTTTCATTCTCCATCACCAACTGCTCGATCGATTTCCCATGCGACTTGCACATGGCGATCAATTCCTGAGCGGAAGTGAAGGGGTGCGGAACTGAGTTGCTTTCGGCGTTTGCGGCTTCCCTCTGGTCGCCATCTCCCTTCTGTCGCTCGACTTCCTGCTCGCTTACGACGAAGCCGCCTCCCACAGAGTAGTAGATTTCACTGATCGACTGGCCCGAGGAGGTCCGGGCAGTAAATCGCATTCCGTTGGGATGGTAGGGAAGCGCCTCTTGGAAATGAAAAATAATCGTCTTTCGAGGGTCGAATGGAACCGTTGCAGCCCCATTCAAGAGCGGAAGAAACTTGGTTTGTTCGACCGCTTGGAGAGCTTGGCGATAGGATTCCAGATCGAGGGTGGCAGGATGGAATCCCAGCAGCCCACCGAGGACAGCTTGATCGGTAGCGTGTCCCTTTCCTGTCAGTGCAAGCGAGCCGAAAAGGTCCACTTCCACGGACTCCACCTTCTCAATCAAGCTTTCTGCCTCGAGGCGACGCACAAAGCGGCCGGCAGCGATCATCGGTCCTACGGTATGGGAGCTACTGGGGCCGATACCGATCTTGAACAGTTCAAAGAGACTCAGCATGCCTGAAGTCCTCCGAGATTGGCCAGCGTGAGAGGTGCTTAGCTGATCGTGAAAGTTCGCAAGTGCCGTAGGAACGACCGTGCGAGCGATCTCTCCACAGTGTATCGGAATGGCGATCGCCTACGAATCCAGTTTTCGCTAGTTAGACTTCGCAGGGGTTGACCGCCAAGGTGAGAACAACCAAGCGGAAAAAAGAGTGCCTCAAGCCTGGGAGAGGGTAGGGAATTGATGCGGCTTGAGGGGATGGCTTGGCGGCCACCGCCCGTCAGAGGCTCCCGCACAGAACTTAGTCGCTTATGGCTGCTACAGTTAAGTCCTGACCAGGTTCGCGCGTCATCCTTGCGAGAGCCCCTGACGGGCGGTACAAGCCGCCCACTACTCCATCGTCGCAGCGATCGGTGATTGGTCAAGTACCAACTGCAAGAATTGGTATCAACTCCGACCGCATTTTTACTCTCAGTCGACCGATGGCTCGGGCGGTGCCTGATCCCCAGGTGGACGTCTGCGGGGTGGACGCGATCGGTCGTAGCGTCTTCTCCCTTCGGATGGGCGATCGTCCTCGGAGCGGGAGCGATCGGGGCTGGATGGTGGTTCATCGCGGTAAGCTTCCGGTCGCGATCCACTGCTCCTTGGCTCTTGGTTCCTGGGAGCTGGGGCTCGTGCCGGCCGGTCATCGTGCCGATCGTGCGAACGCGGTGATTCGGAACGTGGTGATTCGGAACGCGGAGATTCGGAACGCGGAGATTCGGAACGCGGTGATTCGGAACGCGGAGATTCGGAACGTGGTGATTCGGAACGTGGTGATTCGGAACGCGGTGATTCGGAACGACGACGACCTCCATCTTGCGGACGGTCCGACCGCGGCCCATCGCTAGAGCGAGAGCGAGGACCGCGACCGCTGCTTGCTGGGGTTTTGCGATGGTTTTCCATATTCCCCTCGACGAGGATGGCAATGGCATCGGACCACGTAGGAACCTTCCTGAGGGCTCGCGAAGATTCGCCGGCCATCGATTCTTCCGCCGGTTCCAATTCATCTTGCCAATCGACTCGTTCGGATTCGACCATTCCATCCCGGGACCTTGGCGGACGGCTTCGGGGTGATGGCTCCCGTTCACTGGAAGCGATGGACTGGCTATCGTCCTCGGCGTCTCCCTCCGTTCGCTCGGAACCACCACGTTCTCCGGCAGTTCGGGAGCCTCGGCCTCCGCGGCGACCGCGCCGACGCCGACGCCGGGGTCCAGGTTCATCGGAGGATTCCCGGTCCGCGGGCTCGGTGGACTGTGCTTCTGGAAGTTCTGGGGCTTCCTCAAGGTCCCAGGGATCGACCTCCCTTTTGGGTCTCGCGGGAGCTTCCGAGAATGCAGAAGGGCTGGATGGTGCTGTGGGGCCGCTAGCGTGCGTCGGCTCGACTCCACTGGCCAGAGCCCGACGCGACGGGCGACGCTGACCACGTCGATCGGAAGGGGTATCCTCCGTGTTGCGAGTGGATGGCGGATTAGCGCGGGAAGTGGGAGAGGGAGCCGGGGCATCGCGTCGAGCCTCCCGCGAGGGCTCGGGATTCCTTACCTGTTCGCGGCGCGGCGTTGGTGATTCATCGCGAGACCTTGAATGTTCGGTGAAGCCCCTCGCATCTCGCTGACCTTCCATCGGGCTTGCCCCGGTACTCGGAGCTTCCCTTCTGGGTTCGCGGCTGCGTGGGCTGCTTGGAGCCGATTCGGCTTCCGAATGGATGCGGCTGGATCCTTCTGTCGAAGGAGTTGGTGCAACGGCTTCATCCGAGGTCTCCCAGAGACTCGGTTTCCCTCGCCGTTTCTTGCCCGACGATCCAAACGAATCCAGCACGGAGCCTGCCGGTTCTTCTGGTGTTCGGGATGCAGGCGCGGACGGGGGCAGAGCAGCGGGCTTTTCGGGGCTCACTGGGGCCGCTGGCTTCGAGGGAGTCCCCCAAAATCCAAACCCACCCGATTCGGCTTTCGCTGGACTCTCCGACGTGGAACCACCTCCGATTCCGAGGAACTTGGAGATAGCGTCCCAAGAAGAGCTTTTCTTGGGGGTTGGCTTATTATCGGATGGTTCTGGGACAGCAGGCTTCGCGGCAGGAGGAGTTGACGGGGCTGCTTCGTGCCCATGAGACTCCCCGTGGCTTTTCTCAGGCGGCGCACTGCTCTTCCTGGGGATCGGGTTGGGGGAAGGGGTTTTCAGTTTGTCTGCAAGGTTTTGCCAGTGGTCGGACATAAGTAGTTTTTGTGGTCCTAGCTTGGATCGATTGGAATGTTTCGCACAGTGCGGGCCATGGAACGCGAGGCCCTCGCATCGTGGGGCGGGGTCGAGATCGCGTGAGTTGGTCAATGGACTTTCGGAGTTCTGACCGGATCCTTCCGACGTCGGGCACACCCTTGAGCCGACCCGATGACCTGAGCCTTGGATGCGCTGGTTTCAGGGTCGAAACGGAAAAGGAGGGTCAATCGGCGGGCCACTGACCGGCGTCTCTCGCCGGGGCCACAGACCAATCACCCACCGCACAGAAGGTCGACGACGCGGAGATCCAACGTATTGTAGCGAATTTTCACCAGTTTCGTAAGCCAAATCGACCCTATATCCTCCCAGATGGGTGAGAAAGCGATGATCGTTGGTGTTTCTGAGGTGGGATTATCCTGGCGGAAAAAGCAAGCCATTCCGCCGGTCGATTCCTGGCAACCGTTTACGACGGTGTGTCACCGGGTAGGGAGAGCAACCGGTTGAAAATGACCCATCGCTCTCATTTTCCACTTCGCTAAGCTTAGGTCAGTGCACGCAGCGACTGGCGAAACCCTGGCAGTCACCTTCGTTTTGTGATCGCTTCCTTGCGATCACGCAGACCTTTGATTTTTAATGGTCTGCGGGGGCTCGGTTCCCTGGTGTCGACGAAGTGGTCCGATCGTTGCTCCCGCCCCCTTTCGCCCTCTATCGCCTCGGTGGGGGCTTCCGGGGCAGCGGTTGGGGAGTTCTTAAGGAATGGGGCAAGGGGTTTCCTGGTGTCGCAAGAAGCTGGAGCGATGTAAAGGGAGCTGGCTGGGGTGTCTGGGAAACTGCCGATTTTCATCCGGAATCATGAAAATCGGACTTCTCCGGAAAGTAGGAACGCATCAAGATTGATGAGTCCGTCAGCTCCTAGTGGGGAATGTTCGCTCAAGATGGGCGTTTGCCCGGAACTAAAAAGGATTTTGGGGCGATGTCGAGGCATTTTGTGGTGGGCGACCGCGTCGTCTACTCCCGGCAGAAGCACAGCAGCTCCCCTGGGCCAAGGGCTCAGGAGGTAACCCCAGCAGCGCACGGGGAAAGCTATTCCTACCTAGTCGACAAATATTGGCGAGTCATCGCAGTCGAGCCCGATGGGATTCTTTTGGTTCGGACTCGGCGAGGCAAGCAGCATCGGGTGCGCCTCGATGATCCTCGTTTGCGACGTCCCACGATCTGGGAGCGGTTGTTTCGCGCCGATCGGTTTCCCGAGATGGCAACGTCGTCGACGGAGATCTTGGGGGTTGGGAATTCCTTCGAGGGCGCGACACCCCAGCAGGAAGCCGACGGTGGGGATCGAGCTGCAAGTTGAAGTGAGCCAGTGGCGCGAGCGGCCGTGCGACTCAATTGGCGGTCGGAAGGAGACGGCCCGAGTTGGGGTCGGGCTGGCTTAGGTTCAGAGTGGGATCCGCCGCATTCTTGTTTTTTAAATGGCTTGACAGCATCTCCAGCTTTCGTGCCACCACTGGTTCCCCCGGGATCTCCTCTCCAGGTGCGTGTCCCCAGATGATGCGGCGCTGCTGGCCCTGCTGAGGGAATGTGGCAATCTCCAGAAGGTAGCGTCCGGCTCCTGACCCCGGGTCTTGCTGATAGACATAGATCGACTCAATCTGCCATTCCATGCGGAAGGGGGAAAGGAGTTTTGCCAGACGAACAGCGTCCACCACACGAGGATCCCGGAATTGTTCTCCCACCAGGGTGCCCGACGAAGTGAGTCCAGGTGCGTAGATGAGGAGGAAATCTTCGGGTCGGTAGGTTTGCAACGTCTTGTGCGAAGGCAACAGAACCGCCTCATCGTCTACCGGTAGAAAGAACCAAGTCGAAGACTCCTTGGCAGTTGTGGATGTTGGTGGTTCGGATCCGGATGGATCGAGTCCAACCATCGCGATCGGCTCGCGATACACCAGGTCGACTTGAATTTGGCTATTGGAAAGCTTGCAGACCCGCGTTGTCTGCCGGACCCAGGGGTGCATGTCAAACGCGCGAGCGATGGAAGCTGCCGCATTGCGATCGAGCAACGAGATCTTGTCCAGCTGGCTGCCGCGGAAGACATCCTCGACGACCGATGTCTGGATGTAATTGGGTTGGGGAGTGACGCGGAGGCTGGGGAGGGTCACCGCGTAGAGCGTTCGATCGAGGGTACGAGCACCCCAGACGCTCCAGAGCCAGTAACCGAGCGTCACTAGAGCCACAGGGGCTGCGATAGCAAGCCACGCGGAGCGGTTGCGTTTGGACGGAGGGCTTTCGGGGCCAAGGGGCTTCGAGGGATCCATGGTCCCCGGAAGTTACCAGACCTCCATATGCAACCGCAACTGCACTCCGGTGCTCTTGGCGACCGCCTCCCGCACGCGATGGACCAGTGCTAGCACTTGATCGCTGGTAGCTCCTGGCGCGCTCGTGAGATAAGCGGGGTGGGTATCGCTGAGCCGCACTTTGCCTTCGACGGGGGAGGTGATTTTCGAACGCCGGATCAGATCGGCCACACTTTCGGCAGCTGGATCGACAAACGGGATGATCGAAGGGGTGGCCAAAGGAGGCTGATGACTCTTTTTGAGGATCCAAAGAGTCTGCAGGCGCTGCATGATCGCCTTGGCGTCGCCTCGATGGAGTTGGAAGGTGGCGTCGAGGATGACCAGATCATCGATGCTGCTTTTGCGGTGCGCAAACTCCAGCGACTGGGCTGGTCGTGACGTGATTTCACCTTGGGAGTTCATCACGCGGACCGAAACCAGATGATCGCCGATCGAACCGTTGAGGGTTCCAGAGTTTCCGTGGAGGGCCCCGCCTAGGGTGCCAGGAATTCCGACCAGATGTTCGAGTCCTTCCAGTCCTTCCGCAGCGCAGCGACTGATCAGGTGCGCCAGTTTGACGCCTCCCCCAGCCGTCACTTGGACGTCATGCACGTGGAGGTGGCAGAAGGCGGGGGCGGAGAGCCAGATAACCAGCCCATCGACACCATTTTCGCGAACAAGCAGGTTGGATCCGCCTCCTAGCAGGCGGATCGGAAGATTTTCAGCCGTCGCCTTTCGGACTACCGCCTCGAGTTCCTCGGGGGTATTGGGTTCGCAAAAGAATCGAGCCAATCCGCCGATCCTCAGCCATGTGTAGGGAGCCAGAGGTTCTTGCTCCCGCACTATGTGTTCGAATCCTTTCGGAAACGGCATCAGAAAATCCCTTCTGGGCAGAACGGCTGGGGTGGATGGTCAGCGAATGACGCGATCGGTTTGCTGGTCGTGAGCCGCCTGGCGGATCAATTCCCGCATCCGATTCTCTGATTGGATACCCGAGACAGCGGTTCGTTTCCAGCCTTCATCGCTCTTGTGAAAGACAACGATTTGGGGGAGGGAGTTCCCTTCCATCAGTTTGCGAGCCAAATCCGGTTGGGCGTCTTTATCGATCGAGGTGTAGACGACCTGATCGAAGTCCCCCGATTCCCGCATCTTCGCGATCGTCGAAGCCTTCATCGTTTTGCAGGCGGCACACCAATCGGCCCCCACCAGCACGACCAGCGGCTTTTTCTCCCGCTGGGCTTTGGCGTAGGCCGCTTCATAGGTCATCGGTTCGTTTACGGCTTTGGCCCCAGCCAGCCAGAGAAGTGTCAGTAGCATCCAACGAGCCATCATCAAGGAGTCCTCTGGAGAAAAGGAAACAACAGAATCCGATTCCGGTACATGGTCCTCCTTGGCAGACTCGTCGGATGAGGAAAGGCGATCCCACAACGTAGACCGCAACGATCAGGAAAGCTTTGCCGCCTCCCGAGACTTTGCGAGTATACGAATGAGGGAGCGCCTGACAACCAGTCGACAAGTGCTAGCATTCCTATCGGAACTCTTGAACGAGAATCTGAGAGGCGGCGGGAAATGCGAAGGAAAAAGGGGGGAAGATCGATCGATTTTGCCTGATTCGCCTGAGATTCAATCGATCGAGCGGCATGCGTGCGTCAGAAACAGAACGACCGCCCTTTGCTTTCCCAGAGCCCCTGGATTCCCCAGGCTGCTATTCCCCGGCTTTCTGGTTGTCACCGTAGTTTTCGCCCCAAGTGGTTCATTCGGGGGGTAGTGCAGGGGAGGTTCCAGGTGGGAAAGAGGCGTCGTGGATGGCAAGCCGGCGGCCCGCTTGGTGGCTTTCGCTGGCTAGGCGGAGGATCCTGGCTGCGGTGGCAAGATCATCGAGCGATTGGTTGGAGCGGACTAGCGAGGTGACGCAACGGTGGAATCTGGTCAGCAGCGACTGGCCAACCGACAAATCGGTATCGAGTGTTTCCTGATGTCGGCCTAGTTCATCGAACCAGACCAGGGTGTTGGGAAGATCGACGAAGGCCAAACCACGTTCGCATCCGACCTGGATGGCGGCAGGGGGCCGATAGGCGATTGCCTCATGCCAACTTCCTGGCATGTAGGCACCGCAACTGATTTGCGCCAGCGTATTTGGATAGGAGGGGACTTGGTTCCCAAAGCCGAGGCTGAGCACTTGGTAATCGAAAACCGGATCGTCGGCTGACACGCGTTGGTTCTGTTGCAGATGCTGGACCGACTGCACCCAATCGACTGGGTGATCGACGATGAAGCGGCACCAGTCGATCAGTTCCAGCAACTCCCTGGTAGCTCGTTTCTCTAGAGGTTTCGCCTGTCTGGCGCCACCGTCACTTTCGCGTGGCAGTCGACGGTGGCAAAAAAGCAATTGAGGCTGTCCCAAGCGGGTAGCGATCAATTCCTTCAGGCGAAGGGTGGCGGGGGCGAATCGCCTGGGCAACTCGGCCATCGCGGCGATCCCAGCGGCGTCGATTTGTTGACGAACCTGTTCGATCTGGGGTTCGGTGAGCTCAAATTCCGATCCGATGAAGACGGCTTTTCCGAACTGGCAGGCGGCGGCAAGTGGCGCGGTCTGGTACCACTCGGATTCCAGCAGGAACACCGCATCGATCGAGTCACTGGCGATCATCTCCCGAAAACCGGTGTGACTGATCGCTTGAAGATCGCGAGCTGCGGAATCGGCAAGTGTCCGCACCGCACTGTAGATAGCGACGACCTGCATGCGATCCTGCAGCAACCGGAATGCCGGCAGATAACGGCTCTGCCAGTCTTTCCCCAGACCGACTAAGGCGACTTTCAGTTTCATGGTCGCTTCCTTCTCACGTCTGAAGGCACTCCCATCCGCTGCCGGGCACTGCGGTGTGCGTTGGGGATTCGATTGGTTTTCACTGCGGGATCCACCCCAGATAGCTCCACCACTGGTAGATCCAAGGATGGACCCATGGATTCGTCCACGGAAAGCTGGCCGAAAAAATGCTCGCCATCAAGCTGGCGGCGATGATTCCGCGAAGGATGGAGGACTTGGACATCGCTTGCAGCGATTTCCAGGTCGGCAACATCCATAGCGGAATCATCCAGAAAGCCCAGCGAAACCCAGAGCTGACGCCACCGTAGTTGCGGTCCACCAGAGGTCGCGTCCAGTAGAAGATCAAGCAAACCAACGTCACCAGGGCAATGGCAACGAAAAGCCATCGGGATGAGCCGTTGGATGGATCGCGGATTGCCACCCACAGGCCGGGAATGGCCAGCCACCAAAAAGGGGTCAAGGACAAGATGCCGTGATGGCCCAGGAGGGTATGCCAAAGATAGAACAGCCGGGAGGGTTCCCCGCGATCGACCCCTCGCTTGTTTTCGGGAAGCCAATACGAACCGGGGTAATCGTACCAGTCATCCCACTGGTGCAAGTCCCATCGATCCCCCTTCTGCACCACGGCAAACCGCTGGCCGGTCTGGGCGTCGTGCAGTTCCCAGTGCCCCAGCCGTTCGGCTCTCCGGAGGCTGGTGCGATCGGATAGCTGGAATCCTTGCTGCTGAAGCCACTGGAGAACGGGATCGAGTGGTGGTTTGGCAGGGGGAGTTGAGAGGGTGCTGGAGGGATCTCCGCTTTCCGACGGCTTCGAGGAGGCAACCGAATTTTGCTCTGGGGATTCCGACTTTTCAGCGGTGGTCTGCCGCAGGGGGGCTTCCAAGGTCCCGATGCGGTCGCCAAGTCCACGATGGGCATAGGGAGGGCGCAGGTCGCCGTGAGCCAGCCAGGTAGTGGCCAGGAAAGCGGCAAGAATCGGGATGCCACCGACCAGATAGGCGACCAGCGTTTTGCCGCCAAAGTGCCAAGTCAGCAGAGCAGCGGTGATCGCCCACCAGCTGAGGGCGGGCAAGTCACAGGTGGAGCCGAAGGCGGCCAATGCACCTAGAAGGGCTGCCCGCCAAAGAGCGATCGGAGGCTGGCTGGGGCGCATCGATTGCTCTAGAAGAATCAGGCTGCCAGCAACGGAGATGGCGCCGGGTAGATGGTTATTCAACGAGATACTGAAGGTCGAAAGGAAGGTTCCCCAGAGGAGAAATGCCAAACCGATCGCCAGACCCCAGCGACTGCGCACCTGTTCCTGCATCCACGTCCAGGTGATCGACCAGAAGATACCTAGAGGAATCAGTTGGACCAAAAGCAAGATCAGTCTTGCCATGTAATGGGGATGATCGGTCAAGGAGATTCCGGTGATCTGACGAAGGGGCCAGTAGACTCCAGCGATTAGCGTGGCCAAAAGTGGAGGCTTGCTGGAATAGGCATGGTCCTTGCCATCCCATCCTCGGTGCCGGACCATATCGATGGTGGCCCAGGGGCGTTTTCCATCCGAATCCTTGATCGCGATCCAGTGATCGATTTGGTACGTTCCGGATTCCACCAGCGAAGCGACAGTGCACCAGCGCGAACGATCGTTGGCGCTATGGAACGGGGCCGATTCGATCCTGCCGGGCGCCGAGAAAAGTCTCGCTAGCTGCATCACCCAAGCGATGCAGATCAGGAGCATTCCCAGGCGATGGAGGCGATGGGATTTCCGAGGTGGATTCATGAAGACTCTTGGGCTCCCGTTGAGGCGTCTTCCGCATGAGAAAGAGCCAGTTCACTTCCCACCCGTTCGGCAATCGCCAGCGGTTTGGTGTCTGGCCTTTGCGCCACGATCAGCTCGGCAAGGATACCGATCGACAACCACTGGACTCCCAGAAGGATCGACAGAATGGCGAAATAGAAGAGGGCGCGCTGATGGAGGTGCAACGGGGTCCAGCCAGGAAGGGTGCGTGTGATCACCCAAAGACAGCTCAGCAGCGTCAAGACAAATCCACCCAGTAGCAGCGCTCCCAGGCCAAAGCCTCCCAGGAGGTGCAGTGGGCGTTGCCTAAAGCCGGTCAGAAAATAGACGGTCAGAAGATCGAGCAGTCCTTTGGCCAATCGGGACCAGCCGTATTTCGATTTTCCATGTTTGCGAGGGTGGTGACGCACAGGCACCTCGCCGACCACGAAGCCGCGCGAGGCTGCCAGGACGGGGACAAAGCGATGCAATTCACCATAGAGTTCAATCTCGCGGAGGACTTCGCGGCGATAGGCTTTCAGTCCGCAGTTGTGGTCGTGCAGTCGTACACCGGTCAGCATCCCTACGGCCGCGTTGAACCACCGACTGGGGATGACTTTATGCCAGGGATCTTTTCGATCCTGCTTCCAACCGCTGACGACGTCTTTCCCCTGGGCAATCGCCGCTAGCAGTTTGGGTATCTCCGCTGGATCATCCTGCAGATCGCCGTCGATCGTGACGACGATCGGGGAATTGGCGACCTGGAATCCAGCAGCTAAAGCGGTGGCCTTCCCGAAATTGCGCCGCAGCCTCAGACCGTGAACGCGACGATTGGCCGCTGCCTGTTCGACAATTCTCTGCCAAGTTGCATCGCGGGAACCATCATCGACGAAGACCACTTGGTAGTCCCAATCCTGAGCCTTCGCGACCTGCGCGATCTGATCCATCAAGGGTGCGATGGAGAGGGCTTCATCGAGCACTGGCACCACCAGCGAAATCTCTTTGGGTGGTTCAGTCATCGGCCCATACCTCCGGCCTTGGCCTCCTGCGGGATGATGCCGTTAGTCTACTCAACAAATGCGGGGAACGCTTCCTGCCAGCCGGATGGACAATCCGGGATTGCTTTGAACTATTTCGGTTCTTCCGGTTCGGTGGGTTGGGAAGGCTGTTGTGTGGGGAGGAGTCGGAACAGGCCGATCCAAAGCAATTCGGCCAGGAGTGAGACTAGGCGTATGCCGAGGGCGGCAAGCAGTGCCGCCACCGGTCCCACCAGAGGTTGGAGGATCAGGCTGACCACCAGTTCGCGTACCCCGGCTCCTCCGGGGAGCAGCGAAAGGAAACCGGCTACCATCGAAAGGGAGATGGCCGCCATGCTGGCGGCCCACAGGGAGGGGGAGCCGATCGAAAGGGTTTGGGATGGTCCTTGCAGGGCCAGCAGCAGAGCAGCCAAGCTGGCTGCCAGGAGGATCCAGCCAAGCGAAAGAATGCTCCAGCCCCACAGCATCAGGCTCCAGTCGAGTCCACGAGAAACCTCTTCGGGAAGCCGCCCTACGCGACTCTTGGAGAGGATGGCTACCAGATGCCGAAAAATTGGAGGCAACGTCGGGAGCAGGGCGCCTAGTCCGCAGGCGATCGATCCCCAAACCATCCAGTCGGGGACTGGAGTTCGCATCAGCGAAAGACTACCCCACGCCGCGCCGACCCCCATCCAGACCAGCGTCTCGACAAAGATCGAAACCACACCGGTGGCGATCGACACGCCCCGCGCGCGGATCGGGGGGATCCGCAACAGAAAGACCATCGCTTTTCCTGGAACGTACTTCCCCAGATGGCCGAGGAAATAACCAGCCAGCACGGGCTGGCTTTCCAGTGGGTGCCCGAATTTTCTGAGCGTCTCCAGCCAAAACAAGCCAGCCGGGAGCAGGCCCAGCCATCCTAGCAGGATGCTAAGAGCCAACCACCGCAGATCGATCCGGTCCCATCGCAGACGCTGACTTTCGATCGAAGTGATTTGCGTCTGCAGTTGCTGCAACTGCTGGGGATCGGCTCCGGCCGTCTCCAGGCTTGCCAGTTTCGCCTGCAGTTCCCCCAGTTGGTCGACCTGCGCCGTTCGCTGCTGCTGGAGTTCCTGGTAGGCTTGGTGGAGAGTGCGTGCGATTCCCGCGATCACTACCAGGGCGACGGCGATTTTCAACCAACCTACAATCCGGTGCTTCATCCTCTGGCCCGCTGAATGCCCATGGGTCTGGTTGCGGTAGAATCAAGCGGCAGACCCGAGAACTGCAACGCCGTTCGGTAGCTTGTCCTGGAGATCCAATGCCCGTGTCCTTGACCAGTCGCATCGTTTCCTTCGCCGTCCTGCTCTCCTTCATCGTCGTGATTGGGGCGCTTTTTTACAAGGTGATGGTGGGATTTCTGGTCCCCATCTTTCTGGCTGCTGTGCTTGCGGTGGTGTTTCGTCCCTTTCATCGGATGGTGCGAACCAAGCTGGGAGATCGCGATCATCTGGCGGCTGGGGCCACCACCGCACTGATCCTTCTGACGGTGCTGCTCCCCTTGACGCTGGTTTTGGGGACGGCAGCTATTCAAGGAGCGGTGGCGGTCAAGCACCTGAATTCCAATTCCATGAATGTGGCACTTGCCAAAATCCGTCAGAACCGTTGGTTCTCCTTGGAGATGCCCTATGGAGAGCATATCCAGACCATCCAGCGCGATGTCGAGGAACTGCAGCGAATCTTGCCTGAACTCGATTTCTCCCGTTTGCAGGATCCCTCCGGGATTGTCGCGGGATTGACGCGTCGCATCGGGGTGGAACTTCAGGGGATTGAGGGAATGGTCGGTTCGCAGTCCGACCTAGCCGATAACGCCGCTCGCTTCTCTGCCTTCCATCTGGCCCTGGCATCGCTGACACCTCCCTTTCCGCCGACTCTCGAATCCAGGCCCGACGGAGGAGAATCGCTTGTCGAGGTGGACATGCTGGAGATTCAGTCGCGCGGGGTCGCGCTGAGCTCTCGCTGGCAAGAGCTCAAGCAGCATCTTCTGGGTGGACCGATCCGGACCTTCGCCAAAGAGCTCGCCAATCCATCGAAAGAGCAGTTGGGCCAGATGACCACCTCTTTGATCGAATCGATTCGGCCTCGATTGCTGTCGCTGACCAGTACGACAGGCGGATTTCTGGTCCGGATGGCGGTAGGGGCAGCGATTCTGACCGTGACACTTTTCTTTTTCTTGTGCGATGGTCGGTCGATGATGGAATCGCTGATGAGGCTGTCGCCTCTGAAGGATGATTACGAGCAGACGCTGTTGCTGGAGTTTGAACGGACCAGTCGCGCGGTAGTCCTGGCGACGCTTCTTTCGGCCGTCACTCAGGGGATTCTGGCAACCTTGGGTTACTGGGCTGCGGGGATGCCCTCCCTGGTGCTCCTGTTCCTGCTGACGACGACCTGCGCGATGGTTCCTTTTGTCGGTCCAGCTCTGGTCTGGGTGCCCGTTTGCCTGTTTTTGGCGATGGTGCGACAGCAGGTGCCCGTCGCGCTGGCCTTGGCTGCCTGGGGCACGCTGGTGGTGGGCAGTAGCGATAACGTGGTGAAGATAGCTGTCCTCCACGGCCAACGCCAACTCCATCCACTCCTCGCGCTACTCAGTGTGCTGGGTGGGGTGCAGACTCTAGGTCCGATTGGGATCCTTGTGGGGCCAATGGCTGTCACGATGTTGCAGACTTTACTACAGTTGCTGCAGCGCGAACTGCATCGGATGGACTTGCAGGAAAAGAAGCAGGCCAAGCAGCAGGCTTCCAGCCGTAGCGTATCGAAGCTGGCTCAGGAGGTGCTACGGCGCATGAACCAGGCATCCGACAGTCCCCCATCGAACACTGCAGATCAGGGACATCGCGCTGTGGAGCGGAACGATCCGCCCGAGGAGGACGGGATCCGCCCGTCGTGAGACATCGCCATGCCTGAACTCCCCGAAGTCGAAGCGATGCGTCGCGGAATCACCCTAGCTGTGGGCTCGACCATCCGCTCCGCCAAGCAACCCAAATCGCGCTACCGCCCTATTCGCATCGATCCATCCTGGGAGGGGGTGGAGTACGGTGTGGTGGGGCGAAGAATCGAGCGGGTCGAGCGGATTGGCAAACGGGTTCTGATCGGTCTATCTAGCAACGACTGGTTGGTGATCCAGCCCAAAATGGCCGGGATGCTTCTGGCGGGGGATCCTCCGACACCTGAGCATGTGCGTTGGCAACTGCATTGTCAGGGAGCATCGGACTGCACCATCACCTACTGGGATCGCCGTGGTCTAGGCACGCTAGCCTTCTGGTCCGATAGGCAATTGAAGGAAAGATTAGGGCCCGATGCGATCGGCCCGGATGCGTTGGGTATTGACGGCGAGCGGCTGCGAACGATTTTTGGGGAATTGAAGCGGCCGATCAAACCAGCACTGATGGACCAAGTAAAACTTGCGGGAGTCGGTAATCTTTATGCCAGCGAGATCCTCTTTCGGTGCGGTATCTCTCCGAGGCGTCGCTGCAACCGGATCGGGAAGAGGGCTTGGGAGGCGATTGCGACCAGCACACGGACGATTCTTCTGGATGCGATCGAACAAGGGGGATCGACCCTGCGCGATGGAACCTACCTGATGGTCAATGGCGAAAGTGGTGGTTACCAGGAGGCGCATCAAGTTTACGGCCGAGAAGGCCTGCCCTGCCCTCGCTGTGGCACTGCCGTACGCCGGATCGTGCAGGCTCAGCGCAGCACCTTTTTCTGTCCCCAGTGCCAAGTCGGTTGAGCCGCCTTGATGAGCGATTTGGGGATCTTCGCTTGTATCGGAATCGTGGAAGTGCGGCAGATGGCCGACCGACTGACTGATCGAATGATCGATCAGCTTGTTGACTTCCGATTCTCCAACTTCTGCAGGAGGTCGTCTTCGTAGTAGGCTCGTACCCCTTCGCCGCCGCCCGATCCGTAGTTGCCACCATAGCCGTATCCATAGCCATAGCCGTAGCTGCCGCCGTAGCCACCGTAGCGATAGCCCGATCCGCCATAACCTCGATTGGCGCCCACGCCATTGACCACCACGCCAAGCAGTCGTGCGTCGACTCCCTGCAGCATGGAGACAGCACGCTGAGCGATCGGCTTGAGATTGCGTCGGAGCCGGATGCTCAGTACGACCCCATCGACGCGGGCGGCGATGGTAGCTGGATCGCTGACGGCCAGCAAGGGTGGGGAGTCGATGATCACGTAGTCGTAGGAAGCGCGTAGGGTTTGGAGCAGTTCATCGAAGCGATCCGAGGTCAGCAGTTCAGCCGGATTGGGTGGCTTGCTACCGGCCGGCAGCAGCGAAAGATTTTCGACGGAACTTGGGATGATGGCTTGTTCGAGCGGAATGGCGCCGGTCAGGTAAGGCGCGACCCCTGCTTGCTCGGTGATCCCAAACAGTTTCGCGATTCTTGGGCGTCGGAAGTCCGCATCCAGCAACGCGACCTTTTTGCCCGACTGGGCCATGCTGACCGCGAGGTTGGCTGCGATCGTCGACTTGCCATCCCCAGGCACAGGACTGGTCAGCTGCAGCACCTTGATGTCTCCAGCCCGGTTGTTGAAATAGAGGCCGGTACGTACTCCGCGGAACGCTTCGCTCTGCTGAGACTTGCTTCGGTGCAAAGTGACCACCGAGAGGTCGACCTTATCGTCCTTGCGGTCGTTGTTGCTGATTTTGCCCAGCGGGATATGTCCTAGAATTGGCACCGCCAGCTCGGCGGCAATCTCGTCGGGCGAGCGGAACGACCGGTCGACCGATTCCAGGAGGTAGGCCAAACCGGAGAAAAGGAGTCCTCCCAGGAGGGCACCTGCCAGCAAGTACCTCAGCGAGAAGGGGCCGGAGTATTCGCCGATCGACGAGATCTCCAATCGCTTCATCGACTTGCGGCCATAATCGGGAATCAATCCGATTTTCGCAATGGCTTCGTCCAGCTGCTTGCGGAAGGCACCGGTCGATTCCAGTTCCAGATTCAGCAGTTTGTTTTGGGCGATGGAGCTCTGCAGTTCTTGCGACATCTTGGTTTGTTCTTGGCCCGCAGCGCGCAATTTGTCCCCTTCGCGCGTCAAGGTGGCGAGCTGTTCCTGGAGTCCACCGATGACAGTCTTCAGCTGATCGCTGGGGGAACTGGGGCCAACTTCGAGAGCCCGAAGGGAGCTGAGCAGTTCGTCGCGACGGCTCTTCTCCCGCTCGCGGACATCGGCGACCAGTTCATCGAGTGCCTTGATGCGCTTTTGAAGTTCGATCACCTGCGGGTGACCTTCCCCGACGGTGCCCAGCAGCGAATTCAATTCCGCTCGCAGCGGAAAAATCGATGTGTTTTCAATCCTCTCCGCCTCGCTGGCCGCCCGCTCTCGACTGAGGATCTCCATCGAGAAACGGGAATTCGCAAGTTCGTTGTCCCGACGCATTCCTTCGTTGACCAGTTCGGAAAGCATCAGAAGGATTTCTTCAGGGCGCCGTTGGGCTTCGTTCGCTTCCCTCGCCTGCTCCAACGCCGCCTCGATCTTGTTCATTCTCATGGCGTTGACTGCCAGTTGGGAATTGATCGCCAGAAGGGCGGCAGCGTAGGGGTCACTTCCTTCTTCACCGTTGTAGATCAGTGCGCTTTGCTTTCGAAACTCCATGTAGCGCTGGTTGACATCGGTGAACTTTTTGTCCATTTCATCGCGGGCTTTGGTCACCTGATCGATGATTTCCGACCCCAAAGACTGATACTCTTTCCCTAGGAAAGCTTCGTAGCCGGCGACCACCGCGCGAACGACGTCGGCGGACAATTCCGGATCTTCGCACTCAAAAGAAATGTCGATGATGCTGGTTTGCATTTCCTTGGTGCCTGGATTAGCCCGAAGCTTTCGGGCCTCGCGAATCCAGTTGACGATTTCTTCTTTCTCCATCCCAGCTAAGGCGCTAGCTTGGTTCAGTCGGCCGATCTCGACCGCATTGGAGAGCACGGCGCTGCTGGTGATGACGCGGATCTCGTCGGCGCGATTGCCGGCACCAGTCGTCAATCCCGTTTCCAAGGATCGCAGTGGAAGCAAGTCATCCTGGGGCGAGATAATCTGCAGAGTCGCCATCGCCTTGTAGGTTGGGGCGATCTGGAGGAAGAAAAGGTATCCGACCCCTATACCTAGTAGAGAGCCCAGCAACGTAAGCCACTTCCAACGCCAGAGCATTTGGATGAGATCTGGCTGGCCCTGTTGGGCCATCGATGAATCCCCCATCCCCATTGAGTTGGCAGCGGCTTGTAGCATCCCGACCTTCTCCCTATTCAGACTTCAGTCGCCGGTCCACGCAGATCATTGTGGTGGGGCAGGTTTCGAAATTGCATCGACAACCCGAGCAGAATCGATGCGCTTGGCAAAGACCGCTCCTCGAGACGGCTGATTTTATGAGAACCAATGGCAATTGCTGTCACAATCCCTAACTTCATAAATATCGGATGTAGAAATTCGGGGAGCGCAGCAGAATTCGCTAGAGACCGGACTTTCTAGAGAATTTTTTCCGGTTGGCGAAAGTTTGACAGGACACCTGGTTGTTGCCCCTTTTCACATCCCCAGCTTTCTCGTCCGTTGCCATGCTTCGAAAAGCAACGTCATTTGGGAGAAATCTGTCGGTCGCGTTCGTCTCGCAACTGCTGATAGAGATCGGCAAGTTGTCGGTTGGCACCGCAGCTTTTGATCGCTTCGACGATCGTTTCAATGGCAGGTTGGATTTTCCCTTGAGCTTGAAGGGAGCGGGCTAGGCCGAGGTAGTGCGCGGGCTCCGTCGGTGCCAGCCGTATCAGCTCCTGGTAGGCCTGCTGTTCGATCTGGCTGTCTTTCAACTGATGGCCCCAAAGAGCCAGCTGTTGCCAGCGCTTTGGGCTGTTGGCGGGTCGGCCATCGATCCGCTTTTTCCACCGATCGGCGATCATCTGTTGCGTTTTGGGAAACCGCTGCGGGTCGGCCAGCGGGGAAGAGAGTAATGTTTCGTCGATGGCATCATCTGGCGGGAACAACTCGATGGAGACAGGGTCGGTTGCAGTTTGTGCCATTTGACTGGCGATCACCAGAGCTTGCCGGGGTTCCTGCCGAAGAGCGAATTCCGAGCAGAAGGTTGCTAGGTCCAGTTGTCCCAGTCGCTGACTGTACATCGCGATTTCGACCAGATCGCTAGCTCGGTTCTTGTTGAGCAATGCAAAGCGTACCAGCCGTTGGCTCTGCTGCTGGATGGATCCCGGTTGGTCCCATAGGGTTCGAAAGGCACCGCGATGATTTCTGCCATCCATCGGGTCCTTGGCTATCGCGTCCTGGAAACTGACGTGACTTCGTGCGATCCATTCTCTGCCGGTTGCTCCTCCGAACTCGGCAGGCCATGGGATCGGTTGTGATGGATCGGTTGCTTGGTGCAACCGGAGGGAGGCAATCGCCAGTGGATGGGTGACGGTTCGGAAGGCATCGCGATCCATCGATGAGGGGCATTGAGCAGCGACCCCAACGCGCCATCGCCAGACATCGACCTCCGCGCGTGGCCAAGCCAAGGTCGCCCATTGGTCTGCTTCGATGGAGTCATCGGATGGATCGTCGGGGGGCATGCCGGGGCGGAGTGCCGAGCCGATCTGCAGCGTATTCCATACTCTTTCAAATTGCTCCAGCTTGGCTTGTCGTTGGAGCACCGGATGGCAAGCGTTCAGGAGGAACATCCAAAGCCCAATCGCTCCCAGCCCTATTGGCAGAGCCCATCGTTGGTGCTTGTCGATGGCCGCTCCATGCGTTGATGCCCCTTGGGCATGGCGTCCGGAACGCTGGGAGGAAGTTGTCGATTTCGGTTCTACCAAGCCCCGTAGTTGAGATCCAAGCAGGAGGGCCATCGGAAAACAGACGGCAGGGGAGATTAGGCGAAAGTCGATCGCATTATGGAATCCGATCGCCAGCAGAGCTGTCAGGGTTGAAATGCCTGCAGCAACCGATTGCTTGTGCCGCAGTTCGCTATGGGTCCAGCGAGCCAAGCTGAAAACTGACAGCGCTGCGACGAGAAGAACCATCAGCCCGAAACCACCAAATTCCACCAGCATCTGCAGAAGGAGGCTTTCGGCATACCAAGTCCATCCAGGTAGGTGCATCGGCAAAAAGGGGAGGCATGCGTAGCGAAAGGTTCCCAGCCCGCTGCCGGTTGGAAAAAAGTAGAGCCAAGCTTGGAGAGCGACTCGCCAGATCAGCGGGCGATTGGCTTCCGTTTCCGATCCCTGGGAACCTATCTCCTGGAATCGCTGCAGCACCGGATCGTTGAGTCCAAAGAGCCACAGGAACAGGCCTCCGGCCACCAGCATGCTGCTAGCCCAGAAGAGGGCGGATGCAAATCCACGGCGAGGGTTGGCGCCATAGATCGCGTATAAAGTGGCCAGGATGCCAGCGATCAGGCCGCCGCGGGAAAGGGTGTTGGCCAAGCCGGTCATCAGCAGCAGCGCGTGGATTCCCAACGCCAGATGTATCGGTCGCAGGCCGCGCAGGGCAAGCAGCTGGTTGCCCCAGAAGTCATTCCATCGATCCCAGAAGTCGTCAGAGGGACTGATCAGTGGTGGGAAACGCTGGCGTCGGCGCAGCGCGTCGATCAAGAGGCCCAGGTTGGCACATAGGGCGAGAAGGATAAACTCAGCCCCTTGGTTTTTATTGAGGAATGGTCCCACGGAAGCCACCTTGGCGACTCCAGGCACATTGGGTCGCCACGCGACGCGATCGGCCAGGTCCATGCAGGCTACCACTCCTCCCAACGCCGCGATCACCGTTAGCAGCGCCAGTTGATGCCAGCTCAAACGAAAGGCCTGAAATCCAATCCAGACCCCGAGGCTGCAAAGGATGAGGAGCCCCACCGCCGCGCCAGTCAGCTCCGGGGAAAGGCTCCACGCCATCCCGCTTGCCTCAGAAGTTCCATCGGCCCGCCGGTGGATTGAGAGACCATGGGGAATCCCTCCGCTGTCGGTAGCAGGTACCGACTCAAGTAGACGCTGGACATCAGGATGAAACCAGGAGTTGCCGGGAAGTTGCCGGGATCCTAATGCCCAATCCTTCCATGCCACCCCAGGGCTCCATCGATCCGCCAATGGACCGGGGCGCCAGCCAGGAATGGGGGTTGATTGAAGCCAAGCGAATGCGGCTAGCGCGAGCAGGCAAAGCGACAGGGTAGGAATGCGGCGACGTTCCGATTTGGATGTAGCGGCAATCGCCAGTCCGCCCGCGAGTATTGCCCAGCCCATCGGTAGCCAGCGTGCCTGGCTGGTCCAGGATAGGGCGCCATTTTCCCAGGGCAGCATCGCCACCGCGACCAGGAGGGCGACCACGCAGGTCGACTGGAGAGAGTCTCTTGGGTTGAGTGGCCAAAATGAATGCATGGTCAATCCGTTCGATTGCCAGGAAACGTGTGGTTGGAGCACAAGGGAGGATTCGGTGCCTGCCCCAGTCGGGGGTGCCCCGCCGCTGCCGGTCCTCTCAAACTGGTTTGCTGTATCCATTCACAGTATCGGAAGAATCCCCCCCGACGCTTTGGGTTTCCGTCGAGCTGCTTTCTTGTGTGGGCGCACTGGTTTCGAACTTTGTTCCCAGATCCTACAAGCTAAAAGAGGGAAAAAAAGATGATCAGCTTCCCCCATTCCGTCTCGGCAGGCTCTACGGCGAATCTCGCTACGGCTCGAGTGCCCCCCCCCGGGAACTTGGATTGGAATGTCGATCGGTTCCCTGGGATTTGGCTCCCATGGGGGCGAATCCGGAAGGTTGCTAGCAAGGAGAATCGGCGGGATGAGCAACTTCGGAGGAATTGATTTGTCGAGATAAGTCGTTGGGGACGAAAGAATCGTTCAATTCGGAACTGCCGGAATTCGATAACACTCCCAGGGTCTTTGGCGAGGGAACTGGAGTGCCCAGGAGGGGTGCTTGGTCGCAAGGACCGACAGGAAATGCTGAGGGAATCGAGCGATGCATCGATCAAATAGCCCAATCCTCGCCGGGGGGGATGATCGTCCCAGGTGGCGACAGGAGTCCAGGAGGCCGGCATTCTGGCCGAAATGGCTCATGATGCTCTGCGGTCTGTCGATGATCCCCGCGACGGGATGTTCGATCGTGCAGAATGCCCACACCTACTTCAAAAACACCAACCACATGGACGATTGCGTGATGTCTTATCGCAATCGTGCCTGGGCGACAAAAGCATGGCACCAGCGGAAGCAGCACTTCTGCAACCAGCGGTACCTGCATGATTTCAGTAAGGGGTTTCTAGCAGGCTACCAATCGGTTGCCTCAGGCGGCAACGGATGCACGCCGACATTCCCCGATCGCGAGTACTGGTCGTGGAAGTACCAGTCGCCAGAAGGCCAAGGGAAGGTGGCAGCTTGGTTTGCAGGATTTCCTCATGGTGCACGCGCAGCGGAGGAGGATGGCATCGGCAACTGGTCGCAGATCCAGACCTCTGTCGGTAGTCATCAGGAGTACGCTCAGTTTGGTTTGATGGCACCCAACCAAGTTGGTGCTTATCCAGTTGCCACTCCTTCGGCTTGGGGAGTTCCTGCTGGTACGCCGGGAAGTATGGAGCCTGGGGTGACAACCTATGGCGAGATGATTCCGGCGCAATCTCCAGTCCCTGGAGCGACGCCGCTGGGCGGAGGGGTGACGGAAGGGTTGCAGGGCGCGATTCCTGGTGGTGCAGCGTTGCCAGGTGTACCGGTTGGTCCCCAGTCGCTACTTCCGACGCCGGGATCCAGCGGTCTCTAAAAGGTAACTAGCCAATATTCCGATGAACGCATCCTGACGGAATGGGATGCGATGCAAGATTTCTGAACCATCTCATTTCGATGACTGCGAAGGACGCTCCCAAGCAAGGAAGCGAGGAAGCCATGCAAAGATTTATCTCGGACAATCTCCATCGATGCTCGGCCAGATGGCTTTTGCGACAAGCCAGGGGGATGGTCCTGGTGGCTTTGGGCCTATTCGGCTCGGTGGGCTGCACCAGCATCACCGCGCCGATCTCCGGCATTCCCGCGCACCGGGTTCCGCCGCAGTTCTTGGCGGCACCGAAAAACAATCTGGTTCCGGTGGACGTCAGTCGTCTGGCCCAGGAGTCGGCTCGCCAGTACCAACTGGACGAAGGAGACATCCTTGGGATTTACCTGGAGGGGATTCTTCCTTTCACGAAGCCGGATGAACTGCCGCCGCTGCCTCCAGTCAATTTCCCGGACGCCAATAGCACGCTCCCGCCTTCGCTGGGTTATCCCGTGACGGTTTTAGGGAACGGGACGATCACCTTGCCGTTGATTCGGCCGCTGAACGTTCGGGGGTTGACCGTCGAGCAGATTCAGGAACTGATTCGACGAACCTATCTTGAAAACAAGATTCTCAACGAAGGGGACGGAAAGGTTGTCTCACCGATCGTGACACTGATCCGCCAGCGGACGATCGATGTGGTGGTGGTTCGTCAGGACGTTGCCGGTATGGCCGGTGGTGGCATGGGAGGCCGTGGCGGGTTTACTCGCGGGACGGACGAAAGCGCCAAAGGAAGTTTGATCAAGTTGACCGCCGGCAAAAACGACGTGCTCAATGCACTGATGGAAAGTGGTGGTCTACCGGGTGTTAATGCCAAGAATGAAGTGAAGATTCTCCGCGCTAGCCAATTGGATCGCAATCGCCGCGACCAGTTCGTGCGAGACTTCTACCAGAGGATGGCGTGCAATCCCAATCCATGCCTCTGTCCACCTCCGTTGCCAGAGGATCCTGCCATCCTGAGAATTCCTCTGCGGTTGCCACCTGGGGTGGTCCCCAGCTTCCGGCAGGAGGACATCATCCTGAAGGATGGGGATATCGTCTACATCGAATCGCGTGAGGCGGAGGTCTTCTACACCGGTGGTTTGCTCAACGGGGGAGAGTTCCTGTTGCCCAGAGACTATGACCTGGATGTCTTCGGAGCGATGGCGTTAGCAGGTCAAGGGGTGGCCTCGCCTCGCAACGGGGGAGGTGGTGGTTTCGGGATCCAAAGCATCGGTGGTGTGCCTCCCGGGATGCTTTATGTTCTCCGGAAGACTCCCTGCGACGGCCAGATCATCATCGAAGTCGACTTGGCACGCGCCCTGAACAACCCCAGCGACCGCATCCTGGTTCAGGCGGGTGATACGTTGATCCTGCGTTACAAGTGCGAGGAAGAGGTGCTGAACTTCGGATTGGGCAGCTTCTTCACCTTCGGTATTCAGTCGATCATCCAGCGTTAATCGAAGGCAGACTCGAAGAAAACTGGATCGTGGTTTGGCAACCTGCCGTTCCGGCAGGTTGCTGTTTTGAGGGATGGGGTGAAAGTTTGGTGAATTCCCGAAGAATCGGGGTGCAGCATCGGTCGCAAGCCGCTACTTTATCCTTGATATCCAGGGAACGCCGCGTTGGGGCAGAAGGCGATTCCGAAAGGAAATCTTCGGTCTGCCAACACCGGCTGGGGATCGAATGAAATTTTAAGCCGATCGCAGTGGACGACTCGGGGTGCTTGGGAACCTGAGTGACTCCTGGTAGGGAGTATCAGAAGGAGGCGGCACGTTGGCCTGGGAGCTTCCAATCCAGATTCTCGCACTGCCTGTCGCTTTTGCGATTGCGTTGCTGTCGACACCGCTTGTACTGCGGCTAGCGATTCAGATCGGTTTGGTGGACCATCCTGACCCCAATCGCAAACTGCACCGGGGTCCGGTTCCGGTTGCTGGGGGAATCGTAGTTCTTCTTTCGACGATCATGGCCGTCCTCTGGGGTCTGGGTGCTTCAAGCGATCTGACGGACCAAGTGCGGCAGCAACCCGAGGCAATGTGGGCACTGGCTGTCTGTTCGCTGCTGATCGTTCTTCTTGGAATTCAGGATGACTTCCGTGCTCTCAGCGGTCCTCGGAAACTGGTGGGCCAGGTCTGCATCAGTGGGCTGCTGGTCGCTGCAGGCTTTCAGATGTCGGTTGTCAATGTGCTGGGTTGGGACATCGACCTAGGCCTGCTAAGCGTTCCGCTTTCGATACTTTGGATCCTATTGACGATCAACGCGATCAATTTAATCGATGGGGCAGATGGTCTGGCATCGACGGTGGGCTGGATCGCCGCCGCAGCACTTGGATCGATGGCTTTGATGACCGGCAAGCCGGCCGATGCGCTGATCTGCTTCTCGCTGGCCGGTGCATTGCTTGGATTTCTCATCCACAACTTCCCGCCAGCCAAAATATTCCTGGGTGATTCCGGAAGCATGTTGGTGGGACTGCTTTTGGGAGCCATCGGCCTGCGTTCATCACTGAAGGAGGCGACGGCTTTCAGCGTGCTGGTGCCGGTTGCTGTTCTTTCCCTTCCACTGTTCGATTCTGCGATGGCGATCATCCGTCGAAAGCTGACAGGTCGCAGTATCTTCACTGGAGATCGTGGGCACATCCATCACAATTTGATGCGAGTAGGGTTCAGCAACCGTGCGATGATCTTGCTGGTGACGCTGATGGGTGGTCTTGTAGCGATGGCAGCCTGTCTGGGGGTGGTATTGGGCAATGATTTCATCCCGGTCGTCGCCATGGCGGCGATTCTTTCCTGTCTCATCTTTGCCCGTTGGTTTGGTTATGTCGAGCTTCGGCTTTTGGTCAATAAGCTCAAGCATCTTCTGGAAAGGTTCCTTCCGCAGGGATGGATCTCTCCCAACTCACCGCATCAGGCGACGGTGATCTTGCAGGGGCATCGCAACTGGGAGCGAATCTGGAAGTCATTAGTTGAGTTGGCACTTCAACGGCAACTGCTTAAGGTCTGCATGGACGTGAACGTCCCCTGGCTGCACGAAGGATTTCATGCCAACTGGGAGAGAGCCAGTGAGCTACCTGCCGACCAGCGGTGGGTGACTCGTTTTCCGATCATCGCCCAGGGCCGGTTGGTGGGCAGGCTGGATGTTTCCGGAGCTCTCGATGACTCCAGTTACCTGATGACTCTGGGAATGCTTGGGGGGCTGCTTCAGAATTTAGCTCCGCAGATCGAAGCTTTGGTCAACGAGGGTATTGTCGCTGTCCGGACCGAGTCACCCGGAGAACCTGCTCAACCCGATGTGGTCGCCTCGGGACCCCTAATCTGATCTGATGGAGCAGCAGGGGATCGCTCCAGGCCTGCGCGGGAGGCCAATTCATTGCACCTTCTTTCTGAGGGGTGGAGTCAACCGCAGTGGACGATTACGATTAAAAATCTGTCTTCTGCCGTGGATCTAAGGAAAATTGACCAGTCCGCGACGGCAGAAATTGGAATCCACCGCACCTGCTGGATAGCTGTTATGAAAATCTGTTGTATTGGTGCCGGTTACGTGGGCGGGCCCACTATGGCGATGATTGCGAAGCAGTGTCCGGAGATTCAAGTCCACGTGGTGGACTTGAATGAATCGAGAATCGCCGCTTGGAATTCTTCGCAATTGCCCGTTTACGAACCAGGCCTGGACGAAGTGGTTCGGGAAGCTCGAGATCGCAACCTTTTCTTCTCGTGCAAGGTGGAGTCCGCCATCGCGGAGGCCGACATCATCTTCATCTCGGTGAACACACCGACCAAAGCGTTTGGTCAGGGGGCGGGGAGAGCCGCGAACTTGGAGTTTGTCGAGAAGTGCGCTCGGCAGATCGCGAGGGTTTCCAAAGGACATAAGATCATCGTCGAAAAATCGACGGTCCCTGTGCGCACTGCTGCGGCCGTGCGGCAAATCCTAGCGTCGGAAGCGAACAATGCCACATTTGATGTGTTGAGCAATCCCGAGTTTCTGGCTGAGGGAACGGCTGTCGCCGACCTGTTGCGACCCGATCGCGTCCTGATCGGAGGGGATGGAGCAGCGGCAGTGGAGAAGCTGGCGAATATTTATGCCCGTTGGGTGCCTCGCGAGAGAATTCTGACGACCAACCTTTGGAGCAGCGAGCTGTCGAAGTTGACCGCCAATGCCTTTTTGGCGCAGCGCGTCTCATCCATCAACTCCATTTCGGCGCTTTGCGAAGCGACCGGAGCCGACGTGGATGAGGTGGCTCGTGCCATCGGCAGCGATTCCCGAATTGGCCCGAAGTTTCTGAAAGCTTCGGTGGGCTTCGGAGGCTCTTGTTTCCAAAAGGACATCCTGAACTTAGTGTACCTGTGCGAGCACTTCGGTCTCCCCGAGGTGGCGCATTACTGGGAGCAGGTGGTGTTGATGAATCAGCATCAGAAGAGCCGTTTCAGCCGGCAGATAGCCAGTTCGATGAACAACACCCTTTCCGACAAGAAGATCGCCATCTGGGGATTCGCTTTCAAGAAAGATACCAACGACACGCGGGAAACTCCGGCGATCGATGTCTGCATCGATTTGATTGGGGAGCGGGCAAGATTGGCGATCTACGATCCACAGGTCGATTCCCAGACAATTGTGCACGATCTGACCAAGGCGCTTGGCGAACGGGGGAGGAAGGGGGAGCTGGATTGGCTGAGGGATCATGTCCAGATCGTTGATGATCCTTATGTCGCAGCCGATCAGGCACAGGCGGTCGCAGTCCTCACCGAATGGGATCAATTCCGTACGATCGATTCGGAGAGACTGTCCAAGCTGATGGTCGGCCCGAAACTGATTTTCGATGGCAGGCGGGTGATCGACGCGGATCGGATGAACCTTGCAGGGCTCTCTGTGTATCGAATCGGGCAGGGATTTCGCTGGGCTCGCGCGGCAGTATCCGGTGCCTGAGCCGCTGGGACTGGCTTGGCAGCGATCACCGGCCGACGGAAAAGGGTATCGACATTTGGGGACCATCCATGCGGCGATCGGTCGGAATACGGGAACGAATGGCTCGGTGGATCACCTGGCTACTGGGACGCCAGGCGACGGTTCGCCTGGGGCGTTTCCTGCTCAATGCCGGTCGCGCCGATGGCTGCAATGCAATGGAGAGCAATGGCGAATTGCTGATCGCTAGGCAATTCCTCGGTGGAATCGACCGGAGCGATTCAATCTGTGTGATGGACGTCGGGGCCAATGTCGGAGACTACTCCGCCGCGCTGTTGGAGTTCCTGCTTCCGGAGGGAGTTCAAAGGCCGCTGCGTTGGATTGCGTTCGAGCCATTTCCGGAAACGGTGCAGACGCTGCAGCAGCGTCTCGCTCCCTGGCTGGATCGGAAGGTAGCGCAGATCGAGGATCTGGCACTGTCCAATCAATCGGGGGTCGGACAACTCCTGGTGCTGGGGGCCAACGAAGGGACAAACTCTTTGGTTTCGGTCGCCGACGGCACCGACCGATCGCCTCATCGCGTCCGTTTGGAGACGCTGGATCACTACTGCCAAGAACAGGGCATCGAGCAGATCGATTGGCTGAAGATCGACGCCGAAGGTCATGATGCAGCAATCCTTGCCGGGGCCGACCGGATGTTCTCCAGCCATCGCATCGGTGCAGCACAGTTTGAATACAATTGGCGATGGGTTGGCGATCGAAAGTTTCTTCGTGATGTTTTCGACATGGCGGACAAGTGGGGCTATCGCGTTGGGAAAGTGACCTATCTCGGTCTAGAACTGTACGATCGGTGGCGACCCGACTTGGAAACCTTTGTCGAGAATAACTTTCTGCTGATTCGCCCTGATCTCTTGCCCAGGGTCACGACGATTGCTCCCTGGTTCCCGCGTGCAGCGGATCGCATGGGGCCGAAGGCCAATTGATGGAATCCAGGATCGGACTGTTCCGTAAGGGGCCCAGAGCGATGGTCCGAACTGCGAATTCCGCTGCTGAGCATCGGACGAAAGGGAGTCTTGGGGACCGCGTGACTCAAGGAGCGGTCGTCGGTCTCGGGCTTTCGCTGGTCAGCAAGTTGATGTCTTTGGCGGCCCAGTGGATATGTGCTTGGTATTTGATTCCTGAAGATTTTGGGCAGGTATCGATCGTCCTTTCGATTTATTCGGCAGCTCAGTTGTTTCAAAGCGTCAGTGGGATCTACCTCCAACTGCTACGTGGTAAAGGGCGATTGCTGCGGGATGGAATACAGGGGTTTTATCTTTCGTGTGCCCAGGGGCTGGTCCTCATGGTGGCCATGATGTTGGCAGCACCATGGATTGCCAGTGCCTATGGCGAGCCCAAGTTGGCGCTGCTGCTGATCCTGCAGGCATTGACGCTGCCTCTTGATTCGCTGGGATTGGTGGAGTCGGTCTGGCTGTCTAGGCACATGCGGTTTGGTAGCCTGAACTTGGCGTCCAGCGTGCAATCCTTCAGCCGCTTTGGATTTCAGATCCTGCTGGTTCTTTGTGGGGCTGGGGTGTACTCGCTGGTGCTCTGCCATCCGATCTCGGTCGGCTTGAAGGTGTTGGCGCTGAAACGTTTATCGCCAACGATTCCCTGGGTCGCTCCAGATCTGTCTCGGTGGCCCCGTCTTTGGATCGGTGCCCTGGGGTGGATGTTCAGCGCCTTCATGACGCAGTTTTCGCCGCAAGTTTTCTTCTTGATCCTGTCGTTTGGTGTTTCGACCAGCTGGTTGGGGATCTATGCCTGGGGGCATGGACTGGCGGGTCAGGCAGCTTACCTTTTGAGTGCGTCGCTGGCGTCGATCTTCATTCCTGCATTCGCCAGTATGGAGGGGGACTGGAAAAGGCAAAGCTGGGCGCTGCGACGATCGGTACGTTCCCTGGGGATGCTGCTGGTTCCCGCTTGCGTGGGATTGTCGCTGGGGGCCAGGGATCTGATCGAGCTATTTTTCAGTGCGCGGTGGTTGCCAGCTGCACCGGTGATCTCCGCCTTGGCATTGGGGTTTATCTACCAGCCTGCCATGCATCTTTCGATGAGTCTGCTGCATTCGCAGGGGCGTTGGCCAGCGGCAATCGTGGTCTATGGGATCCAGGCGGTGCTGGGTGGTGCGGTAGCCGGAATGGTGCTTCTGGGGATGCCCTCTTCATGGCTGGCGCCGCTTCACGCGGTGTCGATGGCGGCAGGATCGCTGGCCTGTCTGGTTATCGCCTTGCAGCGTGATAGAACTGCATGGCGCGGCGCCATCCAGGAGTCTTTGGTGTTGGGTGTGCTGGCCGGTATTCTTTGGCTGCCGGTCGGTGCGATGCGGGGCATGCTGTCCATGCCGCCGCTGCTTTCTCTGCTGCTAACCTGCTTCGTCGTGGGCCTTCTTTTTGCCGCTGTGGCATCGACAGTACTGAGGTCCTGGGCCACCGAATGGACCACGAGGTTGCAACGCGTGTGGGGGGCTCGTTCTGGCGATGTGGAGTTGGGGGGGATCGGCCAGAGGCCCGGATCGGCGGATCACGAGGAGCCCACGCGGGCTGCCAGAGGGATGACTTGATGCGCATCGCGATGCTGATGACACAAGCCGGGACGCACGGCGGAATTGAATTGGTCAACCGCATGGTCTTGGCCAGTCTGCTGGAGCATCCAGAGGTCGAGAAGCTATTTGTGCTCTCGCTGAACGATCATCAGTTGCCCATGCCCTTGGATGACCCTCGAGTTCAGACGGCGCTGCTGGGGGGGCGACGGAGCCAACTGGTGGCATCCATCCCCTGGTTGCGACGCTGGGACAGGGTCTTAGCGATGCACCTTGCTGTTGCCTCCGTGGGGAGGTTGATGGCATTGCCAAGAACTCCCCTGCATGTGGTGCTCTATGGAATTGATGCGTGGATGCCTTTGGCGGGACATCAGCGCTGGGGAGCAAGTGGGGCCACGGACTTCTGGTCGATTTCGCAGTGCACCATCGATCGATTCTCGGAGGCGAATCCGGGCTTCCGGAAAACCCCGAATCACCTCTGGCCACTGGCGCTGCGCGATCCGTTGCTGGTACGCCCCTCCCATCAAAGCTCCGGCCCGCTGCGTGTGCTTTTGGTTGGAAGGATGAACATCCAGGAGCGGTACAAGGGGCACGATGAGTTGATCGACCTATGGCCGGCGATCCTGGAGCGATTTCCGGGGACTCAGTTGCGTCTAGTGGGTGGAGGCGACGATCTGGAGAGGCTTCAGGAGAAATCCAACCGGTTGGGGCTGCAGCAGGCAGTCCAGTTCCTTGGCAGGTTGACCGACGAGCAGTTGCGGGAGGAGTACCGCCAGGCAGCGGTCTTTGCGATGCCCAGCCAGAGGGAGGGATTCGGGTTGGTTTATCTGGACGCCATGGCCGCAGGTCTTCCCTGCATTGCAGGAGACCAGGGGGCCGCTGGCGAGGTGGTTCAGGATGGAGAAACTGGGTTCCTGGTCGATCCGAGCGACCGGGATAAAATGTTCTTGTTGTTAAGCAGGCTTTTGGAAAATGGTGGCTTGCGGCAAACTTTAGGGGAACAGGGACATCGTCGCTGGCAATCGGAGTTCGGATTTGACCGATTCCGGGAGCGGACCTGGAAATTGCTTGGGTTGCCAACCCTCGATCGCCGAATGCATTAGCAGTTTCTGGTCGGACTTGCGACCGGCAGGGCTCGGCAGCACGCCTGCAATTGGGGCGGGTGGCTATTGGTCCAGTGGTGGGTCAGTACAAGGAGTGAGGGGCCAGAGATGACAGGGAGTCCAGGAATCGATCTGCCATGGCCGATGTTGGTCCGACAGGCCAATCGCAATCGAGTCCTGTTTTTGCTGTTTCAAGCCTATCATCTGGCGATGCTGTGGTTGATGGTCGAACCGATGCGGCTGGAGACGTTGATGGCCAGCGCGGTGCTGAACATCATCGCCTACGGTGGATTGCTCTTCAACGAATTTCGTTGCTCGCCGGCAGGACTCACCCCTTTCATGACCTACCTGATCGCCGGTCTGCTGCGGATCGGTTTCGGGGCGTTTCATTTGGCGATGATCTATGCTTCGGGGTTTTTTTACGAATTGCGAGTCGGTCGATTTCCGGTGGATGCCGACCTGCTGTACGGACAATTTCTTCTGATGGCAGCCGATTGGCTTTTGATCGCCAGTTACTGCCTGGTTGACAGGAATCTTTCCGTAGCGGCTGGTATGATGCTGCCGCAAAGACACCTTTCGTTGCGGACCACGGTTCTTTCCATCGCTCTTTGTCTGGCCCTCGGATGGTTCTTCAAGGTGCTGGGGGTCCTTGGCGTTTCCATGGTACGCACCAGTTTCCTACCGAAACTGCTGGCGACAGTTCTGCCTGTGGCTGCCAGCTACTTGATGCTGGTCTTCAGTGAGACGCAAACGCGCTACAAGACGTTGATCCGCTGGAGTGCGTATGGGTTTGTCCTAGTCGATTGCGCTCTGAGCCTGGGTGGGTACATGAAGAGCGGTGTGTTGATTGCCGGCTTGCCGATTGTGTTTTACAAAGTGAATCAATTGCGAGTTGATTGGGGGCGGGGCGACCTGCTCCAGACGTTTAAAAGGATGGTGCCGCTGGCTGTCACTCTGCTGGGAGTGGCGCTTGTTTTTTTCCCTTTCAATGAGATCCGGCGTTCGCGCGGTGATTCTCAGCGAGTCGAATCGTATCCGGTGTTACCTGACTTGGTGGCGGCATTGGAAGGGGCGATTCCTGGGACAGAGGCATTTCGCGAGACTCATGAGTTTCCGCGACGTGGTTTTTGGGGGCTGGTGCAGAGGCATTGCATCGGTGCGACTGCCGCTTGCTTTTATCGCCTAACGATCATCTACGGGACGCTGGAAGGGCAATTTTTCCTAGATGAAATCGTCTCGCTGGTCCCTCGAATCTTATGGCCGGACAAGCCGATCTATCGGCCTGGCGCCAAGTGTTCGGCGATCCTGGGCTTGGCATCGTACGAGGAGAAAGCGACTACTTCCACCGATGCCGGGGGGATCGCGGGGGCTCTGTTTTTCAACTGGGGATGGCCGGCGGTGATTATCGGCATGCTGTTGAATGGTGCGATGATGGCCAGTTATTGTCGTATCGCCATGCCTAGAATGAAGCACAATCCAGCTGCCGCTGCCGGGTGTACCCTGCTGTTCGTCGAGACGCTGCGCTACTTTGAAAGCAGTTTTGGGGGCAACATCAACCTGTTTTTCCTGCTCTTCGTGGTGGCCTGCCCGCTCATGATT
Organism: Planctomycetaceae bacterium; assembly: GCA_040375295.1. Classification (GTDB taxonomy): domain Bacteria; phylum Planctomycetota; class Planctomycetia; order Pirellulales; family Pirellulaceae; genus JBEISR01. Next base: position 75,939 of record JBEISR010000018.1, read on the forward strand.
TTTTGGGAAAAAATGGTGCATGCGAGCCCTGTGGCAGGCATCCGCTGGCGCACCGGGGTATCCCCTGTTGGCGCACCTAGCTCCGTGCGGTGAAGCCAGGTGGCGGTGTGAGATGAGCCGGCCAGAGTGGACGGCGGGAAGAGCCGAACCATGTGTGGGATAGCAGTGATTATCGATCGCAAGGGGGCAGGCACGGAAGCCGTCTGCGCCAGCATGCTGCAGTCGATGGTCCATCGCGGCCCCGACAGCAGTGGTCAGCTTTCGCTTGATCTGGGTGAGCATCAACTGCAGTTGGGGCATCGCCGCTTGGCGATCATCGATCTGTCGCCCCTGGGCCATCAGCCGATGGAGTGTGGGCCAGCTGCGATCAGCTTCAATGGTGAGATCTACAACTACCGAGAACTGAGGCAACAGTTGCTGGAGGCCGGGCACGTCTTTCGCGGTCGCAGCGATACCGAAGTGCTGCTGGCCGGCTATCTGCACTGGGGACGCGATGTACTACGGCGTGTGCGGGGCATGTTCGCCTTGGCGATCTGGGACGATCGAAGTGGAAAAGTTCTTCTGGCACGCGATTTCATCGGCATGAAGCCGCTGTACTATCGCTTGTCAGGCAATCGCTTTGCGGCGGCTTCCGATCTAAGGGCACTGGTGCGGTCGTTCCCCGGGGAGGCCGTTTTGGATCGTGCGGGGGTGGCAAGCCTTCTGGCATACGGTGCCGTGGCGGAACCGTTGACGATTTGGCAGGGCTTTCGCATGCTTCCACCTGCCAGCTGGATGGAAGTAACGATGGAGGCGGAGAGGATTGAGCTGGGGCCGATCCAGCGGTATTGGGACTACCCTCCCCCTGGATTCCAATCCGATCCCAGCGAAGGAAGGGATCGACTGCAGCAGGCGGTGTCCAGGCATTTGGAGAGCGATGTACCGGTAGCTATCTTCCTGTCGGCAGGAGTCGACAGCACCGCCGTGGCGGAGGTGGCGGCCCGAGACGGGCGCCAGGGGCTGCTAGCGCTGACGGTGGGATTTCCCGGTGATCGAGGATTGGATGAAGCTAGCGTGGCGGCCGAGACGGCAGCAGCCCTGGGGATCGAACACCGATCGGTGGTCCTTCAGGAGGAACAGCCGATGGAATGGTTCCACCAGTGGCTCGACTCGCTTGATCAACCCACACTGGATGGACTGAACACCTTCCTTATCTCCGGAGCTTGCCGTCGGGAAGGGATCAAGGTGGCCTTGAGTGGACTTGGTGGAGATGAAGCCTTCGGCGGCTATCAGGTTTTTCGTTCCCTGCCTCGATGGATGGTGGGGCTTGAGGCGATCGCTCGGGGAGATGCCCTAAGCGGCGGAGGGCTGGGCAAGTTGCTGCGATGGGCGGGCCATCGTGGTGGGTTGCAGAGGTATCGACGGCAGCTGGAGGCGTTGAGCGAATCGCCGAAGAGGCTGGCCGATGCGGTGCTTTGGAAAAGAAGGCTCTTTCGACAGGCCGATCTTGAGAGGATGCAACTGGAGGTGGCGGGATTGGACGTCAACAGTCTGCCAGCCGATCGGCCGCGACCGTTGGGTTGGGATCATGCCGACTGGGGTACGGTGATACGCCGGATGGAAGCAGACTACTACATGCGCGATACGCTTCTTCGCGTTTCCGATCAGGCCAGCATGGCTCATTCCCTCGAACTGCGCCTACCGCTACTCGATCAGGATCTCTGGGAATGGGCGATGGGGCAACCGATAGGAGGCAAAGGCCAGCCATCGAAACAATCGCTTGCGTCGGTTGCTGGCCCTCGGACCATGGAGGCCGCATCGCGCCCCAAGCGGGGTTTCTCGCTTCCTTATCGGGAGTGGCTGCTGGGACCGTTGCGGCCAAGCGTGTTGGAAGGGATTGAGTCGTTGGGGAGCTTTGATGGGTTGGTGGATCGATTCTACATCGGGGAGATGGCTGCTTCGCTTAGGGCCGGTCGCCTCGTGCACCGCTGGTCCGCCTACTGGATGCTGGGGGTCCTGGGCCATTGGCTGACCAGCCACGCCGTAAAGGGAGTGCGATGAGCTCCCCTGCCCTACTGCGCTGCGACCACGTGATCGCGTCGATCGCCACCGAGGCGTCTGGGCCTTCGTACTCGGTCCCAAAGCTGTGCGAGGCATTGCAGGTATCCGGTTGGCAGGCCCATTTGCATGTTGGGGGAGATCGGCCTTCGCCCGACCGATGGAGCCTACCGATTCACTGGTACCGCGACGATCGACTGTGGCCGCGACGTTTGGGGGTCTCCACCTCCATGAAGCGAGGACTGCAGGCTGCGGTTGGCCAGACTGCGGTACTCCATAATCATGGCCTCTGGATGATGCCAAATGTGTACTGCGGGCAGGTGACCCTCCCGAAAGGATGCAAACTGGTGGTGGCACCCCGAGGAACCTTGGCCGACTGGGCGTGGCAGCGTTCCCGTCTCCAGAAAGCAGTCCTGTGGCGCTTGGGGCAGGCCAGGACGCTCCATCAGGCCGATCTATTTCATGCGACCAGCGAGGACGAGGCGACGTCGATTCGTCGCCGAGGCTTCCGCCAGCCAATCGCCATCGTCCCTAATGGAGTGGATCTGCCCGATCTGTCGGTAGCTGAACCTCATGGTCCACCCTATCGACTGCTGTTTCTAGGGAGAATCCATCCGGTCAAGGGAATTCCGGAGTTGCTGGAGGCGTGGCGACGAATCCATGCAAGGCATCCTCTATGGCAGTTGCATCTTTGTGGTCCAGGGGACCCAGAGTATCTCAGCCAACTGAGGCATCAGGCAGCCTCCATCGACCGTGTCGTCTGGCATCCGGAAGTCTATGGGGCAAAAAAGGAAGAGCTCTACCGCACCGCCAGTCTCTACGTCTTGCCTAGTCATACCGAGAATTTCGGATTGACGATCGCCGAGGCGTTGGCGAGCGGAGTGCCTGTGATTGCCAGCCGTCAGACCCCCTGGCGGGGACTGGAAACCGAGCGTTGCGGATGGTGGGTGGAATTGGGAGTCGACCCCTTGGCGCAGGCGCTGGAGGAAGCGATGCGGCTGGATTCTTCCGAGCGTTTTTGGATGGGGGCGCGCGGCAGAAAATGGATCGATGACTCGTTCTCCTGGGAAACACTGGGTGGGATGATGGCCGATTGCTACCGCTGGCTGTTGGGAGAGGGGCCGATTCCTTCCTGTGTTCAATTAGACTGAATAAGGGGAATTCCACCGCCCCAATCCGCCTGGCGAAAGGGCATTGACAAGGCATCAACGATGAAACAATTGTTGCAGAACTGGAAGAATGGAAGGATCGCACTGGAAGAGATCCCTGCGCCAGGTATTCTTCCGGGCGAGGTCTTGATCGCCAACGAATCTTCGGTCGTCTCGGCGGGGACCGAGAAGATGGCAATCGACATCGGCAAGAAGTCGCTGCTGGGAAAGGCCCTGGACCGGCCCGACCAGGTGCGCCGAGTGCTAGAAAAAATCCGACAAGAAGGTTTGAAGTCGACCTGGACGCAGGTGCAGCGCAAGCTGCAGGAACCGAACAAAATTGGATACAGCTCGTCGGGAATCGTCCTGGCCTGCGGGGCTGGTGTGGAGCAGTTCAAGCCAGGGCAGAGGGTGGCATCCAACGGCCCCCACGCGGAGGTCGTTTCAGTACCCAAGCATCTGGTGGCTGCTGTCGATGCTAAGGTATCGGCTGATCATGCGGCCTTTGGCATTTTGGGAAGCATCGCGCTTCAAGGGCTTCGGTTGGCCCGCTGTGAAGTCGGCAGCTCGGTGCTTGTCATCGGCCTGGGGCTGATCGGTCAGTTGACGGTGGGGCTGGCCCGAGCAGCAGGGCTCCGGGTCTGCGGTGTCGATCCGGCGTCCTGGAAGAACGATCTGGCGATCCGGATGGGAGCGATGCATGCCGCCGCCCAGTGGGAGCCCGCCGAGCTTGAGCATTGGGCGCGTGGGTTAGGTTTTGATGCCGTACTGATCGCCGCCAGCACTTCGGCCCCAGGACCGATCGATCTTGCGATTCAGGCCGTGCGCCCGAAAGGACGCGTCGTCTTGATCGGAGTGGTCCCATTGGAATTGGATCGACGGCCCTGGTACTTCAAGGAAGCAGAGTTTGTCGTCTCCTGCTCCTACGGACCAGGACGGTACGATCCCAATTATGAAGAGCGAGGCCGCGATTATCCAGCTGCGCATGTCCGTTGGACCGAACAGCGCAACCTGCAGGCTGTCGTCGATCTGATCGCGACGGGCGCTCTGGATGTCGAGCCATTGATTACGCATCGTTTTCCGATCGATCGAGCGATGGAGGCCTATCCATTGCTGGACGACCCCGCATCCCGTCATCTTGGCATGGTGCTTCAGTATTCGCGTCCGCAAATCGCTACCCAGCCTCCCGATCAAACGATTTGCCTGAACCCGACCAAGTCGGCTCGATCAGGAAATCCTGTGCGACTCGCGGTTCTCGGTGCGGGAAACTACGCCAATGCCGTTCTCATTCCCATGCTCCAGTCTCAGCCAGGGATCGCCATCGAGGCGGTTTCCAGTGCTCGAGGGGTAACCGCTTGGAACGCCGCTCGCGATAGCCACGCCTCTCTGGCCACCACCGATTCGGACCATTTGCTTCAGTCGCCTGATGTCGACGCCCTGGTTGCGGTAACGCGTCATGACTTGCATGCCCAGCAGGTCTGCAAGGCTTTGGAGTTAGGCAAACCGATCCTGGTCGAAAAACCGCTCTGTCTGACAATGGAGGAATTGCGAAGGATCGAAGGGCTGGTGGAGCGGCATGGAGTCGCTGGAGATCCCCGGCGATTGCAGGTCGGTTTCAATCGACGCTATGCCCCGATGATTCAACAGGTTCGCCGGGCGATGTCGGGAAGATCGCATCCATGGACCATTTCCTTTCGGATGAACGTCGGTACCATCCCTGCAGGGCACTGGGTCCAGGAAATCGGTGAAGGCGGAGGCCGACTGATCGGGGAGGCATGTCATGCCATCGATTTGGCTGTCTTCCTGACCGGTGCGCTACCGGTGCGAATCTATGCTGAATCGATTGCCGATCCTGGCAGTTCCATCACCGACGATCAAACTTTCCTGCTGCTTCGATTGTCGGATGGAAGTGTCTGTAGCATCGGCTACCTTGCAGGAGGTGACCGAAGCATCGGCAAGGAGTCTTTGGAAGTGATCGGCGGCGGGATGGTGATCTCCATGGAGGACTACCGGACGTTGCAGGTCACCTTCAAAGGAAAGACCAAACGCCTTCGGGCAGCTCCCGATAAAGGGCATCGTGCCGAGATTGCCGCCTGGAGTGCGGCGCTGCGGGGGGAGTCGGTGGAGCTGATTCCTTGGGAGCATTTGCGCGCGGTAACTGCGGCGTCGATCCTGGCGGTAGAGAGTTTGCGGGACGGTTTGCCCCATTTGCTGGGAAAGGACTCTTCGGATGCAGACCTTGAACCATAGAGCTTGGATTCTGGCCGTTCTGGCGCTTCTGGGACTAAGTCCGCTGTTGGTCCTGGAGGGACGGAATCTCTGGCAGCAAGAGCATCTTCAGTTCTATCCACTGGCATGGACGGCGGCTGTCTATTTTCTTTGGACCCAGATCGGCGGGTCGCAGCAACCGACGCGTCTGCGAAGACTGGTCGCGCTCGCAACTGCCTCTGCTGGCGCGGTGGTAGGACTGGCAGCCGCGTGGTATTTCTCTCCCTGGTTGGCTCATCTTTCCGCCATACTCTGGTTCGCCTTCCTGGTGTTCCTTCAGTGCGCGCGGGCGCCCATGGGAAGCATTCTTGCGATGATTGGATTGCTGGCCATCACTCTGCCATTGCCTTTCAATCTCGACAACGAACTGATTCTATGGCTCCAGCAGCTTTCCACATGGGCTACGGCCGCGTTGATGGATGGTCTTGGGGTCCCGTACTCCCGCCAGGGAACCATCTTGCAGTTGCAGGATAAGAGGCTGTTTGTGGAGGAGGCATGCAGCGGCGTCACCAGCATGTACAGCTTGGCAGCCATTGCTCTGGGCGTTTCTCTGCTCCAGCAGTCCAGCGGGAAAGTGACCCTGCTGTCGCTGTTGACTATTCCGTTATGGTCGGGCCTTGGCAATTTTCTTCGATTAGCGACGATCGTTGTCGCCTGGCATTACTTCCAGGTCGATTTGACCCATGGCATCTGGCATACAGTGCTTGGGGCAGCAACCTTTGCGATCGCAGCCCTCGGTTGGATGCTCAGCGCTCTGTTGATGCAAATTTTTGAAGCGCCAATTCCGGTCGATCGAAACGACTTGCAGGAAAACCAGTGGATCGCTTGGTTCAATCGCAAGCCACGCACCCTTCCTGAAGGGAGAGGGGATCCGCCAGGGGCCGTGTTTCAGATTGCCTTGGGAAGTATCGGTCTGCTGGCCGTTGGCCTGATGGCCGCCGCGATCCCCACCGGATGGCTCACCTTCCAAACCTTGCTCAACGACCTCCGAGCCCCTCGCATCACCGAGCAGGACGAGAAGTTTTTCCCGGGCGAGGACGGGATGCCGCTGCAATTGAAGGTGGAGGCAAGGAGGGTGCGATTCCAGGAGGAAAAGAGGGAGCGAACCAGCATCTTTGGATCGTATTCCCGAACGTGGACGTACCGAATGGCTGGAGGCCATCTCCTGACCGCGTCGCTCGATTTTCCATTCACCGGGTGGCACCGGCTCTACGTTTGCTACGAAAATACTGGGTGGGAGGTGACGGGCTACGACCTGATGGAGGCGGACCCTGGAGACCAGGGGTGGCCTTGGGTAGAGATGAAGCTGAAGAACAAGTATGGACAGCACGGCCGAGTCCTCTTTTGTTTCCTAGACGAACTTGGCCAGCACTACATCCCGCAGCCAGATGAAGTGAGGCATCGTTTGCGCGACAATTCGATTCAGGAACGCGCCCGTCAAACACTTCCAGGTCTACTCAAGGAGGTCGCGAAAGCACGGCTCCCGAACACGTACCAGTTCCAGGTAGTCCTTTTCGCCGATCAACCACTTTCCGATGAGACAGTGCAGCGCATGCACCAGGGCTTTTTGGAAACGCGGGATCATGCGAAGAGCGAAGTGGAGAAGATGCTGCATCGGAGGTTGCCATCCCAGACCGCTCAGGCCATTCCATTCCTCCAGGGGCATTCCAGTTGGCAGCGAACCAGAGATGAAACCTCATGGTCCACTGCAAACCTCCTGCACAGGCTGAGCAATCTTCCCTCCGGGCCAATGGCTCCCCTTGCGCCATTGCCACCCTTCGCATTCCAGGAATATTGGTGATGCGGGTCGGCCAGCTATGGAGGACGATCCAGCCGATTCCGTGGCCTCAACGTTGGGCACTGCTCCAGCACCGCCTGCGTCGGTTGGTGCCGATTCTAGAGCCGTCGATGCTTCGCCTGCGTCGAAGCTGCCCGATGGTCGCCCGAACGGTCGGGCTTACCGTTGCCGGGGCACCCGTCCAGTGTCCGGAGGGGACGAAGTCTCTAGTCGACTGGGATACCGCCACCTTTTGCTTCCAACGGGAAACGCGTTCGCTTGGCTGGCCGATCGACTGGGAAGCCATCGAGGCTCCCCTGCTTTGGCGCTACCATCTCCACTACCATGACTGGCTTTGGTGGTTGCCGACATGCGACATCGAGAAGCTCAAGCAGTCAGTTTCTCATTGGATTGAAGGGCATCGCTGCTCGACGAAAGCGGTCGGCTGGCAGCCCTATCCACTCTCACTGCGGCTGATCAATTGGAGTCTGTTGTTGCTGGAGCATCACCGGGAGAGCCTGCAGGGAGACGCGGAGTTCTGGCAGCTGTTGTTGCGCAGTTACGAGGATCAGTGGCGTTGGCTGGAGTGCCACGTGGAATGGCATCTTGGGGCAAATCATCTGCTGGAAAACCTAGCGGCGCTTCAGCTGGGACTGTTCTATCTGGAGCCCCCTGCCAGCTGGCAGGACAGGGCGCGACAGATCGAGAAGTGGCTACTTTTCGAATGCCAGCAACAGGTGTTGCCGGATGGTGTCCATTACGAACGAAGCCCTATGTATCAGCTTCGCATTCTCTGGTTGCTCGAGGTGCTGGCCCCGCGATGCCAGGGCGATCTCAGACGGCAACTCGAGGAGACGGTCGAGCGGATGCGGCAAGCGACCGCGCTGCTGTTGCATTCAAACCACCAACCTGCTTTGTTGAACGACAGCGTGCAGGGAGTCTACAGCATCCCTGATTCGGTACACAATCGAAAAAGTCCCGGCGCCTGGGCCTTGCCCAACGCGGGCTATTATGGATTTCATTCCCAAGAGGGTGAATCGCTGTTGATCGATGCGGCACCGATCGGTCCGGATCACCAACCCGGCCATGCGCATGCCGATTTGTTTACCTTCGAGTGGTCGCGGCAGGCAGAAGCATTATTGACCGACACGGGGGTCTTTCAGTATGCCGCCGGGCCGCAACGCGATTGGGATCGATCGACTGCTGCCCACAACACCGTCTCGATCGATGGAAAGAATTCATGCGAGGTGTGGTCGAGCTTTCGGGTGGGCAGGCGGGTAAAACCGATCGTTCTGGACTTTCAGTTCAGTGACCGACATATGACCCTGGAGGCATCTCACGCGGGCTATGCACCGACGATTCATCGCCGGCGGTGGCATTGGACCCCTGGGCAACTAGTGGTACACGACTGGCTGGAGGGTGCGACGGGACGCAATGCAGTCGGCCATTGGCATTTGGCGCCGGGATGGGTCGGCCAAGTTCTAGCCGATCGATGGGTCTTCGAAGGACCGGGAGGGCGAGCGGAACTGATGCTGGAGGGGGCCAATCAGGTGGAGTTGACTGAGTCGCCTTACAGTCCGCAAATGGGAGTCCGCATCTCGCGTCCCAGCCTGATTGTCCGCTGGAATCCTATCGAGGGTGTCCCCTGCATCGCCCACTGGAGTTGGCAGCAGGTGGAGGCAACCACCCCAACCCACCGTCGCCAAGCGGGAGACGCAAGTCCACTATGAAAATCCTCTTTCTGACTCATTATTACGCACCGGAAGGAAATGCTCCAGCGACGCGTGTCGATGCGTTGACTAGGCGATGGAGCGACAGGGGGCATTCGGTCCGAGTGATCACTTGCGTTCCCAACGTTCCCGACGGCAAGGTCTACGCGGGGTATCGCAATCGATGGTGGCCCCAGCGGGAGACGAGGAATCGAGTGGAAGTCCAGCGCGTCTGGACGTTCCTGGCGGCCAATCGTGGCACGTCGCTTCGCATCGCCAACTACCTTTCATTTCTTTGGAGCGTTTGGGTGCTTGCCCCCTTCCAGCCGCGCCCCGACATTCTGATCGCCACCTCGCCACAATTCTTCTGCGGATGGGCAGGAGTGATCCAGAAATGGGTCTTCCGCATCCTTCGGCCCTGGTCACAACGCAGGATTCCACTGGTGCTGGAGATACGAGACATCTGGCCAGAGTCGATTCAGGCGGTCGGGGCGCTGCGGGGCCGCGCGGTTCTGGCTGTGCTGAGATGGTTGGAAAAGACGATGTATCAGCAGGCCGATTGGATCGTCACCGTCGGTGAAGGTTACAAAAGGCAACTGATGGAACGAGGGGTTCCCGAGTCGAAGATTGAGGTCATACCCAATGGGGTCGACTGGGACATTCTTGCAGGCGCGACGCATGAAGGTGCACAAGCCATCCGGAAGCAGTACGATCTGGCGAATCGATTCGTCTGCGGCTATCTGGGAACGATTGGGATGGCCTGCGGACTGGAGGTGGTGCTGAAGGCCGCTAAGCGCTGCCAGAAGGATCCTGCTTTATCTTCCGTGCTATTTCTGATTGTCGGGGATGGCGCTGTGCGTGCATCGCTACAGGAGCAGGCCGTCACACAAGGATTGACAAACGTTCAATTCATCGGCCGAGTCTCCAAGGAACAGATACCCGATTGGTTGCAGGTCTGCGATGCATGCCTAGTGCATCTCAAATCACAGCCTCTTTTTGAGACGGTCTTGCCTTCGAAGATCTTCGAAGCCTTTGGGATGTCCAAGCCAATTATCTTGGGTGTCCGAGGCGAAGCCGCGAAGCTAGTTGAGCTGGCTGGAGGCGGTTTGGTAATCGAGCCGGAGAATGCCGACGAGTTGGTTGAGGCGGTGCGGTGGATGATGGTGCATCCGGAACAATCGCATCAGATGGGCCATGATGGCTGTGCATGGGTCCGGCGTCATTATGACCGAGATCACCTGAGCGATCGGTACCTTGAGTTGTTGGACCGATGGCGAGCCGATGGTGGGGTTGGGAAAAAGGACCTTTGACGCGATCCTTCCTTTTCCGGTCGGCTAGAAACTTCCGCCCAGGACAGGCTAAAAGCTACCTGACTGCTGAAGTCCCATCATCTCCATGAGGCGTGGCAATGACCCGAGAAGACAAGTGCGGCATGTCCGCTGAGGATCGCGCGGGGTCCACGAGATTCCACCGTCACTACCCCACCACGTCGCGATGCCTGATAGCCAACCAACTTCGATTTCGAGAGAATTTCACTCCAGTACGACACTAGGCAACAGTGTGCTGAGCCGGTGACAGAGTCTTCATCGATACCGACCGATGGCCCGAAGAAACGGCTCAGGAAATCGTAACGTTGGTCATCGCTTCCCGAGGTAATGATCCAGCCGCGTCCAGGGAACTTCGCCAGTGTTGGGAAATCCGGGGACAGCTGCCGAAGCTCCTCAGCTCCATCGACATGGACCAGCCAATCCATCCGATTGCGGAGAACGGAGATGGGAGGTCGCGTCAACCCGAGGGCGTCTTCATAACCAGCCGGGGGTTCTTCCACCGATGCCGGTTCCTGTGGGAAGTCGAGCTCAATTCTTCCATCCCCAAGCAAGGTCGCGCGAAGCGCCCCGCTGCGTGTCTGCAAGACGATCGCCTGATCGCGTGCGACCCGCTGCTGCTGCCACAAGATGAAGGCAGCGGCAAGCGTCGCATGTCCACACAGATCGACTTCACAGCGAGGCGTAAACCAGCGCAGGACCATCCATCGCTGTTCGGGATAGACAAACGCAGTTTCCGCTTGATTCATCTCCATCGCCAGCGACTGCATCCAGGAATCGGGAGCCGCCTGATCCAAAAGGCACACGACAGCGGGGTTGCCCCCAAACGGGCTCTTTGAAAAGGCATCGACAAGGAATAAAGGAGGCATCAATGGGACTCTCGATCGCGGGTCTCCGTGAAACAAAGCCTCCGTATTTTAATCGATCCCAGCCGCTCTCAAGTGGCGGTCCCTAGGGTGGTTTCCAGTTGCGTACGAGCAAGCCGATTCAGCGACCGGTAGGTGTTGCAGCAAAGAGATTCCTTGTAACGGGCGAGGATGGAGTGCGTTGAGTCCCGGGGGCGGACGGCACGAACCATCTTCGATATGGCTTTGGAAAACCTGGAAACCCGAATGAATCAGTCGACGGCACCGCGATCAACTCGCCTCTTCAGCCGTTCCGCCAGACGCTCCAGAGGACGGCTGGCATCACCTTCTGCCAGCTTGGCATGGATCAGGTGGAGCTGACTTCGGTCTTTCCAGCATTCGGTGAGAACTTGATCGAATCCTGCCTCGTCCTCGACGACGTAGCCTTTTCCACCTCCATAGACCTCCGGCAGTTTGGAGTAGTTCCATCTGCCGATCTCGTTGTACTCCCAGTGTCCATCCTGCAAGAATCGTTCGGTGCCGTATCCATGATTGTCCAGGACGATCACGATCGGTGTGTAGTTGCGCCGGACCAAGGTTGCCAGTTCGTTGCCGGTCATCTGGAACGCACCATCCCCGCAGAGCACCAGAACCCGCTCGTCCGGCCTCGCCACACTGGCTCCTAAAGCGGCCGGGACGGAGAATCCCATCGAGGTGTAGTAAGCAGGGGAGAGGAAATCGGAGGGCTCACGCATCACCAATTCGCTGGCGGAAAACAGGGCATCACCGATGTCGGCAATGACGATGGTCTCTCCGTCGATCGACTGGTTGATTCGTTGAATGATCCGACTGATCCGCAGTGGGGTATTTGGCTGTACCTGGAAGGTCGGTACGCCGCTGCTGAGTTCGGGCGGAATCTCCCGTTGGCTGCGAGGGAGGTCACCAGCAAGCAGCTTTTCCAGAAAGAGCCCCAGGGGTACGGCGGGATAGTGGTGGTGGGAAATCTGCAGTTGCTCGCTAGTGGCGTAAACGCACTGGCTGACGTTCAGTTTCGCCGTGTAGATCCCCAGATTGATATCGGTCATGAAGGTGCCCAGCAGCAGCACACAGTCACTCTCTTCGACATACCGCGTCACCTCCTCCTTCCCCATCGCACCTTCGTAGATGCCGATGAATCTGGGGTCTGACTCACTGATCACGCTCTTGCCAAGGATTGTCGTAGCGATCGGGAGATTCCCCTTTTCCGCCAGTTCCATGACCATCGATTGAAGGCCGAATCGATGGATTTCCACCCCCGCGATGACCATTGGCCGTTTGGCCTTGGACAACATCTGAAGGGCTTCGCGAACCGCTTCCTCGAGCGCCTGTGGGTCGGGAGACTGAGTCGTCTGCCGATAGGGATGGGAGATAGGTGGCACAACGTGCACCATATCGCGCGGAATCTCGATGTAGACGGGACGCTTGAATCGATGGCATGCATCCAGGACCCGATCGATTTCACGAAACGCCGTCAACGGATCGGTCAGTTCCGTTACCGCGATGCAAAGTTTCTCAAAAACTTCATACTGCGTCGAAAAGTCTCGGACCTTATGGTGCAGCAGCGGATTGTTGACTCGTTCGTTCAATCCTGGAGAACCGGTGATGACTACGACTGGGGATTTCTCGGCAAAGGCTCCTGCCACACTGTTGCAGATGCTCAGTCCGCCAACGCAGTAGGTGACGCAGACGGCACCCATTCCCTTGATTCGCGCGTAGGCGTCGGCTGCGAACCCCGCGCAATCCTCCCGCGTGCAACCCACCACCCGTATCGGGCTTTTTTCCAGCATGCTGTAGAACGAGAGGACGTAATCCCCAGGGATGCCGAAAACGTCGGAGATCCCATAATCCTCCAGGCGCTGAATCAAGTACTCGCCGATCGACAGTTCACTTCTCTTCCGATTCGAACGATCCTGTCCGGGACGTGACTGGTGGGCCATGGGAATCAACTCCCTTTCTGTCGGTGCATGAGAAATCCAGCGGAAAAGGACAGACAACTCCAAGGTTAGTTTAGCGAATTGCCAACCTGGGAGGCCTGAAGGGGGCGGGCTAAGCTACTCCAATACCGCAGCGGGGGAAGCGCGAAGCAACCCTCCAATTTTGGAGTTGTATTGGCTGTCGAAATTCCGGTCAGGGCGCGGCCTGTGGAGACCCTGAGTCTTCCATCTCCCAAGAGGTTGTTCCTGCGGACGACCCCATGGCAGGATCGCTCATCGGCGAACCGACGCGGCCGTGAGTTGGGCTGGACCTAGGATGCTTCCCGCCGACGCCAGCGTAATCCCAATCGTGCTCGCAGCCACACAGGTGGCAACCGGTGCATGTCGACGCGAGAACCAGTAGCCCTGCAAGACGGAAAAGGTTGGAAGTGCCTGCTCGCTTCATCGTTCGAACCTTCCTCGCAGTTGCTCGATCTTCCTGATAGCAAGTGCTCTCAGAGGGAATGCAGGAGATCACCTACCGCAGGCGACTTTGGCCGACTGTGGGGTATCTATCATCCACTGGTAAACTGTATCGGTCAGGAGGAGATTTCAGGCCCAGCGGTTTCCCGAAAATTTGTAGGGAACAATCGCCAACAATCGCCTCTTCCGTCTGGGGTACGAGAGCGAACTGGGAGTTCCGCCGAGGGGTAGCTAGCTTTTCGTGCCGAGTCGATCGACCGTAGTGCGGTCGGAAAAACGGTGTTCCAAAAGCATGCCTAAGATGGCAACCGTCGCCCCGACGACCCCGACCCAGGCTAGGCCTCCCAGGCTCAGGCTGGCAATGCCCCAGATCGCCATCGCCATCCATGGTTGGCGACGGATACGACTCCAGCCCCAGTCATGAAGCATCCAAAGGACGAGGAGGACTGCAAGTAGGCCAATGCAGGCCAGAGTTGTTTGAGGCCGGCTGCGAAGTTCGGTCCTCCATCTTTCCAGCGGCGAAGCCTCCCGCTTGGCAAGAATGGGGAGAGCCTTCCCAGCAACGATCATTGAGTCGACCAGTCCATCGAATTCGGCTTCAGATTCCATCGTTGATTCGGTTGAAGACTGTGGAGATTCCAGTCGACGGTCGATGGCGAGGATCTCTGAGACGGGGTCGGTGGCCAGAGAAGGATCGGTTGGAAGATTCGCCATCGCATCACGTTCGACGGGCAAGATCGATCGCTTTTGATTGACTTTCTTCATCGCCATCGATCGCCAGCGTTGGTACCACGCCAATCGCTCGTTCCTTGGAAGTTCCACCAGATCCGCCACGGCTCCCTCGATCAACGACGTGATCACATCGATCTGCGTCGAAAGAATCTCCTCTCTCTGATCCTCAAGGTTGAATTGGTCGGCGATGATGCTGGCCGATCGATCCAGGTGCCAATGGTCGCGATCGACTGGGGTATTCCTAGGCTTGGGGGCGAGCAACTTCCCGTCTGCAATCGAACTCTCGCAAGTTGCGATCATCTGCACCATGGTCGGCAGCGAGGAGTTCGGTAATGAGAGAGTGATGACAGAGCCGGTTCCGGAACCCGACGATTCGGAAGGTTCTGTTTGGGATTGGCTTGTTGCAGTGAACGCTAGGGCGCGATCGCCCAAAATGACATGTCTGCACTGCCATCCTTGTGGCAACTCGATCTGCAGGGAGTCGGCAGTGCTGCTGGTGAGAAACCACTGGCTTCGGATCTGCCAATCGGCTGTCGGGCGATCTGCTTGCCGAGCCGCTTTGGACAGATGATGAATCGCTAGCGGAATTCTTGGGGTGTCATCGGGAGTTTCTGGGAGTTGCAACTGCAGCGTACCACCCGATGAGGCAACTTCGTGAGGAAGGAAGCCACCATCTAGCGAAAGACCCGGGGGAAGCAGTGGGATCGCTTCCGCGTTGGCCAGTTGCCGCACTCCTTCGCCGCTCCATATGGCCCATCGCTGCTCGATCTTCTCCGGGAGCATCGCATAGTGCAGCAGCTTACCACTTTCGATCCATCGAATCTCAGGCGGAGAGGAACGGCCGCTGGTGACGGGAGGTAAGCTGAGTTCGCCGTTGAATCGATAGATGCTGTCTGCTTGCGGCAAAGGGGTCAACAGGAGAAGGGATCGACCGGTACGAGACGACTTCTGACGCACCCAAGGGCAGTCGAACTTCGGCGTGATCAACTCTTCGGGGATCTCAACTAGCAACGACGGCGGTATA
Source organism: Planctomycetaceae bacterium (assembly GCA_040375295.1). Taxonomy (GTDB): domain Bacteria; phylum Planctomycetota; class Planctomycetia; order Pirellulales; family Pirellulaceae; genus JBEISR01. The sequence continues at coordinate 91,239 of JBEISR010000018.1, forward strand.
TCGCTCTCGCTTTGCAGTTCACCATCGATGCGAAGCTGGCCAGAAGGTGCGGCGGGATCCCAGCGAATCCAGGTTCTCCCTCCGGTGATGACAGATTCTCTGGCTACGGTGAATCGGACCACCGATTCAACACCAGCGGACAGATCTTCGACGCTTCCGGGGATTCCCGGTCCACCTCGCGTCGATAGCTCGCGAGTCCACATCGGTACGATCAACTTGGCCAGCAACTCATTGTTTGTCGGAATACGAATGGGAGAGGCTTCATCCCAAACATCGGCACCTTCCCACAGCACATGTGCCTCATGAGATCGATAGGTTTCCACACGGTGCCTAGTGACGAAATCTCCCAGCGGGATGATCAGCGGCACACGATGCTTGCTCCCTTTTTCGATCGGTAGATAGCCTTCCAGGGTAATTAGGCGAATCCGCGATGCCTGATTTGCGGTTGGGATAGCGATCAGTGTCGCTTCGATTGACTCCAGCCATGCTGCCGGCAATGGATCGCTGCTTCCGACGATACGAACGCTGTCCAGGGGGATCCTTCCTGGGATCACCAGAGGAATGGAGCTCCATTGAGGCATGCCGGAACGACTTTCGATCTGGCATTGCCACTGGAGCACTGTCGGATGAAAAATCCATCGCGAATCGATCACCAGATCGGTGTTGGGATTCGATTTCTGGAACCGCAGCAGGGGCGGGGTGGCTCCGGAAGGCACACGCAGAAAAAAAGGTTCCCCCGTCGCCTCAGCAAAGGGACCAGATCCAATCCACTCCGAGGGTTCGGCGTTGGGCCACGATTGGATCCCATCGATCTTCCAGGGATCCTGCGGGCCGACCGAAAGGGCGAGGCGGTGGTCAACCAGTCGCCCGCTGAGGAGTTCGGGAAGAGGAAAAGCAAGGAGATTGGCTTGTGGATTCGACGGAATCCATTCGGTATGCAGGACCGGTTGCCCGGGTGGGGCCAGAGGTCCTTGTGGTCCTTCCGGCCAGACCGCCCGATAGCGTTTCTTGGCCATGCTGCTACCACTTGCGGTCTCGGTGATGCGGCCCACCGATTGCTCGTCTTCCACCGGTGTCCAATCGCTGGAGACCTCCCATTCCATCGCACCGGCTGGCCACTGTGGTGTGGAGTACCAGAAAAGGGTATGGACTCGAGGTGGATGCTGGGTCAGATCCAGCCATGAGGCGGCGCGAAACTCGTTGGTGGTGCGTCTCTGCAGAGCCGGACGCCGCCGCCACTGGATCTTCAACCGGTCCAGGGGTCCCAGGCTGGCGGTAATCCTGCCTAACGCAGGTTCACTGCGCTGGCCGATCGATTCCACATCCAGATCGCTCAGATTGCTGTCGTTGGATACCACTTCAATGGTTGAGGTCGCCATGGGAAGGATGGGCACCTCCAGCGATTCCGTTTCGTCGTCCTTTTTGGAAACAACTGGCTGCATCACCAGTTTGATCCGGTGCCTACCCTCCCTCTCTGCTTTCCAGAGCAGAGATCCATTGTCCCATCGCAGGCGATCGCCAATGGGAACTTCGTAATCGTTCGACTGAAATCGGATCAGGCGAGCGGCTTCACGAGAAAATGGGATCGCAACGGGCCTGTCGAGATTTTCCACCAAAACGTCCAGCGTGGCGGTCAAAAGATCGCGACCAGTCGACTCGGCGCCCAGTGGAGAAGCAAATTCGCAAAGATAACGAGCGGAAAGCCAGGTGGCTGGATCGACCTTTCCCGAGGGCTGACGTCTTTCGGCCATCCATCGTTCCACCAATTCCTTTGGAACGTAGCAGTGATTTCCTGCAACCTTTCCCTCGGAATCGATAGGGATCAAAATCGGAATTGGATCGAGTGCATCGATGGAATCCCCAGTCGATGGGGACTCCTCGGCGAGCTGCGTTGCATTCGCTGTCCGAGAGGCGGCAGTACCCTGAGGGCCGCTCTGGCCAAGCAGCGACTCCGATCCAAGGGGGGTGACGGCAAGAACAAGCATTCCGATAGTCGCTGCGGTGCGTATCACCTTACCTGTTCTCTTCTCTGGATCGCTCGAAAAGCTCTTGTGTTGAATCATCTCGGCGACGCTGCGCAGTGCCGATGAGAACCAGAGGCCGAGGATACTTGCCTGAACGAATGGAATCAGCGATGCAGGACCCAGCCACAGCAGCGCGATCAGCAAGGATATCGCTAAGGTCAGCCTCCGAAAGCGACTTAGCCATCGCCATCCCACCGCGCCAATCAGCAAAGCCCAGGCCGTCCATGCGACCTGTAGGACGCTCTCAGGGACCAACATCGCATGCCTTTGCCAAGCGGAATCCTGGAGACGCCCGGCGTCCATGCCAACCCATCCGAAAGGCTTGAAGCCAACTGAAGATTGCCATCGCTCGGGGAAATCAAGTTCCGCCGGACCGTCGATGCCTTGTCCAAGCTGCCAGGGACCTCTTCCCGCCAGCCATGGGTCAATCCAGTGCCATGGCAAAACCCTACGGCTTCGGTCGGACCAATTCATCCGATCCGAGGTTCTTCCGACGATCTCATAACCTTCGGCAGTCCAGATCCACTCCATCGACTGGCAAATCGGCCATGGAACCAGCGGAGTCTGGAGCGCCGCTTCAGGAAGCTGGCTTCCTCGGAAGAACTGGGTGGCGAAGCTTCGGGTCGCCGTAGCGCATCTAGTCCAAAGCGTTGTAGGCCCGTCGTTTTGCGGATCTTCGTGAACGCGATCCTCTGTTACCAGATGCACGAACTCCAACGTCGCTCGATTGCGTTCCGTCCGTACCGCGATTCCGGGAAGATGAGACAGATTCCAGGTCATCGTGCCGTCGGCTGATTTTCGGAGTCTTCCAATCCACTCCTGGCCATTGATTCGAGCCGAGATGCACTTCCACGATGATGGAACACGGAAAGTCCAGGATGCATCGAATCTTCCCTCTAACTCCCAGTCGACCTGATGCAGCATCTGACCCTCAGGTCGCCAAAGATGATCGACTCGTTGCTTTGAAATCCACATTCTTCCATTCAGTTCCTCGCCGTCAGGTGCTACCTGCAGGCTGGGAGGACTAAAGCTGTTGTAGAGGTAGACATCGGTAGAGTGACCTTCGGGTTCGTCATGGATGCCAAATGGCAAAAGGTCAGGAATCGTCTCGGTAAACTTCACCGGAACAGCCCGATCGACACGAAGTAGACTTCGTTGCGGTGTGGCATCGACGACGACGGGAAGCGGCAGAACTGCGAGTTCCTGTGGCGTCCCTTTTTTCAGGGTGCACAAACCCTCCAGTCGAATCGTTTCCGAAGGGGATAGTTGGATCGGAAGGCGTACCGACTGCTCGCTGGAATCTAGAGGCTGAATGAATCCCTCCGGTCGTCTCTGTGACGATGGCAGTTCATCTGGCCTGGCGATTCGCCAGAAGACCTGGGCTTGCTGCGGTTGGCTCCATCGAATCTCCAGTTCCGGTACCCTGCCACTCATGCTCTGCACTTCACAGCGGTAGAGCACTCCGGTACCCTCCGGGGCGGGAGTGACGGTTGTCTCGGTCCGGGTCAGAATGGTTGGCGGCGCTTGCTGGACGGTCAGCTGTCCGGAGAAACCAGCCGGGGGGCGCAGCATCCAAAGATCACCCAGTCTTGGCAGACGCTGGCGCTGCCAGCCGGCTAGGTCTTCGTCGTAGATGCGATAACGAAAAAGCTCCGGTGACGGTACCAGAGAGAACGCACCAGTGTTCTCGACCCAGAATGTATCTTTTTGGATAGCTTCCTTCCAATTCAAAAGTGGCTTCAGGGGGATTGTTCGATAATCCCGGTCGGAAGCGCTGAAGACGCCGGCCAGTTGGAGTTCCAGCCGACACGACTCGCCGACAGGAGCATCCAGGATCAGGCGGCGAAACGCACCCGAGGACGGCGCAGCGTCCAGCGTGGCGACCACATCGGGGGTCAAGGAGATCGCCGACTGGATCGTCCATCCCTCCTGAAGGCTGAAATCCAGGAGGGAACGGGTCGAAGCTCCGGTCTGAACTTCCACGGTGACAATGGCTGTCGGGAATTCCTCCTGCAGCCGGAAGGCAGTCAGCTGGTCGACTGCCATCCACTGGCCCGACCTCTGCAGTTGCCATTGGATCGCAGGAGCTGTCCCGCTCCATTCGGTGATCCAGCCGTTGCTGGTCGAGGACGAATCCTGTGGTTCGATGCTTCGAAACGCCCAAGGCGGCTGCACCTTCAGATGGTGAAATGCGATGGGACTGGTTCCCTGAATCAGACTTGCCCCCTCTTCGATAAAAGCTCCTTCCAATTCGACCCAAGGGGCGCTTGCCAGGGGGCTGCCGGCCTGTGGCCACAAGCCATGGTCCTGTGTTAGTTCCGTTGGAAGCGAGCTACGTGCCTCCAGGGTTAAACGCTGATTCCGGGATCCCTCAGGCATCATCGACGACGGTTCATCGCCCGATGTCGAACCTGGCTCCCCGGCGCCAGTTGCTTCCAGCGGCTCATCCGCCTGCGATTCGTCGAAAACAACGTTTTGGATCGTCAACGTGTTGCCTTGTTGAGACCAGACCACTGGTCGTTCATTCCAGCTGAGACGCAAGATCTGGACCGGGGAGCTTAGGCGTAGGATCCAACCGTCTGGGGACACGGTTTTCGAGTCGACTTCCCAGCGACTGGTCAGCCGCAATCCATCGATACCCCAGTCGTACTGGGTCAGCTGGCGATCGATCCGTTTGAGCGTCGTCACTTCGCGCTGGGTGATACCGGGCCGAAGTACCAAACCCAATTCCTCAACTCCCGAGAAATCCAACTGCCACCAGGTGGAGTTGGAACTGCGACGATCCCGATCCTGACTGGGCCATTTGGCTGGAAGCGGATCCCGCTCTTCCTCGACACGCTGCACCACCGCCTGATCGCTCTCGACCGTCCAGGAAGCGGGCAGCTTGAGGATCAGACGAGTTCGGGGCGAAGATGGTGTGCTTAGTCGAAAAGAAAGTTCCTTGCGATACGAGGAGCTTGGTTGCGACCGAAGGCTCCATCCCCACCAATAGTCACCCGATCGATCGATCCGCAACCGGCGCATGCCTCCTGGCGTCAATGTTAGCTGTCCGATCGCATCGATTCCGTCTTCAGGAATCCAACTGGCCGCCATGGGCTGAATGGCGATCTCCCCTGGAAGCAGATACTCTCTGGGAGCCTCGTCATTCGATTCGAAACGCCAACGAGAGCAGTCGGAGACCAGATCGTTGCCGACCAGCCGAGCGGTCATGAAGGCGTCGACTAGTCGAGGCGCATCCTCTGTCGTGGACGCGGGCCCTGCGTCTTGCTCCAAGCGTGCCAACAACTCGGAAGTGCGGATCGGCAGAAACCGGTCCAAACCCAACCTCGGGAGTTGCTCCTCCGGGACGAAAATGCGCCGGAAACTCGGTGCTGCTTCCTGAGCCTGCCCTACCACCCCGACGGTTCCCACGAAGGAAAATAGGAACCACATCAGGAGACGGTTCATGCAGTCCCCCAAGCAGTTCAACCTGAAACGGCTCGTCACGCGTCGACTCATGTGGACCCACCCGGCAGGGAATGGCTGAGCGGCTGGGGATGCTCCTGTGTCGAACCGTGCGAGCTTGGGCCTGTGATGACGGACCCGCTGGAAGGGACGCTGGCGGGTATCGATCCAGCGGGGGCCTCCTGGGGCCGCGACCATCGTTCGATCGATGGAGCACGTCGGCCAAAGACACTCGCACGGCGGTCTCCCATGCGCAGTAAAGCCTCCGTCATGGCGACCACTGCCCAGAGCAACAGAGCCAATGGCACTGCCATCATCGTAAGCCAAGCCCAGTCGCTGGAGACGCCCGCCAGCCCAAGCATTGCCAGAGCACCCAGCGGGATCAGTCGCCAGCGCGAGATCACCCCCAGTTGCCGCCAACACCAGGCGACAAGCAGCAGGATCGCGCCTGTCGCTCCCCAAAGTAGAGACCGCGGTACGACCGTCATCCGCAACTGATCAGCCGGTCCAAGGCTGCTGAACAGGTATCTCGCACTCTCGGTATCCGTCGCCGAAGATGTGGTCGCGGGCTTGGTTCCCTCGGCTCGCCCACTGGCCCAAAGTTCCAAGTCGCTGGAAGTCCGATTGCTCAACCGACTCCAGCCTTCCTTCGTCCACTGCCATTGGTACTCGGGACTCCATCGGCCAGGAGTCCACAGGAGTGTCTCCCTTCGCGGAAGAACGGCCTCCCACATCAAAGGCCCCATCCAAGTGGCACCCTCGATCGACCATCTTGCGCCTTGGAGATCTCTCACCCACTGCCAACTTGGTTCTTTCCAGCTCCATATCTCTAACTGATGCATGGGAGCGTCTTCGGTCGACTCAGGGAGCAGCAATTCCCAAATCTCTTCATTCGAGGGATCGTTGTTTGCCAATGGCTGGCCTGCCGCCGGTTTCCCATCGATGAAGAACTCGGTCGCAGCGGACGGCATTCGATTGTCGACTCGAACCCGAATCGTTCGTAAGGTGCTTTGCAGTTGCATGACGATGCGGTCGCGCTGCTGACCTTTTCTTGCGGTCGTTTGTTGCCAGCATCGCCAAATTCGTGGGCCATCACTCGCCAGCGACTCGACGCGACGCACTTTCATCGGAAGCTCGAAAAGACGCTGATTCCGGAGGGGGGACGAAGAGCTATCTGCTGGTGGAGCGATGGAATCCGGCGGTCCGGCCAATTCGCATTCGATTCGGTCCGATTGCTCCACCTTCAAGTCCCCTCCCAGCCACTGCAAAGTATCGGAAGGTGCAGGCCCCGGAATCTGGAAGTTCCACTCTCCCCATTGACCGCCCGAGGGCAGTTCGATCGGTTGGATGCTGCGGATCGTACAGATCGCCTGTCCAACGCCGCCATCCACCTGAAACTCCCAGAGATCCCAGCGATCGACTGGGAAGTCGGAGCTCCAAGGATCAGCGATCTTGCTTCGATCCAGCATCACTCCTTGAATCTCCTTTGCATTCCAACGTACCGCCGGGGTGGTGATGGGAAGGCCACGGGCGTCATTGGGCAAGCGAGGCGACAGGAGGGTAAAGCGATTCAGTGGGCGATTGCGAATATCCAAAGCGATTTCCTGGTCGCACTCGATCGATTGCGCCCCAACTCGCAGGACGATATTCCTCCTCGCCAACTGCTGAGCGGGCAACACCGTCCAGCGTCCCGACCAGGCTGCGGGCGTTTGCGAACCCTGGAATCGGTACCATCGAGACGATTCTTGCATCGGTTCAGGCAAGAGATCGGCCAACCCGGACGACCCTGCGAATTCCGCGCGCATCCCCTCGCTACCATGCGTTCCTAGCTCCTGCAGTTCTGCCACATGGCCCACGCTGAGCAATCCCGCGCCCTGATCAATCATCCGCTCACCCGAGGCGGGAGCCAGGACCGAAATCTTGGGCAGTTCGATCCGCACCTCTACCCCGTCTGGGGTCCAGGGACGGTAAGCCGAGAAGCGAAGTGAGCCAGGGGCATTGGACGTGGTCGGCGAGGTAGTGCCGTTGGCGGAGGCCAACTCCTTTTCTGGGCTCAGCCAAAACTCCCCGTCTAAAGTAGCTTCCAGTCTCCGGCCATCCACTTCCACGCTTTCCAGCGTCCAGTCCTTCAACTGCACCTGCAGGTCGTTGAATCCTTCGGTCGCATTGGGGAATTCAATTAGACCTTCCAGTTGGATGCGATCCGCGGCAAATCCTAATCCGTAAAGCGGTCTAGGCCGCCAACGAGACTCAAGTTTTTCAAAGACGGTGGTGAGAGAAAATGGCTGCGAAACGAATCGAAAGCTATGAAGCGCCTTGGGGCTGCCTTCGGTAGATCGCGTCAGCTGGTACCCTGCGACAACAGGAGATGGTTCCCATGCGAATCGATGGTCTCTGGGAACTTCCACTTCCAGACGGCCCTCGTGCCGCGTGACTCCTTCAATCCATGGCACCTCCAGAATTCGGCCTCCAGCAGCGACCCATTCGGCAGGCCATTCCCACCCCAAAGTCGCCTCCATCGCCTCGCCAGTTCCTTCCGCAGATCGGGTATCCAACATCAGCGTCGTCCCTGGCGCCTCGCCTTCGACCGCCGCGCGCTTCGCCTCCGTCCATAGCAGTGGATCCATCGGGGCACCCGGTTCGGCAACCCAGCGGGCTCCCGGTGGCAACCGAACCTCCCACCGCTGCGACTGAAACCCTTCCCCTCGAGGCAGCAGCATCCTCGTCGAACAGCTCCAGGGCCGGCCTTCTCCGTTGAGCGTCACTCGGGTGATGGTCTCGACCGATCTGGCAACCAACTGTCCATCCGAGCTGCTGGGCTGCCAGGAGAGGGTGATCGGTCCCCCCGACACACGAAGGATCGCCACCGTTTCCGAAGTCGATTCCGTCGCTGGCTCCACTTCCACGGAAGGGAAGCCAGATCCTCGCACCTGAACCTCCTGGCCTGCCCCAGCAATCCGCAGCTTCAACAGAACCGGGGCGTCGGGAAGGGGGACCATCAATGATCGCTGCCGATTCGACCCAGTCACTTTGGCCACTGTAGTAAAACGAATCTCTGGGCGTTCCGAGCCCTTTTCAGGGAGCAACCAGTCGTAGCCTCCCTGAGCGGCGATCTGGAGACTGCCGTCTCCCTGAAGTGCGGTTTCGGGCGACTCGGTCCTCCAATGTTGGTTGCCCAGCCCGATCCCAAGCCGAGCGGAGCCGCCTGCGGGATCGAGCGTTTTTGCACGCAGTTGCCACTGGAACTCCGCCGTGGCATCCCGAATCACCACCTCCCCCACCATCGACTCCAGAATCGCCACGGGAGCCTGCGTTTTCTCCGTTGATTGCCGATTCTCAAGGAATCGCTCGAATTCTTCGTAAGCCGTCGTCGGCACCCAGATAGGGTTCCCCTGTTCATCAAGCAAATAGACAGAGTCGGGCCACCACGATCCCTTTTGGAAAAGATCCGGTAACTTCGCCGGAATCCGCTCCGTCCCCGGCGGATCGGGGGGCTGTCCCTGCACCCAATCAAGACCGACGACCGTAAGCAAAAGCAAAAGGTATCGCGGGGCGATTCTCAGGAGAGTCCATGCAATCAGGCACGCCGCGGGCGCAGCACGGAACGCAGGATTCCTGCCTCCGGAGTCCCAGCCGTGCCCAACTGCCCCGCTCCCAGATGCCATTTCTCGTACTCCAAACCACCCACTTCGAACCTTTTCACCAGCCCTTTCATCTTACGCCAATATCAAACGCCGCGCCGCCGATTCTCTCGCCAGCCGCTCCCCCCAAGTGGCTCGTTGCGACTGCGTTGCCCTTTGAAGCAGTCGTAACGGTTGCAACGGACCCAAGAGATACCCATCTCCGGCAATTCGCGGGAACCTTGTCGATTTGGCTACCCATGGCATACACTAAGTTGGACACGACTTTTTCCATTTCCGATCGCCTCTTCTCGTCGACCGCTTCCGATGGCGGCTTTGGAGTTGCGGATGACTTCCACCGCGCGCAGCCGAAAATCAATCGATCTTCGTCAAGAAGAAGACGAAGCTTTGTTGCTGGCCTACCAAGTGGAACAGGATCGCGAAATTTTCGGGGAATTGGTGCGACGCTACGAACGGGAAATGTTTGTCTACCTCCGGCGTTTCCTAGGAGACCCAGGGCTGGCTGAGGACACGTTCCAAGCGACCTTCCTAGCCGTTCATCTGCGTCGTGACCAGTTTGAGGCAGGACGTCGATTTCGGCCATGGCTCTATGCCATCGCCACCAACAAGGCGATCGACTGCCAGCGACAGAATAAAAAGTTTCGAATCCCCAGTCTCGATGCCCCAATCTCCGATGCCCACAGCGGCCCCGCAACGGCCGAAGGGAGCTGGTTGATCGATCGGGGCTCGGCGCCGATCGAGGTGGTCGAATCGAAAGAGATTTCTGAACGATTGGGGGAGGTGCTTAGCGAACTGCCAGCACCCATGCAGCGGCTGATCCAACTGGCTTTCTTCCAGTCGCTGAAGTATTCCGAAATCAGCGCGATCCTTGGGGTTCCGGTCGGTACGGTCAAAAGCCGAGTTCATACCGCCATGAATCTGCTCAGCGAAGCCTGGCACCGCAAGTATCCCTCCGACTCGCATCTGCTGATCCGCCCCAGGGCTCGCCAGCCCGAGTGACAGATGCTGTCAGTACGCTGCCACGCCCTCCCAATCGCCCGCATGAGACGTCTCACCCGGCTAGTTCGATAAGGTTTCCCTAATGCGTGGGTTGCAACGAGGTTCTTTCCTCCTGATGGCCATCGTCGTCCTCTCGTGCGTGCTACCAATCGCCAAACGCTGGCTTCCGTACGAAATTGGACTCTGGAAGGTCGCCGAGGCGGGGAATCACTTTCGCGACGGGAAGCTCGATCTCGCCAGCCAATCGATGGAGCAGGCGGAAAGCTGGAGCAAGGAAGTTCTGAGTTCAGCGGATTACTCCGACCTGATGATGAATCTTCTGATCGAGCAGGGGAACAGCGAGCGAGCACTGGGATTGCTGAATATCTTGAAGCAGCAAGGGAACCCGTCGGTGGCCGCTCAGGCCGGCCTGCGCGCCAGTCGTTACTTCGCTTCCGGACAGGATTACCTGCGAGCCCTGAAGGCTCTACAGGTTTCTGCTCCGCCCGATGCCAGATCGTCTCCCACTTTCCTCAACCAGATCGCCTACATGAAGGCGATGGCAGGGGTCGATCTGGAAACCGCCTTGATGGAAATCGACACGGCTTTGCAGTTCCTACCCGATGCATCGTTGCTGGACACAAAAGCCTGGGTCCTGTTTCAATCGCAGAAATACGAAGATGCAGCCCGCGTCGCCGAAAAGGCTGTGGAAGAGTTCGACAAAGCTGCGAAAGAAAACGGTGTCTATGTGGGGGAAGGAGACGATCTAGTCGCCAAGTTGATGGAGCAGCCTCCGACCACGGAAGTCCCCTCCGCACTACGGCAGCATCGGGACCGAATGAAAGCGGTCCTGGCCGAATCCCAACCGCGAAGACGTTATGAAATGGTCGAGCAGTCAGCAGTCCAGACCGCAGCGGTTCTGAGATACCATCGCGCGAACATCTACGATGCACTTCGGCAGACCGACCGTGCCAAAAAAGACTGGGATTGGCTGGAGTGCCATCACTTCCAAGATGAATCTTTGCTGCGCTGATGCGAAATGCGAGAGCGTTTCCTGTCCTCCGCTTTCGATCACTCTGGCGCACTGAAAACGATCACACCTTTCGATGGTTGCCCACTGCAGAGCGATCCACGACGATCGCCAACGAAGTAGGGCAGGCTGGAATGTTTGTCGGTGGCGAAAGCCCCACTCCATCCACTAGGAATCGCCCAAGAATGGTCACAGCACGTCGATCGCCGTAACGACAGTGATCTGCCCAATCTTCGCGGAAGGACGCAAACACTCCGCTATACGTCACTGGCTCCAGAGAACAAAAGCGGCTCTACCAATTCCGTCAGAACTACCCGCATGATCGAAGGCTTAAGCCTTCCGGTAGACTCGCAAGACTTACAACCGACAAACTTCCGCTGTAACGCTAGGACAGGTGCTCAATAGCCACACCGATCTGTGTCAGTAGTTGGCTCTCATTCCACAGTCCGACAGAATTGTCAGGTGGACTGAGGAAAATGTCTCAGCGGTTGGTCCGGGGCCGCGGGGGAACGACCGACTTGGGCAAAGGCAGCGGGGTACCGCGGTAGTGCATCCGCCGAACCGTGTTGCCGTAGAAGTGCAGCGGACGATAATCCCTATCCAGGATCGGCGTGCCTTGAATCTTCTCCCTCTGATCTCCAAAGGTCACCACGCGCCAGTCCCAACCCGGCTCACGGGCTTCCCCTACCATCGCGGTGATGCACACCAACAAGCCAGCGAACAAGAAGCTTCGAACCATCGCCCTTTCCCTCACCAAAAAACACCTAACGCCTGGAACCTCTCAAGGGGATACCCGGCAGCGTTGCCGCATGCCCACCATCGGTATCTCTCTAAAAAAAGTTTAGCTCCAACGTGAAATCCATGAAGGGGAAGCGATCCAATTTTCCTGATCGGATTTGGTGCGGAGATCGGCACACTCCGCACCATCGTCAGAAACTGACCCCCGATGCAGCTAACTAGGGTGTTCCAAAGCAATAAAGCGCTGCCGAAGAACGAACCAGCAGGGCCTGGTCCATCGCTGCCGGCGTCGCCCAGAAGAATTCCCCCTCCGCAGCGATTTCCGACTCCTGTGGATCGACGTACTCCCCGCCCGACCGAAGGGTGACCACGGTGCCTCGTTCGTTGACCACCAGAATCTGGTCGCCGATGACCAGCGGGCATCCAGCCGCCAAGGTGCCTCCAGGCATCCGCTTGCGGAATTTCTCCTCTCCCGTCTTTGCGTCGTAGCAGGTGATTGTATTTCCAAAGTAATAGAGGAGTCCTTGGACGAGGACCGGCGATGGCATACCCGCTCCACTTTTGGTCTTAGCCCAAAGAACCGAGTCACTCGATTTGGCTCCCTTGGGCAGAGTCAGATCTCCTTTCTGGCCCGCACGAACGGCGCAGATCGGCGCACTGCTACCTGGGCTGCTGGTACCGATGTAGACACCTCCCTCATCGGCCACCAGGGAGCAGGAAAACGACGTATCGAGTCCACCTAGTCGCCATTGCTCTTCGCCGCTTTTCAGGTCGTACCCCACCACCATCCCCAGCCCCGCCGCGACTACCTGCTGCTGGCCTTGATTGTTCCAGACAATCGGTGTTGCCCATGAGGTTCCCGGTGATCTCTCGGCAGTCCAACGGGTCGATCCATCGGTGGTGTTGAGGCACAGCAGCTTTCCTTCCTGCTCGTTGTAGCGCTGAACCACCAAAGCGTCCTCGAACAGTACCAGCGAGGCGCCAGTACCAAACTGGTTATTGGTCGGCTGGGGACCGAAGTCCTGCGTCCACTTGATGTTCCCTTCGAAGTCCATGGCAGCAACACGCCCGATGGCTCCAAAGTACGTATACAACGTGTCGCTCGAAGCGCACGGCGTTTCGGTGGCATAGGTGTTCGAGGCATGTTTGCCCGTGGTGGGAATCGCTTCGGCAACCGCCTTCTGCCAGACAATCGCTCCGGTCTTTGGATCGAGGCAGATCACCGCAAACTGAATCGGATCTTTCGGCATGGCAGGCTTGCCCATCGTGCTGGGATCCATCACCCCACCCATCATCCCCTTCGGTTTGTCGGGGGTCTCGGAAATGGCAGTCGTCAAAAAGATCTTCCCCTGGGCGACGATCGGCTGCGACCATCCAGAACCGGGGATTTCCGTACGCCATGCGGGGGCCGTTCCCTTTTCCCACGACACCGGTGCACTCGAGGCACCGACATGGCTCATCTGATTCCCTCCACGGAACTGAGCCCAGTCGGCTCCGATCGCTTGGGAACTCAGCATCAGAGCCACAAACGCAAACAAATTCGGACGAATGGCCATGACAACGTCTCGCTGGAAGAGAAGACAGACTTCAAATCGTATTTCCGTACTGTACTTTGGCAGCAAGGGGGGCAGGCTTCATCACCCAAGGCCTACTTCACCCTCCCCCTGGGAGGGTCGCGAGGCACAAGCGGGGAGGGGCTGATTTCTGCGCATCTCGCACTGCTTCATGGACGCAGTCGGATTCCTTCAGCCATCCACTGCAGCGTCCGGCCCGCCGCCTCAATCGTCTCTTCGATCATCTCAGGCTCGTGCTGAATCGAAAAGAAAAGTGCCTCGAATTGACTGCATGGGAAGTAATGTCCCTGGTGAATCATCCCCCAGAAGAAATCGGCATAGCGGGAGCGGTCCGATCGATCGGCTTGCGTCCAGTTGGTCACCGGATAGTCGTTGAAGAAAAGGGTCATCATGCTTCCGACTCGCTGCAATTGATGAGCGATCCCAGCCTGAGTGGCAGCCTGCGACAGCCCTTCACCCAGCCTGCGGCCTCGCGACTCAAGCATTTCATACGGCGACTCCTCGATCAGTATCCGGATCGTTTCCAGACCTGCCGCGGTTGCCAGAGGGTTGCCGCTGAGCGTCCCGGCTTGAAAAACTTTTCCGGCCGGCAGCACCTGGTCCATCCATGCCGCTTTTCCGCCATAGGCCCCGAGAGGCAACCCGCCACCGACAATCTTCCCCAACGTCGTGATGTCAGGCTCGATCCCCCACAGGCTCTGGGCTCCCCCTAAGGCGACTCGGAACCCCGTCATCACCTCATCGAAGATCAGGGCTGCACCATACCGCGTGCACAGTTCGCGCAGGCCAGCAAGAAACTCCTTCGTCGGTACGACTAGTCCCATGTTGCCCACGACCGGTTCCAGGATCACACCCGCGATCTGTTTCCCTCGCTCCGCAAACGTTCGCTCCAACTGCCCCAGGTCGTTGTACTCCAGGACGATCGTATCGCGACTGGCCCCTTCGGTGACCCCAGGTGAATCGGGCACGCCCAGCGTTGCAGCGGATGATCCGGCGGAGACCAGCAGGGCATCGGCATGCCCATGATAATTCCCTGCGAACTTGATGATGCCAGCACGGCCCGTGGCTCCGCGCGCCAGTCGAATCGCGCTCATCGTCGCTTCCGTGCCGCTGCTGACCAGTCGCACCCGCTCCAGCGACGGCATCGCCCGCTGCATCCACTCCACCAGTTCCGACTCCCGCTCTGTCGGGGCACCATAGCTGGTCCCCAGCTGGGCCGCGCGAGCGATCGCTTCCAGGACTCGCGGGTGGGCATGGCCGAGAATCATCGGTCCCCAGCTGACGATGTAGTCCAGATAGCGATTGCCATCGAGGTCGTAGAGGTAGGGACCTTTGGCCGAGGCAATGAAAAGCGGATGTCCGCCTACCGCGCCAAAGGCTCTTGCCGGCGAGTTGACTCCGCCAGGGATTTTGCTCTTCGCCCGTTCGAATGCAACGCGGCTCTTCTCCAGACAACGCTTCGTCGGTTGCGCACTTGCCATGACTTGCTGATCACCCCAATGCCGCGATTCGTTCGAACCCTGATGCCCGTCGAGGCACGACGGTCTTAACCGAAGTAACCTGCTGCATTGCGAAAGATCGCCATGCCATCCCCTTCCGAAGGAAGCGAATCGAATCGTGTCCAGGCCGGGTGATGCGTCGGATCAATGTGCCGCTCAGGATGTGGCATCAGTCCCAGGATTCTCCCTGTCGGATCGCATAGTCCAGCGACATTGCCTTCCGCGCCATTCGGGTTGACCGGGAAAGGCAGAATGTCATCGTGGTCGGTGATCCCTTCGCTGGTCGCATAGCGAAGCGCCAATTGCCCATAGGACTCCAGTTCATGCTGCGTCTGGCGACTGGCAAAGACAATGCGCCCCTCGGCATGAGCGATTGGGAGGAACATGGTGTCGATGCCGCGCAGAAATGGACTGTCTTTGCGATGCACTGCTAGATGCACCCAACGATCTTCGTAGCGTCCCTGCCGATTCCAGCAAAGTGTCGCGGGGGGCTTGTCCGGCGGGGCGTCGAAGAAGATCCCCAGACGCATCATGATCTGAAAGCCATTGCAGATTCCGAAGACCAGTTTGTCTTCGGTCTGAAATTTGTGAATTGCGTCGGCCAGGTGGGTATGGATCTTGGAGGCGAGAATCCGCCCCGCTGCGATGTCATCTCCAAAGCTGAATCCGCCGGGGAAGCAGAGAATCTGAAAACTCTCGGAAAGGGTCGGCTGTTCGATCCACTGCAGAATGTGGACCGCCGTCGGTTCGGCCCCTGCCCGCTGAAAGGCATAGGCTGTTTCACCATCGCAGTTGGTGCCGGGGGCCCTCAAAATCATCACGCGCGGCTTGGCCATACCATCCCTTCCCGATCCGGGACCATCCCTTCGCTGCACGGCAAAACAACGATCCCCAGGCTGCAGTCGACCCGCGAATCAGAATCGATTTTACCATTCCTCCCCTCTTTCCGGCAGACCTGCGCCGCTTCGAGCCGCACCAGGGAAAGCAGCCCCATCTGGGACTTTTCTGGGGGGCCTTGGACCCACCGAATTGCCGGATGGGAAGTTTTTCATACAACGCTCGTCGCAGTGGCAAGAGCACACCAACGGTTTGCAATGCGATAGCCCGGGGCAACGCCCCGGGTTTGCGGGCCCTCAAACCCAATCCGCACCATGTGCCACAAGCGGCAGCGGCGATGAAAACCGTTCGGCACCCTGTGAAACTTTGCAGCCCCTGACGTCTGCACCGAAAAGGGAGGCGATCGAGCTGCGAGTTGCTGCGTTGAGTCGTAATTTTTTGTCCGATCGGCTGCGATCCGGGGCCGAAAAGACACCTAACTGGGGCGATACACGAAAGTCGTCCTCCAACGGAACTGGCGTGAAGGAGTACGAAATGAGCAGCAAATTGTCGAAGACGTATCGCCTGCGATGGCTTGGCCTACTGGCCGCCCTCTGCATCACCACTCAGGCCTCCGCTCAGCAGGGCTGGGTTGGACCTGGACAGTCGGTCACGCAATACGGCACGATCGGTGACGGGTATCAGCCTCTATTCCACAACTACTTTGCCCGCGGTGCTTCCAACCAGGCGACAGCCGCTCTCTACATCTCGCCTCGTCCAGTTCCAGGATGGGTCGGGCACACTTACAACACGTACCAGCCTTTTTGGCCCCATGAATTTCTCTATCAGCACAAAGACACCTACCACTCCTATTACGATCAGGGACGTGGCCTGAACCGGACCAGCGCTCACTACTACGCTCCTCCTGTGCACACGGCAGTGCGCAGGACGTTCCGCTTCTTCGAACTGCCTCGTTGATCGAGCCGATATCTACCGCAGGGAGCCAGCTGCCAGGGAGGGAAGCTGACTCGATCCACCGACTTTTCCTTCATCCGAAAGACCTGACTCATGTTGCGACCCTTGGCAAAAGCCCTCCCGGCATTCTGCTTTCTGCTAGTTCTGGCCAGCGCCAGCGACGCGATGGCTCAGTATCCCAATCGCTTTTTCTCCCGACTTGCCGATCATCATCCCGGCACCTACGGAGATACCTGGGCACGACAGGAGGCAGAACTGCGGCCTTGGCATGGCCGTTTCTACTACCTGCAGTTCGGGCAGCCGACCGCATTGGTGGTGCCGCCCAATGGAACGATGCAGCAAAATTATTCGTGGGGCGTTAGCCAGAACACCATGACCCCGCTTTATCACCAGTTTGGCCGATCGGCGCCACAAAGCGGTCAGGGTGGACTGTTCTACGCGACCCCAGTCTGGCCATCGCATACCGATCAGTTCGGAGTCTATTCAGTTCGCGGCCCCTGGTAAGTTTCCCCCACCCCACCTGCTGCGATCCCTCCTTGAAACGCCCAGAGTGGTTCGGCCATCCGGACCGCTCTGGGTCTTTTCGTTGAGTGGTTCCATGGCGCCCCGCCGAACGACGCACGTCATAGCCCTCGATACCAAGACAAGCTTCGCAGCGGCGCCAGCCGTTCGGTTCTTTTGTCTTGCGCCGCTCACCGGAGGGCTCGTGTCCTTCCGCGACTCGCTTGAGTTCCAGCGGAACGGCTCAAGGTGTTCCGTGGGGCAGATGGAAGATTCCTTTCGGATGAAGTCGATCGGATTTCCCGGACAAGAATCGTCGAAGGGGTCGGGAAAGTCGGAGGACCGACTGATTTTCCACCCAAGTCGGCTTGTTTCGATCCTTGGTGAGGTTATCCTTTTTAGTTCACCGCAGCCGCTGAACTCAGGAGGGTAAGCGAATGGCTAGCGGCTTCATTGGAAATGAAGTGCCCCGTAAGGGGTTGCGGGTTCGAGTCCCGTGCCCTCCGCTCCACCCCGTGGCAACATGGGGTTTTTTTCTGCGCTGAGGATGAATTTCTTTCCTCCCTCCGCTTCCGGGGCCTGTCGGCCCCGGCAAGAGTAATGTCGCCCCTCCGGGGCTGGTGTTGTGGGTAAGCAGCCAGTGAGCTGCGATAGAGTTGCATCGCAACTTGTTCCAGGCCCGGAGGGCCGGCACAAGAACTGCCGGTGGCGGCAGCCACCGGTAAGAAAGGATGGAATGGTTCTCCTACTTTCGCTCGTGGGGCTGTTGGCCCCGGCAAGAGTAACGTCGCCCCTCTGGGGCTGGTGCTGTTGGTAAACAGCCAGTGTGCTGCGATAGAGTTGCATCGCAACTTGTTCCAGGCCCGGAGGGCCGGCACAAGAACTGCCGGTGGCGGCAGCCACCGGTAAGAAAGGATGGAATGGTTCTCCTAC
>JBEISR010000040.1:0-34681 GCA_040375295.1 Planctomycetaceae bacterium
AGAATTGGCTCTTTGTGGGGAGCGTGGAAGCAGGCTCGCGAGCAGCGGTGCTGATGTCGCTGGTAGCTAGTTGCAAGCTGAATCAGGTGGAGCCTTGGGCTTACCTGCGCGATTGTTTTGAGAAGCTGGCTGGGCGATCCCGCGGTGACTCTCTGGACGACTTGTTGCCTGACCGGTGGCTGAATGACCACCCGAGTCACCGGTGGTCGATTGGTTCGCTACGTCAGAAGGAGCGGGCGACTTGAGCCTCTAGCTCGTCGTCCAGGACTCCCATCGCCCCATCCTGATCCCCTGCAGCGGTCATCCCGCCAGGGTGTACTTGGGCGGGCGCATACGGTATACTCGTGGGGATGACTGATCCGTCATCCGTCGGTAATCGGGCGGCCGCTGAAGACCGTGACGACGAAGAGCGCGAACCAACGATTGCACCCAAGCGGCGGTAAGGTGCGCTGACAAATCAATGGTCCATCCCGCCGCTGGGTGAATCGAAACGTTCGCCCATTTTCGAGGAGAGTTCGACATGAGCAGCGGGGGATACCGAGGCTGGTGGATATATCCGTTAGCCATCTTGGCTTTGCTCGGATGCCTTTGGATTGGGTGGCGGGATTTTGATCCTAATTTGCCCCAGGAAGTTGTTCGCGAAACCATCCGCTCTACACCACGTCTCATCATTCAATTGGTGGTGCAGTACGTTCTGCCCGTCAGCCTAGTCGTGTTTCTGCTCGCCGAGCTAGGCACCAAGCTTCGCACTTCCGGCGGTAGTGATTAGCAATTCATCCAAGCCAAAGCCACTTCGCGGCGTGGCTTAACTGAGGCGACAAGCCGCCACCTACTGTTCCAATTACGGACTTTCTATGAACGCACAAAACGCAATGCCTTCATGGAAGATCATCGTCGTACTTTTCGGGTTTCCGATTATCTCGACCCTGTTCTCTTTGCTTCTTCTAAACCGACACGTTTTCTCATGGACGGGTCTTGATTTTTTTACAGCTTTTTGGCTTGTGATCACATTCTGGTACATGGTGCAGATTGCGATCTTGGCAAAGATACTCAAGTCAACCGGCTGGAGTTGGAGTGACATCGGTTACTCGTTCGATTGCAACAGAACCGCGTACTTTGTAGCTGGCTACTTGCTTTTTGCCTTTGCATTGCTTGGGTTCATTGAGTTCTCACTTGCCAACGTCGGCATCGACCCGGAGAAGTTAAAAGCCCTCTCCGATCTCGCTAATCTTACCCCGAAGAGCCTTACGCAACGACTTGTGTTTATTTTCATGGGACTTGCCGCCGGCCTCTGCGAGGAACTGGTGTATCGCGGCTTTGCCATCACAGCCATGAAGAGCCGCGGCACGAATCAGTGGTTGGCCTCTTTAGTTGCAGCGATTCCGTTTGTGTTCCAACACGGACTAAAGTCACTTGATCACTTCTGGTGGTTCTTTATTTGGGCGATTGTGTTCGGCGCAATTTTTATCACTTCAAGGCGGCTCTATATCAATATCATCCTTCATTGGCTCGTGAATCTTGCAGCGGTTTTCGCTATTTTGCAAACGCTGAGATAGACAACCCGGTGGCCTAACAATCCGTTGCACGGGAGTCGGCGCAGCAGGCGCATGCGTTTCATCCTGTGGGCTAGCGGCGGCACGGTCAACATTGCCGTTCTGGCATTGAATCTTCCTGACACCTTTGCTTCGCTACACCTTTGCTTCGCCACAAAGGGTGGGAAAGCGACAGGCGGGGAAATCATAGGCTGGCGAAGGCTTTCAGTAGCTTCATCCCAGCATCTTGGCTTTTCTCGGGATGGAATTGCGTCGCTACCAGATTGCCTCGCCGGATGGCAGCGCAGAAACGACCGCCATAATCGCTCTCCAGCCAAACATCCTCGCGGCGAGCCGGAACGGCGTGGTAGCTGTGGACGAAGTAGAAAAACGACCCCTCCTTCACTGCGTGATCGATCCCTTGCATCGGCTGGCAATGATGCACCTGGTTCCACCCCATGTGAGGCACTTTGTACGATCGATCCAATTGGAACCGTACCACCTTGCCGGGCAAAATTCCCAAACCCGAGTGAACGCCAAACTCTTCCGATTGCTCGAACAACAACTGCAGTCCCAGACAAATCCCCAGGAACGGTTTCTTCTGCTCGATGGTTTGATGGATCACATCCACCAACCCGCGCTGTCGGAGCTCCCGGATCGCGTCCCGAAACGCCCCAACTCCCGGAAGGACAACGCGATCGGCGTTTGCCACCCGATGGGGATCGGACGATACGTAAGCTACTTGGCCGATCCGTTCCAGCGCTTTTTGGACGCTGCGAAGATTCCCCATCTGATAATCGATGATCACGGTGCCGCCATGACCGGGATCGATTGGTTTTGGTAGGGTGTCGATTGCGGTGTTGGCAGAGTGGTTTTCATTGGCCATTGGGAGGTCTCATCGTAATCGTCCCCGCTTCCGGGCTGGAAGCCGCCGCATACAGCCGTTTGGGCATCCTTCCGGCTAGATAGGCATCGCGACCGGCGCGCACCGCCAAGTCCATGGCGCGAGCCATCCGGATCGGGTTCCTTGCGTGAGCGATCGCGGTATTCAGTAGCACCCCGTCGGCTCCCAATTCCATCGCAATCGCGACATCACTGGCCGTACCGACACCGGCATCGATAATCACGGGATAGTTGGGATCGCCATCTTTGAGATCCTCCAGAATGATCCGCAGCTGGTTGGGGTTGAGGATCCCTTGCCCAGATCCAATGGGGGAACCGGCGGGCATCACGCTGGCTGCCCCCGCATCCTTCAGTCGTCTTGCGATGATGGGGTCGTCGCTGGTGTAGCAGAGCACCTGAAAGCCGTCGTCGACCAGTCTTCGACATGCATCCAGCGTTGCGATCGGATCAGGCAAGAGCGTCTTGGTGTCCCCCAGCACCTCCAGTTTCACCCAGTCGGCACCTGGATTGCCAAGGGCTCTTAAAATCTCCCTGCCCAAGCGTGCCACACGCACGGCATCTTCGGCCTGGTAGCATCCAGCCGTATTGGGTAGCAGCGTGAATCGCTCCCAGTCGATGTAATCAAGAATGTTTTTGCCATCCGGATCGTACAGACGTTCACGACGGACGGCGACGGTCACGCATTGCGATCCGCTGGCAGCCAGCGCGTCCCGCATGACCTCCAGCGTCTCATAGCGCCCTGTCCCAACGATCAGTCGGCTGGATAGGGTGTGGGTGCCAATCCGCAGCGGTTGGTCGGCTAGCGGATCGTTTTCAGGCATCCCAGTCATGTTCTCTCCTTGCCTCGCTCCCCTTGGCCCGCCTATCTGACCAAACCCAGGCCATTGGACGGGGCGATCCATCCTGTCGACGGAGTCACCTAACCACCACCCACCAGTGTCACCACTTCCAATCGGTCGCCGTCGGCCAGCATGGTCGAAGACCACTGCTCCCTGGGTACTAGTTGCCCGTTGAGCTCCAGGGCGCAGAATCGCGTCTGCACCCCGGACTGTTCCAACAGTTGCTTGAGGTCGATTGGCTGCGGCAGTTGCTGCTGCTGTCCATTGAAGTGGATGGTGATCAAACCCTAGGCATCCTTCACAGGGAATCGATGGAGATGGAGTCAGGACTTTTCAAAGGCCGAATCGAACGCCCGATTGCTCGGTGAAAAATCGATCCTGCGGACGAATCCGGCCGCTTCACGAGCTCCGAATTCGCGGTCCATCCCGCTATCTTCCCATTCGACGCTTAAGGGGCCGCGATAGCCGATGTCGTTGAGCGTCCGGATGATTTCTTCGAAGTTGACCGAACCGCGGCCTGGGCTGCGGAAGTCCCAGCCACGGCGAGGATCTCCGAAGTTCAAGTGGCTGGACAGAATGCCCGACTTGCCGTTCAGGCGTGTCGTCGCGTCCTTGACGTGGACATGATAAATCCGGTCTGGGAAGGCTCGCAAGAATTCCACCGGATCCACCCCCTGCCAGATCAGGTGGCTGGGGTCGAAATTGAAACCGAACTCTTCACGATGCCCGATCGCGTCGAGCGCCGCTTGCGCCGAATAGAGGTCGAAGGCGATTTCCGTCGGATGGACTTCCAGAGCGAAACGGACTCCGCATTCCCCGAAAACATCGAGGATCGGGTTGAAGCGTTCGGCGAACAGGCGATAGCCGTCGTCGATCATCGACTGGGGTACTGGAGGGAACGAGTAATTCAAATGCCAAATGCTGGATCCAGTGAAGCCGTTGACAACCGAGACACCGAATTTCTTCGCCGCCCTTGCCGTGTCCTTCAGCTCCTCAATCGCTCGCTTGGTTACCCCGGTTGGGTCGCCATCGCCCCAGATGTAGCCGGGTAGAATCGACTTGTGCCGCTGATCGATCGGGTCGCAGATCGCTTGCCCCACGAGGTGGGCGCTAATGGCGTGGCACTGCAGGCCGTGGCGAGCCAGCAGGTCTCGCTTGGCGGCACAGTAGTCTGGCTCCTTGAGGGCTCGCTGAACCTCGAAATGATCGCCCCAGCACGCCAGTTCAATCCCGTCGTATCCAAAATCCTTTGTCATCCTGGCCATCTGCTCGATGCCAAGATCGGCCCACTGCCCGGTAAAAAGCGTCACTGGTCGTGCCATGAATCGTTCACTCCTTGGAAGAGGATGTAACAAAGGTGGGAAAATTGAGAGCCAAAAGGGAGCGTCGAAAGCGATCGCGATCGCCGGGGGTTCGTTGCAATTCTCGATGCAGTCGCTAGGGCGTTTGGCGTGACAAAAGGAGCCAGGGGTTTCACTGCGGTCCATGCCATCTCAGCGTCGTCCCACAGCAGTCCGATCAGGATACCACTGCCAGAGATTGCTGCCAATCGTCGACTCGACTCCGTCCTCGCAACGGACGATGGGTCCACTGGTAAAGAGACAACCGTCAGAAGGTCGGGGCCATCTTCCAAGAAGCTGACTCGGTAGCGAAGTGCTTTTTCACTCGATCCATCTGGCAGTGAAGTGCACCTGGGCCCCAAATGGTTCCAGTTGCTTGGCCGTCCTGGCTGAGCTGCCAACTGGATCACCGGCTAGCGGTCGGTCCGGTCCTCTTTGAATTGGATCGGCCGTCCCATGGCCCAAGGGATCGATCAGGGGGCTTCGAGGACCCCATGGCTGGATCATCCTCGCTGGACCATTCACCCTGAAGGGTGGTTTTTCGGACTTGTGCAGTCGATGGCACGCGCCCGAGTGGACAATTTGGGGGAAATGAGCAGCCATTGGAATCTTATGAACACTATCCTACAGGGGGATTCATGGTGGAGATCTTAAAATTTTCTTCTTTTTTTCGTTCCACACCCTTTAGCGCTTCGAGGGGGTGCGGAAGCATTCTTAAGCCCTTGCTCCAATAAGACTTAGGGAGGTTTGCGAACCGGCCTTCGGATCGCCACCCGCAGGGGTGATGGCGCTAGAAATCCCTAGTGTCCATTGGAGTTTCGCGCTCCCTTCATCGAAATTTGACATGCCCGATGGCTTCGCTAGACTGTTGGACCATTCGCAACCGATAGTGCTCTCATTAAGAGCGACCACTACAGGTAGTGGTGAGAGGATCGCGAGCGACAAACCGTCGGAAGGCATCGGACCTGGAGAGGTCGATCTACCCGGGTTTGCAAGGAATCTTAGGCGGGTATGACACCCAACTGTT
This sequence comes from Planctomycetaceae bacterium, assembly GCA_040375295.1. Lineage (GTDB taxonomy): Bacteria > Planctomycetota > Planctomycetia > Pirellulales > Pirellulaceae > JBEISR01. The sequence goes on from JBEISR010000040.1 coordinate 5,642, forward strand.
GTTTTAGGGATGAATTTCTGTATACCATTGAGGAGTGCGAGAGCGCTCATCCTTTGGACTTATCTCGTACCAATCAGAAGGAGCAGTATCGATGGCAACGGCAGAACTAGGACGTGAGATGAAGGGGAAGAGCCGTACGACCAAGGAAGTGCGTGGCAATCGTCCTGGCCTGAAAGTGCCTGCCAGGTTTTGCCCGCCGTCGGTGACTGATCCCTTCACCACGGTCGACTGGGAAACACGTTCGGCTTCGATCAAAGACGAAAACGGTAAGGTACTGTTCGAGCAGACCAATTGCGAGATCCCGACGACTTGGAGTCAGTTGGCGACCAATGTTGTGGTCAGCAAGTATTTTTACGGCGATCCGACCAAGGCAGAGGAGCGTGAGTACAGCGTACGCCAGCTGATCCATCGCGTCACGCGCACGATCGCTGACTGGGGGATGGCTGATGGGTATTTTGATACGCCGGAGGATGGCGAGCAGTTTTACCGAGAGCTGAGCTGGCTGTGCCTGCATCAGGTAGGTGCGTTCAATTCTCCCGTTTGGTTCAACGTCGGTTTGGCGCAGCAGTATGGCGTGAAGGGTGCCAAGTGCAATTGGCATTACAACGTCGAGAAGGGGCAAGTGGAGCAGCCGGAAAATCCGTACGAGTATCCCCAGGGCTCGGCTTGCTTCATTCAGTCGGTGGAAGACAACATGGAAGACATCATGCGGCTGGCGACCAGCGAAGCGATGCTCTTCAAATTCGGATCGGGGACGGGAACCGACCTGTCGACCATCCGCAGCAGCCGCGAGAAGCTGGCTGGAGGTGGCAAGCCTAGCGGTCCACTTTCGTTCATGCGAGTTTACGACCAGATTGCAGCGGTGGTGAAGTCGGGTGGAAAGACCAGGCGGGCTGCCAAGATGCAGTCGATCAAGGTCTGGCACCCCGACATTCTGGAGTTCATCGAGTGCAAGCATCGGGAAGAACAAAAGGCCCATGCGCTGATTCGCGAAGGGTACGAATCGAACTTCAACGGGGAAGCGTATTCCTCGGTGATGTTCCAGAATGCGAACCTGTCGGTGCGTGTCACCGACGAATTCATGGAAGCGGTCAAGAAGGGCCAGCCCTGGAAGACACGTTGGGTCAGCGACAATTCCTCAGGGGAACCGCCGGTTTATGACGCCAAGACGTTGCTGAATCGGATGGCCGAATGTGCTTGGCACTGCGGCGATCCCGGTGTTCAGTACGACACGACGATCAATCGCTGGCACACCTGCCCTAACTCCGGTCGCATCAACGCCAGCAACCCTTGCTCGGAGTACATGTTCCTGGACAACACGGCATGCAATCTATCGTCGATCAATCTGCTGAAGTTCCGTCGTGAGAATGGTTCTTTCGACGTCGATGGGTTTGTGGCAGCCTGCCGTATTTTCTTCATCGCTCAGGAGATCCTGGTCGATCACGCCAGCTACCCCACCGATCGCATTGCGTACAACAGCCATCGCTATCGTCCACTGGGCCTGGGTTACTCGAACCTGGGTTCGCTGGCGATGACACTTGGCATGTCCTACGACTCCGAGTCGGCTCGTGGTCTCTGCGGAGCGGTGACGGCCCTTCTGCATGGTGCAGCCAATCTGGCCAGTGCCGAGATGGCGGCGGTGGTGGGACCATTCGCCGACTACGAAGCCAATCGCGACCCGATGCTGCGCGTCATGCAGATGCACCGGGATTCGGTGGAGCAGATCGATCCGGCATCGCCACCAGAGCTGAAGAATGCGTGCCGAGCACTTTGGGAGATGGTGCTGGAGAAAGGGAAGAAGCATGGCTTCCGCAACGCTCAAGCAACCGTTTTGGCTCCCACCGGAACCATCAGCTTCATGATGGACTGCGATACCACAGGCATCGAACCGGACATCGCTTTGGTCAAGTACAAGCAGATGGCGGGTGGTGGGATGATGAAGATCATCAACCGTTCGCTATCGCTGGGGCTCAAGACGCTGGGCTATGACGATGCCAGCGTGCAGGCGATCGAAGCCTACGTCCACGACCGGGATACGATCGAAGGAGCACCTGGGCTCAAGGATTCCCATCTGCCCGTCTTCGATTGTGCCTTCAAACCGGCTCAGGGGACTCGCAGCATCGGTTGGCGAGCTCACGTCCAGATGATGGCGGCAGCTCAGCCCTTCCTGTCGGGCGCGATCAGCAAGACGGTGAATATGCCTAACGATGTGACTCCGGAAGATATCGCCAACGCGTATCTCTGGGGCTGGGAACTGGGGCTCAAGGCAATCGCCATCTACCGGGATGGTTCGAAGCAGAGTCAACCGCTGTCGACCAAGGTGGAAGGGAAGAAGGGAGCCGCTGCAGCGACCAAACCAGGCCGCGAACGCTTGCCCGATACCCGCAACTCGGTGACTCACAAGTTCAATGTCGGTGGTCATGAAGGCTACATCAACGTTGGTCTCTATCCCGATGGACGTCCCGGCGAAGTCTTCATCACCATGGCGAAGGAAGGAAGCACTGTCGGCGGCTTGATGGATAGCTTCGGCACTGCCATCTCGATTGCCCTTCAGTATGGCGTCCCTCTGGACGTTTTGGTCTACAAGTTCAGCCACACTCGGTTTGAACCGATGGGGCACACGACCAATCCAGAGATCCGGACAGCTAGAAGCGTTGTCGACTACATCTTCCGTTGGTTGGGACTGACCTTCCTGCCAGGGTTCCGTGAATCCCAGTCAGGAAGCGGCAAAGCGGAGGGAGAAGGGGACGCACGGGCGGCTGAAGGGAAGAAGACCAAGCTGTCGACTGTACCGGTCAACGGCAACGGGGCGGAGAGTGTTCCAGCGGTCAGCTTCACCCAGACGGTGCAAAAGCTGCTGCAGGCAACATCGGGTGCGAATGGACAAGAGTCGGTGCTCAGCCGTCAGATGGGGTCAATCCAGGCGGACGCTCCCTCCTGCTCCAACTGTGGTTGCATCACCTACCGGAATGCCGCCTGCTATCTTTGCCCCAACTGCGGGCAGAGCAATGGTTGCAGCTGATCACTGACGCCACTGGCGAGTCCCGCTTGCAAGAAGAAAAACTGATCCTAAACCGCGTCGGCCCTAAACCGACGCGGTTTTTTCGTCACCTTAATCCAATGTCCTGTACCCCGACGCAGCACAATGACAACCCTTTGAACGCAGGGATGGCTGAGGAGGGCGGATTTCGTGTTTCGATATGCATCCGACACTTCACGCAGCCGTGAGGCGAGAGTTCTTCACAGCAAAAGATATCGACTCGTGTGGCAAGTATCGCCTGGATTCCGGCCGGGTTGCTCGAGCGTCTGCTTCTTCAGTTCGCATCGCCCACTGGATGGCTCGGCCTCGCGCTAGGATTTGAAGGTCCCCTGACGGAAAGGTGCGAGCCGTGCGGTGAGCTTCCGGGGGCGATTCCAACCGAAGGTAGCGAGGCGATCGCCACTCACGATCAGCTCTGATAGCCCCGGCTTTCGACTTTGGAACGGTTCCAAAATGGTTGCATCATCCGAAAGCCTCTGAAAGTGCCAACCGCGATGGTTCCATTCGCGACTGGCAGATAGAGTACACCTCTACTTGGTCTACTTCTGCTCCCGAATGCTTGAAACTCCACTGGTCTCTCTCGATACGATTTCGGGACTTCCTCGGTAGGTGATGCGAGAAGAGCCACTGGCCGATGCCGATAGTTTTTCCGCAACTTGCAAAGCCATTCGCGATGCACCAGAAGTTGCGACCTGGGCTTTGGAGATCTGGAGTGTGTCGGCTTGAAGCGTGGAAGCGCCGGAGGTGTTTCCCTTCAGAGTGCCGACACGACCGCTTTGAACCACCAAGCTACTCGCCCCGGAAAGCTGGGCATCCAGCGAGTCCGAGTGAACTTCGACGATCGTGCCTCGGCTGGCGCCGCTGCCTTCATAACGTTTCAGTTGAAAGCAACTGGCCTGGATTTTAATGGGCTGCGTAGTGGAATAGGACTGATTCGAGCGGATTTTCAAGCGACCGTCGACGCAAGTGGTTTCGATGATCGCAAGCAGATTCTCTTCGCCGGAAATCGTTAGTTCAGGTTCGGCATCGCAAGAGATTTCGATTCGAACTCCGCCGTGCACTTCGACCGAATCAAAGTCCTCAATCGATCGCTCCTGGGTGACAACGACTCCATTCCCACGGATCGATGGCCTGGAGGCCAGATTTGAAATCGAGAGATCGCAACCCAGGGAGGATAGGAGGACGACAGCCGTTAGCTGGATAGAACGCTTGGGTGAGCAACGGATCATCAAAGGTGAGTCTCCTAGATGCTTTGCATGTTTCTTGCGATAGCACTACACGGGAACTGTAGCTTCATGTTGTCCAAACTAGCTGCCGGAAGATCGCTTAATGTCAGGCTTCTATGTCTCGTTCGCCCGTTCGCTCACCATCTTGGAATGAATTTTGGGGAACACCGCCGAAACTTGCTCGTCTGAAAGAAGTTGATCCCTAGGAGAAATGCTGATCTCCACTTGGTTCGATTGGGGAGGCCTTCTGATCGGCTGACGTACTGATGCTTCCGCCGATCGCGGGCAACGAAAGATTAGCACTGACGAAGTTTGGATCGAAATTCCATCATTTTTCCGCGAGCAGTCATTCACCAGGGGAAAGATAAGACCGACGTGAGAACGCCAAGGGCGTGACCTTGCGATCCATAGGTTCTGGGAGCCTGTTGATTTTCTTTCGAGAAACTAGTGGATCTGTCGCAGGGATCGTTGCAAGTGATGGGATGACATCCGACAAACTCGGTTCCAATCGCAAGTGATTCCAGCAGGCCGACGCCTCAAAACGTCGGCCTGTTTGCATTCCAGGAAGTTGATTTTCAAGGTCGCGGGTCCCACTTTTCAAACCTCGCGACGGATTGGAAGTCCGTCGTACAACGTGGCGGACCATTCTGTGGTCCCTTCGCTTCCTACTCGGATATCACTCGCAATTCTCCTCTTCCCCCATAGCATCTTTCTGCAAGATTCGCTCGTTTCCTTCTCGGATCGGAAGCGGTCCGTGGAGTGATCCTCGACGATGGCTCATCGTCTATTCTGGCTTGCCAGCGACCAATGCTTCCGGTTCGTTGGGTTGTAGCGATTGCAGGGGGAAGGGAGACTCTTCCGACCGTTTACGATAGAGGCCAAACGAATCGTTTGTTCTGACGGCTTGGTACGATGGAGAGAAAGGCAGTGGAAATTTTTGCTCGGGTGTTTGGAATGGTTGATTTCCAACCCGGGTTTCATGGGCGGATTGCAACAGGTAGTCGGTGTGACTTTAGCTGAGTCGATAGTGCGGTTTCAGAGACGATTGGATCAGCCGATCGACGGGAGGTCCGCGCTCCGATGGTCCGAACTGCTGCAGCAATTACCGGTCGGCGATTCGATACTCCATGCGAACTATTTGCAGGAGGTCGAATCCCTACTGGGGCAATTGCGTGCTAGTGAGCAGATGCGCAGTTTTCCAATTATCGCGATCACGGGACTGCTGAACGCCGGTAAGAGCAGTCTGCTGGCATCTTTTCTAAGTCCTCAGGGGCGGCGGCGCGTATTGATCGGGCAGGGGAGCGATCAGGGGACCCATCGATTCGTCCTCTGGGTGCCCGCCAGTTGGCAACAGGATGGCTCATCCTGGCGCATGCTGACCGATCGGATGCAGCAATTGTTCGGTGGGAAGATCGAACAGCTGGCGGAAGATTCAGCCGTTGCCTTCCAACAATACAACGGGCATGTTGTTCCATCGCTGCTGATCGATGGAGGAGATCCTGTATCCCAAGCAGACGCAGATCCCCTGACAATCCCGTTGATCGCCTGGGACTCCATGCTGGACCAATGGGGCGTTGCGATCATGGACTGCCCCGATATCCAAACGGGACTGTTGCCAGAAGAGATGACAGCCCAGAAGGCATCCGAACATCAGGGCACGCCACGAGAGGGGCTCACGGCCGATGCATCAAGGCTGGCGGCAACGTACCGCAGCAAGATCATGGAGCGGGCGATGCGCGTCAGCTCTACGTTTCTTGTGGTTGCAGGAGCCAACAACTTGCATGATCAGTCGCTGGCTCAATTGCTTCAAGGTATGCAGCAAGAGATGGCAGGGATCGAGCGATGGTTGTTGATTAACCGAGTCCCGCGGCGCTACCGTATAGAAGAGATCGCTGTCGAGATCACGCCTTCGATCGATCGATTTGGATTGCAGCGAGTCTACATGGCCTATCACTTTGATGGCCCGCACCAGAGGGAGCGATTGCCCAAGGAGCCGCTGGGGCTGGATGTCGGGGATGTGGCTCTTCCGGTATTCGTCGAACTGTATCCTCGCAGATCGCCGCAGCCTCCCGACGTCATTCCAGAGACCCAGTATCTCAATGACCTTGGGCGGCAACTGGATCGCAGTCAGCTTTGGCACGATCAGCAAGGGAGTTTGATGGAGCAGTTGCGGGAGCGACTGGTCGATGCAAGGAAGGAGTTCACACAGCAGCAGGCCAAGAAGCACCAGTTGGTCCATCGATTGCAGCGGTCTTTGGCGATAGCCAGCTACGAATTCTCGCTCGATCCTAAAAAAACAACCGGTGAAGTACGGTTGCACGCATCGCAGGAGATTATTCAGCAGGTCAGTCGATCGCTGGAGAGGACGGCGCCATGGTGGGCCAAGCCAAGCCGACTGGTGCTCCGCATCGCCGAATCGACCAAGCAGCAATGGACGCAGCTAAGCAAACGGCTCAATCCCATGAAGATGCTGGAGGATCAGTCGCGTCAGGTGTTCCAAGGGGTGCAAGAAAAACTGCATCGTGGCGAACTGGGGCAGGTAATCAGCGCTGCGGCGCTGGCCGAACCGCTGCGGCGTGATCTGGGCCATCTCCAACTGGTACCATCGGGACCGTCAGCCGTCGAATTGGATCGACGATGCCAGCAGATGATCGATCGATTTCAGGTCCAGAGCAAAGCGAGGCTGGATGATCAGGAACTGGATCGGTTGACCGAGGAGGTCTGGAAGGCGATGTCCTGGAAGCAGCGGCTATGGAACGGAGTGGTCCCTGCTTCGTTGCTCTTTGCACCCCTTCTCGCCGTGATCGCTCTTCCCTTTGACATGGGGGGTTCCAGCGTTCTGGTGCTGGCGTCGATCAAGGAGTTGTTGGTGGCAGGCGTGGCAGGGGTCGGGATTGCGATGTTCAATCGAGATCAATTGCCACAACTGGCGGAATCGCATGTGGCTTGGCAGCAGTGGAGCGATTTGTTTCTGGTTGGCTGTGATGAACTGGGGTTGCCAAGGCCTGCTCCTTCGGAGGCAGCACGGCTGTCGTGGCAGGGAACCCAGTTGAAGTTGCAGGCATCCGAGATTCCAATCGAATCGAGAAGTCCGCTTCCGGGAGTACAGCTGCCGATCGAACTGGCGGACAAGGATTTCTCTGAAATTTTGAAGGCTTTGGAGACGCTGGAAAAGGAGTGGCAGGATGACGCGACTTGAAGCGGATTACCAAAGGCAGTTTGGAGAGCGGGTCCTGGGGGCGGTGGAGTCGTTGTTTCCAGATCGCCCGATTGCTGCGGCGGTGCGCGCCAGCGCAGCGCAGTATGCGCTGGAAGTGGACCAGATCCTCGACAGCCGCGGGATTCCTTCCCAGTTGATTTCGTTGATTGGACCCACCGGGCAGGGGAAAAGCTGGCTGGTCAGGCAACTGGTCCAGTCGGCCACGTTGAGATCTCAAATCCCAAGCGGTGTGCTGCGCTCCGAAGCGACCTCGCAGGTGGTCTGGATTGGGCCTGTGGCGCCCGAGCAAATGGATGGTGGGAAGGAACGCTGGGTGCAGATCCCATCCGACCAGTTGGTTCCATTGGGAGTGCCCTACACGATTCTGGACACGCCTGGTGTTACCGATGCCGATCCATCCATCGCCGATCGAACCCGCGCCCTGCTGCAGATGTCGCCGATTCAAATCCTGGTGATGCGCCGCGATCAACTGCGGTCGGCGATCGCCAGCCGTATCGCTTCATGGATCGAGGGAGCGATTTGTGTTCCTGTCATTACGGCAGTTCCCCCTTCCGATCTAGTGGATGGTGTCTGCAGCGCGTCGCTAGCTGAAGATCTAGAAGCTTGGTCGCGATGGTTGCGACAGAGTGCCGAAAAGACCCAGTGGTTGGCACCGATCCTGATCGAGGATTTTGAGGCGACGGGAGATGAATCCGGGGCGGCGGAACGATGGAGGCAGCAACTTCGAGAACGGCTTGGGGGGCTGTCGCTGGATCGATTCGCTCAGTCGCGGCAGTCGCGACTGGATGCCGCGCGGCAGCGCTATCTAAGGCAGGTTTCGCAGTGGATGCAGCAGGAGGTACCGCAACTGCTTGGTTCCTTGAGGACGATTGAGCGGGAGGCAGAGAAATTGCCTTCGCAGGTCATCGAATCGCTGTTGGGATCCAACGCTGTTCTAGAGACCGCGATTCGAAGTCGTCGCCGGGCGCAGATCGTGCAAGATACGGCGGGGATTTGGTTTCCCTACCGCACCGTGATCTCGATGCTCAGCTTGGTCGCTGGTGCCTGGGATCGATTGCTTTGGGCGCTCACCGGAAGCGTCCCTTCACTTTTTGGTACCCTCATCGCCTGGGCTCGCAATCTTCAAAGTTCGCGTCAGGCACAGCAGGCGATCGAGCAGGGGATTCGGCAGCGTGTGTCACAGCAGCTTGAGGACCGATGGGATCCGATCCAGCGGCAGTTCTATGCCTCACTGGATACTTCCCTTGGACCACTCAGCCATCGCTCACCGGGAAATCGCGAGGGGAAGATCCGGTTGAGCGGACTGGAGGAACTGCAGACAAGATCTCATCTGGCTTTCGACGAACAGATGGAGCGTTCCAAGGTGCCTTGGTCGGTTTTGCAGCTTCTGGGGTTTTTTGCGAGCGTCATTTTTTGGGGGCTGATGGCGGGGCCAATCGTTGCCGTCTATCGACAGTACCTGTCGGCCTCTTTCCATGCTATGACCGATGGCGTGGCGAAGATCGAGGAATTCCCTCATCCTTCTCCTTCGCTGTTTCTAACCAGTGGCATGGTCTCTTTGTTTCCCGTTTTTCTCTTCGCCATGGTGGTGCTCACCTGGCTGCTGAGGCGATCTCGGTTGCAGGAGATCGGTCGCCGCGTTCTTGCTCTGCACCATCAGTTGATCGATCAGATGCGATCCGAAGGGCTGCTACAAATCACGTACGACGATCCGTTGCTGGAGAAAGCGCAGTTCCTCCTCCGTGTGACTGGAGCCGTGGAGGAGACGTCAGCGTGAGCGATAGGAGGACGCTGGCATGTCTTTTGACAGGCGATGCGCCTGCGGCGGTGGCAGTGATCGGTCTCTGGGGACCACAGGCGGTAGCGTTCCTGCAGCAGCTTTGGGTTCCCAATCGTCCCGGTCCACTGCAGGTCGATCGGATCCGTTATGGTCTATGGACAGGCGGGGAGGCCAGTCAGCAACGCGCTAGTGAGGGGGTTGTTGCCTGCTTGGTGGGAGTGGATCGTCTGGAGATCCATTGCCACGGAGGTCGCGCCGCCGCGCGGCGCATTTTGGACGACCTCCAACAACTCGGTTGCGAACCTGTGACTAGCGCTCGATGGCTGGAAACCGATCCATCGCACCAGCGTGGCTATTTCACGCTGGCTGCATGGGAAGCATTGCCGATGGCATCGACCAGTCAAGTTGCCGCTGCGCTTCTGGTCCAAAGCCGCGGTGCGGTGGATCGTCAGTGGGCCTGGATTGCGGAGGCGGTCGATTGCGAAAGCCGTTCGGAATCGCTTGCGAGGATCGATTCAGTACGGCGTTGGCTTCCCTGGAGTCTGCAGTGGCTGACTCCATGTCGAATCGCCTTGGCAGGTCTTCCCAACGCCGGTAAGAGTTCTCTGCTGAATGCTTTCGCCGGCTTCACTCGGTCGATTGTGCATGACGCGCCAGGGACAACGCGCGACCTGATCTCGCAGCGAATCGCTCTTGGGGGCTGGCCGCTGGAACTCATTGATACGGCGGGCTTGCGACAATCTTCCGATGAGATCGAAAGTCTGGGGATCGCCGCCGCGCGGCGGATTCTGGATGAAGTCGACTTCGTCTGGTTGCTGACCGCGGCCGATCAGCCCTGGACGTCGGATCATGAGGCGTGGATGGAAACGCTAGGGCAGCGTTGCTGGGTGGTCCGCACCAAGTGCGATCTAACGCCGGTGGAGCACCTTTCCGATCCATTGCAACAGACTGCGATGGTCACTGTTCTGGATCCCAAATCGGTGGAACGATTGGCCCAGAAGTGGTTGGATCGATGGATTCCAGAGGGGTGGACGGTTGAACAACCAGCACTTTTCCTTCCAGAGCAAGGGGAACGGCTAGAACAGCTTTGGCAGGCCGTTTCCTCAGAGAATTGGACGATTGCCAAGCAGCTCTTGAACTGTACGGATACATCCTATAGAACCTGAACAGAAACATTTGTTCCTGTTTTTCAGGTGGTCCGATGGCTGGACGGTATTTCGAGCTGCATTGCAAGTCGAATTTTTCGTTTCTTGAAGGAGCCTCCCATGCACAGGAGTTGGCCGACCGCGCCAAGGACCTGGGGTATGGGGGACTGGCGATCACCGATCGCGAAACCTTCGCGGGGGTAGTGCGCGGGCATACGGCGGCTGCAGATCTGGGCTTGGGGTTTGTGGTGGGGGCCGAGCTGCATCCGGTGGATGGACCGGCAGTGGTGGCCTGGGCTGCGACGCGGCAGGGCTATGGGAGGCTTTGCCGACTGCTGACCGTCGGTCGCCGACGCGCTCAGAAAGGAAGGTCGCTTCTTTATTGGCGCGACTTGGTAGCGCATCGTGGAGGCTGGTGCGCGGCGCTACGACTTCAGTTGCCCGACGCGATGACTTCGGCATTCCAAGCGAACGGCGGGCCAGACCGGTTCGTGACAGAGGCCGGAGACGACGAGGCGGAAGAGGAGGGAATGGAGCTATCGCCTGTTCCCTCCATCATGCCACGTTCATCGATCGACCAAGGTATGGCGATCGATGACTTGCTGAGTTCCCCTTCGGCCGAAATTCTACTACCACCCCTTCCAAGTCCCGATCGATGCACTGATCCAGCGTCGTGGCATGGTTGGGTGATCCGATTTCGCGAGTGGTTTGAAGGGGACGGGTACCTGTCGCTCTCGCTGCATCGCGGTGTCGATGACCGTGAGAAGATCGAAGGGTATCGATCGCTGAAGGAGTCGACCGGGGTCCCTTGGGTGGCCTGTGGGCAAGTGCTCTACCATTGCCCGCAGAGGATGGTGCTTCAGGATTGCCTGACAGCGATCGCTCATGGCACCACCATCGATCGCATTGCTACCCTGCGTCCCAAGTCATCGCAGTTTGCGATGCGCCCCATCGCGGAATTGTGGGAGGTCTATCGCGGTGCCGAGGATGCGTTGGAACGGACGGTGGAGGTGGCGGAGCGGTGTCGGTTTTCGTTGTCGGAGCTGAAGTACGAGTATCCGATCGAATGCGCGCAGGCGGGGGCGTCGGCCATCGAGACGCTGAAGCAGTTGACGTGGGAGGGGGCGAGGAGCCGTTATCCTGCTGGGGTCCCGCAAAGGATTGTGGGGCTGCTGGAGCATGAATTTCAGTTGATTGAAGAGCTGCGGTATGAGCCTTACTTTCTGACGGTCTGGGATCTGGTCCGCTTCGCTCGTTCGCGCGGCATCCTCTGTCAGGGCCGGGGATCGGCTGCCAACAGCGTCGTCTGCTTTTGTCTGGGAATCACCTCGGTCGACCCGCTGCAGATGGATGTGCTGTTCGAACGATTTGTGAGCAAGGAGAGGAATGAAGCGCCGGATATCGATGTTGATTTTGAGCACGAGCGGCGAGAGGAGGTGTTGCAGTATTTGTATGAGAAGTATGGGCGACATCGAGCGGGATTGACTGCGGCGGTAATCACCTACCGTACCCGGTCCGCCCTACGCGATTGCGGCAAGGCGATGGGGCTTTCCAATGATCGCCTGGATGTACTCAGCAAGATCGCCGACGGGCGGCGCGACCCCAAGCCGCTGGAGGATCGATGTCGGGATGCCGGGATCGATCCGACGTCGCCCCAGGGGAAACGTTTTGTTTATCTGGTCAAGACATTGATCGGGTTTCCCCGCCATTTGTCCCAGCATGTCGGCGGCATGGTGATGACGCAGGGAGTGCTCCATGAATTGTGTCCTGTAGAAAATGCAGCGATGGATAGCCGCACGGTGATCCAGTGGGACAAGGACGATCTGGATGCCCTCGGTATACTCAAGGTCGATTGCCTGGCGCTGGGGATGCTGAGCGCCATTCGACGATCGTTTGACCTGCTGCAGCGTCACGAGCAAACGCAGTGGTCGCTGGCGACGATACCCAAGGAGGATCCGCAGGTCTACGATATGGTCTGTCAAGCCGACACGATCGGCGTGTTTCAGATCGAAAGCCGTGCGCAGATGAGCATGCTTCCGAGACTGAAGCCGCGATGTTATTACGACTTGGTGATCGAAGTGGCGATCATGCGGCCTGGCCCGATTCAAGGCCAGATGGTCCATCCCTACCTGAAAGCTCGTCAGACCGGACAGCAGCCGCACTATCCAACCAAGGAGATTGGGGAGGTACTCTCCCGGACGATGGGGGTTCCGATCTTTCAGGAACAGGCGATGCGACTGGCGGTGGTAGCTGCCGGATTCACACCTGGTGAGGCGGATCAGTTACGTCGCGCGATGGCCGCATGGCGAAGGCCCGGAGTGATCGATCAATTCCGACAAAAGTTGGTCGACGGCATGCTGGCTCGTGGCCTATCCCGCGCCTTTGCCGATCAGGTGTTCACGCAGATTCGCGGCTTTGGGGAGTATGGGTTTCCCGAGTCGCATGCGGCTAGCTTCGCTCATCTGGTCTACGCGTCGGCGTGGCTGAAACGCCACCATCCCGCCGTCTTCTGCGCTGCATTGCTCAACAGCCAGCCGATGGGGTTCTATGGACCGTCCCAACTGGTGCAGGATGCCAAAAGGCATGGCGTCGAGATTCTGCCTGCAGAGATCAATGCTAGCGACTGGGATTGTACCCTGGAGCCATCCAGAGGGACGGCGAGGCCGCTGCCGCATCTGGAGTCGGTGTCACCTAAGTCGCGGTGGGCGGTGAGACTGGGGATGAGAATGGTCAAAGGGCTGCAGCGCCAACTGGTGGACCGGTGGGTTCAGGAACGCCAGCAGGGTGGATCGTTTCGGGATCTTGGATCGCTGCGTCGGCGGACTGGTATGACGCAGGCGGAGATGACGCGACTGGCCGATGCGGGGGTGCTGCAGTCCCTGGTGGAGGATCGGCGAGCTGCACTTTGGGAGAGCTTGGCACAAAAGACCGAACGCAAGGCGATGCCTCTTCTCGACTTTGCAGACGACCCAGCCGACCCGATTCCCGAAGCGATCGCTCCAACGTCGGCTTGGGAAGAGGTGGCGCAGGACTATCAGGCGACCGGTCTATCGCTGCAGGGGCATCCCCTGGAGTTTTCGCGTGCGCGATTGAATCACAGTGGCGTTCTCTCGGCCAGCCAGTTGCAGCAGACCGAGCATGGCAAGCCAATCCGGGTGGCGGGGATCGTCCTGGTGCGTCAGCAACCGGGGACAGCCAAGGGAATCGTCTTTGTGACGCTGGAGGATGAAACGGGAACAGTCAATCTGGTTTTCCGGCAGGACGTCTGGCAGCGATACGCGCTGGTCTGCAAACAGTCCAACGCGTGGCTGGTGGAAGGGATACTCGAATCTCGGGAAGGGGTGCGGCACCTGCTGGTGCGGCATGTCGATGATCTCTCGACCGCGCTTCAAGGGATCGCCATCGGGTCCCGCGACTTTCGGTGAACCGCTTTGGCTTGCCAGACGAAGAGGGATCTCACAGAGGCACGGAGACACAGAGTTTCAGACGATGATGCGATTCTTTAATCGTGGATTCAATTCCCTATCACGCGATCACTTCTACTTGCATCCTGGCTTCTCCTCCGTGCCCTTGGTGCCTCCGTGAGAGGCCAGAAAACAATCTGCGCGACATTGCTTTTCAAGCTGACATGGGTATCTCACAGAGGCACGGAGACACAGAGTTTGAGAAGATGATGCGATTCTTTAAGCGTGGATCCAATTCCCTATCACGCGACCACTTCTACTTCCATCCGTGGCTTCTCCTCCGTGCCCTTGGTGCCTCCGTGAGAGGCAAGAAAACAATCTGCGCGACATTGCTTTTCAAGCTGACATGGGGATCTCACAGAGGCACGGAGATACAGAGTTTGAGACGATGATGCGATTCTTTAAGCGTGGATTCACTTACCTATCACACGATCACTACTACTTCCATCCCTGGCTTCTTCTCCGAGCCCTTGGTGCCTCCGTGAGAGGCCAGAATACAATCTGCGCGACATTGCTTTTCAAGCTGTCGTGGGGATCTCACAGAGGCACGGAGACACAGAGTTTGAGAAGGAGATTGCACAGGGTTTTTGCCATCTTCAGCTTCGATGAGCTTTGATTTACGATCGGCGATCGCCACGTCGCCGGTTGCGGTGCGAGCCGCCATGGCGCGTCCAGCCTTTCGGATTTTTATCATGGCGGGCATCAAACACCGGTGCAGGGATCTGATGAAGCATCTCACGCAATGACTCAGGACTGAAGCCAGCCTTCGGGGTAGCGATCCCACGAAAGATCTTCAGTCCCTTCTGTGTTGCGATGATTTCCCTGCGCGTCCTCCCCTGCGGATCTTCAGGCCATGGCTGGAGAACCGGTTCGACCTCCATCACCATCGGAAGCACCTGCATCAGGTAGTTCCAGTACGCCGCATTATCGGTCTGTACGAAAAGTTTGCCGTCTGGCGCAAGGACTCGCAGCACCTGTTCGATCCAGTCCCGATCGACCAGTCGCCGCGCCTGGGCACCGCTGCCCAGAAAAGGCTGGGGGTGATAGAGGTGGATTTCCTGGAAATCGTGATCTTGGCAATGGCGGGAGAGAAATCCGATCCCGTCGCATGCTGCTAGTTTCAGATTGGCAAGACCTCGCTGCCGGGCGCGGCGCGTGGCGTAACGAAGCACCACCGGGAGTACATCGATTCCGACGTGGTCCCATTCCGAATGCCTTAGCGCCGATGCGATCAAAAAACGTCCGTTGCCGCAGCCTAGATCGAGGATGCGTGGAGCGTCGCGTCCGAATAGCGTCTTCCAGTCGATCGGTCCCTCCGGCAACCGATGCAAAGCAGGCTGAGTCCAACGTTCCTGTGAGACGATCGCTCCGGGAAATGGCACGCCTAACTCCAACTCGATATCGCCCACCTGCGGTTGATCGCTCACCGACACCTCATTTCACAAAGCCTCTGGAACGAAGCCACTTTAGACATAGACCGGGCCACTCTCCTGTCCCAGGAATCGACTTCGCCAAGCCCACTCCATGCGGTCCTTTTTCAAACAAATGCAGCTCGCCCGGCACTCCTTTCTCCACCATCGCTTGATAGAAGACCAAGCTGTTTTGAGGAGGCACCGGTTTGTCTTCCTGGGTATGGAAGAGGAATGTTGGAGGCGTATCGGACTTAACCTGCCGTTCCGAAGATAGGGAGGCGACCAACTCAGGATCGGGGTTTTCACCGAGCAGGTTTTTCTGGCTACCGCCATGGGTGAATGGTTGATTGAAAGCGATCACAGGATAGCAGAGGATCGCGAAATCGGGTCGGGAGGAGCTGCGGGCGATTGGATCGGCCGAAGCCGAATCTCCAGCATCGAAATGGGTGATGACGGTGGAGACGAGGTGGCCGCCGGCGGAGAATCCAAGGATTCCGATTTTTGCTGGGTCGATATTCCATTGGTCGGCGCGTGTGCGAGCCAGCCGAATGGCACGCTGTGCGTCTTGAAGCGGGGCAGGATGACCGTATCCCTTGCCTCGATGGCGATACTCGCACAGCAAAGCAGACATTCCATTTTCCAAAGCCCATGCGACGATCTGGTGCCCTTCGTGATCCATCGCTAATCCGCCATATCCGCCACCTGGGCAGATGATCAGCAGCGGCGCCCGATCGACGCCAGGCAATCGATGTAGCGTCACCTGTGGCTTATCCTTCGGCTCCTCGCCCAGAGCGCCTGGGGCACCCCGTTCCCAGAGCAAAAAGACTTCGCCTTCGGCGGCAAGCAGCCGATTGCCAAAACTTGCGGCTGCCATCCAAAGCAGCAGGGCGAGGAGCAATCGAAGACCAAATAGTTGTATTCTCATCATCGAACCTTTCTTCCACTAAAATCTCTGCGTCTCGAATCATTCCGATCGCAATGAACAAGGCTTGGATCCCGCGGGATCCTTTGGGGACCATGGCGATCATTTCGATTGACGCGAATCTCTTTTCAGGTCAAGGCTTGGCCATCCCTTTCAATCGCTCGATCGCCCATGCTTTGGCGGTGCCTATCGGGCTGTGCCGTGGCTCGGGCATCTGTTCCAACTTGGAGATCGAATCGGGGTTGCCCATTTTCCCGAGCGTCATCGTTCCGATGGCGCGGACATAGATTTTCTCGGGGTTCTGACTTGCGAAGTCGAGGACTCGTTGTTCGATCGCCGCACGCTGCGAGGCATCGGGTTTATCCGCCTGGATCGCACCGATCGCCCAGAAGGCGGCACAACGCGAAAAGGTAGGGAACGGGGATTCTTTCGGAATGAATCGCTCGAGTACCGGAAGTGCCGATTCCTGCTTATGCCTTCCCATCAGCTCCATTAGATGCGCGATGCGATGGTAGTCACTGGCCGGTGCAATCGTCGTCCGATCCGGATCGACTGTCGCCTCCACGTACGCCGTCAATCGTTCCCGAATGGAATCGAGGTCGGTCTGTTGATGGGCCAAGTGGCTGGTGGCCCATGCAGCGGAAACCGAAAGGTCAGGCAGTGGATCATCCAGTCTCGCCAAGATATGTGGCAGCGCATCACGCCGATCCCAGAGCACCGAAAGAATCATCGACTGTTCGACAGCCTTTGCCGTTCCATTTTGCAGAATCTGATCGATCTCCTGATCGATCTTTTGCCGCTGGGAATCATCTTGTCGCAATTGTGTCAGTACCCGGCTGACGCGATCGCGCAGGTGGCGGTTGGGATTGCCCAGCCAGCGAAGCCATTTCGGAAGATCGTCGATAGAGGGTGGAGACTGGAGTACATCGATCGAAGCATCGATCCATTGGCTGTCGTCGAGATCGCTTCGCCCCAGAGCGATCTCCCTTGCCTTCGAAGCGTCGATTGCGGCGAGTCGTTTCAGTGCGGTCGCTGCATGGGGGTAGCTGTTGCAGCGGGCGATCGCGTCGCACAGACCGATTGCTTCGGAGGACGGGGTCTGACCGATCAGTCCCAGCAGCTTGTCGGCCTGGGAAGAGTCAACCGCATTCGGGGTGGGGATCGATTGGGATGCGATTTGATTGCCACGATTCGGATCGATTCGACCGATCGCTGCCGCCGCCTCTCTCCGCACCGTCGCCTCCGGGTGCTTCTCCATCACCGCCTCCATGGCGGGAAGGTCCTCTTTCTTTCCAAGAGACGCCAGACCTTCTAGTGCCAATTGCATGCTGGGGCTGAGGGCTGTCCCGTCCCTGACCCGTTTTCGCCAGACCTCTTCCAGCGCTTCCGGTTTCCATCCCATCAACTGCGACTCGATCACCGCCCCCAAGGGCCCATCGCTCTCGGCGATCTGGAGAAGCGTGGGGATGTCCTCTGGGCGTTTCAATCGCAAACTGGTCGACACCAAAGCGCGCCTGAGAACTGGCAGCGGCGATTCGCTCAACCACCGACTCACCATCGGTCCGAATTCCTGCGGCACATCCAAACCGGCATCCAGGCGCGCGGCAGCCACCTGAACGCTCACCAGCCGATCTTCCATCCGATTGCTGGTCAGCCAGCGGTCGGACCATTCCGGTACTTCTCCTCTGGGGCTGCCCGTCCAATCGAGCTCGATCGGATCGGTCAGGAACTGATACGACACAGAAGGGATGCCCGGATCTTCCGCGCGGACGGCAGGAGGCGAGGCCCAGCCAAGGCCGAACAGAGCGAATGCCACGAGGTGGGCAAGCTGCCGTATAGTCGGGCGCGTTTCGGAGTTTTTACTGCCGGTCACTTGGGTCGCGTCAGTTGCCATGTTCGGAATCCAAGCAGAAGGAAGCAGAAAAGGGTGATCGCGATACTGACGTACCAGGCTTGAGGGACCAATTGGTAGGTTTCAAAGCCGGGCATGCGAATTTCTGAGAGAGCTGCTGCGGCTGGGTTGAGCATCAACGTTCGCTCGACGAAGTCTTTTCCGAAGGGTTTATCGCGAGCGACCCAGACAAGGAAGGTTCCGGCCAACAGGGCCAGCAGAATCCCATAGCTGCTGGCCGTGGCGACTGCGGTGGTCTTCTGGAAGGCGCTGCAGCAGGCGCTGACGGCCAGAATCATGGCACCTGAGAGCAGCAGCGAGGCGACAACGTGGATCAGCTGCGTCTTTAGCTCGGGTTGAATGTAGCCCATGGCAAAGTAGCCCGGCAGCGTCGCCAGCAGAATCAGCAGCAGCGTCCAAACCACGCTCATTACCTTCCCAGTCACAATCTTCGCCGCCTTCAGCGGTGTCATGCAAAGCTGTACCCAGCCACCACTTTCCATTTCGCCCGCGATCAGTCCCGAGGCGAGGCTGGGTCCGAAGAGCAGCAGCAAGGCCAGTTGCAAAATCACCATCGCGGCGACGATCCTCGGTGCGCCCCAGGCGACCGTTCCCGTCGCGGTGATCACCGTCAGTCCCAAAGAACCAATGGCACAAAGGGCGACGATGCGAAGGAGCCAGTGGAGGCGACCAAATTTGCGGGTGCGGAATTCTTTGACCAGGACCGGATTGATCAATGGGGGAATGCCCGAGGATCGGCGCTTGGGGTCGACCAGAAACGCAAGCCGTCGGAACCACTGAACTCCCGCCGATTGCTCGTTGGTCACGCGACCTGCCGATCGATTCTTTTCCAGATTTTGGACTCGGAGTTCCCAAAGCGTCGCCGCAGCGGCTGCCGCGATCATCAAGCCGCTGGCCAGGGCATAGGGGCCCAGCCAACCGCTGGTCTGGAGAATCCCTTCCCCACCGCTGGCGCCCTGTCCTAATACTTCCTGGATAGCGGAGAGGGCCGAGCAGGCGCGAAGCCATTTCCCTAGCGCGGGCATGGCACCGCTTCCGGCGGTCCAGAGGATTGAAGGGATCAGACTGAGCACTGCGATGGCCAGCACGGCGGCGTAGGTCCAACGAAGCGCGCCATCTGCACTTTGGGCTCGGCTGCTAATCCAAAGCCCCACCGCGCTGAAGACCATCACCATCAGGACAAGGATTCCCAGCAGTGGTAGTACATGGGATCGAAATGACAATCCACCCAGCATGTGGGTGGCAGCGATGGCGGGAAGACTGGCCGAGATCAGCGCGCAGGCAATCGCGACATTGACCAGCCACTTCCCCGCGTAGATAGCGACTGGATGCAGCGGGCTTTGCAGCAGCATCGCCAAAGTCCCCCTCCGCCGCTCGCGCACAATGGATGTCGCGGGAAAGGCGGGAACTAGCGCCGCGATCGTGGCAGCCAGTCCGAAAGCCAGCGGGCGGAAGACATCCATCGTTCCCTGGGACAGCACGGCAGCGGTAACTCCCGAACCGCTCGCTCCCCCCAGGTCGCCTGCCGTCGCGGTATTGCCCAAGGAGGCGATCGATGGCCAGCGAAGGAGGACCACCAGCGCGGCTAATCCGCCAACGGTGAGAAATGCAGCAAGAAACTTCCAGGACCGAACTCGCTCGCGCCACTCGCGGCGCATCACAGGGTTGTCTAACCAGTTCATGCTGTCGCTCCCGCCGGCTTAGCCACGCTCAGGAAGGCATCTTCGAGGTCGCTGGGCACCTCACGAAACTGCGTGACCGATAGTCCGGCGCCGATCATCTCCCGTAGGATTTCCCCAAGCGATTGTTCGTCCTTCTGAGAACTGAATCGGACAACCCCTTCTGCCTGGCTGCTCTGCAGGTCTTCCAGGCCATTGCCCATCGATTCCAAGAACGCATGGCATTTGCCGCAATCGGCGCGGTCGGCCAGCTGTACCTCGAAGGTGCGTTTGGGACAGAGCGAATGCATCACCTGATCCAGCGTCCCGAAAGCTCGCAGTTTCCCGCCCGTGATGATGGCGACGGTGCTGCAGATACGAGCCAGCTCGGGGAGGATGTGGCTGGTAACAATCAGTGTCTTACCGCTTGCGGCCAGTTTCAACAGCAGTTCCCGCATCTCGATTCTCGCCTGAGGGTCGAGGCCATTGGCGGGTTCATCGAGGATCAGCACCTTGGGGTCGTGGATCAGCACGCGAGCGATCCCGATGCGTTGCTGCATCCCATGGCTGAGGCTTTCAACATAGCGGTCGCGCATGTATTGAGCCGAGGTGGTCTCCAGCACCTCCTCGATCCGCTGCTTTCGCTGGCGATAGGGAATTCCATAGGCAGCCGCGAAGAAGTCGAGGTACTCGGTGACTCGCATGTTGTCATACGATCCGAAGCGATCGGGCATGTAGCCAACCAGCCGCTTGATCTGGGAAGCGCCGGACGAACAGTCGATGCCGGCGATCTTCGCCGTCCCCGATGTCGGAAGGCTCATCCCCACCAGGATCTTGATCGTCGTCGTTTTTCCCGCACCGTTGGGGCCGATGAAGCCAAGAATCTGGCCCGAATCGACATGCATCGTCAAGTCATCCAGCGCAGTGAACTCCCCGTAACGTTTGGTGAGGTTCTTGATGTCGACGACTGGAGAATGATCCATCGGCGGAATCCTTGGAACGAAGAGAACAGGAAGGGGTGTCTTGCGGAGTGGAATCGAAATCAGGGATTGGACGGAATCGAAGCCTTTACATCCATGCGCATCGACTCAACAGTCCATGCGATGGCGGCCGGCGCCTCGGACGCTTCCGATTTGCGAAGCATCGGACCAAGTTCGACACGGAGGATCAGACTGCCATCGAGCAGTTTCCGGCGAATCGCTTCCGGGAGTTCCACTGTGACCGATCCGGTGGGGCTGGTCCACTGATCTAGGCGGTCTACCATGCCATCGATCACGGAGGAAACAGACAGGGTTCGTTCGGGTGCCAGAACGCGAAGACGCAGGGTGGCCGAGTCGATCACCATGCCAGGGATTGACTGCGGGAGTTCAAAGGTCAAGTCGGCCATGGCGGGCTGAGTGAAGGAGCCGGCCCATTTACCGAGAAGATCTCGGAAGACGATCGATTTGCCTTCGGTCGTGGGGGCCGATCGTGCGCGAACCATCCATCCGGGGATATCGATGTTGCTGCCCGGTTGAGGAGGCGCGATCTGCAGTGGGACTTTCCAAAGGGCTTCCCCTTTTCCGTCTAGGGGAGGATCCAGCTGGTAGGGAGTTGGCAGGGAGCGGGTCCAGCCACAGACTAGCGGCATGGGAACGGTGAAGGGATCGCGCATCCGATCGCCAAAAAGGCTTCCGTAGATTTTCTGATGCAGCAGTTGCCTTCCATCCAGCAAGGTTCCTTCCACCCAAGAGACGCCATCGGCCAGCGCGTCGGCATCGACCAACCACCGTCCGTCTCCCGTTTTCTTGGCCAGTGCGGCTTGAGCTGGCGGCCAAAGGACCAGTAGATCCTCGAAAGCTTTTAGTTCCGGTCGCCCGACTCGATCCGGTTCATTCATCCATTGCAGTTCCAAACCACCTGGAACCCACTGGCCTCGCATCGCCAAACCGGATGCCGGCAGCTCAAATCGTTGGTCGACGTTCCAGACCCCGGCCGGCCAACGTTCCGCTCCCCAGCTCCATCGCGTTCGATCGGAGGCCAGTCGCAGGTTGGGGGTGGCGGAGGCGAGTTCGGATGAGAATGAGCCTTGGGCATCTTCTTGGGTCGACCAGGAGAGGGCGCCGGCTTCCGGGCGGTAGATCGCCATGGTGGCATCGACGTCGACACGATCCACATTGGCCGATCCATCGACCATCTGCATGGTGGACCATTGGGGCGCTAGATCTTTTCGCAGCCACTGGGTAGCAGCCCATGCCGGGATGGCCATAGCGATCGCCAGCAAAGGAGCCGCCCAACCCAGGCGGTCAACATGTCCTATTCGGTGCAGCCACCAACCGAGAGCTGCGGTGGCCGCAAGAAAGCTACCCAGGAATCCCAGCATCCAGCTTCTGGGAATCACGGGCACGCCGATCTGTTCGACTACCGCACTGGCAAGAGCTTCGCGGTCCTGAGCTTTCGACCTAGCTTCGTAGAGTCGCAACGGGAGGACGCCCACCCATGGACGCACGGCGAACTCCGAGGACATCATCTGCTCGACCACCACAATCCCGGCCTTGGTGTTGGGCGGTCGCTTGCGTCCTCGGAAGGTGGCGACGGCTGGTCCGCCGCTAGGGCCTGCGGTGGGTGTTTCACCGAAATCGAAAAACTCGCTCATATCCCCACCCCGCTTGCGCGCCGGTTCGCGCAGCCATCCCCGCGATTCCATGGTGGTGATCAGCACCTCGCCCTGGCCCAGTGGAACCCAGGTGATCAAAGGCCAGCCACCGATGCGATGAGTCACTTCCCCGCCTTCGATCAGCACCCGGCGCATGCGCACCGGCGGGTCGACCGAGTAGTTCAGTTCTTCCGCGCTGGCATTGACCGGCTCGCGCGTTTCAATCTGAATCGTATCCAGATAGCAGTCGTCCTGAATGTCTAGCTTCACCGATCCACCCAGCAGCGACTGGAGGTTGCTGATGGCCTGGCGTTGCAAAGGATTGTTGTCATCTGCAGCTAGCGGGAAAAGCTGATCGAGGACAATCCATAGCCTGCCACCGCGCATCACCCAGCTTTGGATTGCGCCAGTGGCCGCCGCATCCCGCAGGAATACCTCATCGCTGAGGATCGCCGAATCGTAAACATCCCACGCCTCGGGGTCGGTCGGCAGGGGATGGGGTGCGACTTCCACGCTGCGGCGAGTCCAGCCGGCCTGGACGCGCGATGCCACCATCAATTCGTAGTTGTAATGTCTCGCATCGGCTCGCCACTGCCAGTCGAACGGCTCCCTTGGCTTCGTCTCCATCATCATCAGCGTGACGTGGTCATCGGGATCGACATAAAGTGGAATCGTCTCGAAGACCGCCTTCCCTTCCTCCACCACCGCCTCGGATTCGCCTTCCTGCCCTTCCAGTTCCATCCGCACCTGAGCGTCGATCCGGGTACCGGGATAAGCACTCTCCGGTACACCGACTGGAATCACCACACGCTGCCTTTCCCCCGGTTCCAGTTGGAACTCGCCGGCGAACTGCATGCGAGTTTCTTCCTCAAGCGTCGCGATGACTCGCCCCCTGGCCTGGCCATCGGTCTCATTGGTCACTTCCACCGAGAGAAAAACCTGCTGGCCGGGACGCACCACCGAATAGCCGAGCATGCCGGGGGAGGACATCGAAACTTTGGCGAAAGCCGTCGCATTGTCGATTGATGTCCCCGTGAGAAGGGCCGCACAACCGGCTAACAGCGGAATGAGGTTCCAGAGCGATCTACCCATGCTGCAATTCCCATCCAGTCGATTAGGCCATTTCCCCGGAGGATCGGGACACCGGGAAGCGAATTCAGGCAACCAAGGGATGTGTGCCCTGGAGGTCGCCGCGTTTGCATTGGTGAGCGATCTGGGGAAGGATCTGGAGGCTAAGGTGAGCTTCATTCAGGTCCGGACTTTCAATCGATCCAGACTTGCCAAGCCCCCATCATAACGGATGGAAGGTAGCCATTGCGAACGCGACGAAACAGTTCGTGCGCGACGGCGAACGCTTGAAGGCTCGGGCCCCCCCGGCTCGATCGGTCGCTCTCTTTCCTTCCCGACGCCCATTGGGTACGCTCTAGTGCTTGTTCTTCAGCAGGATTTGGATTCCTGAAGTTCCCAGTCCATGGATCGAAGTAAAGGGTCGAAATGACTGTAGAAAACTGCATCATCATCGGTAGCGGGCCAGCTGGTTGGTCGGCCGCCATTTATGCGGCTAGAGCGAACTTGAAGCCACTTCTTTTCGAAGGAGCGCTCACCGAAGAAAACCGACTCAAGGGAACTCTGCCTCTGGGCCAGTTGGCGCAGACCACCGAGGTGGAAAACTACGCCGGTTACCCATCCGGCAAGCTGAAGGAGTTTCTGGAATCGGCGATCGACCCGGACCGCGTGACGATGATGCCGCCGATCGAAGAGCATGCGCATGCGGTGACGGGACCAGAGCTGATGGAGCTGATGCGTCAGCAAGCGAAGAACTTCGGGACGCGCATCGTCACCGACGACGTCGTCAAAGTGGATCTGAGCAAGAAGCCGTTCCGGATTGAAACGCTGGACAGCGGCGTGCATCAAACTCACACCGTCATCATCGCCACCGGGGCACGAGCGAATTATCTAGGATTGCCTAGTGAAGAGGCATTCAAAAACCGCGGTGTGAGCGCTTGCGCGGTATGCGACGGAGCGTTGCCGCGGTTCCGTAAACGACCGCTGATCGTGGTCGGCGGCGGTGATTCGGCGATCGAAGAAGCGACCTACCTTTCGAAGTACGCGTCGAAGGTTTCCCTGCTGGTGCGCCGCAGCGAGCTGCGGGCTTCCAAGATAATGCAGCAGCGCGTCAAAGACAATCCAAAGATCGAGGTCTGCTGGAATACCGAACTGCAGGAAGTGCTGGGAGACGACCAAAAGGGAGTGACGGCAGTTCGCGTCATCAACAACCAGACGAAGGAAGTATCCGACCTGGATGCTGGAGGGCTGTTTCTTGCGATCGGCCACACCCCGAACACCTCGTTCCTGGATGGTCAGTTGGAACTGACCGACAAGGGTTACATTCGCTGGATCAAACCGTTCCGAACCGAGACCAGCGTCGAAGGGGTCTTTTCTGCAGGGGATGTGTCGGACGATTACTATCGGCAGGCGATCACCTCGTCGGGCACCGGGTGCATGGCGGCGTTGGATGCCGAGCGGTATTTGAGCCATCACGGAATTATTTAAGGTCCAGGGAGAGGGCAGGGGGTTCTGACGGAATCGCCCTGGACATTCTCCCTTCTATTTTCTACCGTCCGGGCATTCGATGCCCGGCGGCGTTCGCGCGGGCCGTTCTGTGATCGGCTGGGATGCTGCAAGCGAGCGAACGGATGCGGGTCACTCTGCGCACCTTGATTGCCGGCCAATGCGGATTGCTGAACCCGCAGCAGCAGGCCCTGCTGGACGAGCAGTTGCGACAGCACGTAGCGGCCAGGTCGCTCTACGAACACCTCGGGATGCTGCACCAATCGGCAACTCCCCGGACCCCGCCGCTGTCGGGGACCGGACTGGGGATTGATCCCGCTTCAGTGGCTGGGTATTTGCAGCGTCAATTGCCCCCTGATCAGGCGCAGGCATTCGAGCGGCTGGCGATCGAAAGCGATCAGGTGCTGGATGAGCTGATGGGGCTGGCTTCTCTTTCCGTAGCTATGAATGGACCCCACGGGCTATCGGCGGATCGAATCGAGCGTGTGTTGGCAATCGGTATGGAAGGGGCACAGCTGGATGGAGAGCAAGGGCTGGAGGCAAGCGGCCTACAGGCGACTGCGGCGACGACCGATCGAACGGACACAATCACACGGAAGAAGATTGTCCCAAGTGTAGCCTTGGCTACATCGGGTAAGTCATCTTATCGTCGCAGAGGGATGCTGGCACTGCTTGCTATCACTGCGGCGGTTGCATTACTGGTATTTCCCATGGGAAGCCGGCGTTTTCCAGAGCGAGCCGCTCCAGGTCTTGAAGACTCGGTTGCTGCTGAAACAAGTCGCCAGTCAGCGACGCGCGTGGAAGACCAATTGCATACCGCGTCAGAACCGGCGGTGGTGGCCGCATCGTGGGAGGCGGCTCATTCCGATCTCCAGCAGCCAACTTCGAAGAAGACGGAATTGGGTTCGAGGGCCGATCTTCTTGCTGTAGGCGGAAGAGCTGCTTCGTTGGAGGTGAATCGGAGAATTGCGGCGGGGGATCTTTCGTTGGTGGTGGGAGTGAACAATTTGCTTGGCGATCCGCATCAGTCCGAATCATGGCATGGGTGGATCGACTGGGTAAGCCATCGGTGTCAGGAGTATCCTTTGTGGCAGGATCGGCTGGAATTGGAGATCGCGAAGCGACCTGGCAACTGGCAACCGGTGCTAAGGCTACTTTGGCAGGGAGTGCCGCAAGCGGGTTCCGATCCAATTTGGCGGCGGTGGCTGCTGGATGCGCTAGTGCATGAGCAATTGGAGATTCGCGTTCTGGCGTCGTATCAATACGCCAAACTGACTGGCATGGTTCCCCCGATTTTCGACCGCAACCACGCGCTCCAGTCAGTTGCGCGATGGGAAGAGCGACTGATGCGCAGTGATCCACGCCCATGATAGATTGCTCACAAAGGCACAGAGGGCACGGAGAGGGAGGGAGGCGTTTGCCTTCTCTTCGCTCAGTGATCTCTGCGCCTCCGTGAGAGATTGTTTTGCATGCCGCCCGAGGGTGACTCACATGGGCGCAGAGGGAGAACGAGACGAAAGAAGATCAGGCCAGGGGGGTGAGGTCGAGCGGATCGCCGAGGGAGTGAGTGGTGCCGGGACCAAGAAGCATCATGATCGAATTGATCCCCGATCCGATGCCCAAAAGGGCCAAGCTGTCAGCCGGCTGGATCGCTTGATGGACGATCCCAAGTCCAAGGGCTGTGGGGAGCGCGACCGAGCCGGTGTTGCCAAGCCAGGGGAAGGTGGCAAAGTCGCGATCGAGCGGCAGTTGGAGGGCTTCCAAAATCAAGCGTCGGTGCGCGGAACCGACTTGATGGCAGACGGTGCGATCGATTTGGTCGCGCGCGATGTCGGAGTTGGCGATCAGATCCTCGAAGGCCGCCTTACCTGTCTCGATCCCTGCAGCCAGAAGCTGTTCGGAGTCGGTTTCCATGAGCGGTTGCATGGCGGACCCGGCGCGGTCCTGATCGCTGAGGCAAAGGGCGTTGTACTGGGTGTGTGCCCTGGCCGCCAGATGCTCGATCGGTCGCCCTTCGGGTGCCAGCGATTCATCGGCGATCAGCCAAGCGCAGCTGCCCGATCCTATCGTCAGCGACGCAAAAGCTGGCTTGATCGATTGGCGTGTGAGGCTGGGGTCGGTCGAAAGATGTTGCAGCGTCGTTTCAATCAGGCCCCGGGCATCTTCAGTGCCAACCACCAAGCCGCTTTTCCACCACCCGCATTCAATCCCCATCGCGATCTGGAGGGCGCCGTTGAGCAGCCCCAGGCAGGCGTTGGAAAGATCGCAGGCGATGCTGCGAGCCGGCAGGGCCAGTTCGTGATGGACCCGGCACGCGGTGGCTGGTTCCAGGAATTCTCGGCAGACGCTGGCATGAAAGAGGCAGTCGATCTGGTTGGGAAGCAGTCCCGCCCCCTCGATCGCTCGGCGGCCACTGACGATGCTGGGATCGGAAATTCGAGTGCCCCGATGCCACAAACGCCGCTCCCGAACGCCGCTCATCCCCTCCAATCGGCCCTCGGGCAGCCGCAGCCGACTGTAGACTTCCCCGAGTTTTTGCTCGATTTCCCCTGAAGAAAGCACCTCCGGAGGGATGCAGAAACCTACCCCAGCCAGCCTCGCACGGCGAAATCTCATCCCCGCCTCCTTCAATCAGCCTCCATGGAACTTCGCAAATGCTAGCACTGAATGGAGTGCCAGCAAATCCCGTAGCCCCTAAATACGCCCACCAGTTTGCCCTCTCAGGCCGTACAGCTTACTTTCTTGCCCGTCACATGCATCCGGTCGCAGGGTTGCGACTGTGTGTGGCGGGACGCAGGTAGGATCGAGCAGGGAACGCACGAAGTCGACTCGTCTTTTCGATGCAGATCGGTCGGTGGCCAGGAAGCCCCACACGATCTGCCCCGTTTGGCCGGCATCGCCTAAAGGTCGCCTCTGCAGACGTCACTTCCAAAGGATTTGGATTCACGTTTCTCTTCAGGAGGGTTTACAGGATGCAGCGCAAGCCATTGATCGGGATCAACGCAGATTATCGCAACACGCATCAGGGAGTCCCAGCCTACAGCTATCTGGCGGCTGGCTACTATGACAACATTCTTGCAGCCGGTGGAATTCCCGTTGTGGTTCCTCCGATGGAAGACGATCAGGATCTGTCGGATGTGCTCGACATGCTGCAGGGATTCGTCCTGATCGGTGGTGCCGATCTGGACCCCAGAAACGATGGCTACATGCTCCATAGCTCGGTCCGGCCCATGGACCCTCGTCGCGAAGCGTTCGATCGCAAGTTGATGGCCTCGATCGCTCAGCGCCGCCTGCCTGTCTTCGGGATCGGGACCGGCCACCAGCTGATCAACGTTCATCTAGGTGGCAACCTCTTTTTCCATCTGCCGATCGATCTACCCGAAGCGATTCAGCATCGGGATATCAACGACCCGAACCATCGCCATTCGCTAACTGTCGAATCCGATTCGATCGTCGGTCGCGTTTACGGCGAAGGGGAGATCCGAGTCACCAGCCGTCATCATATGGCGATCGACCAGCTGGCCCCGGGGCTTCGCGTCACCGCACGCTGCCAGGATGGCGTCATCGAAGCGTTTGAGAGCGAGATGGAAGACTGGATGTGCATCGGTGTGCAGTTCCATCCCGAATCGCCTGCCGCCAGCGCGCTGGATGTGCGGATCTTCGAAGAGTTCATCGAAGGGGTGGTTCGCTGCCAGGCTCAGCCCTTGCGACTAGTTGGCTGAGCGTAAGAAAGAGGTTTCCGCGAACAAGCGGATTGGGAGAGTTGCATGGATGCGACACCAAGGGCAGGGATGCCCGCTCCCTTTCTGCAGATGTGACCGGATTGCTCCCTGCCGCGCCTGCGGAATCAAACCTACACGGATGCTGAGGGTGACTCGCACCAAGGGCACGGAGAGAGAGAGCTTTCTTGCAGGCCCTTAGGGCCGACACTGGAGTTGCCGGTGGCGACAGCCACCGGTGGAAGAGGATGGAATACTTTTCCTCCTTCCGCTCCGGGGCCTGTCGGCCCCGGCAAAAGTAATGCCGCCCCTCCGGGGCTTGTCATGCGGGTAAAC
>JBEISR010000034.1:0-50134 GCA_040375295.1 Planctomycetaceae bacterium
ACAAGAGGCAGATAGCTGGTAAGAACCTACCGACCGGTTTCATGTGCGATTCAACCTACCGATTCGCGTGGCAACCCCCGGGTAAGGCTCAACCATGAACGCGACTTGATACCCCTTCCGCGCACCGCAAAAATCGACTGCACTTTGTACCGCTTCGCGCCTTCGCGGCTTCGCGTGAACAGCAACGCGATCAGCTAGACGGCATACGGTGTTCATAAGAGCGAGCCAGATCAAATGGTTGCCTTCTTATGGCCCTTTCGATCGGATATGGCAATCTCCTGGCCTCGCGCGAAGACGCGAAGGCACGAAGAAAACAAGAGGCAGATAGCTGGTAAGAACCTACCGACCGGTTTCATGTACGATTCAACCTACCGATTCGCGTGGCAACCCCCGGGTAAGGCTCAACCATGAACGCGACTTGATACCCCTTCCACACACCGCAAAAACGACTGCACTTTGTACCGCTTCGCGCCTTCGCGGCTTCGCGTGAACAGAGACGCGATCAGCTAGACGGCATACGGCGTTCATAAGAGCGAGCCAGATCAAATGGATGCCTTCTTATGGCCCTTTCGATCGGATATGGCAATCTCCTGGCCTCTCGCGAAGACGCGAAGACACGAAGAAAAGAAGAGGCAGATAGCTGGTAAGAGCCTACCGACTGGTTTCATGTGCGATTCAACCTGCCGATTCGCGTGGCAACCCCCGGGTAACGCTCAACCATGAACGCGACTTGATCCCCCTTCCACACACCGCAAAAATCGACTGCACTTTGT
This sequence comes from Planctomycetaceae bacterium, assembly GCA_040375295.1. Taxonomy (GTDB): domain Bacteria; phylum Planctomycetota; class Planctomycetia; order Pirellulales; family Pirellulaceae; genus JBEISR01. Next base: position 774 of record JBEISR010000034.1, read on the forward strand.
ACCGCTTCGCGCCTTCGCGGCTTCGCGTGAACAGCAACGCGACCAGCTAGACGGCACGTGAAAGAAGTGACGGCATAAACAACCGGTTTACCTGGAATGGAGGTGGGTGGTCGACTTCAGCGACTGTTTGCCTCTCGTCTCAGCCAAGCCACGAGATCCGCAAGATCCTGAGGCGACACAAACTGCTCGAACCCCTCAGGCATGATCGATTGCGTCGTTGTCTCCATCGATTCGATCTGATCGCGAGGGAGGATCGTGATTCGTCGGTCGTTCGACTCCAATTCGATCGACTCCTGCGATTCGTGGATCAGCTTGCCCGTCAGCACAGCGCCTTCGGTCGAAAGAACTACCGTCTTTCGGAACTTCGGCTCCACCGACTGATTGGGATCGAGGATCGCCGTTGCCCAGGCATGATCGTTCCAGCCGGCCAGCGCCTGAAGGCTAGGTCCGATCGCCCGCCCATCCTCGCCTGGTTGATGGCAGGCCGCGCAGTGCCGCTGGAAAATCGCCTCTCCCCGCGTTGCGTCGCGTTGCTGGGGCATTTGATCGATCCACTGGCCGACGATGGTCATCCGCTGTGGATTCGGCTTGGAAGATGCCTGAGCCACCCAACGGGCCAGTGGCTGGTTGGGGGAATTGGCGAGCGTTTCCAGCGCATCGGGGTCCAGATCCTTCAGGGTAAGCTTTTGTGACTGAAGGGCATCTAGCAGTGCAGGGTGCCATGGCACCTGACGAACCCAACGCGCCAGCAATGCCGCGCGAAACTCGGGCCGCACATCGCCCCACCGTTCCAGCCAAAAAGGAATCGCCCGACGGGACTCCCCCCGCACCAACCAGTCCATCGCTTCTGCGGCGATGCGCGGAGTGGGATCGAGCGACTGCTGGAGCAGTAGCGATTCGAAGGCATCTTTCTGCGGACCGGGAGTGAGATACCCTTGACCGATCAATCGCACCGCCACTTCACGCATGGAATCTCGTTCCACGGAATCGACCTGCGTGCCATCCGTCAGGAAGGCGACGGCATCCTTCTGGATCGCCAGCAGAGATTTCTCCGCATCGGGGAGATCCGCGATGCTGGTCCGGTCCTGCATTAGGGAACCTGCCAGCACGTAATGCCAAAGGGGACGATCCGTAGACTGCTGAAGAGAGCCTAGCCACCGAATCCTCAACGCCTGTGAGCTACGGGGCAGAAGCGATCTGAAAAGAGCATCCCAGCGCTGCGCCGACAAAGTGGCTCCAATCTGCTCCTGGCTATCGGCCTTCAGCGACTCCAGAACCGGATCGACCATCGAAGGATCGATCCACTGACTGGCTTGCTGGAACCATCGATCTTCGGCGTGGGTCGCGATCAGCCGAGCGATGACCTGGGGGGATGGATTCTGTCGCCTCAATTCCAGCAGCAGCAAACGCAGCGCAAGGGCAGGGGAGCCCTGCACCCTGGGATCATCGGTCATCCCCTGCACAACACTTGACTCGGGTGCCTGGGCAGGCAGCCACGCCACAACCGCTGCCACGACGCGCGGGTCGGGATCGCCAATGGCAGCCTTCCGGTCCTCCGGTGTCCATCGATCTAGGCCGCGAAGCGTCGCATGAGCTTGTAGTCGCACAGCGGGATTGGAGTCACTTCGAGCCAACTGGGCGATGGCAGATGCCTGATCGACCTGTTGATTCCAGAGGATCAGTTGTTGGGCCAGATCGCGCCGGGCCCCAATGGGAGATGCCAGGGCCGCAACCCAGGCACCAGGCCCTTTGGCCTGAAGATCTTCCAGCCTTTGCGGCGGCCGACCGGTCTGCGAAATTCGATAGATCCTGCCGCGTCCTGAACCGGCTCGTAGATCGATTCTCTGCTGCCAGTCTTCTGGTATCCACTCCGGATGCTCGATGTAGCGGCGATACATATCGACCACCCAGATCGTGCCGTCGGTTGCATTCTCGACCCGCACCGGCCGAAACCAGGGGTCATCGCTTCGAAGCCACTCCGACTGCTGATCTTCCACAAACCGAACCGCTCGGAATGTCGGCCCCGACTCCACTAGGTGATACCTAGTCACCATCTGATGCACAGGCTCGCACGTCATTCCGGCGCCCACCATCGCCGCTCCCATGTCGGGGGTTCGGCAGATGACGGTGCTGCAGGCCGAGGTGTATCGATTGGCGGCAAAAAGGTCATTGAAGCGATTTTCATTGCGCTGCAGTGGAAAGACCGGTGGGGCCAGAGAAGGCTGATGGGGAAAGTGCTGAAGACTTCCTCCTCGCGTCGCTCCGGTTGGTAGTTCTTTGGGATCGATGACGTAATGAAAAATCGGATGGCTGTTGTCGTTGCCAAACCACTGCCCAAAGTCATCGCGCCCTCGGATGAACTGCGTCGCCCCCGGCTCGACCGTCGCCACGCCGGAATCGACCTCCAGTGCCAAATCTCCACCGAACAGTAGCTTCTTCTGATCGATCCTAGGCAGATGTATCGTACGCGTTTCGTCCCCCGATCCAAAATGAAGTCGATGGTCCAGTCCGTAAGTGAATCCATGCACGCGGTGCTGTGGGTTGGCTAGGTGAAATCCATTGATCAGCGTCTGCCTCTGATCGGCTGTTCCATCGCCATCGGTATCGCGGGCAAAGAAAACCTCCGGCGCGCATGCCACCACCGCTCCATCCTTCCATGGAAAGACTCCTGTGGGATAGGAAAGCCCATCCAGGAACAAGGTCGCATGGTCCATCCGTCCGTCGCCGTCGCGATCCTGCAGGATCTGGATCCTTCCACTTCCCTCTGGCCCTGTCGGATAGTCTCGCATCTCCACCACCCAGGCTCGTCCTTGTGCGTCGAATGCAACATGGACCGGATCTTCGATCAGCGGTTCGCATGCCACCAAAGTCGCTTCAAATCCTTCCGCTAGGGACAAGCTTTTTAGGGCAGCTTCCGGTTCTAGTGGCAGGTTGGGGTCCCGCTGCTGGTCCACCTGCTGAACGACGCGACGCACCAGATAATCTTCGGTGCCAGATTCCCAGGGACCAGGACGGTTGTAATAGAGCATCGATCCGGAAGCTTCATACCCACCTTCACGGCGCACTCGCTCTGAGGCGACGTAAGCAAAGACATCATCGCAATAGCCGGCAACCCAGACTTTTCCGAATCGCCCTAGTTCTTCCTGAAGCCGCATTTGGTAATCGATCACCACCTCACCACCCAGGAAGACCCACGCCAGTTGATCGCCGAACTTCCAGACATGGACAGGTGCCGGATAGGTTTCCGGAAGCCGACCCATTCGCTTGTAGGTATCTAGCATCGAACGAGCGAAAAATCGCTGCTGTGGCTGATCGCTCTCCAGCATCGGTTCCAGCGACTTGGGATCGGGTCGATCGTAGGCCAAAGCCACCAGATCGAATGAGGGAGTGCTGGGGTTAGCAAGTTCTTCCATCGGCTGGACGATGGCCGAGCGGACGACGGCCGCCAGACGCTCTCCATACTCCCTGGAGATCTCCAGGGAGCCTCGAGGCGTTGGGTTGGCATCCGCGCCGCAGCCGATCACCGGCAATGCCACGCAGCCGGGGATAGCTTCCTGCAATTTCCGTGCACTCCAACCGGGCCAGTCCCCGCTGACCCGATTGCGTTCGGCGGGGATGGTGGTGGCATGGCAAGCATACTGATAAACGACCGCGATAGGCTGGCCGTCGATCGAGGTCGCCTTGAGCAGAAAAACGCGATGATCCACTGGACCGGCGACCGGATCGCTGGTTCCGGGCAAAGGGGCCAGCGGAGGCCGACGGTTCTTGGCGAAGTCGGTCTGGGTCTGCCCGATCTCCAACTTCGCGGGGCCAGCTTTCGAAATCGCTTCGGCGATCGCCGCCACCGTCCGTTCTTCCACCAACTGAGTGTAGGTGGCTACCTGCAGAGCCTCCGGATCGTTTAGCGGGACAGTGAACAGATTGGGAATCGCGTCGGTCAGATGCGGAGCATAGTGGGTATGGGTGCTGGCGATGGCAATCTGATGCCTGCCAATTCCATGGCTGGCCTCGATTCGGGCAACGATCCGTTGGGTCAATGAGGCAGGGACTCCGATGCTATCCACCGACACCAATACCTGCCAAGCTTCGGCAGACTCTTTGGTCTCGGAATCGGCTATCAGCCGCCGAAAGACGATCGCTCGGACTTCCAAACCGTCGTCGATCCCCTCGTGCGGCCCCCCTCGCGATGCATAGCCGCTCAATCGCACCGGTTGCTCTGGAGTGATCTCCTGCCGAGCAGCACCGACGATCCAGTCGGCGGCCTGAAGTGGCGGCAGCGAGAAGCCAAAGCAGACCCAAAGGCTCGCCAACTCCAGAACCCATTGGAATGGCCGTCGGGTCGAGGACCTTGCAACCAGCATGCCCCGCATCGTTCCTGTTCCGCACATCATTCCATTCCCCTCCTAACCTGAACTGCCAGACTGCATGGTGCTGAGGAATCATCGTATACGAAATGGACTCAGATCGATCTCTACTTTTTCCCCGCAAATCAGCTGCACCATCAACTCCGCAGTCCCGGTGGAAAGGTGCAGCCCATGGCGAAAATGCCCGGTGGCTACAAAGAGATTAGGGATCAGCGGGTGCTGGCCCAGGTAGGGAAATCCGTCAAGCGTTCCCGGGCGAAGCCCTGCCCAGCACTTTTCGATCGCTTCCTCTGGCAGGGGACCAAGCAGCGACTGGGCCCAGCGGTGCAACTGCTCGATCCGTTCGGGCGTTGTGCGTGCATCAAACCCCGCCTCTTCCTCACAGGAACCTGCCAGCAGACGGCCATCGGCTCGGGGGACCAGGTACAGATGGCCTTCATGGACGATTGAGCTGAAGGGAGCCGCTGGAAATCGGTACAAAATCATCTGGCCACGAATTGGCAGGACCCCAAGGGGCCTGGTTTCCGGAAGCCCCACATCGCGAGACCAAGCCCCTGCAGCGACGCAGAAATCGGCTGCCTTGTAGGTCCCTCTAGAGGTCTGAACTGCGGTCAGTCGGTCCTGCTGACGCGTCCAGGAGAGGGCCGGCGAATCTTCCTCGATCACCACACCGTTCTGAATGCACGCCTTCCGCAACGCCTGGAGGTGACAAGGATTGCGAAGCTGGCAGTCTTCGGGAAAAAACCAGCCGCCTCGAATCGCCGGTTCCGGCCGCAGTCCTGGCAATCTGCCTACTAGCTCCTCCGGCCCCAGACGCTGGTACTCCATTCCATGTCGACCCCACCAGGCCTCATTGGCTGCCAGGGTAGCAAACTCCCCTACAGTCCTTCCAATCGCTACCGCTCCGCATCGTCGGTACTGGGTGTCGATGCCGGTCACTTCCCGCAGCCTTTCGGCCCAGGAAGCATGCAGCTGATGGGACCGAAGACGTAGCAGTTCCAGAGGTTCCTCCACTCCAATCCGCTGGGGAGTGGGCAGCATGCCGGCTCCTGCCCAAGACGAGGCTCGGCCCGTCTTGCCTGCCTCCAGAACCAAAACGCGCAGTCCCCTTCCAGACGCTTCCCAAGCAATCGACAGGCCGATCACCCCCCCTCCCACCAAGATCAGATCATGCATCAGTCCGTCCATGGGGCGCCAGGAAACGCAAACAGGGGTAAAAGGGGGTTCTTTTTGACATCCGACCCGGTTTTCGTACTATCATAGGTGGTTGGTGATATCCCTTGGAGGGTGGAGCTTGATCCTGGACCTGATCCTGCGATTGTCGCTCCACGGCGCCCTATCCTGAGCTCAATCTTTTCGCGCGATTCCTGCAAGGCAACCACGCGCCTTGGAAGCTTCGAAGGCAATGTCGAAAATCACATCCGACCAGCTCCTTGAGAATATCCGCAAAAGCCAACTGGTGGAGGCGGATCAAATTGATGCGCTGGAGGTGCGGCTTCACGAGACGCATTCGGGTGGCCTTCCCGAAGACCCGGTGGAACTGGCGATGGCGTTCCAGAAGTCGGAGCTGCTGACGCGTTGGCAATGCGAGAAACTTCTTTCGGGCAAGTACAAGGGTTTTTTCCTAGGGAACCACAAACTACTGGGGCACATCGGGACGGGCGGGATGAGCACCGTCTATCTGGCCGAACACCAGGTCCTAAAGCACAAGCGAGCCATCAAGGTGCTCCCCAAAGCCAAGCTGGGGAATTCCTCCCACCTGGCGAGGTTTCAGCGGGAAGCCAAGGCGATTGCTTCGCTCTCCCACCCCAATGTCGTCAAGGCCTACGACATCAGCAACGAAGGCAACACCCACTACATTGTGCTCGAGTATGTCGAGGGGTCTGATCTTCAGGTGCTGGTCAAGAAGCAAGGCCCACTCCCTTTCGACCAAGCAGCCGACTACATCGCTCAGGCTGCACGTGGACTGCAGCATGCCCATGAACTGGGATTGATCCATCGCGACGTCAAACCGGCCAACCTTCTGGTCAATCCTCAAGGCGTCGTGAAGGTGCTCGACCTGGGCCTGGCGCTCTTCACCGAGGATCTCGATGCGGGGCTGACCGCAGAGTTCAACGACAAGGTGCTGGGCACCGCGGATTATCTGGCACCCGAACAGGCACTCAACAGCCACCTGGTCGACGTTCGCGCCGATATCTACGGGCTTGGCGGCAGCCTGTACTTCCTCCTGACCGGCCACCCGCCATTCCCAGATGGCTCCATCGCTCAGCGAATTGCCAAACACCAAAAGGTGATGCCGGACGACATTCGAAAGTCCCGCCCCGATTGCCCCGGCGAATTGGACGGCATCTGCGTGAAGATGCTGCAAAAGGATCCAAAATATCGGTATCCCGATTGCAAGACCGTCGCCGACGTGCTGGAGGCTTGGCGCGTCAAGTATCGGGAGAGCCTCAAGGTGAAAGTGGCATCAGGAGGAGCCGGTGGATCGAGCTCCTCCCTGCAACTCCATCAGGAGCTGCCCAAGCCAGGGGATGCGAGTGAGACTGTCAGCGCCAAATCGCAGGACACCGCCAGCGGAAAATCGTCCACCAGCGATGACCCTTACCATCTGGCACGATCGGACAGCGCCATCCTGCGATCGGTCGCGCAGCGCGAAGCCAGCGCGTCGCTTAGCAGCGCTCTGGATCTAGAAAACGATCTGGTCCGCCGTTCCCTCTCAGGCTCCAACTCCCTGGGTAAAGGCTCCTCTGCGTCCTCTGGTGCATCCAAACCAACCACTGGCTCCAGCGCCTCCCAAGGGCCGGCTACCGCCAAATCACCCGCCGCTCCAAGATCACAGCCCCCAGCTCCTTCCCCCCAGAACGCAACTTCCGGCAAATCGACATCCCTGTGGCTGATCCTGTTGCTGGTTTTTCTTTTTGTTTTTGCGGTTGCCCTCGGGATCGTCATCGGCCGCTACTCTGCTGTCTCCCAATCGCCTGCCTTGCCGCAGAAGATGGGCGCCTCGGCGTTTGCCCCAGGCAGCTTGGAAGTTCCATCCGATCACCTGCATCCGATGTGTTGACGGCCGGTCTCAGTGGTAAGATCGGCTGCTGTTCGCTTCCCGCCAGCCATCCGGCAGGCTCCCACCGCGCTGATTGCCACCGCATTGATTCCCACTGCGCCGATCTCGCCCCTGGCTGCAGCTTGGCCTATCATGAATTGGTCGAGATCGACGATCACCTGGATCGCTGTGGTTCTACCCCCGGGAAACCTCTTCTGATGATTCGCTGCACCCTGCGATGGATCGCCCTGACCGCCGGATTGCTGATCACTTTGGGTTCGGCCCAAAGACTGATGGCTCAGCCACCCTCTCTCGCCGATCAGCGTCAGCAGGCGGACGCCATCAGCACGCTGATCGACCAAGCAGCAGACGCCTACAAGAAGGAAGACTACGAAGCTGCAATGGGGAAGGTCCAGGAAGCATCCCAGGCAATCCAGCAACTGGCTCCCTTGGTCGACAGCAAAATCGCAAAGGTGCTGGAGCCAACCTATCAGAGGTTGCGGCGTGCACGGGAACTGCTGGCGCTTCAGGGTGCAGTGCTGGAGAAGCTACCCGAGTGGGATGCGATCCGGAACGCAAAAGGAAACAAAGATGCGGATCCCAAGGGAGACAAAGACGCGATGCAACCGGCCGGCGGCATCAGTTTCACTAAGGAAATTCTCCCCTGGATGAATCAGCAGTGCGGCAACTGCCACATCCGAAACAACCGCGGTGATTTCCGCATGGCTACCTTCAACGAACTGATGAAGGGCTCTTCGGCCGGCGTGGTGATCTTTCCAGGTGATCCAAGGTCCAGCCGACTGGTGGAAGTGATCGAAAGTGGAGACATGCCGCGCGGTGGCGGTAAAGTCTCAGCAGAGAACCTCGAGAAACTCAAGAGCTGGATCGCGCAAGGGGCGCTGTTCGATGGCCCCCTGGCCGACGCTCCTCTGGCACCCGCCAATCCGCCAGCCGCCAACAACGATGCCATGGTTGCCCTCCCCACGGGCAAGGAAACAGTTTCCTTTGGTAAGGAGATCGCGCCGGTGCTGGTCGAACAGTGCCGCGGCTGCCATATCGATGCGATGCAGGTACGTGGCGGATTGCGGATGGACACCTTCCGGCAACTGCTCAATGGAGGCGACGGCGGATCGATCCTCAAGCCGGGGGACGGCGACGGAAGCCTTCTGGTGCAGAAGCTGCGAGGCATGGGAGGTGGCCAGCGCATGCCGGCCGGTGGGCGTCCGCCACTGAGCGATGAAATCATCGGAAAGATCGTCACCTGGATCGACGAAGGAGCCACATTCGATGGCGGAAATCCCGACGATTCGCTCGAACAAGTCGCCTCCCGCACCTGGGCCGCCAGCGTCAGCGAGGACGAACTGCGGGAGAAGCGTTGGGAGAGAGCCAGGGGGCGATGGTTGCTAGTTCTCTCGGATGCCAAACCGATGGAGCTGGCCGATGAATCGTTCCTGATTCTTTCCGACCTCCCCGAATCCCAACTGACCAAACTGCGGCAGTCAGCCCAGCGCGCCAGTGATCTGGTTGCCAAACAGTGGAAGATCCCCGATGGCGTTCCTTTGGTGCGCGGCGGGGTGGTACTTTACGCCTACGGTCAGCGCTACGACTACGGCGAATTTGGCAAGATGGTCGAAAAGCGATCGCTGCCATCGGAGTGGACGGGGCACTGGCGACGTTCAACCCTGGATGCCTACGCGGCTCTTCATGTTCCGCCTTCGGCCCCACCGGAAGCACTCGATGCGTTGCTGGTACAACTGCTGGCCAGCCTGCATGTGGCATCCTACGATGCAGTCCCCAACTGGTTCGCCGAAGGGATTGGCAGATCCACCGTTGCGATGGCCATGGCCAAATCCGATCCAAGAGTCAAACAGTGGGAACGACAGATTCCTGCGGTCGTCTCCCGGATGAAAGACCCCAAGCCGTTCCTCGAGGGGAAAATGAGCGAGGAAGAGACTGCGCTGGTCGCTTTTGGATTGGTGCAAACCGTCATCCAGAAAAGCCAACGCAAGTCGCTCGACCGACTCCTGAAGGAACTTCGCGAAGGAGGATCGTTTCCCCAAGTCTTCGTCCAGTGCCTTCAGGTGCCTCCCGAAACCTTCGTGCGCGCGGTGGCTGGAATCCCCGGAGGCTAAGGCTGCCGAAGAGGCAAATCCTGGCGGAAAACGGGGCTCGGGCCTTGGTTGCCCCACCAGCGACTCGCCAGTTTCGCCTCGATTGATACAATAGCTCAAAGCATGGCGTTTTGACGCCATTGCCGCGCCGCATGCCATGCTCACCCCCAGAATAGGCCTTCATCCAAGTCGCCTATCCATCTCGCCCAACCCAGGCGTATGGTGCGCGACGCTTTGGAAAGCAATCGCATGACCAAACCCAGCCCGAAGACCCCTTCGCCTCCCAATGATTCCAGCGGGAAAGGGAAGCCCGGTTGGAAGTTCCTGCCACTGGTGCTGGCCATGCTCCTGGCCCTCCTGCTGCTTCGTGGAGGTGAGTCATCGAGCACCATTCCGTACAGCTTCCTTCGGCAGCAACTGGATAACGACAACGTCGAAAGCATCCAACTGAGCGAGAGCCACGCGAGCGGTACCTTCAAAGTACCACCGCCACAACCGCCCAGCTTTGGGTTGGACGGCCAACTGAGAAATCCCGCGGCCGAACGAGGCACGGGGGTGCCCAGGACCAGCAAGCGATTCACCGTCCAGTTACCCCCTGCAGGGCAAGCGCGGGATGAACTGTTCGCCAAGCTGGAAGTGCTGCGACTGCGCAGCGAAGAGGCGAAGAAATCAGGGCAGACAGGCGGCAGTGAGTTCGTCTACGACACCGTGCCTTCCGACCTGGAATCCCCCTTCTCCTATCTGATGTTCCTTCTGCTGCCGCTGGGGATCCTAGCACTCGGCTGGCTGCTGTTTAGGAAAACACGGGAAAACTTCCTTGGAGGTGGCTTCCTCTCCGGTTTTTCTCGCAGCACTGCCAAACGCTACGAACCCTCCGACCAGATCATCACCTTCAAGGATGTCGCGGGACTGGAAGGGGTCAAGGCCGATCTGCAGGAGATCGTCGATTTCCTGAAGAGCCCCGAAAAATTCCAGCGACTGGGTGGACGCGTCCCCAAAGGAGTCCTGCTCAATGGCCCCCCGGGAACGGGCAAGACGCTGCTGGCTCGCGCGGTAGCCGGTGAAGCGAATGTCGCATTCTATTCGGTCAATGGCAGCGAGTTCATCCAGATGTTTGTGGGTGTGGGCGCCAGCCGGGTCCGCGACCTGTTCCAGACCGCCAAGGAAAATGGACCGGCGATCATCTTCATCGACGAAATCGATGCGGTGGGCCGCCAGCGGGGCGCCGGCCTTGGAGGCGGTCACGACGAACGCGAACAGACGCTCAACCAAATCCTAAGCGAAATGGATGGCTTCTCACGCAACGATTCGGTCATCATCATGGCCGCCACCAACCGTCCCGATGTGCTCGACCCGGCTCTCTTGCGCCCAGGTCGCTTCGATCGCCATATCACCGTCGGAAGGCCAACCCTGCAGGGGCGGATCGAGATCTTCAACGTCCACGTTCGCGATGTGCCGCTGGATCACGATGTCAACATTCGCCGACTAGCCGAAGGCACGGTCGGCCTGACCGGCGCGGATATCCGCAACATCGTCAATGAAGCGGCCCTCTGGGCAGCCAGAAACAACCGCGATCGCGTCTTCATGGAAGACTTCGATTACGCGAGGGATAAGGTGCTGATGGGGGCCAAACGCGAAGAGATCATGCAACCGGCCGAGAAACGAAAAACCGCCTACCACGAGGCGGGGCATACGCTGGGCGCCTGGTTCCTGAAAGGGTCGCAGCGCGTCCACAAAGTGACGATCATCCCACGCGGTAGATCGCTCGGCAGCACCCACATCGTCCCCTCCGAAGATCGCATGAGCATCTCGGAGAACGAAATTCGCGATCAATTGGTGGTGCTGATGGCGGGGCGGGCTGCCGAGAAGCTGATCTACGATGAATTGACGGCGGGAGCCGAGAACGACCTGGAACGTGCTACCTCCATGGCCCGGCGCATGGTTGCCCATTGGGGAATGAGCGACAAGCTGGGGCCGGTTTCCTACAAACTGTCGGATGAGGATCCCTTTCTGGGTCGTGAAATGCACCAGCAACGGCAGTTCAGCGAAAAGACTCAGGAACTGATCGATACCGAAGTGGGTTCCATCCTCCGAGAGACTGAGCAGCGCGCCAGCGCACTGCTGGCAGATAAGCGGGAGCAGTTGGAGCGGCTGACCGAGGCGCTTTTGGCCAAAGAGGAACTAAGCGAAGAAGAGATCACCGAGCTGATCGGGCCCAGCGTTCATGGATTGCCGCCAGCGGTACACGCCACTCCCGCTGCGGTATCCAACCAGCAGGAACCAGTTCCATCGCCCGCCAGTAGTTCTTAGTGCCATGGGCAAAAAGAAGGAACGCAAGGTCCGTGTCGACTTCCGCAAGAACTACGGATCCTCCGCGCGTCCTCCGGATCTGACCCGCCAATATCAGGACCAAGGCCAGGAACTGGATACCCAGAGTTCCCAGCGAGTCAGCGGCAAGGGCGATCGGACACGCCGTCGCACGATCCTCACCACCGAAGAGGGAGATCCCCTTGCGGCTTCAGGGGTGTCGGTCGAACGTCAGCAAGACCGACGGCTGGGCCGGGTCTTGCGGGTCCATGGCCTGGAGTGCATCGTCCAACCGGAAGGGGAGGCAACCCAAGTTCGCTGCGCAGTGCGAGGCGTCCTCAAGACGCTAAGTACCGACCAGCGCCACGTGGTCGTCGCCGGCGATGTCGTTCGCTTTGTGCCGCAAGGCGATGCCCAGGGAATGATCCTTTCGATCGAACCCAGATCGCACGCGCTGGCTCGCGCCAGCAAAGGGAAGCGGCATGTGATTGTCGCCAACGTCGATCAACTGCTGATCATCGTCAGCGCTGCCGAACCGGCGCTCAAGCCGAATCTAATCGACCGATTCCTGGCCACCGCCGAACAGGATGGGCTGGAACCTGTGATCGTCATCAACAAATGCGATCTGATCGATCCAGCAAGCATCCAGCCGCTGGTAGGCACCTACGCGCGCTGCGGCTACTCGATCTGGATGGTTTCTGCGGCCCGTGGTTGGAATATCGATCCCCTTCGGCAGGTGATCGCAGGAAGGCACAGCGTCGTCGCAGGGCAAAGCGGTGTCGGAAAGTCCTCGCTGCTCAATGCACTGATCCCTGGGTGGAAACTGCGCGTGCAGTCGATCAGCGACGACAACCAGAAGGGAAGGCATACGACGACCACGGCCGAGTGGTTTCCGCTGGAACAGGGAGGTGCACTGGTCGATACCCCCGGCATCCGCCAGTTTCAACTTTGGGATATCATCCCCGACGAATTGACTTCCCTGTTTCGGGATCTTCGCCCGTTCGCCAACCGGTGCCGATTCCCCAACTGCACGCACCAGCATGAAAGCGACTGCGCCGTCAAAGATGCCGTCGCCGATGGAAAGATCGATGTCCGTCGCTACGAATCCTTCAGCCACATCCTGGATGATCCTCAGGGGGAATAAGCCAGTGACTTTAGGAGGCTTGGTGTGATCGGCACATGCCACACACCCAGCGGCTATTTTTCTCGGGGCCATCGATCTCTCTTGGGCTCATGTGGCGGTGGGTGTTAGGATAGGACACGGCGGAGCTGACGGAATCATCGGTCAAACCGATTGGAAGAACGGCGAGAAGATCATGCGCAGGGTCAAGGCTGGGGGCGGCTGGGCAGCGATTCGATACAGCCTTCAGAAAGCAAAAGAAGTCGGTGGCCCCTGGAAGCTTTACCAAGCCCTGCGAACCAGGAATGCGTGCAAGACCTGCGCCCTGGGGATGGGGGGACAACGCGGCGGGATGGTCAATGAGCGAGGTAGTTTTCCCGAGGTCTGCAAAAAATCGATGCAGGCGATGGCCAGCGATATGCAGCCTGCCATCACCCAGGATTTCTGGGCCAAACACTCCATCAACGAGCTGAAGACTTGGACTCCCCATCAACTGGAAACCGCAGGCCGTTTGATTCAACCGGTGCTCTATCAGGAAGGTGCGACCCATTACCAGACGATCTCCTGGAACGAAGCGTACGAACGGATGGTCCAACATCTGGCAGCTCGTTCCGCCGATGAATCGTTCTGGTACTTCAGCGGCCGCAGTAGCAACGAAGCCGCCTTCCTGCTGCAACTGCTGGCTAGGCTGCATGGCACCAACAACGTCAACAACTGCAGCTACTACTGCCACCAAGCCAGCGGCGTCGGATTGAATATGGCGCTGGGCACCGGCACGGCCACCGTCACCTTGGATGACCTCGAGTCTTCCGATACGGTGTTTGTCATCGGAGGCAACCCCGCCAGCAACCATCCACGATTGATGACCAGCCTGATGCACCTGAGGCGTCGGCGCGGTAAGGTCATCGTCATCAATCCCGTGCGGGAACTAGGGATGGTGCGGTTCAAAGTCCCAAGCGATCCCTGGAGCTTGCTCTTTGGGACAAAAATCGCCTCCCATTATGTCCAGCCACACATCGGTGGCGATCTGGCGCTGCTGACGGGTATCGCCAAGGGGGTTGTCGAACTGGAAAAGCACGATCTGCCGTTCCTGCAGCAGCATTGCCGCGACTGGAAGGCGTACCTCGATTACCTCGAGCAGACCGAATGGGGCGAGATCGAGTCGAAGTCGGGGGTGGGGCGTTCAGAAATCCTGCAGATAGCCGAAGTCTACGGCAACTCGCGGGGCGCGATTTTCTCCTGGACGATGGGGATCACCCATCATGCCCATGGAGTCCTCAGCGTTCAAGCGATCGCCAATCTGGCACTCCTGCGCGGCATGGTGGGAAGACCAGGCGCAGGCCTGATGCCGATCCGCGGCCACTCAAACGTTCAAGGAATTGGATCGGTTGGCGTCACCCCGAAGCTCAAGGACGAGATATTTCATTCCCTGCAAGATACCTTCGGGGTGAAACTGCCCACCCAACCTGGCCTAGACACCATGGCCTGCATGGATGCAGCTCACCAAGGCCGTCTCCGCGTGGGACTTTGCCTTGGCGGCAACCTCTTCGGCTCCAACCCCGACGCCAAATACGCCGATGAAGCTCTCTCGAAGCTCGACCTTCTGGTGATGCTCAACACCACCCTCAACACAGGTCATGCCCATGGCTTGGCGAAGGAGACGATCCTTCTGCCCGTGCTTGCAAGGGATGAAGAACCCGAACCGACGACGCAAGAGTCGATGTTCAATTATGTTCGACTGAGCGATGGAGGGCCGAGGCGCTATCCGGGGCCGCGAAGTGAAGTGCAGGTGGTTGCGGATCTGGGCAAGCGACTGGTAGGGGAAGGGAAAGGAGTCGAATGGGATGCGATGGCCAAGACCCATTCGATCCGACATTGGATCGCCAAGGTGGTGCCGGGATACGAAGCGATCGACGGGATCGAAAAGACAAAAAAGGAATTTCAGATCGAAGGCCGGACCTTCCACGAACCTCGCTTTGGTACCAAGGATGGCTTGGCTGTGCTACACCGTCCCGATCTCCCCCCGCTGCAAGGCAATGCGCCCGGCGAATTTCGGCTGATGACGGTGCGCAGCGAAGGGCAATTCAACACGGTGGTCTACGAGGAATACGATCTCTACCGAGGACAAGACCGGCGGGACATCATTTTGCTGAACCCGGACGACATCGCGCGCCACGGATGGCAGGAAGGCCAGCGGGTGACGGTTCGCAACGAGACTGGCCAGATGCCGAATATCATGGTCCGGTCCTATCCAGCGATTCGATCGGGCAATGCGCTGATGTACTATCCTGAAGCCAATGTCCTGGTCCCCCGGAAGCTCGATCCACTCAGCAAAACCCCTGTCTTCAAAGGGGTGGTCGTCACCATCGACACGCAGTGACTCGTGGAATGTCTCGCGACCTTTGGTCGATCTGGGATTTCTTTGGCGTGCGCTCGCTTCACTTGTCTGACTCGAATCGGTCATGAAACACCACCGGTCGGGTCGTGCCTTACCGCTGGATTGATCCGCAATTCCAGCGTGGCAAGGTGGTTCGTTGTGACGAGCCTTAGCCCCCCAGCATTGCCGGATGGACAGTCTTTTCGCCAACGTTCGTGCAGAAAGCTCATCGCGGTGGCAAAGGCACACCAACGGTATGCAATCGTCGTGCTGTTGGCACTCGAAGACAGATTCCGGGGCGTCTGCTTCCCCAACGCAGGGAACACCTCGTAGTGGATCGCACCACAAGTCCAGGTGCATCACCCACGGCCAATCGGACCATTCAGCCCAAAAACTCTTTTCGGAGAAGCAGCAATCCAAAATTTTTTGCTTGCTTGTATCTAAGTATGATACAATAGTGTCATGATCACGATCTCCCTGCACAGTCCGGTTCCTCTCCACGATCAATTGGTGGAAGCTCTACGAGGCAAAATCGCCGATGGCTCGATCGCCGTAGGCGATGAACTCCCCCCGGTTCGACAGCTTGCAGCCGACTTGGGGATCAATCTGAATACGGTCGCGCGAGCCTACCGAGAGCTGACCGATGCCGGACTGCTGGCGTCGGTTCGGGGACGCGGCACGGTCGTGATTTCCGATACCGAAAAGCCGGCAGGGGTCTCTGCCGAAGACCGGAAGCGAATCGAGTCGGCGATCGCAGCAGCGCTGGCCAACGCGAAAATCGCTGGAATGTCTCGAAAGACGATCGAATCGATGCTGGAACAACAAATCAAGCGACTCTGGAAGTTCGGCACCTGATCCATCCCAACCGTTTCACCTCACCACGGGAGCCTGCTCGATGAACGACCCTTGGATGCTGATCTATCGTTTGGCACCGCTATTCTACGTTTCGCTGGCGATTCTCGCTCCGCTGGCGACTGTGTTGATGGCTCCCAATCGCGCCACCGACGATGCGCGGCGGCTACGGAGCCGATCCCTCACATTGGCTCTTGCGGCCTGCACTTTGGCAGCGCTGTTCATCGCCCTCGGACTGTGGCTGCTGTTCCTCCGCAATCCCACCTCCTTCTGGATGCTAAACAGCTCCACCTTTCTCTTCTTTCCACTCTGGTTTCTTCTTGCGATGCCTGCCCTGGCCGCCAAGAATCCGCTCTGGAATCAGAGCGGGGCGGACGGACCGGTGCGCACCGCTTCTCTTGTTCCCAGGCAGCAGATCAATCCAATTCCTCCGCGATGGCAGGCCGTCCCCTGGATCGTAATCGCTCTTTTTTTCCTACTGATCGCAGTGCGCGGCCTGGCGCCTTTTCCGCTCCACTCGGATAGCAACCAGCCCCTGTTGGCTGCCCAGCAACAACGCTCCCAATGGCTTGGGTTTCTTATCTGTTTTAGCGCCGTGGCAGTCGGCTGGCTGTTCCTGGTGCCCATGATTCAGCGAGCGGCATTGATGGAGCCAGAACCGATGGACGCGAAAGGGTCGCAGGAACTGAGCGATCTCTATCAGCAGTATCGTCAGCGGCGTGTCCGTGGCCTCTTCGGGCTACTGGCGATCGGCATGCCGTTGCTTTTTGGACTCTCCTTCTGCCTCGCTATTTGGCTGCCTCACCGGCAAAGTCAGATCGGGCTAGTCTTCGGACTCCTTGGATCCTTGGTTGGGGTAGCGGGAGCAATTTTCGGCTCGTGGATGACGATGGAACGACTGAAGATCGCCGAAGCCAAGCAGCGACTATCGCAAGGGGCAGCCAATCCTTGAGCGGACGGCTCCCTTGGCAGCCTTTTGAAAAGGGCCGTCGTGACCACGTTTCAACCTAGGCACGCTCAGAGCTAAGCTCTGAGCGGCTCACAAAATTCTATGCTTTCGCTACCGATTTTTGATCGCTTTCTTGCGATCATGCGGCCCATGGAAAGCTCCAAATGGCCGTTCGAAGTTCGTAGATAACTCGATCGCACCACGATCCCTCTACATCGTCCGATTGCCAACCGATTCGATGCAGAAAGTACGTAGTGGATCATAGTGCACTCTACTACGTTGGCGACTTACTTCTTACTTCGCTGGCCAGTCGGGAAGTCGGCGACCGGGAGTCCACGGCGCGCCGGCATCTTCCAACTTTTGTTCCAGCGCCGGTAAATCCTCCGATAGCAGCTTCTTGAGCGTCGGATGGAGCTTTCCGAATTGCTCGACCACCAAGGCCAATTGCTGACGGTTGGTCTGGGTCGGCAGGTTCGTTGTCGACCAATGCCCACCGACCACCTGATCCAGTCGGCTCACCAAGCCAGGCATCGCAGGTTCCTGGCGGCTGGCTCGAGTGGGGTCCCCCTCCAGCTGATCCTTCAGGTCGCGCAATTGCAGCTCCAGATCCCGAGCCTCTTTGCGCAGGGCCACATCCAGCCGATGACTCCGTTCGATCGCCGCCTTCAGGAATCCCACTCGCTCCATCCCATCCTGCATCGCCTGCTGGGATGCCATCACCACACGCTGGATGCGAGCTGTTTCCTGCTGGAAGCTGAGGCTCTCTCGCTGCTGATCGGCGTTCATCGTCTGCCATCCCAGCGCCTGGCACTCAAACGGCTTCGGCTCCCCAAGCGACTCGATCTCGCCTTGCACCATGCGACTGACTTCCACCGTGTACTTGCCAGGCAGAGCCATCGGACCGTTGCCATCCCCTCCCATCGACTGGGGCTGCAGTCCTGCGTACCGGAAATCCCAAACCACTCGCTGGATCCCGCTGCTGTTGCCCGCTCGCAATCGCCGCACCACCTGCCCCGATGCGTCGCGGATCGTCAGCCAGACCACGGGCGATTCCTCGCGGTCCTCCGCCTTCAGATCCTCCCAGCTTGGATAGGGCGTATCTTCCCGTCGGCGGTTGGCCTGCGATTCCTTCCGCTGCCTTTGACCTTTCAGCGAGCTGACCGATTCCTTGAGATAGAGAGTGAAAACGGCTCCGAAAGGTGGATTGTCGGCAGTGAAGAATCCCGACCCCTGAAATGCCTTGCTGGAACCGCCCAGAGGATCGGACTGCAGGTACATTGCCGCCGTTGGGATGGCGAAAAGATGAGAAGGTTTTTCGAGCAACTCGGCGTTCAATTCGCGCAGGGGCGAGTAATCATCCAGGATGTAGATTCCACGTCCAAAAGTCCCCACCACCAGATCGTTTTCGTCGCGCTGAATCTCCAGATCGCGCACGCAGATCGTCGGCAGGTTCCCGCCCAGTCCTATCCATTTCTTTCCGTCATCCAGCGTGCAGTAGACCCCAAACTCGGTCCCCACAAATAGCAGTCCCTTGTTCAGATGATCTTCCGCCAGGGTGTAGGCCGATCCACGTTCGGGAAGGTCCCCGGTGATATTCACCCAGGTCTTGCCGCGGTCGGAACTCTTCACCACAAACGGCCTGAAGTCACCACGCTTGAAATTCTGTACCACGGCATAGACCGTATTGGCATCGTGCAACGACGCTTCGATGTCGCTGACGTAAGCGAACTCGGGGATATCCAGCGTTTCGAATCGTTCGATCTTCCGCCAGTTGGCTCCCCCATCCTCGGTCACTTGGATCAGACCATCATCGGTACCGACGTAGATCAGCCCTTGGGCCAAGGGAGATTCGCTAATTGAGACGATCGTTCCGTAGAAGGAGGTCGACATATTCTTGGCCACCGCATCGACGCTCCAGACTCGGTCCATGACCTTCAGCTGGTTTCGATCGATTTGGCGAGTCAGATCGGGACTGATGGCGGTCCAGGAATCGCCTCGATCTTCGCTGCGAAAGAGGATCTGCGATCCGTAGTAGATCCGCTTCGAATTGTGGGGACTCAGTCGGAGCGCCGAATCCCAGTTCCATCGCAGCGGCGGTCCATCGGCCGATTCCTGCGGCTTGATGTCGACCCGCTCACCCGTCTTCCGATCGTAGCGCACCAGCCCGCCATACTGCCACTGGGAGTAGACGGTATTGGGATCTTCCGGATCGACCGCTGGATCGAATCCGTCGCCAAAAACCGTAATGAACCAGTCGCTGTTTCGGATCCCATGCACGTTGTTGGTCTGACTGGGCCCGCCCTGTGTCGCATTGTCCTGCGTGCCGCCGTAGACGTAGTAAAACGGTTTCGATCGATCGACCGCAATTTTGTAAAACTGCGTCAGTGGAAGGTTTTCGGTGAAGCGATAGTTCTTTCCACCGTCGAAGGATTCGTAGAGACCGCCGTCGCACCCGACCAGTAGATGATTGGAATCGGAAGGGTCGATCACCAATGCATGGTTGTCGACATGCTTGAATCGCTCCCCGGCGCGCGAAAAAGTTTTGCCACCATCCTGCGTGACCATCAGGAAGGTATCGAGGGAGTAGACGCGATCGAGCACCTGGGGGTCGGCGACTAGTTCCTGGTAATACTGAGGACTGCTGCTGACGTAACTCGACTGGCGATCCCAGGTCTCGCCGCGGTCGCTCGATCGGAAAAACCCACTCCCTTCTCCCGCTGCCTCGACAATCGCGTAGAGGATATCGGGCTGCAGCGGACTGATCGCCAAACCGATGCGTCCCTTATCGCCCCCCGGCAATCCCCGGTCGATCACTCGCCAAGTGGTTCCCCCATCGGTCGATTTGTGAATGGTCGATTCAGGCCCGCCGTCGAGTAGAACCCACTGATGGCGACGACGCTGGTAGGAGGCAGCGTAGAGCGTCTTGGGGTCGCGAGGGTCGATCACCACGTCGGTGACTCCCGTGTTCTCGCTGATCTGCAGCACCTGCTTCCAGCTTCGTCCGCCGTCGGTTGTCTTGTAGAGGCCACGCTCGCCTCCGGCGGACCAGAGCGGTCCCTGGGAAGCGACGTAAACGATCTGGCTATCGGTGGGATCGATGACGATCTTGGCGATGTGTTCGGATTTCTCCAGCCCCACCTTCTGAAAGCTTTGCCCGCCATCGAGGCTTCGGTAGAGCCCATCGCCGTAGCCGACACTGCGCTGGCTGTTATTCTCCCCCGTACCGACCCATACGATGTTGCGGTTGTTTGGATCGATCGCCAAGCAGCCGATCGAGTAGGAACCATAGCGATCGAAGATCGGCTGCCAAGTGGTCCCAGCGTTGACGGTCTTCCAGACTCCCCCGGATCCGGCAGCCAGATACCATGTGCTGGGCTGCTCGGGATCCACCGCCAGATCGACAATCCGGCCGCTCATCAACGCCGGCCCGATGCCTCGGAAAGAGAGCCCGGAAACTAAAGATGCATTCAGTTGTGGGAAGGGATCGGTCGGCTGGTCGGTATCCTGAGCCAACAGGTTGGGGCAACCAGCCTGTATGGACATCGCCATTCCCAGAAATCCCAGAAGGCACCATCGTCTCCAAGTTCTTTGTCGCATCGCTCAGCATCCTCCACTCAGGAACCTCTGTTCCGAGCTGTGGAAAGGGATTGATCCAAACTGGCCTCCGGTCTGCTCGGATTGCCACCTCCCTGTAGTTTGATTCCCCGGCTCCCGAACCGCCAGAGTGCGAAAAACGGCAGGTCCCAAAGGGAACCGGACTCGAGCTGCACAAAAGTCCAAATACCGTTTCTTATGGCCCGCATCGTCACAGAGCCGACAGCGGTGGAAAGTCACCGATTAAACTGAGATGCCTAGAACATGTTCCGCCAGACTGGAAAGTTTCATTGGAGGGGTCTTTCGATGACCTACAGCGCGTACCTTCCTTTTCCGAAGTCGATCGAGAATTCCATCTGGCAGCGCCTTTTTCCAGCCACCCTTGCTTCCTTTTTCGGCTTGCTGCTTGCAGCGACAATTTGGGGGCAGGAGGCGGTGATGCTGCCCCTGGAAGATGCCGCCATCGATCGCAGCCGATTGACTTGGTCGCTGGAAGAACCGGCTGCCAGTGTCTGGCGAATCCCCCGCCTCTACAACGGCATTCGTTCCGTCAGCTGGAACGATGGGAAAGGGAAAACCGCATTGCAGGTCCAGCCGGAACTCGATCACTGGCTTTTGAAACTGGACGCACCTGCATCGGGAGGCAAGATTGAATTGGAACTGGATGGTACACCGGCCATCGATGCCGCGAACGCTACCCATCAGGCCGACGGCAGTTTCTGGCTGGCCGCAAGTCAGGGACGGTGCGAAGGGAGGCTGCTTCGCTACGAACCTCAACCCCACAAGAATACGATCGGTTACTGGGCAGACGCCAAGGACCGCGTCTTCTGGACGATCGACCTGCAGCAGCCTGGAAAATTTTCGGTCGCCATTCTGCAGGGATGCGGGCAAGGGCAGGGTGGCAGCCGCATGAAGATGTCGATCGGCCCAGCGGATGGCGATTCCACCAACCAAGCGACCAGTATGCTCCCTTTCGTCGTCGAGGAGACGGGGCATTTTCAAAACTTCCAGTGGCGGCACATCGGACTTTGGGAGCCCACCACAGAAGGAACCTACCGCCTGGAGATGGCGGTGGAGCAAATGGCTAAGGGAGCCGCGATGGACGTGCGTGCGGTCCACCTGATTCGCCTCCCGTGATGATGCTCTGAAGCTGAGTAGGTGCCAGGACTCTCTTCCGAAAGTGAGTCGTGTCAGCATTCTATCTCCCAAAAGACATTTTCAACCTGCCTCTCTGTGCTCTCTGTGCCTCCGTGAGAGCCTCGGGGTTGGCGAGCCAGATCTGGAAAACTGATTCGTTCCACGCCGGAAGTGATGATCTCACAGAGCCACGGAGATCGCGGAGGCAAGAAAAGAGCAATTGGGATATGGCGCCGCCGGACTAATCCCGTCCATCCGGGGTTTCTATGGTGGGAGATCGACTCATTCAATGCAAAGAAGCAGGCGGTTAAGGCCTGCTTCTGGTGCGTTTGGATCTGGTGAGGCAATCGGTCTAGTAGAGACTCGATTCGCCGCAGTCGGGATCACCCACCATGTGGAAGTGGTTGTGGTCGATATAGATCACTTCCATCGCTTCCTTGTCCTCCAGCGTGTAGGGGACAGGCCAGCCGTTGATGATCCGCTCTTCGAAGTAAATCGTGCACTTGTAGTGAGCGTGGTGCAGTTGGGCGAATCCGATCAGGGGGACGAAGCGAGGGTCGTCGATGTAGTCGGCGATCTTCTCCTTGACGATGCGGACGTTGTTCCTCTGTCGCTCGTGGAACAAAGGAATCCCGCCACGGACGGGCCGCGCGTTTTCCAGGGCCTGAACGACTTCGTCATCGCTGGGAGGATCGAGCGCCACGGCGGGTCCGCCGGCGGTGATCGGGCCCATGATCGGCACCCGCTCATATCGCTCATGCATGTGGAACTGCCGCTCTTCCTCATACTGGAAGTAAGGGCTGACAGGAATCGGGATTCCGAACGGTCCCAAATTGAACCCTTCCGTGATACCGACGCAACCGGTCTGGGAGACAGCCCCCAGAAGCAGCGCCATTCCCGTCAACGATTTCCAAAGCGAATGCGACATGGATCAGATCCTCAGCACCACTGGTGTCGATGCATTAGCTGGGAGACGCGGGAGCGGCGGGTCCATCCTGCCTGGGATCATTTGATCGCCAGACCGCTCCTTGTTACCCGAAATCCTTCCGGGTTCGTTTCCCTAGGGGTTGTTATCGATGGGAAGGTAGGTAGAACTTGCGGGTTTTTATCGTTAAACCACGAAAACCGGCTCTTTCGATCCCAACGGTCGTAGCTAGCATTCCCTCTAGATCCCAATCGCCCATGGGGTTGCTCGCCAATTCCCCATCGCGATAGCTCGCCAAAAGGAGAATCGACCGTCATGCCCCAACCGCTCGACTCTTCCCTGCAAATCCTTCGCGACAGGCTGCGTTCTCAGATGCCGGTCTGCCGGCAGTGGGTCTACATGGACCATGCAGCGGTCGGTCCACTGACAATGGCGGCTCACGAAGCGATCAGCCAGTGGTCCCGACAGGCGCTGGAGCAGGGGGATGTCAGTTGGCCCCAGTGGTCGGCTGGGGCGGGGCGACTGCGGC
The DNA here is from genome assembly GCA_040375295.1 of Planctomycetaceae bacterium. Lineage (GTDB taxonomy): Bacteria > Planctomycetota > Planctomycetia > Pirellulales > Pirellulaceae > JBEISR01. The sequence continues at coordinate 24,082 of JBEISR010000034.1, forward strand.
AGCAGGGGGCGCAATTGATAAATGCCCCGGTCGAGGAGGTCTTTCTTATTCCCAATACATCAACCGGAATCAGTTTGCTGGCCGAAGGCTGGCGATGGCGGCCCGGGGAATCGGTGGTCCTGGCCAGCAACGAATTCTCCAGCAACCGCCTCCCCTGGGAACATCTGAAGCGACGGGGGGTCGAGGTTCGGTTGGTGGACGCCCCAGAGCATGGCGAGATCTCCATCGAATCGATCCTCCAAGCGATCGACTCGACAACGCGTTGGGTGGCGATCAGTTGGGTTGGATACCTCAGCGGCTATCGCATCGACCTGGGCCGGCTTTGCGAGGCGGTCCATACCCGAGGGGCGCTGCTGATGGTCGATGCGATCCAGGGCCTAGGAGTCTATCCGCTGGATGCCTCCCATATCCCGATCGATTTCCTGGCAGCCGACGGTCACAAGTGGATGTTGGGGCCCGAAGGCATTGGCCTAGCCCGCATTCGCATGGAATGCCTGGAGCGACTCGATCCGGTGCTGGTCGGTTGGGGAAGCGTGGAGCCAGCGGGGCAGTTTTCTGCGACCCAGTGCCGATGGAAACCCAATGCCTCGCGACTGGAACCCGGATCGGCCAATCATGTCGGTATCCTCGGCCTGTCCGCCAGCCTGCAGGTGCTGATGGAAGCCGGGGCAAGTGGACTGGAAGCTTGCATCCTGGCGCATCGGCAGGAATTCATCGAGCAGCTCCAAAGGTTGTCGACCTTGCGACCTCCGTGGCAGCTTTCCTGGTGGCATCCTTCCCAGTCCGCAAGGCAGTCAGGCATCGTCTCGGTCAGCATGGCGATCGACCCGGTCCGGATGCGAAAAAAGCTGCTGGAAGCCGGTATCGTGACTTCGGTCCGCGGAGGCCGACTCCGATTCAGCCTACACGCCTATCACACCTCCGACGAATTGAAGAGCGTGGTGGAGGCGATGGAGCATGCTGAGGGTTGATGAACCGAATATCTTTGCCGTGCGAGGAGTGTTTCGATCAGTCCGGCAGTGAGATCGGGTTCCCGTTACAATGGTGGCAGACAATCCGATGCGGCGGGATGGATCGTGTGTCAGGACTCTTCATCGATGCGGTCGCTATGAATCTTGAAGTCGACTTCGGCACGCCAACCTCTGGCTCCGTTGCTGCGGAGGCTTGGTGGACGATGTGGCCCGCTCGGCTGATGTGTCTTTTTGGAGGCATTGGTCTGCTGTTGATCCCTAGCGACTTGCGGGGATGCATGGAATTGTCGAAACGCAGGAACGATGCGACTGCGACGGTGGAGATCCGCAAGGAACAACCTTATGACTGGTCGCGACCGGAAACGGTTCTCCAGAGGGTTCGCCAGCGTCAGGCGGAATCGATGCTTCTTCCCTGGATCGTGACGGGCAGCGCAGGCGCTATTTTATCGGCGGCCATGATCGCCAGTGGAATCGGTCTGATGCGACAGACCTCTTGGGGATATCCTCTTTGTCGATGGACTTGTCTGATCGCGTTGCCCTGGGAATGTTTCGTCGGTTGGGTAGGTTGGCAGGCGATGTCGATCGATGCGCCGCGAATCGCAGCCACCCTGGGGTCCACCGTACCCGATGCGAAAATCCCCCCGCCGGAGCAGTTGTTGCCGATCGTTCGTAGCGGCAGCCTGATTCTGGTAGCGATTTGGACTGCATTGTCTCTTTTGTTTTTCGCAACGTTTTTTTTGTCGATTGGACGGCCTTCTATCGGGAGCTCCAAGGGATGAAGGGAAAGACGACCACTCGACCGGTGTCCGCCGGCAAGCCTCCAGGGCGGATCGGTGTCTACACCGGTTCTTTCGACCCAGTCACGCTGGGGCACTTGCATATCATCGACCGCGCCCGTCGACTGTTCGACCAGTTGGTGGTCGGCGTCGGTGTCAACGCAGCCAAGGAATCGACCTTCACGACGGAGGAGCGGGTTAGCCTTTTGGAGAAGGTGACGAGGTCGTGGCCGGAGGTGCGCGTGGCCGCCTTCGATGGTCTAGCCGTCGACTTTGTCCGCCAGCTTGGCGCTGGCACCATGGTGCGAGGTCTACGCCCGCTGACGGATGTCGCGGGGGAATTCACCATGATGATGGCCAATCGACGACTGGCCGAGGAAATCGATACCGTCTTCCTGATGGCCGACGAGGAGTATGCCCACGTCTCCAGTTCGCTGATCAAGCAGATAGCGGCGATGAGCGACGGAGCGGCGTTGGAGAAATTTCTCCCCAAGGCGGTCATCGCACCCCTGATGGCCAAGTTAAAACCGACAGTCGCTCCCAAACGCCGCTGACATTCTAACGATCATTGGAATATCGAGTGACTTCGGAACAGGCCGCAGACGACCCAACACCCAGACCGCTCATGCGGTCGGACGACCCGAACACCGGCCCCAGTTGGGTTCGCGGTAGCGCCTGCTGGCTTTGGGATAGCGAGGGTCGTCGGTACCTGGATCTAGTTGCCTCCTACGGCAGCCTTCTCTGGGGACACGCTCATCCCAAACTGGTGGCAGCCGCGCAGCAGCAGTCTGCACAGTTAGCTCATCTGACCGGAATGGCGACCGAGCTACGAAGGCGATTGTGCGCCAAGCTTGCAGCGATGCATCCGATGGCACACGGCAATGCGAATCATTCTTCACCCTGCAAGGCTTGGCTGGTCACCACCGGGGCCCGAGCTGTCGAGCTTGCGATGAAGTTGGCTCTTCACCGCAAGCCAGGCCGAATCCTCCACTTCGATCGAGGTTTTCACGGTCGATCGATCGCCACCGGCGCGATCAGCGATACGCGATGGCTGAAACAGCTTCCCACAGTTCCCCACGGATCGATCCCCTTTCCCGATTGCCGTCGATGTGCATGGGGACACCTTATCACCAATTGCCAGACAGCAGACTGCCTGAAGTCCTGGGTGGCTGCCAACGAACCGCTCCTGGACGATGTATCTGCGGTGATCGTCGAACCGATCCCTGGGGCAAAGGGATATCTGACGGCAGCCGATTCACTGTTTCGTGACCTGCGGCGTCTAGCCGACCAGCGCGGGTGGTGGCTGATCGCCGATGAAGTGCAGACCGGCCTGGGACGAACCGGCAACCTTCTAACCTGCCAAGCCCAAGGCTGGATCCCTGATTTGATCTGTGTCGGCAAAAGTCTAGGAGGAGGCATCGTCCCCATCGCAGCGGTGTTGGGGCCTGCCGCATCGATGGATGAACTCCCTGCAGGAGTCGAGTCGGAGACATTTGGGGGTGGTCCGCTGGCCTGTCGCGTCGCACTGACAGTATTGGAACTGCTGGAGGAGACACCCTGGAAGGTCTGGTCTGAAGCGGCGGGGGCGGGAGTGCGCTCGGTGATGGCCGATGCGGCCAAAGCACTCCCTTTCCCCACTGCGATAGAAGGGATGGGAGCCTTTGGAGTCCTGGAAGTACAGGAGCAATCCAGCGAGCGTTCCAGAGAACTGGCGTGGCGACTGGCCTGCGAGGCGCGCAAAGCGGGAGTCCTTTTCCACTGGTCGGGCCCAAACGGGAATCGACTGGTGGCCCTTCCGCCACTGGTCACTCCGCCACATGCCTGGGATTGGATGCAGGAACGACTTCAAAAGGGGTGGCATACGCCCCGTTGGACGACCAACTGGCCCCCCTCTCGGGCCGATCGGCGGCACTAGCCGAAGAGGGCTGACCAGCGTACATTGTTGAATTCGCGATCGGAATCAGGAGCTTTCCTATGTTCGGACAGACTTTCGAATACCACGATCTGGCGGTCGTGGCTCTCCTGGTGATCCTGGAAGGTGTGCTTTCGATCGACAATGCCCTGGTGCTTGGCCTGCTGGCCAAGCGACTGCCACCGCACCAACGGCAGCGAGCCTTGATGTATGGTCTGGTGGGAGCCTTCGTCTTTCGCGTCATCGCTATCATATTTGCCCAACTGTTGCTGGGCATCGAAGTCGTCAAACTGATTGGTGGTGGCTACCTTCTGTTCGTTGCCGGAAAGTATTTTTTAGAGCAGTGGTTCGGGACGGCAGAAGAGCAGATCGTCCTCGGGGACGAGGAGCAACCGGTGCTGGTGCACGCCGATGACGGAAGTCCTTTGTCGGCGAAGGAAGAAGAAGAAGAACTGGAAGCGCGTATCCCGGTGCCGGCACCCGAACTGGAAGTGGTCAACGGGTCATCTGGTCGCTCGGCCAATGGCGCTGCGAGGGCTTTCGCGAAATTCTGGCCAACGGTGGTGGTGATCGAACTGACCGATATCGCCTTTGCCGTCGACTCCATCCTGGCAGCGATCGCGCTAGTTGGTCCCAAGGAAGACGACTCGCCAGGGTTTCATCCGAAACTGTGGGTGGTTGTCCTGGGTGGCATGCTGGGGGTCCTTCTGATGCGGGTGGCTGCCGCCATCTTCATTAGGTTGCTGGAGAGATTCCCACGCTTTGAAACCTCTGCCTACCTGCTGGTATCGGTGATTGGATTGAAGCTGGTCGCCGACTGGTGGTTCAATGAAATCGGCGAGGAACATCCGGTACTGGATTTCCATTCGCTGACCAGCCCTGCCTTCTGGTTCTTCTGGGTCACCATGCTGCTGTGCTTCCTGGTCGGCTTTATTCCCAAAGCCAGACGGCAGACTTCCCATGAATGATCCTGCGTCTTTTAATCCCTCCCGATCGACCGGCAGACCGCTACAATCGGTCGGCACCGGTTCGGAAGGTTCCGACCTATAACCCCGGATCTTCCCCGGGTGTTCCCAAACCACTTTCCTGAGTTGGATCTGATGAAGGTTTTGATTGTCGGCAACGGTGGTCGCGAGCATGCGCTCGCCTGGAAGATTTCACAAAGCTCCAGGGTCGATCGGATCTACGTAGCCCCCGGTAACGCGGGAACGGCGCTGGAAGCGGAAAACGTCGCGATTTCATCGACCGACATCGCCGCGCTGATTGCCCTAGCCAAAAAAGAAAAAATCGGTCTGACCGTCGTGGGTCCCGAGGCACCGCTGGCGCTAGGGATTGTCGATGCATTCCAGAAAGAAGGGCTGCGGATTTTCGGTCCAAGCCAGACAGCGGCACAATTGGAAAGCAGCAAGGTCTTCTGCAAAAACCTGCTGCGACAGGCAGATATCCCCACCGCTGACTTCCAGGTCTTTCGCGACGCCGACAGCGCGATGCGTTACATCAAGGCCCGGTATCCCAACGAACGGGATCGGGCTCCTGTTGTCGTCAAGGCCGATGGCCTTGCCTCAGGCAAAGGGGTCATCGTCTGCTCCCGACGTCAGGATGCGCTCGATGCGATCGATCGTATCGCCCGGCGCGAAGAATTTGGTAAGGCAGGCCGCCAGATGGTGATCGAGGAACGGCTGGAAGGCCCCGAGGCCAGCGTCCTGGCCATCACCGACGGCAAGACGATTCTGACACTACCGCCTTGCCAGGACCACAAGGCTGCCTTCGATGGAGACACCGGCCCCAACACCGGTGGCATGGGAGCCTACTGCCCGACACCGATTGTCGACACGGAACTTCTGGAGTCGATCGAAGAACGGATTTTGGTCCCTACAATCCACACGATGAAGCGGAACCGAAAGCCGTTCAAAGGGGTCCTCTATGCCGGCCTGATGCTCACGTCGGCTGGTCCAAAGACGCTGGAGTTCAACGTGCGACTGGGAGATCCCGAATGCCAGCCGCTGCTGATGCGACTGCAAAGCGATCTGATGGATATCCTCGAGGCCACTGTCGACGGCTGTCTCGATTCGATCGAAGATCCTGTCTGGGATCCGCGCCCGGCTCTCTGCGTCGTTGTCGCCAGCGAGGGATATCCGGGAGAGTACGAAAAAGGGAAAGAGATCACCGGTCTGGAAGCTGCCGGACAGGTGGAAGACGTGAAGGTGTTTCATGCAGGCACCAGGCTAGACCAAGGGCGCGTCCTGACCGACGGCGGGCGCGTGCTGGGTGTGACCGCTCTGGGTGCGACGATCTCCGCCGCGAAACTGCAGGCCTACACTGCGGTCCAGAAGGTGCGATGGCCAGGAGCCTGGTGCCGCAAGGATATCAGCGACCGAGCCCTCCAGATCAGTTCGTCAGGCGATTCGACCTGACGGCTCCCCGTCGCTTGGGATTCACCCCACGATCCCTTTTCATGGAACGCTGCCTCGCGCTGCTCTAGCCGGACCGCGGAAGCGGCCCGGTTGTTTGCTGCATGCTTGCGTGAACCACTTCTTGGGAAACCACCGGCGGCTAGCGCATTGCCACGAAGGCCATCGGCTGGCGTCGTTTCGCTGGCGGCGTTCCACCTGGATCGCTCGCGGAGGTCCGCTTACCTCCTCCCGCGAAGCAGGGATTCGATCGCCTTTTCGATCCGTTCGGCGTTGACCGACTTGAGCGGTACGATCATCACGCGCGAGGCAGGTTTCTCGATCGACTGACGATCCATCTGCTCGATGAATTCCGTCACCTCCTTCGCCAAGTCCGTAGGCGCACGCAACACAATCGAATTGGTCGTCTCATCCACACCAACGGTCAGCAGCGGGCCAGAGGAACTGGCATTGATCTGCTGCATCAGCAATGCCACCTCGGAGGAGACCCCTTCGGGGATCCGAAGTGGTCGACGCCCACCATCGGCATTGATCGAAGATCGATAGACATCGCGAACAATGTCGAGCACCTGAGCGGCATCGGCATGCTGCAAAGGGACCAGTCGCGGTACAATCCGCTGAAGGGAATCGCCAAGCTCCCTGGCATCAAGCACCGAAAGGAGTTCTTCAATCACCTGACGATCGGAGGGATTGCTGTAGATCATCAAGGCATTGGTCCGCGCATCGCTTGTAAAGACAGGGCGTGTTCCACCGGAGGATCCGCTGCTGCTACGGCGCTGGAACAGTGTGTCGAGGATCTCCGTCATCTCCTCCGCCCCAGCATGCTTCAGCAGGTAGATCGAATAATTGCCACTCTGCATCGTCGGGACGATACGCGCAGAAGTGGTCATCTGCAGCAGTCGCTCGAGATCCTCCAGCGCCTGCTCATCCTCCGAAGCGATCGTCCAACGGTCGCTACCTGGGATGAGGATCACGGGTGGCAGCGACCCTTTTTCTGGCTGCGGCGTGACCGCCTGCCCAGCATCCTGCTCGATCGCCTCCTGCAACCGGGGATCCGAAGCGATCGCTTCCTGCTGCACCTGCTCGACCAACGGTTCTTCGGCATCGGGTGTCTGGAGATCGCTGGCTGGCTCACTGGAACCATCAGGAAGCGACTCACCGCTCTGAGGCCGCAACTGGCTTGGATCGATCACCTGTAGTGGGTTCGATCGCATCATCGGCCAAACTCGCTGGATCTCCTGAATCGCCTTGACGGCTTCTCGCGTCATCGGGATCGTTCGCATGTTGGCCGATCTTCCGGAAGCCGACACCTCGGATCCTCCCAACTGATCCATCAGCTTTTGAATCTGCTCCATCTGCTCGGCGCTAGCACCCACCAGCATTTTCTGGTTGGCTTCATCCAAATGGATCGTTGGGGCCCGACCGGCCGGAAGATCCCGGTACATCGCATCGACAGCGTTTCGGAAGGAACCAGGGTCCAGGCGGCCAAGCGCGTAGACCTGCCATGACTTGGACGCTCCCGAGGGACGATCTAATTCGGCGATCAGCTTCTCTGCAGCGGCTACTTCCTCTGCCTTGCCCACCAGATAGATCGCGCTCGATTGCTCATCCGCCATGATGCTCATCGTGCTGCGTCTTCCCATCGATAGCTCCAATGCGTTCTCGATCGATTCAGGATCGCCAAAGCGAACGGGGACGGTACGCACCGCGGCTCCATCGGCCGGAAGCGAGGAGATCTGCTTCAGCAAATCGGTGATCCGCTGATGATCTTCCTCCGAGGCGTTGACCAGCAATTTGCCTGAACGGGGGTCGTAGGCGGTGCGGGAGCGTGGGACCAGATCTTCGATCAGGTTCTCCACCTCCGCCGCATCCATCCCACCAATGGAATAGGTTTTGGGGGTGAATCGCTGCGAGCTTCCTTCGCCGAGTGTCTTCAGCAACTGCTCGACCATCGCCAACTGCTCAGGGGTACCACTGGCGGTGATCGTTCCGGTGCTGCTATTGGGCTGCAGCGTCACGCCTGGCGGAAGGGCAGGGCGGAGGGCAGCGGCGGCGGAGGCTGCATCGGTCGATCGCCAGTCGACGCGGAACAGCCGCACCGTTCCACGCTGCTGCGTCGACTCGGAGGTCTCCTTTAGCTTCGCCAGCGCACCAGCCACCTTCTGCAATTCCTCCGCTGGTCCGAAGGCCGTCACAGCTCGTCCGATCGGATCGACGCTAACGGTGGTGCGCGGTGCGATTTTGGCAAAAACATTCGGAAGCGTCGTCAGATCGCCATAGGGAGCCGGGTAGGTCTGCACCTCCATCGGTGCCTCCCTGGCAGACTCATGGAATGCATCGATCGCCTTTTGTACCGATGCATGCTCCTGGGCGGTGCCAAGGCCAACAATCTTCCCCGTCGCCGGCTCGACCCCAAACACCATCTTCTTCTGCAATCCCTGTAAGGCCAGCAGCACAGCGGTCGAAGAGACGCCTCGTATTTCGTAGACTCGCATTTCCTGGGGCGATTCCCCCTCGGCCGTCTGCAGCTGCTTGACGATCTCTTCAATGCGTGTCAGCTCTTCTGGTGAAGCGGTCGCGAACAACATGCGGCTTTTCGCGTCGATGGCGGTGCTCGCTTTGGGGACGATCGAGAGCAAAAGTCGGGCCAGCGACGTGTCGTCGATTCCCTCGATCGAAAAAGACCGATTGGTCACCTTCCTCGCCATCCCCGGCGCCAAAATCTGCTCTAGCTGCAACGCGACCTGATCCAACTGCTCGGCAGTGCCTGTCGCGAGGATGGTGCCGGTCGAGCTGTTGGGAAGCAAGCTGACACCTGACGGCACCAAGTTCTTGAGCGCGGTGCTGGCCGAAAGTGCATCGGTCACCAAGGGATCGATAAGAAGCAGCCTTGCTTGTTTCCCCTCTCCTGTTGTACGGCTTGCTTCCTGTAGTTTGGCAAGCGTATCGGCCACCACCCGCTGCTCGGACTCCGGACCAAAAAGAGTCAGAGTGCGGCCTGTTGCATCCAAGCTGGGAGTGCTTTTGGGGGCGATGCGAAGAAGCAGCGTAGGCAACGTCGTAAGATCGCCGAAAGGGACCGCATACGTTCTCACCTCCATCGGCGATTCTTTCGATGCCAGGTGGAATTGGTCGATCGTCTGCTGGACCATCTGATGCTCGTCGGGCGTCGCTAGCGCGATCAATTTCCCGGAAGTCGCATCGACCGAAAAGGTCGCCTTCTTGTATAGGCTCTGCAGGGACGTCAGTAGCGACGAAGAGGACACTGATTTGATCTCATAGAACCGTAGTTCCGGTGCCGGACCGCTGCCGACGCCTCGCAGTTGCTGCAACATCTCCTCGATGCGCTGATGATCCTCCTGGACCCCAAGGACAAACAGTGTGCCAGTGGCGGCATCGACCGTTGCAGTAGCGCGCGGCATCATATTGGCCAACAGTCGCACCACCGAAGTCCCATCCAGTTGCTCCAGTGGATAACTTTTCTGGGTCGGCTTCTTGGCCTGCATACCCGACAGCAACCTAGCCACCAACTGCTCGGCTTGGTCCAACTGCTCGGGACTCCCTGTCGCTGTAATAGTGCCAGCCGAACTGTTGGGAAGGAGTGTGATCGAGGGAGGGAGGAGCGGCTTGATGGCGGTCGACGCGCTGACCGCATCGGTGACCGCCGGATCGATCGGGATCAATCGCACTTCCTTGCCACTGGGATCGGGGGCGTTGGCCTTGAGAATCTTCTCTAGCGCCTCCGATAGCCGCTTCTGCTGCGAGACCGGTCCATAGACGGTCAGTCGTCTAGCGATCGAATCGGGGGTGATGGTGCACTTGGGCGCAATCTGTGTCAGGATCGTGACAATCGTCGTCAGTTCACCATGTGGCACATCGTAAGTCTGGATCTCCACCGGGTCGGCCGGATTGGTGGTATTCAATTTCTGAACCATCGCTGCAATCTGCTGGTGCTCCAGCGGCGTCCCCGAGACGATAATTTTTCCGCTGGTCGCATCGCTGCTGATCGTCGCACTAGCCCACATCGACTGCAGCAGCGTCACGACGCTGGTCGCGGGAAGCCCGAGAACTTCATACTGTTTGACCTCGACCTGCGTCGTCATCTCACTGGCTTCATCCAGTGGCTGAAGGGCAGCCTTGATTTTTGCGTGATCCTCCAGCGTCGCTGTCACCAGAAGCAGTTTTCGCTTGGCATCAGGAACGATCGAGGCGCTCGGGAACAATCCCGTCATCAGCGTTGCCAGTCCACTGGCCTCTGCATGCTTGAGCGGATAGGTCAGCAGGACGGGCTGACGATCTGTGGAGGGAGGCTGGATCATCTCCTGAAGGGTCTGTGCCAGCAGTTCGTGGCGGGCCGGTGGGCCAAAGGCCCATACTAGCGATTCGGTGGCGTCGTAGGTCCATTGCATCGGGGCCAGACGTTTCTTCAGGTCCGGTTCCAGCAGCTTCCACTGAGCAGCAGCTCCCTTGGGCAATTCGTAACGCTTCAGCACTGAGGGCTCGGCAGTCTGCGGCTGGCTTCCCTGTAGTTTGCCCAGCAACTGGACAAACTCCGTCTGCTCTGCCTCCGTGCCCCAGACCAGAACCTCGTCGGCCTCCTCGGCGACGGTCATTGTGATTTTCTTCAACGAGTCGGGGAGTGCTGTTCCGATCGCCGCCAACCGTTCCTTCTGCATGGAGGTCACCGGATGGATCTGCAGCGACCGCTGTTCGGTCTTGGGAATCGCCTTAAACAGCTCGCCGATCACCTGATGGTCTGCCGCCAGTGCGGTCACCACCAGCGATGCCGACTTCGGATCAGCGACCACCTTGGCTCGAGGTGCAATTGCTTCCAGTTGACTGGCGAGCACTTCGGGATCTAGCCCACCGGCCGGGTAGGTGATCGTCTGCCAACTGCTGGCCTGCGAATGGTTCTGCACCATCGTCTCAATCGCATTTTTGATCGCCGCCTGCTGCGTCGGGATCAAAAAGGCGCTGATCACTTTGGTCTTATCGTCCACCGTAATCTGTTCTGTCTTCAGCAGCTTCTTGAGCGTCTCCAGCGTCTGCTCGGGATCCAGATCGGCGATCGGGTAGGCGGCGAATACCGGCTGTGGCGGCGGTTCGGGCTGCGGTGGCGGTGGATCCTTGCGCGGCTCGGGAACACTGCTGATCAGCCCGTTGATGGTACGCATCTTTCCGGCCGATTCGATCACCAACAACTGCCGACTCTGCGCCAGCGGGACGGCTCGGCCGTAGCTTCCCAAATAGGGTTTGACTTCATTGAGCACCGCGTCGATGGGTCGAGCCCCCAGGGGAAACAGAACGCTGACCAGCTCAAACTTCCCGCGCGCCTCCAGTTGCTCGAGTGTCACCTTCGGAATCAGCTCGATCGGGATGGCGTCCGACAACTCCAGTACGATCAACATCTTCTCGCGCCGAACCAGCGTGAATCCTCGCGTCAGCAGGACGCTATTGAGCAGGTCGATCGCCTCTGAGGGGGAATACTCCCGCAGGTCGCTGTAGGTGAATTCCCCGGGAGGCACACGGTCCATCACCAGCGTCAGGCCTTCCTGGCGCGAGAACCACTGCAGCACATCGGCCCACTTCATGTCGCTGAACTGGAACCGCAGCTTCTCCCCTGATGGAGGCGACTTCCATTGTTTCAGTTGATCGGCGTTCAAGACCGCAGAGACTTTCTCATCCCACTGAGCTGTTACGGCTTTGCGGTCGGCCTCCGCTGCAGCCAGGATCGCGTCATTGCGTTGTTGAAGCAGCGACTGAATCTGAGCCCGCTGGTCGTCAGTGAGGCTCAGCTGCTGGGCGATTTCGGGATGAGCCAACTGGGCGACATCCCGCTGCTGCCCCCAGGATGCCGGCATTCCGATCGCCCATCCAAAGACCAAGCCGATCACCATCCCGAAGAACTTGGGGCTGCGCTGCGGCCGAGTCCGAAGATACAGAGATTGATTTCGATCGAACATCTTCGAACAACTCCTTGGTCGCAGAGGGCCGACAAGCTTGGTCGTCCCCAAGGAAGGATCCGCCGGCATAGCGGATTGTTCCCTCGGGTTGCCAGCAGACAGTCGGATGGTGCCCTGGGTGGGTAGATCGCTTCCCCCAGGCGGCACTTCCTGGAGCCAGGCGACCGGATGACCTCCCGGGCCCGCGATCCTTCTATCAACGATCTGTATTCGTCGACCGCATGCGATCAACTTGAGCAATGCCGGCATCGCCCGCGCAACCGTCAGCGATGGCACGCGATCGGTCTAGAAATCGATCTGCGTGCCATGGGTTCGTTCGGCAATGCACAGCCGCGCGAACCCCAGCGATTCAACCGTCATTATCGACACAACCCTGCCAGTGGTCAAAACGCCCCCATCTGCCACCATCCGGCCCCGATCGACCAGGATGGAGAACCGGGCGTGCCTTCATGCTCAGGAGGGACGGCCTACTGCCCGGACACTTTGGTTCGAATGCGGCAGAGGTTGGAATCGGCGGTGATAAACAGGGTCTTGCCGTCCTCGCCAAAACAGCAGTTGCTTGTCCGCTCTCCGGTGGTCAGCCGTCCCAGGAGTTTTCCGGATGGATGGAAGACCCAAATGCCACCCGGGCCGCTGGCCCAGAGGTGCCCCTGCTTATCGACTGAAAGTCCATCGGGCAATCCCGGCAACTTACCGACCGAATCGGTGGCGTCATACAAAAGTTTTCCCTCACCTAGCGTCCCATCGTCGTTGACACCAAAGGCCATCCAGATCGCTTTTTTCGGATCGCTTTGGGCGACGTAGAGCGTCTTCTCATCGGGCGAGAACCCGATCCCGTTGGGCCTTGCCAGCTCCGTGGTCAACAGCGTCAGCTTGCCATCGGCGCCGTAGCGATAGACTCCGAAATGATCGAGCTCGCGGCGGGGATCGTTCTCGCGATCAGGCAGTCCGTAGGGAGGATCGGTGAAGTAGATATCTCCATTGCTCTTGAGGGCTCCGTCATTGGGGCTGTTGAGCCGCTTGCCTTGATAGGAATCGACCAGCGTCCGCTTTCCGCCCTCCGGTGTCAGGACGCTAAGACGCCGATCCCCGTGCTCGCACATCACCAAACGCCCCTGCTTATCTAGCAGCAGCCCATTGCTGCCAGGCTCCAGCCCATAGTAGGTGACTCCGGTGTAGCCCGAAGGATTCATGAACAGCGAGATTCCCTGCTTGGGGTGCCAGCGAAAAATCGAGTTGCGGGGGATATCGGAAAATAACAGGTGCCCTCCATCCTCTCCAGAGATCCAGACGGGCCCTTCGGTCCAGGTGAATCCGGTAGCCAGAACTTCGATCTTGGCTTCTGGATCGATCAGCTGACTGAACTCGGGCGCAAACGACTCGATTTTGCCCAGTGTACGCATCGCCTTATTCTCCTCCGCCAAGCTCCATGGCGCTACCATTCCGATCGACAGGCAAAGCATGAGCAGACGAGACCAATGTCGTATCATCAGAAAAATCTCCTTCGAACGATGAACCTGGTGTGAGAGGGTCTGCCGAAGCGGCAATCAGTGGGTGATGCCCGCAACCGCATTGTAGAACAAATCGCTGGTGCCGTCGCACTACTCCAGTGGGAGCTGGACACGCGGACTGGCGAAGTGCCGCAGGAGCGATCGACTTGCCCTGTAGGGACCTGAGAGAGCGACCGCACCTGTCGCAGTATCGACGGGCGGGATGCCGTAGCGAATGGAATGGCAAGGTCGCGTTTCGATGGGGTGGATACGGCGCCGAGAGAATCTATGGAGCAGGATTCAGCGGGAATGAGGGGTGACCAGTTGGCGGTAGAGTGCAAGGTAGCGATCGAGTTGCTGGGGGAGCTGAAAGTGGGATTCCATGAGATGGCGATTCCGGGCTCCTAAGCTTCTGCATCGTTCTGGGTCGCTTGCCAGACGCACCACCATCTGCTGCCATCCCTCCCAGTCGCTGCTGGCCACCGTCTGTTCTTGGCCCTCCTGGCTCAGCAATTCCCCGATCCCTTCCACTCGCGTCACGGCCACCGCCATCCCTTCGGCCATCGCCTCCATCACCGCATTGGGCATGCCTTCGTAGCGCGCTGGAAGAATCAGCAGTTGACTGATCGCCATCCAATCGCGAGGTCGATCGACAAAACCAATCGCATGGATACGACTGACGATCGCTCTATCCAATCGCTCTTGAAGCGACTTCCAATCGGATCGCCCGCTTCCATCCCCCAGCAAGACAGCATGGTGTTTGGGCAGATGTCGGAGAATCTCTGGCAATCGATGCAAAAGGATATCGAACCCTTTTTGGGGTTCCCATCGCCCGACGAACAGCAGCAGGGGTGCCTCGGGGGGAATCCGATGGGCTGTGCGGAGATCGATCTGACGGGTCTTGTCGATTTCCGACCGAAGAGCGATCCCATTGGGGATGACTTCGATTCGTTCCTTCGCAAACGAAGGGTAGCTCCTACAGGCTTGCGCCACCGCCTGCGATACGCAGACTACGCGCTGCATCCGGCGCGATGCCCATGCTTCCATACGCTGCCTGCCTCGACGCGGATCGGCAACGCGAACGCCACCCACCCACGGCACTCGAAACCTGGGATAGATCAGGCTTCCCAAAATGTTCGCATGGAAGAGGAATCCCTGAGCGACATCGGGGCGATCGCTGGCGACCAGATGGCGCCAGCGAAAGAGCACTTTGGCAATCTGCCAGGAAGAGCGGCCACCGAGAAAGTGGAATGGGATCGAATGGGAAGCTAGTTGCAGCGCAAGGCCCTGACGGCTGGGGGGAGGCGGCGGCCCCAAAGCGATAACACGCACCTGGCATCCTGTCTTGGCGAGATGGCACGCCAGTTCCGTCGCGCATCGCTCGGCGCCCCCCACATCCAGTTCGGTAATTGTCAGGTCCACCCGCATGCAGTCCCCCGCCAGGATCCGTTCCATCCACCTCGCAGCCCGCTTCCCCCTGTATACAATAACCGGTTGCGAAAGCATGGGTTGCATCGTTGCCTAGGCGGTGACGGACGCGCGTGGTCCCAAGATCCGCCCGGTGGAAGACAACCGGCCATGAACTGAGGGATCAAGAAGGATCGTTGCTCGATGGCCAAAAGGACGGGTAGGGAGATCGCCAATCTGGCACCGTCGCTCCGGTCGGCCATGGAATTGCTTGCGCGATCCCCCTGCATGACCGCTGCCCTACGAAGCGGCCGCAAGTCTTCGCCATGGATCGCCTGGGGTGCTTGGCAGGGAGCGGTGGCGCCCTGGGTGGCGGCGATGGCCTGGAACGATGCGCGGCCCCTGCTAGTGATCGTGCCTCAACCCCCCGACGCTGAAACCATCGCAGCCGACCTCTCGTGCCTGCTGGGAGTAGCGATCGAGTTGTTTCCGGCGATTCTGGAGGAAATGGGGGTCGATGCGCTCCGCGACCAAGACTTTCTGACGCGTCTGCAGGTGCTCAACCGACTCCAGTCATGGCGACGCCAAAGCGAGTCCAAGTCGGGCGGCGATCCCTTACCACCCGCTCCTATCCTGGTCACCACGCTTCCCGCCTTGCTGCAACCCGTCCCCAGCCCCCGCCAATTGACCGAAGAACGGCGATCGATCGCTACCGGACAGCGGCACCCGGTCAACGAACTGCGAGGCTGGCTGATCCAGCAAGGGTATCACACGACGACGGCAGTTCAGTTACCTGGTGAATTCACGATGCGAGGCGGGATCGTCGACGTCTTTCCTCCGGATGCTGAGCATCCATTTCGGATCGAATTTTTTGATGACGAAGTGGAATCGATTCGACAATTCGACGTCGTGACTCAACGCAGTCTGCAGAACAGTTCGGCGATAGAACTCACCTCGGCCGCCAGCACCACGCAGGAAGACGGCTGGCTGATGGACTACCTTCCTGACGATGCGATTCGAGTGCTGTGGGAGCCGGACTCGATTCGCCACGTCACCGAATCCTTCGTCCAACGGGCCCCCTTTCCCGATCGCTTCCGGTCGATCGATGACGCGCTGGAGGCGATCGTCCATCGCCATGCAGTCACCCTGGTTCAGGTGGCTCCCCCCGATGGCAGTTGGACCGGCGATCGCATTCCGCTGGGGGATGTCGATCGCTTTGGAGGGGACCTGGAAAAGCTGGCCGAGGAACTGACGCAGCAAGCCGCATCTGGACGCCAGACAACGCTGCTTTGCGTCAGCGAGGGAGAGCGGCAGAGACTGGAAGATCTGCTCGATCAGACGAAGGTGGAGCGGCGTGATAGGATCCATCTGGCGGTTGGTTCGCTGAGCCTTGGGTTCGAACTGCCTCCGGATGGCCCGCTGGTTCTCACCGTCCATCAGATGCTCAAGCGATCCCAGCTTCGTCGCCATTCCAAACGCGTCCAGTCCCGCGCCATCGACAGTTTTCTCGATCTTCGCGATGGCGATCTGGTGGTCCATCTAGGGCATGGGATTGGCGTCTATCGCGGACTGAAGATGATCGAACGCTTAGGGAAGAAGCAGGAGCATCTGGAGATCGAATTCGCGGAAGGCTCCAAGCTGTTTGTCCCCACCACCAAGATCGATCTCGTGCAGCGGTATGTAGGGGGAACGCAGTTGCGTCCCAAGCTGGCCAAGATCGGCTCGGGAAGCTGGGCCCGGCAGAAGCAGGCGGCCGAGTCGGCGGTGCGGGACATGGCGGCCGATCTTCTGGACCTTCAGGCTCGCCGTAGAAGCCTGATCGGGATCCAGTTTTCAGCCGATACCGTCTGGCAGCACCAGTTTGACGGTTCGTTCCCCTACCAGGAAACGCCGGATCAGTGGACGGCGATCGAATCGGTCAAAACCGACATGACTTCCAAACGACCGATGGATCGCCTGATCTGCGGGGATGTTGGATTTGGAAAGACAGAGGTGGCGATGCGCGCCGCCTTCAAGGCGATCGATAACGGATACCAAGTCGCTGTCCTGGTGCCGACCACTGTGCTTGCCGAACAGCACTACCGCACGTTTCGAGAGCGGATGGCGGAGTTTCCCGTGGAAATCGGAAAGCTGAGCCGCTTTGTGCAGACATCGCAGCAGCGACAGACGCTGGCAGGACTCGCCTCTGGACAGATCGACCTGGTGATTGGAACCCACCGCGTCGCCTCTCAAGATGTCCGCTTTTGCAACCTGGGACTGGTCATCATCGATGAGGAGCAGCGGTTTGGCGTCGCCATCAAAGAACGGCTCAAACAGGTTCGCCCCAATGTCGACGTGCTGACACTATCCGCGACTCCCATCCCGCGAACGCTTCATATGTCTCTACTGGGGGTCCGGGATATCTCCAATCTGGAAACCCCACCAGCTGACCGGTTGTCGGTGGAAACCCGCGTGGTGCGCTTCGATGAGAAGCTGATTCGTCAGGCGATCCAGCGGGAGCTCAATCGCGACGGCCAGATTTTCTTTGTGCACAACCGGATCAGCGATCTTCCCATCCTGGCCGATCTCCTCCATCGCATCGTCCCGGAAGCTCGCATTGGAATCGGCCATGGACAGATGGAGGAAGGCCGGATGGAAGAGGTCATGCTCGACTTCATCGAACACCGCACCGATATCCTCCTCTCGACAACCATCATTGAAAGCGGACTGGATATCCCGAACGCCAACACCATCTTTATCAATCAAGCCGATCACTACGGACTTGCGGAACTCCACCAATTGCGCGGACGAGTCGGCCGGTACCATCACCAGGCGTATTGCTACCTGCTGGTCGAACGGAACAAGCATCTGGAATCGGACGCAGCCAAGAGGTTGCATGCCATCGAAGAATTCAGTCAGATCGGGGCTGGCTTTGGCATCGCCATGCGAGACCTGGAGATTCGGGGAGCCGGCAACCTGCTGGGAACCGCCCAAAGCGGCCACATCGCCACCGTGGGGTACGAACTCTACTGCCAGCTGCTGGAACAGGCAGTCCGCACCCTGACTCACCAGCCACCCAAGCTGTCGATCGATGTCGAAATGCACTTGCCGATCGATGCCTACCTGCCGACCGAGTACGTTCCAGAGATGCGCCACAAGATCGATCTTTATCGCAGGCTGACGCGTCTGGAAGGGCTGGAAACGCTGGTAGCCATCCGCGGTGAAATGGTCGATCGATTCGGAGAACTGCCGGAACCGGTGGAGCGGTTGATGCGGCTGGCGGAACTGCGGATCGATGCGACGCTTTGGCAGATCCGTGCGATCCAGGTGGACGACAAACACCTACAGATCGCCTTTGCCGATCGCCGCAGAATCGAAATGCTGGCCAAACGTCATCGCGGGCAGCTTCGGGTCCTCGATGATCAGAATGCCTACTGGCCCTTGCCAGAAGGAGACGTCGATTACCTGCAACTGCTGCAAGATCTATTGCGGCCGCCGAGCGAATCTTCTATAGCCAGCAGTCCGCAGGAGGCGATGACGCCCCCCAAGCCGTTGCCCAAGGCGCCGCGTCCCTCGGCCGTACCGCGACCAGTGACAGGCAGCAAACCGGGCTTGCGTGGTTTCCTCCATCAGAAAAAGGACGGTCCGCCGACCGCATGATGCCCTAAGCCATAGCCGGGATCGATGCCCTCTGCGAAATGCCGTCCGCCGTACAATCACCCCGTTCCGGCGCCAGCCGCAGGATGCAGTGTCACCCATGGCGACTCGTCCACTTCCAAGCCGATATCCTGATCGTTGCAGGCCGAGCCTATCGGGACATCCTTCTGTCGCGCCCCGTCGCTTGATGCTGGCCATCCTGGCTCTCCTGTCGATCGCATGGCCTGTAGCAGGCCAGACGCAGACCGAACCGTTTTCGCCTCCCGCGCAGATTCTTACCCCCATCCCCAGCGCTCCGCCTCCAGGGACCATTCCCCCTCTCACTCAGACACCGGCCACCCAGACACCGGCCACTCAGACACCGGCCACTCAGACACCGGCCACTCAGACACCGGCCACCCAGACACCGGCCACCCAGACACCGGCCACTCAGACACCGGCCACCCAGACACCGGCCACCCAGACACCGGCCACCCAGACACCTGCCACCCAGACACCGGCCATCGGCCCCTTTGTGAATGGCAGTGGTCCGCCGGGCGGCGACCCCTCGGTCCAGCAGGCCAGCAGCTCGGTCCGCATGAGCCTTGGCGACAACCGCGCCAATCTCGATCCTGCCTGGACGGGAAAACTCTTTCGTCCGACACGCGTCCTGGCGATCGTGGGCAATGAAATGATTCTGGAAGCCGACGTGCGGACGATGATCGAGCCGATGCTGTATAAGAACAAGGACCGCATCCCCGAAGAGCGGTGGGATGAGATGATCGAGCAGCTATTGCGACCGGCGCTCTCCGAACACATCAAGCAGAAGAGTCTTTCGCAACGCTTCATCCGGGACATGGTGGGGGCAAAACCCCCCAAGGAATACCAGGAAGCGATGAAGAAGATGAGCCCTCGGTTGTCCGAGGCGTTCTATGGAAAGTACCTCCCCAAGCTGATGAAGGACTACGAAGTCGAAACGCAATTGGAGCTGGAGTACAAACTGCGCGACATGGGCAGCTCCCTGGCGGCACAGCAGAAGATCTTCCGCGACACCGTCTTGGCCCAGCAGGCACTGGAACAGCACGTCCCCGAGAAACCGTCGATCGAACTGGCGGATTTGCGAGACTATTACGATGCGCATCAAGAGCAATGGGATCGCAAGGCGAGAGTCCGTTTCCGGTTGATGTCGATTCATTTTGAAAAACACTCCGATCGCCAGGAAGCTTTTCAGCAGATCGCCGACATGGGAAATGAGGTGGTTTTCGGTGGGGCGAAATTCGAGGCGGTGGCCAAGCGACGGTCGGAAGGACCGTTCGCCAATGAAGGCGGATTGTTCGCCTGGACATCCAAAGGTTCACTTCGCTCCCAGGTGATCGAATCGGTCGTCTTCGAGATCCCTCCCGGTCAGCTCAGCGAAATCCTCGAAGATGAAGAAGGATTCCACATTGTCGAGGTGCTGGAGCGGGAGGATGCACGGACGCAGCCGATGGAGGAAGTACAGAAGGAGATCCGCAAGGCGCTGGTCAAGCAGAAACGAAATGATTCCGAGAAAAAGTTCGTCCGGGAGACGATTCTAGAGACGAACATCTGGACCCGCTGGCCAGCCGACATCCCAGGCTCCAGGCCGCTAGAAGAGGCGATCCCGGATCCTTGAGTCGAGCGGAAAAAAGAATCGACGATTCGAATGGCTCGGTGAATCGTCCTCTCGATTCCTGGATCTGCAAGGCCCACAAGGGATTCGGTTCGGCTAAACTTCGAGAATCGTCTCGATCAATTCGCCAACTGCCCCATGGGTCACTCTGCGATGGATGCACGTGTTGAGCAGCTCAATCACCCTCTGGTCCGACACCATTTGAAGGCGCTGCGCGACGCCAGTTCGCCACCGTCTGTCTTCCGCGAGCAGGTGAGGCGGCTTTCGGTGCTGCTGGCGGTGGAAGCCAGTCGCGATCTGCCGCTGATCGACCAGGAGGTGGCGACTCCCATGGAGACGACGACCGTCCAGCAACTTCGCGGTCGACTGGCGCTGATCCCAATCCTGCGAGCTGGACTTGGGATGGTCCCTGCCATGCTGGACATGCTCCCAGAGGCGGAGGTGTGGCATCTGGGGATGTACCGGGATGAATCGACCAGCCTCCCGATCGAATACTACTGCAAACTTCCCGATCACGATCCGGCCGATGTCGCATGGATTCTCGACCCGATGCTGGCTACTGGCGGGTCGATCTGCATGGCGCTCGATATCCTCAAACGCTGGGGGGTGCGCGACATTCGAATTCTCAGCCTGCTGGGCACTCCCGAAGGGATCGCGCAGGTACATCGCCAGCATCCTGAAGTGCGAATCTGGGTGGCATCGATCGATCGCAAGCTCAATGCCGCCAACTACATCCTTCCAGGTCTGGGGGACGCCGGTGATCGGCAATTCAACACCTTGATCCGCTGACCGAATGCCTCATCCCGATCGCTACCTAACTCACTAGGAAACATCCACCATGCAACAAGCGATCAGCGCCTTTGGACTTCTGGTGATGATCGCCATCGCTTGGTTGCTAAGCTCCCATCGGAAGCACGTCCCGTGGCGCATCGTCGCGGGAGGGCTGGCCCTGCAGTTCCTCCTTGCGATTCTTGCCCTGCGCACGCAGGGTGGCCGATGGTTTTTCGAGTCGATCAATTCCCTGGTCAGCCATTTGGTAGGGTTTGTCCGCGAGGGATCGCTATTCGTCTTCCGCATGCACGGCCTGCCGCCTGATCAGCAGTCGATGGCCGAAAGCCTGGTCGGTTCATTCGCCTTTGGTGTCCTGCCGACGATCATCTTCTTTTCCAGCCTGATGGCGATCCTCTATCACCTAGGGTGGATGCAGTGGGTGGTGCGACAACTGGCTTGGGGGATGCAAAAGACGCTGCGCACCAGTGGTCCGGAGACGCTTTCCGCTGCCGCCAATATCTTTGTTGGCCACACCGAAGCGCCACTGGTGATCAAACCCTACATCGAACGGATGACTCGATCGGAACTTCACGCGATGATGACCGCTGGCTTTGCAACGGTCACTGGAAGCATGCTTGCCGCCTACGCCGGCTTTGGTATCGATGCAGGTCATCTGCTGACCGCCTGCATCATCTCCGCTCCGGCGGCGCTTCTGATTTCCAAAGTCATGGAACCCGAACTCCATCCGGAACAGACGGAGCAAAGTTTGAAACTGGATCTCCCAAGAACCAGTCCCAACCTGATCGGTGCCGCTGCCGATGGCGCCAGCGAAGGGCTCAAACTGGCGCTCAATGTCGGCGCGATGCTGATCGCCTTCCTAGCGCTGATCGCCATGGCCGACTGGATGCTGGGGCAGTTCGGGAAGGCGCTGGGCGCTGTCACCACCGATGGCAAGCCGCTCTGGTCGCTACCGACTGCCCTGGGCTATGTTTTCGCGCCAATCGCCTGGGTCATGGGGATCGCCGCGGAGGACTGCCTGGCCGCCGGAAAACTGCTGGGGATAAAAATGGTCGCCAATGAGTTCATCGCCTACCAGCAACTGGGGGAGCAGATCCAACAGCAGATGGTATCGGAGCGGACGCGAACGATCATGACGTACGCACTAGCAGGTTTTTCCAATTTCGGCGCCATCGGGATCCAGGTAGGCGGCATCGGCGCCCTGGCACCAGGCAGAAAGGACGACATCGCGAGGCTGGGCCTCCGCGCGATGATCGCCGGTACGCTGGCCTGCAACATGACCGCCTGCGTCGCTGGAATGCTCAGCGACTGAACAGGGTGTTCGCCCCCCACGCGGAGACCTCCGCTCTACAGAGTCCCGGCAAAGCCGCATCTGCCAGATCGCGTGCTGTCGGTCGCCCATGAAGGGTGGCAAAATGCGGAATCTCTGAGGAAAAAGGGGGCTTCGATCCCGCTCCCTAGTGACGATTTGCCCCCTTGCGGCTACCATGCGGTGTCGATTGTCCAAGGCCAATTTAGGGCTCGGTTCGCTCCAGTTCTTCCGATGTCTCCCTGAAACGGCTGCCTCTGCCATCCGAGTGAATTTCCGAGCTTTGGTAGAGAGAGGCGATCCAAGGCACCCACGATTTGGGGGCTTTTTTCCAGACTCACTCACTGCATCGCGACTCCAGGGAGACCCTGCCAAAGATGACCGCCACCGAAAGTTCCATCGAACAACTGGCCATCAATACGATTCGCACCCTCAGCATGGATGGTGTGCAAGCGGCCAACAGCGGGCATCCGGGTACGCCGATGGCCCTGGCGCCGGTTGCCTATCAGATCTGGACCGCCAACCTCCGCTACGATCCTAACGACCCGCTATGGCCCAATCGCGATCGGTTCGTCTTAAGCTGCGGTCACGCTTCGATGCTCATCTACTCGTTGATCCACTTGGCGGGCGTCAAGCAGGTCGACCATCACGGGCATCTGGATCGCAGCAAGTTGGCGATCCCCATCGACCAGATCAAGCAGTTCCGGCAACTGGGCAGTTGCTGTGCGGGGCACCCCGAGTCGTGTGAAGCGGCTGGGATCGAAACCACCACCGGCCCGCTGGGGCAGGGGGTCGCCAACTCGGTCGGCATGGCGATCGCCTCCCGGCATCTGGGGGCTCGCTACAACCAACCTGGGCAGACGCTCTTCGACTACCGAGTCTATGCGCTGTGCGGCGACGGCGACTTGATGGAAGGTGTCGCCAGCGAAGCCGCCTCCATCGCCGGTCACCTGAAGCTGAGCAATCTATGCTGGATCTACGATGACAACGGGATCACGATCGAAGGACACACCGACCTGGCCTTCAGCGAAGATGTCGCCAGACGATTCGAAGGGATGGGATGGCAGACGATTCGCGTCACCGATGCGAACGATCGCCAGGCGATGCAAAAAGCACTCGATACCTTCCAAAAGACCACCGACAAGCCGACGCTGATTCTGGTGCGAAGCGTGATCGGTTATGGAAGCCCCAACAAGTCGAATACCCACGGCGCCCACGGTGCCCCTCTGGGGGAAGACGAAGTGAAGCTGACCAAGGCCTTTTACGGATGGCCCGAACAGGAGAAATTCCTGGTGCCCGAAGGAGTTCGCGAGCACTTCGCCGAAACGTTGGGATCCCGCGGCGCCAAAGGCAGCAGCCAGTGGAACACCACCTTCGACGCCTTTCGAAAGCAACATCCCCAGCAGGCGAACGAACTGGAGGCTCTCCTGGCTGGCAAACTGCCCGAAGGCTGGGACGCCGGTCTGCAACCCTTTGAAGCCAGCGACAAGGGACTGGCCACCCGCGTCAGCTCGGGCAAAGTCCTCAACGCACTCGCCAAGCACTATCCCGCGCTGGTCGGCGGATCGGCCGACCTAGCCCCATCCACGATGACGCTGCTGGATGGACAGTCTGGAATGTCCGCTACGAACCCGGCAGGTCGCAACATGCACTTCGGGATCCGCGAACATGGAATGGCTGCTGCGCTCAATGGCATGGCCCTTTCGGGACTTCGCCCCTTCGGCGCCACCTTCTTTGTCTTCACCGATTACCTGCGGCCCTCGATGCGCCTGAGCAGCCTGATGCGCCTGCCAGTCCTGTACATCCTCACCCACGATTCGATTGGGCTGGGAGAAGATGGGCCCACCCACCAGCCGGTCGAACATCTGGCTGCCTGCCGTGCGATTCCCGGACTGGATGTCTATCGTCCTGCCGATGCCAATGAGGTGCTAGAGTGCTACCGAACTCTAATCGGTCGCCTGCGACACCCAGCCGCCCTGGTGCTCTCCCGACAGAACGTCCCAACGCTCGATCGCAATCACTATGCCCCAGCCGCCGGCGCTGCACGCGGCGGCTACGTGGTCAGCGATTGCCAGGGAACGCCCCAGGTGATCCTGATGGGTACCGGTAGCGAACTGTCCCTATGCATGGAGGCACAGAAAACGCTGCAGGCCAAGGGGATCGCAACCCGAGTCGTCAGCATGCCCTGCTGGTCGGTCTTCGAGGAACAGGATGCTGCTTATCGGCAGTCGGTGCTCCCCCCAGCGGTCAAAAACCGGGTAGCTTGCGAAGCCGGTGTGGTCCAAGGCTGGGAAAGATACCTGGGAGAACGTGGCAGGTTTGTTGGCATGTCGTCCTTCGGGGCTTCGGGGCCATACCAGAAGCTTTATGAGCATTTTCAGATCACATCGGCGAAAATCATCGCCGAAGCGGAGAGTCTGATCCATCACCTTGCGTAGGTCCCTGCGATGAATGCCTCCGATGTCTATCTTGCGATCGATCTGGGCGCATCTAGCGGTCGCGTCCTGGCAGGAATGCTCGATCACGGACGGGTGGTGCTGGAAGAAGTCCACCGATTCCCTAACGGTCCTATTGCTGTAGGGAACCGCCTAGCCTGGAACCTGCTTGGACTGTGGCAGCAGATCGAACAAGGCCTGACCCTGGCAGCACAGAAATTCGGCGACCGGATCGTCAGCGTCGGAGCCGATACCTGGGGTGTCGATTATGTCCTGCTCGATCGAAACCAGGACTTGGTCGGCCCTGCTTTCTGTTATCGCGATACCAGAACGGTCGGCATCCTGGAGAAAGCTTGGCAGCGAATGCCCAGAGAAGCGATGTTCCGAGAGACGGGGCTCCAGTTCATGGAGTTCAACTCCGCCTTCCAGCTCCATGCCATGCGACTGGAAAACTCGCCCCTGCTGGATGTTGCCGACCGCTTTTTGATGATCCCCGATTTCCTCCACTGGATGCTTTGCGGTGTAGCCGCCAACGAAGCCACCAACGCCAGCACCACGCAACTGATCCGTCCCGGCGATGGCAGTTGGTCACAGACAATGATGGACGCGTTGGAAATCCCACCTCATCTTTTTGAAAAGACGATCCAGCCGGGGACCGTGCTGGGAGAGATCCGCAGTGATTTGGCCGATCGGACGGGACTCCCCAAAAAGGTTCAGGTCATTGTTCCAGCCACCCATGACACCGGATCTGCGGTCCTGGCAGTCCCAGCCTCCCAGTTCGCTCCCGAACAACCCGATTGGTGCTACATCAGCAGCGGCACCTGGAGCCTGATGGGGGCCGAATTGCCAAGGCCCCTCCTGTCCGATGCCTGCATGGCTCGCAACTTCACCAACGAAGGAGGAGCCCTGGGAAGTGTTCGGCTGCTGAAAAATATCTCGGGACTTTGGCCCATCCAGCAATGCCGCGCGATCTGGCAGCGCCAAGGGAAAGATCTTCCCTGGAAAACGATGGTGCAACTGGCCCAGACAGCGACGCCTCTGCAAAGCCTCTTCAATCCCGATGACGCCCGTTTCGTCGCTCCTGCCAACATGGTCGAGGAGATCCAGTCCTACTACCGAGCGACCGGCCAAGAGGTGCTTGAGGATCCGGGAGCGATCGCCAGAAGCTGCCTGGAAAGCCTGGCGCTGCGGTATCGAGCCTGCTTGGGATGGCTGGAAGAACTCCTAGGCAATCGACTGGATGTGATCCATATCGTGGGTGGCGGTGTGCAGAACCATCTGCTCTGCCAAATGACCGCCGACGCGTGCAACCGCACCGTGGTCG
>JBEISR010000027.1:0-62543 GCA_040375295.1 Planctomycetaceae bacterium
GACGTCAAGTCCTCATGGCCTTTATGATTAGGGCTGCACACGTCCTACGATGCGTCGTACAAAGGGAAGCAAACTCGTGAGAGCCAGCAAATCCCAAAAAGCGGCGCTCAGTTCGGATTGCAGGCTGCAACTCGCCTGCATGAAGCTGGAATCGCTAGTAATCGCGGGTCAGCATACCGCGGTGAATGTGTTCCTGAGCCTTGTACACACCGCCCGTCAAGCCACGAAAGTTGGGAGGGCCCGAAGTCAGTGAGCTAACCCGCAAGGGAGGCAGCTGCCGAAGGCCAGCTCGATGATTGGGACTAAGTCGTAACAAGGTAGCCGTAGGGGAACCTGCGGCTGGATCACCTCCTTTCTAAGGATAACATGAGTCGTCGACTCTTCGGAGCGACACTCGATCCGTGAGCATCCCTTGTTCAGCAAGAGTTCATCCAACGAAGATGGTGCAAAGACATCTTCGGAACGGATTTTAAAGGAGCCCGGCTGTAGGAAACTACAGCCGGGCTTTTTTCGTTTTCATTCCGGATCTTTCCGCTCAAACTCCCTCCCACACTGCTCCTTTCCCTGCCCTGCCCCTTCGGTTCTCACTGATTGTTAGCAGGCTCTCGCATTTTGATGCCGCAGAACAAACGTGTTCGCTTGGCGACTCTCTTTGGGGGAGGGTGATGTCTTTTTGCGACCCTACTTAATGGAGGGTGAGGTGGGCTTTTTACCCTCCCACGTGGAGGGTGAGGTTGGTTCGCGACCTTCTTTGGGGAGGGTGAGATTTTTCTGAGACGTTGCGTTGGGGAAGATGAAATCGATCGCTAGTTTTGAATTCCAATGCGAGTCTGAGATCTATTGGCCGCTTTGGTTCCGTAGCCCTTGCCCTTACCACTCTATCCAGCCTACTCCGGTCGACCTACAGATACGACCCATCGAATTGACGGATGAAATATGAGAACGGTAGCGCTCAAACTTGAACCCGGACTCTTCATCTTCCGGCGCCACAATGACACCGATATTCTTGAGCAGTCCATCGTTCCGTTCACTCTCCGTGGTTCTGTGTCTCCGTGAGAGGCACCGAGTCGCGATCGGTTTTTTCCTTTCATGGTGTCCTACAGACCCGCAAAATTGTTGGATGGTTCGTTCTTGTCGGTGGCGATCGTTTGGGTACTAGAGAGTTTGCTCTGAGCGTTTTTCTGGCTTCTGGGATTGGTTTCAGTCTCGGCTCAGCCTTTAGCTTGCTCCTTTTTTGGCTGCGAATGAGCGGTTGTATGGTCGTCTTTCGGATAGTCAGCCGCGTTGGGCTCGTGATCGTACGGCTAAAGGAGTGGGGTAGGATGGTGGGGCTCCAACGATTTCAGATGAGCAAGAGAACTCGTCGAAAGCTCAACGGGTGGAAGGGATTCGAACGCGATGGAGTGCATGGAGCAAGCCGGAGTCGCACGAAGTAGAAGCCATTGCACAGCAAAGTCATTAGGCATTGCTCTCTTCACGTTTCCGCATGGGCTGAAAGGATTGCGGGGCGGCTCAATGTGGCAACTTCTGCTATCAGCTCTTTGTCTTTGCTGGACTGCGCCAGTTCGAAAACCCCCGAGCCGAAGGAGTGGCTCTAGTCTTCGCAAAGTGGTTTGATTTGACTGGTTGAGTCGAGCAGTTGCTGGAGGTTGACTCCAGCGAATGCTGCTTCGGTTTTCGCATACGCTTTGTCCAATTCGGCATGCAATGGGCACAGTGATGTGTGAGAGTCGATTCCCAATGGGCAACGGCGAATTCGTTCGATGGGGCTGACTGCGTTGACCACTTGAAGCAGATCGATGGCGGACGGTTCCTTGGAGAGGCCGTACCCACCTCCGGGGCCAGGTCGTGATTCGATGATTTGGCGGGCTGCTAGGTCCTGCAGGACCCGATGCAAATAGCGTCTGGGAACCCGCGTACGTTCTGCCAGCAATTCTGCCGAAAGGCTGATTCCCCCTGACTTCCGATGCTCGGCGAGGCAAATTGCAGCTCGTAAGGCGTAATCAGCAGTCTTCGAGAGCATCAGTTGGGTACCCGGCGATTGGGGGCTGGGGATTCAGCGAGAGAACCCCAAAGGAAACTACAGATTGGTTCTTAGGATTCGCTTATGATCGAAATCGGAAGTCAGTTACTCCATCTTCCCACGGTTTGTCAGCCCCAATCGCGCTGCCTAACTCGGCCTGATCCCCGATTGCGTTGGATAGAAAAAGTTTTGTCCAAGCACCGAACGGATGGCGAGTCTTCAGAGGTGATTTTGGCAAACGATTCCTGAGCCGCGAAAGAAAAGGAAAAACTGCACCGCCGGGGACTTGATTGAAGATCCATCATAGACTTTACGAGTACCGCTGGTATCCCCGGATTGAACCTGACTGCCAGTTCAAAGCAGGTCATGGAACTCTGGTTTCCCCCAGGAGGAGAGTCGGCTGACTGTCGGGCCATCGGCGATTCCCCCATTTGGCCGTTCCGACCGTCAGCAAGTTCATTCCGATGAGGGAATCTGCGGGGCCAGATCAGCTCCTTCATTTCGGCGGTACAAGACAGTCTGCTTCCGTGGACTACCCTCTTCGGACAGGTCCGTCATCGCAACACCAGTGCTTCGGCGGCTTGCTTGGCTGCATCGAGATCGCCAGCCAGCGGATAGGCATTTGGGATTGTTATTTCTTCTTGGTCCTGCATCCGCTCAGTGGTACGCTTTCGCAAGTCAGGAAGGGGGGCGGAATCGATCCCCCGTCGCATCTCGACTTTTCAGCGGAGAAGAGTTTTATGCCTACCGATCGTTCCACGGCGACGGCTCTGCTGGTGGCGAATGGTGACTGGTATGTTCCGCAGCGATCTCCACGAGGGTTTCTAGTCCATAACCAGCAGGTTTTCGATTGGATGAACCAAGCTGGAAGCGAGCGGTCCCGTGTGGAGTTGCTGTATAGGGAGGCGGCAAGCCGTCAGGTTTTCTCTTTAGAGATCCAGCATCAAATGGTGGTTACCAGCACGGCGGGAGAGATTGAAGCGATGCACACCAATCGCTGGGTCACCGACTCGATCCACCTCCTGGCTTTGCTGACGCCCAGTCAGCGAGTCGATGTTTTGAGCATTCTGGTGCAGTTCTATCGCTCGCCGAAGGAACGCCAAGCGGCGTTGGAAGTGATCTCCAATCCCAGCCGTTATCGAGATGCGAAGGACCCTAGCATCGGCGTCGCTCATCTTTTCCGCTGGAATCCTGAAGATGCTCATCAATCGATCCAGCGAGATCCTTCCTGGCACAACCATCAGCGGCTGGAAAGTCATGGGCTGGCTCTGGGGGCACTTTGTCGAGGTTTGCGTCAACACCGACACCAGTTGTCACCTCAGCAGACTAGTGCATGGTGCGAAGCGATCAGCATGCTTGCGATCTATCTGGTAGCGATCGACTTCCCGACGGCTCCTTCGGCTGGCCCCTGGGAAGAGACGCCGCTTCAGGGAGGTCTCTCGTGGGATACGGAGGCGATTCGCGCCGGTTTGGCGGCGTTGCGGGAGTGGGTTGGTGGCCCCGATTGCCCTCAGCTCATTGCCTTGAAGGCCGCCGCTCGAAAGATTGCTGCTGAAGCCGGACGAAACGACCTGGAGATGATTCTTCACGATGTGGAGACACTGGATCTCTGGATTGACGCTGGTGCAACGCAGGTTCGCAAGCGTGTCGCATTGCGCGAGGAAGCGCCTGGCCTTCGGAGCAGCGATGCGGCGAGCGCCTTTTTAGCGCAGTCGGATCTGGAGTGGAAAGTGACAGAGGATCCGCAGGAAAACCGCCTAGCTGTGGCGACCGCCTATTCCCAATGGCTCGACCAACTCTACGAAAACCTTGTGCGTCCTAGCGGCATGCTTCGATACGAACCGTTTTCGATCGATCCTGCCAAGCCAAAAAACCTGCGTGACAGTTATCTTGCAATGAATTATTGGTTGAATCTGGATCTCGATGGGAATCCCGCGCCTCAGATCGAATCGGTGCGTGAAGCCTTCGGGTCCAGCGATGCGAGCGATCCCAAGGTGCTAGAGGCGCGCAATCGGTTGGCGGTCGAAGGGCGCGAGGCGGAGTGGTTTTTGGTGACCGAGTTGGCTCGGGGGTATGTCCGGCAGGCTCGACGTCTACTGCACAGCAGATCGCAAATTGATCTTCCAAGCGGCCATCGGGAATCGTACGAGCGATGGCGAGGTCGAGGCCTGGAGTGTTTGCTGCGAGGCTATGGGAGGATCACGCCCGAGCCGGTTGGGTTGGATTGCACGAGCGTCAAGTCGAATGGGTACCCCTGCCCTGCTTGGGGGCTTCCGGAAGCCTATGAGTGGGTCCGGTGGCGAGGAGCGGACGGGGCGTTGAAGGAGCGAGTCTTGCCGGGTGCCAATACTTCGCTCGCCTGGGCTGCTGTGTCACTTAGCCAGGCTACTCACGAATGGCTTTCGCTTCCCGAAGCGTCTTCATAGCCGATATCTCAGAGCTTGCGAATCGAACCGAAAGAAAACCAGGCCATCTGGGATTCATAGGGGCGGCGATTAAGGGATTCAGAAAGGATCTGTTTCTTTGTATTGCTGTTTTGCTACCAAGCGGTGGGATTTTTTGTTTCCCAATGGCCCTGGCGATCGAGAGAGCGAATCGGTTAAACACGCGCGAAGACACGAAGTCGCAAAGAAGGCAAGATGCAAATGATTTCGTGATAGCATGGATACCTGTCGAATGCTCGTTTCGTTCCTGTCGATTCGAATGCCGCCGAGGCTACGAAAGGGAAATCGAGTCGGCTCGGTACCTAGGCAGGAAACGCAAGGTTTACGGACGGTATATTGCGGCTCGCCTTCTCGCCTTCGTGTGAGTTACGCTGGACTGTGTTCGGCGATTCCGCGACCAAGCGTGTTTCGGTTTATTGGCTGGCAGGAATCCGTTCCCATCCAACGCTGAAGAAACATTTATTGTCGACGCAACTTCCTGTTCTGAATCATTGGGCGGAAGCTTTTCGCATCCAGCCACATTCTAAAGAAGGTTAGAATGTTCGCAGGCTATCCTCGGAGGGGTCTGATGCGAAGTGGTCGACGGTTCGGGTGCTTCGCATCCTGGATCTTCGGGGGTTCTGATGCACGTGGGCGTGGCAGGCTGCCGACTGGTGGAATCGAGTTGTGGGCAGGCTCGGGGGGCGTTGAAAACATCCCCGCGGATCGTTTGATCGGGTACCATGAATCAATCGATGGAGATTCATTCCGGCCGAGGAGACAGCACGATGATTCCAAGGTGTTTGCCGCTCTTTTTTCTGCTGATGTGTGCGTCTCGCTGGTGTTGGGCGGAAGCATGGCCGATGGTCGATCGAGTCGATCGGCAGCCGTTGCTGGCGCAGTTGGCACGGCTGACCGATTCGCTCAATCACCTCGGCTCGCCATTCGCCGCTGAGGATCTACGGAAGATGGAAGCCGCGAGGGGGCTTGAAGACGATTCGCAGTTGACGATCGAGTG
Organism: Planctomycetaceae bacterium; assembly: GCA_040375295.1. Lineage (GTDB taxonomy): Bacteria > Planctomycetota > Planctomycetia > Pirellulales > Pirellulaceae > JBEISR01. The sequence goes on from JBEISR010000027.1 coordinate 5,465, forward strand.
CCAGAAGATTCTTGATCGCTACTGTCTTGCAGCAGTTTCGCTTGGCAAGGAGGGGGCGCCGGAGGTGGTCAAGAGCCCCGCTCCCTTGGAATTGGAAGAGCAGGGATGGCGAGTCTATCTGGTCAAGGTGCTGAATCCCGACAGATCGCGTTCCAGGTTGCGGATTACCAGTCCCAATGCGCGTCCCCTGCCTCATTCACCTGCGGAAGAAGTGGCTTCCAGGTGGCTGGATGTGGCGATGTTCGATGGCCAGCCGATGACTCCAAGCTTGACGGGCTTGCCTTTGGAGTACCGAGTGGTGGAGGTCTACTCGCGCGACGTTGGCGATCGGACCGCGAGGTTTGACTTTGCTGCACCCAGTAGTACGTCCGATGTCGGCGATCGTAGCGGATCCATCCTGGCCGACTGGCGGTTTGACTTCGACACAGCAGGCTGGAAAGCGATGAATCAGGTGGAGCTAAAGGCGGAAGGAGGGGCATTGCAGGTGCAGGGAGTGGGTGAAGATCCTTTTTTTGGAGTCGATTTTTCGGAACTAGTGGAGGGGGGAAAGTACCTGCTGAGGTTTTGGGCTCGAGCAGAGGAGTCGGGAGTCGGTCAGTTCTTTTGGTGGACTACCGAGCGTCCGCAAGCCGATGGCGGTCACGTGGTTTCCTTCAATGTAGAAGGGGGGCGCGAGATGCTCTATGAGATACGTTTCAGCGAGCGGCAGCCGCTTGCCGGGATTCGTATCGATCCGAATGGTAAACCATGTCAGTGGCGAGTCGATTGGGTGGAGCTGACAGCCGCTGAGGGAGGGCAGGAGTGGGCGGGAGCCGATTTTCAATTGGTGACACGGCCCTCCCATGAAGTTACTTTCCGGATTGTCGACGACCCGGACAGGCCAGCGATGGGGTGTTTTGAGATTACCGATGCGGGTGGGCGAGTGTACCCACCGCAGAGCAAGCGATTGGCTCCTGATCTTTTCTTTCAGCGACAGATTTATCGAGGCGACGGCGAGACCATACGCCTTCCAGCAGGAACTTATTCCGTGCGTTGCTCGCGCGGTCCCGAAACGATCCCCGAGACGAAGACGCTGGAGGTGGGAGAGGGACCTGTGGAATTCAGCTATCAGGTCAAGCGGTGGATTGATCCATCGCGCAGGGGATATTGGTCGGGAGATCATCACATCCATGCTGCGGGTTGCGCTCACTATGAGAATCCGACGCAGGGGATCCATCCACCGGATATGCTGCGGCACTGCATGGGGGAAGATCTGAAGGTTGGGTGCTGCCTGACATGGGGCCCCTGCTTTGATTATCAGAAGCAGTTTTTCTCAGGCAAACTGGATGATAACAGCCGTTATCCCTACCTGATTCGATACGACATTGAGGTCTCCGGTTTCGGTTCCCATGCCTCGGGCCACCTGAATCTGCTGCGGCTGAAGCAGCAGATTCCCCCTGGCGGTGAATCGAAGGAGCACTGGCCGACCTTGGGGCTCAATACGCTTCGTTGGGCCAAGCGTCAGGGGGCCGTCTGTGGTCCGGCGCATTCGGCAAATGGACTGACTCGATTTGTAGATCGCGTCCCCAACACCGAAGGACTGGACGGCCCCGGCGGGCTACCTACTTTCAACATTCCGGCGTTCGATGGGATTGGAGCGAATGAATTCATCATGAATATTGCTCATACCGTAGAGGGGCCGGCTGGATTGCAAGTCCCAGCAGTCGACTTCATCTCTACCATGGATACCGACCGCAATGCGGAATTCAATATGTGGTACCACGTGCTCAACAGCGGCTTTCAGGTTCGCGCCAGTGGAGAAACCGATTTTCCGTGCATCAGTGGCGAGCGGGTTGGGCTGGGGCGGGTCTATGTTCGGCTGGACGGCCAGCTCGATTTCGATCGTTGGTGCGACGCAGTCGCGGCGGGGAGAAGTTATGTCAGTGATGGTCGAGCGCATCTGATGGAATTCACGGCTCACCGCGACCCCCGGACATCCTTGGAGATCGGGACTCGGGACAGCACGTTGCGTTTGGAGGAAGGAGAGAAAATCGGATGGAGCGTGTTGGCTGCGGTAGCGCCCGATCCGGGGAGGACCGCCAAAGTGGAGTTGGTTGTCAATGGTTTTCCGGTAGCTGACCTGGAGATACCCGCAGATGGGAAAGAGCATTTGCTTCGCTTTGAGCAGCCGATAGAGAGAAGTTCCTGGGCAGCTATTCGCATCCTTCCATCCGCTCACACCAACCCCGTATTTATCGAAGTTGCCGGCAAACCGGTGCGAGCCAACAGGGATAGCGTGCGTTGGTGTTTGCGCAGTCTGGAGCAGTGCTGGAAAGCAAAGGTGGGGACGTATCGGGGTGAGGAGAGGGAGCAGGCGAGGGAGGCCTATGATTTGGCGAGGGAACGCTTTGAAGCGATTCTCTCCGAGACAGAATAAGGCCACTAGCGAGAGTGTGAATGCTTGTCGTTCTGCGCCTTCACTGCGGATGGACTTCGTAGGGGCCCTTGCGTTTAGGGAAAAGGGTACTGCAGATCTCGCACCGGGTTCCATCACAGCCTCGGGCAGTGCAATGCTCTCGGCCATAGAAAATGATTTGCAGATGAAGACGGCCCCAAGATTCAGGCGGATAGAGAATTTTCAAATCCTGCTCCGTATGTTCGACTCTCGGGCCATTGGTCAACTTCCATCGCTGCGCCAGGCGGTGGATGTGTGTGTCGACCGGGAATGCCGGGATCCCAAAGGCCTGCACCAGGACCACCGAGGCAGTCTTGTGGCCAACTCCGGGGAGCGATTCGAGGGCCTCCAGCGATGTAGGTACTTGGCTCTGGTGCTTCTCGACCAGAATCGCTGATAGCTCCTGAATCGCCTTCGACTTTCTGGGGCTCAGTCCGCAAGGCCGGATGACTTCCTGGATCTTTTCGACTGGGACTTTGGCCATCGCCTTGGGCGTCTTAGCCAGTTTCCAGAGGTTGGGGGTGACGCGGTTGACCATCTTGTCGGTGCACTGGGCGCTGAGCACGACGGCGACCAGCAGCGTGTAGGGATCCTGATGATCCAGTGGGACATCGGTCTGCGGGTAAAGGGAATCGAGTTTTTGATCGATCCAGTGGGCTCGTTGCTGACGGTTCATGGCGGAATGTGTTCTTCACTTCGTATCGTATGGTTGCCTGTTTTCGACGGGATGCTGGGGCGTGGTATGATAGAGGCCCGCCGAGAGCAGGCTGTGGCCTGAAACCTTGGCACCTACCTTCGCTGTCGCCGTGCGACAGCAATTCTCTCCATCTTTTGCCAAGGAGTCCAACATGTCGAGAAGTTCGCGACGATTGTTCCTGGAGCGGTCGATGTGGGCTACGGCTTCCGCCTTTGCTTTCCAGCATGCGTCGGTTGGTCGCGCCAGTCCACTGCAGGAGGGGGAGAAAGAAGCAGGGCCGTCAGACCGACTGTCGGTCGCTGTGGTGGGAGTCAACGGACGAGGTCAATCGCATGTGCACCATTATGTCCGCAATCCCAAGACTCGCATCACGCATATCTGCGATGTGGACGAATCGGTTGGTCAGAAGGTGATTGAAGCGATCGCTGAAAAACAGGGTGGGGAAAAGCCCGCCTACGTACGAGACATGCGGACCGTCTTTGAGGACAAAACCGTCGACATCGTCTCGGTCGCAACTCCCAATCATTGGCACGCTCTTGCGTCGCTTTGGGCGGTGCAGGCCGGTAAAGATGTCTATGTCGAAAAGCCGGTTAGCCATAACGTCAGCGAAGGGCGACGCTTGGTACAGGCCGCCAGGAAGTACCAGCGAGTTGTTCAGACTGGGACGCAGTCTCGTTCCAACCCCGGCATGCGCGAAGCGATGGAGTTCATTCACCAGGGAGGGATTGGCGATATCAAAATCGCCAGAGGCCTTTGTTACAAACGCCGCAATGCGATTGGGCCTAAGGGAACCTACGATGTGCCAGCCGGAGTCGATTACGATCTATGGCTTGGTCCGGCCCAGTTCGCCCCGGTGACTCGCCCCCGTTTCCACTACGACTGGCATTGGCAGTGGCCCTACGGGAACGGAGATCTGGGAAACCAGGGGATCCATCAGATGGATCTGTGCCGTTGGGCACTGCAGAAGCAACAGTTGAGCGACTGGGTGATGTCGTACGGTGGTCGCTGGGGTTACGAAGATGCGGGAGAGACCGCCAACACGCAGGTGGTGGTCCACGGTTACGGGGACCAGCAACTGGTCTTCGAAGTCCGCGGTTTGGAGACCAAGGACTATCGAGGCGCTAACGTTGGGATCATCATTGAAGGCTCAGGCGGATATCTAGTGATGACGTCCTATTCGGCGGGGATCGCATTTGACCCTGAGGGAAAGGAGATCAAGCGGTTCGAGCAGGGCGGGGACGACTTCCATTACGACAACTTCATCAGCGCGGTCCAGTCTCGCGATTGGAAGTCGCTGCAGGCAGAGATTGAGGACGGACATCTTTCGAGTGGCCTTTGCCATACCGCCAATATTTCGCTCCGCTTGGGAAAGACCGGCAACGTGGCGCAGTTGGAGGAATCGCTGAAGGAATTGGCTGGTCCTGAAAACTGCCAGGCGACGCTGGAGCGGACGCTCAACCATATCGCCGACAATCAGGTCGATCTGGAATCTTTGGCGATTTCCATCGGTCCCAAACTGGTGATGGATCCAGTAGCGGAAGTTTTCCCTGGGAACGAAGCGGCTAACGCCATGCTGACGCGCGATTACCGGGCTCCCTACGTCATCCCCAAGGAAGCCGATCTTTAGGACGCTTCTTAAAAGCCATCGTTCGCAGACGTGATGGCTGAAGGCGGTTGGACCGCTGGCCTGTGCGCGTGAGGACTTCATGCGAAGTATCGATCGCAGTGCATCTGGCTGGCGGTTTTGTTAAGGTAAAAGGGGATTGGTGATCTGAACCCTGTCCCCTTCCCTTCCCTTCCCTTCCCTTCCCTTCCCATTCCTTTCCCCTGACTTATTCCTCCCAGCATCAGGTGCATCCTATGAATACACGATATTCCCGTCGTTCCTGGTTGGTCGGTTCTTCGGCCGGTCTAGCGCTCTGTGCCTCCGCGAAGGCGCGATCTGTTTCGGCGGCGGAAAAACTTCGCGTGGCAGCGGTGGGTGTCAAGGGAATGGGATGGTCGGATCTGTCCAGCGTTGGATCGCATGCGGCGGTGCAGTTTGTTGGCTTCTGCGATATCGACACGCAGCGGTTCGATCAAGTCGACGAGAAGTTTCCCGGGGTGCCTCATTTTGCCGACTATCGCGAGATGATTGCCAAGCTAGGGGCGGGCGTTGATGCGGTGATCGTCTCGACACCAGACCACATGCATGCGCCCATCGCGACGCTGGCGATGTCGCAGGGGAAGCATGTCTATTGCCAGAAGCCCCTGACACACACCGTCTGGGAGGCTCGGCAAATGCAAATGCTGGCGAGGCAGCATCAGCTGACAACGCAGATGGGCAATCAAATCCACTCCGCCAAGCCTTATCGCATGGGGGTGCGTTTGGTTCGTGATGGCTGGATCGGCAAAGTGAAGGAAGTCCATTCCTGGGTGGGCGTTCAGGGCCGCCAGCACTGCAATCGCACCGACCGTCCGGATAGTGCACCCGTGCCCCCCAACGTAGCCTGGGATCTTTGGCTTGGGTGTGCACCTGAGCGGCCGTTTGCTCCTGACGTGTATCATCCTTTCAAGTGGAGGGATTGGCAGGCTTTTGGTTCGGGAGCCTTGGGCGATTTTGGATGCCACATCTTCGACCCAGTGTTTGGCGCACTGGGCTTGACGGCTCCCTCGTCGATTGTGGCCGATCATGCGGGGACCAACGACGAAGTATGGCCGGGTCCTGAGACGGTGCGGTACCTTTTTCCGGGGACCAAGCAGACGGCTGGTGATACGATTCAGGTCACTTGGTATGACGGGGGCCTGAAGCCATCGGCGGATCTTTTGGTGGTCGATGGTAAAAAGGTGTTACCCGAGGAAAAGAAGTTGCCAGGTGCAGGGTCGGTATTCATCGGCGAGGAGGGGGTGATGGTGCTCCCGCATTATGCCGATCCCCAGCTGTACCCGATCGAGAAGTATGAAGGCAAGGCGCTGCCCGATGTGCAGGGGACCAATCACTGGCACGACTGGGTCGATGCGGTGCTTGCAGGCAAGCAAACGACCGACGGATTCGATTACGCAGGGCCGTTGACCGAAGCGGTGCAGCTGGGCAATGTGGCCGCTTTGGTGCCAGGGACGCCTCTGCAGTGGGATTCGGCAGCGATGCAATTGAATGGCGCGAAGGACGTCGAGCGGCTGTTGACCAAGCAGTACCGCAAGGGATTCGAGGTGATTGCTGCCAAGTGATGCCGTAGAGGTACACTGTGTTGGATCTGGCGGTCGGTCAGGATTTGTTGCGGGAACCACGGGAGGGCTTGCGTCCTTTGGTCCCGCGAGCCGTCTTGGGTTTGGCTGCGATCTCCTCTGGGTCGTACCACTCCCCAATTCGCTCTTTGAGCTGCAGATAGACATCTCGCAGTTCCGCTGCCCGCTCGAACGCAAGTTCCTCAGCTGCTTCTAGCATCTCCTTCTCGATCCGCTTGAGCAGATCCGGGGTGATTCGCTCCTTGGTGCCCGTGGGGGCGATTGCATCCTGCACGCGCTTGCGAAGGCGGGTGGCGTCACGGATGTCGCTGTGGACCGCCTTGAAGACAGTTTTCGGGGTGATGCCATGAAGGCGATTGTATTCTTCCTGGATCTTTCTGCGGCGGCGGGTTTCGTCGATCGCTGCCTGCATGGAGTGGGTCATGGTGTCGGCAAAGAGGAGCACTTTTGCGTTGGCGTTTCTTGCGGCGCGTCCGATCGTTTGGATCAGCGATGTCTCACTGCGCAAGAACCCTTCTTTGTCGGCATCCAGAATCGCCACCAGGGAGACCTCGGGTAGATCGAGCCCTTCGCGGAGCAGATTGACGCCGACCAGGACATCGCACTTTCCTTCCCGAAGATCCTGAAGCAGTTCGACCCGTTCAAAAGCATCCAGTTCGCTGTGCAGCCATCGGCATTTAACATTCTGCTCCGAAAGGTAGTTGGCCAGATCCTCGGCTAGTCGCTTGGTAAGCGTCGTCACCAGGGTCCTTTCCTTTTGGGAGATCCGCTGCCGGATCTCCTGCAGCAGATGGCCCACTTGGCCGCGTGCTGGAAGGACTTCGACGATTGGATCAAGCAAGCCAGTCGGCCGAATCAACTGCTCGACCACCTCGCCTCCGGTCTTATCCAGTTCGTATTCGGCAGGTGTTGCCGATACAAAGATCGTCTGAGGGCAGCGAGCTTCCCATTCTTCGAATTTCAAGGGGCGATTATCGAGGGCGCTGGGAAGCCGAAATCCATGATCGACCAGAGTTGTTTTGCGGCTGCGATCCCCCGCATACATGGCTCGCACCTGCGGCACCGTGACGTGCGATTCATCGATGACCAGGAGGAAATCGCCAGGGAAAAAGCTGTAGAGTGTATCAGGTGGAGCGCCCGGCGGTTTTCCGGAGAGGGGACGGGAGTAATTCTCGATTCCAGGGCAGTGGCCCGTCTGTTCCAGCATGGTCAGGTCGTAGCGGGTGCGTGTCGACAGACGCTGGGCCTCCAGCAGTTTCCCTTCGCTTTCGAACTTCGCCAGTTGCTCTTTCAGTTCCTTGCGAATTTCCGCCACCGCCGAATGGATTCGCTCTTCAGGGGTCACGAAGTGCTTGGCGGGAAAGATCGTCACCGTATCGACTCCCTCCAGCCACTCGCCCGTCGTAGGATTGATGATGCCGATCCGTTCGATCACATCCCCCCAGAATTCGATGCGATAGGCGAATTCCTCGTAACTAGGCCAGATTTCGATGGAATCGCCCAGGACGCGGAATCTTCCCCGCTCGAAGGCGATGTCGTTGCGTTCATACTGAACCGCGATCCAGGCCAGCAATAGTTGGTCTCGATCGATCGTCTCCTGGCACTGAAGCGTGACCACCATTTTCACGTAGTCTTCCGGCGAACCCAGGCCGTAGATGCAGGAGACGCTGGCGACGATGATCACGTCGTCGCGTGAGGCGAGCGCGTGAGTGGCAGCCAGACGCAAACGGTCGATTTCGTCATTGATCGAGGCATCTTTTTCGATATAGATGTCGCGCTGGGGAATGTACGCTTCGGGTTGGTAATAGTCGTAGTAACTGACAAAGTAGTGGACTGCATTTCGCGGAAAGAACTCTTTGAACTCCGAATAGAGCTGCGCCGCGAGGGTCTTGTTGTGGCTGAGGACCAGGGTGGGACGCTGTAGCTTCTGGATGACGTTTGCCATCGTGTAGGTCTTTCCCGATCCGGTCACACCCATGAGGACTTGGTGGGGGCGACCAGTCTGCAACCCATGAACCAGTTGGTCGATCGCCTGCGGTTGGTCACCCGAGGGAGCGAATGGACTGGTCAGCTGGAATGGCCGCTCGGGTTGTCTGGTCATCGTGGATCCTTGATTGGCAGATCGGTCGGCAAGACAACCGGCGCAACATAGTCGCGCATTCCACGCAGCCGCTCGGGACCTAGGCCGGGAACATCATCCAGTCGATCGACCTCCCGGATCTCCCCGTACTCCTGACGCCACTGCTGCATTTGCTGGGCCATCGTGGGCCCGACTCCTGGCAGCAGTTCCAATTCCTTTGTCGGAGCCCGATTGACATCGATCCGAAATCTTGGCGGATGAAGAGGGGTGGGCGAGCGGTCGATGGCGGCAGAATCGGCCAGCCAGAGGTAAGAGAAAACCCATCCAGCCGCCAGCAAGCCACTCCAGGCCGTCAGGCGAGTCCATGCGATCGATCGTTGCTGGAGATCCATTCCACCACCTAGTTTGCTGTCGCGAAGCGGCTTCGTCCCCCTGGGAATCACTTGTTGCACCCCAAATGGAACCATGCTTGCTACGCTATTGTAGGCGGTTCCCAAGTCAACGGGCCAGGACCAGCCCATTCGCTTGGGCGATGGGGGCGTTTCTTTTTCAGGAGTTTTTCTACGTATGGACAACCCATCGAAACAGCTTCGATCGCAGGCAATCGATCCCAGGTTGGAGGAAGATCTGCGAATGTTGGTCCGGTTGGCAATTCGGGAAGACCTTGACCGAGGGATGGATCTGACGACGGTCGCGCTGGTGCCTGCAGAGCATCGTGGCAGGGCTAGGTTGGTCGCAAGACAACCTGGGGTCGCCTGTGGGGTCGATCTGATCGCCATCATCCTCGAGGAATGCGATGCGAAGGTTGCCGTGGAGCCCCATCGATGCGATGGCGACCGATTCCAGGCTGGCGACTGTCTTGCTGTTCTCTCGGGAGATGCCCGCGACCTTTTGACCTGCGAGCGAACGGTGCTGAATTTCCTCGGCCCACTGTGTGGGATCGCGTCGCTGGCAGATCGTTTCCAGCAGAAGATCGCTCACACGTCCGCTCGCCTGCTGGATACCAGAAAAACCACCCCAGGCTGGCGAAGACTGGAAAAGTATGCGGTGCGGTGCGGAGGTGCCTGGAACCATCGCATGGGGCTTTTTGATGCAGTTTTGATCAAGGACAACCATCTGGCGAGTCGCGCCAGCAAGACAGGGCAGCTTTTGGATCCGGCACAGGCCGTTGAGGAAGCACGGCGTTTTTTGGATCAATCCCAACCCGCCGACACCCGCTCGGGGATTTGGATTGAGATTGAGATTGATTCCCTGGAGCAACTTCCTTCCGCACTGCAGGCGAGGCCCGACTACGTACTTCTGGACAACATGAACACCGACCAATTGCGAGAAGCGGTTTTGATTCGCAACCGCATGGCTCCCCAGGTGCTGCTGGAAGCTTCGGGCGGAGTCCGGTTGGAAACGGTAGCGGCGATTGCGGAGACGGGGGTCGACCGGATCAGCGTCGGTGCCTTAACCCATTCGGCTATCAATCTCGATATCGGCCTCGATTGGACATGGGGGGAAGGCGAGTAAGCCGCGTAGAGGTATCAGGGGGATGCGGTTTCCATACCCGGAATGGATCGGCGGATCTGTGGGTTATCGATTGTTCCGTCGACGACCAGATGAAGCAGCGATGCGCTTTCGTTGTGGGTGACCAGTGGGCCAAGTACCATGCCTAACGGACCTCTTCCCCCTACATACGCATCGAGATCCAGATGGAGATCCCGCCGAACAGATGTGAACCCCTTTCCGCTTAGTCGGATCACGTCGCCGTCCAGGCTCAAGTGATCGATCTCAATGCGATCGCCGTCGACGCGAAAGAGAACGTCGGAGGTTTCGAAAGCCCCTTCGTCGGGCATCTTGAGACTCAAGGTGCGAAACATTTTGGCCATCACCGGCAGTTCGTAAAGCGACGCTTCCCTCAAGTGAAACGATCCCTGTCCCGAGAAGGTTTCGGGGTGGTTCAGCACCCCCTGCATTTCCAATCTAGCCGTTGCTCGTCCAGAGGCTTCCCCTCCGCTCACCCCCGCATCGCGCAGAAGCATGGCGTACTCCGAATCGGTCAAAAAGGCTTTACCGGCGATTCTTCCGGTCTGCCAGTGAAGAACCCCAAAGGCATGGATGTGCCCACCCAGGGCATTGGCGGTGAGGTCACCGGTCTGTAATGGCAGAAAGAGATCCTGTCGATCCATTGGATTGGCTGTCAGCCCCGGCCAGTTTTGCAGCATGCCGACCGGACTGGGCATGTTGGGTGACACGGGAACTCCAAGCCAATAATCCTGATGCGGTGTGGAGGGGGTAGTCGTCAGCTGGCTGAGGTTGTTTTGAGCCAGGATGCTGGGATCGGGTGCAAGGCGGTTGGATTGCTGAGCCAATAATTCAGCGGAGGCAGGTTGGACTGCAGCAAGCGATGCCCCAGGCCGCACCAGCGTCTGCAGTTTTTTCTGGACGGCTGCTGCATCGCGACCGAACCATAGTCGATGGCCTTCCACCGCGAAGTCGCCCCGTAGATTGGTGACTGGCACGCCGCGGACCGCAAGGGAATCGATCTGCAAGTTTCCAGTCGCCAGTGGGCCTTCGGGCGTCATGTGACCTTGCAGGGCGACCGATCCGCGGATGGCCGATGCGCTTTGGCCGCCGCGCATTCGACCATCTTCGATATCTAGGTGGAGATCCCATGCTTCTGCGATGGGAGTCCGGTCATCGATCCGAGTGCGGAACTGCGTCCAGCCATCCACACTCAGTGGACCCTGAAGATCGATCGCCTGCATCGGAGATCGCAGCGCGGCGGGGAGTGCTGCGGTGAACGATGGTTCGACGACCACCCGCGTCGATGGCAGCCATTGTAGAAGTGCAGTCCATGTGCCGTCGGGCATCGCGCGGCACGAACCTTCGGTCTTGACCAGACTGGTTTCGTGATAACCCTTCATCTGAAGGATGTCGAGGCTGCCCGGGCGATACAGCAGATGGCAGGAAACATCATGCAGCAGGTAGGGTAAGGCAAGAGGCCGTAAAGTGACACGGTGGCCCGACCCGCCGCGGTCCATCCCCGTTTCACGGATCTCTACCTCCATGCCCAACGGTTCGCCAGGTTGCTGCAATGAGAGATTTACCTGGACAGCATCGAGCGTACCACTGGGCTGAACCTGTTCCCAAAGGTCTCGGACGGAATCTGGCAAAGCGCGCTGCAGCTCTTCTTCCAATGGCAGGTCGGATGCATCAAATTGGAGTTGGAGTTCGTCTAGGCGTTGACTGGAGAGAATGCAGCGGCCTTGGGCGACGATACGGGCGCTGTCATTTCGACCCTGCAGATCTTTGAGGATCAAGACTTCATTATCGACAATGACCTGGCCCTGAATGTCAAATACCGGATACTGAAAGCGGTCGTACCGAATCGCACCATCAAAGCACTGCAGCTCAATCCACTTGCTCAACCGCTCCGGCGCCTCCGGCCCTCTTCGGAACTTGGCACCCTTCAGGTGGACGCGGCCCTGCGGCTGGAGTGAGCGGACGAAGGATTCCAGGCGGGTTGCCGGTTGGCCTCTCGGGGTCAATGCGGCCAGGAGGGGTGGCGTAATGGGGACTGCCGCTTCCGACCGCAACTCCAGATCAATCCACCATTTTGGTTCAGCTCGCTGCATCTGGATCGACCCGGTCAGTTGCTGTCCATTTGCAGAGGCAGTCAGGTTCTCAGCAATCACCACACCGTCCCGATAATGAAAGAGCCCCGCTAGCTGTTCCACAGGGTAGGGAAAGACGTCCGCTATCATGGCCCCTTCGTTCAGCTGAACCCAGGCCTCGGGGTGCCACTGTTGGCCATCGAATGATGCGTCTCCCTTCGCGTCAATCCAACCGGTCAGTTGCAGACGCTGAAGTGTTTCCTGGACTTTCGCAGGCAGGGTGGCTGCAAGGTTTGGATCGATTCGGAGTTTCTTCAAATTCCAGCGTGCATCGATGGGGGCATTCGATTGCCAGCCCTTGCGATCGAGATCGAGTTCCAGAGAGGTTTCGCCAAAACGCGCCTGCAGGGATCGCAATTGCGCCAGGGCAGGGGTCAGGTGGAATTGGCCCTGAATCGATTCGATCGTTCCCTTCAGTAAGGGATCGCGATAGCGACCTTGTTCGACCGTGCCTTGTACCTGAAAGTCCTGCACCCTACCCCGCTCCATCGCCAACTGTAGCGTCCCGTCGCCAATCCCCTCGAAAGCTCGCAGCCTTTCCCATGAAGCATCCGGAAACGCCGGGGCGGTTTGCCACAATTTTTGGGTGATCGATAGTCGATGCCATTGGCTAGCGAGTTCCAGACGCTGGCTTCCGGGACTCCAGAGGGCATCTCCTGACAAGGATTCGGCCAGTCCGCCTCCCGCGGCAAAGCGGACGCGCAGGGCCGACTGGGGTTGATTGGCAGTTTCGGTCGATTCATCGAGTGAAGTCCATGCTTCCAGATCGATATCATGAGCGACCATCAATTCGCGTTGCCGTGGGCTGGGGCCTGCGATCCTCAGACTTCCCCGACGGACCTTGATTTTTGGAAGCGATGGATGACTCGATCTTGCTTGCATCAATCCATGGAGACTCCACTGTCCCGGATCGCCCCAGGGAAACAGCCACAGGTCGGCCCCATCGATGTCGACGGAAGAGATGGGCAGCGTTTGGAAGCGAAGGATTCGGTCGATGTCCCAGGTACCTGCTAGGCATAGGCGATGGATGCGCAGCACCTCGCGATCCCCTTGATGGCTGGGCAGTCGAAGCACCAAGTCGCGCAGGACCAGAGATCTCCCCTGCTCGATCGTCGCATGACCAAGCGAGATTCGGTAGAGGGGAAACTGAGCGGCCAGCCGGAGTGCCACTTCCCGGCGAAGGAATCGGTCGACCCGTCCGTGTCCCCAAAAGTAAATCGCCAGAAGCCCGCACGCCAAGGCGGACATCGCTAGAATTTTCACCGTCCATCCAGCCTGGCGCCTGGATGAGGTGGGCAATTCAAGTTGTCGCCTGGCGTCCATGCTGGCTGTTGATCCTGTACCGATTCCATCAGGTGGCCGCATCCCAAAATCTGGGTGCGAAGATGGCTAGTTTTCTGGGGGAAGCCTTCCTTGGCCTCACCGGTGGCTTTTGGGGTTCTTCAAGTCTTCTTTTGCGATTGCCTGCTTCCTGATGAAAATCGATTCAATCAAAAATCCCAGGGCGATACCAGCCAGGACGCACGCTGCAAGCACAGCCGGCTGTCGATACCGTACCGATCCAACAAACACAGCATGGATGGCTGCGAAGTAGGCAATTGGAAGCGCGTAGATCCAAAGTCGATATTCTCGAACAAGCGGCAGAATCAATCCGACGGCAGCCAATCCGACGATCCCCAAGTAAGCGACGGCTTCACTCCAGCGGACGAAGCCATTGCCTAACTGTGGCGCTTGCGGCAAGGGCGACCAAGTCCGCTGTAACTTTAGCAAAGCCAACCGCAGGAAGTCACCCCGATTTGCCCAGGCCCAGCGAAACGATTCATCACGCATGCGGCGGTCGAGCCGGTATTCGAAGGAGCCGGCTGGTTTGCTAGCACTTTGCAAGTCTTCCTCTCGCTGACGCTGCGCAAACTGGTCGACGAAGTTCATGTTTTCGTCGCTGCCACCGGTGGCCGTGGCATGAAGTCCGTCGTAAAGGCTGGCGCCGACCTGCAGCGTGGTGAGGACAAATCGCCCCGAGACGGAGTAGTTGCGGTACCACCAAGGAGCCAGGGTCACTGCCATGGCGAGGGCCATGATCGCCAGGCCCGAGGCGAGCGATGGCAGTGCGGCTATTCGGCGAAGCGGTCGGCACACCGTCAGTAGCACAATCGCAAGGGCAACCGCGATTGGCCAGAGGATCCAACTGGGCCTGGCCAGTGTTGCCAAGCCGGTCAGGAGGCCAGCCCAGACCCAGCTATCCCAACGATGACGATGGATGGCACGGCATAGTTGGTCCAGGCATGCGATCATCAAGGGGCAAAACGCAGCCTCGCTCAGAATGAACACGCTCATTCCGATCGCCCCCGGATAGCAGGCTGCCAGGATGGCTGCAGACCGAGCGGCTAGTGGGCTACACCATCGTCGGGCGGCCCGATAGATCAGGGCGACCGCAGTAGTGCCCAGCAGGCAACCAAGGAAACGTGCTGCGAGTACCGCGTGACTTGGATTTGCGATGGTGGTGAAAGGGGCCAGCAGGATGGGATAGAGTGGTGTTCGAAAGACGCGGGCGTTCTCCGAGCCGTATTGATACGGTTCTCCATCAGCGATCGACTCGGCAAGCGCCCAGTAGCTGACGCTGTCTCCAAAGCGAAATAGCTGTTCTCCCGCCAGTTGATGCCAGTAGATCGCAGCGAGACATCGCAACGAAAGAGCAAGAGCGAGAATCGCAAGCAGCCATCCCCAACCCAATGCCTCGTTCGCGGGCTGCTTGGACCTATTCATCGATTCACCTCCCTTCCGCGAGCAAATCCCTGGGAAGCATTCAGCTATTGGACTAATCGCCTCGCGACAGGATCCGTTTGTGTGGTGGCCTACGCCATGGCGAGCGTCTGCCACCTGAGGGAGCATCGGTTGCGTGAGAGATCATGAGTATCAGACGAGTTGGGGCTGGCTCAGCCTTGAAGACTGACCAGCCCCATATCATCGATCTGGATTCGTCCGCGACGAGCCTCCAGCCGCTTGGCGATCGCCGGTGGATGAGTCGACGACGCATCAACCCTTGCGGTCGCGTTTGGCCTGAGCACGTTTGCCTTTGCCCGACACATGTCCGAGGATATTAGAGGACTTGTTGGAGGCAGCGATGCGGTTGGCCTTGAGGCGATCGACAGCAGGAACTGCCTTGGCCTTGCTGCGTGATGCAGCGGTGCCGGCTGCTTTCCGGGACGCTGCGCGATTGACGGGAGCCGAAGCCGCGACTGGGGCTGGGGCAGCACTAACGATCGCGCGCTTGGTTGGTCGTGCTGCCTTGGCTGCCTTAGCCACCGCCTTCTTGGCCGGCTTCTTGGCTCGACTGGCCACAGCTGCTTTGACGGCTGTGGCTGTCTTGGTTGCAACTTTTCGCCGTGGTGCCTTCTTGGCCACTGGCTTGGCGACTGCCACGGGAGCATCGACAACTCGTGCAGGCGCCGACTTGGCAGCTGCATTCATTCCCTTTTTCGCGACGTGCAAGTTACGGCGTTCCTGGGAGCGAGCCACTCGCGACTGCTTGGCGCGCACTTGCTTGGGAGTTCCCTTTGGAACTGGCGTCTTGCTGAGAGTCACTGTCTCCAGCTCCGAAAGACGTAGTTCGAGGGCATCGAGTGTTTCGCGGAAGAGAGCCATTTTGGCATGGCTTCGGCTGTCTGGATTCGATGATCCACTCGCTCGATTGGAAGTGCGTGCCTGAGATCGCGACTGATCGCTCCATTTGTCCATCAGCTTGCGAGCAAGCGTCGCGTGTCGCTTTACCTGCGCGGCGGTCAGTTTGCTCAACTCTGGATGTCGGCTGGCCTTCACTACCGCCAACTCTTCCTTGGTGCACAACACCTTCGCTTCCGCCAAAGGAACCACCATCGACCACACCCCTTTCTCAACAGGCAAATCCTAGGAGATCGGCACTGGTCCCTGCGCTTCTTGGCGCGTCAGGCCGAATTGAATGCAAGGGTAGCGTATCGAACAATTCGACGCAATTCGGCGCGTCGATGCAAATTGGTATTTTCCGCCTAGTGCATCCGTCCGCTGAGATGGTGAATTGCTGTGGCTCAACGTTGATGCAAATCGAGGAGCTGGAAGACGCTCAAGCTCTTGAGGGATATCCAATCCTTGGGAACTGAGCCATTCATCTGATTTGCGGAGGTCTTGCGTCTACTTCGACGCTGGTCCGGTTTGACTCCATCATCGTGGAAGTTGCGAGCCATCGATCGCCCGTTTACTGTGGATCTCATGCGGAGGGCTTGCGCTGGCGTTGTACCTTGGAAGATCACTGAGGACCGTCTACTGCTTCGTGCTTGCGGTCGAAGTTGTGAATGTGGGCGGTAGGGCAGAGCGGTTGGGGGAGGATGCCGATCGACTAGCCGAAAGGGAGAGGGGTTCCGTGGATTTCTGCCAGTGCATTTCCAGCAGCTCGCTGCTCCGCCTCCTTCTTGCTTCTGCCCCAGGCGGGGGTATGCTTTCGACCTTCGACGACAGCAGCGACCAAAAACAGCTTGTTGTGGTCGGGGCCTTTTTCCTCCAGCAGCTCATAGGAAGGGGAGTTTCCGTTGTCTCGCTGAGTCCATTGCTGGAGGGTTGATTTATGGTTCCCTCCTGAGAATCCATCGACCGCCGACTTCAGTTCTACTTCCAGCCATCGCAGGACACGGCTTGTCACTGCATCCCATCCGCCGTCCAGATAGATTGCCGCGATCAGCGATTCGAACAGATCGCTGAGAAGCGACCTGGGTACGCTGACGGATCCTTGCATTCCTTTTCCAACCACCAAACATCGCTCCAGCCCCAATGCGATCGATACCTTGGCGCAGGTTCGTCGACTGACGACGATCGACTTGATCTTCGTCAACTCTCCTTCCATGAATTCCGGATATCGCTCGTAAAGGTACTGACACACGATGGTGCCAAGCACCGAATCGCCTAAAAACTCCATTCGTTCATTGCTCTCCAAGCGGTTGGAGGCGCTGGAGGCGTGGGTGAGTGCAGATTGAAGCAGTTTCTGGTCGTGGAACTGGTAGTCGATCGCGACCTGGCACCGTTGCATTTTCGCTTCGATCGGCTCTTCCTCTCCATGCAGGTCCATCCCCTCTTTGGATCGCTTACTGGCCATGACGCCACTCGCAGGGCTGGGGCATGAGGGGGTGAGATATGGGACGCGTGTCGACAGACGCTTCCCGCACGGTGTCTTTTGGTATAGCAGATCTACCGGCTGTTTACCAACCAGGAAGCGATGCTGGGGGAGTGGAGGAAGTGGATCAGCCGCCGAGCGAAGGGGACGCGATCGCATCGGACAGTTCCCTGTTTTCTTCGGGGCCTACCGATACGATCACAGAAGGAGCCGACAGCAGTTTCTCCAAGGCGGCTTGGCACTGACCAACCGTCACCTGCTGGTACTTTGCGACCGATTCGGCGACCGTTTCGTAGGTCTTGCGAAGCGTCCAGGCGTTGCCGACCGAGAAGAGCCGATTTCCAGGTCGCTCGGCCGCCAGAGCGATCGAAGAGCAGACTTTGTTCTTTGCCTGCTGCAGTTCGCTCTCCGTGAGTTTGTCCCGCATTGCCTTTTTCAGTTCGTCGGCGATCGCTATCCAGTTGCTGGAGCTTGCTGCTGGCTGGCATGACAGAAAAATGCCAACGACACCGCAATCCTGATACTCCTGTGTGAACAGCGACGCAGCTTCGGCGTCTCCCGTATCGACAAGACGCCAGAAGAGGCGGCTACCGGTGTCATCGCCGAGGATGCTTGTCATCAATCGCGTGGCGTGTTTCTCTGGATCGCTGCGGCTGGGGCCTGGAGCGAATGCGACCGTATACTGCTGAATAGCTGGGGGATGAACCAAAAGGTGACGACTGGTCTTTGGCTGATGAGCTTGTGTCACGCGATGGCGAGGTCGAGGCTGCCACGACTGGGTAGCTTCAAGGGCTTGGTCGACCAAGCGATCAAAGTCGACGGCCCCTGCGGCGACCAGGCAGAGATGGTTGGGCGCGTAGTGGGCCTCGTGGTACCGCCGCATCGCATCGGTCTTGAGCTGCGAGACCGACTCACAGCTGCCGAGGACGCGCCCGGCGAGAGGATGCCCCTGGAAGTAGTCTTCCATCAATCGATCGATCGCCCCATAGGGAGGCTGATCGTCGTACATCGCAATCTCTTCCAGAATCACCTGCCGCTCGGTTTCAAAATCCTCCTCTCGCAGCGCTGGCCGCATCATGTCGGCCAACAGTTCCAATGCCTGACCTTGAAATTCGGGCAGAGAGCTTAGGTAGTAGACCGTCTGCTCTTCCGAGGTGTAGGCATTGGATTGTGATCCGAGGTCGTCGAGCATTTGGTTGAGTTGTTCGGCGCTGCGGGATGGCGTCCCCTTGAAGAGCATGTGCTCCAGGAAATGGCTGACCCCAGACAGCTCGGGCGTCTCATCCCTGGCTCCCGTGTTCACGAAGAAGCCGATCGACATCGAAAAGGCTTCCGGCTGGACTTCCGCGATCACTTCCAGGCCGTTGGGCAAAGTTTGTCGCTTAAATTCCATGACGCAGCTCCAGTGGATCGCCGCCCAACGTTACCAGTGCCCAACGCGTCGGAGGATGGCGGCGGAAGTGATCGATCAGGGAATCCGGCGTGATCGCTTCGATCAGGCCGGCGACTTCCGCACGCGAAGGAACTCGTCCCAGGTGGTACCAGTCGCTTGCGATTTGCGAGCTTCTGGCCATGCTCGATTCCTGCTCCATCACCAGCATGGTTTTGATTCGCGTCTTCAGGCGGGCCACCTCCGACTGGCTGATCGATTCGCCAAGCGACTCGATCGTCTGCAGGACAACATCCAGTGTCTCCTGCGCCCTCTCGCGCGTCGTACCGGCGAAGCAGAGGACATTTCCCGCTCGGGGAAATGACTGGCTGGATGCCGACACGTGGTAGGCAAGGCCCCGCTTTTCGCGCACTTCGGTGAAAAGCCGCGAACTCATCCCATCGCTCAGCACACCCACCAATCCGCGCGACTGGTAGTACTCGGAATGCTCGTAGGGAACTGCGTCGTAGGTGACGGCGATCTGAGTCTGCTGGCTGTCGTGTGGGATATGCTGGGCACCCGATCGCACTGTTACCTCGGGGCGATCCCAGTGGGAGCCTTTGGTCCAGTCGCCAAAGAGCCGGTTCACCTGTTCGATCAGCCGTTTCCAGTCGAAGCGGCCAGCCACGGCGAGGATCGCCTGCTGCGGCTCGTAAAGGTCTTCATGTAGTGAGGTAAGTGAGTCGCCATCGATCGCCTCAATCCCCGCCAAAGTTCCATAGGACGATCGTCCGTAGGGAGTTCCATAGCGCAGTTCCTTCATTCCTCGAAGGCAGCGATGAGCCGGGTCGTCTTCGGCGGAATGCAATTCCTGGATCGCAACGGCTTTGGCGTCCTCCAGTTCCTCCTGCGGGAAATGGGGCTGTCGCACGATTTTCGCGTAGATCGACATCGCTTCTTCGAACGATTCGGCTAGGGAAGCGACTGAGAAGATGGCATGAAGGCTAGAGACGGAGCTGGATCGTTCTACGCCGAGAAAATCGAGTCGATCGACGATTTGTCGGCTGTCGAGGTCCCCTGCTCCTCGCTGCATCCACTCCTGCAGCACGCCAGCGGACCCAGGAAGCACTTCGTCTTCGCGCACGGTTCCCGCCGGAATCAGCAACGTGAAGGCGCTCGATTGCAACCATGGCATCGGTTCGCCAAGAACCGTCAAGCCATTGTCCAGGGACTCGATGAAAACTTCGGGAGGTCGGTTGGTCATTCGGCAGACTTCTTGGTTGCGTTGGTATTCTTCTTTGCAGCCGGTTTGTCTGACCCCGCTGTGGGTTTGGAATCCGATTTGGAACTCGATTCCGAAGAACCTCCACCCCCATCCGATGGCTTGGAGTCCTTGGCGGCCGACTTCCTGTAGCCTTCGCTACGATAGTCGGTTTGGTAGAAGCCGCTTCCCTTGAAAACCACCGCAGCTCCAGCACCAATCAAACGGCGCAGCTTCAGCTTCTTGCATTTAGGGCATTTCCTTTCGGGATCGGCCTGGATGCTCTGAAAGAGATCAAACTGATGCCCGCAGGCGTCGCACAAGTATTCGTAGGTTGGCATGGTGCTTCAAAACTCCTTCGTTTCCTCTGAGGCTCCTAAGCCGGGGGCCGATTGTCTCTCAGGCCCAGGCAAGAAGATTGTTCCTCGTTCCATCTTGGCGGTGGTGATCATTCGTCCTTGGACGGATCGGATGTGGCGGACGATGCCGGATCGGTTGGTGGAGGCCCTACCGACACGATGACCTGACTGGGCCGGATAACTCGATCGTGCAATAGGAAGCCGGCGGAGGCTTCCAGAAGGACATGGCCAGCGGGTACTTCGGCACTGGCCAGTTGAGCGATTGCCTGATGGAGGTTGGGATCGAAAGGTTTTCCCGCGGCATCGATTGGTTTGCAATGAAACCTCTCTAACGTCCCCATCAGCTGGGTATACACCATCTGAACACCGCTATGCAGCGTCTGCTTGACGGACGCATCGGGCTGTGAGGCATCCAGAGCCCGCTTGAGATTGTCGACGACATCGAGCGTGTCTTTAAGCAGCGGGAGGTGGGCGAATCGCATCTGTTGTTCCAGATCCCTCGCCAGCCGCTTCCGCATGTTCTCCATCTCTGCCAGCGTCCGAAGCTCTCGTTCCTTCGTCTGAGCCAGTTCCTCGCGGAGTTGCTCGGTTTCGGAGCGGGCAGGGGAATCGCCGGCGGGCTGGGCATCGATTTCCGCTGCGAATTGGTCAGCCCCAGCCGCTGCGCTCGCCTCGTCGCTCGAAGTATCACTTGTCCGATCGTCGTGTTCGTTCTGGTTGCTGTTGTTGCTCATCGATCCAATCCTCTTTTCGACCCTTGCAATCTTTTGAGTTTTGCCGCGCCTTACCGATTGGCTCAACTACCCGAAGGGGAAGAGTGATCGGGGGCGCCAAAGTATTTTTTTAGGCGTTCCAAGAACCCCTTGCGTTCCGGGGTCACATGTTCGTTTTCGGTCTCCGCGAGTTCTCGGAGCAGTTCCTGCTGACGTTTGGAGAGTTTCTTCGGAACCTCTATCGTCGCCTGAACAAGCAGATCTCCGCGGGTACGAGTTCTTGGGTCGGGCACACCCATGCCGCGGATTCGAAAGACCGTACCGCTCTGGGTCCCTGCGGGGATGTCGAGCGGCTTTTTGCCATCCAGCGTTGGGACATCCAGCGTGGTACCCAGGGCCGCTTGGCTGAACGTGATGGGCAGGTGCAGGATGAGATTCGATTCATCTCTCTTAAATACTGGGTGTGGTCGGAGATGAACGAAGCAGTAGGCGTCTCCGGGAGGCCCGCCGTCGGGGCTGGGCTGTCCTTCCCCGGCGAGACGCACTCGCATGCCGTCATCGACCCCAGCGGGAATGGAGACCTCAAGTTTCTGTTCGAGAGGGGTCATTCCTTGACCGTCACATGTGCCGCAAGGGGTGGAGATCGTTTTTCCTGATCCGCGGCATACCGGGCAAGCGGTCTGCACACGCAGGATGCCTTGAGCCTGCACGATCTGACCACGACCATTGCAACGGCGGCATTCTTCTGGTTGTGAACCTTTCTCGGCCCCGGTTCCCTTGCAGTTGCTGCAGGGGGCGAAACGTGTCAGGGAGACCGTTTTCTTGACGCCTTTCGCGGCCTCTTCCAGATCCAGCGTCACGTCGCACCGGAGGTCGGCCCCGCGGCGGACTCGCTGTCTGCCTCTTCCCCGCCCGAAGAAATCTTCGAAGATCGATCCCCCGAAGACATCGCCGAATGCTTCGAACAGGTCGCTCATGTCGGCCGACCCTGCTCCTGCCGCCTGGGGATCGACCCCAGCGTGGCCGAACTGGTCGTACCGACTGCGCTTCGCTTGATCTCCAAGGACTTCGTACGCCTCAGTCGCCTCCTTGAACTTCTGCGTCGCACTGGCGTCATCCGGATGGCTGTCGGGATGGTACTTCAGCGCCAACTTTCGATACGCCTTCGCGATCTCATCCTGAGTAGCAGTCCTTGCAACGCCGAGCACTTCGTAGTAATCACGCTTGGAAGCCATCTTCGGTCCTTAGAAAAAAAGGCTACCTTCCCGCCGGGAAAGTAGCCTCACAATCACTCTTGTCGCTACCAGCCCGGGGGGCCGTTACGAGACGACGCCCTCAGGCTTTCGCTTGCTGTGGTCGTCCTTGTCGATGTTGGTCACCATCGCCTCGGTCGTCAGCAACAATCCAGCGATGCTGGCGGCGTTGGTGAGCGCCGTCCGCACAACCTTGACCGGGTCGATGATGCCCGAGGACATCATGTCGACGTATTGGCCTTTGTTGGCATCATATCCGGTGTTCAAAGGCTTTTGGCCCACTTCGTCGGCGACCACACTGCCGTCGATGCCGGCGTTGTCAGCGATTTGACGCAAGGGGGCTTCGAGAGCACGTAGAACGATTTCCACACCGATCTTCTCGTCTCCCTTGGCCGAATCCTTGGCCGCCTTGACGGCGTCACGGCAACGAAGCAGTGCGACACCACCACCTGGCAGGATCCCTTCTTCGACCGCAGCACGGGTGGCGTGTAGAGCGTCTTCAACACGCGCCTTCTTCTGCTTCATGTCGGCTTCCGTTTCCGCACCGACGCTGATGACCGCAACACCACCAGCAAGCTTCGCCAGCCGTTCCTGGAACTTCTCCTTGTCGTACTCGCTGTCGGTCTGTTCGATCTGCGCCCGAATCTGCGCGACTCGGCGGTCGATCTCCACCCGCTCACCAGCGCCTTCGACCAGAGTTGTGTTGTTCTTGTCAACCACCACCTTGCCGCAACGGCCGAGGTGATCGATGGAGACATTTTCCAACTGGACACCGAGGTCTTCGCTGATGAAGGTACCGCCAGTCAGAACGGCGATATCGCCCAACATGGCACGCCGTCGATCTCCGAAGCCCGGTGCCTTGACGGCACAGACGTTCAGCGTTCCACGCAACTTGTTGACCACCAAAAGCGTCAGCGCCTCAGCGTCGACATCTTCGGCGATGATCAGCATAGGCTGTCCGGTCTGGCTGGTCTTCTCGAGAATCGGCACCAGGTCGCGAATGTTACTGATCTTCTTTTCGTAGATCAGCACCAAGGCGTTCTCTAGGGTGCAGGTCATGTCGGAAGGTTCGTTGATGAAGTACGGGGAGACGAATCCCTTGTCGAACTGCATCCCATCGACATACTCGACCGTAGTATCGCGGGTCTTGCCTTCTTCGACGGTGATGACGCCATCCTTGCCGACTCGCTGCAGCGCTTCGGCCAGCAGCTCGCCGATCACCATATCGTTGTTGGCGCTGATCGCGCCGACGTGAGCCACTTCCTTGGGGTCGGTGACTGGCTTGGCCAGTTGGTGCAGCTTCTCTGTGGCTGCAGCAACGGCCTTGTCGATCCCGCGACGAATCGCCGTCGGGTTGCTGCCCGCAACGATGTTGCGCAGCCCTTCCTTGAAGATGGCACGAGCCAGAACGGTGGCGGTCGTTGTGCCATCACCAGCTAGGTCGCTGGTCTTCTGGGCGACTTCCACCACCAACTTGGCACCCATGTTCTCGAAGCGGTCTTCGAGTTCCACTTCCTTGGCAACCGTCACCCCGTCCTTGGTGACAGTAGGGCCACCAAAGCTCTTGTCGATGATCACGTTGCGGCCTGTTGGGCCCATCGTGACCGCGACGGCATTGGCCAATTTTTCCACGCCCGCCAGCATGCGCGCCCGGGCATGATCGTCAAACATCAATTGTTTCGCCACGCTCTTTCACCTTGTATTTCATTGCTTGTGAATCAGGGAATTGTCTGCGGACAAGCAAGCCGACGCGGGAAGCGACCGGCTTGTGTCGGGCATCAGCCAAGCTTGGCAAGGATGTCGCCTTCACGAAGGATCTTGTACTCGACCCCATCGACTTCCACTTCGCTTCCGCCGTACTTCCCGAAGATCACGTGATCGCCCACTGCGACGCTTAGCGAACCACGGGTTCCGTTGTCCAGCAGTTTGCCTGGACCCACCGCCACCACGCGGCCGCGCTGCGGCTTTTCTTGTGCCGAATCGGGCAACACAATGCCGCCGGAAGTCACTGCTTCGGCTTCCATCGGTTCCACAACGACGCGATCATCCAAGGGACGAAGATTCAGCTTTGCCATCTGTAGTATTCCTTCCTGAAACGATTGAACTCTTGTTTGTTTTGCTGGATCGCACTCCATCCGAAAGGAGATGGCGTGCATTGCCTTACGCAGCGAAAGAATTGGCCGGCAGCCATTACATCATGCCGCCCATGCCACCCATTCCGCCCATGTCCATGCCGCCCATTCCGCCCATGCCACCATGGTCGTGATGACCACCTGCGGCCGGCTCTTCTTCCTTCGGAATTTCCGTGACCAATGACTCGGTCGTCAGCAGGAGAGCCGCGACGCTGGCAGCGTTCCCCAGAGCGGTCTTGACCACTTTCGCAGGATCGATGATACCGGCCTTCACCATGTCGACGTAGGAGTCGCTGTTGGCGTCATAACCTTCGGTCGCCGTCTTGAGGTTTCGCACTCGGTTGACGATCACCGCACCATCGACACCGGCGTTGTTGGCAATGGCTCGCAAGGGATCATCGAGCACATTTCGGATGATCTTGGCCCCCAGAGCTTCGTCACCGGTCAGATTCAACTTCTTGAAAGCTGGTTCGCAACGGAGCAGCGCGACGCCACCGCCGGGAACGATTCCCTCGGCAAGTGCCGCCTGGGTTGCCGCTTTGGCGTCATCCATCAGCGCCTTGCGTTCCTTCATTTCCGTTTCCGTCGCAGCGCCGACCTGGATCTGAGCGACACCGCCAGCGATTTTCGCCAGTCGCTCTTGCAGCTTTTCACGGTCATAATCGCTTTCGGTGACGTCGATCTCACGGCGAATCTGCGTCGCTCGCCCTTCCACTTCGTCTTTCTTGCCAGCGCCGCCGATCACGATCGTCTCTTCGCTGGTGATATGAATCTTCTTCGCACGCCCCAGGTCGCTCAGCTTGACGCTCTCCAGGTCAATTCCCAAATCCTTGAAAATCGGCTTGGCAGCCGTCAGCGTGGCGATGTCCCCAAGGATCGCCTTGCGGCGGTCGCCGTAGCCAGGGGCCTTGACGGCACAGACGCTGAGAATTCCTCGCATCTTGTTGACCACGAGGGTCGCTAGAGCTTCGCCTTCAATGTCTTCGGCGATAATGAGCAAGGGCTTCTTCGCCTTGCTGATCGCTTCCAGTAGGGGAATCAGCTTCTTGTTGCTGCTGATCTTTTCTTCGTGCAACAGGATGTAGCAGTCGTCCAGTTCCACCGTCACTTCTTCCTGGTTGGTGACGAAGTGTGGCGACAGGTAACCGCGATCGAACTGCATCCCCTCGACCACTTCCACGGTCGTTTCGCTACCGCGACCTTCTTCCACGGTGATCACTCCATCCTTGCCCACCTTCAAGAAGGCTTCTGCAAGGACATCACCGATTTCCGGGTCGTTGTTGCCCGCGATCGTCGCTACCTGCTTGATCTCCTTGCGGCTCTTTTCGTTGATGGGAATCGCCATCTTTGTTAGATGGTCCTGCACCGCTTCCACCGCCTTGGCGATCCCGCGCGAAAGAGCCATCGGGTCGGCTCCGGCGGAGATCATTTTCAAACCTTCGCGGAAGATCGCTTCCGCGAGGACGGTCGCCGTGGTCGTTCCGTCACCAGCGACGGAGTTGGTCTTGCTTGCTGCTTCTTTGACCAACTGGGCGCCGAGATTCTCGAAAGGATCTTCCAGTTCGATTTCTTCTGCAACCGTCACACCGTCCTTGGTGATTTTGGGAGAACCCCACCCTTTGTCGAGCACGGCGTTGCGACCCCGAGGCCCCAAGGTGCTTCGGACCGCTCGCGCCAGTTTCGAAACCCCAGCCAAAAGCGGCTGCCGGGCTTCATCATCAAAGACCATCTGCTTCGCCACGTTGAACTCCTTTTGGAACACACCTCTGAGCCGATCGGACGCATCGGGTCAGCGACCGGACACCATCGTTGCTTGGTTTCTGCTGCCAGATCCAACCGTTCGAAGCCTGGAAACAATCCGCTTCGCACTTCCAGACCAAAAGCCCGGATCCGGGAATCCCCGGCGATCTCCCAGCAGTTCCCGAACCACTATGCCGTCTTGGCAGTCATCACGAATGGCGACCATCAACTGCAAAAAACGTGCCGAATCCGGTGTCAGCTTTCCCAGGTGTTGCGGCCGTCACGCTGCACGATGGTTTTCGCAGCGATTCGATTGCTGCTCGACCTAGACCTGGATGAGCTCCCTAGCATTGGTGTCATTTTGGCAGGCAGGCTGCATCAGCCTGGTTTCCTCCCCGTTCGGGCGGGTTGCTTGTCGATTCCGGAAAAACGCTACAGATTCTCCAACCGGCAGTGCCGCCCTTCGCCGATACCACGCAAACGATCTTTTTTTGCCGGCAATAAGATCCCTGGGGAGGGAGGTAGAGAACGATGATCCTTCGGTCGCTATTGGTGCTCGTGCTGCTGACTCACCTCACTCTGGTCGCCGGGGGCCAATCGCCTGAAACCCTGGAGAAGCCCAATCCGCTTCGGGTCCAGGAGCCCTCTTCGCAGGCATCGGAAGCCGCCCAGCAGCCAACGATGACGTTCCGGCAGTGGAGAGCACTCTACGAAGCGCAGCAGCAGGTGCTTCGCCAGGAGTACTACCGATCGATCGGTCATAACCCAGCCCGTCCGACGTGGAACGCGCTACCTTACTATCGTCCCGGCCACCAAATTCCTGCGCAGCGTATGACGGTCCCGGTTGGGCGCACCATCTACTACCGGCCCTATCTTGCGGCCCCAGGGTACTAGGTTGTCAGCGAACATGAATCGTGCTGTTCGTTTGGGAAGGATGGCTCGAGGCCAAGCCGTCGAACGCTTCGATCCATGGCGCTAGGACTGAAGACAACGAAAGCAGCAAGGGCGGCAGTCCACTGAAGGGTTGGTGCAGAAACAAAACAAGCCGAGTCCTACATGGACCCGGCTTGCTGATGCGAAGGCGGACCAGCTTTTCGCTGTTTGCTGAAGTCAGTGCTCACCGGCGGTGGACACGGGTGACCGTCCGACAGGAGCGCCGCTGCATCAGGTTCTCGGCTGTGCCAGAAACTCGGTGATCATCGGCAGGCGCGCCCCGCGGAAGGCGTTCAGGCGTGCCAGCATGTTGCTGACTTCGGCCTGCGATGGCTGTTTGCCGCGGACTGCTTGGTACAGCTGGCGACAAAAGAGCGTCGGATCATTGCCGCACAGGTCATAGAACTGTCGGCTGGCGAGTAGTTCCGCGCGAACCGCTTCGATTGAATTTCCCTTGGCCACAAAGGATGTCCATGCCTGGAGTTCGTTGGCATCGGGAATGCGTCCCAGGTACTGCTGGAACATGGCATTGATGGCGTTGGTGTCCGGAACGTAACCGACCTGTGTGGTGGTCGCTGGCTGTGCTGTGTTGAAGCCGGCGTTGGTGACGGGGACGGGTTGACGCAGCGCCAGCGAGTAAGTGGCTGGGCGACCGGCAACAGGGGCTGGTACATCCTGAAATCCTTCCAGCAAGGTTTGGCCGAAGGAGTTGGAGATGGTCGCCACCAAGCGGTATTGATCTCGGGGATCGATGAACGCTGGGTTCGGCTGGATGACGAACTGATGAGGGCCTGGGCCAGCAACCGTGCGCAGATCGGTCCCGCGATCGATTGACTGGTAGGGCTTCGACACGTTGCGAAGTTCCGCGCGGAGGATCGATCCGGCCGGTACGGCCACTGGGGAGGCAACCGACGCGGTGCCCGAGATACCAGGGACAGCTTGGGTTGCGGCGCTGGCATCAAAAACGATCGGCACCAAGCGACGATCCTTCCCATCAAAGATCAGAATAGGAACGCGACCCGATACGTCGACCCGTTTCTGGATCTCCTCCAGCACGTCGTATACCTTCCCCTGGACATTCCCAACCTGGTAACCCGAAACGGCCACGATGATGTCGTTGGCTTCCAGGCGGTTGCGCTCGGCTAGGCTGCCAGGCTGCACGCTGGTGAGGATCACTCCCGCCTCGGTGTTCTGCACGAAAGCGCCCAGTGTGATGGGTGGGCGCGAGGGCGCCAATCGCGGATCGGCAGCGGCGGTGGTGCTGTTGAGCGTTGGAGGCGGCAGCTGGACCATCGCTTCGGAAAAGCCGTTGGTCCATCGGCTGGCCGTACCGAAGGTGCTGCCGGCGGGAGCTGCGGCGGGGGTGCCGAAGCCGACCTGAGCGATCGCCAGGGGAGAGGGTAGCAGCATCGCGAGGCCACCGGCTATCAGCAAGGTATTTCGGACCGATAAGCGGAAAGGGGACATGGGAGTGAGTTCCTTTACAAAGGCGATGAGTTGAGATGGGGGGTAGGGAGAGGAGGCGATCAGCGGAGCTGTTGGCCGCTGACCTGATCCAGTTGCTGGCGGATGAAACTGGGGTTCAACGGATAGAATCCGGCTTTCATCACTTCCATCTGCCCATCGCGACTGAGAACAAATCGCAGCACCGCTTCACGGACTCCACCTTCAGAGGCAAGAGCTTCCTGGTCAACCACCAGCATCAGTGGACGCATCAGTGGGTAGCGACCCGCCAGTACCGAAGCCGACTCGGCGGGCACCGGGGAACCATCGATCAGCAGAGGGACCTTGCGTGCATTGGGGTTCTGCGTCGACAGTTCGCCAATTGCGATCCCGAGAGGATCTTTCCCGATCGCAGCGACGATTTCGGCGTTGGAAGTGATGGGAGCATTGCCGGAATTGACCTGATTGGCGGTGCGCCCACCCAGCAGGGTTCGCGAGACGAAGACTTGGCTGGCGCTACCAGCTTCTCGCTCGAAGAGCTTCACCGGTTGGTCGGCGATCGGGCTACCTGGTGCGAAGGTGCCCCATTTGAGGCTGCCGGGAGCGGAGGAGTAGATCTGTGTCAGCTGCTCGGGGCTAAGCGATGCGATGGGGTTGTCCTTATGGACGAAGACCGCCATCGCGTCGGTCGCGACGACAATCGCCATCGGTTTTTTCACCTTACCCGACTGCAGGATTTTTAGATCCTCGCCATCGACTCCTCGGCTGACACCAGCGATGACCGTCGGATCGTCGGCCAATTGCCGAAGACCCTTATCGGATCCCTCGGGTGTACCGGAGAACTCGACTTCGGGGTGGAACTTCTTGAAGAGCGCGACCCACTGGTGCCCCAGATCGGCCATGGTGGTCGATCCCGAGATCACGACTTTTCCCTTGAGCGTCGCGGTGGGGCGATAGGGAGGGATTTGCTCGAGCAGCTGTTGGAGCTGCAGTTGCTGGGCGGCGGCGAGGGCCTGAGCTGTTGCGGGAGCTTGAGTGTTTGCAGCGGCGCCCTGTGCGGTGAAGGGAGCCTGTCCAGCGGCGGCCGGTGGCGTAGCAGTCCCTGGGGCGGCCTGAGCGAAAAGCTCAGGGGAGCCCAGGAAGACCGCGGAGGCGAAAAGGGTAACGAAAGAACAGAATCGAAACGAAATGGACATGGTTTCCCTCCCTGGTGCGTGCGAATCGTGGCGGGTCAAAATTCCTGAAAGAGACCCACCTGTTTGGCTGTTGGAGCCAAACTGCTTGGAATCAGCGCGGCGCATTCTAAACCGGGGGCTTGGGAACCACCTACCCCAGTTTTCCAGTCGTTTTGCGCGATGGAACCAAGGGGCATCAAGGGAGGGAGTCGACCAATTTTTTGAGAAATCGGGCAGGAACGCGAACTGCCATTGGCCGGACTTGGTCTATCGGTTAGATTGTTTTGCCTACGGGGTGTAGCGCAGTCTGGCTAGCGCATCTGCTTTGGGAGCAGAGGGTCGTAGGTTCGAATCCTATCACCCCGATTTCTTGGCCTCCGGCCAAAAAGTAGAGAGTTGAGAAAAGAAAGCAAAGCCGTAGAGCTTTCCGCTTGTAGCTTTTTCTAGGGCGTTTGACTCAGCGATCCAGCTGACTTTCTCCGTTCTACCCCATCTTCTTTCGACTGCTCGACTATCTTCTCGCCGAGTAGCCTGAGCGACTTTCCAAGCCGAAAGCCGCCCCCTCTAACAAACGTCGGTCGCCTCCGCTGACGCAGTCGGCCCGGCGACCGAACCATTCCGGCGCGGCTACGGTTTCCTGGTCGATTTAGGTCACATTGCCGCGTGATCGATCTCTTCGAGCTTCGCTGAGGGGCGATGGCCGTTTCACGAAAGCCGGCCGAAAAAACCTCTTCGGCATTGCATGTGGCTCGGGTCAGGAATCAGTAACTTCCACTGGAGCCTGTCAGACGTCAGTTCCAGATCCCTTTTTGGATCGGATAGTTGCGGATTTCTGGCCGAGGTGGCTTCGAGCTTCGGGCGATCGATTCATGCAGAGCGTTACCGAAGCCCGCAACCCAAGCAGCGCCTTGGGTATCGAAAGCGAGTGCCCTTGAAAACCGGACGGAATCGAGCATCCATGTCGATGCCTGGCTTTGCGATCTTCGCGAGAGCTGACAAAACCAAAGGGTGCAGGCGTCTTTCTAATGCACCGCATAGACCGGGTTTCCCGACGAAAGACGGCTTCCTGCCGTCGGACGCCTGTATCGTCGCTATTGATTGCGTCTCCTTCCTGAGGCGGCTACCACTATTGCAAACTCTAGCAAAAGACTTTGCTTTCCTTGACAAGTCTATCACCACTGGATAGACCATGTAAGAATTGGGATTTGGAGAACATCGCATGCGATATCAGCTCGCATTAGAAATCCGCGAACGGATCGAAGAAGTGCTCCGTCTGATCAGGACTGGGGAGTACTCAACCCCTGCGCTCGCGGCGGCTGTCGGGGTATCCATCCCGACCCTTTCCCGGATCGTCGCCGCGCTTCGCCAACGCGGTCACGACATCGAAGCCGAGCGGACGGAAAAGGGCTGGCGATACGTTCTTAATTTTTCGTCGCAGCATGGTAGCGAAAAGTCCCCGCAACGACGAAAGACGGGGACACACAGATGAATGAAGCAGATACCTGCCGTGAATACGTCGTACCCAAACTGGTTGAGGCCGGCTGGGATACGGCTCCCCATTCAATTGCAGAACAGCGAGTCTTTACTGATGGCCGGGTATATCTGGTGCGTGGCAAGCCAAAGCGAGGTAAGCAGAAGAAGGCCGATTACCTATTGCGCTATACACGCGATTTCCCGATTGCCGTTGTTGAGGCCAAAGCCGATTACTCGCACCCGGGTGACGGGCTTGCACAAGCCAAAGACTACGCCCAGACGCTCGACATCAAGTTCGCCTATTCGACCAATGGCACCGGCATCATAGAATTTGACTTCCTGACCGGAACCGAAACGGAGCTATCCCAGTTCCCGTCACCGCAGCAGTTGTGGCAGCGGCTGAATCAGGCTGCGAATCTCACAGAAAAGCAGCAGGAGCAGTTGCTCGAAGGCTTCAACCTCCAGTCCGGCAAGATTCCGAGATACTACCAGGAGATTGCGATCAACCGCGTCGTTGCGGCAACAATCGCAAACACCCCCAGAATCCTTCTGACTATGGCAACCGGCACCGGCAAGACCGTCGTTGCGTTTCAGATATGCTGGAAGCTCTGGTCTGCCAAGTGGAACCGGAAAGCCGAGCCGAACCGCCGCCCGAAGATTCTCTATCTGGCTGACCGCAACATTCTCATCGATGACCCCAAGGATAAGACGTTCCCGCCATTCGGCGATGCCCGCCATAAGATCGAGAACGGCGAGATCGTCATGAGCCGGGATATGTACTTCGCCATCTATCAGGCAATCGCTGAAGATGAGCGCCGCCCCGGACTCTACAAAGAATTCCCATCGGACTTCTTCGACCTGATTATCGTCGATGAGTGCCATCGTGGAAGTGCCAGGGCAGACAGCAGCTGGCGGGAGATTCTCGAATACTTCAAACCAGCAATCCAGCTTGGCATGACGGCAACGCCGCTTCGGGAAGACAACCGGGACAGCTACGAGTATTTCGGCAATCCCGTCTACACCTACAGCCTGCGCCAGGGAATCGAAGACGGCTTCCTGTCGCCATACCGTGTTCACCGCATCGTAACATCAGCCGATGCAACCGGCTGGCGACCAACCAAAGGCGAGGTCGACCGCTTCGGACGCGAGATACCGGACGATGAGTACCAGACCAAGGATTTTGAGCGGGTTGTCGCGCTGCGTGCCCGTACGAAAGCCATTGCAAAACATCTGTTCGACTTCATGCAGAAGACGGACCCGATGGGCAAGACGCTCGTGTTCTGCGTCGATCAGGAACACGCCCTGGAAATGCGCAAAGAACTCCAGGAATTGCTTTCGGCACGCGATCCCGAGCGGGCGAAGAAGTACCCGAACTATGTTTGCCGTGTCACGGCGGACGAGGGGGCCATTGGTCTTGGGCACCTGAGCCGCTTCCAGGAACTGGAGACAGAAGAACCGGTCATCTTGACTTCGTCCCAGCTTCTGACCACAGGCGTTGACGCCAAGATGGTCAAGAACGTCGCTTTGGCCCGCGTTGTCGGTTCCATGAGCGAGTTCAAGCAGATCATCGGGCGTGGTACGCGCATTGAGCCGGATTATGGCAAGCTCTGGTTTTCGATTCTCGACTATACCGGCACGGCAACTCGCCATTTTGCCGACCCGGAATTCGACGGCTTCCCGGAAGTCACCACGGAAGAAACCATCGACGACGGCGGCAATGTTGTTGGCGAAGAGGTTATCGAAGACGAGCAGCCCACCGATACCGGGGAACTGCCGCCGGAAGTGATCGACGAAGGGGATGGCCCGGTCATCATCGAACCGCCGGGGCCAGGGCAGCCGCGCAAATTCTATGTGGATCGGGACGTAAGCGTCTCGATTTCCCACGAGATGACACAGGACCTCGACGCCAGCGGCAAGCTGCTGACAGTCACTGAGTTCATCGACTACACGGCCGGCCGGGTCCGCACGCTTTGTCGTGATCCGAACGACCTGCTCGACCGCTGGCAGGACCAGAAGCGGCGAGGGGAAATCGTCGCCGAACTCGAAAGCCGGGGCGTCACATTCGAAGACCTGGCCGAGGCCACGGGGCATCCCGAAGCTGACGCCTTTGACCTGCTGTGCCACCTGGCATTCAACGCACCGCTGCGCACGCGCAAAGAGCGAGCGGAACGGCTTCGCAAGAACAAACAGGACTTCTTCGACAAGTATGGCCCCGAGGCCAGGGCGATTCTGCTGGACTTGCTTGCCAAGTACGAGGAGTTTGGCCTGATGCAAATCCACATCCCGGATGCCCTGAAGGTTCCGCCGATATCCGAGCGAGGCAATGTCGGAGAAATCATCGGGTACTTCGGAGGACCTGAGCAACTGAAAAACGCCGTGATCGAGCTGCAATCGCTGCTCTATTCGGCGGCATAACCACATAGACGGGCAACCGAGAGCATATGGCCAAGAAGAAAGCCACGAAGGCTGAAACACCGCAAACCACGGCACAATCACTGGGCAGTGTTGTGAAATCGTGCCGGGACATCATGCGCAAGGACAAGGGCCTGAATGGCGACCTTGACCGCCTGCCCATGCTCACCTGGATCATGTTCCTGAAGGTCCTCGACGACATGGAACGCTTGAGGGAACAGGAAGCATCACTCAGCAACGAACGATTCCGCCCTGTGATCGCAGCGCCGTACCGCTGGCGTGACTGGGCGGCGAAGCCCGACGGAATCACCGGCCCGGAACTCATCGCCTTCATCAACCAGGAGAAGGCCGTTCGGGCCGACGGCAAGGAAGGCCCCGGACTCTTCGCCTACCTGCGAAGCTTGGAATCACCAGAGGGACGAGGGCGGCAGGAGGTCGTGGCCAACGTCTTCCGAGGTGTGAGCAACCGCATGGAGAGCGGTTATCTGCTCCGCGACGTGCTCAACAAGGTCCACGCTATCCACTTTGATTCGTCGGAAGAGATTCACACCCTGAGCCGACTTTACGAATCCATGCTCCGCGAAATGCGTGATGCAGCCGGAGACTCGGGCGAGTTCTACACGCCGCGCCCGGTCGTGCAGTTCATGGTCGAAGTCATGAACCCGCAGCTTGGCGAGACAGTGCTCGACCCCGCGTGCGGCACCGGCGGGTTTCTGGTCGAGTCCTTCATGCACATGTCAAAGCAGTGCAAGACGACGAAAGATCGGCAGGCGCTCCATACGAAAAGCATTTTTGGGAAGGAGGCAAAGCCCCTTCCGTACCTGCTTTGCGAGATGAACCTTCTCCTGCATGGCATGGAATCCCCGCAGATCGACTACGCGAATTCGCTCGCGGTGAAAGTTACGGAAATCGGTGACCGTGACCGTGTGGACGTAATCCTCACGAACCCACCGTTCGGCGGCGAGGAAGAGGCAAGCATAAAAGCCGGATTTCCGCAGGACATGCAAACTGCTGAAACCGTTTTGCTTTTCCTGCAGCTTATCATGCGAATGCTACGGCGTCCTAAGGGAACAACATCCGGTGGTCGTGCGGCGGTCGTGGTTCCTAACGGTCTATTATCCGCCGGGTCTGTCGCGATGCGTATCAGGCGCGAGCTGCTTTCTCAGTTCAATTTGCACACCATTGTCCGACTTCCACAAAACGTCTTCGCACCATACACAGACGTAGCCACGAACATCTTGTTCTTCGACCGCAACGGCCCCACTCGCACGATTCAATATTGTCAGGTGTCACTTCCGACCGGGACTACCTTAAGCAAGACGAGGCCCTTGGAGGTTTCTGCACTATCTCCAGTCGCTAAGTTAATCAAGCAACGTAAGACTTCTGCACATTCTTGGATTGTCAACGTTTCCGAACTTGGAGACGACGTTGATCTAGACATAAAAAATCCCACGACATCGCTTGATACGATCCTTCCCGCAGGCGAACTCATCAATCAACTGGAATCCAAGCTTGTTGACCAAGAGCGTAACCTCAGAACCCTTCGCAACAATGTCCGGTCGGTTCTAAATACCCTTGAAAATGTACCTCTTGCACTCCTGGGCGACATCACCTTCGAGTCGGACGACCGTATCGGAACCGAGTACACCCCCGACATCCGACTGGTAGGTGTGACAAATGTTGCTGGAATCACAACACCGAAGACACCTATCGGCAAGGATCCCACAAAGTACAAACGCGTTCGTTTGGGAGACCTTGTGTACAACCCCATGCGAATTAACGTTGGCTCCGTAGGAGTTTCGCTATCCGAAGACCAAACCGGAATCACCAGTCCCGATTACGTCGTCTTCACTTGCAAGCCGGAAGTTCTTCCCGAATATGTATACCACTTTCTTCGAAGTGACGCCGGCCAAAATGAGATCGCCAGAAAGACAAGGGGAAGTGTACGGTTTCGTCTCTACTACGACCGATTAGCGACTGTTGCTATACCGCTTCCGTCTGTTACGGCGCAAGAAGACATCGTGCGTCTGTGCCGCACAAATATTGACGTAATGGAATGTTTTCGGGCTTCAGCTGGGGCTGCCGAGAATTGCCTGTCCGCCATCTTAAGGGAGGTATTCCTGAGGCCCCAATAACAGGCCACCTTGAAGAACATCCCTCTTGCAGTGACGCATGGTGAGCATTACGCATGAAGGGCTACACACGACAAATTCCGATGACGAATGGGGACACTCTTGGGAAAGCCGTTTGATTCAGAGATGGAATCGCTTCCATCGACCTACGCTTGGGCGAAAGCCCAGCCAATCGATCAACTCGTTTGCGCCGTAGAGCGTCTGCGTGCTTATCCCTTGCTGGCTATCGGCTCGGGGGGATCGTTCAGTGTCTGCCATTTCGCATCCCATTTGCATGGGCTTCTCGCCGGTCATACGGCAGTGCCGATGTCGCCGTTGCAGGCTGTTTCAGCGAGAACGCCAACTTCAGAAATGGGAGTGATGATCCCGACTGCCGGAGGCAATAATCCGGATGTCGTGGCTGCGGTCCGCCTCATTGCTGAGCAGGAACCAAAGCACATCGTCGTTTTGTGCGGCAATTCCGAATCTCGTGTCGCAACCCTTGCTTCACGCTACAATTTCATTGACTTCATTTCGTATGAACTCCCAACTGGGAAAGACGGTTTCCTAGCGACAAATTCCTTGTTGGCGTTTTGTGTTCTGCTCTCACGGGCTTACTCAGAGGCATTCGCTCAACGCTCAGATCTCCCCAAAGACTATCGTTCCCTGCTGAGTGACAAGCGTTTGGCATCGCGACCGGCAAACAGGAATGACGAGTTTCAGCCAATTCTCGGACGTCAAACCCTACTTGTACTGCACGGTCCGTCAACTCTCTCTGCGGCCGTTGATATCGAGTCTAAATTCACGGAGGCCGCGCTAGGCCAAGTCCAAATCTGTGATTTTCGCCAATTCGCCCACGGTCGGCACCACTGGCTTGCGAAAAGGCCGAATGACACGTCGATTCTCTCGCTGGAAGCATCTGAGGACGAGCTTGTAGCGTCGCAAACGCTCGAACTTCTTCCATCCACCATTCCGATCAAGCGTATCACCAACTCGCGGACTGGCCCTACCGCCGATATCGCAGCGATCTGTGAAGGATTTTACATCGTTGAAGCAGCTGGACATTTTCAGGGGATCGACCCAGGCCGCCCTGGCGTTCCAAGTTTTGGCAGAAAGCTCTATCACGCCAACGCCTTTCGCAGGACGGGCAGTACGACCGACATTCCGAAATGGAAGGTTCGCGGAATTGAACGCAAGTCGTCTGAACGCATTGAACGCTTGGCAACAGAGAAACGGCTCGCTTTCTGGCTCGATTCTTTAGATGGAGTCATCCATGAATTGACGGCGACGCGTTTCTGCGGACTTGTCGTCGATTATGACGGCACGCTTTGCGGTGAAGACCACCGCTTTGTCCCGTTGCCGAGCGACATGGCGGCGGCCTTGAACGACCTGCTCAAGGCTGGTCTTGCGCTCGGCGTTGCGACCGGCCGTGGCAAATCGGTTCGAGAACGGCTTCGAGAGGCAATTCCGAAGAAGCATTGGCCGCAGATTTCCGTCGGTTACTACAACGGTGGACAGATTCTCTCACTCGACTCTCACGATGTCCCCAATGGAAATCAGTATGTCGCTAAGGAACTTGAAGCCATTGCAGCCGCTCTCCAGGCAGACCGTTTACTTGCTGGTGGCGACATCACATTACGCGATCGACAAATCGCATTAAGTAAAGTGCCTGGGCTGACAATCCAAGGCTTGTGTGCTTATGCGGAATCAATCGCTAACAGGATTTCACCGAATAGCATCAGCGTTATGCGTTCAGGGCATTCAGTTGATATTGTTCCCCAATCAGTTTCCAAACTCGCGGTTGTGGACTCCATTCGTGTCCTCGCCGGGAATGATACAGGGGCTGTTTTGCGAATTGGCGACCGTGGACTCTGGCCAGGAAACGATTCTCAGCTTTTGGCTAGCCCTCACGGATTGAGCGCGTTCGAGGTGTCATCTGATCCAACCACATGTTGGAATATCGCACCTCCAGGTCACCGGGGAGAGCAAGCGACACTCTACTATCTAAAACGCCTTAAGGTGACGAAGAAGGGCATTCGATTCCAATTGCCCACGGTCGATGGAGGGAAACCGTGAAGCAAGACTTCATTCTTGGAAAACTCGCACAGTTGATGTCATGGGACACAGACAAGGCGAGGATCGAGTTCGGCTGGCTACGTTTGATGTCGCAAATGAAATACGACGGTTACCAGGATTTTCTTGCTGGTGCCCGATTCGTTGAATCACTAGTCGACTGGTTGCAGCAGTTCACGGACGCAGAGCGCGTCATTGCCTATGATTTTGTGCGAAGCTCGTTGGTCTACCTCAGCACCGCCGAAATGAACCATCTTGTGGAATTGTTTTATCCTGAGACCGTAGTGTGGCGACTTCAAGAAGCGGTCGCACGCAAGTTATCGATTCCGGCGTGGCAGGTGTGGTCAACCCCGAAAGCACGTGCACTATTCGAGCAACTGAGGCGGCAGACGCTCTTCATCGAACTGAGCGACGGGGCGAGAATCGACGTCTTCCGTCGGGTAAATGCTGGACTAATCAGTAATGAACAAGTGGTAACAAGTCCTCGTTTTAACGAAGAGAAATGGACCGACCTGCTCAAGGACCTTCGCAGGGACGTTAATGATCCGGAGGCTAGATTTGCCTTCGTATTTCTCGTTGACGACTTTGTCGGTAGCGGAACGACCCTTCTGCGTAAAAAAGACACTGAATGGACGGGAAAGTTACGTCGGTTCTGGGACGACATGAAGGATCATCGTGCCACGTATTTTGAGGACGATTGGTCATTGTGCGTGCATCACTATGTGGCGACGGCTCGTGCGGAGCAAGCGGTTCGCGAAACGAACGCCCTTGCTTCTTCTGAGCGTGGTAGGGATGAATGGTTTCACAACGTGAAATTCTCTTTCAGTGCAGTTCTGCCGCCCGATCTACCGCTGTCTGCCACCGCTCACGGTCCGTTCCTGGCGCTAACCGACAAGTATTACGACGACTCCATTGAGACTAGGCATACCAGGGTGGCAGGCACCGATGCGAAGCTAGGGTTTGGGCAATGTGCCCTCCCATTGGTGCTGGAACACAATACACCGAACAATTCGATTGCATTGCTGTGGGCTGACACAGATGGGGACAATGGACGTCATCCGATGAGACCGTTGTTCAGGCGTCGGCAGCGTCACGTGTGAGGGAGGAGCAATAATGGAAAACCCATTTCACCGCCGGGCTACAGAGCAACTTCGCGATGACGAAGCGTTCTTGTCCATCGTCAGCCCCCAGCCGCTCACGTATTTTTTGAAGCGTCCCGCCGAACAGGGGACGCTATACGACCGACTTGTTCTCTTCCGAGGGACTCCTGGAAGCGGCAAGACGACTCTGGCCCGCCTGTTTGAGTTCTCGGCCCTGAGTGCGGTCTTACGCAGTACCGGCTCGAAGGAATATGAGTCTGTCGCCGGTGCCTTGGAACAGTGCGGCGCAATCAGGGACGGATTGCCGACCGTGGTCGGTTGCCGTCTTCCAATGGAAACTGATTACCGCGATTTCTGGGAGTTCCCATACTCTGAGGCTCTCAGGTCTGGCTTGCTCTTCACATTTATTCAAGCCCGCGCCCTTCTGGCGTGGTTTCGACACTTGCAGGCTGCGGGGATCGCAGAGTCAGACATTTCAATCGTACCGCGATCCGATTCAGCTTCTGCTTTGGGGACGATCGGTGGAGATTCCGGTGCCGCTGTTGTCCAAAAGGCGAGGGAAGTTGAGCGAGCGGTCTACGATGTGGTTGGGGCACTCGTCGCACCACAAGAGTCAGATCTCCCGGCTGCGGTAACCGGCACCTACCGACCCTTCGACGTGATTGAACGTATTGAGATCACCTCTCGGACTTTGACGCACGGCAAGCGACTCCAGCTCACCCCGCTCGTGATTCTTGACGACGCGCACTGGCTTCATCCCTCGCAATTTGAGGCGGTGCGGCACTGGCTCGCACGTCGAGAGTTGCGAATTGCCCGCTGGGTGATCACTCGCTTCGA
This sequence comes from Planctomycetaceae bacterium, assembly GCA_040375295.1. Lineage (GTDB taxonomy): Bacteria > Planctomycetota > Planctomycetia > Pirellulales > Pirellulaceae > JBEISR01. The sequence continues at coordinate 45,084 of JBEISR010000027.1, forward strand.
CATTCTTCAGCCTGGCGAAGCTTTGGCGGTCGTTGCTGAAGATAGGACTGAACGTCCGTCGTACCCAGGCTTGTCAGCGACACGTGATGTTGAATCGGTCTTACTTCAAAGTTGGGGACAGCGACGCGTTCAACGCACTGCATTTCGGCGCATGGCCCGAGACATGGCCGAGAGATACCTACAAAAGCACTCTCTCCTTGGGCCACGACGGCTGGTGGATATCGGTAGCCTCCTAAGTGAGGAGCCGGCGCCTATTTCCGAGGCGAAGCTCAATGAACTGTCGAAGCAGGTTGCAGCGACGCAAAAACGGCTGAAGATTACGGACTCACGTCGTATTGAGCTGGAGGCAATCGTTGAAGCCTCGCGGAAGGGCGACACGGGGATATCATCGGATATCCGCTTGGCGATGCTTGCGATCCTCATGCATCGTTATTCCAAACGCACTAAAGGCCAAGCAAGCTTGTTCGAGGACGACCCCGAACCGTCACGACCACTTGTAGCAGATCCAGGTGTCTTTGAAGCTGCTAAATTGCATCTGCTTCATCGCTACGAGCGGCCGTACTTCTTTGGAGCTGACGATCTTTGCGATGCAAGCTCTGAAAATGCAGAGCTGTTTTTACGGTTGAGCGCAATCTTGGTTGACACCGTGGCTACGCAAGTGATTCGCTCAAAGCCTGCAATTTTGGATGCGTCCACACAACATCGGCTACTGCGCGAGCGTGCCCGACGCATCATCGAACACTGGAATTTTCCGTACTTTGAGAAAGTTCGTAAGCTCGTGACGACAATCGCCACGAAGTGCGTTGAAACCTCGGTCCAGCCAAACGGCTGGCTTACGCCCAATTCTTACGGAGTTTTGCAATCCGAGTTCGACTCTTTGGCAACGTCCAATCCTGAAACTGCACGTGTTCTTCAGTTTGCAGTCGCCTATAACGCAATCCTCGTCGTTCCGCGTTACGACTGCAAAGGGAAGGAGTGGTGCTTGCTCGAAATGGGTGGTCCCCTTTGCTTGGCTCACGGCCTGACATTGAAACGTGGAGGGTTTCTCGAAGGAAGCGCGACCGAAATTGCGTCCATGCTTGAGGAGAATCCGCAATGACTCGCGTTCGTAGGTGGGAACCGTGCGTCTACCATCGCGGCACGCATGCTGACGCTTTCATGAAAGACTACCTTGCACAGCCAGATCGATCCATCTTGCTGATTGCCGGCGCTGGGTTTGACCCGCGCTCGACTCGCGTGGCTGATACCTTCCCCGAGAAGGCAAGAAAGAAAACCCGTGCGATACTCATCCGCGAAGAGAGGCCGAATCCTGATGACATCCTAATCAAACGTGCTGTTAAGAATCGTGATGCCCTTGTTGCGGCATTTCCGCAGTCGGAAGAACATGAAATACAGATATTTGCGTCAGACAACGCTGTCGTTGGGGGACGAGGAAGCGCCCGACTGATGCGGAGCATACCGCTCGATGGCGTGACCGACATCTTCGTTGATATCAGTGCATTATCGATTGGAGTTGCATTTCCGATCATTAAGCATTTCCACGAAGTGCTTAAGCAAAATCCACAAATCCAAGCCAATCTGCACGTCGTTTCGTGCGATAGCCCGGTGATTGATGGAACGATCACCTCAGCTCCTTCAGATGCCGCTGCGCCAATTCACGGATTTCGCGGAGGTTGGGGGCTGGATGAAAAATCGAAGGCCGCGATTCTCTGGATGCCTCAGCTCAGTCGGGGTAAGGGTGTAATTCTGGAGCGAATATTCCAGATGCTTCGCAATGTGCAACCCGACACCGTTGTTTGTCCAATCTTACCGTTTCCGTCTTCGCGGCCGCGACGACCTGACGAGTTGATCGAGGAATTCGCTGAAGAGTTGGAGGGTGCGTGGTCTGTTGACGTCCGCGATCTCGTATATGCCGACGAGAAGAGTCCTCTCGACCTGTACAGGACCATTTTGCGGATCGACGACGCGAGAAGGCGGGTATTCGAGAGTGTGGGAGGCTCACAGATCATCCTGTCTCCACTCGGCAGCAAGGCGCTCTCGCTCGGAGCCTTGATGGCATCTCTGGAGCGTGACTTCACCATTCTTCACGTCGAGTCAATCGGCTATATTGTGTCTGAGGGACAGACTGAATCAATCGACACAACCGAAGAGCTGGTCCACATTTGGCTCGACGGAGACGCCTACGGAAAAACCGACGCCATGGAGGGCACGCCCAAATGACAAAGAAAACCATCGCAAAAAAGACGCCGTCTCGTCCGATTGTTCTCGGAACTGGACTCGTTGCGCTTGACGCTGTTGTGAGCGCCGATTCGGCGACGCCGGTGCGGTATTGGGCCGGTGGCACTTGCGGAAACGTCCTGATCGCCTTGAGTTACCTCGGTTGGACGGCGAAACCGGTCGCTCGCTTGGGAAATGGCCATTCGACCGACCTTCTCTTGGCCGACTTCCGTCAATGGCGAATTTCCGAGAAATTCGTTCGCTGTGAAGCGGATGGCAGTACTCCGGTGATCGTGGAGCGAATCCGAAAAGACGCAAGTGGAACGCCCAAGCACTCATTTTCTTGGCGATGCACGGAATGTGGTGCACCGTTTCCGGGGTACAAACCTGAGTTGGCGAGCGTTGCAGAGGAGATTGTCCCTAGGGCAAAGAAAACAGCCGTTTTCTTTTTTGATCGCCTGTCAGCAGGCGCTCTAGTGCTCGCAAGGGCTTCTGCCGAAGCGGGAGCGCTGGTAGTCTTTGAGCCTTGCAGTGTCGGGAATCCCGTGCTTTTCCGCCAAGCGTGGGAAGTCGCCCATATCGTAAAGTATTCGCATGAACGATTGAGCGAATTCCCCGAAATGGATGTTGAGAACAATCCCCGTTTGGTGATCGAGACACTCGGAGATGCTGGTCTCAGATATCGACGTCGAAAAGCTGGCAACCGCGCCGGCAACTGGGTTGAATGCCGGGCACTGCCCGTCGATGGAGTCAAGGATACTGCAGGTGCTGGTGACTGGTGCACGGCCGGTCTACTGTCGAAAGTGGGGGGGGGTGGGTTTTCTGGTTTTTCAGCCACTTCTGACCAGGAACTTGCCGCCGCGATTAGATTTGGGCAGGCCCTAGCGGCTTGGAATTGCGGCTTTGAAGGAGCACGGGGAGGAATGTACGCCATGTCCAAATCGCAGTTCCAGAAGCAGATCAACGAGATTCTGTCCGGTTCCCTGAAGGCAATACCAGGGACACGTACACCAATCTCTGATTCGGCTGATTCCAGCTCTTTTTGTCGAGTATGCGAAGTTTCCGTCGAAGACATTCGCAAGCCCACCAGACGGATGCGTTCGTAGAGGACAGGCTGTTTTCCCTTTAAAGCGAAAACAGGCGTCACTCCATGGGATCATTCAAAAGCAGCCGTATTTCGATTTCCCAGCTGGATATTCCTGCGGTGAAAAGTTCTAACGGTGTCCTATTACCCCGATTTCTTGGCCTCCGGCCAATAAAAAGAGAGTTGAGAGAAGAAAGCAGAGCCGTAGAGCTTTCCGCTTGCGGTTTTTTCTAGGGCGGTTGACTCAGCGACCCAGCTGACATTCTCTTTTCGACTTGGACTTCTTTCGACTGCTCGACTACGTTCTCGCCGAGCAGCCTGTGCGACTTTCCAAGCCGAAAGCCGCCTCCTCGAACAAACGTCGGTCGCCTTCGCGGACGCAGTCTGCACGGCGCTTCCTCCTCTTCGTAGCCACCGTCGCCAAACGGTGGAAAGGGGCGTTGGTTGCGCGTGCTACGATCCATCGCGTGGCCGCGGTGGCTACCTGTGTTCGCGCAGGACCTCTTGGTAGCCGTCGTCGCCAGAGGTCTCATCCATCCAGGTCGGAGGTTGTTGTGGCGTGCAGCAGGGCGTGCGTCGATACGTATCGCTGACCCATCGTGAAAGCTGTTGGCTTTCCACTCTTCGATCGCTTGTCGTTCGCAATCGGCTTGTCCAGTTTCAATGTCTCGGGGGAATCCGGAGCCGACAGCATCATCACCTTATACGAATTCCCCTCGATCCGCTTGCCGGTCGACACCAAGTGATCGACTAGTTTGCCAAGCAACCCTTTGTGGGCACCAGTTCGCATCTGCACTTCGTCGTGAATCGCCAAGATCTTCGGTACCAGTGGGTAGATCGTCCCCTTCGAATAGAACCCCATCCGCGCGACGAGTTGAAAAGGTCGGTTCGGCTGGCAAACGTAGGCATGGAAATCCTGGTAGTCAGGCCAGGCGCTGCGAGCTGCCACGATGACGACATCATTCGGGTTGGCCAAAAGACCTTCATTGGTCAGCATGCTCTGAAGCTGCCTCAGCAAATACGCCTCCCGCTCGGAAACCACTTCGTACTTGTCGTCCAGGATTTCGTCGATCGCTTGATCGAGCATCGAGAAGGATGCCCATACAACGCGCTGGTCCTTTGTTGCGTCTATCTCTTGGGGGCGCGAGTCATCGGGTGTGAGCACTAGGAGCAGGGCGGTGGCTTCGCTTGCCTCATCGAGTCGGGCTAGATGCCTTTTCAGTTGAGGCAGGTTGACGGTGTTGCGTGCAATCTTGGTTTCTACCAGCAGTCGGATGCTACTGTGGATCAAAGCGTCCGGGACGCCAGCACCCCCCTTCGATGGCTGGTTTTCAAAGCGGATCAACTCGAAATCCGATTGCTCCATGAGGTTCCCAAGCAATCGCTGCATGCGATCGAGCGACAGGGCGCGGAGAACTGCGAGGAAGGAAGCGGTCACGCGATTTTCGCCGGTCGAATACGTCGAGAATATGCTGCTCATCCCCCGCCCTCCCTTTCGCTTCTCTCTGTCTCGGCGACAGAATCCATCTCACTTCATGTCGATCGGATGGCTCTCAGTTCACCGATTAGTTTATTGCGAATTGCCATGCGGGAGAACATGGGAGGGAATAGGATCGCCCTCGGCGTTCGCGCAGGACCTCTTCGTAGCCACCGTCGCCAGACGGTGGAAATGGGCGTTGGTTGCGCATGCTACGATCCCACCTCTTCGTAGCCACCGTCGCCAGACGGTGGAAATGGGCGTTGGTTGCGCGTGCTACGATCCACCGCTTGGCCGCGGTGGCTACCTGACGTGCGCGCATGACTTCCTGGTAGCCACCGTCGCCAGAGGGTGGAAATGGGCGTTCTTTACGAGTGGAACGATCTACCGCTCGGCCGCGAGGAGATCTTCATCTGTTTTTCGCACGCGAATCTATCGGGCCACTCGCATTTTGGATCCATTTCGATCAATCTTTGGAGGATCGAAACGCATCGTCTGCATGCGGGCTGACCCTCCCCTCTGTTTGGATCGAACATGTCCTGGATGCCCATGTCGCTGCGAGGAGATTGCCATGCAGCCGATCTCGACGACCCGATCGCGCTGGTGCGATGCTGCGCTGAAAACCTCTGGTCGACCTGGGATCCAGAATTCCAGCAGTACTTCCAGGGGCTCGATCCCCAGGGGATGGTGGCTTGCGAAGGCAATCCCTGGGTATGGCTGAAACGATTGGATCCCTCTCACTTGGATTCGCTCCGGAAAGATCCCGCCTTCGGTCGCGCGGTGACCGCTCTGCACGAACGGTATGAAGGGTACATGCAGCAATCGCGTCTGTGGAGTCGTCGGGAGGCATCAACGCTACGGGCGCGGCCCATTGCCTACTTTTCCGCCGAATTCGCTCTCCACCCTTCCCTCCCGATTTATTCGGGTGGTCTGGGTGTGCTGGCAGGCGATCACCTGAAAACCGCCAGCGATCTTGGGATCCCGCTGGTTGGTGTGGGACTGTTCTACTCGCAAGGCTATTTCCAGCAGGAGATCGATCCGCATTGGCTGCAGCGAGAAATCTACAGCGATCTACCACTGGAACACCTGCCCGTTTCGCCGGTTCGCGACAGCGACGGAAGGCAGGTGGAGGTGCGCGTTGATCGTCATGCTGGGCCGCTTTACGCAAGGCTATGGAAGCTACTAGTCGGACGTGTTGTGCTGGTACTGCTGGACTGCAACACTCCGTCGAACAGCCCTTCCGACCGGATGATCACTCAGCGTCTTTACGGAGGCGATCGCCAGACCCGCATCGCGCAGGAAATCGTCCTGGGGATCGGAGGCGTGCGAGCTCTCCGGGCGCTGGGCATCCACCCCTCGGTGCTCCATCTGAACGAGGGGCACAGTGCATTTGCCAGCCTGGAGTGGGCTCGGCAGGCGATGGAGGAAGAGGGGGTGGGGTTCGATTCGGCGTGGGAGCAACGGCATCCAGGGATCGTTTTCACCACTCACACACCGGTACCAGCAGGGCACGATCGTTTCAGCGGCGATCTGATGGAAGAGTATCTTGGCCCGCTGCGAAATCAGTTGGGGATTCCCCACGATCGTTTGGTGAATCTAGTTACCGAGTCGCCTCCGCATCCCTACGAACCGCTCTGCATGACCGCTCTGGCGCTTCGCGCGGCAGCTCGCACCAACGGTGTCAGCGCCCTGCATGGCCGCGTCTCTCGCTCCATGTGGCGAAGCCTTTGGCCCTCCAAATCGGTCGATGAAGTGCCGATCTTCCATATCACCAATGGCGTCCATCTGGGGACGTGGTTGGCCGAGCCTTGGCGGCATGTTTGGGATGGCCTGCTACGAAAGGGGTGGCAGGAGTGGATCGATCATCCGGAAACTTGGGAACCGGTGTCGGAGTTGGATCGAAGCCAGTGCTGGGCAACTCATCAGCAACTCAAGCAGCAGTTGCTGGACTTCATCTCCAACTACCGCGTGCAACTGGCCACCAAGGCCACCATGGATCCTACGGAGCTACTGCATGAGCATGCCGAAGTTGGCCCGGGAGACTGGAAACGTGATGTGCTGACGATTGGCTTTGGACGTCGTTTCGCATCGTACAAGCGGGCTCATCTGCTGTTTCAGGATTTGGATCGTCTGGCGGAGTTGATCGGAAATCCAAAGCGTCCGGTGCAATTGCTATTTGCGGGGAAAGCCCATCCTCAGGATCATCCTGGAAAAGCGATTCTGCAGTCGATCGCCCAATTGCAGCAAGACTCACGCTTCCGTGGTCGCCTGATCTTCCTGCCCAATTACGACATGCAGATTTGCCGCGCGATGGTACAAGGGGTCGATCTATGGCTCAATACACCCCGGAGGCCGCTGGAGGCGTCGGGTACCAGTGGCCAGAAGGCAGCTATCAATGGAGTTCTCCATTGCAGCATTCTTGATGGTTGGTGGGCCGAAGCGTACGACGGCACCAATGGATTTGCCATTGGGAAAGGGGAAGGGCAGGCCGACGAAGCGGCGGCCGATGCGAGGGATGCTCGGTATCTGATGGAGCTTTTGGAGTCGCAAGTGGTACCGCTGTATTACGGCCAGAGCGATCTTGGGATTCCGGAAGGATGGATCGATCGCATGAAGGATTCGATCCGGACCTGTGCCTGGCGTTTCAGCAGCCATCGGATGTTGGCGGATTATGTCCGGCATTCGTATCTTCCTGCCGCCGGGCTGATTCAGTCCCCCAGTCGGATTCCTTGATCCGATTGGCTTTTGCGCTAATTGTGATCCTCTTCGTAGCCACCGTCGCCAGACGGTGGACATGGTCGTTGGTTGCGCATGCGACGATCCCATCTCTTCGTAGCCACCGTCGCCAGACGGTGGAAATGGTCGTTGGTTGCGCGTGCGACAATCCCACCTCTTCGTAGCCACCGTCGCCAGACGGTGGACATGGTCGTTGGTTGCGCGTGCGACAATCCCACCTCTTCGTAGCCACCGTCGCCAGACGGTGGAGGAGTCGGCAAGTGCTACACACACCCTAACCCCTACGGGACTACGGAACGAATCTCGAAGATTACCCCTGGATCACCTGTTGGATATACTCCTTCAGCGATTTCTTCCAGGAATCGATGCGATTCCTGATCTGTTGGCGCTCGCTGGTCAGGTCCGTGTTGGACGGGGGAAGAACCCCGAAGAAATAAAATTTGACTTTGGGCTCGGTGCCGCTTGGCCGGACGGCCACGGCGTTTCCGGAGTCTCCCAGGTCCAGCATGACCATATTCGACTTGGGGGCGTCAAGCGATTGGGATTGGCGGCTTGCCAGATTCAGACTCTGGAGCGACTGGTAATCCTTCATCTCAAGGACTGGGGAGTCGCCGAGTTGTTTTGGAGGGGAGTCGCGGAAGGCAGCCATCACCTTTTTCATCTGCTCCATCCCTTCGCTCCCTTCCATCTGGACATTGAGAAGATCTTCCAGGTGGACGCCATGCTGTCGGTGGAGTGCATCGAGCTGATTGCTTAGCGATCTGCCGTTGGCTGCAAGTTCCGCTGCCAGTTGAGCCATCAGCAGGCAGGCTACCGCTCCATCTTTATCCCTCGCGTACTGGCCGACCAAGTAGCCATGAGATTCTTCGGTACCGAAGACGAAGGAATCGGGGCCATGGGCATCGATCAGTTGAGCAATCCATTTGAAGCCGACGTGGATGTTGCCTTCGCAGCGTGCTTGGTAGGCTTCGGCGATCTTTCGTGTCAGGTCGGTGGTCACCAGCGTTTTGATGACGTAGGAGCTGCGTGTTAGCTTGCCAAGTTCTTGGAATTTTCGAAGCATAAAATCGGCCAGCAGGGCACCGATTTCGTTGCCGTTGAAGATCCGCCACGGCCCGGAGGTATCCATCGTTTCCGGGGCGGCGCCACCCATGCGATCGCAATCCGGGTCGGTTGCGAGAATCAGCCGGTGTCCTTGATGTTTCGCGTGCGCGATCATCGCTTCAAATACCGGAGGGTTTTCCGGATTGCTGACGTGTCCTGGAACGTTGGGGAAATCTCCATTAGGTTCTGCGTGGGGGCCGAACATCTCGATTTGCTCGAACCCAGCTTGTCGCAGCAATGGAGGGACAGCGAACGAACCGACGCCATGGAGAGGGGAATACAGAAGTTTGAGATTGCGGGAGCCAGGAAATGCGAACTCGCCCGCAGCCTTCAGGTAGGCGGCATCGACTTGGTTCGTAACCATCATCACTTTTCCGTCGACGCAGGCCTGGGCGAAGTCGACGGATCGGATTTCGTCGACCTTCATCACGCGATCGATGATGGCCGCATCGTCTGGTGGGACAATCTGCCCACCGGTCGACCAGTAGACCTTGACTGCATTGTCGCTGGGGGGATTGTGGCTGGCGGTGACCATGATGCCACAATGGCATTGGAACATTCGGACTGCCTGAGACAGTTGGGGTGTGGCGCGGTAGTCGTCGAGAAAGTAGACGGTAAATCCGTTAGCCACCAGGATCGAAGCGCACAGTTCGGCGAAATGTCGCGATCGATGCCTGGTGTCATACGCGATTGCACATCGCAGCGGACGATCGGAAACTTTTTCAAGGACGTATTCAGCGAGTCCCTGAGCGCTCTCACCGATGGTCCGATCGTTGATGGCGTTGGATCCGATCGGGTACATGCGACCTCGTCGGCCGCCGGTTCCAAAGGGGATGATGGTCCAGAATGCGTCATCCAATTCCTTCCAACGGCTGTTTTCCAAATGTTCTCCGAGGATCCTGCGGTAGGCCTGATAGCGCGGCTGGATCAGCCACTGCCGAATGTTTTCAAGGGCCCCCGTAGTGATCTTCTTTTCCAGACAGGCCGTTTCCGCGATTTTCAGCCAGTTGGAAATCGAGTCGTCGGAAGGAGGAATGGTCCCCGATGAAGTTGGGGTATTCATAGTGAAGCAGCCCTTTTTGGGGACGATGCAAAGCAGCATGCGTGAAAGTGTCAGATTTTACGCCAATGGCAGCAGATTGCCCAGAAGGCCAGACATCTCCGGGCGGCACCGCCTTCCTCTTTGCGGGGGCCTCACAGGCGAAATCGGATTCCGTGGGCATAGTCTGAGGGGTGCGCTGAAGTAAGATGAAATCGCTCATCTCCTGTGGCACATGCTGCGAACTCTTGTGTCACTCTGTCGACTCTCGGATAGCTTTTGTAAGTGGTGTTCTGGTCATGTCTTCTTTGATCATCAGTGTCAGCGGCCTTCGAGGGATCGTCGGACAGTCGCTTCATCCTGCGGTGGCTGTCGATTACGTCGCTGCGTACGCAAGTAAGCTGCCGGAGGGGCCAGTGGTGGTGGCCCGCGATGGCCGAGCCAGTGGGAAGTATCTGAGCGATGCGGTGAAAGCCACATTGGTAGCGAGTGGTCGACTGGTTCTCGACTGCGACGTGACGGCGACACCTACGGTCGGCGTGGCCATTCGCCACTGGAATGCGGTGGGTGGCATTCAAATATCGGCCAGCCATAATCCTTCGGAGTACAACGGAATCAAGCTCTTTAATGCCGAGGGGCGCGTGATTCCAGCCAGCGAAGGAGCCGCTGTCAAGGAAGCGTATGAGCGGAGGGAGACGGCCTGGGTTCCCTACGATCGGCTGGGACGCGTGGAGGGAATCGAAGATCCACACGCTGCCCATCTGGGCTTGCTTTTGAACATTGTCGACGTCGCCGCCATTCGGCAACGATCGTTTTGTGTCTTGCTCGACAGCAATCATGGTGCCGGAAGTCGGCTTGGTCGACGGCTGCTGGAGTCGCTGGGGTGTCGCGTCACAGTGCTCGGGGGCCAGCCCGATGGGGAGTTCGAGCATCCGCCCGAGCCGCTGGCGGAGAACTTGAGGACGGTCTCACAGGCGATGGAACAGGCTGCGTACGATATCGGTTTTGTTCAGGATCCGGATGCTGACCGCTTAGCGATTTTGGACGAGCGGGGCCGCTACATTGGAGAGGAGTGGACGCTTAGTCTCTGCATCGCCCGACGGCTTAGTCAGCAGCCAGGGACGGTGGTCATCAACGGTGCCAGCAGCAGTGTCAACGAAGCGATCGCGGCTGGGTACGGCGTTCAGTGCCTTCGCAGTTCGGTCGGCGAAGCCCATGTGGTCGATCTGATCCGGCGGAGCAATGCGGTGTTTGGAGGCGAGGGGAACGGGGGACCGATCGATCCTCGGATTGGCTGGACTCGCGATAGTTTTCTCGGCATCGCGATGGTGCTGGATCTGCTAGCTGCCGAGAAGCGTCCACTTTCCAATCTGCTTACCGACTTTCCCCAACCGCAGATGATCAAATCCAAGACGACGATGACGGCGGAAGAGCTTTCCCGTTCGATCCAACGCTTGAAAGAGAGTCTACAACCGGAATCTTTGACGGAGACGGATGGGGTGAGGTTGGTGTGGAAGGATCGATGGCTATTGCTGCGGGCCAGCAACACCGAGCCGATTGTGAGGCTGATTGCCGAAGCGCCGGACGCCCCGTCGGTGCAAGGATTGATTGATCAGGCGCTCTCGGTGCTGCAGCGATAGGCAACAGGTAGGATTGGTATTCCAGTGGCTAGGTTCCTTGCATGATGCAAGGGGACAGTGGAAACCGGTTGCGGGAGAGTCTCTGGATGGCGTCACTGGGAAATTCTTAGCCTCTGATGGCAGTCGTACCGGAGGTGTTTTGGAAGTGGATGGCGACTGTTCGCGCAGGCAATGGATCCGACGGGGGATGAGTGCTGGTTGCTTGCTATCTCTGCAATGCCCCGCACCAGCTCATTGGAAGTCTTCCATGCCCTCTTGGCAGCGGTTGCCTGACCTGCCAGATCCGCTTGGAGTGGCGGGGCCATTTGTTGGGCTGTTTGGCGAGCGATTGTTGGTGGGGGGTGGGGCGAATTTTCCTCATGGGATGCCGTGGGAGGGAGGGAAGAAGGTTTGGACCGATCGACTTTGGTGTCTGGACCTGAGCAGTGGCCAGTGGCAAATGCCCCGAACGATGGACCAGCCTTTGGCCTATGGTGTTTCCATTGCGTGGCGTGGCGACTGGTTGTGGTTGGGTGGCTGTGATGCGGATGGGCATCTGTCGACTGCCTGGCGATTGGATGGCCAAAGGTTGAGTGGGGACTGGACGTGGTCCTCGATTGCCCGGCCAGTGGTGGGCCTGCCCAGGCCGCTGGCGTACGCTGTGGCGTGTGCTGTCGGCGATGCCATCTACCTGGTGGGAGGCGCGAAGGATCCGATGGCGACGATGGCTTCCGCAGAGCTTTGGAGATGGAGGCCGGATCAACCGGAGAGCGTTTGGGAGCGACTTGAGGACCTCCCTGGCTACGGGGTCATTTTACCGGTGATTGCAAGCGACAACCTAGGTTTTTTTCTCTTCAGCGGCGCATCGCTTGATCCCGACGACCGGGGAAATCCGGTCCGAACTTATCGAAAGGAAGCCTACCGATACAACATCCAAGGTGGCTGGCGATCCATCTCGCCTTTACCTAGGCCGGTGGTAGCAGCCCCTTCGCCAGCACTCGCAATGGGAGACGGTAGGTGGGGAATTTTGGGTGGAGATGATGGATCGCACGTCGGTTTTCAGCCTCCGTCGCAGCACCCAGGGTTCCGCGCCGACATGCTGGTCTACGATTCGCTTGAAGATCGATGGGAGTCGACCGATCCGCTTCCGTTCGCTCAGGTGACAACCACGCTCATGCAGGACGGAGGGCGTGCCATCCTTTCGAGCGGGGAGGTAGCTCCTGGAAGGCGAACAGCCGCCACATGGATGCGAGTGGCAGGCACTCCTTGATCAGGAACATCGATCTTTAGGCCGAAGGGTTACTAGCTTACGGATCGATGCAGGAGTCGAGAAATTTGTAGGTGCTCGCGAGAGTCGATCCTGCGATTGGTTCCAGCGACATCGCGGGTCGCAGAGTTGGTAAGGCTCCCCCCGAGTGCGCGGGGTCATGCGATTTGGTCGCTTGGTCTGAAGGCCTTTAGGTGCATCGCGGATCGTCGTGCCGAGTTGCTAACGGAAGAAAATGCAGTTTCCGAATGGGAATATTTGGACACTGCAGCATTTCTGTTACACTCGAGAAGATCCGATCTTTTTGCGACAAGCTCCAGGATCCGCGGGAATTGCGATTCCTCCACAGCAGCTCTGGATCCGATCGACGGAAGAGGAACTCATCGGTTCTCTATGGACCTCAATGCAGCTTGACCCTAACACGAATTCAGCGACGAGTCTTTTCATGGAACTTTTGAAGAAATCGATCAAGAAATTCGCCAATCTCTGCGGTGTGGAGATTTCGCGAAAGACGACGGCGACTGCTGCAGTTCCGGTTCAGTCCAAGGCACCCGAGGAATACGAGCAGGTTGTGCCGCGGGCCAGTTATAGTCCCTGGAACAAAGACCAAGAGTTTCTGGAAACCTACTCCAAAATCAGCGGTTCCACGCTGGTCGACAAGTTCCGCTGTTATGAGCTTTGGAAGCTGATTGAGCAGAGCGCGAAGTTGGAGAGCGGGAGCATCATCGAGATTGGAGTTTGGCGTGGCGGCACGGGTGGTTTGATCGCAAAGCAGGCGAAGCGATGTGGCATCAAAGAGAAGGTCTTCCTGTGCGATACCTTCACAGGCGTCGTCAAAGCGGGGCAGAAGGACACCTACTACAAAGGTGGTGAGCATGCGGACACAGACCGAGCGATGGTGGAGCGACTGTTGGAGGAGCAGTTGCGAGTCGACAACGTTGAGATCCTTCAGGGCATCTTTCCTGACGCGACTGGTCATGCTGTCGAGCATCTGAAGTTCCGATTCGTTCACATCGACGTCGACGTTTATGAATCAGCGAAAGATATAGTCGACTGGATCTGGGATCGCTTAGTGCCCGGGGCCATCATCGTCTATGACGACTATGGTTTTCGGGGATGTTCTGGGATCACTCGGTATGTCGAAGAGCAGATGATTGAGCAGGATCGTTTGGTTTTGCACAATCTCAATGGGCACGCGATCGTCATCAAGCGATAGTGCCTGTCTGTAGGCACGCCACACACCGCGCGCACTCGGTCATGGATTGCTTGCTGGTTGTAGGAGTTGGCTGGAATAGAAGCCAAGTCCAAGATCGGTGGAGCGATTAAGCTCCAGGAACAGTTCGTGTGGTGGACTGGCAGAAGATGCGTTGCCGGTTGCGACTGCCAGAAGGCTTTGCGTTTTGTCGCGGCTTTTGAGGATCGCCAAGCGGAAGTTGGGTTGCAGCGGGGCGATGGGCTGAAGACGGAAATGGGGCAGCAGCCACTGGGTCATAGGCCAGGGGTTTTCGGAAGCCGCGGATAGTTCCATCCTCTGAAGTTGATCCTTGGCATCGTAATAGTAAGTCAATGTGCCCGTGAGGTCCTGTGGCTGAAGTCCTGTGGTGAACGGGAAGCGGTAGCCTAGGAGGTTTCGTTCCGTGGGGACGATCGCCGCGTTCGGATGCTGCCACAGCAGGTAGCCTCTGGGAAGATCCCACCTCAGCCAAGCACGCAGATCGATCGTTGCGGGGCCTGGAGTCGCTGGGGATGCCTGAGTCTCCGGGGACGCCTGCGACACTGTGCCTGAAGGCTCGCTGCGTTGACGACCATCTGAAGAGGCGGGTGGAGGAGTGCCGAAGGGGGATGTCGATACGAACTGACCTGGCGGCGCGTCAATTGGCGCATCGCGATCTCGGAGCGACGGTGAGTTGCCTGCCATGGATTGCCAAGCCTGCTTGGTTGCCCAATTCCAGAGATCGCGGCCGGTCTGTGTCTCCTGAACCATGTAGGGCCCAAAACAGAGGGCTCCGATTCCCGCGATGGTGGTCAAGGACGGCTTGGGGAGCAGCGACAACATGGGAGGGGCCTGCCAGCCTAATGGGGAGCTATCGGAGTCGGTATCCTGAACTTTATGCACCCCAAGAGGGTTCCACTGGGCGATGGCGATCGAAAAATAGGCAACTCCAATCGGTGGCTCCGTCATCTTCGCTTTGATCGCTACATCCATTCATTTGACTTTGGTACATGCTGATGGAAGCGGCCGGGTGATCGCGGATTTTTCGAAACGCAGGCTGGCTTGGGGCGACCGAGTCGACCTACCGGGATCGGAAGGATCTGATCACAATGAGCCGAACGGGACAGAAAGCGGGGATGCAGCAAGTGGCGGTCTGCAGATGGATCGCTCCCGTGCGCTATTCCGAAGGAATCTTGATCTACAGGAAGATGCATCGTGATCGATTCGTCGCGGCTGGGGAAACTGAAGACCGAAGAGTCGAATCCGGATTCGGAGCGACTAGATGCGATGAGCCCCCTGGAGATCGTTCGGCTGATGAACAGACAGGATCGTCTGGTGGTCGAAGCGGTAGAGGCGATGCAGGAGGTGATCGCCAGGTGTATCGAGCGGATTACTGAGCGGTTGTCGAAAGGGGGTAGGTTGATTTACACCGGGGCTGGTACGTCGGGGCGATTGGGGGTGTTGGATGCTTCTGAGTGTCCGCCAACATTTCGGACCGATCCAGCGATGGTGGTCGGAGTGATTGCTGGTGGGCGGGATGCATTGACGCGAGCGATCGAGGGAGCTGAGGATTCGACACAGCAAGGGGCTGCTGATCTAGAGGATTTGACGGTAGGGGGTGCCGATGTGGTGGTAGGAATCGCCACCAGCGGTAGGACACCGTACGTGCTGGGTGCCCTGCAGTGGGCTCGGCAGGAAGGGGCATGTACGATTGGCATTGCCTGCAATCGTGAGAGTCCCATGGAGCCGCTGGTGGATGAGATGGTTGTGTTGGACGTGGGGCCGGAAATCCTGAGCGGATCCACTCGTCTGAAATCGGGCACTGCCACCAAAATGGTGCTCAACATGTTCACCACCGCCACCATGGTGCAATTGGGCAAGACATTCGGCCACTGGATGGTCGATCTGAAGCCTTCCAACCAGAAGCTCAGGGCGCGAAGCATTCGAATGATCGAGTTGCTGGGGGAGGTCGATAGTGAGAAAGCAGAAAAGCTTTTGGATGCATGTGATGGCGAAGTGAAGACCGCCATCGTCGTAGCTCGGGCCAATCTTTCCCCGGAGATGGCTCGCCGCCGGCTGATGGATGCGGGTGGACATCTGCGCAAAGCGATCGCGGATTCGTGATCGGCTGGCGAGCCCGCTTCGTCGGGTTGCAGTTGGAAGTCGAACGGGATGCAAGGCGTTTCTTGGCAGGAGCGACAGGTGATGGATAGCGATTCTCTGATCCTGGGCATCGATGGGGGTGGCAGTCATACCCGCGCTTGGTTGGGAACGCTTGGGCTGGAACCCGACGGAGGCATGCGAATTCATCGACTGGGTGTAGGCCGATCGGGTGGCAGCAATCCAAGGGTCGAGGGAATGGAGTTGGCGTGTAAAAACTTGATGGTGGCGACCGAGGCAGCTTTCCAAAGTGCCAGTTTGCAGAGGAGGCCTTTAGACGCTGTTTGCATGGGGCTAGCCGGGGCGGGGCGACCGGAGGAACAGCGAGCGGTGGGAGCCTGGGTTGGCAGACAGCAACTCGCCAAGCGGGTAGAGGTCTGCGGTGATGTGGAGTTGATTTTGGATGCGGCGGGTGTCGAGGTGGGATCGGATAGTGATTCCTTTCGGTTGCGGCCAGCCGACGCCCTGCCCCGCATCGCCGTCCTGGCGGGAACTGGTTCGAATTCATTCGCAGCGACTCGTCTGGGCGAACGCTTGAATGTCGGTGGTTGGGGGCCTTGGATCGGTGATGAAGGTAGCGGCTACAGCATCGCATGCGAGGGCCTGAGATTGGCGACTCAGGCAGTCGACCAAATCGGGCCACCGACCGGGATGGTCGCTGCCTTCAATCGACATTGGGGAGTGACGGAGCCACGCGACTGGATCTCCAAGCTCTACGCGATGCCGCGGCAGCAGGTTGCCTTGCTCTCGGCCTTGGTGTTCGACCAAGCCGCCAGGGGGGATGAGCTTGCCAGCAGAGTGATTGATCAGGGGGCGATGGCCCTAGCGCGATTGGCGCGGTCTCTGGCATCACAACTGGGATGCCAGCAATATCATCTGCTGATGGCGGGAGGGTTGCTGGTGGGGTATGACCGCTACCGGCAGCTACTGATGAAGCAGTTGGATCAGCCTGGTGCGATCCCATTGGTCATCGAGGAGCCAGTGGTGGGGGCTATGCGGCGAGCCGGGCAAATGCTTGCGAAAGAGGAAGGATAGCGTTGTTTGGGAAAAGCGAAGCTGATTTTTTCGGCGGTGGAAAGCTGCTCGCCAGCTTCTCCGAGTGGCTGGTAGGACTCAGGATTGGCCGCGACATTCTTTGCCAGCGCAGCCTTTAAACCCGTTCTTTTGGGGTGCTTACCCTCAGTTGGTGTGCGCAATTGGTGGGTGGCACCGATTGAAAAGGTGGATGGCACCGATTGAAAAGGTGGGTGGCACCGATTGAAAAGGTGGGTGGCACCGATTGGGGGGGTACCAGCGATTAGTTGCTTTTGGTGCTGCCGGCTCGGTGATGCTAGCGCCGGGAAGCAAGATGCCTCCGGGATGATAAGACCGGTCAAAAGATGGGGTTTTAATCGGTGGGTGGTACCGATTGAAAAGGTGGATGGCACCGATTGAAAAGGTGGATGGCACCGATTGAAAAGGTGGATGGCACCGATTGAAAAGGTGGGTGGCACCGATTGAAAAGGTGGGTGGCACCGATTGAAAAGGTGGGTGGCACCGATTGA
>JBEISR010000023.1:0-77539 GCA_040375295.1 Planctomycetaceae bacterium
CGCCAGATGGTGGAAGACCTGGATGGAGGTTAAGCGTAGCCATCCACCGCGTGGCCGCGGTGGCTACGAAAGAGTTGTTACGAAGAGTTGGCACGTAGCCACCATCGCCAGATGGTGGAAGATTTGGATGGAGGTTAAGCGTAGCCATCCACCGCGTGGCCGCGGTGGCTACGAAAGAGTTGTTACGAAGAGTTGGCACGTAGCCACCATCGCCAGATGGTAGATGATTTGGATGGAGGTTGAACGTAGCCATCCACCGCGTGGCCGCGGTGGCTACCGAAGAGGTAGCCACCATCGCCAGATTGCTAGCCAAGAAAAATGACCTTGAAAATAGAAGGCATTTTCGCGACAAGTCGGCTCAGCAGTTTCAGCCTCCTACCTGGCAGCTTCCGGATCTGGACAAGCTGCCCCCAGTCGCGTGGTTCCAAGGATGGTGGTCATGTCACACCGACGGGCGGGACGCCCCTCCAAAAACAGCAGAAAAAGTTTGTCGCCCCGGCCAGCGACCGCTCCATCCCCAACTGCCCACGCAAGTCGGCCGCCAGACGATGGGCCTTCGACTCTTGAAATCCCTGGTGAAACCTCCCCATCGCCCCCGTTGGCATTAGTCGACTGGCAGACATTCGAAGAGCCATTAGAGCCAGCACTTCCGCCACAGGCGGGCTTCAGCCAAGCTCCCTTTGCGCCTCCCGAATCCGAATCGCCTGTCTCCATGCGCATCCCCGTCGGCTCGATCTCACTGAGCCCTGCGCAGTTGAAGCAGCTTCGGCCAGGAACCATCCTCACCTTAGATCAACGCATCGATGAACCCGTTGTGATCTGGATCGATCACCTCCCAGCGGCTCGTGGCACACTGCTACAACGCGATGGTTCTTGCACCGTGCGGATCGACGAGCCTTTGTCGGGCTGCTCTCCTGCTGACATGCCTTCTTCCCATGCCGGTCCATCGGCGGCCAGGAAGGCGGCCTGATCATGCAAGCAATGCGCGCACTCCCAATCTGCAGGCAACCGGATCCTGGTGATCGATCGCGCGGATTGTGGGTGCTGGCGATCTGGCTGTTGCTTAGCATTTTTTGCTGCGATCTTGGCAGTGCGGCTGAGCCAGAGGATCGGCCACCGATGCTGCTTCGACCCAACACACAGCAGATATCCGATCGACCCTTAGCGGCATCCAGCCTTGGCGCATCCGTCGATGAGGCGACGGAACAGGCCGCATCGCTACCTTCCGCACGAACGGCGCGGCCCCTGGTACCTCCCTCCTCCAAGCGGATCGGCCAGGATGCTTCTGCCTCGGCCCCGTCAGCGAACGCATGGGCTCCTTGGAGCACGAGCGCGGCGACGCTGTTGGGTCTGTCCCTAGGAATGCTCTGGTGGTGGCGACGCCGACAAACTGCCTTCCCTCCGCCGGAGGAATCGCCGTGGGTGGAGTGCCTGGGAACCTGCCGGCTGGCCGCTCAGCAACATTGCTACGTCGTACGGTTTGGTGATCGTCTGCTGCTGGTGGCCAAGGAACCTGGGAATCTGCGCACCCTGGATGTCATCGACGATCCGCAGGAAGTGGAGCGGATGATTCAGATGCACCGCCGCCCAGCCAATGCAGGGCTGTTCGGCCGACGCGATACCGCCTCCAAGATCGACCCATCGACGCTGGATCCCCTGCTGCGCTATCCCTCGGAACATCCCTATCTGGATCGGAGGGGATGATGCACCAGGTGCTACCGATCGGGTTGCTGAAGGTTCTGGGGATGCTGCTGCTAAGCGTCTGTCATTTTTCTACCTTATCGGCACAGGAGACAGCTTCTGCGGCGACTGCGATCGACAACGATGCGTCCGATCGTCCCCCAGAGCTGATCGAACGAGGGTTGCATCGGTTGATGGGAGAAGTGTTGAAGGCTGAGCCCTCAAGTTCCTCATCGGACACGACGAATTCGGATCCCAGCGCGGGCTCCAGTACAGATTCCAGCGACCAGTTGCTGGGAGGATCGATGGCCAGCCTGCGATGGCTGATCCTGCTGGGCACCGTAGGGCTTGTCCCGGCGGCATTGCTGCTGACCACTTGCTACGTGCGGATCGTCGTCGTCTTTGGACTGCTGAGGTCGGCTTTGGGTACCCAGCAACTGCCACCCGTTCACGTCACCACTGCCATCGCCCTGTTCATGACCTTCTTCATCATGGCGCCGGTATGGAGCCGTGTGTATCGCGAAGCGATCGAACCTTATGGACAGTCTGCCATGGGCGATCGCTGGCAGACGGCTTGGGAACGAGGGGTTCAACCGATCCGCGAGTTCATGGAGCGGCAGATCGACCAAGCGGGGAATCACGATGAAGTGCATCTTTTTCTGCAGTACGACAATCCCGGAGCTACGGCTCCGCAGAGTTTTGATCAGGTCCCGTTTCGCGTCTTGATGCCGGCGTTCCTGAT
Source organism: Planctomycetaceae bacterium (assembly GCA_040375295.1). Lineage (GTDB taxonomy): Bacteria > Planctomycetota > Planctomycetia > Pirellulales > Pirellulaceae > JBEISR01. The sequence continues at coordinate 2,423 of JBEISR010000023.1, forward strand.
CAGCGAATTGAAGACGGCATTCCTGATCGGATTTCAGATATTCCTGCCGTTCCTGATGGTCGATCTGCTGGTTGCCTCGGTGATCGTTGCCATGGGTCTGTCGACGCTGTCTCCTACCGTCATTTCGTTCCCCTTCAAGCTGCTGCTGTTTGTGCTCTTGGATGGCTGGCGACTGGTGGTGGAGTTGTTGCTGGCGAGTTTCGGAACGATTGGGTAGTGGCGGCGATCGGACAATCGAAGGTCACGGACAGGGAGTGGTTCGATGGATGGTGCATGGGTTTCCGATGGAGTGCAGCAGGCATTGCTGACGACCCTGTTGCTGGCCTCCCCCTTGCTGCTGGTAGCGCTTTTGGTCGGTGGCCTCTTTAGTTTCCTTCAGGGAGTGTTCCAGATCCAAGACAGCGCCGTTTCGGCGATCCCGAAGTGGCTGGCCACGTTGCTGGTGGCGATGCTCCTCTTGCCTTGGATGACGGAACGGTTGGTGGAGTTCTCCCAAGACCTGTACCGGAACATTCCTGCAACGATCGGTCGTTAGAGGTTCCGAAGGTGCTTCGTGGGAAGCGATGGTTTCCTTGTACTGCCACTTCAGAAAGCGGCCATGATCGAATCGATCGGCGGTGATCCACTTCCATCATTGGCTTCGGTCTGGACGGCACTGTGCATCGTGGTGCGTCTGCTGCCGATGTCGATTGTGATTCCCCAGGGCTTGCTGCAGGGAATCTCCATGCGGATGCAGGGGCTGATGGCGGTCCTGCTGGCCGGATGCCTGGTGCCTCTGGTACAGCCTGACTCCCCTGCCCTTCCGATCGACTGGGCTCATGCCATGATCGCTCTTGGGGTGGAGTTGCTGCTGGGGGCAACCATCGCCTGCGCTGCGTTCCTTGGGATTCACTTTGTGCAACTGGGGGCCGACTGGCTGGCGCACTCGGCAGGTCTGGATACCAGCTCTTCCTCTCATGCTCTTCATGGCCCCTCTTCCCATGGCGACGGGACCACTGCCTTTCACCTACTGCTTGGGCTTTGCTCGATCGCCTGGTTCCTTGGCATCGGGGCTCACCAAGCCCTGGTGCGGATGTGGCTAGAGAGTTTCCATCGCTATGCGCCAGGGGGCTTATCGGTCGATCCGGACTGGGTGGCGGGAGTCCTTGGGCTGATCCCCGCCAGCGCGCTGATGGGACTGCGGTTGGTTGCGCCGATCGCTTTTGTGGTCATGGCCTCTCAGGCCACCTCTGGGCTGATCGCCAAGGTGCTTCCCGGCTGGTCCTCTTCCGAATCGAATACACCGATCCGTGTAGCGCTGCTGCTGGGATCTTTAGCGGCGATGGTCTATGGGATGGAGCGATCGGCGGTGGAGGGATGGCAGGAGTATTTTCATTGGGTCGACCTCTGGATGGCGGGGGTAGGCAATGGCAAGTGAACAAGAGCGGAAGCATCCTCCTACTGCGGCACGTCGGCGACGGGCCGTGCAGGAAGGGCGGGTGCCGCAGAGTCGACTGCTGCTTGGGGCGATTGTCCTGTTGGGAATCACGATGCTGCTACCAGCGATCGCTTCGGCGGCCAGCCAGATCCTCTCGCATCCCTGGCATCCTTTCTGGCGCGATCCAACGGGATCGGTTCCCCAGCCTTGGCTGGATCGACGCCAGGCGCTATCGCTCGAGTGGCTTTCGGAGGCCTTTCGCGGATGGTTGGTGATTGCGCTGGTCATGGGTGCTATCTGGTTGATGACGCTCACTGGTTCGTTCTTGATTCGCCGCCAATGGATCGTTCGCTGGCAAGCTCCCGGAGGTGATGCCTGGATCGATCGCTGGCAACGCCCGATGCAATGGTCCACATGGCTGCAACAGCTTTGGAGCGCTGGGATGGCGATGGGGCTGGCGGCAATCGGTCTTCTGGTGCTCTATGGGTTTCGTCACCGCATCGCTCAGTTGGGGCTGATTGCACCGGAGCAACTCGCCGGTGGCTTGATGGAACTATTCCCGCTGTTCGGTCGCTGGTTGGCAGCCCTGCTTTTGCTACTAGGTGCTGCCGACTATGGGTGGCAGTGGGTTCGCATCGAGCGATCGCTATGGATGACGGATGAGGAACTGCGAGAGGAGATCGAACAGAGTCGCGCGCGGCGCAGCCCACACCAATCAGGACTGTCACAGCGCACCGCCGGTGTGGGTGCTGTGGCTGCTACGGACGCAGCACGGACTTGATCGGTCGCGGGGCGATTAGATTTCCTGAAGCTGTTCGGCGGCGTCGCCGAATCTCTCGGGTCGTATTTCCATCTTGTCCATCATCGAAAGGAACAGCCGGCACATCTGCCGCTGGGACTGGTCGCGATAGCTGAGCACCCTTCCGGTGTCGATCCGGCCACCCCCGCGTCCTACCATCACCACCGGCAGTTCGTCGTTGTTGTGACTTCCGGTCATCATGCTGGAACAGAGCATCAGCATGGAATTATCGAGTGCTGTGCGGTCGCCTTCCTGGATCGCATCCAGTCGGGTGGCGATGTACGCAAGCTGTTCCAGGAAGAACTGATTGACCTTCAGCCAGTCGGCCGTATCCGAATGGCTCAGCAGGTGGTGGATCATGTAATCGACCCCCAGATGCGGGAATCGCAGCGAGGAGTGATCGTTGTTGAGTTTCAGGGTAGCGATGCGAGTGGTGTCGGTCTGGAATCCAAGCACCAGGATGTCGGCCATCAGTCGCATGTGATCGGCGATATTCTGCGGAAGTCCATCGGCGGGCCGTGGCATATTGGGTTCGGTCAGCGTCGGCCGCCACCCCTGCAGCTCCCCTTTCTCTCCCGCAGCTGCAATCCGCTGCTCGACGTCCCGCACCGAATCGAGATACTCATCCAGCTTTCGCTGATCGGCAGAGCTGATTTGACGCCTGAGATCTCCCGCGTCGGCGAGGACGGCATCCAGCACACTGCGGTCACCGGCCTGCGAGCTTTCCTTGAACAGTCGATCGAAGGCCAGAGCGGGGTAGATTTCCAGAGGGGTTGGCGTAGTCGGGGAGCTCCATGAGATATGGGAGCTGTAGAGCATCGAGTAGTTCTTGTGGACCGATGGATTGGGGGCTTCACAGCCTAGCACCAGGCTAGGGACCTTGGTCGATCGACCGTAGGTCTGCGCCAGAAGCTGATCAAAGCTGGTCCCTGATCGGATGTCGCCACCGGGCGCCAGCGGAGCACCGGAGAGAAGGTTTCCGGTCTGGGAACTGTGGATATTTCCTTTGGTGGCTTCCGCGTTGTAAAGACCTCGGACGAAGAGCAGCTTTTCGCGATGGGGATGGAGTGGTGCGAGCACCTGCCCCAGCTCCATCGAGGCTTTTTCGCCGCGAGCCCACCACTCCTTGCTGTGGAAACCGTTGCCGGCAAATAGCACGGCGACGCGTATCGGTGCCTGGCTGGCCGAATCGGCCGTCGATTTGGCTTCATCCCCCCAGACGCGAACCGACTCCATCCATGGCAACGCCATGCTGACTCCCACGCCCCGCAGGAACGTGCGCCGCTGGAATTGGTGTCGATTCATGGTGGTTGTCTCGCTGCTAAAGGAGTGGAGTGCAGTTCGTTTCTATTTTCTCGTCATGATCCCGGTGGAATCTCAAACTCTCACGGGCATCTTAGGTCGATTGGTGCGGAAAGTCGATCCATCGGTGCTGGGGAGCTTGGATCGTTGCGAATCACTTGGCCACCACCTCCGGTTCGGTCCGTCGAATGTTCCGAAACTGGGGGCTGAGCACGATCGCCTCGATCCATCGTCCAATCGTCTGCTGGTCCTTGGGTGTCTGTTCTCGGAAGTCGTCGATCAGGGGAAGATCCGATAGCGCTACAGAACGGCCCAGGGCGTATCCAAGCAGCTTGCGTTGGAACTGCCGGAGGAAATCGTCGCGCCGGGGTCCTGCGATGTATCGGCGAAGATCATCGATTCCGTTGACCTCCGTTCCATCGAAGAGGGTAGCGCGGGCATCGATGGGGTTTTGGTGTAGATCGACTTGGCGGAATTTTCCGATCCCATCGAACTGTTCCATCGCAAATCCAAACGGATCGATCCGCTGATGGCAGTCGCTACACGATTCCAGCGACGAATGCATCTCAATCAGTTGCCGCTCCGAGAACCCTTCGGGTGGCTCCTCTGGCAGTTGTGGCACTCCCTTGGGTGGCTTGGGGAGTTTCTCACCCAGGAGGGATTCGCTGAGCCAGTTGCCGCGGAGGATGGGGCTGGTGCGGGAGGCGCCGGACTGCCTAGCCAGGGTGCTGGCAAGTCCCAAGATACCGCCGCGATGCAACTTGGCCACTCCCTCAACCCGCCGCCACTGGTCCCCTTCGACTCCCTCGATCCCATAGAACTTCGCCATCGGCTCATTGAGCATTGCTGCGTCGCTTTCGACCAGTTCGATCATCGGCCGATTGTTCTGGAGGAAGTCGATAAAGGTCTGGATCGTTTCTTCGTACATCGCTGAACGCAAAGAGGCAAATTCGGGAAATGCCTTTTCGCTTTTCTCATCCAGTCGATCGAAGCCATGCACATGCAGCCACTGGCACCCGAACTCGATCGCCAGCCTGCGCACCTTGGGATCCTTCAGCATGCGGCGGACCTGCGAAGCCAGTTCTTCCGGCTGTCGCAGCTTCCCCTCCCCAGCCGCTCGCCAAAGCTCCTCATCTGGCATCGAAGACCAGAGGAAATAGCTGAGTCGACTGGCCAATTGCCAATCGTCCAAAGGACCGACTGGCTGCTGACCCTGAGGGTGTTCGGCGCGATAGAGAAACGCAGGGGATACCAGAATACGGGCCATCGACAGGCGGATCGCTTCCTCATGGGAAAGATCATCGCTGCGCAGCTTTTGGTACCCATCGACCAGCGATTTCCACTGCGTGTCGGTGATCGGTCTCCGGAACGCTTTTGCGGCGATCGGCCGAAGCGCCTCCAGTTGCAGCGGCTCCACCTCCACCAGCCGCCTTCGATACTCGGCAGCGCGACGATCAATGCCTTCCTTCATCGCGGCGAACTGCGGAACTAGGTCCTGGCGATCCTGAGTGGCAAATTCCTGCAGCTGTTGGTGTGCGTCGATCATCTGCAGTGGTTCACGACTGACAAAGAGCAGTTCGTCCCACAAGCGATCGATCTCCTTCTGCTCGCTTTCCTCCAGCATCAATCGCTTCAGCTGGTCGTCTTCACGAAAGAAGATATTCAGCGTCACCACTTCGTCGACCGGTACGATTTTTGTGTAGCAGAGCGCCACTGGGAAGAGATCTCGAAACTGCTGGAAGCGTTCCTTCCAAGCGGCTTCGGCCGAGCTGCCTTCCGCGACCAGCAAGGGAAGCTGGGGCTGAAGGGGGAGCGAATCGGGCTTCTGAAGCGAAGCGTGGACCTGCACCGACCCACGGCCCATTGCATTGGGAGCCTGAGCGTCGGGGGCCAGTCGTGCCAGCGATTGAAAGACTCGCCCCGCCGCCAGCTCGGCAGGAATCCGAATCTCCAACGACTGAGGCGCCGCGACGACCAGGGTCGTCGGATCGGTCGCCGATCCATCTGGCAAAAGTCCGAAGCGCGAAGCGGGAAGTCCCCACTCCGGCAGCGGCTGGGTAGCGTCGGAGGGGGCTAGCGCATTCGAAGCGATCTTCTTGAGCACCATGGTCATGCGTGGGCCCTGCGACCATCGGAGCTGTTTTCGCAGCAGTCGATCGGGATGGTCGGCAGGCAGATCGGATGGTTCGGTCTTCACCAGTTGAGCGATCCGCTGTGCGAGGGCGCGACGCTGGTCGGGATCCACTGCGGCCTGCCACTGCGCCAAGAGCGATCCTGCGGGGAGGACGACGGCGCTACTGCCCGAAGTCGGTTCGGAAAAGCAATGCCAAACGTCCGGGTTCCCCTGCAGATCGGCATGTGGATTGGCTGCGAGCAGGTCGGGCGAGAGCTGTTGGGCGAGATCCCACTTCTGATCGCCGGCGGTGATCGCCAGATCGATGGCAGTCAAATCGCACGAATGATTCCCATCGCGTGGCAGGATCGTCAGGACGATGGAATCTCCCTTGCGGACGGCGATTCCCTTTTGATCGGGAATTGGGATGACGGCGGCGCCCTGGCTGACCCCTTCGGCCAACCGCTGGCGGGTATTGCCGCGCCGCAGTTCCAGCACCCAGAGGACACCGTTGCCACACTCCGGATGAGCGTGCTGGACCGCACCTTGGATCAGTAGCGGGGATTCGATCGGGCTTCGCCAGCCGACGGAGATCGATCGATTGGGGGCAGGATGGACGGCGATGGAGTGAGGTTTCATGTTGCCGGGAATCCGGACATGCTGATCCGATCGGTTGGCGATGATGCTGAGCGCATCGGCACCCACCCAGCCCTTGATGAAATCGTAACCTTCGGCGCTTTCCATTTTCTGGGTCAATAGTTCACCCAGGGCCGCTTCGGCACCACCAACCTGGATCCCGAGGAAGTCAAGCCAGGCGGCCAGTCCGATGGGGTCGACGTCATGACGACTTGCCAGTTGGTCCAGCGTCGATGTCTGGGCAGCACCTCCCTGCATCGCTTCCGCACAGGCATCCAGCGTCGCCAGTGTCTCCTCTTCCCATCGCTCGGTTTCCTGCGTCATGATTTGCGCCGCAGCGGCGATTTGGCTGAGCGGCAGGTCGGGGCGTCCAGGGGCGGTCAGGCGCGGATTGGTCCAAAGCACCGTATCGCCAGCATCGCCGTCCCCGGCATCGTGGCTTGCCAGGTGGATCGTGATCGACTGGCCTTCCGCTGTTTCCGGAATCGGTAGCTCCACGGGGCTCTGGCCGACCAGTGGACTCAGTGGTTCCTGCCATGCCTTGGGGCCACCCAAGCGACCGATCTGTCCTACCGGCTGGAAACGCCATAGCGCCGATTGCCATGCATGGATCCAGGCGATCATCGCCGAGGGATCGGAAATCTTCGGATCGCGATAATCCCGGAGCAGTGGCTGAAGGAGGGGGGATTGCGCCGATCGATCGTCTTGGAGGGTTTGCATCAGAAGGTTGGCATAGCGAGCCGTCAGATGGCGATCGCCAAGCGTCTGCGATCGAGTCGTCGGGTTGTCTAGAGAGCGGAGATCGAGTGCTGCCTGCAGGTATTCCTTCAGTGGTAGTCGGCCTCCCTGGTTGGTATCGAACTGGATCCCCTGGAGATTGACCGCCATGGCGCCTTCGCTGCTGGAATATCTCGCGTAGAAATTGCGAATGGCAGTCAGATACTCGTCCGTCCAGTCGCGCTGGGTGGTGCTAGGAGAAAAACGAATCCCCGAAGGAAGCAGAACCAAGTGATCGGCCACTGCCTTGCCGGCATCGAGGTACTTGGAGACCATTGCCGGGGACATTGCCATCGCCTGTCCGACGTTGGTAAATCCTTCCCCTGCTGCGGAATCGACTGGGAATTCGCGGACTGGATCGAGGGAATCGATCCCCGTCAGGTCGCGCACGGTGTGGGTGTATTCAGCATTGTTTAGTCGCCTGAGGACGACGTTGCCGGGATCACCCGCTTTCGATCGCGCCTCGTCGCGCAGATATTGATCCAGCCATCCCAGAAGCTGTTCGCGCTGGCTGGCGTCCAGTTGCGGGGAATCCTTCGGCGGCATCTGCCGACTTTGTACTACCTGCCAGATCCGTTCCCAAAGCAGGGGCTCCTTGCGTATCGTCTCGACCTGGTCGTAAACGCTTAGATCGATCTCCCCTTCCACCACGGCGCCGCTGTGGCATTCGAAACAACGGCTTTGCAGGATAGGGGCGATCTGATCGCGAAAGTCTCGATCCAGTCGTTGCCAATCGGCTGATGGATTGGCCTCTTGGGCTGAGAGGATCGACGAGGCGCCGCCGAATCGCAAAAGGAGCAGCAGCATGACCAGGATGCGGCAAGTTCTTGCAGGCATGGAAGCGAGACCGATCGCAGAAGGGAGGATTGGCGGCAGGTGCAGGAGGGATGGCCGAAGCGCAGAGGGAAACGTTCACCGATTCCTTCCTCTGTCAGGCTACCGCGCCGCGCCATGCATCGCAACATTTTCGGCACCTTCCCTGGCGGCCCATTCCAGAGATACACTCCCAGAAGCTGCCGGTCGGGATCCGGTTGCCATCGAGGACCGTATGAGAACTGCCAACTGGATACTGTGAGCGACCAATTATGCGCCAGCGATCGATTCGACTTTGGATTTGGACCGTGATCTTCCTGCTGCAGCTCAGCCATCCCTGTCTGGCACAGATTCGCCATGTGGCGTCGATCGACCAATTTCCAGAGCATGCGCGCGTCGATCGCTTCCGGGATGCTGCAGGAAGCTGGCAACCGATCTCCAAGCCCGAAGATTGGGAAGTACGCCTGACCGACATCCGCAAGCAGGTGGCATCGGTGATGGGGTCACTTCCATCTATCGAAAAGCGGTCGCCTCCCGAAGTGGAGTGGATCGACCAGTCGATCGACGGTTCGGTGGTCCGCAAGAAACTTCGGTACCGAAGCGAAGAGGGAGATTGGGTGACCGCGCTGCTGCTGATGCCAAAAGGTCAGACCGCACCCGTTCCAGCGATGCTGGCGCTCCACCAAACGATCCCAATCGGCAAGGAGGAGCCGGCGGGCATGGGAGGCAATCCGCATCTGCACTACGCGAAGGAGCTTGCCGAGCTGGGGTATGTGGTGCTGGCACCGGACTATCCGAGTTTCGGCGAGCATCCTTATGCTTTCGATCGGAATCCGCAGTGGGCCAGCGGGACGCTGAAAGCAGTCTGGGATGCGATGCGTGGGGTGGACCTGCTCAGCTCACTTTCGGAAGTTGACGCCGGTAGGATCGGTGCGATCGGGCATTCGCTGGGTGGACACCACGCGATCTTCACCGCTTTTCATGATCCGAGGATTCGAGTGGTTGTGACCAGCTGTGGCTTCACGCGTTTTCATCGCTACTACGAAGGGAATCTGAAAGGCTGGACCAGCGATCGCTACATGCCGCGCATCGCAACGCTACATGGGAACGATCCCGACAAGGTACCGTTTGACTTTCCAGAGTTGATCGCTGGACTGGCACCGCGAGCCATTTTCGTTTGCGCGCCGCTTCGCGATGAGAATTTCGAAGTGACCGGCGTCCAGGAATCGCTTTTTGCTGCATCGCAGATCTATCGTCTGCTAGGAGTTCCCGGTCAACTGCAGGCCGACTATCCGAACGCCGCGCACGACTTTCCGGACAGCTCCAGGCAAGCAGCCTACCAATTCCTAGGGCGGGTGCTGGAGATTCATCCTTGATGGAACTTGGATTGCAACTTTCTGGCTGTCACCAACCAGTCATTAACCTGCGATTCAGCGATCTTTCAATCGCTTGATAATCCATAATTGTTCAGGCGTGGCCTGAGGATTGACTTGGATGATCTCCGAATTGGGCGCTGGATTGGCGATAGAAATTGCCATTTGGTTTTTTGACAGAAACTGGACAACCGATCCTTCTCCTCGGATCCCCCAAATTTCATTGTCTGCACCATTCTGGTTACCCCAAAGAATCAATGCCAGGTTTTCCTGTTTGCTGTTATGGGGGACATTCACCAGCATGCCATTTTTTACATTCTCCAGGGTATAGGGGCCCAGGTCGCTTCGCTTGTTGATGCGCCAGCGATGCGTCGGAGCATCGCTGCTGGGAAGAAGCAAAAGGCGATTCTTCTCCACTTCGGTTGCCAAGCACAGTCCGGTCGCCAGGTGGGTCAGGCGATACTCCCCTTCCCCGGTGATGCCCGCGGAAGTCGTCTGAATGAAACGCTGCTTGGTTTCCTCCAATTCTCGCTCGATCGCCGCCGCAGAGAAACGGTTTTTCGCTTTGGTGTAATCGCTGACAGACTTGTTGAGAACCTGCAGCAGAGCCTGTCGTGCCTGATCGCGTTTTTCGATTAGATCAGGCGTGGCGACCAGGAACGGAATCGAACCCGCCTCACGAAACAGCTTTTCGTCGCTCTCCAAAACATCCAGCATCGCTTTGTTGCCAAGTTTCGTCGCTTGCGCTTTGGCAGCATCGATCTTGCTTTGGACCTGCTTTGCTAACCCTTCGATTTTTTCTTGATAAGTTTCGCGTGCCTTCTCCAGCCGTGTGGCGATTTTATCTTCCGCAAGAGAGATCTCGGCCACCAAGACCATCCATCCCACCATCGCCAGGGTTTTCAAGCATCTTTTCAACAGCATGGGAATGCCACCTCAGGAGGCTCAGGATCGCGGCAACGGTAGTTCACGCAATGAAAGGTCATGCCAGCGGAGTCTACAGACCAGCGTAATTCTTTCGGATGATAACCGATGGAATTGCACTTTGAAACGAGAACCAGCAAGGTGACTATAGATTGGTTTCTTTTAAAGATCCGTCTGGGATTATTGGCGGGGCAGATCAAAGACAGCTAAGGGAAAGCTTTTCACTTGGCTACGAGGCGGGGAAGTTTTCGCCGCCTGAAGGTCCCTTCGATCGAGTATGGGAGTCGGTTGGTCTCACGCGAAGACGCCAAGACGCGAAGGACGACAAGAGGCAGATCGTTCGTCAGCACAAGACGTCCCGTTGCATGCGTTATTCGACCCGTCGATTCGATTGGCAACGAGAGGTTGCCACCCACAGAGAAAGTCGACTGGATACCCAAGTAGGAGTCGCAAATGGGACTGGGCGGTCCATCGCTTCGTGCCTTCGCGGCTTCGCGCGAGCGGAGAAGTGAAAGCAAAAGGGGGCGGCGCTACCCGCCTTTGGGATTTGGATCGAGGAAGAACCCGATGGCGAACATGTGCCCAGCCGCGATGAAAAAATTGAATTGCTGATGGACAGCAAGGTCAGTTGACCGGTGGGCTGGCGGCGACGGAGACTTCCAGCTCCATCGGCTTGCCATCGCGTTCGATCACAACTTTCAGTTGGTCTCCGATCATTGCTTCGCCAACTAGTCGCCGGAGGCTGGCGATATCCTGAACGGGCTGGCCGTTGATGGAGACGATACGGTCGCCGATCGCGATCCCCGCTTGCTTGGCGGGAGAGGGATACCCTTCCAGGAAGCCGCGGACACGAATCCCCGTCGATGCTTCGTCCTGCGATTCGATTGGTTCCAGCAGCACCCCCAAGATGCCACGTTCCATTTTCCCGGTGGCGAGGATCTTGTCGAAGACGCGTCGGGCGACGTTCGAGGGGATGGCAAAGCTAACGCCACGGAAGCTTTCACCGATGATGGCGGTGTTGATCCCGACCAGTTCGCCCTGGGCGTTGACCAGTGGGCCACCGCTATTGCCTGGATTGACCGCAACATCGCTCTGCATCAAATCGCTGTATTCTGCGCTGCTTTTGACCGCACCGCGCAGTTTCGTAGAACTCAAGTCCATGCGGTGTTTGCCGCTGAGGATGCCAAAGGTGATGGAGCCGGCGAGGCCAAAGGGGCTGCCGGCGGCCCAGACGGGCATGCCCACCTGCATCTGATCGCTGTTACCCCATTGGATCGGCATCAGGTTATCGGCTTCGATCTGTAGAACAGCCAGGTCGGTGACTGGGTCGGTGCCGATCACTTTTGCCATTCGCCGCCTTCCATCGCTAAGCCTCACTTCGATCTGTTCTCCATCTTCGATCACATGGAGGTTGGTCAGCAGGTATCCACTGGGATCGATGATCACACCGCTTCCTTGATCCAGCCGCAAGGTATCCCAGCCGTTCCATCCTCCTTGACCGATGGTTCCTTGACCATCGGCAGCCTGCAGGCTGATATGGACGACGCTTGGCTGCACGCGCTGCCCGATCCACTGAGACACCTTGCCAAGACTCTCCAGGGAGACCTGTTGGAGCTGTTCCCCGGCGCTCTCATACTGGGCTCGCAATTGCCCACGTGTCCAGGCATAGCGGCATCCTTCGAGGATGGCTGGCAGGGTCCAGCGAACTGCTGCCAGGAGTGCCAGTACAACCAGAAGGCTGAGCAGAGAGGAGACGAGCAGGGCTTTAAGCGATTGGTCGTTGCTGGCGGCAGGCGGGGGAACTGGAGCAGCGCTGGGGGATTCGGACGGAGGATCATCGATCCCTTCCAATTGCGCTTCCATCGCTTCGATTTCGGCCTCCACCTGATGCAGTCGGACCGGCTGGTGGGGATCTGTCGATTCAGTCATCGCCGTACCTCGCTGCGTCGCCTGGAGATCGCTTGGCCGCTTCATTGTACCGCCTGGCCCCGTTGCGACCAACGATTTTTTGGAACACAACAGAGAGGATCAATGCTTGCGAAACTCCCGGAGAAATGATCTTGGTAGCGCTTCGAAACGAATTGGAACAACGGCTTTTCGAGGCGCTCGACCGCCTCGTGCTGATCGATCCTCATACCCACATCAATCCGTTATCGCCCTCCAGCCAGACGATCGCCGATCTTTTGGGGTACCACTATTACACCGAACTGGCGCATTCGGCCGGGTTGGCTCGGGAGCGGATCGAAGAGCCGGGGATTGATCCCAAGGAGAAGGTAGCGCGGCTTTTTGAGGGGCTGTCGCCAATCGAAAATACGGTGCAGTGGTCTTGGATGCTGGAGCTATGCCAGAGGCTGCTCGATTTTCCCGCCGACCGTATCGATCGCTCCAACTGGGAATCGCTTTACGATCTGGCGGCTAGCAGGATGAGCCAGCCGGGTTGGGAAGAGGAGGTTTTGCGCCGGTCGGGGTTGGAGGCGATCTTTCTGACCAACGACTTCGATGATCCCCTGGAGGGTTTTTCGACCCAACGGTATGTGCCGTGTTTGCGCACCGACGATCTGGTGTTTCACTTGGCCAAGCCGCAGGTCCGCAGCCGACTGGCCAAGGCGACGGGGATCGATCCAGGGGGTGTCCAGGAAGTGGGCGAGGGGATCGGCCGGCTGTTCGAACATTTCGTCGGTAAAGGAGCCAGGGCGTGCGCGATCTCCCTCCCACCCGACTTCGCTCCGGTCGCCGTTTCGCAGGCGTCAGCCGTATCCGCCTGGGACCGCGTGATCCGATCTGCCGATCAGGGAGTCGCCTTCGAGGAGCTAGATCCGAGTGCCTGCCGCACTTTGGCCTACTGGGTCTTCTGGACGCTGGCCGAACATTGCGAACGGTATCGGTTGCCCTTTGATCTGATGATCGGAGTCAATCGCCGGGTCTATCCTGGAGGTGTCTATCAGGGGCAGGACCTCTTCGATAGCCGTGTCTCGATGATCCAATATGCGCCGCTTCTGAATCGATTCACCAGCGTCCAGTTTCCGATCTCGGTGTTGGCCAGTGTCACCAACCAGGAGCTGGTCGACTACGCTTGGATCTTTCCGAATGTCGTCACCCATGGGCATTGGTGGTACAGCAACACGCCTAGTTGGATAGCTCGCGACCTGGCGGCCAGGCTAGAGGCGATTCCCGCGAACAAGCAGATCGGATACTACAGCGACATGTACAAGCTGGAGTTTGCGCTGCCGAAATTCGCGATGTACAAGCGATTGCTGGCGCGGCAGTTGGCCGAGCAGTTTGTTTTGGATCGCAGGTGGCCGGAAGAGCGAGCTATTGCGCTGGGGCATCAGGTGCTGCGAGGCAATGTCGAAACGGTCTTCTATGGGGAACGCTGAGCGGCCAGATAATGGCTGGCCACATGCTCACCCTTCGCGCCGCCGCTGGATCGTCGCTGCGAAAAGATCTGCCATCCGATCCAGCCATTGTGGCAACTGGTGATGATCCAGAATCCTCTGTCTCGATCGGCCTGCGGCAGCGAACCATCGACTGGGGGATTCCAGCCGATCGATGATTCCAGCGGCCAGGGCTTCGCTAGATCCGCCAGGAACAGGAGCGTAGCCACCTACTTCCGCCATCATCTGGCGTACGTCCAGCGAGACATCAGTCACTAGCGCTGGAACCTGGCAGTACATCGCTTCCATCAGGACGTTGGGAAAGCCTTCATAGAGCGAGGGCAGGACCAGCAGATCGGCCTGGCGAATCCAGAGGTAGGGATTGGCCTGAAAGCCATGGAAAAGGACGCGGTTGGCAAGACCCATCCTAGAGACCAGTTCCTCCAGTTCGCCCCGCATGGGGCCATCTCCCACCAGATGCAGCATCAGCTTGTGACCTGCAAGCTGTTCCACTCGCCCGATTGCCTCGATCAGAAACCGCTGTCCTTTCTCATGCGATAGCCTTCCGACGGAAACGATCTGCGGCATCGATCGATCGGTCATCCAGCGATGCACCGCATCATCCTCAGACACCAGCAGCCGGTCGATTCTCTGGCAATCGATCGGGCTGGGGATCACTTCGAATCGCTCCCTCGGGAGATCGTAGAAGCGGCTGGCATCTTCGGCGGTCGATGCGCTAACGGCCAAGACGCGATCGGCCTGTTGGTACGACTGCCTCAGCAATCGTTTTTTGACCGCCAGCCAGCGTCGTTCGGTTTTCACGACATCCTGCGATGGCGGGCTGACGATCGTCGTGACACGGGCGGTGCGGGTACCATGCAGCGCCTGGCCGGTCAGCAGCGCCATATGGAATAGGCGTTCGTAGACCAGTTCGATCCGTTCGCCTTGTACCAATGCCCGGATCGCCCTGACCTGATCGCGATGGAATCGTCCCGGAAGAGGAAGACCGGGAAAGGGACCTCGCCAGGTGGTTATCGGAATGGAATCTGGAACTTCCTCCAGCAGTTCACCCGACTGATAGAGAAGGAAAAGCTGGAGACAAAACCGCTGACGATCCAGCCCGCGCAGCAGTTGCAGCAACTGCCGCTCACTGCCCCCGCCGGCCATCGAACTGCTGCAGCAGAGAATGCGATAGCTCTTCGGATCGCTCAACCTAACCCTCCTGTTCGATTCCCCATGTCCTTCTGCACATCGCCCCTGCCCTGGTGATATCGTACTCCAAGCCGAAAGCTTCCTGATCGGCTGGCATACTCCTGCGGGGTTAAGCGGGCGGCAGCCCCCGAGATGGCTGGCCAGCGGGCCCGATCGACTACAATCGCTTTGGTTGCAGCGATCTGGATCCTCCAGAGCTGTTCGGCGCTTCCGTTTTCCGTTCCTGCGAGGAGGGGTTTCCAAGATGGCCGGTTCGAGGATGGGGCGGCGCGATTGGCTGGCGATGCAGGCCGGGTGGCTGGGGGCATTGTCCTTGGTGCAGGCCGGTAAGCTGCAGGGGGCCGATTCATCGGCGATGCGGTTTGGTCTGGTGACCTATCTCTGGGGGCAGAAGATGAAGCTGCCGGAGTTGTTGGAGGCATGCCAGAAATCGGGGCTGGGAGGAGTGGAGCTTCGGACCGAGCACCAGCATGGAGTTGAACCGACGCTGTCGACGGCCCAGCGGGCCGAGGTGCGCAAGCAGTTTGAGGCCAGCGGGATCGAATTGGTGGGCTATGGTTCCAACTGCGAGTACCATGCGAGAGAGATCGAGAAGGTACGGGCCAATGTCGAAAAGACCAAAGAGTACATCCGGCTGATGCACGATTGCGGCGGCAGCGGCGTCAAAGTAAAGCCGAATGGATTTCCTGAGGGAGTACCGAGGGAAAAGACGATCGAACAGATCGCGCGATCGCTGAATGAAGTGGCCGCCTACGGGGAAAAATATGGACAGCAGATTCGCGTGGAAGTGCATGGAGCAGGCACATCGGATCTGCCGGTGATCCGCGATATCTTCAGGATCGCAGATCATCCCAACGTGGCAGTCTGCTGGAACAGCAACGACGAAGATCTGAAGGGGGAGGGGCTGGAAGCCAACTTCCGGATGGTGGCCAATCGATTCGGAGCCACCTGCCATGTGCGTGAATTGGATCAAGGAAGTTATCCTTATGCCCAGCTGTTTCAGCTGTTCCGCCAGATCGATTACTCAGGCTGGATTCTACTGGAGGCGCGCACCGATCCGGCCGACAAGATTGCGGCGCTGCAAGAACAGAAGAAGCGATTCGAGGCATTGGTTCAGGGTGCCGGCTGATCGAGGCGAATTCGGTTGCGTGGGCTGTCGGGTTGTTGTTCTCGATGTCGATGAAGAAAAAAGGTGAGGTCGGATGGAAGACCAGTCGGCCCGGAACTCCTGGGAGGCAGCTCCCTACCGAGATCGATTTGTAATCGATGAAGATCTGATCTATCTGGATGGAAACAGTCTAGGGCGCTTGCCTAAGGCAGCTGCTGCCCGCATGGCGGAAGTCATCACCAAGCAATGGGGCAGCCGACTGATTCGTGGATGGAACGACGGATGGCTGGATCTGCCGCGTCGGATTGGAGACAAGATCGGGCATCTGGTGGGAGCTGCATCCGGTCAGATTCATGTCGGAGATTCGACTTCCGTGCAGCTCTTCAAATTGGCTCGCGCGGCGATCGACGCCCAACCGACGCGCCGTCGGATTGTCACTCAGCGAGGCAATTTTCCAACCGATCGCTACCTCGTCGATCGCATCGCTGCAGATCGATCGCCACCGATGGAGGTAGTCACAGTATCCGAGGATGCGGATCCCGATCGGGCACCGGAGATCGATAGCAACACGGCTCTGGTGCTGCTGTCGCACGTCGATTACCGCAGTGGCAGGCGATGGGATATGGAGAGGTGGACACAGCGAGCCCACCAAGCTGGGGCGCTGGTGCTTTGGGATGTGAGTCATTCGGTCGGTGCGGTGCCGATGGAGCTGGATCGATGGGAGGTCGATCTGGTGGCTGGCTGCAGCTACAAGTACCTCAACGGCGGTCCGGGGGCTCCCGCGTTTCTCTATGTCCGCCGCGCGTTGCATCATCGGCTGAGCAATCCGATCGCTGGATGGTTTTCTGCGGCGCGACCTTTTGAGTTCGGGGAGGAATATGAGCCATCGGCATCGATCGATCGATTCGCTGCAGGGACGCCTCCCGTGCTAGCTCTGGCGGCGATGGAGGCGGGGATCGATCTGGCGATCGAAGCGGGGATCGAAGCGACGGCGGAGCGGTCGCGCCGGCTGACTGAATACCTCATCGAGCAATTTGATCGGCGTCTAGCCTCGCGCGGCTTTTCCCTGGCTACCCCCAGGCCATGGTCGCAGCGCGGGTCGCACATCAGCCTCGCTCACTCGCGGGCCTGGGGGATCGTGCGATGCCTGATCGACCGCTATCGAGTGCTTCCCGATTTTCGACCTCCCAACCTGCTACGACTGGGCGTCTCGGGGCTCTACACCTCCCGCCAGGAAATCGACACCATGCTGGATGCGTGCGTGGAGATCATCGATCTGGGGCTGGATCGAGACAGCCAGCCTCCCACGGACGCAGTCCCCTGAGACGGCTTGGCTGGCAAGGGGTCTTCCGGACTGGCTGCTGAAGCGGTTCGGTTGGAATTCGGTTGCCACCTTGCGGTACAATGAGGGTTTGAACTCCAGGTGGTCGCCTGATGCAGGGGGCCCGGCCTGCCTATTTCTTCTGCGACCGGTGGCGTAGTCCCTGTTCTCCGCCGGAAGTCCCATCTTTCAAGATGCTGTCTTTCCGGAAAAAGTCCCTCTCCAGGATCCTGTTCGATGAAACCTTCACGATCCAATCTCTACATTCACCTCGTGTGGCTGGTGTTGGTGTGCATTCCAGGAAACTGGGCGGCCGCATGGCAGTCCGCGCCTGGCGGGAAGTGGACCATCGACCGTTTCGAGGTGCAGCCTCTGACGGAGGAATACTATTCCGAAGGCGCTGCCATCGGGGATCTGGATGGTGACGGAAATGCCGATGCGATCTACGGCCCCTACTGGTATGCGGGTCCGGACTTTCAGGAGAAGTTCGAGATCTATCCCCCCAAGCCGCAGAATCGTGAGGGATACGCTGATCACTTTTTCGTCTGGGCCCACGATATCGACCGCGACGGATTTCGCGATCTGCTGGTAGCTGGTTTTCCTGGCACGGCCGCCTATGTCTACAAGAACCCTGGGAAGCAGGTGCGCACCGCGGGGCCCTGGTCCAAGCACCAGGTGCTCGACTGGGTCTCCAACGAGGCACCGCAGTGGCTGCAGGTTGTCGGGGACTCAACGCCGGAGCTGATCTGCACGCGGGATGGGTTTTTCGGTTATGCCACGATCGATGCGAGCAAACCGCTGGAGGCATGGACATTTCATCCAGTCAGCGCGCAGATGGCCGACAAGCGATTTGGGCATGGCTTGGGAGCCGGAGATGTCAACGGCGACGGAAGGATCGATCTGATCCATGCGGGGGGATGGTTGGAGCAGCCCCCGACGCTGGATGACACCAAGCCATGGCGACAGCATGACGCCAAATTCAGCACGGCCTATGGTGGGGCGGAGATGTTCGCATACGACGTCGATGGCGATGGCGATAGCGACGTCATCACCAGCCTAGCAGCTCATGACTACGGATTGGCTTGGTACGAACAGCAGGAGGAGGGAGGCGAACGGACCTTCCAACGCCATGACATTCTTGGGAAGAAGCCGGAGGACAATCGCTATGGTGTGGTTTTCACCGAATTGCATTCGGTGCAACTGGCCGATGTCGATGGGGATGGGTTGAAGGACATCGTCACAGGAAAAACCTATTACTCCCACCATAAAGGGAGCCCCATGTGGGATGCCGGCGCCGTCGTCTACTGGTTCCGCCTAGTGCGCGGCCCCGAAGGCATCGACTGGGTCCCCTACCTCGCGGCGGAAGAGACTGGGATTGGTCGTCAGATCGCTCTGGGAGACCTGCAGGGAGATGGTCTGATCGACATCGCCGTCGGCGGCATGAAGGGAATGCACCTGCTGCATCATCGGCGGCAGGAGGTCGATCGCGATGCTTGGGGTGCCTTTCAGCCGGTGGCTTATGTGGCTCCTGAGAAACCCGAATCGAAAGTGGGAGGGCGGCTGGAAGGGGAATCGATGAAGCTGCTGCAGGTGACCGGGGGCGATGCCAAGGAGCAGCCAATGGGGGGCTTCAGCGCGGATCACTGGAGCAACGATTCGCAGCTTTGGTGGACTGGAGCAAAACCTGGGGATCGATTGGAACTGGAGCTTCCGGTGACCGAGGCAGGCAGCTACGAAGTACGGACCGCGCTGACCAAGGCGCGCGACTACGCCATCGTTCAGGTCCTGCTAGATGGGAAGAAATTGGGAGAGCCGATCGATCTGTACCATGCACCGGAGGTGATTTCGACGGGAAACATTCGTCTGGGTGAGGTGGAGCTGACTGAAGGCAATCACCTGCTGGCCTTTGAGATCGTCGGCAAGCACCCCGATGCGGTGCCTGGCTACATGCTGGGAATCGACATGGTGCAACTGGGCAAAGGGTCAGGTCAGCTACCTCGAGATGCGTCCGGCAAGTCGCTGAATTTCGACTTCGAAAAAGGGACGCTGGAGGACTGGGTTGCGGATGGGAAGGCCTTCGAAGGCCAGCCGGTGCAAGGGGATGCCGTCGCGGCTCGCCGACCCGACATGCGTAGCGAACACCAGGGCAAGTACTGGGTGGGTAGCTACGAAATCCAGGGCGATGCGCCGCAGGGAACACTGCGAAGCGTTCCATTTGAAGTGACCCATCCCTTTGCCTCCTTCCTCATCGGTGGTGGTGCGGGGATGGAAACTCGGATGGAACTGATGGATGCAGCTAGCGGCAAGGCGATCTATCGAGCCATGGGGCGGACCACCGAGAACATGCGGCTGGTAGTGGCCGACCTCCGAGAACACCAGGGAAAGCGAGTTTCGATCCAACTGACGGATGCGTCCGGAAATGGATGGGGCCACCTCAATTTCGACGACTTCCGATTCCACACCGATCCGCCGGGGCCGGTGACACCGGCCGAGTCGCCGCTGGTGCCGGATGAATACCCGCATCAAGGCCTGGATGCTGCAGCGGCTGTGGCGGCGATGACGCTTCCCGAAGGCTTTCGCGCGGTGGTGGGGGCGACGGAACCGGAGGTGAAGCAGCCGATCGCCATGGCGCTGGACGATCGTGGAAGGGTCTGGGTGGCCGAAGCGTATGAGTATCCCAACCGAGCGCCGGGGGATCAGGGCCGGGACCGGATCTTGATTTTTGAAGATACCGATGGCGATGGATCACTCGATCAAAGAAAGGTCTTCACCGAAGGCCTGAACTTGGTCAGCGGCATGGAAGTCGGGTTTGGAGGGGTATGGGTCGGTGCGGCTCCCTACCTTCTCTTCATTCCCGATGCAGATCGCAACGATCAGCCCGATGGCCCTCCGCAGATTCTGCTGGACGGCTGGGGGCTGGAGGACACCCACGAGACGCTCAATGCGTTCCTCTGGGGACCAGACGGATGGCTGTACGGCTGTCATGGGGTTTTCACCCACAGCAAGGTGGGCAAGCCGGGGACACCGGCCGACCAGCGGATTCCGATCAATGCCGGTGTCTGGCGATACCATCCGACACAGCACCGATTTGAAGTCTTCGCTCACGGGACCAGCAACCCTTGGGGAGTCGATTTCAACGACCATGGGCAGGCCTTCATCACCGCCTGCGTGATCCCGCACCTGTTCCACATGATCCAAGGTGGCAGGTACGAACGACAGGCCGGCAACCATTTCAACCCTTACACCTACGACGACATCAAGACCATCGCCGACCATCGGCACTATGTCGGTGGCAATCCCCATGGTGGCAACGGCAAGTCGGATTCGGCAGGTGGTGGGCATGCGCATGCCGGAGCGATGATCTACCTGGGAGATCGCTGGCCGCAGGAGTATCGCAATCGCCTGTTCATGAACAATATCCATGGCCAGCGACTGAATGTCGACCTGCTCAAGCCAAGCGGATCGGGCTACATCGGAAGCCATGCTCCCGACTTTCTGCTCACCGGCGATCAGGCCTCCCAAATGCTCTACTTCCGCTACGGGCCGGATGGCAATGTCTGGATCATCGACTGGTATGACATGCAGGCGTGCCATACCGGAGATGCGAAGAAGCACGATCGCCGCAATGGAAGGATTTATAAGATCGTCTACGGCGAGTCGGCGGGTCAGAAAGGGATCGATCTGGCGGGGATGAGCGACCTGGAGCTGGCCAGGTTGGCAGGTCATGAAAACGATTGGTACGTCCGCCATGCAAGGCGGCTGCTTCAGGAGCGAGCTGTTGCAGGGAGGATCGATCAGGAGGCGATTGCATGGCTGGAAGAGTTTTCCACTCAGGCACCGGAGGATCGAGAGCGGCTGAGGGCGATCTGGGCGCTGCACGCCATCGGAGCGGACAGCCCCCGTTGGCTGGACCAGTGGTTGACCGATACCAGTCCCTACGTGCGGGGTTGGGTGATCCAGCTTGCGCTGGAAGGAAATTCGCCAGCGGAGGGATGGACGGCAGCCAAGCTGACGGGTTTGGCCGCAAACGATCCATCGCCCGTCGTTCAGCTTTACCTTGCCTCGGCCGCACAGAGACTGGCTCCAGAAGACCGCTGGCCGCTGGTCGAAGCGCTGGCCGAACGCATCTCGGTGGATGACCACAACCTGCCCCTGATGCTGTGGTACGCCGCAGAACCTATGGTGGAGGACGATCCAGCACGCGCGATGGCGCTGGCGGTTCGGGCGGGATCGAAGCTGCCGAAGTTGCGCGAGTTTCTGCTGCGACGGCTGGGATCACAAGGGGACCAGGCGATCGATTTGCTGGTGCGTGGCTTGGGGACCGCCAGCGACAACCAGCAGCAGGCTGCGTTCCTTCAGGCGCTATCCACCGCGCTGCAGGGGCGCAGAAGGGTGGATCCTCCTGCTTCCTGGAAGGAAGTGGCTGGGAAGGTACTGAAGTCGCCAGATCCAGCGATCCAGCTTCAAGCGCAGGCGATTGGGGTGACGTTTGGCGACGAGACAGCGCTGGCTGCGGTGCGGTCGGTGGCGATGAACAAGGAAGCGACTGTGGAATCGCGCGTCGCGGCACTCCAGGCACTCCTGGCAGCGCGCGACCCGAAACTTGCAGCCGGGCTTCAGAAGCTGATCGAGGAACCTGCCATGAGGCCAGCGGCGCTGGCGGGGTTGGCACAGTATGCCGATCCGCAAACGCCGGCCATCCTGCTGAAGGCCTATGAAGGGTACAGCCAGTCCGATCGCCGACTGGCGCTCAGCGCCCTGGCGGCTCGAAAGGAATCGGCCGTCGCCTTGCTGGATGCGGTGGCAAAGAAACAGATTCCAGCGACCGATCTGGGAGCCGACCTCGTCCGACAGCTTCAGTTCCTCAAGGACCCCATGGTCCAGCAGCTTCTGGAGAAGACCTGGGGCACCGTGCGCGAAACGCCAGAGGAAAAGCAGCAGATGATCGTGCAGTACAAGCAGCTTGTCGAAGAGAAGAAGGGACCAAAACCCGACCCGATGCTGGGACGAACGATCTATTCGAAGACGTGCCAACAATGCCACGTTCTGTTTGCTAAAGGAGGCAGCGTGGGACCGGAGCTGACGGGATCCAACCGCGCGAATCTCGATTATCTACTGAGCAATATTGTCGACCCCAGCGCCGTGATGGCCAAGGAATATCAGCCCACCATCGTGCTCACCGAAGATGGACGGGTGGTGACAGGGATCGTTCGATCTGAGACCGATCAGGCGCTGACACTCCAGACGGCCGATGCCACTGAAGTCATCCCCAAGGAGGAGATCGAGCAGCGGATGCTGAGCGAGAAGTCGATGATGCCGGAAGATCAGTTGCGGCCTTTTTCGCCTCATGAGATCCGAAGCCTAGTCGCCTACCTGGGGACCAGTTCCCAGGTGCCGATGCTGGCGACGGCAGAAAATGCAGCAACGCTTTTCAACGGCAAAGATCTTACGGGCTGGGAAGGTGATCCAAAGCTTTGGAAGGTCGATCAAGGGGAGATTGTCGGGACATCGCAGGGACTGGAGCATAATGATTTTCTCGTCAGCGAGCTGGCGGTCGGCGATTTCCGGCTGTCGATGGAAGTACTGCTGGAGAAGAACGAAGGCAACAGCGGAGTTCAGCTGCGAAGCACTCGCACTGCGGAAGGCATGAAAGGCTACCAAGCCGACATCGGTAAAGGCTGGTGGGGCAAGCTTTACGAAGAAGAAGGCCGAGGTCTTCTCTGGGAGCAAAGCGGTGAGTCGCATGTGCGGGAGGGAGATTGGAACCAGTACGTAATCGAGGCGAAGGGGCATCGTGTTCGAACCTGGATCAATGGCCAGCCCTGTGTCGATCTGGAAGATCCGAAGGGGGCTCTCCGAGGCGTCTTTGGGCTCCAGTTGCATTCCGGTGGTCCAACGGTGGTACGATTCCGAAACCTGAAGCTGGAAGTGCTGGCTCCTTGATCAGCAAAACATCGCACCCAGCCTCGACTCCAATCCTCCTGGAGGGGAGCCTGCCACGGGCATCAAGGGGAGGTTCTGCGTTCGGATCGATATTCTAAAGATAATTAGAATATCGATTTAGCCTCGTTGGATTTTTCGTACGCCGGGACGGGATGCGATGACCTCCAGAGGGGATCCTCCCTACCGCGAACACAGCAGAACCCATCGTTGTTAGATGAAGTGTTTCGATTGCGAGCACCGATTCACGGAGTCGCCGCTTAGCGAATGCATGCATCGGCCTTGCTTGTCGTACTCGTACTCGACGGCTATCTCTGTTCCGCTAAGATCGGCTGGCACGATTCATCGGACTACGTATCGACCCGAACGAAGCGTTGATGGTCGACTGGTTTTCGAGCACGAGTACGAGGTCGAAAGGGAGCTAACAGCCGCAGGGTGTGAGCGCCGGTTGTCTACGAGGGCGGCACCGAAAGGGTGAAGCGGACGGCTGTGCCGGGCGATCTAATCGCTATCTGCGGTAGCCTTGGTGACGGGAGCGGCTCTATCTGGCGGTACCAGATGCTTCGCTTGAACAGCCGGAGGCCGGTTGCGATCGCGTCGTCGATGTTGCATCAAGCTTGCTTGATAGACGAACCAGAGCCGAATGGCAAGGAAAATGGAAAAGGCGACAGCGATGATTGGAAGAAGCCAGTTGAGGATGGGGGTCATTAAGCGATCTGATACTTGATCGACGGTGCGACCGACCGTTCCTGGTTTGCTGACTAGATGAGGCATTCCATCCTTGTCGAAGACGATCTCATCACCTCCTAGAATTCTTTCTGATTCCGAGAGGATGATGCCGGTGCCTGCTGCAGTGAAGAGTGTTGTGCCAGGATTTTTTTCGACGAAGCGACCCAGAAACGATACCATCGCTTTGGTATCAGACCGGATCATTTGCAGGACGCTTTCGCGCTGCGCGGTTGGGAGTTTCGCGATGTCGTCGGCGTGCCGGGCCACCTGCAGCAGCTGTTCAGAGGAGAGTTTTTCCGTCAGCAGGATACCGTCATTACCCAGGGAGCCAACCAGCTTTCCTCCCATTCCGGGATGCACCACCTCGGCTCTCAGCGCCGAGGCACCATAACGGGAAACTGCCTCGGTCAGTTCTTTCGGGGCGCTGGCGGAGGCAAGGCGTCGGAGGGCAGGTCCCACCATCGCGTCGGGTAAGTCGGAGATCGCTTTGAGGACGGGGGCGACCGAATCGGCTTGCTGTAGGGCACGAACTGCGTCGGGTCCAAATTTTCCCGCCAGCGTCGCCAGCTGCTCCACCCCCTGCTCGCCACTTTCGGTAAGCACCTTGCGCGCTAGATTGCCGACTGCCACATCACCACCTAGTTCCGCCAACTCTTCGGTCAGTTGCCGTCCGCCGTTGCGGCTGAAGTAGCTACCGAGGGACCGCACCACCGCTTCGCCTCCTTCTCGCACCAGTGTGCCCTGAGCCGCCAGTGTCAGGGGGAGAGGGAATAGGTTCGTCCAGGCTGCGACAAGGTAGATCGACAGGATCCACGGGGACACGATGGTCACAGGAGGTATTTGCTGGCTGCGATGCATGGTCATTGGGATGCTCCCAGGATTTTCTCGCGGAGTACGTTGCGTTGGACTTCTTCCAGGTCACGGAGCCAATCATCCAGTTGGTCTTGCAAGCCCAATTGATCTCCGCTGCCGCTGAGGATTACCGATTGAAGACGGGTCAGATAAGTCGATAGTTCATCGCGAAGCTGATCTTGAAACTGATGAGTCATCCACCAGTCGACGGCGACACCAGCCGCTAGTCCGATCACCAGACCGATGGCGGTACCGACTGGTCCTGCGACGCTTCCGCCTCCAGCGCCCACGGCGGCGCCCCCCGCCGTCGCGCCTCCTGCCGCCGTCGTGCTGGCTACCGCCGATGCGCCCAGCATAGCGGCTCCTCGCGCCACCAGGGAACTGGCAACGGCAAATGCGACTTCGCTGGAAATCAGCGTCGTCAATCCTCGGTACACGCTGTCTTCGGCGCGTCCGGTGGCATACCGGCTGAACTGCTTGGTGATTTCGCCCTGAAACTCCGGCTGTCCAGGCACCTCGAGTTCAGGAAAATCGCCGATCGAAACGGCGACTTTCACCTGGGATAGCATCCGGGCCTGGTCGGCTTGAAGATCCTCCTGAAACTGCCGCAGTGCACCCGCCAGATCGTTTTTTAGTTTTTCTTCGCTGAACAGGTGCTGCTCCCATTTGGCCCGAACGAACTGCTCCATCCGATCGTCCTGCGACCACCAAGCCCCCGGCATTTTGCTCAGCAGGCTCAGTCGGGTCCAGGTGGAGGTGATGTCGCGAACGAAGGGATCCAGGCCGCGTTGGTACCCTTGGAAGATCTCGCGAATGCGTTCGGTACATCGGTCCGCACTGGCGCGACTGGAGACAGTCTGCTGCACGATGACCGGCTCTAAATGCTGTTGAAACCAGACTCGCCGATCGGGCTTGGGAACGTCGATCCTGGCGGCGGGCAATTGGATGTCTGGTTTGGAGACCTGCCGGTTCCTCCAATCCGCTCGCCACCAAGCAATGGCTACCAAGAAGACAATCAGGAGGCCGATGGCTGGCAAGAATCCCGATCGGGGAGACCAGTTCATCGCGTTATCGACTCCGAGAGGCGGGACTGCCAGCGCTCAAGCTCGAAATGAACTCAAGGGGCAATGCAAGCCGTATTCAAGCCGATGCGGGGAAAGCATGCAACTAGGCTGCACACCCAAGCGATTCATTCGACGGCGACACCAAGCCGTCGTCGCCGCCGCCAGCGAACCGCCAGAAGCGAACCAAGTGCGTAGATCGCGCAGGTGGAAGGCTCGGGAATCAAAAAAGGAAGAGGGGGTGACAGAGGTTCTAGTGCATTGGCGACCAGTCGGTAAAACTCCGCGTTGTTTCCGTTGAAGTTGCCACCTCGGGGGAAGAAGTTCAGCCCGACCACGGCGCGACTTCCACTCCTAGCTAGGCGGTTAACCCCGAGGTTATCTACGGCGATCACCATCGCATCCGTATCCAATGTCGGCTTGGCATTCGTCGCAGCGTTTCCGTACTGCACCGCTGCCAAGTTGATCGACTGCAACAGCGGGTCACCAGTTGCGACAGCAACCAGAGAGGTTCCACCTGAACCCTTGGCACCTGGAATGAAAGGAGAGTAACCCGTGGACATGATTCGTCCAGCAACCGACCATGGGGCGGAAAAGCTATATCCCCCTAAAACCACATGCCCGCCGCCATCGACGTAGTCAGCCAATAGGTTTCCCAGCCCGACGGGGTCCGAGGGAGCAAAACTGGTGTAAACCAGAATCGAATCGTAGCCACTGAGGGAGGCGAGCGAGGGAAGCCCTGAGCCGTTGACGTCGTGCGACTGAACCGATGCAAACTGACCGGTGGCCAGCAAACTGGTAACGGTCGACGCACCGGAGGCACCGTCGCTATGAAGCACCAAAGAAATGAGAGCCGCATAGATTTTCCCCGTGCTTCCCAGCGAAAGGGCGATCGCTAGAAGGAGGGAAAGGCACCGCATCAGAGTTACCGCCTATCGGAAAACAAATCCCTATCAAGTGACCTGACTGGCTTAAATCTGCATCCATCGCACACATAGCGGATGTCCATTCCGGAATTGTATTCTAATTCGAGCAGGTGTAGCGGTTGTAGCTTTTGAAATGATTTTTCTGATAAAAACTCCTCAACATTTCTATTTTACCCATCTTGTGGGTGATAGGAGGGGCCTGGATTCGGTCACGCGACGCGCTGGGAGGTGGAATCCGTTGCCTGGAGCAACGCTTTCAGGGCCCTCGCCGCTCGCAAACTTGCCCCAGGCGCACCGATTCGACCAGTCAGATCCAAAAGGCGAGTCCGCTGCTGATCCCTCACATGGGGGTCTTCGATCCAGGGAGTCATCGCGTCGGACACTTGGCGAATCTGCGTTTCCCCCAGTCGTACCGTAAGGAACTCGGGCATCAGGATTTCCCCGGCGATGAGGTTGGGAAGCGTCATGCTGCGGAGGGGGCTGAGCGTCCTTCCGATCAGGTAGGTGGGGGCGGAAACCCGGTAGATGATGGCGGTTGGGACGCCCCTTGCCATCAATTCCAGGCTGACAGAGCCGCTCTTCGACAGAGCGCAATCGGCCATGGCGAGAATCTCAGAGGTCTTTCCGACGCTGAACGAGATCGACACGGAACGGTCGAGGTCCAAGCACTGATCTTGGCACCAACGAGCGTGGTTTTCTTTGAGCGCGGCGACGGAAAAATGAAGTGGGGTTTTGGTCGTTTGCGACAGACGACGCAGGACGGCAAGTTGCCAGGGCCAGTTGTGACGGACTTCGTGACTTCGTGAGCCTGGCAACAAGGCGATGTGGACGCGATCGACTGGCCGATGATCAACCATCCACTGCTGATCGAGAGTTTGCTGGGCGACGTGATCAAAGAAAGGATGACCTACCGATATCACCGGCATCTCCGCCTTTCGGTAATAGTCGACCTCCATCGGTAAACTGGCCAGAACGCAGTCGACCGTGCGACGCATTTTCCCGATGCGCCAGCCCCCCCAGGCCCATAGTTGGGGTGGTAGGTAATAGTAGACTGGAATCCCCTTGGCCTTCGCTCGCTTGGCGATGTGCCAATTGAATCCAGGGAAATCGACCAGCACCACGGCATCGACCTGACCCTCTGCGAAAATCGCTTCTGCCTGATCGGCAAACCGAAAGAAATCGCGAAGCTTCGGCAGTACTTCGGCAAAGCCCATTACCGCATGATCAGTCAATCGCACGTCGATCTGGCACCCCGCTAGCTGCATCTGCGGTCCACCAAAACCCCGGAAGTCGATTGTTGGATCGATCGACTGCCAGGCGGCAATCAACCTGGAAGCGTGCAGATCCCCGCTGGGGTCGCCCGCGGAAAAGAAAATGCGTTGCCCCATCCTCGTTGGTTTCCTCGTACCGGACCTCCAATGTCCCATCCCAGAAGACCCCATTTCAACCCGTTTGGCAGGTCCAAGTCAAAGCCAATCCCTCGACAGTTGCTCGACATTCCCCGTCAAAGCTCTTGCCCAGCTGAACGCTAGCTCTCAAGATCAGGCAGTGGAATCCGCCGACAACCCGTCCAAGTCAGGAAAGCAGCAAGCATCATGGAATCAGCGACTCCCGATCCCTGGACAGGAGAGGGACTGCGGCCGAGGAAAAGGGGACATCTGCAACCGGTCGACAGCTACCTAACCGGAAGCTGGGATGCTCTTGGGGCCGGAGCTCCGGTGCTGGTTGCCCTGGCGCAGATCGCCAGCCAAGCGATGGTCGATAATGACCCTCTCAACCTGGATCAGTTGTCGATCGAAGCGCGGGCCATTCTGTTTTCGGCAAAATCGCGTGGTGTGATCGAGATCAAGGGAGTCCCTGCCGCCTTCGATCCAGCCGATCGCTGGATTGCCGTCTACGTGCAAGTCGATGAAGACCGGACACTTGCGTTTCGAAGTCGAGAGCAGCCGGAGGTGACGATTCGATTCCTGGAAGGCTTTCGTCAGCTTTGCCAGGGAGGACTGGTTGTCCACCATCTGCATCACGATTTCTCCCTCTCCCACCGAGGTTTCCAACTGGCTCGTCAGCAAGACGAATCCTCGGTAAGGGAGGCGCTCCAGTGGGGTGTTGAAGAGTCGTTCGGATAGGATTCGCCGCGCGATTTTCTTCATCTCTGTAGGGTGCGTGAGGCCGACGGTAGCATGAGGGAGGTTCCG
Source organism: Planctomycetaceae bacterium (assembly GCA_040375295.1). Lineage (GTDB taxonomy): Bacteria > Planctomycetota > Planctomycetia > Pirellulales > Pirellulaceae > JBEISR01. The sequence continues at coordinate 31,295 of JBEISR010000023.1, forward strand.
AGAGCTGGATCGATGGGGAACATCTAGGTGCCCCAGGCCGTTCGTCGCGACGGCGGAACACACCAGGATGTTCGATCGCCGCATGGTTCTACGGCGGCAGGCTCCATGTCGTGCTCGTCCCGCATCGGGCCGTCGAGTACGAGTACCGGCCGTCCGCCTGCGGCGGTCTGGCCTGAGCAGGAGTACGAGTACGAAAGGTAAGGGCAATTCAATCGTTCACTGGGCGGGGGCCTGCGCGACCAACTGGCCCTTTCCGATCGGAAGCACCACCCACGGCCAGCCTGCCTCCTGAAGAACCTTTTCCAGTCCCTGGGTTTCCTCAGGATGGCTGGTCGCGTTGTCGGCAATCAGCCACCGGCCGGGCTTCAGGATTTCTTGAAGCCGCGGAAACCAAATTGCATACTGATGGCGATCGCAGTCGAGGAAAATCAGATCGAATGATCTTGGGGCACACTGCTTTAGAAAGTCATCTGCCTCGCCCAGATGCAGTGCCACCGTTTCTGGCGGAAGGCCGCTTTGGCGCAGATTCTCCCGCGCCAGTTCCTGTTTCCAGGTTTGCCTTTCGACGGAGACGACCACCCCCTTTCGCTCGGCCAGTGCGCTGCCGATCCACAGCGTCGAGTAGCCGCAGGAGGTGCCCAGTTCCAGGACGCGATCGATGCGATGCGCCCGGATCATCCAGACCAGGAATTGGCCTGTGTCTGGTGTGATGGTCAGCATCTTCTGCGACCTTTCCTGCGCATCGGCATCGTGTGCGATGCCAGAGTCATGCACGCGCTGCAGCAGTCCCGCCAGCCGCTCTTTCCACAACGCGTCATCCAACGAAAGCGACTCCTCCCCTGCCCCGCCCTGCGATCGAATCGATCGACGGAACGCTCCGTCGATCGGGGTGTGTCGAACGCTTCTTGGGACTACTTGAACATCGGCGATTGGGCATCGCCGCGCGACAGCAGGAAAGCGACCAGATCGAGCACTTCCTCGCGATTGAGCTTATCCAGCAGCTCGGCAGGCATCAGTGAAACTGGCGAGGGCTTTTCCGTTTCGATTTCCGATCGATCGATGACCACGGTCTTTGTGGCATCTTCGGGATCGACCACCATGGTGATCTTGCCATCGACATCGCTAACGATGCGCCCGGTGTGGACGGCACCTTCTTCGGTCTGGATGATGGTGGTCTTGTACTGATCGGAGATCACTTGGCTGGGCCTGACGATCGCATCGACTAGATCGTTGGGTGCGAACCGCCCGGCGGCCTGAGTCAGATCGGGCCCGGTGGCTCCCCCTTCTCCGCCGAAGCGATGGCAGACAACGCATCGAGCTGCTGCATACATATTGCGACCGTTTTCGAAGTTCCTACCCTTCAGTCCTTCGCCTACCCAGCTGGCGATTTCCGAGGTGCTGTAGGCTTTTCCAGGACCCTGCGGCTTGGGAAGTTCCTTAGGAAGCGGCGTTGGCTTTCGCAGGCCGGTTGCTTCCAGGACGAATCGTTCCTGGTCGTTGCTGTTGGCGTACGCATCCTCCGCCGCATTCAGAAGGAACTTCTGGTAGCTGTTGCCACCCTGCCAGCCTTGGGCTTTTTGGAACCACTGGAAAAACTCCTTCTTCTGATCGACCGTCCAGCCGTCTTTGAGATTGCGCAGGGAGAAGGCGTAAGCGAACTGCTGTAGGTCGGGTTGATTGTCCAGCATGGCGCTGATCGAAGCACCATAACCGCGATTGCGCTGCAGGACCTCACGAAAATCCGCTTCGGTGAGCGGGCTCTCTTTGGACAGCAGCGGCAGTGTCTTGGTGGCCAGTGTGGGGGACTGCAGGAAGGTCAGCAGGATGACCAGTTCGCGATCCAGCGCCGGATCGTCGCTGGGGAAAATCCGATCCAGTTTTTCACGAAGCGCCAACGTCTGTTTGTCATCGATCGCTCCCAGCCGAATCAGCGCCAGTTGCAGAGCACGGCAGTAATCGAGCCGCAGGGAGTTGGGGAGAGCCACCACATCGACGCTCGCCAGCCGATCGATTAGCGGATTTCGGTCGGCGTGATCTCCCATGCGCGCCATTGCGATGGCGCCCTGGAAGAGGGCCAGGGGCGACTGCTGTCGAAGGACTTCGCCCTTCCAAAGATCGATCGGCAGCCACTCAAGCGCCACGCGGGCTGCGTAGCGGATGTATCGGTCGTGGTGCCCAAGGTGAGCCAGTACTTCCTTTGCGACCGCCTCCGGATTGGCGACTCCAGGCCGATGGTACGATTCCAGTTTCTTGCGAAGCACCATCAGGTCGGTCGGTTCTTCCGCTGGTACAGTTTTCGTCGACTGATCGCCGACGTATCGCACCCGGTACAGTTCCGACTGCGTGCCGCGCCCCCCAATCGTGAAGTACATGTGGCCGTCGGTGCCGATCGTCACATCGGTCAGTGGAAGCGGCGTGCGGGAAAGGAATTCTTCCTTCACGGCATGGTAGGTGGCGCCATCGGGAACTGTGTGGATCGCGTACATGGTCCCGAAGGTCCAGTCGCAAATGAAAAGTGCCTTTTGGTAATTGGCGGGGAATTTAGCGCCGGTCCCAAAGGCGACGCCGACGGGCGATCCAGGTCCGATGTCGACTAGCGTGGGAAGGCTGTCGGCATAGTGGTTGGGCCACTTGCCTGTGCCGCTGCGCCATCCGAATTCACTACCGCTGGTGGCATGCACCACACGGGTGGGACGGTACCAGGGAGTTCCCATGTCCCATTCCATATCGGCGTCATAGACGAACATCTCCCCGGCAGAGTTGAAATCGAAGTCGTACTGATTGCGATAGCCAACGGTGAACATCTCCCAGGTCTTACCTTCGGGATCGGTTTTTGCGATCCAGCCACCAGGAGCGAGGATGCCGGCCGCGTGGCCGTTGGCGTCCCATTGTCTGGGGAGCAGAAGGTCTTCGTCCCACACCGGCTGGATGCGGCTGGAATGGCCTTCGGGCAAGGTAGCGCGCAGCGGCTCCTTGCGAGGACCTCCCATGGTTTGTGGAGGAGCCGAAAGCTGGCGGTCCGAAGGTGGCTTGGTGTGGTTGCCACAGCAGACGTAGATCGACTTCCCATCGGGTGCCAGTCGCAATGCATGCGGACCATGCTCCCCACCCCCGCGAAACTCCATCAGCTTGTCGACCTTATCGAACTGATCGTCCTGGTTGGTGTCGCGCAGTCGGTAGAGCCCACTTCCGGGACCACCATTGACAGAAACATAGAGGCTGTCGAAGGCGAAAAGAAGGCCCTGTGCCGAAGTGATCGGCACATCCAGTTTCTCAACCATCGTTTCCTGATCGGTGCCTGGTTCCGGTGGGGTGATCCGAACCAGTCCCTTGTCTCCTTGATCGCTTGCGATCAATCTTCCTTGCGGATCGGTGGTCAGGCAGACCCACGACCCCAGTTCGTCCTTGGGAACGCGAAACAGGCGTTCGATCGCAAAGCCCTCGGGGATCGCGAAAGCACTTTGGTTGGAATTGGCAGCACCGCCCAGCATCTCTCCCCAAGGAGCATCGCCGTAGCGAGCCACTTCCTTGGCAGCCGATTTTCGGTCGCGCTGATTCTTGGGGGCGACGGTCCAGCTCTTGTCGGTTCCAAAGGTGCTGACCGTGCCCTGGCCATCGACCATGGCACCCTTCACTACCAAGGCCGCCGGTCCACCATCATTCCAAACCTCCACCTCGATCAGGTTCTCTCCCTCCTTCAGCATTTTGGCCACATCGACAGTGACCCCCTCAGACCATTCGTCGCTGCTACCGATGACTTTTCCATTCAGCGACAGGATGAGGTGGTTGTCGCAGGAGGCAGAGATCCAGGCTGCCTGAGCCTTTCCCCCGGGAACTGACTTACTGATCACATAGCGCTCATCCTGGTTGTCTCCCCAAACCCACTTGGGGCGTTCCCCTTCCTGAAGTGCCTTGCGCATCAGGGAGTCATTGCTTGCTGCCGGGACCGATGCCTGAGTGGCTGCTGCCTCCCAGGCTTGCTTATAGAGCCTCCCTTCCTGTCCACAGACCATGGGCGAGCAGAGAGCAAGCAGCGGAAAAATCGAGAAGGAATGCGGGAATCGAGCCATGGAGGAGTCACCTTGGAAGGGAGGATCGAGGAAGGAGGGGTCGACCCGAGAGGATCGAGAACGACGGATGCATGGGCTCTTCAGGAGCGATTGTGGCTCAGGAGCATAAGCTACTGGCTTTTATCGTACTCGCGCTCGTACTCAATGAAATGGTACTCGCACTCGAAAAGAAGCGTTGGAACACGGGGGTATCGAGACTGGGGTATCGAGACTGGGGCATCGAGACTGGGATATCGAGTACAAGAACGCTTACCGCGTTGCTGAGTACGAGCAATCAGAGCAATGACCGACGAAATTATCCGAAGAACCGATGCATGGAGGCCATCCAGTCATCGTAATCGCCCCCGAGGAAGCATGGCAACGCGCTTCCTCGGGGAGTCCGGTAAGAAGTTCGGCTATCTGCCCAATTGCTCGGCCAGCGACGGAGCTCCATAGATCGAACGAAGCGCTTCGAGCACTGCGGCGATATGGACGGAAACCGAGCGACCGACGGTGTCGGAGTAGTAGTAGTCGGCGGTCAGGCTTTGGATGTTGCCATCGAAAATGATGCCGACCATGTTCCCCTGGCGATCGACCACAGGCGATCCCGAATTGCCACCGATGATGTCGGCGGTGGAAACGAAGTTGTAGGGGGTTTGGCCCTTCATCTTGTCCTTCGCCTTCTTCCAGCTTTCCGGCAGCACCCACGGATCGGTCGCCTCATGCGACGACTCGTGGTCAAACGCGCCAGCCATCGTGGTGTGGGATGGAATCGTCTGGCCATCCAGGGAGTATCCCTTCACCGGACCGAATGCCAGCCGCAGGGTAAAGGTAGCGTCGGGATAGACACTGTCCCCTTCCACTGCAAATTTGGCCTGCGTGATCTTGGCATAAGCCTGCCGTTCGATCTCATCCAGTTCATCGCTGATCTTCTGCAGTCGCCGGTACTCGGTCTCCATCGCGGCAGCCAATCGAACCATCGGATCGGTCGAACGGCCGATGGCGGCAACGCCACCTGCAGCCAGTTCCTTGCGCGCCGCGACATCCATCAGCTTGGTCCCATCGACCAGTTCGCTGGCTCTTGCGCGAGGCGACTTGCCGTCCAGCAGGGTGGCTACCAGCGGATCATCGCCGCCGCGATCTTCCACCATGCGCGCCAGTTCATCGGCCAGCATCACCTTTTCCAGATCGGGGTAGATGGGTGCTGGCGAGTAGAGCGCCTGCAGCATCGACTCCCGATTGGAATCGCGGAATTCCCGCAGCCGTTCGGTGCTGGCTTTGGCATCCTCAGCCGCCATCAACACCAAGTTCTGTGCGATCCCGTAGAGGCTGGATCGCAGCGACGCCGATTGGCCTTGGAGTTCCAGGCGACGCTTCTGTACCTTGGTGACCTCCTCGAAGGCAGTGGCTAGGGGAGCCAGCTTTGGATCTGCTTCCAACTTGGCGATCAGCTGCGCTTCATACGCCTCCCTATCCTTGAGGAAAGCAGGGTCTTGGAGCCCTTCCAGCATCCCGGTGTACGCTTTGCGGGAATTCTGAATTCCAAACAGATCATCCTTCGACCGTCTTTTCTGCTCCGGGCCGCCAAACCCATACTGCTGCAGTAGAACTTCCTTGCGACGCAGCAGGTTCAGCGTATCGGGCAGCCGATGATCGCGCTGGTATCGCATCGCATCGGCAGTGTAGATCCGGCGTGTCCGGCCAGGATTGCCGGAAACAAAGACCAGGTCCCCTTCCTTGGCTCCCTCCGGATTCATCTTCAGAAAGTGTTCGATCTTCGCCGGCTTGCCATCCTCGTAGACGCGAAAGAGGGTGACATCGAGGCAGTATCTTGGGTATTCGAAGTTGTCGGCGTCTCCACCAAAGAACGCTGCGCCGGCTTCGGGCGCCCACACCAGGCGGACGTCGGTGTACTTTTTGTACCGGTACAGGTGGTACTGGCCACCCCCATAGAGCGTCACTACGTCGCTCCTCAGGCCAGTCGCCTCCAGCGACTTCTTTTCGATCTCCGCCATCTTCGCCTGGCGTGCCTTGGCAGCCTCTGCGGGGCTCATCGATGGATCGACCGCCTGATTCACCTCGGCCGTCACCTCCTCGATCGCCACCAGTTGATTGAGCTCCAGATCGGGGGCGGGGATTTCTTCGGCTAGGCTCTTGGCCAGGAATCCATCCTCGTTGTAATTGTGTTCGGCCGTCGACAGCTTGTAGAGCGTATCGGAGGCGACGTGGTGATTGGTCAGCACCAGACCATCGGAGGAAACGAACGAAGCCGACCCGCCTGAATTGAATCGGACCGACGACTTCATTAGGTGTTCCAGCCACGCATCGGTGGCTTCAAAGCCATACGCCTCCTTCAGATGCGCTTTGGGGACCCGATTGAACAGCCACATCCCCTCATCCGCCTTCAACCATCGCTCTTGCGACATCGAAGAAAATCCTCCCGCGATCCAGCCCCCCAGCAGCAATCCTCCCACCTGGAGGGTCTGTTTCACTCGGCTATGCCAATTCCTTATCACGTTCGATGCCTCCAATAGCTCGATTCGAATCGTTGTGGATCCTCGAAGAATTCATCCAGGCCCCATCAAGGTAAACTTCCCCGGTCCATGAGGAAACCGGGGGGCCTGCCTAGTTTGCCCGAACTCCCGATCGACGATTCACCGGGATGGCGTGAATCGTACGGCACACGGGTTCGGCACGGCAACGCATATCCCAACCGGTTTGCGGGGAGGAAAAGAGTTCAATTCCCGAGGAAGCGCTGCTGGCCGGTGTACCGGGCCACGGCATCCGGATCGAGGTCGATCCCAAGCCCCGGTGCATCAGGAATCGCCAGCATGCCCTGCTGGTCCAGCTTCCAGGGAGTGGTGGGAAGATCATCGATGAATGGGGATCCGGTGAGGTACTCGACGTAGCGCGTTCCGGGGATGGCCGATGCCAACTGGAGATCAGCGGCTAGGCCGACAGCGGTATTCCAACCATGAGGGACGAATTCGACGCCGCAGTCGAGTGCCATCCAGGCGATCCGTCGTTCTTCGCTGATCCCGCCGACCTTGGTGACATCGGGCTGAACGATATCGAAGGCGCGCTGTTGGAGCCATGGGAAGAAGGACTGGCGTCGGGTGAGCACTTCGCCGCCGGAAATGGGGACGGGGGACAGCTCGCGGAGACGGATGAAGTCCTCCAGCGCATCTGGCTGAAGCGCTTCCTCGAACCAGACGACCTGGTAGTTAGCAAGCATCCGCGCGGTCTGCAGCGCCCACTTGTATCGGCCTGGCCAGAAGGCATCACTCCCGCCGGCGTCGACCATCAGTTGGCAGTCGCTGCCGATGGCATCGCGTGCGGCCTGCACAATCGCTTCATCGATCGATGGCTGTCGCCTGCCAAAAGGCCCCCAACCGATCTTGAAGGCGCGAAAGCCCTGCGACTTGACCTCCAGCAGCCGATCCCGCATCTTCGCAGGTTCGTCCATCAGCAGCGATGCGTAAGGCTGCACTTTCTCGCAGTAGCGACCACCTAGCAGTCGGCTGATCGGCTGCCCGGTCGCCTTGCCCAAAAGATCCCAAAGCGCGATGTCGATGCCGCTGATGGCGTGCGTGATCGCGCCGCCTCGACCCAGCCAGAACATATGCTGATGCAGTTTCTCGCTGACCCTCTCCGGCTCGATCGCTGATTCCCCGATCAAGAGGGGCCGCAGGATCTCCAAGGAGGCGCTGACCAGGGACTGGCTGGTGAAGACGCTTCCCAGGCCGACCAGCCCGGCGTCGGTATGGACAGCGACCAGCGTATGGACGCAATCTTCTGGCTGCAGTTCGTTGCTCCAGCCCCCTTCAGGGGTCGCGCCGCGCAGACCGGCGCATCGGACTTCAGTGATCTTCATGATGGTTGCAGCTTGCGCTGGTAAAGGAGGACTTTCGGTACAAAGGAAACGTCAGGATCAAGCGGGAAGATGGGGCGTGGGCAACGCTGGTGCCCCAGCCGTTTCAGATTGGCGCTGCTGGAACCTTCTGCGTCCACCCCGATCATCGCTCGACACCATTGTGCATACATCGGGAACTGGCAGTGAGGGCTTTTGATGACGACCGCATCAAAGCGACGGGGATCCTGACCATGAGCCAGGAAGAGGGTTCGATCGTAGAGGCTGACTGCGCGACTGGTGGCGACGATGGTCATCGAGCCCGATTCCAGCACCGCCGTTGGTCCGGCATCCCACCGTTCGCCGAACGACTCGCTGATCAATCGGCCATCTCCCAGCATACGGACCCTCACCTCCAGATGGATGGGAGAAAAACGATGAGGGTCCAAAGAACCACCCAATGGAATCATCAATCTTTGGCCGACCCCAGCTGCAAAAGCGGCGGTGACGGCTGGTGCGTCGACGATCGGCAGAAGGACCGAACCACGGTAGTGCGCCTGCAGCAGCGCACGGAGGATCTCGTTCGAATCCCCAGAAGCCCCGCTGCTGGTAGCATCGGCCGCGTCGACCAGGCCCCAGGTCCCCGGTTCACCCTTGCGATGGGCTTCGCACAGTTGGCTGGCCATCGCGTCAAGCGATATCAGAGGCACCTGCATCGCCTGGTGATGTTCCCAAAAGAGCGTCGCCATGCGCAGGGCCTGCTGGGACGCCCACGCTGGATCGCCATCGGCGACGACGATGCTGGAGGTTTGCAGTTCCGGTACATCGGTGAAGGGGTTGCTGATGAACATGCCGGCAGACAGCCCCTGGTTGGTGGCTTCCAGTTGTTGGGCCATCCTCATGCAGTTTCCAAAGAGCCCCGTTTCGGTGATCAGCTGATCGCCGCGCACAAGAGCCGGGATGGTGACGCGCGCGGTCACTGGAGTCACGCTGCCGTCGAGGATGCGAAGCAGCAGTCGGGCCGCCCGCGCCCCGGTCTCATAGAAGTCGACATGGGGATAGGTATGGTAGGGAACTACCGCATCGCAGTGCCGCAGCATGCGATCGGTGAGGATTCCGTGGAGATCCAGCGATACGACGATGGGGATCGCACTTCCGAACCTTCCTGCGATCTGTTCCAGAAGGTACCCTTCCGGATCCGACTGCTGCTGGGAGGCCATCGCACCATGCATCGAGAGATAGATGCCGTCGACCGGACCCTGGCGGCTGGCCTCGTCGATCGCCTCGAGAAACTCCCCGGTGATTCTCTGCCAGCATGCTTCACGCAGCGTGCCGCCTGAGGTGATGAAATGTGCGCTGTAGGTTGGGACGATGTCGAGGTCCGGGTGCTGGTCGAAAACCGATAAGGCGCCACCGACTTCATTGCGAACCTGGCGGTGGTAGGCTACCAGTTGTTCGCCACGGCGAACCGCAAAATCTTCGTAGCGACTGAGGTGGGGATTGAAGGTCGACACTTCCTGTTTGCATTCGGCGATCAGTAGGCGCATCGTAGCAGCTCCAAAAGTTCTTCCCGATTCTCGCTTTTAGATCGGACTGGTGGGTTCATCCGCTGGCTTTCGAACCAGCCCCGCTTGGCGCTTCAGTCGTAAGCGGCGTCCACCGAAGCATGGTCCAGAGGATCAGAGCGGCGGCCAGCAGGTAGGCCAGCGCCGCAAGATCCAACAGTCTGGGGATCCCCAGCGTCTGCTTATAGAGACCGACCGACCAGGGCGCAAAACCCGATAGCAATGCTCCGAAGAAGTTGAGCAATCCGACGGCCAGAGCGCGATTCTCAGCCGAGACTACTTCGAAGGCAGCGGGAAAAATGTTGCCTGCCAGTAGACCGCTGAAAAGTCCAAATCCAGCGAGGTGCATCTGAGTCGCCGTCAGTGTCTCGCTGGATCCGATCCCGTGCAGGCAGGGAGCGCACAGAAGAAGGCTGGCAAGCAGCACCCAAAAGCGGCCCTGTGGGGTCACCTGCGCCAGTCGATCGGCGATCCAGCCACCCGAGAAGAGTCCGATCAGAGTGGCCGCTTGCATCCAGAAGCTGGCCTCCCAGGCAGCCTTTGCGGTGGAGAGCTGAAACTTCTGCTGCAGGAAGCTGGGGGTCCAGCCGTAAAGCATCCAAAGTCCGAAGACGAAGATCGGAAAGATGATGCAAAGCATGCAGTAGATGCGGGTCGAAAGGAGTTGCTGAAAGGAGGCCAGCGACCAGGAAGTTTTTTTTTCGGTGGGATCGGTCGGCGTCGGCGCCCGTCCAAGTACCAAGTGGTAGGGGATCGCATAAAGCAGTCCCGCCAGACCCATCACGTAGAAGGCTAGTCGCCACTGACCCTGCTCGGTCATCCATCCACCAAACCAAGATCCAGCGACACTGCCGACGATCTGCGCGGTGGTCAAACTAGCGATGGCTCGAGATCGATACTTGGCCGGCACGGCCGATGCGGTCATGGCGATCGCGGCAGGCATGAAGAGGGCTTCGGAAATTCCCATCAGACCCCGAAGGCCCAGTAGCATTGTCCCGCTTGCGGCCGCTCCTGTTGCCAACGTCACCAGGCTCCAGATCGCTAGGCTCCCTACCACCATCCGCCGACGGCACCAGCGATCGGCTGCCCATCCGGCCACCAGCGATCCAATGCCGTAGACCCAGAGGAAAATGGCGCCAGTCATTCCCAGTTGCTGGTCGTTCATCCCCAGATCGCGACGGAGCGCTGGGTACATGGAGAAGACTGCTTGGCGATCGCAGTAGTTCAAGAAATAGGCGATCCACATGGCAACCACCAGTCCGATGGCAGGAGCAAGCCGGGACTTGCTGGCGGTCGATGCAGAATCTTCGACCATCAGACCGCACCCTTGCGAATCGGCCGGGAGAGAACTTCCTTTGGGTCTGCCGGTTGGGCGATGACGGCGACGCAGTCTCCCTGCTGAGTGCGACAGGGAACCCGGTGGCAGATCAGATAGCCATCGCGCGGTGCGGTGATCGTCCTCGGTTGTTGTTCGGGTTGTTCCAGATCATGCAGGGCGCCGATCGGATCGCCCTCCTTCAACCAGGCTCCCAGGTCGGCCATCATCTCCAGGATGCCGGACTGAGGGGCCATCAGGTAGTTGTCCCCTTCCAGCGCCTCCACCAGAATCGTCTCGGGCAATCCCATCTTCCGTCGACTAGGCACCTCCCCTTCTAACAGACCGACGTGGATCAGCACCTGCCGCAGACCTTTTTGTGCGATGCGATGGACTGCTGCCGAAACTCCCTCGCCTCCTCCCAGTTCGGTGGTCACCACCAGTTTGCCCTGGTTCTCCGCTTCCACTGGCAATAGACCGCTTCCGGCGATATCGGCGTAGAGGAATGCGAAATCGGTACCCCAGGCCAGCATCGCGTCCATCATCCGCCGGCGCTGGTCGAGATCCTCGACGACGTGCATGTGGGCGCAGGGGACGAATTCCATGCCGCGGCCACCCGAGTGGATATCGATCACCACATCGCTCATCGGGAAAAGTGTATGGGTCAGGTAATGAGCGATCTGGCTGGTCACCGGGCCGTCGGGGGTTCCGGGAAAAGCGCGATTGAGATTCATTCCGTCCAGGGGCGATAGTCGGGTGGCTGCCTGGGCCGCCGGGAAGTTCAGGGAGGGGATCAGGATCAGTCGACCACGGACCTCTTCCGGCTTTAGGGTTCTTGCCAGATTCATCGCAGCGACCTGTCCCTGGTATTCATCGCCATGATTGCCCCCCAGGACCAGCACCGTGGGACCCTCACCGCGCGCGATGGTGGTGATGGGGATCATGACTTGAGCCCAACCGCCGAGGTTGTGTGAGTAGGGGACTCGGAGAAATCCTTGCTGCCGGCCAGGTCGGGAAAAATCGATCGACGTCGAGATCATAAAAAGCTATCTGCAAAGAAGAACGTTCAGGCGAAGACTTGGTGGAAGACACGAGCTTCCTGTTCGATGCCGGTCAGGCGTTGATCGAGACCTTGGTGGAAGTAGGTGAGCAGTTGGTGATCGAGGCCCATGGCGTGAAGGATGGTGGCGTGGAGGTCTCGGACATGACATGGTTCTTCCACCGCCGCGAAGCCCAGTTCGTCGGTCGCCCCGATCGCTTGGCCCCCGCGGATGCAACCGCCGGCCAGCCACATGGTGAATCCATGCCAGTCGTGATCGCGCCCAGGCTTGTTGACTCCTTCACTGGTGGGCGTGCGTCCGAATTCGCCACCCCAGATCAGCAGCGTCTCCTCCCATAGACCGCACCGTTTGAGATCGGTGATCAGCGCGGCGATTGGCTGATCGGTTTCTCCGGCATGCGTCAGATGATTGGTGCGGCAGTCGTTGTGACCATCCCAGGTATCTTCGATATGGCCTCCTCCCGAATAGAGCTGGATGAAGCGGACGCCTCTTTCCAGCAGCCTTCGGGTGATCAGGCATTTTTGTCCGAAGTCGGCGGTGCGTGGATCGTCGATCCCGTAGAGCTGACGAGTTTCGGCGGTCTCCCGCTGGAGATCGACCGCTTCGGTCGCCGCCGTCTGCATCCGAAAAGCCAGCTCATAGGACTCCAACCGCGCCGCCAGTTCGCTCTCCCCAGGCCTACCTTCCAGATGGATCGAATTGAGCTGATGGAGGAGGTCCAGACCATCGCGCTGGGTTTGATCGGTGGTTCCCTGGGGCGTTGCCAGGTCGAGCAGAGGAGGGTTGCCGCTGCGGAAAAGGGTTCCTTGAAGATTCGCCGGCATGTAGCCGCTGGACCAATTCGAAGCGCTTCCAATCGGACCTCCGCGTGGATCGGTCATGACGACGAAACTGGGGAGGTTCTCCTGGAGGGTCCCCAGGCCATAGCTGAGCCACGAGCCAAGGGCGGGTTTACCGATAAAAACGCTTCCTGAATTCATCTGGAGGCAGCCAGAGGCATGAGCGGCGGTGTCGCTGTGCATCGATCGGATGACGGCCAGCGAATCGGCATGATGGGCCAGATGGGGATAGATGCTGCTGATGGGCAGTCCGCTTTCTCCATGCTGCTGGAAGGGAAAAAAACTTTTGGTCAGATGCCCGACAGGTCGGCCGTTGGACCCCACCGCCAGAGGGCCGGAGTAGGAGGTGCCATGGTATTTCTCAAGCTGCGGTTTCGGATCGAAGGTATCGACCTGACTGGGGCCTCCATTCATGAAGAGGAAGACCGCTCGCGTTGCCTTGGGTGCGAAATGGGGGGCATGGGAAGGGATGGAGGCATCGGTGGCTAGTAGGCGATCGCGAGCTAGGCGGTCGAGCAAGGCAAGACCTGCGAATCCGCCAGCGGTTTCCCAGAACATCTGACGACGCGTCTGGCCGCAGGGCATCGGATTGGGTGCAAAACGTCGCCAGTTCATCGCGCGACTCCCATCTAGTCTGGATAGACGAATTCGTTCAGGTTCATCAGCACGCGGGTGGCTTGCTGCCACGCAAAGAGGTCGGCCTGACGATCCGTTTCCGGGATACTTGGGGCGTTGGGATGCAGTTGATGCCACTGGTGGCGCTGCTGCTTGAGAAACCGCTCCATCGCCGATCGCTCCGCCTCACTGGGGGCTCGGCAAAGCGCCGTCCGCCATGCCGCGAGGATCCGCTCCCATTCCGAAGAGGCGTGCTCTTCACACAACCTCTCTGCCCAGTGCCTCGACTGTTCCATCACCAGATCGCCGTTGTAGAGACTGAGCGCCTGAGTCGGGGTGGTGGTGGTGGACCTTTGGCCGCTGGAGCGGGTGGTGTCGCACAGATCGAACACCTCCAGCATCGGTAGGATCAGCGATCTTTTGGTGAATGCATAGAGGGTTCGGCGCGACGCTGTCGCCGGATCGTAGGGGGGCCAGATCGATGCCTTGTCGGCATGGCTTTCCAGAGCTTCGCGTGGCACCTGCGGATAGATGGCGGGCCCGAAAAGCGATCGATCCAACTGTCCGGAAACCGAAAGGATGCTGTCGCGAATTGGTTCGACTTCCAGCCGCCTGCGGGGGTAGCGCCACACCAGCCGATTCTCCGGATCGACTCTCTGCAGGAGTGGTCGAATGGCACTGCTTTGTCGGTAGGTGCTACTGGTGACGATCAGTCGACTCAGCTTCTTGATCGACCAGTCCGCTTCATGGATCAGCCAGTGGGCAAGGAAATCGAGCAATTGTGGGTGGGTTGGGGGCTGACCGGTCAGGCCAAAGTCGTTGGGGGTGCGCACCAGTGCCTCGCCGAAATGCCATTGCCAAACGCGGTTGACCAGAACGCGCGCGGTCAGCGGGTGTTCTGGATCGATCAACCAACGCGCTAGAGAAAGTCGTCTGCGCGAGCTGTACGCATCAGAATCCAGCAAGGTGAACTTCGATCCCAGAAGAATCTCAGGAGGTGCCGGCGTTACGGTTTCACCGGGATGCGAGGGGTTGCCTCGCAGCAGGACATGAGTGGGAGCAACCGGTCCAGGCGGCTCATCCAACAAGTAGCCCTGCGTGGCTGCCAGTTTTGCTTCCTGGGGCATGGTCATTCGCTGAGCCACGCTGGCGACGGGAAGCGTCTTCTCTGTTCTTCCATCGCGGGGACGCACCAGTGGCTGGACGAAGGCCACCATGCCGTAGTAGTCGCGCTGGGTCAGCGGGTCGAACTTGTGATCGTGACAACGGGCGCAGCCCAGCGTCAGTCCCAGAAAGGATTGGCTGATGGTGCTGACGATATCATCCAACTGGTCCATCCGGTCAGCGGCAGGATCGGCCGGTTCGTCGTCCCAGGGGCCCAGGCGAAGAAAGCCTGTCGCCAAAATGGCATCTGGGCTGGCCTGGTCCAACTCATCGCCAGCCACTTGGTGCACAATCAACTGATCGAAAGGAACGTCGGCCAGAAAGGCACGCACGATCGCATCCCGATAGCGCCATACCTCCGGCTTGGCGGCGTCCCGTTCGTACCCGTTGGAATCGGCGTAGCGGACCACATCCAGCCAGCGCCTCGCCTGCCGCTCGGCATAGGCCGGACTGGCCAGCAGCTCGTCCACCAACCGCTCGTACGCCACCTCCGATGGATCGGCTTCCCATCGCAGCTGCTGTGGGATGGAAGGTGGCAGGCCGGTCAGATCGAGGAAAAGTCGCCGAAGCAGTTGGGGTGGATCGGCGGGGGGATTGGGAGTCCACTGCCGATCTTCCAGGGGTTTGGCGATGAACGCATCGATCGGATGGGTGGTCCAGGAGGTCGAGTCGACTTGAGGCACTTCGGGACGCTTGAGCGTCTGGAAAGACCAGTGCTGATCGGGCTGTGCGGCGACCGAAGGGGGCTGGGCCATGTCGACGGGATCGGCTGGAGCGCCGGCGTCGATCCAGGCGCCCAGCTGCTGGAGTTCCTGGGGGGTCAAAGGGCTTCCCTTCGGAGGCATTCTCAGCGATGGATCGGCCGAGGTGACTCGTTCCATCAGCGATCCACGGGAGCCTGTTTGGTCGGGAAGCACCGATCCACTGGCGCCACCGGACTGGACTGCGGGGAGCGAGTCGAGTCGCAGGCCACCTTCCTGCTGCACTGCGCCATGGCAACTGAAGCACCGCCGTCGCAGTAGTGGCTGGATCTGTTTGGAATAGCTTGGCGAATTGGGATCGGCGGTGGTGGGGTCCACGTCAGGCGTTTGACCGGTCGCGTCCTGATGCAGTCCGAAAGCGGCCATCAGGATCACCAGCCCCAGACTGGCCACCAGATACCTACGGATCGATCGAATCGGTAGCGGGAAATCGCTTCGCATGGGAGAGGTGCAAGTCGCGTATTGCAAGGAACGGTAGCCGACGCGACTTTTTAACCTAGCAGGCTGGGTGGCATCGATCAAAAGAAATCGGGGTGGCGGCAAGTCCCGGGAGGAAAAAAAAGAAAGCGGCTCGAGCATCCCGAAGGTGCTCGAGCCGCTTCGACGAACCGCGTCTAGCGACTCAGCCGACCGTTCGTTTTAGCGAACGAAGCTGGTCTGGATGACGCGGCGCTTGCTATTCAGGTAAGCGCTGGGATCCACAACTGGAGCAGGAGCAGCGGCAGGAGCCGGAGCAGCCTGGATCGCAGGAGCGGCAGGAGCGGTGGTGGTGGTGCCACTACCGCAGCTGCTGCAGCCGCTGGTTGGGATCGAAGCGCAGGTATCGCAAGCCGCTGCATCGCAGCTAGCCTTCTTCTTGAACAGGCGGCTCAGAAGCCCCTGGTGCTTCTTGCCGGAGAACAGGCCGTTGCCGTCGCAACCAGCGGCAGCGTTTTCCGCTCCGCAGGAAGGAGCCGCACCGGCGCATCCGCCACCGATCCCGGTGCAGCCAGCGCTCAGGTCGCTGCCGCAGCTAGGACCATTACCGCACAGACCGCCCAGGCCGCCTTCGCTGCCGCAGCTAGGTCCGTTTCCGCACAGACCGCCCAGGCCGCCTTCGCTGCCGCAGCTAGGTCCGTTTCCGCACAGGCCAGCACCAGCACCGTTATCGCAGGCACCAGCGTCGCACGATGGCTTCAGCAAGCCGGCGAGCATCGCCTTCTTGCGGGCTTCCACCTTGCGCACCAGGTCCAGCAGAGGACGCTTGCGAGGAGCGCGAATAGCACCCCCTTCAGCTCCGCAGGAAGGACCAGCAGCTGCTGCACAACCGGCGTCGATCCCGCAGGAAGGACCACCGATGCCAGCACCCGCTCCGCAGCCAGCGCCAGCAGCGCAGCCGCCGTCGGTGCCGCAGCTTGGGCCGTTGCCGCAAAGTCCGCCGAGGCCGCCTTCGCTGCCACAGCTAGGACCATTGCCAAGCAGACCGCCACCAATTCCACCACCGCAGATGCCTTCGCTTCCGCAGGATGGTCCGGCCACTGCGGTGTCGCAGCAGCTGGTGTCACATCCACTGCCCTTGCCGCCAAGCATGCGGCTGAGCAGATCGATCCCGAAGCTTTGGTTACAGAGGCCAGCGCCAAGAACCAAAGAACCAACCAACATGTTCCATTTCATCGAACCACATCTCCCTATACGATGAATTTCTGATTCTGAACCTTCTTGCGTTGGGTGCAGTTTGGAGTGAAGACCGGTTCCGACGCACGAAGCTGCTGCCGAAATCGCCCTCCTATCCCGGTAGGCTGACAGACTCTGGCATTCACCACGAATCTGCCCCTTCGTGTTACCCTTCGATGCCCACTCGACTTTGGGTCAAGTCAGGCATCCGCGTCTCCCCTCGCTGTAATCGCTACTGAAGATCCAGCACCGGCCAAGTCATCCTCAACCTGATCAGCATTCCGGTGGCTAACTCCATCCCGTCCCGCTCCCAACTCCACCCTCCAAAAGGCTTTGTCGGTGTTCGGTCTCTCTGGGTATCGGAACGGCTCTTAACCTCCTTGAGATCGCTGGATTCCTTTTTTGATCTGAAGCGATTCCTGTGCAGGCCAACAAAACCTTCAGGTCTTTCGTTCAGGTAAGATGTAGCGATCGTGTGGCCGGAGAGTCTTCGCAGGTTGCCATCTTCGACCGGTGGGTAGGTCTGCATCGCTGGTAAAGTTTGCCAGGATTCCATATCCTGTTTGTTCGTTACGTTGCACTCAATCGCAACAATATCGCGTCCGTCGCAGCCCCAGCCGAGTTCGTGTCAGGATCGGGCGAGTTGGTGGGTCCCGAGGGATCAAACGAAAGGCCAATTCTCAATGGACCGCATTTTTTTGGTGCTGCTCGGCCTTTTGATTCAAGTTCAGACCGGTGAATTGCACTGGAAGTCCACGCCATCGCAACGCAAGATAGAAACGTTCTAGAGGGGGCGAAGGGGCAAACCGACGCGGCTGGCCTGGCCCCGAACGTTTTCAGGCAGGCGCCGGACCATTCATCATCCAAGTCACAAGAAAGCATCATGCCGTTGAAAGTTCTCGATGTTGGCAACTGTGGCCCCGATCACGCCGCCATCCGCAAACTGATAACCAGTCGCTTCCAGGCAGACATTCTGCAGGCCGATCAGGCATCTGACGCCCTGCAAGCCATCGCCCAAAACCCCATCGATCTGGTGCTGGTCAACCGCAAACTGGATATCGATTACAGCGATGGAATGGAGGTGATTCGAGCGATCAAGGCGGATCCCAAGGGAAGTCAGATTCCAGTGATGCTTGTCTCCAACTACCCGGAAGCGCAGCAGGAGGCGATGGCCATCGGTGCAGTTGAAGGGTTTGGAAAACTGGCTCTCCAGGCTCCGGAGACGATCCGCCGACTGGAGCGGGTCTTGGGAACGGCATCCCACCCATGAATCCCCCCTCGACCATGCTGGTCATTCTCTCCATTCTCGCTGGCTGCGCCCTGGCCGCTCAGCCAGGTGCCAACGGCACGCTGGCCAAGGTGCTGGGGCATCCACTTCGCGGCGCCGTGGTCAGTTTCACGATCGGTTGGGTGGTCCTGCTGGGGCTGGCCATTTTCATGCAGGTAGGATGGCCCCGTTGGCAGCAGGTCCGTTCCGTTCCTTGGTGGGGATGGACCGGAGGTTTTTTTGGTGCCTGGATGGTGACCGTCTCTCTGCTGGCAGGCCCGAAGATGGGTGCCACTCTTTTCGTTGCCTTCGTCGTCTCCTCCCAACTGGTGGTCGCGCTGCTTTTGGATCACTACGGCTGGATGGGCTATCAACCGATTCCTGTCACCTCGGGAAGATTGCTGGGGATCGGACTGCTGATCGCCGGATTGATCACTGTCCACCTCTCCACAACTCGTTCGCGAGTCGATCGGGTGCAGGCGGTCCAGGGGGAAAGTGGCAAAGTGGAATTGCCCGAACCACGGGAAGGTAAGCCGACTGGTCGCATGGGCCAGCAAACGGAAGAGTAGAACCGCGAAGGGAAAAAGGTGCCGGGATGAAGTGCACGTTGGTTCCAGCCTTCCTGAAGGTTCTTCTAGGACTCCTTTCGGTGTTCGGTATGCATAGCCAGAACCGCCGCCTGGAAGCCGCCTCTCCCCGAGTCGCCTCTGCCCGAGTCAATGTGCTCCTGATCCTCGCCGACGACCAGCGGGCCGATACGATTGGTGCTTTAGGGAATCCCCACATTCAGACCCCGCATCTCGATCAATTGGTGGCAGACGGCCTGTCGTTCCGACGGATGTACATGCAGGGCAGCGGCAATCCGGCCACCTGCATTCCGTCCCGCGCGATGCTGCTTTCCAGCCGCAGCCTGTTTCGACTCGACCCGACGCTGCAATCGACCGATACTTGGCCGGCTGCGATGGGGAGAGCAGGATACAGGACGTTTCTCACGGGCAAGTGGCATAACGATCCTGGGGTCATCGCTAGAGATTTTCAGTCGGCTCGCGATGTCTTTCTGGGTGGGATGAGCGACCCCATGCGGGCGCCGTTGAGGCAGCTTCTGGGGGGCAGGCTGTCGGAACCGGAGCCGGCCGGAAGGCACTGCTGCGAACGCTTCGCTGATGCGGCGATCGATTTTCTGAAGCAAGCCCCAACGGACCAGCCGTTCTTCTGCTATCTGCCCTTTGCTGCTCCCCACGACCCCCACATCGTTCCGGAGGATTTTCCGGTGCGCTATCCCGCCGACGCTCGGATGCTACCCGACAACTTCCAGCCGATTCATCCTTGGGATAACGGGGAGATGACGATCCGGGATGAAAAGCTGCTGCCGTGGCCTCGGACCCCGAAGGCGGTGCAGGAGATGAATGCCGAGTACTGGCGCTATGTCAGCTATCTGGACCACCAGGTGGGAAGGGTTCTGGAGGCGCTTCAGCAATCGGCTCACGCCGAGAACACCCTGGTGATCTTCACGGCCGACTCAGGGGTCGCTCGCGGTAGCCACGGTTTGATCGGAAAGCAGAACTGCTACGAACATTCCTTGCGAGTTCCCTGCATCGTTGCAGGACCTGGGATACCCAAGGGCACTACCACCGATGCGCTTTGCTATCTGTATGATCTGCTGCCAACTGTGGGGGCTTTGTGTGACGTTTCACCTCCCGAGGGAAGCGAAGGGTTAGCGATAGACAGAGTGATGCGCTCTCCGATATCGACCGACTCCTACACCATCGACCGCAGCGCACTTGATCCTGCCTCTCAGGGACGCACTGCCCTGGTCTTCGGCTATCGCGAGGACCAGCGAGCCTGGTGCGATCGACGCTGGAAGCTGATTCGGTATCCGAAGATCGATGTGACGCAGCTATTTGATCTTCAGGAGGATCCTTTGGAGCAGCGAGATCTATCGGGGCTGCCTGAACATCAACCGCTTTTGGTAGAGTTGCGCAAAAGGATGGCCAAGGAGTTGGCGGAACTGGGGGATCGGGTGACGCTGGATGGTCCCGTCAATCGTCCAGCCAAATGGGTGCCTCCTGCTCGTTGATCGGTTGGCTCTCAGCGTAGCCCGTAGCCTGTGGTCACTCGGACTTGCCTTCGCGCTTCTCTCGCCAACCAGGCTTGCGCTGCCTTGCCTTGGGATGATGCTTCGGCTTGCTCAAGGGATCGAATTCGGGGAGGGTCACCTGCAGAGGCCTTCTAGCTGCTTGGACGCGGATCGCCTTGAGCTCCTTGCGGTCGATTCTGGCCAGTTCATCTAGTTCGTACTCAACCATCTGACCTTCCAGCCATTTCTCTGGATCATCGCTTTTTTCGACGATCGAAAAATGAAAGAAGATATCGTCGCGAAACTCATCGGAGTGGATGAAGCCAAAGTGTCGATCGGTCACGACGCGAACCACAGTGCCTACGCGCATCGGAATGGTTTCCTGGTGGGAAAGGGAAGGTGGTTGGCGAAGATCATGGGTGAGATTCTTCAGGGAGTTCAGGGAGTTCAGGGAGTTCAGGGAGCGAACTCCTGGTCAGTGGGTTTGTGGTCAGCGGGCTTTTCGTTCCAGGAGGATGCGGAGCATGCGGCGGAGCGGTTCGGCGGCGCCCCAGAGCAGCTGATCGCCGACGGTGAAGGCGGAGTAGAAAGTCGGTCCGACCGAAAGTTTCCGGATGCGGCCGATCGGGACTTGCAAGGTGCCGGTGACGGCCGCCGGTGTCAGTTGCCGGATGCTCGATTCCTTCTCGTTGGGGATCACGCGCACCCAGTCATTGCCGCTGGCGATCCTAGCGACGACTTCCTCAATCGGCATGTCGTTTCGCAGTTTGATCGTCAGCGCTTGGCTGTGGCAGCGCATGGCACCGATGCGGACGCAGAGGCTTTCGATCGGAATGTGCTGCGGTCCCTGGGATGGCAAACCGAGGATCTTGTTGCATTCGGCATCCCCTTTCCATTCCTCGCGCGAGGTGCCATTACCAAGATCCTTGTCGATCCAAGGGATGAGGCTTCCTGCCAATGGGACTCCGAAGTGTGTTGTAGGAAACTGTGGGTCGCGGAGGGCAGAAGCAACAGATCGGTCGACCTGCAGGATCGACGCGGCGGGGTCGGCAAGCAGAGGTGCTGCAGCTTGGTGCGCAGCATGCATCTGCTGCAGCAGTTCCCGCATATTCGCGGCTCCTGCCCCCGAGGCGGCTTGGTAGGTCATGGCGGTGATCCATTCGACACATCCTTCGCGGAACAGACCTCCCAGCGCCATCAGCATCAGCGAGACGGTGCAGTTGCCACCGACAAAGTCTTTGGTTCCTGCATCGAGCGCCTGGTCGATGACCGAACGATTGACGGGATCGAGGATGATGACGGAAGAGTCGGCCATGCGGAGAGTCGAGGCGGCATCGATCCAGTATCCCTGCCAGCCAGCTTCCCGCAGGCGGGGGTGGATGCTGCTGGTGTAATCGCCCCCTTGGCAACTGACGATCGCATCCATCGGCATCAGCGCGTCGATCTGGTTGGCATCTAGCAGAGGTCGTTCCCCGAGAGGCGCCTTCCCTCCAGCGCTCGACGTGCTGAAGAAATAGGGCTCGATCGCCTCCCAGTCCTTTTCGGCGTGCATGCGGTCCATCAGCACCGATCCGACCATGCCGCGCCATCCAATCAGTCCAACTCGCATCGTCCCTTAGATCCTGTCTGTCCTGGTTCTCGATAGGTGGGTGG
This sequence comes from Planctomycetaceae bacterium, assembly GCA_040375295.1. Lineage (GTDB taxonomy): Bacteria > Planctomycetota > Planctomycetia > Pirellulales > Pirellulaceae > JBEISR01. The sequence goes on from JBEISR010000023.1 coordinate 53,164, forward strand.
TGTTTTTTCTTCGGCCATTGCAGATGGCGCGAAGGAACAGTTTTCCGTGAGGTATCACTACGAAAGTTCGCGGAGTACCTTTTCGATGATGTCGCAGGCGATGTCGATATGAGCCAGCGTCGTGATGCCGGGAGGTGGAAGGAATCGAATGCGCGTCGGCTCGCTTCCAGCCACGAAGCTCATTAGCCCGGCATGGAACATCTTCTCCACCATTGTCTTGGCAGCTTCGGCCGATCCGTTGCCTGGGGTGAAGGCGATCATCATCCCTTCGCCGTAGGGCCCGGAAATTTTCCCAGGGTACTTTTGAGACAACGATTGCAGCTTGCCGGCGAAGTAGCGATGCCGCTGCATGTTCCAGCCATCGGGGCCGAAGCATTCGCTTTCCTGAAGGTGGTCCAGCGTCGCAAGGCCAGATGCGAAAGCAGAGGAGCTGGCGGTGAAGGTCTGGCTGAGCACCGGTCCTTTGGGCTGCAGGCTGGATCGATACAGTGTCGCGCAGACCTGCGTGATCTTGCCGATCGTCACAATGTCGGCGAATTCATCCAGCTGGAAGTGCTGGAATGCAAACGGTTGGCTCAATCGCGAAAAAGTCTGTACCTCATCGAATATGATCAGAATCCCATGCTCTCGGCATGGTTCCACTAGCGCGTGGAAGTAATCCTCAGTCCCTGGATAGTAGCCCCCTTCTCCTGCCACCAGTTCCATCCACAGCGTGGCGTACTGGCCGGGGAATCGATCGAGCAGTTTTCGGAGCGATCGCGAAGCCTGCTCGACGCTCTCCTTGGGTCTGGCCGGATGGAACATCGGCAGATGGTCAACCGCTAGAGCCGTCGGAATGCCGGCGCGGTAGGCAGGTCGGTCGGTCAACTGAGCCAGCGCAATCGAACGGCCGGCAAAGCAGTTGTCGATCGCCAGCACCCGCGAGGCAGGATGGCGATTGTGGAAGGCGATCTTGAGCGCATTTTCGTTGGCCATCGCGCCGCTGGTGCTGATCAGGCAGTGTCCCAGAGCGGCCCCATGGGCATTGGCCATCCGCAACAACCGCTCGCACATCGCCACCGTCATCGGACCCTGCTGCAGGTTCCCCTGCATCACCGTATCTTCCAAAGCCGCATCGATGGTGGCATCCAGGATTCGGGGATGGCTGTGACCCAGCCCATAGACGCCGATCCCACCGATGAAATCCAGCTTGATGCTGCCATCGGCCAGTTCCACCATCGGGCCGCGTCCCAGGCCGCTGGCTAGGTAGCGGAAGTAGGGCGCTCCGCCACGAGCTTTACCGAGTCGATCGAGCAATTCGGAGTAAGACTCCTGGCGGTCGGGATCGGGGCCGCGCACCGAATCGATGTGCGCGGTGTGATCGTCGAGCACTTCTTGGAGCAGTCGCTTGGCTTCGGCCAGCCTCGGATCAGAGCGAAGTCGATCGGCGGCCCCCAGCGGAATGGCATGATGCGGATGGCTGGTCATCTTCCTGGAATCCTCTTTCCCCATTACTCTGCACTCAGGTAGTTCGCGCGACCATCGGTCGGTCTGGTGATCCGCATGGCAATGCCACAGGGAATGCGAAATTATCGGCCCCTGTTATTCTCTTGGAAGAGCGAAACGAACGCTTCCAGAGGGATTGTCGCCAAAATTTAGGGAAAACCAAATCGCGGACCGACTTTCCGGATCGATCCAACCGGTGTCCCGACCCATTAGGTCTTCTATCGAGGAGTCGGCTTGTGATGACCACGATCCTACGCACGATCAAGCGATTGCCCTGGCAATCGATGCATTTCCGCATCGCCCTCCTGGCGGCGGTGGCGATCGCAGTCCACCTGCTGCTGGTGGCCTGGCTTCCGCAAGCCAGCGGTTCCCTGTCGAGCAGTAGCCGGGGGAGCGATCCGCGGTCCTGGCCATTGCTGGTGGCTCTGGCGATCGGTGGTACGGCGCTAGTGGCCGAACTTGCCTGGGGGGCGATCCATGGGAAGTTCGGCGCCGATCTTCTGGCCGCCGTATCGATCGTCACCTCGGTGCTTCTTGGAGAGTACCTGGCGGGGACGATTGTCGTGCTGATGCTTTCGGGAGGCCAATCCCTGGAGGAATACGCCGTCCGTAGCGCTTCTTCGGTCCTCGAGGCGCTGGCTCGCCGCATGCCGACGCTGGTCCATCGCAAGCGAGGCGATTCGATTGAAGAAGTGGGGGTAGACCAAATCGTTCCGGGGGACCGGCTGTTGGTCTACCCGCACGAAATCTGTCCCGTTGATGGAACTGTGACAGCCGGTCACGGCAGCATGGATGAATCGTATTTGAGTGGTGAGCCGTATCAGGTGTCCAAAAGCGTCGGGTCGCAGTGCATGTCGGGTGCCATCAACGGCGCGGCGGTGCTGGAGCTGGAGGCGACGCGGGCTGCGTCCGATTCCCGCTACTCCCGCATCATGCGGGTCATGCAGGAATCGGCTCAGCAGCGTCCCACCATCCGCCGACTGGGCGACCAACTGGGGACGCTTTATACCCCCTTGGCGCTGGCCGTGGCGCTGCTGGCTTGGTGGGCCAGTGGCGAAGCGCGACGATTTCTGGCCGTCCTGGTGGTGGCCACCCCCTGCCCTCTGCTGATCGCCATCCCGGTCGCAGTCATTGGCGCGATCTCCCTGGCTGCCAGGCGCGGCATCATCATCAAGGATCCGGCGATCCTGGAGCGGCTGAAGCTGGTGCGCACGGCGATGTTCGACAAGACCGGGACGCTCACCTACGGCCGTCCGGCGGTGACTGCGATCTTGGCAGCTCCCGGACAATCGCCGGAGACGATTCTGCGAATGGCGGCCAATCTGGAGCAGTATTCCAAGCACCCCTTGAGCGGCGCGGTGCTGGAAGCGGCCAAGGCAGCGCACGTGCCGCTGATGCCATGCGAGGAGGTGCACGAGGATCCCGGGCAAGGACTGCGAGGTCGATGCCAGGGGACGAACGTCCATGTAACCAGCCGCAAGTTGATTCTCTCGATCGATCCCGAAAGCCCTTCCAAACTGCCGGCCAAGGCCCCCGGTATGGAGTGCATCGTGGCGATCGATGGCCGTTATGCGGGCCTGATCCAGTTCCGCGACCAACCCCGCCCAGACGGGCATTCGTTCATCTCCCATCTGAAACCTCTGCATGGCATCGAGCGAATCCTGCTGATCAGCGGCGACCGCGAGGAGGAGGTGCGCGATCTGGCGACCAAGATGGGGATCGACGAAGTGCATGCTTCGCAAAGCCCAGAGCAGAAACTGGAGATCGTCCGCCAACTGACCGCCCAGGGAGATTCGCTCTATCTGGGCGATGGCATCAACGACGCCCCGGCTCTAGCCGCAGCCACCATCGGCATCGCCATGGGAAGCGGCAGCGAAATCACCAGCGAGGCAGCCGATGCCGTCATCCTCGACAGTTCGCTAAGCAAGGTAGATGAGCTGCTGCATATCGGCAATCGGATGCGTCAGATCGCGCTGCAAAGCGCGGTCGGTGGGATGCTGCTGAGCCTCGGGGGGATGATACTGGCCGCAGCCGGTTGGCTGGCCCCCGTCGCCGGCGCCATCGTGCAAGAAGCGATCGATGTGATCGCGGTGCTCAACGCCCTGCGCGCCTCGTCTTTGCCTAGAGAGCTGACCGATTACCAGTCGTCGCCGACAGTTCCCGATAGCGCTTCCAATCCATCTTGATCGCACCGTCGGTCACCGCGACGATGAACCGATGGAATTCATCGCGCGCCGGTGACATTCTGGATGTAGTCGGTTTCCTCTTTGCGATACGCACTGCCATCGGCGCGAAGCACGTCGTGGAACCATACAGGTGGTTCGGTCTGGTACTTCTTCTCCCACGAATCCCACGGATAGATCGTCTGCGATTTGCCGCTGACAAACCCCCAGCAGTAGGCCGCCACCTTGCTTGCCTTCATCCGCTCCAGGTGCGGCGCGAAGAGGCTTCCGTTAGGTCTCGCCATGAATTCGGTGCACAGCAGAGGCCTGCCGAAGATCGCCAGTCGATCGATGCACCGATCCATCGAGGCGGCATCGCCGTAGCAATGGAAGCTGATGACGTCGCTGTGAGCCAGCTGGATTTTCTTGCAGTCGTCTAGCTGCTGGATGTTCTCGGAGTCCCGCCATACACCGCTGGTCAGAGGCTGGGAGGGGGCGGCCTGCCGCACCCACGCGAAGACCTCGGGCAGTAGCTTGTTGACCAGTTGCGGCTTGTCCCTCGGCTCCAGGCCCGGCCTGCCCTTCGCTCCCCCATCGAAATTGTCCGGCTCATTCCATACATCCCACAGGAGAATGCGGCGATCCTGGGAGAAATGCCCGACGACTCCCTGAACATACTCCTTCAGGTGCGGATAGGCCGATGGATTCTTCAGCACCTCGATCCCCGGGGACTGAACCCAGCCAGAGTTGTGGGTGAAGGGGATAGGGGGAGGTTGGGGACCAAGTTTCGGCAACGGATGCCAGCAGCTATCGAAGAGCACAGGCATGGTCTGGATCGAGTGCTTGTCGGCGATTTCCAGAAACTGTTCCATACGCTTTAGAAAGCCTTCCGAATCCTGCTGCCAGAGAAGATCGTGCAGGAAGACTCGCACGGAGTTGAATCCCAGCTTACGTGCGTAGCCCAGTTCGCGATCGATCGTCTCTGGATCGAAAGTCTCCGCCTGCCACATCTCCAGTTCGTTGACGGCGGTGCTGGGGAGAAAATTGCATCCGACGGGCCATGACTGCTGGCTGTACCACTGCACAGCCCGTTCCCTGGACCATCGGCCCGGCCCATCCTGAAGTGATGCGGCGTCGTCGGCAGCCCTGGCCAATGGAATCGTCACGAGAGCCGACAGCAGCATCAACAGAATTCGTGGCATGGCAAGAAATCCTCGCATCGGCAGCTGGTCTTTCGGTGGACCCAGAAACAAGGCTGAAACATCTGCCCGCCATGATCGTCTCCCGCTGCGGGCGCGCCAAGAGAAGAGGTGGACGGATCGACCTGCCCTCCCCTCTGCAGGCGGAACCGATCGCGATCGTCGGGAGCTTTGGGAAAAGGCGCGGTATACTTTCCTGGTGCGACGAACCCGATAGAGTCGATTTTCGTGGGAGTGTCGAGATGACCGCAAAGGAAACCACGCTGGCTCGGGTCATGCAGGGGTTGATGGAGCGATACCGTCATCGGGTTCCCGACGTTCAGCGCGTGGTCGACGGGATGATCGACCGTGGCATGATCGGTGGCTGGGAAGATCTGGAGAACGACCACATCGCTTTTCGCACCATGGGATGGAGTCCCCTGGGGATTGCATCGCTGGAGAAAATTTTTCTTCACCTGGATTACCAGCGGCGCGATTTCTACTCGTTCGAGGGAAAGAAGCTGGATGCCTATTGGTATGCTCCGCCGACCTCCAAGTACCCTCGCATCTTCATCAGCCAACTGCGGGTTGCCGACTTGTCGAATGAAGCTCAGGTGATCATACGGTCCTATCTGGAAGGGATTGAGCGCGACCCGGTCGCGGACATCGACCTGGATGACTGGGAAGCGATCGACCGATTCCTCCACCGGCCGCTTTGGCGCTTGCCGACTTGGAGCGATTATCGGAGGCTAGCGGGCGAGAGCGAGTATGCGGCGTGGGTCCTTTACAACCGGTACTACTTGAACCACTTCACCATCAGCGTTCATTTCCTGCCACCACCCTGGAACCGGATCGAACGTTACAACGAATTTCTGGAATCGATCGGCGTGGTGCTGAACGATGCAGGTGGCAAAATCAAAATCAGCGAAGACCGATTGTTGCTGCAGAGTTCCACTGTTGCACAAACGATCGAAGCTCCCTTCACGGAGGACGGGAAAGAAGTGGTACATACGATTCCGGGATCGTATGTGGAGTTTGCCGAAAGAAAGGTGCTGCCAGACTTTGCGCACCTGGGGGAACGGGAGGCGGGGCGGGAGCATCGGCGCGATGGCTTTGAGACGACCAATGCCGACAAGATTTTCGAAAGCACTTTTTCAGCTCAGGTAGCTCGCGGGTCTCAGGGGGATTCCAGAGACCATGCGTCCGATCGATGAGGAGTTGGCGTGGTTGTAAATTCAGGCCGAAAGCCTGACGGTGACAAGAAGCGATCGGTGGGCATGCGAGGAACCGAATCATGGATCAGGCGGGGACGGGGCAGAAAAGCAGGCGTGGTTTCCTCGGCGATTTTGCCACAGGACTGCAGGGGATGGCGCTGGCCGGATTGCTGCAACCAGGGATAGTCCGAGCGGAACGGACACCGATTCGACCCAGGATCGATCCCCAGCGCCCCTATGCTCCCAGGTCGACGCATCATGCCCCCAAAGCAAAGCAGGTGCTGATGATCTTCTGTTCGGGAGCTCTCAGCCATGTCGATTCCTTCGATTACAAGCCGGAGCTGGCGCGGCTGCATGATACGCCAATGCCGGATAGCGCGGGGCTGGTGACATTTCAAGGAGAGAACGGCAATCTGATCCAGCCTCTTTGGAAGTTTCATCCACGCGGCCAGTCGGGCAAGATGACCAGCGACCTGTTGCCTCGTATCGGTTCGCTCGCCGATGACTTCTGCTTTCTGCATGGGATGACCGCCAAGAGCAATACCCATGGTCCGGCGGAGAACCAGATGAGCACGGGATTCACGCTGGATGGATTCCCAGGGATGGGATGCTGGGTCACGTACGCGCTGGGTTCGGAGTGCGAGGACCTTCCGTCGTTTGTGGCGATTCCCGACCCGCGAGGTGTGCCTCAGGTTGGTTCCAATCATTGGAACTCGGCGTTTCTTCCCGCTGCGTTCCAGGGGACGCCGTTCAGCGCGTCACGGCCCATCCCGCATCTGGCGCGCCCTGCATCGCTGGGTGAACAAGCCGATCGGGCAACGCGCGCCTTCCTGAAGGGGCTCAATGAGCGGCACTTGGAGGAGCGGCCTGGTCGATCGGATTTGGCGGCCCGGATCGCCAGCTATGAAATGGCAGCGCGGATGCAACTGGCCGCTGCCCAGGTGGAACGATGGCAGGACGAACCTGCCTACGTGCTGGAGGAGTACGGGGCACTCGATACCCAGTCTCCCAACAAAGCTGGATTTGCCAGGAATTGCCTGATGGCTAGGCGGTTGCTGGAGCGAGGGGTTCGCTTCGTGCAGCTGTTCAACGGTTCCTACGCCATGGGAGAAGGTGTGGGCAACTGGGACGGACACAAGACGCTGCGAGAGCAGTACTCAGTGCATCGAGAGGTTTTGGATCAGCCTTGCGCGGCGCTGCTGGCCGATCTGAAGCGACGGGGGATGCTGGAGCAGACGCTGGTCGCATTCGTGACCGAGTTCGGAAGGATGCCGACCTTTCAGAAAGGGGCCAATGGCCGCGATCACAATCCCGCTGGATTCACCGTTTTTCTGGCGGGCGCCGGAGTCCGCAAAGGACACTCCCACGGTGCCACCGATCCCTTTGGCTACAAGGCGATCGAAGATGTCACGACAATCTATGATCTCCACGCGACGATTCTGCATCTCCTGGGACTAGATCATCAGAGGCTGTCGTTCTATCACAACGGGATCGAACGACGATTGACCGATGTGCATGGGCATGTCATCGACCAAGTCCTTGCCTGATCGGACGATCGCGCTTCAGCGAAAGATGTTTTCCAATCCGCGATAACTGACTTCAGGGACGGTGGGCGACGGAGGCGCAGAGGTGGGGACAACTGCGGCGCCAGGTCCCTGAGTAGGCAATCGAGCTAGATCGATCGCCGTATAGCCACGCGAATCGGGCATCGACCATCGCTGGGGATCATTCCCCTCGATGTTGTTGATCGCGTAATAACCAACTTCCATCTGCAGCGTCAGAGGTTCCGAGCCTTCAGGGGTCAGTTGCAGTTCGACGCGATGGGGAAGCGAGTATTGCACCGATTCGTAGAGTTGATGCTGGCTGAGCGTTGCGGATGCGATCAACCGACCGGTGGGATCCCGCAGGAAGATCTGCTTGGGATATCCATATTTGGGATCGATCACCAAACTGCGAAGGCCTGGCCCGTTTGCCATGGAAACGCGCGTGTGCACTTCCAGTGCGTCGTCGGCGCGCTGCTGCATCGGAGCAGCCAAAGAGTTCGGATCCAGCGACACAATACCTAGCGCCTCGACCATCCAAAGCGGTGAGACGGGCAGAAGCGGTTTGGAGGCGAGCGATTCAAATTGATCGTGTCGGGCAAAGAGCAGCGTTGGAGATGGGCCGTGGCGAGTCGCCATCCAAAAGACTTCTTGGTTGCTGCCCAGATCGAAGTCGGTTCCGGTGATCCGGTTGAGCCCTCCCTGAAGGCGAAAACCGCGTGGTCGCTGCCAGACCATGGAAGCGGAAAGTCCGGGAAGGCCGGGAAGTCGCACGGAAACGGCGTTGGATTGAAGTTGCTCGATCCGCTGGGAGCGGCCTAGTACCTCCGCCACCTGCTCAATCGTCGGTGTCGCCTCAAAGAGCATGGGGGGCTGGAATTCGGCGATCGGCTGGCGGCGTGCGCAGGTGGCACCCGAACTGGTGGTCAGGATACTGGCGATCAGAAGGAAGCAGGACCAGTGGAAGTTGTTGCAAGTCATCGAATGCTCCCCTGTTCGGGATCGCCTGGGGAAGAGGACGAGGCGTCGGACATCGCAGTGACATCGCGGAAGAGCATCGACTGGAGACCTTCCTGCAGGGCTTCGATCGCGTCGTTGGATTCAGGGGGGGCAGCCACCACAAAGCTGCGGCCGTCCGCGGGGCAATGCAGATGCATCGTGGCATCGGGATCGGATGCAGCAGAAGGTTCCATCTGCAGAACACGCCGCCGCCACAACAGCAACGCCAGCAGTGAGGCCAACGCTGATTGTTCGGGGGATTCAAGCAGCTCCTCGAGTCGATCGAGGAGGACCGAGTTGGGGGTTGGTTCGCGGCGCGTCGCGATGGTCTTGGGCATCTCGCATTGCCACCATCCAATGGCACGTTCTGGAGGACCTTGCCAGTGTGTGGGACCGACATCGATGCGCACCAGCTGATCGCCTTGCTGGAGGACCGCCGAATAGTAGGGGGCTCCAGGAGCCAGGGGTTGACCCGATACGGCACAGCGGCGAGTGCAGCGTTGCAGCTGGTAGTCAAGCATGGGAGCTTCTCAGGCATCGAGCGACTGCTTGGATTCGGGTGACTGATGGGCATGCACCTCCCGACCCGAGCCATTGGCGTGATGGCAGTTCATAGAAGATTGCCCCGCTCGCAACAAGAACAGAAAAAAGATAGCAACAGCGCACTTCCGTCCCGCGTCGTGTTGGCATTGAATGACCGAGACGGCCATGCCGCAAGCTAGCATTCAATTGGTGCCATCCACCGATTGGGTTTTTTCGGAAAGGCAGCACTGTGGCACGGGCGTCTCGCGTCGTGCATTCCATCGCCAATCTTCCGTACCTAGCTAGATTCAATTGGTGCTAGCATTCAATTGGTGCCACCCACCGATTGGGTTTTTTCGGAAAGGCAGCACTGTGGCACGGGCGTCTCGCGTCGTGCATTCCATCGCCAATCTTCGGTACCTAGCTAGCATTCAATTGGTGCCACCCACCGATTGGCTTTTTTCGATCGCCAATCTTCCGTACCTAGCTAGCATTCAATTGGTGCCACCCACCGATTGGCTTTTTTCGGAATAGCAGCATTGGGATGGTTGGGGACCGGCGAAGAAAGACCCTGGACCGGGTAGCAGCATTCAATTGGTGCCACCCACCGATTGGCTTTTTTCGGAATAGCAGCATTGAGATGGTTGGGGACCGGCGAAGAAAGACCCTGGACCGGGTAGTGTGGCACCGCTTCCGATCTCTGGCAGCGGTTCAGGTGCCTAAGACCATGCAGTTTTGGCCGCTTGCCCCTTTTGAAAAAAGAGGCTGCAGGGTAGCCTGATATTTTTGACTAGTGACTTGGGCAATCCGGTCGGATCCCTGTCGCCACCCCGCTTTGGAGGTCCTTCGATCTTGATTCTTCGATCCCCCATCGCTCCGATCGCCCAGGGAGTCCCCCAAGCGGCTTGGCAGATTTTTCCTGTTCCTTCCCTGGCAGCCCATCCCAGTCTGGCTTCTTCCCCCCTGCGAGCCAGTTGGGATGAAGAGGACGAAGAGGAAGAAGAGATCGAAGACGATGTCGATGGTGGCGACGAAACCCCCGCTCCCCGCCGTAGTCCCGCCCCAGAAACCGAACACGACCCCTTCGAAGACTTCGACGAAGATGATTTCGACGATGACTTCGATGACGATTTTGAAGACGAGCTGGAGGAGGAATACGAGATCGAACCGGCCGACGACGGCATGCTGGAAGCTCCCGTCGACGACGACATCGACCTGGACGATCCGGATGCTGTCATCGACGAATGATCGACGGCATTCGGACCAGTTTTCCTTCTCCACAATTTGCCACCGGATCGATCCCTCATGTTCCAAGCGGTGAAGACCGACGTTTCCCTGCCGGACCTCGAGCAGCGGGTGCTTGAATTTTGGAAACGGGAAAGGATTTACGAAACATCCCAGGAGCAGCGTCAGGATGCTCCCCCGTTCATCTTCTTCGAAGGTCCACCAACGGCTAATGGCATGCCGCATCCAGGCCACTGCCTGACGCGCGCCATCAAGGATCTGTTCCCCCGCTACCGCACCATGCGCGGGTATCGATGCCTGCGCAAAGCCGGTTGGGACACCCATGGCCTCCCCGTCGAAGTGGAAGTCTGCAAAGAGCTGGGGATCCACGGCAAAGATGAAATCGAGTCGTACGGAGTGGAACCCTTCATCCAGAAGTGCCAGCAGAGCGTCTGGCGCTACATGCAGGAATGGGAAAAGCTGACCGAACGGATCGGCTTCTGGATCAACCTCGATGAAGCCTACGTCACCTACCACCAGTCGTATGTCGAAAGCGTCTGGTGGTCGCTCCAACAACTCTTCCAGCGCGGTCTGCTCTACCGCGGCCACAAGATTGTCTGGTGGTGGGCGCAAGGAGGGACTGCGCTGAGCAGTGGGGAAGTTGGTCAAGGATATCGCCAAGTCGCCGACCCCAGTGTCTACGTCCGCTTTCCTTTGGTCGATCAGCCCGACACTTCCCTGCTGGTTTGGACCACTACCCCATGGACCCTTCCCAGCAATCAGTTCGCCGCTGTCCACCCCCAGCTTTCCTATGCCACCTGCGAGGTCGAGGGAGTCGCTGGGAAGCTGGTGGTCGCCGAGGGACTGGTGGAGTCGCTGGCGGAGAAGACGAAAAAAACCTGGACCATCATCGAGCGGCATTCGGGAAGCCACTGGGTAGGACGGCGGTACCAACCTCCCTTCCCTGAGCTCTACTACCAGAAGCTGGCATCCAAAGTCGGTACCACCCGCGATGGAAAGACCGAATCGATCGCCTGGCGCGTCGTTCCGGCCGATTTCGTCACCATCGATTCAGGAACTGGCTTGGTTCACCTGGCCCCGGCATTCGGCGAGGTCGATTACGAGGTGCTGCTTGCCGAGCAGGAGCGATTTTGTCCGGGGGAAGGGCCGCAACTGATCTGTGCAGTCGGCCCCGATGGCAAGTTCACTCAGGAAGCCCCCGACTACCAGGGGCTCTGGGTGAAGGATGCCGATAAACTGATCACCCGACGCCTGAAGGAAGATGGCACCCTCCTGCTGCTCGATCAATACCTCCATGACTACCCGTTCTGCTGGCGAGCCGAATCGGATCCGCTGATTCAGTACCCGCGCGAAAGCTGGTTCATCCGAACTACCGCCTTCCGGGAAGCGATGCTGGAGAACAATCGCAACATCGCGTGGCATCCTGAACATATTCGCGATGGTCGCTTTGGCAATTTCCTGGAATCGAACGTCGACTGGGCGCTCTCCAGGGAACGGTATTGGGGGACCCCTCTGCCAATCTGGGTCTGCGACGAGACCGGCCAGATGGAAGCGATCGGTAGCTACGACGAGCTTTTGGCCAAACCAGGTTGCCAAGGTCAGGAAGTCTGGCTGGAAGCCAAGGCGAAACAGCCCCACTTGGTGGAGGATCTGAAGGTCCACAAACCCTACATCGACGCCATCCACTACGACTCCCCGTTCGCCACAGGAGCCCGCATGCGGCGCGTGCCGGAAGTGATCGACTGCTGGTACGACAGCGGCGCGATGCCCTTCGCGCAGTGGGGTTACCCCCATCGCGGCCGCGAGTCCTTCGCCGATCAGTTCCCCGCTGATTTCATCAGTGAGGCGATCGACCAGACGCGTGGTTGGTTTTACAGCCAACTGGCCATCAGTACGATGCTTTTTGGCAAGCAGGACGGAGAAGAAACCTCCACCACGAATCATCCCTACCCGCATCCCTTCAAAAACTGCATCGTCCTGGGACTGATGCTGGCCGAGTGGTACGAAAGCAAGGATGGCAAACAACGCTTCCTCACCGAAGAGGAAGCTCGCGCCGCCTGCGGCAAGGACTTTGTCGCCAAGACCGGCAAGATGTCGAAGAGTCTCCGTAACTACCGTAGCCCTAACGAGATTTTTGATCGCTATGGCGCCGACGCACTGCGTTGGTACTTCTTCGCCAATCAGCCCCCCTGGAATTCGATCCTCTACAGCGAACGGTCGATCCGCGACAGCATCCCCGAGTTCTTGATGCGGCTCTGGAATGTTTTTAGCTTTTTCACCATCTATGCCGAGATCGATCGCTTTGATGCCTCCCGGCCCAGAAGGGCTTCTGCACAGCGATCGGAACTGGATCGATGGATGCTTGGGGAATTAGCGTTGGCCAACCAGCGCTGCATCGAGTCGATGGACCACTTCGACAACTACACTGCCTGCCAGGCGCTGACGGACTTGGTGGAAAATCTCAGCAATTGGTACGTGCGTCGCAGCCGCAGTCGCTATTGGTCGGACGATCATCAGTCGCACGACAAATGGGATGCCTACTGGACGCTGGCCGAATGCCTGACCACCATCTCCCAGTTGATCGCTCCCTTCACCCCGTTCCTCGCCGAAACACTCTGGCAGGCGATGCAAAAGGGACTCTCCTTGGATGGACCCCAAAGCGTCCACCTGAGCGATTACCCGACGCCCGATCCCAGTCGGATCGATCCGCAGTTGAGCCAGCGGATGCGGTTGCTTAGGGAAATTGCTTCCCTGGGTCGATCGGCGCGCATGGATGCCAAACTGAAGGTGCGGCAACCTTTGTCGCGCGTCGAAGTCACGCTGGCCGATGCCACCCATCGCGCCTGGTTGGAAACCCACGATGAAATCCTTCGCGAGGAACTGAACGTCAAGGCGATCGATTACACCTCTGGTGCAAGTCCCTATATCGAATATCAGATCCAGCCGAATTTCCGAAAGCTAGGTCCAAAAATCGGCTCGCAGCTTCCGAAACTGAAGGCAGCGCTCGCATCGCTGGAGGGAGGTAGCGTGCTACGCGAAATGAATCAGCATGGCACCTACCGGATGACGCTGGGTGATCAGGTGATCGAACTGGATGCCGATGACCTGCAGGTGCGGCTGAAAGCCCGCGACGGCTGGGCTGCCGCTCAGGGCAAGCAGTGCGTCGTCGTTCTTGCGACGGAAATCACCGATGCCTTGCGACAGGAGGGAATCGTCAAGGATGCGATCCGCGCGATCCAGGAGCTTCGCAAAAAGAGCCAATGCCGGTTCACCGACCGGATCGTCCTCCAGATCGCCGCTCCAGATGAAGTCCGTCAGGCGATGGATCTCCATCAAGAGCTATGGATGGGGGAGACGCTGACGAAGAAGGTGGAGTGGGTCGAACCAAACGATCACTTGCAGGCGATCGACGTCGGTGACCACCAAGCCGCGATCGCTCTGAGAACGATCGAGTCGTGATCCAATACCGACGGCCGCATTCGCCATCTACCGCCATCGGCGGTGCGGTTTGATGCAGTCGTCTGTTCGATACTTCCTCGCTACGCAAGTCGATCGCGGCAATCGTCGATGACGCAGCTGCCCTCTGGTCCCCAGTGCACCTCCCGGAATGGATCGAGGCCCCAGAAGCGGATTGGGCGTATCGTCTCCGGCCACGACTCGCGCCCCGGCAGGTGAAACTCCTGTCGCAAGTAGTCGGTCAGGTCGAAGCCATAGGGGATGATGTCTGTCTGGTGGACGGAGAAGACTGGATTGCCGGGCAGGTGCGGTTCGTCCGGCATCATGCGGTGGCTGAAGAGCGGAATCAACCGCGGTGCAGTGCTCAGTAGCGCCTCCACCATACGAATTGCTTCCGCCGATGAGGAGGGACGTGGCCCCCATCGCGGCAGCCAGAAGTCGTTGTGCTTGATGTCAAACAGCACTCCTTGCTTCGGGGTATCCATCCAATCCCGGATCGTCTGTTCATCTCCGGCGCGCCAGTCGGGGAATTGAGGTCCTTTCGGAAGGGCGGTCTGGAGGAATCCACGAAGGTCGGGCGGAAATCGAAATTGGTAGCGACTTTCGATGGAAGCGATCTCGGTATCGGTGAGCCCTTCGTCAAACTCCAGACTGTAGACTGTCGAGTCTTCGGTGATCAAACCGAACTGGTAGGTACACCCCCGAAGTTCTTTGATTAGATCTACCCAACCACGGTTCACTGCCATTGGATTCCTTTCACAGTTTCGCGATGGAAGATCATAGAACTGGACTTTCTTTCGCAACCGAGGGGACTTCAAGACGGCGGTTTCGCGTGTCGCCATTTCATGGCTGCCAGCCAGGCAATTCCGATGCTTGCCGGATCCAGTCGCCCAGGATCGCTTCATCGAGCCTCGTGTCCTCGTAGATGTCGAGGTAGCGCACCTCTTTCTGCTTGGAGACGCCCGGGGGCATCGGCGTCAACTCGGCGCCGCGAAAAAAAGCCACCTTCACATACTTTGTGAAGCAGTGGTAGCTGAGGAAATAACCCTGTCCCTCCACACCATAGAAGGGCGAGTTCCATTTCACCGCTTTGCAAACATTGGGGATGGTTTTGCAGATGAGTCGGTCGAGCTGAAGACCGACATCGCGTTTCCAGCCCGGCATCGCATCGATATACAGGCTGACCGGTGCGTCGCCGTCCCCTTTCGCGATCTGTGGATTGCCCCCTGACAAAAGAACAACCTTGCTGGACTTCTTCGCCACACTGACCCCTCCGCCGTACGCTGATTGATCTCCCCTTCGGTCCTGCCCCAGAGCAGATGACCTGTTCTTGGAGAATACCGTGAT
Source organism: Planctomycetaceae bacterium (assembly GCA_040375295.1). Taxonomy (GTDB): domain Bacteria; phylum Planctomycetota; class Planctomycetia; order Pirellulales; family Pirellulaceae; genus JBEISR01. The sequence goes on from JBEISR010000023.1 coordinate 68,313, forward strand.
CTTGACGAGTTGTCTCTCACAGAGACACAGAGGCAACGAGACGGAATGGACCGAAAGTCTTCTCTTGCATCTCTTTGCCTTTGCGCCTCTGTGAGAGCCACTCTGTGAGACCACCAGTCTGGGTGACATCCGTTCGTGATGCCATTGCCGCTGCCTGAGTCTTCGCGAAAGGGGCTCGAATGATTTCTTCTTACTCGGCGGGAGTCAGATCGGCGCGGGTGGCGTAGAGCGAATGGACGCGCCCGGTGCTCTCGAAGGCGATCCGCAGGATCCGCTTCAGCCCCCGTCCTTCGGCGCTGACGATTTTTCCAATCCCATGCAGCGGATGACGGACTCGGTCTCCTTCCTGCAGCAACAGCCGCACGTCGGTTGATCCATCGAGGTTGGCGGCCGAATCGATCGTTTTTCGCGCCTTCTTGCGATCCTCGACCATGGCGGAAAGTCGCGTGGCGATTTCGTCCTGAGGCAACTGGCAGGCATCGTCCCAGCTCTCCTGCTGGCTCCTGGAACGGTAGCTGGAGGCGTTATCTTGCACGGGGGACTCGGTCTGATCCCATGCATCCTGGCCGGGACGCCACTGCGCCAGGGAGCTGTCAAAGTCATCTCCTCCATACGGCGACCGCTCGCAGTAGTCGACATACTCCAGCTGGTCCTGCGGAATCTCCATCAGGAAGGGGCTAGCGGCGCTCAGTCTCTGTCGGCCGAATCCACGGTAGTCGGCCAAGCTCAATTGCAACATCTCCTTGGCCCTGGTCATCCCGACGAAAAGCAGCCGCCGTTCCTCTTCGTACTGATCGGGATTGTCCTTGCTCCGCGAGTGCGGCAGCACCTCCTGCTCGACCGCCACCACGAAGACATGCGGGAACTCCAGACCTTTGCACGAATGGAGCGTCATCAGGGTCACGCGCTGCGATGCCCCATCAAACGCATCCGCGTCGCTCACTAGGCTCACTTGCTCCAGAAACTGCGTCAGTCCACCTCCATCTGGATGTTGCAGATCGATCTGTTGGGCATCGGCTAGCAGTTCGTTGATGTTCGACTGGATCGACTGGTCAGGAGCCTCGCTCTTTTTTCTTTCCAGGTAGGTGACATAGTCGGTTGCCTTCAGCAGGTGCTGCAGCATCGGCACGATGGCCCCGCGGGAGAGTTCCACCAGCTGATCGTAAAGCTTCAGAAAGTCAGCGGCACCCTTGCATGCCTTGGGGCTTAGCAGCCGCTGCGCCACTGCGTAGCGAAGGGCTGCTAGGCATGGAATGCTTCGATCCTGCGCAAGCGTTTCCACCTTCTCCATCGCCTTGTCCCCCAGACCTCGCGTCGGGACGTTGACGATTCGCTTCCAGGCCATGTCGTCGGTTGGGTTTTGGATCAGGTTCAGGTAGGAGAGCAGATCTTTGATTTCCTGCCGCTGGTAGAACCGAAAGCCACCGATCAATTGGTAGGGGATGCGGCGAGCCAGCAACGCCTGCTCGAACAGCCGCGAGTGAGCGTTGGTGCGATACAGAATCGCAAAGTCGCTCGCCGTCCGCTTGCCCGCCATCACCAACTGCTGAATCAGTTCGGCAATCTGGTTGGCTTCATCGCGATCCGATGGATAGCGACGCAGTTGCACACGGGCTCCCCCTTCCCGCATTGGGATCAGCGACTTTTGCTTGCGCCGCTGATTGTGGCGGATCAGTTGATCGGCTGCCCCCAGGATCTCCGGCGTGCTGCGGTAGTTGTTCTCCAGCCGCACCACGCGCACCGTGGGGTAGTCCCGTTCGAAGTTCAGGATGTTCTCGATGTTGGCTCCCCGCCAGCCATAGATCGATTGATCGGGATCTCCCGTGACGTTGAGGTTGGGAAAATCGACCGACAGCGTGCGAAGGATGAGGTACTGTGCCTGATTGGTATCCTGGTATTCATCGACCAGGATGTATCGATGCTGACGATCGAGGTCGGATCGGAGTTCCGGATGACTGCGCAGCAGCGTTGCCGTGTGCAGTAGCAGGTCGTCGAAATCGACCGCCGAGCATTGCAGCAGAACCGACTGGTAGGCAGGATAGATCTGCTTGAGTAGATGCTGGAGGTGATTGCCGGTTTCTCGTTCCATCTGGTCGGGTGTCACCAACCGATTCTTTAGTTGGCTGATGGCGCGAGCGATCTGGTCGAGGTTCAGATGCGAGAGAGTCACACCTGCCAAGCGGATCGCCTTTTCCAGCGCCCCTTTGGCATCGGAGGGATCATAGATCGAATAGCTTTCCGGCAGCCCGACCATGCGGCCGTAGCGCCGTAGGAAGCGAGCGCAGTAGCCATGGAATGTCCCCATCCAAAGCTGCGAGGGGCCAACCATCTGGTCCAGTCGGCTGCGCATTTCCTGAGCCGCCTTGTTGGTGAAGGTCAGCGCCAGGATGGAGTAGCTGGGGATCCCTTGCTGGAGCAGGTAGGCGATGCGATGGGTGACGACGCGCGTCTTGCCCGATCCCGGTCCAGCCAAGGTCAGCAACGGCCCCTCGACATGCTGCACCGCTTCGCGCTGCGATGGATTCAATGGGGCCAGCAGAGCTTCTCGATCCATGAAATCCCCCAGATCCTTTGCCTAGCCAGCCGGTCAACGGCATGGCGATGTGCCATCCCCCCTTTGGTCGGTGATCCTGAAGATAGCCTGCGTCAATTTGTCGTGTGGCAATTGGCAAGACTAGGGGTCGGTCATTCTATCGGTCGAATCCCCCTCGGAGAAGCGAAAAGGGATGCCAGAGTAGATCGCATGGCAAGATTCCCTGTCATTCTGCGAAGAGGAAAAGACTGCAGTACGACCGACTTGTGGCATGGCCGTCCCGGCCATGTAAAACCTAATGCAATCGAATCACTGCGTTTGCAGCATCGCTGCCACGTTTGGAGGGGCAAGCCCATAGTACGACCGACTTGTAGCATGGCCGTCCCGGCCATGTAGGTTTTTGATGAAGTTTCTCAAGAACTCGACGCCAGTGCCACGCCGTTTTTCCAAAAGGTTGGCGGACGTCGAGCCACCGGTGAATACCAAATGATCGTAAGACGGCTAGACTGGAAACAGAATTCTCTTTTCGCCCGGGGTGGAGTTTGGAATTGATGCAAGATCCTGCAAACCCCTTTGCGGTCCGCCTGGACGCAGTCACCAAAAAATTTGGTTCGCAGACCGCGGTCGACGACCTCTATCTAAAAATCCCTCGCGGGTCGATCTCTGGGGTGATCGGGCCCAATGGATCGGGAAAGACGACGACGATTCGATTGATCTTGCGGATCTATCAGCCCGATATCGGGACGGTGGAGGTGCTGGGCGCGCAGGGCCAGCGAATCGCGGACGATCGCATCGGTTATCTGCCGGAGGAACGGGGGTTGTACCACCGGATGAAGGTCCGTTCGGTGCTGCGTTTCTTCGGGCGGCTCAAGGGGATCGCCTCCCCCGATGCAACGATCGATCAGTGGCTGGATCGGCTGGGGGCCAGAGAATGGGATACCAAGCGGATCGATCAGCTGTCCAAGGGGATGGCTCAAAAGATCCAGTTCATCGCGGCGGTGATGGGCGATCCACAGCTAGTGATCTTGGACGAGCCGTTCAGTGGGCTGGATCCGGTGGCGATGGAGGTGCTCAAGGATGCGGTGCTGTGGCTGCGCGATCAGGGAACGACGGTGTTGCTAAGCACACATGACATGGAGATCGCCGAACGGTTATGCGATCGCTTCGTGATGATCTACCGTGGCCGCAAGGTGTTGGATGGGACGCTAGCGGAGATTCGGCAGTCGTATGGAAGGCCCGAGGTGCGGGTGCGGATGGCCAGTGGTCAGGAGCCGGATTGCCGGTCGCTGCCAGGGGTCCGCGCGGTGCTGCCCCATGGACCCATGTTCGACGTGTCGCTTGATTCGTACGATTCCCGCGCGGCGCTGCTGGCGCATCTGGCCAGGCAGGGGGACATCGAGCATTTTGAGTCGGTGCAGCCGTCGCTGCATGATATTTTTGTTCGCATCGCGCGGCCGGCTCCTGAGGATCAGGGGGAGTGACCAATGCATAAAGTCTGGGCAGTCGCAGTTCGAGAGTTCCTGGCGCTGGTAGGGACTCGCACCTTCCTTATCACCCTGCTGCTGGTCCCCATCATGATGTTTGGTGGGGCGGTGCTGATGCCGCTGCTGACGGTGCTGACCGGTGGCAAGACGCGCGTCATCCGCGTGGTCGATGGTACCGGCCAAGCAGCCAGCGCGCTCCAGGAGGCAGCGGCCAAGCAGCAGCAGATGGTGCGGGAGTTGTCGCGCGGCGATGCGACGGCCGACTCCCTGGCACCCAAGCCAGGTGAAGGGAGTGGTTTGGATGCCATGGATCGCTACGAGATCCAGGTCGATGGGAGGACCGAGCTGGATGATGCGACGCGGCGGGAGTGGAGCGAAGAGATTCGGAAGCAAAAGCTCTATGCGTTCGTCGAGATTCCCAAGGGACTTCTCGACGAGGCGGATGCTCTTCCCGCCGTTCACTGGTTCAGCCAGGAAAACGCGCTGGGCGATGGCAAGCGATGGGTCCGAACAACGCTCAGCGACTGGATGCGGCGCGAACGGCTGACGAGACTGGGGATCGATCCCCAGAAGGTCGCCCAGGCCAGCCAGTCGGTGGAAGTGGAGTCGATGGAGCTTTATGGTGAGAAGGGTTCTGCGGGTACCGCATCATCGGCCGCAGCCGATGGGGCCAAGAAATCGACGGCGGCCGAGCTGAAGTCGTTTTTGCAGCCTGTGGTGCTAACGCTGATGATGTTCATGGTGATCTTCCTGGCAGCTCAGCCCATGCTGGAGAGCGCCATGGAGGAAAAGACGTTGCGGATTTCGGAGGTGCTGCTGGGGTCGGTGACACCGACGCAACTGCTCCTAGGGAAGCTGCTAGGGAATGTCGCTGCATCGCTATTGGTGTTTGCCTTCTACGCTACCGGTATCGCCGTGCTGCTGACGGTGATGGGAAAGACCGACCTGCTTCCGATGCGCGTGCTTCCCTGGTTCATTATTTTCCAGGTTTTGGGAGTTCTATTCTATAGCTCGATTTTTGTGGCGATCGGAGCTTCGGTGAAGGAGCTGAAGGAAGCGCAGGCGATGCTGATGCCGGTCTGGATTGTGTTGCTGATTCCGATGATGGTCTGGATTGTGGTGCTGCGAGACCCGGCAGGGGCTTTGGGAGTCGGATTATCGCTGTTCCCCCCCCAGCGCGCCGATGATCAATGTGCTGCGGCTTGGCAGCGACGTGCAGATTCCAATTTGGCAGCCACTGTTGGGGATAGTATTTCTGCTCTTATCGACGCTGGTGGTGATTTGGATGGCCGGCAGGATCTACCGAGCCAGTCTTTTGCGGAGCGATTCGGTCAAAAGCCTCGCGCAGCTATTCCTCCGAATCTGGCAACCCAGTCATTGATCGGACAGCGATTCATTCCATTGCCATAGGGATCGATTGCAGCAGTTCGATACGAATCGAACTGGTTGGATGCGTTGGCAGCAATACGGAGTAACTGCCTTTGCTGTCCGGTTCTATCGCTTGAATGCTATCGACTTCGTCACCATGGCTGGCCCGCTTTTCCTTGGCTCGCTCCTGAACCTCCTTCAAATCGATCCTCAGTCGCACGCCAACGACGAAGGCTACATTTAGATTCTCATGTTCCAGAATCAGCGCCTCAAAAAGGTATTGCTCCACTTCTTCTTCAAGGACGGCGAATTCCTCCAGCAAGCCTCGCAAAGCCGCTCGCCGAACGACTTGGTCTGCACCGCCTTGCAAGTCCGCAGACTGAATCTGCTCTTCCAAACTCACCGACCAACATCCGGGTGCATAGGACGCCGTCTTTGGGCGTCTGGCGGCCAGAAGGCTACCGTTTTTCAATTCGCAAAGGACATGGACCACCGCCAAGCCGGGAGCATTGCGACAAAAGGAAACCGGGTCGCGTACCGCGCGCAGGCGGATCGCAAGAGATTTAGTTTTCGGGAGGAGTTCCAGTCCCCGGTGAAAGCCCCGTCCCAAGCGCCAGGTCGATCGCTGGAGTGTGACTTTGGGAACCGTGGTATTGTCTTGATTCCAGAGCGAAATTCGCCACTTCTCTTCTAGTTCCGGACCTACCTCCTTGTCATCTGGAGCCCTTGCGATCTCCAGCATTTGGGGATCGATCTGAGTCTCTGGATCGGTCTTGGAGTCGATCCACAATGGGAGCTGCTTGGTCGAAGGGAGCAGTAGGGTTGCCAATCTTCCGGGGCGAAGATTTGAAGTCCCGTAGAGCTCATTGAGCATCGTGCGTGCGGCACGCGCTCGAGTGCTGTCTTCGTGTGCATCGAGCGAAGGGAGGATCGTCTCCAAACCGACGATCACGTCGTTGCGGCAGGGCGCTGAAGATTGTGCGATCTCACGAAGCGCACCGTGGCTGGCAGTCCAAACAGCGGCGTCAGGGCGTTGGCGCGTCGCCAGGGCAATCAGCAGCGCATCGATCGATTCCGAGGTGGGGAATTGTCCGAGAACCGTCGCCGCGGATTGAGATGCTGCTGCATGCTGGTGATCGAGTACGGAGGCAAATGCTGCAAGAACACGATCAGAAAACTCCCTTTTCCCGCGTATCGCGTCACGCACCAAGCGAGAGTACTCGTGTATCGTCTGCCAGTCGGAGGGTTCCTTTGGCCTGTCGCGATCCGTCAAACGAACTTCCTCGAGGATCTCTTCTTCGGAGGGAGGGTCCTGGCGCTTGCGAACGGCATTCGACGCGATTCTCGCGGCTCGGCGACTTGCCATGGGACAATCCATCATTTGCGTCAGAGCATCTGAAACCTCTCGATCGGATGAAGCATGCGATCTGAGTGCGAGGGCAAGTGGCGCGAGAACAGGTGGATCAGCTTCCTCCGCCTCGTTTTCTATGTCACGAAGTGCCACGCGAGCAAAATCGATCAGGGGCTGACGAATCAGAGATGCGTCGTATTTGGTGAGCGCTTCGACGATGCGAAACCTCAGACGCTCCCTTGTCAGAAGGGAGCCAAGAACGGCGATCGATCGGTCGGCGATGGGTGCCCTCTTCGGCTCGAAAACACGCCATAGAGATGCAAGACTGCTGACGCAAAGGCCGGTTCGCTGTGCAGGCCAAGAGCGACTGAACTCGCTTCCAGGCTTCGTGATCGATCTTCGATGCAGCGGAGGATCGCTTAAGCCTGGGCCATCGAGAACATCGAGCACCATTCCTGCAAAAAGGTCGCTTTGGTCTTTCCGGACCAGCGCTTCCAGAGTCCAGGTGGCCATCCAGGCACGCCAGGACTCCGCTTTTTTCAGATCCAGCATTCGAAGCAGACAGTCAAAAGCCTCATGAAGCTCTTTCTTCTTCGCTGCATCCTGCCGATCCAGAAGATATTCGTCTCCCAGCATTCTCAAAACCATTTCGGAGATCTGCAGCTCGATTGCGGTGTGGATGGTGTCAAACCACGTTTCGACGGAAGGGAAGTTTTCGCGAATCGTTCTTGCGCAATTCGCCGCATCCAGCAGATCGTGGGAGAGACGTACTGGGCGATGAGGCTCTGAGTCATTGATGCGAATGTAGGGAGTCGCTTGAATCGCCGGGTGGATCCGATCGGCTACGAAGTTGGCATTCAGCAGTTCCCTGGCAAGGGATTCGATTGGCACGCCGTAATCCCGCGCCCCCAACTGCAAATTGGCCAGACTGCGATAAATGTCTTTATGGCTGGGTTCGGCGTGAAAGGTACTGGGCACCACATGGGGAGCGTCCAGGTTCAGAATCCGATGCAGCAGGTACTCCGTGAGTGAAAGATGCTCCAGCTGGTCTACCAGTGTGTCGCGATGCTTGAGAAAGTGATCGATGAAAAGCGCATTGCTGAGCAGCTCTTTGCCCCGAGCCGAAAGGCCGGAAGTTTGATGAAATTGGCTTGCGGCGCGGCCAGTGATATCCACCACCCGATCCGGATGCAGGATCCACTGGATCGCACTGCTCCAGATCTCCGGACGCGCGGTAGCGATCACAGGTGCTGCTGTTGCCAGCTTGCGAATCGCTTCGATCACGGGAACGTATTGGGAGGCGGGGTCATCGGATGGGGTGTGTCCATCGGGGCGATCATTCTTCGAGGCCGAAAGGGTATGTTCGAGCGCATCGATGTAGAAAATGGGATGAATCCCCCACAGTTCGCCCCATAGTTGAATGGTTTCGTCGATGGAGTCCGGCTCCGCCTGCAGGAATTCCGCAAGCGAAGAAAGTCCCTGCTTCAGGTGGCTCATCGGAACATGAATCGCATGGATCGAATCGCGAAAAAACTCCCGGCAGACCAGAACCGTTTTCCCTTCCCCGCCAGGTCCAGTGATCAGATAAAGCCCTGCCGCATCTTTGCTATGCTGCTCCTTCAGATGCCCCCAGTCGCTGAGCGTACTCTCAGGCAGCAAATTTCGCTCCAGGCCAACCAATCGCTGGTCTGCCCACTTTCGTGATTCCGCAATGAGATCCAAGACATACTGCCGCATTCCGGGGATCGCCCGCATCCGCAGCTTTTCACGGGCCAACGGAGAAGCTAGCCCCTTGGTGCTGATGGCGTACTCGGGATACAGGTCCGTCATCTGCTCGTCGCTGGAAGCGATAATCCCAGCCTCAAGTAGACGATTAAAGGCTGGACGGTCGAGGATGATGGCGCGAATCGGCTTTCCCAGGCTTTTTGCCAGAGCCACTTCCACCTGAATTTGGTCGCGAAGGGTCAGGCATTCGGGGTTTGCAGGATCGGTGAAGATGTCGGGAGTCGTAAGGATCAGAAGTTCGCGACTGTTCTCGATAAAGTCATCCCGTATCCTGGTCCAAGGGGTTCCCGGGTCGGTAGAAAACTTCCCATCGTAGAGAACCTTAGCGTTAAAGGACTCCAAGATTTCCGACACCGCCTGCACTTCCACCGCGTTGCGACGGGCATAAGCGATAAAGATGACGTTTCTCTGTAGGTAGGCCATGACCGGAAGCCTTCTGTGTTCCAGGAGATACCATTTAAGGGGTGCCGTCGATTATCCTGGATTGTCAGGTTCCCGTGCAATGCAATCCGACCGAAGCCAAGCGGGAATGGATGCCAAGCCAACGCCATGGGAAAAAGAGGTTCATCCGGGTTCTTCGTGGATTTGCTAGGATTCTCCTTCAAGGAGAACCGTCGTGCAAGACAAAGAGCTTTACCAACAGATCCTCGGCCTCGTTTCGCCCTGGACGGTAGCCAGCGTCGAACTGGATCACCAAGCCCAAGAG
>JBEISR010000083.1:0-1512 GCA_040375295.1 Planctomycetaceae bacterium
GTCCCGATCGTACTCCACACGCAGTTCCGGCAGATCGAGCAGCTGCACACCCCCGAACTGGGACTGACCAAAGACCTTAAGGTCGCGCACTTCAAGGTGAGGACGAAACAGTCCAATATTGAGGCTACCGATCTCCACCTCGGCCACTCCACTGGCGTTGACGCGCGATTGGATGATCCGCTTGACGATCCAATCGAAACTCAGCAGACCCACCAACAGCAAGGTGGCCAAAACCGCTACCCCTCCCAAGACGATCTTGAGGCCGATCCGAAGCCATCGAGGCATCCGCGATGCGGTCGAAGGAATTGAAATCTCAGAGCCCTCCTTCACAAGACCACATCCTCGGGGCGCACCTCCAAGCACTCGTCCTGATCTTCCCAAATCACGGCCGCGTACGACTCCAAAAGCGGCGGCATTAATTCGGTGGCCGCCTCGATGAGAAGCTTCTCAGCATCTTGCGCCGCATCTTCGAAGGCGGCGTCATAGTCCTTGGATTTGCGCCGCTGTTTGTCATCCCAGTGGGCGACCTGATGGACCTCCTCATATTGCTCAGCCCAGCGCTCGAACCGAGGTCGGAGTGCGTCGGAAACTTCCTCGAACGGCACGCACGTCTCGCCGCAATGGTGACACCGCAAGCCATTGGCGACCACATCCCGGGTGAAGAGCGGCAGCAGCGGAGCCCGGCAACACGGCGACTCGATGTAGCCGGCGGGAATGCTGACCAGACGCTTGAGCCAAATTTGACGATCGTGGGCCAACTGAGATCCCAATCGGTAAGCGCCCACCAGCGGATGAGACAGTCGCCAAACCTGCCCATGGAGCTGCCCCAAGGTCTGGGAGCACCATCGGGCCAAGGTCAGATCGTCGAACTGTCGGAAGGTCCGGGCGTACTCCTTCCAGAGTCGATCCAACGGTGAGTCTTCCTGCAATTCGGACATAAGTTAGAAAACTTAGCGGATCGGAAGACGGAATCCAAGAACGCTCGACAGAAGCGATTGGGGCTGAGTTTGGCCCGATGGAAGGCCGTGGCGTGGGTCTAAACCAGGGTCCTTGTCACCGATAGAACGAAGACTTGGAAACTCACAGAAATGGGCGATTCGAGCGACACCGCATCTCGGGCTTCATTTACCGAACCTGAGAGACCTCTGGCCTTAGGTCTCGCGGCAATTGTATCATTGGCCCAGCCCCCGACTCGGCTCCCAATTCGAACACCCACCGACTCTGCTGCTTCCGACGGTCCTGCTTACATCGCTGACACATGGTTTTCCAACGTCCCATCCCATGGCTTCGATTTGTTCTGGGAGGCCTGCTGGCTCTCGTTGGGGGCCTTATGCCCTTCAACCGCTTGTGGGCGGGCGATTATGAAGCAGTGCTGAAACCCCTGCTGCGGGAACGGTGCGTGTCCTGCCACGGGGCACTGCAGCAGAAGGCTGGCCTGCGGCTCGACACGGTGGCGGGAATGCTCCGGGGCGGGAAGCACGGTCCGGTGCTGGTGGTCGGCAAGGCAGAGCA
>JBEISR010000078.1:0-2697 GCA_040375295.1 Planctomycetaceae bacterium
ATACCACGTTTTGCTAATTCGGCAACGATGTCTAGAAGCTGGCTCAGCGCTGCGGGATGAAGTGCAGACTCGGGCTCATCGATAAAGACAATAGAGTCAGGATCAAGATAGCGATTTCCTAGAAGGGTGTCGAGGATCGCAATCTTCTTGATCCCCTCAGCGGCGACGCCAATGGGGAAACGCTGATTTCCCTTTTTGAACTGCCACCTTTTAGCGTTATCGTCATACTCGATCTTGCCTCCTAGCATCGATTCCAGATTTTTCCGAGATTTGGCAAATACTTCGTAGTTTTTGCCCTTTTGTGTGGACTGACCCAGCGCCCGCGCCAAATCTAAATAGGTATCATCGAATCCAAACTCCTGGTCGGTATCACGCGACCGAAGGATGATTGGCTGCAACGACAATACTTCCTTGGCGGGGAGAAAGATTGAATTGCTTGACCTAGGTGCCACATGGTTCTCAAGTGACTGGATCTGCTTGGTTGTATCTTTCCCAAAGCTATAGGAGAACTCGTTCCCATCCACCCAGCACTGGAAGGAAAGGGCCTCGCTGGCTCCTTTGCTGACGAGGTCCCCAATTTTGTCTGCTTGGTAAGTCCAATGAAGCTTGTCCCACAGGATTTCAGCAGCGCTCTTCGGGTTACTGCCACGCTTATACTCTTCAAGCGTACGCATAGCTGTATACAGCGACTTGAGGAGGAACGTTTTCCCAGTACCATTACCTCCGATGATAAGATTAATCTGGGCGAGATTCTTCCATTCAACCTTGGTCAGTGGTCCGAAGTTTTGTAAGTGCAGTTTCGTAATCATAATTCGCGAGGGTGAGGTTAAACAGTATAATGACTGTTACAATAAGCTTAGTACCTTTAACTCCCCGCTTAGCAGCTTCGGCAGCAGCGTATCGCGTAGGGTGGCGAGGGTACGGGATTGGTCTTCAAGGATTTGGATTTGTTCGTCGAGTGGGCCAGCCTGTCGTTCGTAGGCGGCAACAATCTCGTCAGGGGGAATGACGAGGGGGAGTTTCTCGAAGCTATCCTTGTTGATAGACCCAAAGACCGTACCCTCGGCCTCAAAGCGTGCGAAATCGGGATAGAGGTTTGCAATCGAGTGGTAGGTGAACGAAGGGGTGCCAGTCTTGTGACGTACAGCGGCGACGCCTCGACCGATGCAGCAATCCTCATTCGCCATGTTGATGTCGCCAACGGGAGCACGGACGCTGACGAGCGTGTCGCCGGGCTTGGCGTAGCGTGTCGGCGTAGTGCAATAGATGCGGCGATTAGGGAAGCGGAAACCGAAGTCGGTACGACCTTGGTAAAACGGCAGGCCATTTCCTTCTCCGTTGTAGGTGTCACCGGGTGGCGATTGGCCCATTGTGAGATTGAAGCCTTCGTCAACGGTTCCTGCTTTCCAACCTTTTGGAATGTTACCGATCGGGGATTCTTCCAAGTGCTCTGGGAAGAGTGCAGCAGTAGCTGGATCGAGGCCGTTAGGCTGTCGCCCATCCATTTTGGCCCGCACAGGATCGAAATCCACGAACCAGCTCTGGAACAGTGCCCGCGCCATTGCCTCAAGCATCGCGTTCATCCGCCGGTTCAACTCGATCTTGCCTTCGATGCGTTCGAGCACTTCGATGATTGCTTGTCGTGCGCCAGAGAAATTAGGGACTGGGAAGTCAAGGAAGTCATCTCGGCTAAGGGCTACAACCGCGCTACCCATTGCTCGACTCTCGCAATATTCACGATATTGAGGAGTGCGTAACAGCCAGTAAAGGTAACTGGAGGCCCGTGCTCGTTCGTCGCTCCTAAACTCGAGCTTTACGGTATCTTGCGTGAGGCGTCCAGATGGCACGGATACGGGCACACGTGCTATGGATCCGATCATCTTACCGTCTTTTGTTGCACCTTTGAGTGACACAAAAAGATCGCCCGGAGTGAGCATCAATTTCGGAGGACAATCACCGCCGTAAGTCTTGTAGTCTCCCTCGCGGAAACCACCGCCTGGATGAATTGACCCAAGCCCAAGCAAAGCCGGACCAGGATTGCCAACGAGGGCACCTTTGTAAGTGACACCACGAATCAACGTCACATAATCGCGCACCGTTTCTTCAGCCTCCATAACCCAACCTCTTCAAGCTTGCCTTTATGGCCTGCTCCAGCCTCGCCGACTCCGCAAACTGAGCCTCCAGCTCAGCCACAAGCCGCGGCATCTTCTCCTCGAACGGTTCGCCGTCGTCTTCCACCTCCTCCGCCCCCACATACCGCCCCGGCGTGAGCACATAACCGTGGGCAGCAATCTCGGCCATGGTGGCGGATTTGCAGAACCCCGGCACATCCTCGTAACTGCCCGCGCCGTTTGCCCCCCGCCAACGGTGATAGGTGCCGCTGATCTTCTCCAGATCGCCCTCCAGCAGCTCCCGATGCACCCGATCAATCAGCGATCCGAGTTTGCGGGCATCGATGAACATCGTCTGCCCACGCCGATCGCGGAAGCCCCGTTGACCGTCGGCAGCCTTGCTCTTCGTCAGGAACCAGAGGCACACCGGGATCTGGGTGCTGTAGAAGAGCTGGCCGGGCAGGGCCACCATGCAGTCCACCAGATCAGCCTCGATCAGGGCGCGGCGGATGTCGCCTTCGCCGCTCTGGTTGGAGCTCATGCTGCCGTTGGCGAGCACGAAGCCGGCCATGCCCTGCGGCGCAAG
>JBEISR010000036.1:0-45217 GCA_040375295.1 Planctomycetaceae bacterium
CCCTTGCTCACTGGGCTCACTTGCTCACTTGGCTCCCTTGCTCACTGGGCTCCCTTGCTCACTGGGCTCCCTTGCTCACTGGGCTCCCTTGCTCACTGGGCTCCCTTGCTCACTGGGCTCCCTTGCCAAGCGATTCCTCCCCCTCTTCCACCAAAACACAATACGGCAGCATCGGTCCGACCTGTCGGAAACTGTACCATCCAAGGCGACCGGGAATCGGTTTGGTCCAATCGAAACACAGAGCCCCCTCTTCGACCACCATCCTCAGTTCCATTCTCATGCGATTTGGCGGTTCCAGCCCCTCGGCCGCCATGGCCCTTCGCAGCGATCTCCAACGCTTCCCCTCTCGCATCGGCAAATGGCAAGCTGGCTCCATGCAGCAGTATGCCGAGCGACTGAGAAAGCGCATTTCGATACGAAGTAAATCTTGCTGCAAACTGGCGGTGATGCCATAGAGCGATGGGGTCTTTTCACCCAACCTGCAGGGATCGGGGCTTTGGTTGCGTCCCAGGAGTCGGACCATCACGTCCGTCAGGTCGGTCGGCATCGCTTCTCCTGCTACACCAGAATCTCTAGCCACGGCGGCTTGGGGCGCAGAACCTCGTTGCCCATCGGCTCAGGTTGCCTGTCCGGCTTGATCCAGCAAGGCAAAGACGGCATCGCGAGCCCCTTCCGGGTCGGCTAGGCTGAGCACTTCCAGTTCCTTCCCCTGGGGACTCCAGATGCGCCGATCAACCCAGGTCATGCCCCGTGTCTTCTCTCCCTCCAGTTCGATCTCCACCGACACCTCTTCGCTGCGAAACAGTTCCGGGTGCAAGATGGCAAGCAGCCCGGTGATGGCTGGCATCGGAAAGGACTCGACCCCCAAAGAGTGCCTCGCTGCGCGAAAGAAATGAGTCGCCATCGGGTGAAGGATCCGCCCGGCTCGTGTCCACTTCCCCGGCAGCCGTTCCATCAGTTCCCATCCGAAGGCCAGTTGCCGGCTGGTGTGCAGAGGCACCAGCGATTTGGTCGTCGACGACCGGAAGACTGCCGCCGCGCTACCCGGATCGAAGTGCGCATTGAATTCGGCAACCGCCGTGACGTCGCCAATCCCGTCCAGCGAACCGGCGCAAACCACCAGGCGATCGACGGCATCCTGAAGCGCCGGGTCCTTTTGAAAGACTTTGGCAATCGATGTTAGCGGACCAGTGGTCAGGCAGGTGATTCGACCGGCATAGGTCCGCAATTGCTCGGCAATCAGTTTCTCACTGGCGACTGCATGATGCCGTCCGACCGGCGGCAATTGGGTATTTCCCAGGCCATCTTCCCCATGCAGCGATCGCCAATCCCCCGTCGGCGCCCCCTCCGGGTCGCTGCCCACCGCCAGCCGCGGCCGTTTGGGGGGATCGAGCGATTCGATGAGCGACAGGAGGTTCTGTCCACTTCGATCCGCCTCGACGATCCCCGCGCATGCCGTGATGGCCACCACTTCCAATCGCGGATCGAAAAGCGCCATGGTGATCGCCAGCGCTTCATCGATACCAGGGTCGCCATCGATCAGGATTTTTCGGGTCATCGATCGTTCTCCTGGCGGATTGTACGCGAGTCAGACCAAAGCAGCAGGAGCCTCGGCGAGTCGCTTCCCGGGCTACCGATCCGCCAACCGTTTCCGATTATATTCATCTGGCAGGAACTCGGCCTTGCCAGAATCCCAACAGTCCCCCGCTTTTTCCCTCAGGGAGATTCCGAGAGATGACGAATCGATGGACCCGTCGCACCTGGCTAAAGGTCTCCGGTACCAGCATCCTGGCAGGTGGCCTGGGAAAACGCTGCCTGGGGGATCTGTCCCCCAGGCTGAGCGATAGCAGGTCGTCCTCAACCTCCCGCACCGCACAGGGGAAAGGTGTGGCAGCCACGGTGCACCCCATCGCGACCCATGCGGCCATCGCGATGCTGGAATCGGGGGGATCGGCGGTCGATGCGGCGATTGCAGCAGCACTTTGTCTGGGGGTAGTCGATGGCCACAATTCGGGTCTGGGAGGTGGTTGTTTTTTTCTGATCTACCACCAGCCGCAGGGAGCGGTCGCCATCGACGGTCGCGAAGAAGCTCCTGGGGCGGCGACGCGCGACATGTACCTGGAGGGGGGAAAGGCGAATGGTCGTAAAAGCCAGACCGGCCCCCTCGCGTCGGGCATCCCGGGACAACTGGCGGCCATGGAAGAAGCCCACCGTCGGTTTGGAAAACTCCCCTGGAAAATGCTCTTCGCTCCCGCCATCCAGGTAGCTCAGGAAGGGTTTTGGGTGGGACCTGCTACCGCCCTGGCGATTCAATCCGAAGCGGCCGATCTGGCTCAGGATCCCACCAGTGCAGGACTGTTGCTTCCAGGAGGAAAACCGCTGGCAATCGGACAGCGACTGCAGCAACCAGAACTAGCTGACACCCTCCGTCACCTAGCCGAGGAAGGGAGAGACTACTTTTATCGCGGCCCTTTTGCCGCCGCCTGCTGTAAGGCTCTGGGGGATGCCGGCGGCATCGTGACGATGGCGGACTTTGAACGATACCGGGCGATCGAGCGGCGGGCGATTGGATGGCGCTATCGCGACCAGACGCTCTATGGATTCCCACCCCCCAGCTCCGGCGGCCTCCATATTGCTCAGATGCTGCAGATGCTGGAACGATTCCCACTGGCACAGATGCACAGAGAAGATCCGGTGAGGTTCTATCATGTGGTGGTCGAGGCGATGAAGCTTGCTTTTGCCGACCGCGCTCATTGGCTGGGAGATCCTGACTTCGTCCGTGTTCCCGCCGGCCTAGTTGACCCCACCTACTGTCGATCACTTTCCGAGAAAATTTCAGTCGATCACGCCACCGAAGTCGCCGGCCCCGGCACCCCCAGCGACCTGACCGAGTCGTTCGAGAATCGCAAGCACACCACCCACCTGACCACCGTCGACTCGCAGGGAATGTGGGTGGCGATGACCGCAACCATCAATACCACCTGGGGGAGCAAGGTGATGATTCCGGGAACGGGGGTCATGATGAACAACGAGATGGATGATTTCAGCATCCAGCCCGGGATTCCCAACGCCTTCGGGTTGGTGGGGGCCGAGGCGAATTCGGTGGCCGCAGGCAAGCGGCCTCTTTCCAGTATGTCTCCCACCATCGTTTGCGATTCTTCGGGCAAAGCGATCTATACGTGCGGTGCTGCCGGTGGCCCCAAGATCATCAGCGCCACGCTGCTGAATCTGCTGCGAGGCATCGATCTGGGTATGTCGATCGATGCGGCTTTGGCCGCCCCGAGAATCCATCATCAATGGCGACCCGACCGAACCGAAATCGAAGCCCACATGCCCCGATCGATCGCCGAAGGTCTTGCCTCCCTGGGCCACACGACTCGCATCGTCCGTCATCTAGCCACCGCTCAAGGGGCACAGGCAGTGCCGACGGGGGTGCGAGCCGCAAGCGATCCCAGAAGCTATGGCTGGGCCAGAAGCTTTGGATAAACCAGAAGCTTTGGATAAACCAGAAGCTTTGGATAGGTCGAACAGTCGCTCCTAGGGCAATCCGAACCTCAGGCCAGTTCTTGGGCTCTCTCTCCACCACAACCTGGGGCTCCGTTCACTCCGGCCTGCGTATCCCCCCAGCAGCCTTCCATCTCTCAAACGACATGCGTCAGCGCCACACGGCGAACATGGCCCTACTGGCCCGACTGTCGAGCGACCCACTTGGCATAGAGATTGTTTCCAGCCACCAGACTCTGATGGGTCCCTTCCGCGACAATGCGTCCCTGGTCCATCACGAGGATTTTGGTTGCATGCCGAACGGTGCTCAGACGATGAGCGATCACCAGGGAGGTGCGTCCCTGGAGCAGATACTTCAGACTCTCCTGAATCATCTGCTCATTGTCACTGTCCAGGTTGCTGGTGGCTTCATCGAGTATCAGGATGCGAGGATCCGCCAAGATCGCTCTGGCAATGGCCAACCGCTGGCGCTGGCCACCGGACAGCTTGACCCCACGCTCCCCAATCATGGTCTGGTATCCTTCGGGGAGCCGGTCGATGAATTCGGTGGCACATGCCCAACCAGCGGCCTGGACCACCTGTTCCAACGTCGCTTTGGGGGCACCATAGGCGATGTTCTCGGCGACGCTGCCATCGAATAGAAACACTTCCTGTTCGACGATACCAAGCAGCTTTCTGTAGCTGTCGACCTGCAGATCCTTCAGGTCCTTTCCATCGATCAGGATGCGTCCGGCAGTGGGATCGTAGAATCGTGCGATCAGATTGCAGAAAGTGGTTTTCCCGGCACCACTTGGCCCCACCAGCGCCACGGTCGCCCCTTCAGGAATCTCACAGGTGATCCCCTGCAAAACGGGATGCTCTGACTGAGGGTACTGGAACACCACATCCTCAAGAACAATTCGGCCACGCACTTGACTGCGATCCACCGCAATGGCGCCCGGACTGGCAGCGAACTCCTTGCGCTCCTCCAGAATATCCAGAACGCGGTCCAGTCCCGCCAGATTGTTCTGTAGCGTGACGGCGGTGTTGGCGATCGTGGCGATCGGCCCCATGAGCATCGTGAGGTAGACCAGAAACAGCATCAGATCACCGAGCGTCAACTGCCCCTGGAGAATCTGCCATCCACCATAGAGCAGCAACAGAGCTGATGCCGCAGGCATCAAAATCTCCCACACCAACTCCACCACCCGCATCCGCATCCAGACGCGCAGTTGCTTTCGAATGAAAAGGTGGTTTCCAAGGATGAACTTCTGCGCTTCAGCCTGCTTGCGGCCAAAGGTCTTCACCACTCGAATTCCATTGAACGCTTCGGTGGTTGCCGCATCGATCCGCTGCCGCTGAGCACGCACATCCCGATGCAGGGGCCGGATCTTCTCGATCCAGTTGCGATGGGAATAAAAAACCAGCGGAAGCAGGAGAATCGCCAGAGTCATCAGACGCCAATCGACCATCACCAGGATGACTAGGCTCCCCAGCAGTTGCACGATCGCCTGCCAAGGCTGGTTGAGCATCGTCGTGATCAATTCACCAACACCCCCAGCATCGTCGCGCAAGATGCTGTTGACCCCACCGCTTTTCAGTTGCTGGATCCGATACAGCGGGAGATTCATGAACTGATCGAACAGGCGCGCGCGTGCCGCCGACTGCACACGCTGCACGGTTCGGAAGGTCATCCACCTGCACCAGAGGTGAAGAAGCAATCGAACAACCGACACCACCCCCGAAATCACCACGATCGCCACCAACAAACCCATCTTGGGAAGCTGATGCAAACTAGCAGGCATCCACTCGGGTAGTGACCGAGGAGGAATAGTGAGCACCAGATCGATCGCCAGCTTGGTGCTGTACGGTGGAATCAATCCGAGGAGGGAGGTGAATGTCAGCGTCACAAGCACGGCGACGACCGGGAGGTGAAAACCCTCTAGCAATCGCCAGAACTCCCGGAAAAGCTTGCGGAAGGGACGCGTTTGGCGCCCCTCCAGCTTCGTCCTCTCCGGGCCACGACGGTCAGTCATCGCCCGCTCTTCCAGAAGGCGAGTGGTCGGTTCCTTCAATTCCTGAAGATACTCTTGAAACTCTTCACGACTTGGCTTTCTTCGCCCGATCATCGACGCCCCTGCAATTTTTGCCACACCTAAAGCGACAGCATCGAACGAAATTCCGCCATTCTCCGATCCAGATCCTCACGTTCAATCGACTGCATCCTCGAAAGGCTGAAGTCCTCTACGTTGTAGCTGGCCACCAGAGTTCCGTAAGCCAGCGCACGACGAAGTGTTTCCGCATCGGTCTTATCTGCCGATGCAATGTACCCCATCATCCCTCCGGCAAAACTGTCACCGGCGCCGGTCGGATCGACGATGTGAGCAGTTGGGTAGGCCGGCAGTGCCTGCACCCCATCGGGCCCAAAAAAGATCGCTCCGTGCTCCCCCTTCTTGACGATCACCAGCCTCGGTCCCATCGATTGAATCGCCTTGCCGGCAGCAATCACATTGCTCTGTTCGGTCAGAAGTTTCGCTTCGCTGTCGTTCAGCACCAGTCCGTCGACTCGCTTGAGCAACGCCATCAAGTCCGGATGCGCGGTCTGAATCCACAAGTCCATCGTGTCGGCCACCACCAATTTGGGACGACGCACCTGCTCCAGCACCTTCATCTGAACCGAAGGTGCCGCGTTGGCGAGAAAAACATAGGGAGAATCTCGGAAGGACTCCGGGACTTTTGGATCGAAGGAACCAAAGACATTCAAATCGATCTCCAGCGTCTCCCGGTCGTTCATATTGGGAAGGTAACGCCCTTTCCAATAGAACGTTTTCCCGCCGGGGATTACCTGCAGTCCCGCCGTGTCGACACCGCGGGTCTGAAGCATCTGGGTGTGGTTGTCAGGCCAATCTTCACCAACCACCCCGACCAGTCGAACCGGGGTGAAGTAACTGGCGGCATAGGAAAAATAGACCGCGGATCCCCCCAGGACCCGCTCCCGATGCTCTGTCGGGGTCTGGATCGAATCGAACGCCACAGAACCGACCACCAATAACGACATCCAGATCCCCTTTTTCCTTTGAAAATTGAGAAGTTCTGCTGAAATCAAGCCCCATTCCATCCGCTTGACCAGCTTTTCGCAAGGCCTAACCTGCTACGGCCTAAAGGGTAATAGCTCCATCACAACCCTCCATCCGTCTCCCCCCTCGGGGGGCCGACTCGGCTTTCCACGCAGGCCATATCCCTGATACGATCGTTCGAACCGGTCCGGGTTGCAAGTGCTGGAGCCTTCGGAAGCCATTTCCGAATCAATCCCGTGCGAAGCGTCAGGTGTGGCGTGCCGGAGGTCACCCCCCAGTTCGCCTAGTGAAGTTAGCCCAGTCAAGTTTGCCTAGTGATATCGCCTTAAAACTTTCCAACTGAGTCGACCGCAGATGCATTGCCCAGTCCAAATTCTCCCGAAAGAATCTGCTGCGTTGGGAACCGGTTACCAACCCACTTGGTATTTGCGCAATGGCCACCTCCAAACGATGCTGGTGCCTTACACACTGAAGCCCCAAAGCCGCTTTGCCGTCTCTGCACACCAGGTCCCCTTCGGTGAAAACAGCTCCACCCGCCTCTACGAATCGCATGCCCGATCGGCCCCTAAGTCCGACCAAGCCATCCTGCTGCTCCACGGACTGGCGGGCAGTCATGCCAGCCCTTACCTGGTCCGAATCGCCGACCACCTGACGGCCCTCGGTCACCGCGTCCTCCGCATGGATCTGCCGGGCTGCGGCCCCTCCATGACGCTCAGCGACCTACCAGCTCACGCCGGTTGCAGCGAAATCATCCGACGAGTGATGACGTGGTCCAGCCAGCACTTGGGAATCGCTCGTTGGCGCGTCGCCGGGTTTTCCCTCGGGGGAAATATCCTGCTGAAGATGCTGGCCGAAAGTGGGCACGACGCATGGTCGACTGCGGTAGAACGCGCCGTGGTGGTCGCGCCACCGATCGACCTGGCCCGCTGCTGCGACTCCATCGAATCCCGCCGAAACTGGCTCTACAACCGCTTCTTTGTCCGGATGCTCCGCAATGCCGCTCGCCAACGCGCATCGCTCTGGCCCCGCTGGCAAGAGCGATTCCGATTGCTCCACAAACCAATCCGATCGATTCGCGATTTCGATGACCAGTTCACCGCACCGCTGATCGGTTTTCAGGACGCAGCCGAATACTACGACCGATGCTCCAGTGCCCGTCTGCTAGATCGCATCTGCGTTCCCACCGAAATCCTTGTTGATCGTAGCGATCCAATCGTCCCGGTGGCGATCTACGATGATGCTCCTTGGTCCTCCACGTGCCAACTGACCGTCACCAAGCACGGAGGCCATCTGGGCTATTTGAATCACTCGCGGTCCGAGGGACTGGGATGCTGGATGGATCACTGGGTCGCCGATCACTTGCTGGATTGACCTGACTGCTATCGGCTGACAGCAACCCATCGATCGGCAAGATCCCGTCCCCCATGTCACTGGCCAGTGGAACTCCCTCCTGCCGGCCGCTCGATCAGACGCATGCATAGCTCCTGGACCTGCCGAGGGTCGGCATTGGGATTGGCTTTGCGAGCCTGCCCGACAAGGCTACCTAGCGCCTTGGCATTCCCCTGCTTGACCTTGGCGACAACCTCCGGATTGTCTGCCAGCAACTGCTGACAAAGCGATTCGAGTGTGTCCTGATCGACCGCCTCCAGCCCAAGCTGCCCAATCGCCTCTTCGACCGTCAGTTGAGCCGACATCTGCAGAAGTTGAAATACCTCTCTGCCTCGGGTCGTATCGATCTTCCCCGACTCGATCGCCACCAGCAGCCTCGCCAATCGCGTTGCATCGACCGGGAAATGGTCGATCGCCACCCGTTGCTCCTTCAGATACCGAAGGACATCCTGCTGCATCCATGCACTGGCGCGGCGCGCAGGTGCCCCCAACTGCACCATCCGATCAAAATAGTCGCAGACACCACGCCCCTGGGCCACGATCACCTGCGCGTCATAGGGCTTTAGCCCCAATTCCCCGACATACCTCTGGCGCTTCCCCTCCGGTGATTCGCCAATCTCCTGGCGCTGCCTTTCTATCACCTCAGATGTCAAACGGACCGGCATCAAATCGGGACAGGGGAAGTATCGATAATCGGCTGCCTCCTCTTTCTCTCGCTGCAGAGTAGTGACCCCGGCCTCGTCGTCCCAGCCTCGCGTCTGCTTGGGCACTTCTCCCAACACCCGACCGTCTCGCTGCCACTGTTGCCACTGGCGATCTGCCTCATAGGTGATCGCCCGTTCGACCGCGCGAAAGCTGTTGAGGTTCTTGATCTCCGTGATCGGTGTGGCAACCACTCCCTGCAGACGCTCCAGGTGCAGATTCACGTTCGCATCGGCTCGGAGACTCCCCTCCTGCATATTGCAGTCGGAGACATCCAGAAACGTCAGCAGCAGACGCAACTCTTCGAGGAATTCCTTCGCCTGCTGCGCGGAACGCAAATCGGGCTGCGTCACGATCTCCAGCAGGGGAGTCCCCGCGCGGTTCAAATCAATCCGAGTGTCCCCTGTGCCGGTTCGTTCGTCATGCAGACTTTTCCCAGCGTCCTCCTCCAGGTGCGCCCGCACCAGGCGGACGGTGAACGAGGTGCCATCCCCATCGGCCCCTCCCCCCACTGTCAACTCGCCGCCCTGGCAAATCGGTTGATCGAACTGACTGGTCTGATACCCTTTGGGAAGGTCGGGATAAAAGTAGTTTTTTCGGTCCCAATGCGTCTGATCCGGAATCCGGCTCCCCAAGGCCAACCCAGTCCGAATCGCCAGGCGAATCGCCTCCTGATTGATCACCGGCAAAGCACCAGGCAACCCAAGACAGACCGGACAGACCTGCGAGTTGGGCGGTGCGCCGAATTGAGTTGAGCAGCCGCAGAAGAGCTTGGTCTGGGTCTTCAACTGCACATGGACTTCCAGTCCCACCACCATCTGGTAGTTCATCCCCGTCTACTCCCTCTGCCCAGCCTCAGGATTGTCCAGCCCGGATCCACTCAGGAAGCCTCCCGACGGCCCCTTCTCCCTGCTGCAGCCAGTGCCCGGCCCGCAGCAACTCTCGCTCGGCCCATCGCCTCGACTGCAACTGAACTCCAATCGGAAGCCCTCCATCCGCTGGCTCGATCGGGATCGAGAGGGCAGGGATTCCAGCCAGATTGGCACCTACGGTAAATAGATCCTGCAGATACATATCTACCGGGTTGTCGACTTTTTCCCCGAGTCGAAAGGCGGAGGTGGGAGCCGTTGGTCCCAATAGCAGATCGACTCGCTCAAACGCCTTCCGGTAGTCGTCCGCCAACAGCCGCCGGACCTGAAGAGCTTTGCGATAGTAGGCGTCGGCATACCCCGAACTGAGCGCATAGGTTCCCAGCAGAATCCGCCGCTGCACCTCTTTGCCAAACCCCTCGGACCTGGACTGGCAATACATCGACTCCAGGTCCCCACTAGCCCCCGCCGAACGGAAACCAAAGTGAGCGCCGTCGTAGCGGGCCAGGTTGCTGCTGGCTTCACTGGGAGCGATCAAATAATAGACCGGGATGGCATAGCGAGCGTGCGGGAGGTCGATCTCCTCAACCACCACGCCCTCCCCACGAAAGAAGTCGGCCGCTCGCTCCACCGCCTCCCGCACTCTGTCGTCCACACCTCGACTGGAAATCGTCTCTCGCAGCAACCCCACCCGCACCGCGCGATCAGGCCTCTCCAAAGCATCGCCCAGCTCAAAGCGACTCTCCGGGTTGCTGGTGGCATCCCTAGGATCATGCCCCGCAATCACCTCAAGCAGACGAGCCGCTTGCTCGACTTGCCCACTGATCGGCCCCACCTGATCGAGACTGCTGGCGAACGCCACCAGCCCATAGCGGCTGACTCGACCATAGCTAGGCTTGAGCCCCACCAAGCCACAGTAGGAGGCAGGTTGGCGAATCGACCCACCAGTGTCACTCCCTAGCGCCACCGGGACCAAACCTGCGGCCACCGCTGCGGCCGAGCCGCCACTGCTACCACCGGCCGTTCTCTCCAGGTCCCAGG
The DNA here is from genome assembly GCA_040375295.1 of Planctomycetaceae bacterium. GTDB lineage: Bacteria > Planctomycetota > Planctomycetia > Pirellulales > Pirellulaceae > JBEISR01. Next base: position 10,562 of record JBEISR010000036.1, read on the forward strand.
GATTCCGAGTCGGCCCATGGCAACTGGTCTCGGTGGATCCCCCCATCGCAAACTCATCGAGGTTCGTTTTTCCCAGCAGCACCATGCCCGCAGCACGCAGCCTAGCAACCACCGTCGCCTCATAAGGGGAACGGTAATTCGACAGCATCCTCGACCCACAGGTGGTCGGTAGCCCCAAGGTGCATAGGTTGTCCTTGATGGCGGTAGGAACCCCATCCCAATACCCTAGCGATTGCCCTGTTGACCTCCGGCGATCGCTATCGCGAGCCGCCTCCAGGGCACCCGCCGCATCGACCGAAACCATCGCCCCCAGACTTTTGTCGACAGCATCGATTCTGGCCAAACAAAAGCTGGTCCACTCTTCACTCGACACTTCTCGCCGATGCAACTGGTCGATCGTTGGTTCGGTCATGAGCTCCCCACATCCAATCCAGCCTATCGATTAAGGTCCACCCCTCTTTTGCCACCTCCAGCGGATCGGCTGGCTAGCGAGCCTCAAGGATCGCCACCCAGCACCGGGGGCACTCGAAAGCACTCGCCATCCCCGCGCGGCGCATTGCTCAGCGCCTCCTCAGGACGCAACGAACTACCTACCCGATCCTCCCGCAACCACTCCAGTGGCACCTCTTGATGAGCCAGCTGCCCCAGGCCTTCGGAAGACAGTTCACTCAACTGGCCGACCATCTCCAGGATCGCACGGAACTGCTCCTCCAACTCCTGCAACTCCCTCTCCCCCAGCCGAAGCTTCGCGAGGGAAGCAATCTTGCGGATCTCCTGAGCGTCGATAGGCATCAGCCGACTCCATGGTGGTTGCAAACGATCGAGAGTATCGATTCTGCGCCAAAATGATCCCGCAGCGGTCTTCCTCGAGTCTTCCTCTACCTCGCGTCGAGCTCCACTCCAGCGACCGACCAAACTAAAAAAAAAGCGACCCGATTGGCCGGATCGCCTTCCCTGTTTTTGAAATCACCGAAAGCTGGAGCGAGAGAAAACGGTCGCCAAGTTGGTTCTCAATCGGCCGGGAGGATCCCAGCCTGAGCAACTAAACCACGTGAACACTCGACCCAATCGATCGATTACTTCGATTCGGCAATCGCAAATGGCTTCTGACGAACCGCTTTCCGCACGCGACCACTGCGAATGCACTGAACGCAGACGCGAATCGTCTTCGTCTCGCCACTGGGCAAAGAAGCCTTGATCGTCTGAAGATTGGGCTGGAATCGACGACGAGTGATCCCCGTGACCTTGGTACCCACTCCGCCCAAGTACTTCGCCTTACCTCGGGTCTCTACCGCATTGCCAACACCAGCCGACTTGTTGCAGACCGAACAGACTTTCGACATCGCTGACCCCTAATGCGATTGGATCCAGAGACCACCTGGGCAAGCACCCTCAGGCCATCCCAAAAGCTTCTCGCCATGAATGACTTCGACCTTCCACCCAGCTCATCGTTCGGCCAAGCCGACCTTTGGCTCGGAAGAGAAATTTCCAGATCCACAAGGATAATCTTTTCCCGGGATGGATCAACGGCAAAACCATGCGGGAAAGCCGCTATTTCTGGGGGATCCCCTCCTTGGCTAGCTGATCCAGTTCCTCCAGACGAAGGCGGATGGAGACAATGAATGGCGTCTCCCCCTCCACCCAGTGTCCATAGGTGGTGGTGACAATCGTTCCATCCGGGAGCACTTCGACCCCTGGGTAGGCGCAGTCGGACCCCTTCTGATTGTCCATCAAGCGCACGCGGTACTGCCCCTGACGGCCACCGACAAGATCGTCCCAGGTACCAACCCAAGCGACCCAGTCTCCTTTGGTGGAGGATTGTCGCGTCGTATCACGGAAGGAGATGAACAGCCTCCCATCGGGTGCGTAGACTGCGACGTGACGATCGCCGGTCAGTGCGGCAGGTAGCTCCCTAGGAGCCGACCAAGTGCCCCCTTCGTCGGTCGACTCGATCAGGAAGGAATTGCGGCGCCGCGAATTCTCCCGCAACAGGACTGCCCACCGTTTGCGATCGGGAGAAACCACCAGCCCTGGCTCACAAAGATGCACCTGCTGGCTCCGAAAGATCCCCCTCGGCTCACTCCACCGCAACCCGCCATCGGTCGATTCGGACTGATACAACGTGAAGGTGGGTGGACGGGTGGGGGTCGATCCTTGGTGGATGAACCGTCCGTCGTCGTGAAACAGGGCGATGTAATGCCCGGGCTCCTGACGGGCCTGAAGGGATGCCATGACAACGATGCCACCCCAGGCCCCAGCCGGCTCCAAAGGACTCCATGTCTTCCCGTCATCCTCGCTGTGACTGATCCGTGCCGGATAGAGCCCAGACCATAGCAGCAGTCTCTTGTTGCCTTGGGCATCGACCACCCGATGGATCGTCGGGGTCTCCTGACTGGTCGCCCAGTTTTCTGGAACCGGCAGAGGCTCCCCCCAGCTCTTCCCACCATCCTCGCTCCGCTTCAACCGAATCTTTCCCTTCCCATGCCCCTCCGGATAGACACAAAGTATCGTCTTGCCATCTTCCAGCAGCACAGTGGTGGGATGCCCAAGATACTGACCAGCCATCCGATCGACGATCACTTGACGTTCCTTCTGCCCGCTCAAGTCGATCAACGGTATGGAATAGTCGGCAGGCAATGACTGGCCTTCCGCCAGCGCCTCAGGAATCTCCTGCGGGCTTCCCCAGGAGACATTGATAGCGAGCTGCCCGATCAACAGGGCAACCAATCCATTTCGCACCACCCCAGAAGCCAAGGAGGCCAGCCAACCGTCGGGCATCATCGAATTCATTTTGCGTCTCCGAAAAGGGGGCTGAAACCGAGCTGCTGGAGGTCACAACCAGAACGGCAGGTCAAGAAGGGCAGGGTAGGAGAGATTTCGGGAGCTAGCAGGGCTGGACGCAATGTGAAGGCGGCTCTCGCTACCAGTCGCAGAGGGAGTCGACGTAATCGCAAGATCCATCACGCACCCAGCCATCCAGTTGCGCGGGGTCTTTTAATTGCTGGCCTCGCTGCATGTCGACTTCCATGAAGTGGCAGTCCAGGTCGGGCAGCATCGTCATGTCCCCCCATAGCTTCTCAAATTGCAGGACGGGAAAGATATCTTCCTGCCCCTTGCCCCACCGTCGCTTGACATCCTTGAGCGTCACGTAGGTGGGCATCCTTTGTGCAGTGTTTCGCACCGCGTGGTCGACTCTCACCGCATCTCCAAGAGCCGATCGGTCCAACTCAAACAGACGCAGCAGTTTGTCGATGTCGATCCAGGTGGTCATCGAATTGTAATAGCTCAGCTCGAATTCCAAACGCTCGTCAGGCATCGCCAGCCCTTCCAGCAGGCGAAGTCTTCCGTGGACTCGAGCAAGCCCCCCACCGCGATCTTCCAGCCGACGCGGAATCACCTCAAACGTCAGACATGACTCCGACTCCAGGTGTTCTCCCAGCAGTTCCGGATCGACGCTGGCTCCCAGGGTATCGATATTGTGCAGCAGCAAGGTGGTCAGTTGAGGCCGCTCCTGCAGCAGCTGGGCCAACGTACCGTTTCGGAGCATGTTGGGGATCTCGTACCAGTGACCGACCGGATGCATGCATTGAAAAGGAAGGTTGTCGGTGTAATCCGATCCTTCGCCCGTCTGCCTGGCCCACTGGCAAAGCGACTCTCGAGCGCTCTCCAGCACCTTCTGCTTCTGTTCATCCAGCAATTGCTGAGGCAGTTCGTTCCAGTAGAAACGCAAGTCCCTCTGGGTGGGCACCATCCGCAAGCCAACCGCTCTGCCTGGCGAGAGAAGGACAGGCCCAGGGTAGCCGTGGTTTCCGGAGGCGGCCATCGCGGCAGCGATAGGCTGGTGGGTCAGGTATCCGGTGGTGATCAGGTGAGGTATCGGGTTGGTGAATTCCCGAGCGGTTCGTCGGGACTTGGCCAGATGGACTTCCAGAAACGTTCGATGGCGACCAGCGATTCGGCAGAAGGGATGCAGTCCCTTGACCACCCCAGCGCCCCCCGTCCAGCGGCTACCGACCCCAGCAGCCAGCGTCACCACAGCGACCTTCCCTGCGCGGATCGCTTCCGCACCCAACGCTTTCTGCTCCTGACGCCGCTGCATTGGCATCTGCCTCCGGTCGGGCAGTTGCACATTTTCGATCGGCGTCCCTTGTGGCATTCGGTTCTGGGCGATTCCGATCCGACCGGCCATCAGAGCTGTGCGAATCTGTTCGTGCTGCTGACGATCAAAGCCGTGCAAACGCAAAAGTTCCTGTAGCGGTTCGGGGGCCACATAGGAAACATTCCCCTGAGGCAGCAGGCGTTCCAGCAGCCAGTCGCCGGACACTTGCCCCTCTTTCATTCGGTTCCCCAACTGCTGCAGTTCTCGCTGCGTCTGCTCGCTGCGCCCTCGCACTTCCTGGCGGATCCACTTGGGTGCCATCAGGGCGTAATAGCCGATTGGAAGGAGCGCGTCGTGACCTTCTGCCAGAGTCGCCCAGCTACCTCGATCGTTGATGGCGAAATCGTAGACCACCGGGTCGATTGCGAAGGGCAACTGCTGCTCGATCCGCCTCTTGACCTCCACCATCTCCCGCTGCAGCCACGCCTGCGCCTGGGGCTTGATCGCTGGATCGAAGAGGAACCCCATCCCGCCACCCGACATCCCGCCCAGCATCCAGAAGCCCCAGAACTGATCACCGTATTTCTTCCGACAACCTGCGATCAGCGTGTCGGTAAAAAGGTTGGTGCACCAGGGTATGATCTGCTGAAGAGGGCCTTCAAAGTTTCGGGTCGTCAGCGTGCCCAGACGCCGGAGGTCCCCCTCCTGAAGCGCCTCGACCATCTGCTGCAAGATCGCAATGGCTTCCTGCCGCGCCGACCATTCCTTGCTGCATCTCAGCAGATACTTTTCGGTCACCATCTCCAGAATCGGTCCGACGTTTTGCGCCATCCCACCATGGACCAGCACCAGACTTTCCTGCAGGCGTTTTCGCGCCTCTGGCGATACCATTTTGGAATCGAGTACCGTGTGCTGGGGAAGCAGACGTCCGCGACTGACCCCGAATTCCGGGTCGCCCGCTTGCGCCAAACAGCCTCGAATCCACTTGATGCCAGGCCAAACGCCGCCGGAATCCTGCCATCCGCCCCCCGATCCCCCTAGCCATTCCCCGAGAATCGCTCGCGCCGCTACCTGCCGGCGATCCCGTTCCACCAACCCACCCTCCAGCGCTTCGGTCTGCCCGGTCGCTCGCATCAGCACCGCGATCATGGCGCCCAGCAGATTGGTGGAAACCGCAAGGCGGGAGCCTTTGGGGATGTCGTTGACGCTGCTGACCAGTTCCAGACCCAACCCTCGCCTGCCAAGCACTCGCTCCAGCAACCGTTCGATCGGCTGATGGCAACCTTCCATCACTGGCGGCACCAGCCCCGACGCGATCACGGCTGCTTTCAGCAACCCAAGGTGATCCTTCGCGAAATCGAACAGTTCATCGATCTGATCGATCTCCGCCTCCGCCCCCAGATCGACGCTCACCAAACGCAGCACCGGCCGATCGATCACTCGCAAATACGCCTCAACCGGTGGTCGTGGTGCATCATCACGTGGATGGATCCCCAGGTCGATTGAGGCATTGATCACCTGAGCTCCCTCGGGGTAGTCCATCCCGAGAAAAAAAATGTCGCTCCACCCAGAATGCGAAAAATCCATCCGCACCGGGGTCTTCTCGATCAGTATCGGGAACTGGCCGCTTTCCCCTCCCGTTTTCAGCAGGCGGCCATCCAGCCGTAGCGGATGATCGCTGGGATGGCCGATCCGAAACATCCACTGATTGCCACGCACACTGCGCACCGATCGACGCACCTGATCGGCCAGGGTCTGCATCGCTAGTTGGTAGTAAGCCTTGGCCAGACCGCTGGAGAGCGCCTGGCTTGGCCCGTGCGCCGACTGGACCGAAAGCATCCCGTCGATCGCTTCGACGAACCTCCGATGGAGGAGATGTTCAAAGGACTGGTAGGCGATGGCGGCGCCGGGCCGCTGGGAAAGGAGTGGGGGGAGATGGTAACGATGAATGGCCGAAAGCATCAGCATCGCTCGGACGCGATGGTAGAGATTGTCGGTCTGACGCCAGAAGGGATCCAGCTGGTTGCAGGCATCCAGCAATTGCTCGCGATCCAGACCCACCGCCAACGACTCAATGCTCCGATCGCGCAGCCTTGCGTCCTCGGCGAGTATCGTTTCGGTCCAGGGGTCGCCGGCTCCAGATCCCATCAAACGCATTCCTTCCCGGCCCGTCAGCGCAGGCGGCCAGATGCCTGAACCGCCATCAATTCCACCAGGTCCGCCAGCACCCGCTCGCGATCCACCCCGGCTAACGACAACCCCAACTGAGTCCACAGGAGGCCATACTGTACCCCGAGATTGAATCGCGTCCCCTCCAGATCGCAAGCCAGATACCGCTCCTTGCCCGCCAGAGCATCCAGGGCGTCGGCTAGCGTCGCCTTGCCAGACCGATGCCCAATCGCTGACTCCAGCAATCGAAAGACCTGCCCGTGAAGCACATGCATGCCGAAGAAGCAAAGGTAGTAACCGCTGCGTAGCCCCGAGACCGACAACTCTTGCTCGGCCAGCGTCGGCGTCGGCTTCTCGACAACCCGATGGACCTCGTAAAGATGGTCCTGCTGCGGTAGACGGGTTGCACCCACCGCTCCGAAGTGCGGCAGCATCGTCTCCCGCGTTGGTTGCACGGCCGAGACGACACACTGCTCGCGGACCGCCACCTCCACTAATTGCTGGGCGCATCGGGCCGCCGTGCGACTCAAGTAAAGATGATCGCCAACCAGATGGAGCACCGGCTGGTCTTCTGCAAAATCCCGGCCGCACAGGATCGCGTCGGCGTAGCCCCGTGGTTCCTGTTGCACAAGAAAACAAAGGCGGTCTGCATGAGCTCCGGCCGCCATCCGGTACGGTGCTTCGTCTCCTGGACGAATCACAATTCCCACCGACTCGATCCCCGCCGCCAGCACCTCTTCGATGATCATCTGAAGGGCACTTTTCTCCACTCCATCACGATCGACCAGTCGCTGCAGTGGCAGGGTGTTCTGCCGAGGCCCCGCCGCCGTGATGAGCGCTTTGTGAATCGCTGGCATGAATAGACTCTTGGGACTGGGCGAGTACAGGGAGCTCGGTCGCATTGTCGATTATGATTTGCTGAGGGAGCCTACGCAATCGGTGCCCTCCCTTCCTTTCAACCGATTCCCACCTCCCGCCGTCGCTTCGCTCTACCTTCTCTCTCCATCCAGTGGATCGATCCGCTCCCCAAACGCAGCTCGCCGCGGCATCGACTTTGCCAGGATGCTACCCAGCAGCAAGCCACCGATCCCGGTCGGTACCATCGCCAACGGGAACCAGAAGGGACTGACGGAATACCCCCCTGCCTCCGCGAAGGAAAGAGTGGCGATGGACTTTCCTTCGGGGAGCTTTCGCGTTGCCCCGCTACGGGAACCATTCCACGTAGCCACACCCCAGACCACCAAGAGCATCAACAGAATGCCGATCGCTAGCGGCGATCGGCTACCCGCCAATCGCGTCGCTCCCCAGCCCGCCAGCAGGCATCCCAGTTCCACCCCCAACAGCATGCCGATCGTCCAGGGAACGCTGGCCATCGGCCCCTCTCCGTCGAAGGCGAAACGCGGCCCCAGCCCAAACCACATGAAAGCCAAAACTCCCAGGAACACTCCTAGCATCAACACCCCACCTACCAGAACCGCTGTTGCCAGACGCATCGTTCGCTCCTCCTTCTTCACCCTTCTTCCGATCGACCTTTTCGAAGTGTTCGCAGGGCGCGACGCACAATGTACTGCGTCGCTGCGGCAGGAGATTCCCGTTGCCATCTGTGGGTCACTTCCCAAACCCAATCTGGCCTGCTCTTGCTGGCATCATTCAGCCAGTTGGCAACCGAATTGGCCACATAGCGATCGCCATCGGCCTTCAGCGGCTCCAAAAGTACCAGCCCCGGCGATGGATCTTCCTTCAATGCGGCGACATGCGGGGCCCAGACACCTCGAGGCCGCGTGATCTCTGTAGCATATCGCCGCAACCGGGGATCCGGGGACCCGATCCACACCGACAGCTGCGGGATCGCAAGAGACAGTTGATCGATCACCTCCTGTCGCAGCGCGATCCACGCGATCTCACGCACCCCCGGATGATGATCCCGCGCCAACGGCTGAATCCACTCAAGTCGCTTCTTGAATCCAGCCGCTGGATGACGCCCCACCAGAAGGGCAGCCCACTCCCGCACGATGTCGCTGGAATGGCTCACCATCCGTTGCCAGGGGGCACTGCCAGCAGTCCATCGATCGCCAAGATACTCTGCCACACGCCAGCTCTGCTGAAGCGCCGATCCACCTCCGATCTGCCGAGAAAGCTCCCTGGCGCCCGGAATCGAACCCCCAGAATCGATCTGCGACCAAACCGATCGCAACAGCACCGCCCGGTCGACGCTCAACCACTCCACTAAATTGCGCGTCGGCAAACCGCCCTGGCTCATCGCCCGCCGCGATGCGGGAGAAATCTCCGACATCCGCCGCGGGACCGGCCGGTCCCCCTGCTTCCTGGACGATTCCTTGTCAGCCCCGCTGCGTCGTGCCATCGCACTCCTCTCATGCCACCCATCTCTAGCCGATGGGTCCAAAACCGCTGCGGCACCATCCCGCCATCACCGAACCTGTTGCCCAAGAGTAGCTGGACGATGAGCCAACCTGCGACAGCAGGGAAGGCAAAGCGATTGTAACTCTTGGCCCCTCTTGCTGCTGCATCTTCGCAAGCTGCCCGCCATCCAGTACAACCATGCGGTCGATAGTTCTCAGACAGCCCACGTCAGGCAAGCCGCCGATCGCCTTCCTTCAGGAATCGGTTGCCGCGCTCCGATCGCCCCCCCTTCCTGCATCGCAAGGAGTCCATCTTGGCCGCTTCCCCCAGAAGCTCGTCCCGTCCTTCCCAACCGAAGGGGACCGTTCGAAAACCTACCCGCCGCCGCAGCATCCAGGATGAGGGAAAGACTTGGTATGACTACCCGCAGTACTACGATCTGGGCTTTGCCGATGAATCGGAACGGGAAGCCAATTTCCTCCACCTAGTCTTCAAGCAGCTAGTCCCTGGAAAGACCAGGAAGATCTTCGAGCCAGGTTGTGGAACTGGCAGGCTGGTGCTCGAGATGGCTCGCCGCGGCTACAACGTGACCGGGCTGGATCTCAACGAAAAGGCGTTGGAGTTCTGCCGCAACCGCGTCGAAAAGGAAGGTGTCGGGAAACTGGTGAAACTAGTCCAGGGAGACATGACCAACTTTCGATTTCCCCATCGCTTCGATGCCGCCTTCAATACGCTCAATACCTTCCGACACCTGACCACCGAAGAAGATGCGGTAAAGCACCTGCGCGTGGTCGCCGACCATCTGAAGACCGGTGGTGTCTACGTCCTCGGGTTTCACCTGCTTCCCCCCGATGCCGATCTCTATGGCACGGAACGGTGGTCTGCTAAAAAGGGAACCACCAAAATCAATTACGCGCTGACCGTTCGGGAATCCTCTCGCCAGACACGCGTCGAGCACCTGCGGATCACGATGTCGATTCACCGCCCCCAAGGAGTGCTCAAGCTATACGATGAGTTCCCACTGCGCACCTATTCGGCAGCGCAAGTTCGATCGCTGCTGCGGAAGGTTCCCGAGCTAGAACTCAAGGGTGTCTACGACTTCTGGTACGACTTGGAAGAACCTCAGAAACTGAACAACGAACTCTCCGATGCCGTCTTCGTTCTCCAGAAGAAATGAAGGTAGCCGATGGCCCGACGTCGCCATGGGAACAGCGGTCCCGACCCCAATCCCGCCACCCGTTTGCTCGATGCCTCCCAGCAGCTCTCCCAAAGCCTGCAGCAACTCGATTTCTCCTCGGTATGCCCCTGGGTCTACAACCCCCTGGAGTATGCTTGGGATCCCTATCGGGAATATATCGAACGCTACGCAAGAGGTGGTATCCGGCTGCTGTTCCTCGGAATGAACCCCGGCCCCTGGGGAATGATGCAAACCGGCATTCCCTTCGGTGAAGTCACTTTCGTCCGCGACTGGCTCAAGATCGTTTCCCAGCCGAAGACACCCGAGCGATTCCACCCCAAACGTCCGGTGCTAGGAACCGCATGCACCAAGCAGGAGGTTTCCGGAAAGCGACTCTGGGGACTTTTTGCCGATCGATTCGGGACTCCCGATCGCTTCTTCGACCATGCCTTCGTCGCCAACTACTGCCCGCTCGGCTTCCTGGCCGAAGGCGCGCAGAACCTGACCCCGGATAAATTCCCCTCTCCCCTGCGCCGATCCCTCGAAGAAGCCTGCGACCAGTTGCTCCAAGAGACCCTCGAGATCCTGCAGCCCCACCATGCGATCGGCGTTGGAGGCTTCGCCGAAGCCTGCCTCCAGCGATGTGCCCAAGGTTTTCCCGAAATCCAGGTCGGAAGAATACTCCATCCCAGCCCCGCTTCACCTGCCGCCAACCGTGGCTGGGCTCCCCAGGCCACCCGAGAGCTGATCGGCATGGGAGCTTGGCCGAACGATCCGTGAGCGATGACGCAAGAGCCGCCGGGGGGGAACGTGATAGGATGGTCGCTCCCCGTTCCTCCAGCACTAGCGGGGATCGTGCTTGGCATACTAGGCCAGGTGGCGAAGAGACTCAATGCACAGGCATCCGAATACCACCGGAAATGAAAGGAAGATCATGCGGACCAGCCCGATGCTCCCTGAGGACCTTAGAACCAGCGTCATCGCCGTCCCCCCACTGGCACGCGATGCGCAAGGGGAAATCTCCTCCCAGGAGAATCGGCGGTTGATCAGCTACCTGGAAGCCGGTGGCGTTCGGTCGCTGCTCTATGGAGGCAACGCCGTCTTTTATCATCTCCGCCCCTCGGAGTTTGCGTCGACCCTCGAACTGCTCGCCCAGGCGACCGCCCCCCAAACGTTCGTCGTCCCCTCCGTCGGCCCCTCCTACGGTCTGATGCTGGACCAAGCCGACATCCTCCGCGATTTCGACTTCCCCACGGCAATGCTCTTGCCGCAAAAAGAGATCGTCGATCCCCAGGGCATCGCGCGCGGTATCACGGACCTAGTCGCCCGCAGCAACAAACCGGCGGTTCTCTACCTGAAACATGACCGATGGCTGCCAGTCGATCTGGTCGGCAAGCTCTATCGCGATGGACTGATAAGCTGGATCAAATACGCGGTGGTGCGGGATCGGCCCGACGTCGACTTGTATCTGTCGGAACTACTAGAAGAAGTCCCTGCCGAAAGAATCGTCAGCGGCATTGGTGAACAGCCTGCAATCGTCCATCGCAAGCTCTTCGGCCTAGCAGGCTTCACCACCGGCTGCGGCTGCGTCGCCCCCCGACTCTCCATGCGACTGCTGGCCGCAATGAACGATCAGGATTGGGATCAATCCGAATCGATCCGGATTGAGTTTGAACCGCTGGAATCGCTGCGCAATGCCATCCACCCCATCCGCGTGCTGCATGAAGCCGTAGCCCAGGCCGACATCGCCAAGACAGGCCCCATCCAGCCGATGCTGGCCCCCCTAGAGCCGCACCAGCGGACTCCGGTCGCTCAGGCAGCAGTCGCATTGCGGCATCAAGACGAAAGGTGACCGCGCCACCTGCTGTCCGAATCGATCCCTCCATTCGATTGCAAGCAGGCCCCGTAGGGTGTGTGAGCTGGTCGTGGGACACGAAACCTCATGGCGCCCAAGATCGCTGAAAGGCCACAGCACGTCATGGCCACTGCAATCCGACCGCGAACAGACCACAACCAGTCGCTCCATTCGATTGCAAGCAGGCAAGGGGAGCGAGAGAACTAAAAGATATCGGGCTCGACCCCGGGGCTGCGACCTTCGAGGAAATCAAAATCGCACCCATCCTGGGCCTGGGTGACATGATTCGCATAAAGCCGATGATAGCCGCGTGTGGGCGAAGAACCGGAAGGACGCCACGCTTCTTTGCGGCGCAAAGCTTCCTGATCGCTCACCTCCCATTGAATCGACCGCTGGTCTAAATCGATCGAGATCCAGTCGCCAGTGCGGACGCAGGCAAGTGGCCCACCCAGATGAGATTCCGGAGAGACATGCAGCACGCAGGTTCCATAGCTGGTGCCGCTCATCCTGGCATCGCTGATCCGCACCATGTCGCGGACTCCCTGCTGCAGCAACTTGCGAGGGATCGGCAGCATGCCCCATTCGGGAAAGCCGGGAGCACCAAGTGGCCCCGCCGATCGAAGGACCAGCACATGGTCGGCCGTCACCTCCAGATTGGGATCGTGAATCTGCTGCTGCATCTGTCGATAGGAATCAAAGACGATTGCCGGGCCGCGGTGCCGCCGGAGCCGCGGGTCGGCTCCCAGCGCCTTGGTGACACAGCCATCCGGGGCGAGGTTGCCGCGCAGAACAAATACCCCTCCCTCCTCAGATACTGGGTTGCTGCGACTACGAATCACTTGATCGTCGACTCGGCGCCCCCGCTCGATCGCCTCCCTCAGCGAATGCCCAGCCACTCCCATCGCCGCCGTCTCCAGGAGGTCTTCCAGCTGCTGCAGCAGCGCCATCAAGCCGCCGGCCCGATGAAAATCTTCCATCAGGAAACGGCCGCAGGGACGGATATCGGCCAGCACGGGAGTCGTCCGAGATAGCTGGTCGAAATCCTCCATGCTCAGCGCAATTTCCGCGCGCCGCGCCATGGCGATCAGGTGGACGATGGCATTGGTCGATCCACCAATGGTCAGCCATGTCCGCACGGCGTTGATGAACGAAGCATCGGTCAGCCACTGCGATGGCTTCCAACCCTCCCACGCCAACTCCACCGCCCTCCTGCCACTCTGGACCGCCAGCCTCGAATGTTCGGAGACCACCGCGGGAATGCTGCCCGCACCCGGCAGAGTCCAGCCCATCGCTTCCACGATGCAGGCCATCGTCGACGCAGTTCCCATCGTCATGCAGGTGCCGGGCGATCTAGCGATGCAGTCTTCAATCTCGCACCAGTCGCTCTCGCAAAGATTCCCCGCCTGACGCTCATCCCAAAACTTCCATGCGTCCGATCCACTCCCCAAGGTCTTGTCGCGCCAGTGCGCTTTGAGCATCGGACCGGCAGGGAGGAAAATCGAGGGGATGTCAGCCGAAATGGCTCCCATGATCAAGCCGGGCACCGTCTTGTCGCATCCCCCCATCAGCACCGCTGCATCGATAGGATGACTTCGCAGAACCTCTTCCGTCTCCATCGCAAGCAGGTTGCGATACATCATCGTCGTCGGCTTCATCAGCATCTCGCTGAGGCTCAGCACCGGCACTTCGACCGGAAACCCACCCGCCTGCAGTATGCCCCGCTTGACCTCCTGAACTCGCTGCGGGAAATGAGAATGGCAGGTATTTAGGTCGCTCCAGGTATTGAGAATCGCAACCACCGGACGTCCGCGGTAGTCCAGATCGTCGTAGCCCATCCCCTTGAGCCGCGATCGGTGACCAAAGCCGCGCAGGCTGTCAGGCTGAAACCACCGCGCCGACCGCAGGGAAGAGGGATCGCGCGGCGACGGCTCCGGGGGGCTTGGTGGGTCGGTCGGCCTGTTGCCTGCCATCCTATCGATCCTTGCAAAGGGAACTCTATCGCAAATCGACAACGATATCGGTACTGGCTCCAAACTTGGCCGGCAGTGGCATCTGGGTCCACGAAGGATCCTCTCCCAACCGCACCTGCCAGGAACCATGCAGCGATCGCTGCATCGAACCAATCGAGAGAGCCACCTCGGTCGCCGTCGGCCACTGCTGCTGCTTGCCATCCAACTTCAACACCAGCAGATTGGCATCCCCGTCGACTCGCACCCCCTCGGGGATCGAGCCAGACCAGGTGCCGCCAGCCTCCAACTCCAACACCAGAGGTTTCCCCTCCCACCAGCACTCCACCCGCACCTGAGGCTGTGTGCGGACGGTCAAACGCAGCGATCGACTCTCGCTTCGATCGGGAAGCCTGAACGCTCGTCGATACCAGGCCGCTTTGCGATACGATGGCTCCGCGTCCATCCCTTCCCAGGAAGAGGGCCACTGCCGAACAAGCCACTGCTTGGCACCGGGGACTAGGCGATCGGCCATCCGATCGGGCGCACCCCTCGCGATCGTGTCGGCCGACTGCGAAACCGCTGCGCCGGGCAACGCACTGAACTGAAAAGGCTCCCCCCCCAGCACCATGTCGCTGGTGATCGTCGGACAGACATACCGCTCGACATGCTCGATCACCAACCGAGTCCCCGTGTGATGATCGACGTAAGGCCATCGTTTGGGGTTGTACATCGCGTCGGTCAAATCCCGCACCAGCACCACGTCGATGCCATTCGACGCCAACTGGCGAAGGCCAAAGGGACGCCCGAGCACGCACATGTTGACGTGCACCCCGGTTAGCATCACATGCTCGATCCCTCGCGCCCGGAGCACATTCCAGACTTCATCCCCCTTGTCGCTCAGATAATCGCTCTGGCCATCGATCCGAATCGCTGGCGATTGCATCTTCCAGGGCAGGGCAGGGTTGCGCCCCAGGGAGGCAAGTTTGGCCGACCACTGGGCATGCTCCGCCGGATCATCATCCTCCCCGCCATCCGACTGGTCGATCGGATAGACCGCCTCTTCCTCCGACGGAATTTTCGAGCACCAGTGGACGATCTCCTTCGGAAGATCGGAAGCCTTGGCGACCTCCATCGCGCGACGCCGCGCCGGATGCTCCGCATAGGCGTCCATGCAGTCGCTAGGAGCGTGGATGATCACCACGCCTCGCTCCCTGGCAGCAGCCAAAAGCCCATCCAGCCGAGGGGCGAACTGATCCAACCGGCGAACGGCATTCAGACAATGGTGGTAGTCCCAGACATCGCACACGATGATCGCGGTCTTGCGAGGATCCCATCGGGCTTCCTCCTGCACCATCTGCCATTCCCCCGCAGGCCCCTTCTGCTGTCGCGTCTTGGTCAACCGAAATGGCTCCTCTCCCCAGACCTCGCCAGATACCCCGACCACAACGCTGCCGATCGATGTCAAAAGGAGCAGGTAGCACGCCAAGGGAGCGAAGTCGGTAAAGCATCCAGCCCATTTTCGATGTTCCATACCTTCAACTCCCTGCGGTACACGGCACGCGATGGGACTCACCCAGCGGCCGACGCCAGGGATTCGCCCATTGAAAAAAAGATCCAAGTCACCCTCGTGTCGATCGCCTCGACCCCGCGGGTCATGATACCCCATCGGCTCAGTCGATTCGACAGGTCGCCCAGGGACGATCCAAGGGGTGAGGCCATCTGCGATTTGCACCAGCCCTCAGGACAGCTACCATGAAGGCCAGCCACCTCCGAGGTCTTGGTCCCGATTGGATCGATGGACTTTTTTGGTACTGGGAGGTCCCTTTGCAATCCGTACAAAGCCCAGCCGGAGCCGCTTTACTTCGATGACGCCTACGGAACCGCGTATCCCCACAGAACCGATTTCCATGCCCGAACCGCGACGGCCGACCTGCGATGACCACCAGGCTGTCGAGCAGTTCCGCAAGCGAATGAAGATCGATCCCAAGCGGATCGGGAAGATGCGTTATGCCGCCTACCAGATGCATCAGCCTTGGGAGTTGGCGCTAGCGAAACTGGGAGATGTGGAAGCGGCCGAGGCAGCTAGGTGCTTTGACCTTGCCCCTTTGCGTCTTGTCTGCGAAATGCCTTCGGCCATCGATCCCTCGGTCAAGCTGGTCTTCGAAACCAAAGACCAGCACAAACTAGAAACCGTGCTGCTGCGAAGCGGTCCCTCTCGCACCGCAGTCTGCGTATCGACCCAGGTCGGATGCCAAGCTGGATGCCCTTTCTGCGCCACAGCACGCATGGGACTGCGCCGCAACCTGACGGCTTCGGAAATCATCGAGCAAATCCATGTGGCTGCCCGCTACACACGCCGCGAAGGCAGAAGGCTTCGAAATATTGTCTTCATGGGAATGGGAGAACCCCTGCACAATGAAGAGGAGTTATACCGCGCGATCGATTTTCTGCAGGACCTGAAGACCTTCCAGATGCCGCAGCGACGCATCACCGTATCGACGGTGGGAATCCCCGACGCCATGCGCCGCCTGATCGACCGGTTTCCTGGAATCCAGGTCGCGCTCAGCCTCCATAGCGCTGTCCCGGCCAAGCGAGCCAAACTGGTTCCCTGGTCCAGACGCTACGCTTGGCAAGAAGTTCAGGACGCCCTCCGCTACGTCGCCAGTCAGCCGAAAACCCATCGTCATCAAGGTCCCGTCATGATCGAACACATCATGATCGACGGCGTCAATGATTCCGACGAAGATGCCGATGCCCTGATCCAATACCTCGATGGGATGTACGTCATGGTCAATCTCATCCCCTACAATGCCACCGATTTCGTTCAGCAGTGGCAACCTACCGCACGCGATCGTCGTGGCGACTTCGCCATGCGCCTGCGAAATGCAGGGATCTTCACCACCATCCGCTACTCGATGGGCTCCGATGTCCAAGCCGCCTGCGGACAACTGATCCAGAAGATGAAATCGCTGCAGGGGCTCCCGGCCAATCCCTGATCCGCAATCCACAAAGAAAACTCCGAAACAAAATTCATTCTAATGTTCGTTAGAATGATAACCGGATGACCAACCCGCTCTGGCTTCGAAACCCAACAACCTTCCGTCCCCATCGTTCCAGCCCCTGTGCAATCTGCCCTCCCAAGGGGCACGTGCCACCCGTTGTCATCGCGTGAGCGACGGGATAGCCTGACGTCGAAAGGTATCTGGTCCACCCAGCCAGCCTCTTTCCATCGCTTCCCAGAAGAGAAAAGCCCAAAGCCATCGGGTCAAAGCCAACTCGAGAGACGAACGGACGATGCATCCTGCCCTGGACCAACTGCTGGCCATCTTCCTTACCCTTCTGGCCACCGGCTCGATCGCGGCCACCCTGTTGGGACTCCCCGGAACCTGGGTCATGGTCTTGATCGCAGCACTTCTTGCTTGGCTCCCTGAACCCCAGACGCGTATCCATCTGCCTGTCTGGAATGCGCTGGCCGTCCTGGCCCTCGCCGCCCTCGGGGAGGTGATTGAGTTTGCAACAGGTGCCCTGGGAGTCGGGAAACTGGGAGGCTCTCGCCGGTCGGCTACCCTGGCCGTCCTAGGTTCGCTGATGGGAGGCTTCTTGGGGATCTTCATCGGAGTCCCCATCCCGCTGGCAGGAAGCCTCATCGCATCGCTGGCAGGGGCCGCGATGGGAGCCGGCCTAGGTGCCGTACTTGGGGAAACATGGAAGGGCAAAAAACTCCCCGACAGCATGAAGGTTGGCTGGGCAGCGTTCTGGGGACGTTTGATCGGTGCCGTCGGCAAAAGCCTCTGCGCCGCCCTGATCGCCATCCTCATGATTTTCGAATGGTGGCTTCGGTAATCCGAAGACTGCCCCCCCAACGCAACGCAAAGATCCCGTCCAACAGACGCTTCGATCGCCCTGCGGAACAAACCTGCAATCCGCCGGGTCATCCTCTGGGTAATCCCAAAACGCCCTTTCATCAAACGAAGAGGGGGCAGGATCTTTCCTACCCCCTCTCTTATCGAATCGTCATTGCACCGGTAGTGCCGAGCAATCAGCCACGTACAGGTTTACCTGGTAACTTGGCTGGCCACTCGTCATTGGTCAACCAGACCATACTGGTCGAGGTCGCACCCAATCCACCAACATCCTTCCCCTGAACCACCGACAAGTCAGGTGCATTGCCGCCACTGACAGCGACGCGCAAGGGCTGCATGTCCCCATCGGAGGTCAGAACCGCCTGGGGGAACGAGGGACGGAAGCCGGCCGGAATCTTTCCGAGGACAGCATCCAGTCGCTTGGTGCTCCGCAAACCACGCAAAGACAGTTCCACCGTGTCGCCGACACGACGCAGGATCGCCGAATCCAACTTAGATCCGGTGGGCAACTTCAGACCCTCAACGATCTCGCGAGCGCCGCTGCGAGTCGTTCCGCCGGCAGGGCCCGCTGGACCCGCTGGACCTTGCAGTCCTGGCTTGCCATCCTTGCCTGCTGGGCCCGCTGGACCAGCCTTGCCATCTTTACCCGCTGGACCGGCTGGACCTTGCAGTCCCGGCTTGCCGTCTTTGCCCGCTGGGCCAGTTGCCCCAGGCAGCCCTGGCTTGCCATCCTTGCCCGCAGGGCCCGCTGGACCAGGCTTGCCTAGCAGTCCATCTTTCCCCGCTGGACCTGGCAGTCCTGGCTTGCCGTCCTTGCCCGCTGGGCCAGTTGCCCCAGGCAGTCCTGGCTTGCCATCCTTGCCCGCAGGGCCAGTTGCCCCAGGCAGTCCTGGCTTGCCGTCCTTACCCGCAGGGCCCGCTGGACCAGCCTTGCCTGGCAGTCCATCTTTCCCCGCCGGACCTGGCAGTCCTGGCTTGCCATCCTTACCCGCAGGACCCGCTGGACCTGGCAGTCCTGGCTTGCCGTCCTTGCCCGCTGGACCAGTTGCACCAGGCAGACCTGGCTTGCCTGGCAGTCCATCTTTCCCCGCTGGACCTGGCAGTCCTGGCTTGCCGGGAAGTCCGTCCTTGCCCGCTGGACCTGGTAGTCCAGGCTTGCCATCCTTACCCGCAGGACCCGCTGCACCTGGCAGACCTGGCTTGCCGTCCTTGCCCGCAGGGCCCATCGGACCAACCGAACCGGCCTTGCCAGGAAGACCATCTTTACCCGCTGCACCTGGCAGTCCTGGCTTGCCGTCCTTGCCCGCTGGACCAGTTGCCCCAGGCAGACCTGGCTTGCCGGGAAGTCCGTCCTTACCCGCTGGACCTGGCAGACCTGGCTTTCCGTCCTTGCCCGCAGGGCCCATCGGACCAACCGGACCAGCCTTGCCCGGCAGTCCATCTTTACCCGCTGCACCTGGCAGACCTGGCTTTCCGTCCTTGCCCGCAGGGCCCATCGGACCAACCGGACCAGCCTTGCCCGGCAGTCCATCTTTACCCGCTGCACCTGGCAGACCTGGCTTGCCGTCCTTGCCCGCAGGCCCCATCGGACCAACTGGACCGGCCTTTCCAGGAAGTCCATCTTTACCCGCTGCACCTGGCAGACCTGGCTTGCCGTCCTTGCCCGCAGGCCCCATCGGACCAACTGGACCGGCCTTTCCAGGAAGTCCATCTTTACCCGCAGGGCCCATCGGTCCAACCGGACCGGCCTTTCCAGGTAGACCGTCTTTGCCATCTTTGCCCGCCGCGCCTGGCTTGCCATCCTTGCCCGCAGGACCCACGGGACCCGCAGCACCCGGCTTCCCTGGCAGCCCATCTTTACCCGCTGGGCCCACTGGACCTGCTGGACCCGGTTTGCCAGGCAGCCCGTCTTTGCCCGCAGGACCGACGAGTCCAGCAGGACCTGGCTTGCCAGCCAATCCTTCCTTCCCATCCTTGCCGTCCTTGCCCGCTGGCCCAGGAGGCCCGGAAGGACCCGCCGGTCCCGCAGGCCCCGGCTTCCCCGGCAATCCGTCTTTTCCATCTTTGCCCGCTGGACCAGAAGGGCCGGGAGGACCTGCTGGTCCCGGCTTGCCGTCTTTTCCAGGCAATCCCATCGGGCCAGGTATTCCCGCTTCTCCCTGCAATCCACGCAACCCTGCTTCGCCCTTGAGAGCAGTCAACTGAGTCGCACCGGTGAGCGAAAGCCCCTTCGGTCGGTAATCGACCCAGTGCCGATGTTCATCGTCCCAAATCCAAAGAATCCCCTGGTTCTCCTGATACCAGGCATCCCCCAACGCACCCACCTTCGGAAGATTATCCCGCTCGTCAACCAAGCCTTGGATGGTCCGCACCGGCGGCAGCTTCTTGGTCACCACATCTAGCTCCAAAAAATAAAGAATCGACTCATGAGAAAAGTGCCACGTTGAAGATCTCTCGCGATGATGACTCGCTCGACGCGCTGCCGGACCGCAGTACAAACCGTAGAGTGCAAAAGATCCCTATGTCTCCTTCAAATTAACAGCCAAACCAGCAATTTCAACATAGGCAACATGGGAGGGTAGCGAAAATTAGCAAATTCGGCGTCACGGGTCGCCTGGGAGGCGATCCTGGTGCAAAAGAGCTGCCCATGGGTCCAGAAGGGCTACCGATGGTAGAGGAACTCTCGACTGCTCATGAGGCTCCAGTAGAAATCCTCCACCGCCTGTCGCTGTTCCTCTTGGGGCACCTGTGTCAATTCGCTCACCAATTCCCGAAGCTCCGCTTCGGTTGGCTGGCGACTGAGGGTTTGCAGGAATGCCTTCCGGACCATGCCTTCGGGATTCCCTGCCAGCTCCGCCAGCGCCAGATCGACCACGCTACCAGTCTGGCCCAGCTTCTCATTGAGCGTCTCTCCGTTGCTTAGATGCAGCACCTGAATGACGCTCGGTTCATTGCTGCGTTCGCAGTCGCAGGTGATGCGCCGCTGGTGCCTTCCGAATGTCTTCAAGAAAGTGCTTCGCACCGCCGAATCGTGCAACTGGATCGCTCGGGTTCCCTTTGGATAAGCATCCGTCGGTTTGCGGTCCGCCCCTGAAAACTCGATCTCCTTGAACTCCTGAGGGACACCAGTCACCTGACAGATCGCATCCAATAGCACCTCGGCCATCAATCGACGAGGGTAGTAACGCGTGAACTGCTTTCGATCTTGCTCGTTGTAGACAGTGGCTTCGCTAGCGCGCTGATATGTCTCCGACTCGAGAATCAACCGCATCAGCGACTTGAGATCATAGCGATGATCGATCAGGTGCTGTTCCAGGGCCGCGATCAACTTTGGGTTGCTGGGCGGATTGCTCGCGCGGAGGTCATCCACCGGTTGGATGATACCGATCCCGAAGAAGTTGGCCCAAACGCGATTGACGATCGCTTTGGTGAAGTAAGGATTCTCCTGGGAGACCATCCAGTCGGCCAGCGCCACGCGGCGATCGGCTGGACTATCGGGATCGATCGGAGGAGCGTCCAGAGGAGCTGGCGGTTGCGGCTTCCCCTTGGAGGGTTGAATCACATCCCCTTGTTCCAGCACAACCACCGTCCGTTTGCCGTCGCCATCGCGACCATCCCCACCCCAACCTTTGGCGCGCACTCGAGCGAACAGATTGGCCATGCCGTAATACTGATCGTTGGTCCATTTCTCCAGCGGATGATTGTGGCACTTGGCGCATCCGATCGAGAGTCCCAAAAAGGCCTGGCAAGCATTCTCCGTCATCGACTCGGGATCCTGGTGCAGCGCATAAAAATTGGTCGCACCCTGTGTCACCGATTCCCCCTGAGCGGTCAGGATCTCGCGAACCATGGAGTCCCAGGGGGTGTTGGCGGCCACATGCTTTCGAATCCATCCGTAATACGCTTGGATTGGTTCGGGTCTCAAGAGATTCCCGTTGAGCATCAACAGGTCGGACCACAGGTAACTCCAGTAGTCGACAAACTCTGGCCGTTCCAGCAACTGCTCGATCAGCTTCGATCGTTTGTCGGCCCCTGGATCCTCCAGAAAGGCAACCACCTCCTGCGGCTCGGGGATTCGCCCAATCGTATCCAGGTAAGCGCGCCGCAGAAACTGTTCGTCGCTGCACCGGGGAGAGGGCGCTAGATTCAACGCCCGCCACTGCTCCATCACTGCCTGATCGATTGGGTTGGTGATCGGGAACTCCGCCAACAACGACTCGGGTGGCTTGTTCGCATAGGGCACCATCACCTCCGTCAGTACGATGCGGCTGGCAAACCAGACGACCACCGACCCAACCCCAGGCCCGACGATTGTCACGCGTCCCTGGGGATCGACTTTAGCGACCGCCTCATCGGTGGCGCTGAATTTGGCCCAGTGCGTGACATCTTCCATGCGTCCATCGCTGTAGCGAGCTCGCACGACCAGCGTCTGCTCGGTCGATGGCCGCCCCTCAAAACGTGGCGGCCAGACCTCCAGAGCCTCCACCTTCGGCTCCTCTCGAGCACTGGGTGGCGCGCCGGCGGCGATCCACTGGGCCAATCGCTGATAGTCCCTAGAGTCGGGTGGTAGGCGCAAGCCGCCCTGATGAGGCACCGCGCCCGATGCTTTGGCCAACAGCAAGGACAACGAAGGTTCTGCCCAGTCGATCCGTCGGCCATGATCGGCGCGCGTGATCTGATGGTAGTCAGCTGCTGGATCATATCCGCGTAGAGACAGCCGAAATCCCCCTTTCCCAGCCAACGCCCCATGGCAGGCTCCCATGTTGCAGCCATGGCGCGAGAAAATCGCTTCGATCTGGTTTCCGAATTCCGGCACTGGCGACGCATCCGCCCGTCGCACGATCACAGAAACTCGGGACTCCACTTCCTGACCGCCCGGTTGGGTCGAACCGGCCACCACTTCGGTCTGCCCATCGCCGACCGCTTCGACTAGTCCATTCCGCACTCGGCATACCGATTCATTCAGCGACCGCCACGTGACCGGCCCCTCCACCTGACCCATCAGTTTTCCGTCGCCGGAAACCTGCTGCACCAGTAGTTGCTGCGAACTGTCGGCGTGGGTCAATTCCACTCGATCCGGAAGCAGCCTAGTGCTCTGCGCGAAACATGGACAAGCCACCCCCAGCACCATCATCGACACGGCGATGCATCCCATGGAACTCAGCAGCGATCGTTGCCACCAGCAGCCATCATTTCCAAAACGGTTCATCGATCCAGTCCTAGAGCAAGGCAGGAAGGGTAGGGAAACGGGCGGAAGATCAGGGCTCCGGAGAAGCTCCCCAATCCGATTTAGAAAAGTTCGCGGATCGGATGGAATCCTGCATCCACCAGTGGAAACGGCCGACCGGCCGGTCCGGGCAAGACGCTTTCAACATCCAAACCTAGGCTATGGAAGATCGTCGCGATCACTTCGGGCGGTTCGGTGGGGCGGTCCGCCGGCACCGCTCCAATCGGGTCGCTGGCACCAATCGCTCGACCTCCCTGCACGCCACCTCCTGCGAAACCAACTGTGAAGCATTGCGGCCAGTGATCCCGGCCACCCGCCGGATTGATTTTTGGCGTCCTGCCGAATTCGGCCAAATTGCACACCAAGGTATCCTCCAGCAAGCCTCGCTGATGCAGGTCCTCCAGCAATGCCGAATATCCCTGGTCATAGGTCGGTGCCACAATCGTCTTCATCCCTTCGACCGACGTGAAGGGTTTGCTGCCATGGATATCCCAAGTCAACTCATCGAAGACTGTCAGAAAGGTATTGATCGTGACGAAACGAACTCCCGCTTCGATCAGCCGGCGAGCCAGCAGGCAGCATTGACCAAAGCGGTTGCGGCCATAGCGATCCCGCACCGCTTCGGGTTCCTTCGAAAGGTCAAATGCCTCGCGAGCCTGCGGGCTGGCCATCAAGCGGTAGGCGCTTTCAAAATTTTCATCCATCAGCCGCGCCGACTCGCTGGTCTCGAAATCTTTCAGCGTCGATTCGACCACCTGGCGCATCCGCTGCCGACGGCTCAACCTCGCTTCTCCCAATGTCGCAGGGGGCAGCAGATCGGGAACCTTGAAGTTGGGTTGCGACGGATCGGCCATCAAGGCAAAGGGATCGTAGGCCTTCCCAAGGAAACCACCCGCCTGACCGTTGGGCAGGTTGCCACCGCCTCGCCCCATCGTCTCGGGCAATACGACATGACCCGGTAGATCGGATCGACGAGGCCGAAGGTAGGTCACCACCGAACCTGCATGAGGCGTGTTGACGCCTCCGTTGAATTGACGCCCTGTCTGCATGATCTGCCACCCCGCGTCGTGCACGGCAGCCCCGCGATGGAAGCAGGATCGCACCAACGAAAACTTGTCGGCTTGCTGAGCGTGCAGCGGCAGAATTTCGGAGAGCTGGAAATCGCCCCGCGTCGCAATCGCCTGAAAAGGGCCTCGAATCTCCGAAGGCGCCTCAGGCTTCATATCGAAGGTATCCAGTTGGCTGGGGGCCCCCAGGTTGAAGATCATGATGCAAGACCGCTTGTCCTTCGCAGGATCGACCGCCCCTTGGGCCTTGGCGAGCAAGTAGTCGGGAAGCCCAAGCCCCACGGCTCCCAAGGCGCCCACCTGAAGGAAATCTCGACGCGTCGTCCCATCGCAGGTTTGAGCGATCGCGCGACTGGTGCAAGTCAACATGAGCGGGACCTCGTCGTGAAAGGAGCTATAAGAGAGGGAGAGGCTACCGGGGGTAGTCGCCGTCAGCAGCGAACCACCCATGCGATCCCCACCCATTCTCTTCTCAGTGTACCCCTCTCCCTGCGCAGGTGCAAAGAGACCGCAACTTCGCTACCACCAATCACGACGCCCCCCTTTCCCCGACACCCCAGCAACCTCGATGGTTCAAGGGATCGCTCTTTCTACTCCCAACGGGCGTTAGAGCAGCGGTTCGATCGAGAGTTCTCCTGCTCGCCACTTGGAGAGCACGATCCCGGCCTAGGGAGCACGACTCCAGAGTGAAATGATGAGCCGCCGGGTGGATGCAGTCGGTAGCACCTGGACGATCGAAGTCGCTTTCTTCTGGCACCGGGGCGGGGAAGGGGAGGCGTCTTCAGCGCACCAACATCTCTTCGGAAGGCACCTGTTCGGAAGGAACCATCGGCATCGCCAAGTGTTCGAAGCGGAGATCA
The DNA here is from genome assembly GCA_040375295.1 of Planctomycetaceae bacterium. Taxonomy (GTDB): domain Bacteria; phylum Planctomycetota; class Planctomycetia; order Pirellulales; family Pirellulaceae; genus JBEISR01. The sequence continues at coordinate 35,189 of JBEISR010000036.1, forward strand.
AGCGTCGAGAGGAGTCGACTGGCCGATTCGTTGCCAGGGAACTCCTGCAGCAAGCGTCCCAAGGTCCTCCGCGCGGCGACCAATTCCCCCAGTCGCACCTGCGCTTCCGCCAACTGCAAATGCCGATCGGGTCGATCCAATGGCAATTGATCGCTCACCCGATCCAATAGCGCGATCGCTTCCGCATGGCGTCCCAAAGCCGCCAGGGCCAGTCCGCGCTGCAACAGCAACTCGGGATTGGCGATCGCATCGGGATGAAGATCGACCATGTGGTCGAGTGTTGCCAGCGACCGGCGCGGTCTCCCAAGCTGCAGATACAGCTCGCTTGCCGAAAGCTGAACCGGTGGGTTGTCCGGCTGGCTGATCAGAGCTCGTTGGTAATGCTCTAGCGCCTCTTCCCACCGCCGCTGCACACGAGCTCCATCCCCCATCAGACGCCACGCGCCGCTCGACCGATGGTCTTTGACAATCGCCGATCGCGCGCACTGAACCGCCAGCTCCACATCCCCCCGCTCTAGATGGATCCGCCCAAGATCGACGAGGTAGGATGGGTTGTTGCCCGACAATTCCACCGCCCGCGCCATGTGGCTGGCGGCTTCATCCAGTCGTTTCTGCAGGAGAAGGGTCTGAGCGTACCCCCAGTGCGCTCGCTCGTCGGTCTGGCTGAAATGCAATGCTTCCGAAAAAAGCGCCTCGGCATCCTCATACCGCTCCCTCTCCAGCGCTTCAGCCCCCCGCAGCGAAAAAGCACGCGCATCGCGATGAGGCTGTGGATCGGTCCGTCTTGTCAGTGCGCTGCAGCCAAGATTCCCCGCCAAACAGATTAGAGCCATCCCAATGAGGCCCCGCCAAAGCAGCCGCCTTCCGGGCGCGATCGACCGACCCATCGGCTGCAGCCTTCGGTCCATCGATTCCACTCCCTGAGCCTCAGTGACGGAGCCATGCCCCAAGACGCTGCACCTGCCCGCAGCACCTGAGTTGCCGCGGACTGTAGAAAAACCACCTCTCCGCGACAAGGCTGCCCGACCCACACGCCTAAAACAGCTCTTCCCAACGGTTTCCCTCTCGCTATGGACCCCAGCCGTCTATTGCCAGCAATCCTCGGCCCCCATCATCCGCCTCGTGTCGGTAAATCGCACAGTTCGAATTCGTCCTCTGGATTCCTTCCACTGATTTCCAGAGTCTCCAGTTGGAATCGATCAGCCAACGACGACGGCGTCGATCGGACCGGCGGTGCGGCATTCCGCTAGAGCCGCCCGACGGGTCCCATCGCCTTCAGGGGCGAAGGGGAGTCAAAACACGGTGGCTGGGTTTCCGGTCGGTGCATGCTTGGCCGAGGCCAGCCAAACGATATCGCACCACGGAGCCTAGGGCGGCAGGCTATGATGAGACGGTCACAGGGATGCCTCAGGGAGCTTCAGATTGCTTCCGGCGTGGCATCCGCGACCAATTCGATCGATGGAATCTCCTGGGAGCATGGCAATGACAGGCAGTGGCTGGTGGCGCGAATTGACCCGGTACCATTGGATCATTTTCATCGTCGCCTGCCTGGCATGGCTCTTCGACTGCCTCGACCAACAGCTCTTCATCCTGGCTCGCCAAAACGCCATCACCTCGCTCCTTGGTGAGGGAGCCGATGCGACGCGAGCCAAAACGCTTGGGGGATACGCGACATCGATTTTCGTCGCCGGCTGGGCGGTCGGGGGACTGATCTTCGGTAGCCTCGGAGATCGCTTTGGTCGCGCCAAGATGCTGGCGGTCACGGTGCTGCTCTACTCGATCAGCACTGGCCTGAGCGCCCTGTCGCAGAATTACACCGAGTTTGCCATCTACCGGTTCATCACCGGCCTGGGAGTCGGTGGGGTCTTCGGTCTGGCAGTCGCTCTGATCGCCGATGCACTCCCCGAACGCGCCCGCTCCAAGGCACTCGGTTGGCTCCAATCGCTCTCCGCCGTCGGCAACGTCACCGCCGGACTGATCAGTCTTTCTCTGGCGTCGGTCGCTCCCAGCGTCAGCTGGAAATACATGTTCTGGATCGGCGCGATCCCTGCATTCCTATGCCTGTTCATCATGTTCTTGGTCAAGGAACCGGAGAAATGGGTTCGCGCCAAGGAGATCGCCAAAGCCGACCCTAAGCTTGGCATGGGATCTTACTCCAGCCTCTTCGGTCACTCCCTGTGGCGGCGCCACGCACTGCTGGGGATGATTCTCTGTGTCGCTGGGGTCGTCGGTCTTTGGGGGGTCGGTTTCTTCAGCCCCGAGCTGGTCTCTTCGGCCCTCGAACGCTCACTCAAGGAGGAAGGTCTGGAAGGTCCAGCCCTCTCGGCCGCCAAAGGACGCTGGACTGCCTACAACCTGATCGCTCAGAACGTCGGCGCCTTCGTCGGGATGCTCGCCTTCGCAAGACTCGCTCAGTCGATCGGACGCCGCAAGGCCTTCGCTATTGGATTCCTGTTGGCACTTGCCTGCACGATTTTCTTCTTCCGCAACTTCAACGATCGATCGGATCTTTGGATGAGTTCCCTGATGGGTTTCGCGCAGCTGGCACCCTTTGCTGGATTTGCGATCTATCTCCCGGAACTCTTTCCGACTCGACTGCGAAGCACCGGCACTAGCTTTTGCTACAACGTCGGACGCTTCATCGCCGCCAGCGGCCCCTTCACGATGGGCGTGTTGCAGGAATCGCTCGCCAAAGCCGCCATCAGCAAGTTGCCGCCAGCGGCCGATGCGGTCTTGCAATCGCAAGCCAAGCTCGACGCGTTTCGCAATGCAGCCTGCTGGATCAGCCTGATCTATCTGGTCGGCTTGCTGGTTCTTCCTCTGCTGCCCGAGACGAAGGATCAACCCCTTCCCGAAGATCAGCCGACCAGCTGATCGCAGTGCGATCGAAATTCGATTCGCTAGTCGATCGCCCTTTCGAGTCACAGCTCGAGCGATATGACCCTCCCCGCTCGTTCCTCGCGACCCTCCCAAGGGAAGGGTGAGATCCATCGCAAGCCTTGCATCCCAACGGGAGGGTGAGATCCGACGCAAGCCAAACAGGTCCAAGAAGCAAAGCCCTAGCTCCACCTCTCGTGCGCACCCCGCCTGAGGTCCAGATCGAACAACAAAAAAGGGGTTGGCTCAAGCCGCCTAGTGGCTGAGCCAACCCCTTTTTACCGTGAAATTGGGCCTGACCCTCGTGGGTGAGGGATGTCTCGCGGCAGGGTTGCTGCCTGACGCCTCTAAGGTCACGGTGCTTCCGTGTCTTGTCGTCCTAGCGAAGTCTACTCGCTAACCATCAGAGCAACTCCACTCTGATCTTTGGGGTGATGGATTTTTCTATGGCAGCGGGTGTGCTGCATCGGTTGGAACTGGTTATCCAACTCCCGGCCATCCTTCCCGACACAGGCCAATCATTGCACTCCGCGTGCCAATGTCAAATCGCTGGAAAAAAGTTTCTAAAGAGCCTGAAAATAGACCGCCTAGGCAAGATAGATGGCTCCATAACCTCGCCATCCCACCTTCGCCTTGTAATCTTTGCAACGCCCAGAATGAAAAAATTACAAACCGACTCAAGAACCAACCACCACCTGAATGGATATCGCAATGCTAGCGATTGCAACTAAGCGGCTGGTTACGCAGGAAACTCCTCCAGGGAAGGAAGTCCTGGCAGAGTCTGCAGGCCGTGAAGGACCATCGCACGAAGCAATCCACGATGCTTCTCAAACTCCCGATCCTCCGCCTGCATCTGCACCAAGTAGGTGTGCTCCCCCAGTTGAAAACTGAGCAGCCGGGAGGTGACGATCAGATCGAGCACAAAAAAGGTCAAATCGCATCCAAACGACTCGCTGTCCCCGAGATCAAAAAGCAAATCCTCCTGCTCCACCTCATCAAACTCTTCCCGCATCGACCGAACTGCCTCCTCCAGAAGCTGATCCGGCTCCCGGCTGGCTGGATACCTGGAGATATGCAGCACTGCCGTCTCTGGGCTCTCAAACGACACCGCGTCAATCGCCAGTGGATCCTCCGCCATCTCCACAATCCGCCAATTGTCCGGGTAATGAAAGCTCATTCCCAGCCCCTGGTACGTCTTCGGCATCCTCTTCTCCCAGCTCGCTTCTCAACCGCTCTGCCCAACACTTCACCGTCCGACTCACGCCACCGAATTCTACGCGCCGAAGCCCCGTTCCGTCAGCACCTGCAGCCCCACGGTACAGGCCCAAACGGACGACACAGCAAATGCCGAAGGCGATAACGACCGGTTAGGCAGGATCTTTCTTATCCACTTCTTGCCTAAGGCATGTCGACCGGCGGGCCGCATCGCCCCTCCGCGGCGGATCAAAAATTCGTACCTAGCACCAATGGAATACCGATCCCAAGAGAATCACGGGCGGGACGCCCGTGCCACGAAGAGATGCCCGTGCCACGAAGAGATTCAGCCAGTCCCTCTCTGTGACTCCGTGCCTCTGTGAGAGGCAAATAGGCGGTCTAGATCTCACGGAGGCACAAAGGCACAGAGATCCGGAAGAAATCGATCGGTTGCCACAAAGAGACCGGGTTATTGCTAGCTCTTTGATATCCGAGCCGATATTCCAACGGCCGGAATCATTCGCTATAAGCCTCCCCGACATACCGGCGAGGGCGGCCTTCACATTTGCGACGGCTCGCGTCAACCCCGCCCCCACGCCGACCTGTTCGTTTTCCCATCCACCGACGAGGAATCCATGGAGCCCACGCCCAACGAAGCCCATCGCGCACCGGGAAACCAAGTCGCCATCTCGCTTCCACCAACCCTGATCACTGCATCGATCCTCACCGCCGCCTTCTACGGCATCCTGGCCGCTGGCTGGTTGCCGGTCGCCTGGATCCATCGCTACGCAACGTGCCACGCCGTCGCCTACGCTACGGTCTTCCTCTTTGTCATCGTCCTGGTCCACCTCATCCGCAAATCGCTCTACTTGACCCAGCAGCGCCATGCCCTGGAACGGGGTTCGGTGGCGATCGGGAAAATCGTTGCCAGCTATGGCGACAGCAGCCGCGATATCCCGCCACGATTCTGGCTCCAGCAACTCTGGATCACCCAAAAGCAATCGATCCTCCAAAGCTGGCTTGGAAACCGTATCTCCCAATTGCTGGATCGCCAATCCAAACGTCCTGAAGGGCAGGGGGTCGAACAAGACCTGCGAGACCTTTCCGATGCCGACCACGATCAGCTTCATGACAGCTACGCACTGCTCCGTATCGCCTTCTGGGCCATGCCGATGCTCGGCTTCCTCGGCACGGTGCTGGGGATCTCCGAAACCTTAGGCCAGATGGACATGGAAAAACTTTCCAGCGGCTCCCAGGAAGCCCTCAACGCCATGACCTCAGGGCTCTACGTCGCCTTCGATACCACCGCCATCGCGCTGGCCCTGACCATGGTCGGCATGTTCCTTCAGTATGCGGTCCAGCAAAGCGAAACGCGCTGCCTGCAGACAATCGATCGATCCTGTCAGCACCATCTAATGGGTTGGCTGGATGGCCAAAAGGAAGTCTCCCATCCCGACATCCGCCATGTCGCCGAACAGATGGCCAACCAGCTCAGCAAAGCCCTCCTTCAGGCGACCGCTCATCAAGCCGACTTCTGGCAAAACAGCATCGAACAGGCAAAAGAGCGATGGACCGGCGGCGCGCAAGCCACCTCCGATCTCCTCCGCTCCCAACTCGATAGCTCGCTCCACAACAACCTCTCCCAACTCCATCAGCACTTCATCCAACTGCAGCAGGCGACCAGCCAGCGATGGGTGGAGCAGCAGGATGCGATGGAAAAGGTGATGCGAGAGCCGCTAGAGCGACTGGCTGACTGCATGAAGGCGATGGAACAGCAGACCCAACGGATGATCCAACTGGCCGATCGCAGCAGTCAACTGGAAGAACGCACCGGCCAACTGGCTCAGCACTCCACCCATCTGGAACAACTCGACCAGTCGATGCAGCAGACGCTCAAGCGATTGGTCGATGTCGATCGCTTCCACGAAGCCGCAATGGCGATGACCGAAGCGGTCAGCTTCCTCTCCTCGCAGCTGGAACGGTACGGAAAGGTCGATTCCGCTGCCGACTCCACGAACAACTCCCCTTCACCCAACGTCCTTCCAATGACCCCCAGGAGGCGGGCTGCATGAGCGGCCGAAATGGGCGTCGCGAGACGCTATCGCCTTCGCTGTTTCCTTTCCTGGCGGTGCTGCTTTGCACCGTCGGTGCGCTGATCGTCATTCTGGTGCTGTCGGTCTTCCGCGCCAAAGCCGCCGCGCGGCAGGTGGTTGAGTCGCAGCAGCAGCAATTGGAAGAAGAGGCCGGAACGCTGGAAGTGGTCGCCGGGGAACTGGAAGGACGTCGCCAGAAACTGCAGGAAGCAATCGATCAGCAGCGCGCCCTCCTGGCCCACTTTGAAGATCACCTTCGACGCCTGAATGAGCAGTGGGAGAGGCTGCAGAAATCCAAGCAGCTGGAATCGCAAGACGCCCAGCAGCGGCTCGATAAAATCTCCCAGCTCCAGGAAAAGATCACTGCGACGCAGTCGGAAATCGACAAGCTGCGGGAGCAACTGGCCGAAAAGGAAAAGCAGGGCAAAAAGCCACCGGCATTCGCGATCCTACCCTACAGCGGTCGCCAAGGAACCACCCGCCGACCGATCTATCTGGAATGCACGTCGCAAGGTGTTCTTCTCCAGCCCGAAGGGATCCTGTTGTCGATGGAAGACCTGTCGCCGCCTCACGGCCCCGGCAACCCGCTGGATGCTTCCCTCCGCGCCATCCGCACTGAGTTCGATCGGATCGCGCAGGCCACCAGCGACCGCAGCTCCCCCTACCCACTACTGCTAGTTCGCCCCGACGGCATCGCCACCTACGCGCTGGCTCGCTCTGCCATGCAAGGCTGGGACGATCAATTCGGCTACGAACTGGTACCCGCTGCGATGCCGTTGGTCTTTCCCAAGAACCCACCCAGCATCGCACAGCGACTGGAAGCCACCCTGGCCACCGCGCGCCAACGCCATCGCCAAGCGATCGCCACCATGCCCGCTCGCTACCGCGACGGCCTGGAAGAACTGCTCCAGCAAGCCGACCCGCGAGAACCCTCCAACGACTGGGGAGATGAAGCCCTCGAATCGGCGCTCGCTTCCCCAGCCTCCGGCACCTTGCCCGCCGATCCCAATGGCGCGGGCTCTTCCCGTGGCAACTGGCAGATGGTCCAAACCGCCAACCTTCCCAGCGGAGCCAGTCCCAGCGGAACCATTCCCAGCGGAACCATTCCCAGCGGAACCCTTCCTGCTGGAATCATCCCCGGCGGCTCCCCGCAAACCGATGGAGGCTCTTTTGGCTTCCCCGCTCCAGGCACCTCCGGCCTCGCCGATGCGACTTCGTCCGCGCCGAACGCTCCGATCTTCTTCACACCCTCCGCACCAGGCGACCTAGTCGGCGGATCCCCCACACCTGGCAACTCGTCCTTCTCAAGCCTACCGGGCACCGGCAACCAAAACCCATTCCCCCCAGGCGGTTCGCCTAATTCCAGCCAGAGCGGCATGGGCTACATGCCCTCGGGCACATTGGGTGGAGAGGAATGGAGTCAACCGAATCCCGGCCAATCGAATCCCAACGGATCAGGTGGCCCCTCGGGCCTTTCCGGCGGCGGCGGGAACTTCGGGGGCGGTCAGTTCGGCGCCCCAGGAAGCGGCCTGTCTGGCGGCAGCGCATCGGCTGGCGGCGCGGGCGGCGAGAACTTTGCTGGCGGCTCGGGCGGACCCAGCCCCTCCGGCAGCGCCAATCGCCCAGGCAATGCTTCAGGCTCCAGCACCCCCAATCCACTGGGCCTCTCCGGCAGCTCCTCCCCAGGCGGCTCCAACTTCAACCCCAATGACTCAATCGATCCCGAACTGGCCAGGGAGATGAAGGAAAAACAGCCTCAGGACGCGATCGGTTACCGCGACCGAAGCCCCGTCGGCCGATCCCCGTTGGTGCAATCCCCCGAAGACGACGACTCCCAGACTCGCCCTCTTTCCATCACACGAGGCCGCGGCTGGGCCGAAGCCCGCGCCGAAGGAAAAAGCACTCCGGTCGTGCGCGAAATGTACCTAGTCGCCTATCCCGATCGCTGGATGCTGCTGGAAGAGTCGAATCCGAAACGAAGCGAACGGACGATCGAACTGGCCGCTGGTCCCCGCGTCGCCGGGGAACAGCTGGGAGACTCCATCCGCAAGCGCGTCGACGACTGGGGAATCGCTGTCGCACGCGGCTACTGGAAACCCAAGCTGATCGTGCTGGCCGCGCCCCAGTCCGATTCCAGCATCCGCCGCCTGGAACGGATCCTCGATGGCAGCGGGGTACAGATCGAAGTGCGTCCCCTGCCACCCGTCGTCCCCACCCCACCCGTCCGTCGCTGATTCCACCAACCCAAACCCAAACCCAGAATAAAACACCCCTCCACTTCGGAACGCACCCAACATGGCACGCCAACGAGAACAGGATCAGGGAATCGGCGAGGACTCCTTCCTCGATACGATCGCCAATCTCGTCGGCATCCTGATCATCTTTGTCGTGATCATCGTCACTCGATCGCAGTCCAACGCTCTGGCCGTCGCCCAAAAGGAAGTCGCCAGCCAGCAGGCCCTCCGCGACCAACCGCTTCAGGATGCCATCAGCCTCCAGAAGGATCTGCAAGAGAAACAAAAACGCTGGATGCAGTATGTCGAGGAATCAGAACGCCAAAGACTCCAACGCGATCAACTGCTCCAGCAGATCACTCAGGCCCAGGCCCAATCGAGCCCCGATGAAGATCCCACCGTCGCACAGCTGGCTCACCTCGAAACCACGGTGACCCAACTGGAACAAATGCGAGAAGACTTGGTCAGCCAAACCGAGGCAGAGGATAAACCGGCCGAAGTGGTGGCTTTGCGCCACCTACCCACGCCGATGGCCAAGACGGTCTTCAACAAGGAAGTCCACGTTCAACTTGCCGGCTCCCGCATCGCGGTCATCCCCTGGGACCGACTGGTCGAATCGCTCAAGCGAGAAGTCGAACGCGTCGTTCAGGCGAACGCTCGCAAGGAAGTCCTCGAAGGTCAGCTTGGCCCCGTCGGCGGCTTCCTGATGCAATACAAACTCTCCAACAAGACAGGGATGATCTCCGACGGCCGAAGCGCTGGTATGGGCCGCATGGTCGAACTGATTCGCTTTGATCTAGCTCCCACCTCCGGCGTCGTCTGGGAAACGCTCGACCAGGCGATCGGAGAAGGAGGCCGATTGAGGATGGAACTGGCGGGCCGCAACCCGAAGGAAACAGTGACCACGGTCTGGGTCTACCCCGATAGCTTCGATGTCTTCCGGCCTCTGCAGGAACGACTCTTTGAACTCGGCTTCCTGACCGCTGCCAGACCGCTCCCCCAGGGAGTCCCGATCGGCGCCGCCCCCACCGGCGCGGCCAGCGTCGCCCAATAACGAATCTGGGAAACCCAAGCCAGTACCGGCGTACAGGGTTCGCTAGGTCTGGTCCAAGAAGAACCTTCCTCTGCCTCGCACACCGACCTTCCACCTCCCGGCGTGAATCTCACGGAGGCACCAAGGCACTGAGATCCAGAAGAAATCGATCAGTCCAGTCCTTCTCCGTGACTCCGTGACTCTGTGAGCGGCCAATAGGCAGCGTGGATCTCACGGAGACACCAAGGCACAGAGATCCAGAAGAAATCGATCGGTCCAGTCCTTCTCCGTGACTCCGTGACTCTGTGAGAGGCCAATAGGCAGCGTGGATCTCACGGAGGCACCAAGGCTCAGAGATCCAGAAGAAATCGATCGGTCCAGTCCTTCTCCGTGACTCCGTGCCTCTGTGAGAGGCCAATAGGCAGCGTGGATCTCACGGAGGCACCAAGGCACTAAGATCCAGAAAAAATCGATCGGTCCATTCCCTCTCCGTGACTCTGTGAGAGGCCAATAGGCGGCGTGGATCTCACGGAGACACCAAGGCACTAAGTTGCAGAAGAAATCGATCGAACAGTCCTTCTCCGAGACGCCGAGCCAC
>JBEISR010000063.1:0-11393 GCA_040375295.1 Planctomycetaceae bacterium
GCGTGGATCTCACGGAGACACCAAGGCACTAAGTTGCAGAAGAAATCGATCGACCAGTCCTTCTCCGTGACTCCGTGCCTCTGTGAGAGGCCAATAGGCGGCGTGGATCTCACGGAGACACCAAGGCACTAAGTTGCAGAAGAAATCGATCGACCAGTCCTTCTCCGTGACTCCGTGCCTCTGTGAGAGGCCAATAGGCACGACCAGGGCTTCTTTGGATCCAGTGTCTCCCAGTAAGCTAGATGCGTAAAGCAAAATGCAAGTCGGAAGCAGCGTTACCGCCATGCCATCACCGCCCAAGAGAGATTGCGTCCCATGCCGAAGTGGAACCGCCGAAAATGGATCGCAGCGGCCGCTGCAACCACGGCAGTCGTGCTCCCACTCTACGCGCGATATATCGAACCCCACTGGCTACAAGTCGTCCGGCGCTCGTTGCCTCTGCGAAACCTGCCAACCGCTTGGCATGGGAAAACCATCCTCCATGCCAGCGATCTGCATGTCGGTCCTCCCGTCGAAGACTGGTACCTAGCCAAGGTTTTTCAGACGATCGAATCGCTACGGCCAGACGTGATCTGTTACACCGGCGACTTTGTCAGTGGGGTTACCGACCTTCAGACCGACCAAAGCAAATCGCTGAAACATCTTCCTCTGGGGCGAATCGCGACGATCGGCATCCTGGGCAATCACGATTATGGTTACGCATGGAACGATATCGGGCGCGCGCAGTTCCTATGTGCTCGATTGAAGGAGCGAGGAATTCGCATGCTCCGCAACCAGCGTATTCGCCTGGATGGTCTCCACTTGGTTGGACTGGATGAACTCTGGTCTGGGCAACTGGATCTGAAAACTGCGTTTCAAGGTTGGAAAGCCAATTGGCCAGGCATCGCCTTGGTCCACAATCCCGATGTGGTGGACCTGGAAGGCTGGTCGGACTTTCAAGGCTTGATCCTTGCCGGACACACGCATGGCGGTCAGGTTAAACCTCCCTTTCTCCCTCCTCTGATCCTTCCGGTCCAGAATCGCCGATACACCTCCGGACTCTTCTCAATCACAACCGAACGACAACTCTATATCAGTCGTGGCATCGGCTACCGCATCCCGTTACGGTTCAATGCCCTCCCGGAATTGACCCTCTTTGAACTGATCCCGGGCCAGCCAACCGGCTGAATCATCGCCATCGGCCGACTCCCGACGCACCTCCCAGGGGACTCCTGACAACGCCATCCGTCCTTCGGTTTCTTGCTACACTAGACCGCTCTCGGGGACCTGCTCGGATTGCCTCGCAGTTCCACTGCAGCATTCCTTCCCCCCCAACCAAAGACGCCAACCAAGTCTCCACGGAGCCTTCTCTGCGATGCTGCCTACCAACGCCACCAACCGCCTACCTCTTCGATCGGCCCGGAACCTCCTTTTCGTTCTCATGGCCTGCGTGCCTGCTGTCGCTTTGGCCACCCAGCCCCAGTCGATTCCCAACCCCGAAGCCAACTCGGCTACCACCACGATGACACCAGAAAAGCTCTGGGATCTGGGGCGGGTGGGAGAGGCGGCGATCTCCCCAGATGGCAAATGGCTCACCTACACCGTCACCCGCTACCAATTGGCCGAGAACTCCGGCAGCGCTGATCTTCTTCTGGCCCCCGTCGACGAGCCCGACGCCATCGAAGGACTAGCCACCGGCCTTGGTACGGAGATGCGATCCGCCCGGACGCCGCGCCCACTGCTCACCAGCATCCCAGGACTCCAGGCGATCCAGTGGGTCGAACGCCCCGAAGGGCTGCGACTGCTTTACTTGGCCCCCGGCAAGCTGAAATCGACCGATCCTCAAGCATGGTCGATCAATCCAGCGACTGGGGAATCTCGCCAGCTGACCGACATCGAAGGCGGCATCGGCAACCTGCGTTCCACACCCAATGGCAGTCGCTTGGCCTTCACGCGAGATATCCCGCTGGATGACTCCCTGGCCAAACTGCACCCCGACCTCCCCAAGGCCGATGCCCGCATCATCGACAGCCTGATGTACCGCCACTGGAATGCGTGGCACGATGGCGCCTACAGCCATGTCCATGTCGCTCCCTGGAACGCCGATGGCTCGATGGGACCACCGATCGATCTGATGGAGGGGATGAAGGCCGACTGCCCTTTGCCGCCGCTGGCGGGCAGCGAGCATCTGCAGTGGTCTCCCGATGGCCGTCAGATCGCGCTGGTGATCAAGCCGGTGGAGCGACCGGCTGAATCGACCGATAGCAGCGTCTTCACCTCCGATCTCGCCGACCAACTAGACCCCCAGGGCCAACTGGTCGCCTCCCCGCTGGTCAACCAGACCCCCGACAATCCCGGCTACGATGTCGACCCAACCTACTCCCCCGACGGCAAGTGGCTGGCCTGGATCGCCATGGAACGACCAGGCTTCGAAGCCGATCGCGCACGGATCATGGCAAGGCGACGATCGGATGGGAACACCACGGAGTGGACTTCCGGCTTCGATGCGTCAGCACACAACCTCCGCTGGAGCCCCTCAGGAGAACGTCTGGTATTCGACAGCGAGCAGCGAGGTGCCCAGCAGATTTTTTCGATCGATGTCGCCAGCGGCAATCTGGAACAGCAGACACAGGGACCTCACGATCTGCACACCGTCCAGGTTCTGCCCGATGGCCGTATCCTGGCGACCCAACAGTCGATGGTCCGTCCGGTAGAGCTGGCGCTGATCAATCCGGCCGATGGAAAGATCGAAACGGTGACCGACGTCAACGGCGAGACTTTCCGCAAGCTATCGCTACCAACCGTGCAGGAACGTTATGTCCCCGCCACCGACGGCCAGAAGATTCATAACTGGTTGATCCTCCCTCCTGGATTCGATCCCAAGAAAAAGTATCCGATGCTGGTCTTCTGCCAGGGTGGACCGCAATCTCAGGTCGGCCAGTTCTTCTCCTATCGCTGGAACTTCCACTTGATGGCCGCCAAGGGCTATGTGGTGCTGGCGGTCAATCGTCGCGGCCTACCCGGTTTCGGCCAAGCTTGGAACGATCAGATCAGCGGCGACTGGGGTGGTCAGGCGATGCGCGACATCCTGTCTTCGACCGATGCCTTGCGGTCCGAACCGTTCATCGATGCCAAACGGGTCGGCGCGGTGGGCGCCAGCTTCGGAGGCTACACCGTCTACTGGCTGATGGGCAACTCCGGCGATCGCTTCTCGGCAATGATCTCCCACTGCGGGGTGTTTGATCTGGAGTCGATGTACGGGACAACCGAAGAGCTGTTCTTTGTGAATCACGATCTGGGCGGACCGTATTGGTCCAGCGAATCGGTGCAGAAGAAGTACGATCAGTTTTCGCCGCACCAATTCATCGGCAACTGGAAGACGCCGCTACTGGTGATCCATGGCGAGAAGGATTTCCGCGTCCCGGTCTCGCAGGGGATGGAGGCGTTCACGGCGGCTCAGGTTCAAGGCATCCCCAGCCGATTTCTTTATTTCCCTGGAGAAGGGCACTGGGTGACCAAGCCGCAGAACAGCGTTCTCTGGCAGCGCGTCTTCTTCGATTGGCTCGACCAGCATCTGGGCGAATGATCGAGGCAAAGCCCCGAACGCACCCAATCCATCCCCGCGCGATGGGAAATGCCCCATCCCGCCTGGATGATCTGCATTGACCCGCACGAAAAAAAAGGGCTAAACTCCACGCGCTACATGGCTATTTGCCAAGACTGCCTCAGGAGCGCTTCAAGCGATCGATGCGATGGATACGATCCTCTTCGTCACCAATCCTCCGCGTCGTTGCGGCGTGTACGAATACGGTAAAACCGTCTTGGATGCGATGCGACATTCCCGCCGCTATCGCTACCAGCTCTGCGCGTTGCCCGAGGATGCGCCACCTGAAAAGCTTCTTGAGGCAGTTGATCGATGGAACCCCAAGGCGATCCTCTTCAACTGGCATCCGGCCACCATGCCATGGCTTCAAGAAGATGTGCTCTACGCCGTCCACCGCCGCGCACCCCAGACTCGCTTGGCAGCGATCGTCCACGATCAACCTTGCGACTTCCATTGGATCGACTGCAACATTTTCAACGACCCCACCCGAATAGCCTCGGCTCGCGAAGGGGTCGTAGGACGCGTCATCCCGAACCGTCCCGATGCGCCCAATCCCCAGGAAACGATCATCGGATCGTTCGGATTCGGCCTCCAGGGGAAAGGGTTTGACCAAGTCATTCGGCAAGTCAATCAGGAGTTTGAACAAGCCACCGTGCGCCTGCACATCCCACATTCCGACTATTGCGACCCGGACGGGTCACTGTCCCGACGTTGCATCGACGAATGCGTCGCTTTGGCCAAACCAGGCATCCGGATTGAAGTCACCCAGGACTACAAGAGTCGCGAAGACCTACTGTCCTGGCTAGCGTCCAATACGGTTAACTGCTTTTTCTACGATGAATTTCCAGAACGCGGTATCTCTAGCGTTATCGACTTTGCATTAGCTGCCCGTCGGCCCATCGCCATCACGCGATCGAATATGTTCCGGCATGTAGCCAACGCTACACCTAGCATCGTGATTGGCGAAAGCTCCCTGCGCCAGATCATCGACCAGGGGATCGCGCCCTTGCGTCCCTTTCAGGATGCCTGGACGGAGGAGAAGTTGGCAGAGCGGATGGATGGGATTTTTGATTGCCTGCTAGAGTCGACGCCACAAGAGGTCGATCTGCGTGGCAACCGCGTCCTGACGCCGCGCGATCGCCAGCGCCTGCGTCCGGCCATCGACGAACTGACGGCGCTCTGCCCCGAGATGATGGCGCGCAAATTCCCAGAAGCGGTCTTTCAGAATGCGTATCTCTTTCAGCAGGCCAAACAGATCGCCAAACCCGATAGTCGCATCATTTTGATCGGCGGCTATGAGGATCCCATCGGTCCCGCGCTGCAGCTCCTCGGTCACCAAGTCACCATCTCCGATCCGCAGATCGATGGACGCGACTCCAATGCGGTTCTCGTCGACGCCATCCAATCTGGAACAAGATATGACCTGGTCATTTCCTGCTCGGTGATCGAGCATGTGGAGGGAGATTTCGAGTTCGTCCGGGTGCTCTACGAACTGCTGGCACCGGGCGGCACCGCTCTGCTATCGACCGATTTTCGCGACGGCTGGCATCCGGGTATCGCCAAGCCGACTCCTGACGTCAGGCTGTATAGCGTCGAGCGATTGCGAGCGTTGGCGGCCAGCCTGCCTCCCGATGCTTTCCCCGATGGCCATCACTGGCAACCTTCCTCGCCCTATTTTCATTACGACCAGTCCGACTACGGATTCTGCTCGATCGTTCTCCGCAAGAGTCGATCACCGCAGGAAAACTCTTCCAGTTCTTTTGTCGTCTCGTTCCTGATCCAGCAGCTTCGCAAAGCCCACGACCGCGCCATGCAACTGGAAGGGAAACTCTCGACCCTGACTGCCGCATTGTCCGCAACTCCAACGCCGCCATCGCACATGCCCGCAGATGGATCCTCTAGCAACTACGCCACCAGCAGGACCGTTTCCGATCATTCCAAATCGGTCGCTGTCGTGGAATCGATTCTCAGGCAGACTCGCAAAGTTCGCCTGCGACAACTGGAAGATGCTACCCGCCCCTTGCGCGCTTCGGTCGGCCTGGTCCGCAATCGTCGCATTCGTTGAAGAACCTGCTTTTTCTACCGTGAGAAACCCTTTATTTCCTGACGCCCAGCCCCCAGCAGCGTGGGCCAGCAAGAACTTCTGAAGCGCGGCGGCTGGTCATCGAACGAAACCGCTGGCGTCCGCATCGATTCCACGCCTCCTGCTTGGCGATGTATCCTGGAGGGGGATTGTCCCGAGCGAATCGCAATTGGCGATCCGCAGGCACCGAAGAGATTCGCAAAAGAACAAGCCCCTTTGCCATGGCGTCTTCCCCCTTCGAATCGGTTCCACGCGAAGAGTGGCTGGCTGAAAACCAGTTTGCCTTCGCCTTCTTCGACCGATTCCCCGTCAGTCCAGGACACACGCTGGTCGTCGCCAGGCGTGTGGTTCCCAACTGGTTCGACGCGACGCTGGAGGAACAGCACGCTTTGATGCAGCTGGTCAACGAGGTGAAGCGACTCTTGGAAGAACGCTGCAGTCCGCGACCAGATGCTTTTAACGTCGGCTTCAACTGCGGCGAAGCCGCGGGGCAGACGGTGATGCATCTGCACCTCCATGTGATCCCGCGCTACCATGGCGACCTTCCCGATCCACGCGGAGGCGTCCGCCACGTCATCCCCTCAAAAGGAAACTACCTGGCCGACCGCTCCAGCACTGCCAACGATCCGGCAACAGCCCAAACGACGCACCTATCTACCGGTGCGCCCGACTCTCCTCTCTGGAATGCAATCGCTCCCCGTCTACCAGTCGCTCGTTCGGTCGATATCCTCGCCTCGTTTGTCCAGCGCTCAGGACTGGAGGTGATTGAGCGGCCGATCTTCAGTGCCCTGGAGCGAGGGACGAAGGTGAGAATTCTGGTCAGCGACTATCTGGCGATTTCAGACCCGCTAGCGCTGCGCCGACTGCTGGGGTGGTCGCAGTCGGCTGAAGAAGATCGGCTTGCAGGATCGCTGGAGTCGCGGTTGATCGAAATGGCCAAGCTGCCGGCGACCATCGAGTCGTTTCATCCCAAGGCGTGGCGCATCGTCGACGATCAGGAAGCCTGGATTGCCGTCGGCAGCAGCAATCTTTCGCGCGCTGCATTGCAGACGGGGGTCGAATGGAATCTGCTCGATCGGTCCACCGATACCGATCGCGCCTCGCATCGCCAGTTCGACCTCGCCTACCAGTCGCTCTGGCAGCTTGCCACACCGCTCGATCGTTCGATCATCGAAGCCTATACCTTGCGCGCCCAGCGGGCGGCTGATGAGGATTTGCCCCCGGAGGCGATCGATCCACGCCTGGTCCCCGAACCGCGTCCTTGGCAGCGCGAAGCACTGCAGGCACTCACCGATCTGCGGAAGCGTGGTGACCGTCGAGCCTTAGTGGCGGTGGCGACCGGGATGGGGAAAACATGGCTTGCTGCTTTCGATATCGGTCAGTTCGGGCAGTCAATCGCTCCCAGGCGGCCTCGCGTTCTGGTGATCGCCCATCGCGCCCAGATCCTGGCGCAGGCAGAAGCCACCCTCTCGCAGTTGCTCGATCAACTCTACGGCGATGGATCGACCACCTGGTATCTGGGCGATCAAGACGATCTATCGGGGCAACTGGTCGTCGCCTCGATCCAGAAACTGGCTCGCCCGGAAGGTCTTCTGGCTCTTGCCGCCCAGCACTTCGATTACACGCTGGTCGACGAGGTGCATCATGCCCATGCCCCAACCTATCGCCGCGTTCTAGCCCGCCTTTCTAGTAACTTCATCCTAGGCCTGACCGCCACGCCCGAACGGTCCGATGGCGTCGACGTGGCGTCGATCTTCGACGACAACCTCGTCTATCAGGCGACGATTGGGGATGGCATTGCGGAAGATGCCCTGGTGCCATTTCATTACGTCGGCCTGAAGGATACGGTCGACTTCAAGCAGATTCCGTGGCGCAATGGGCGGTTTGAACTGGAGGCGCTGGAGCGGCAGGTGGCGGCCAGCGAACGAATGGAGCGGCTATGGCAGGCGATGCAGCAGCATCCAGCTCAGCGCACCATCCTCTTCTGCTGTTCCAAACGTCACGCGCTTTTCACACGCAACTGGCTGGCGGCGCGTGGCCTGTCGGCAGCAGCCGTTTTTTCGGGCCCTGGCGGCGACCCTTGCGGTCCCTCTTTGCAACGGCTGGCCGATGGAAAACTGGATGCTCTCTGCGCGGTCGACCTCTTCAATGAAGGGCTCGATCTTCCCGCCGTCGATCGTATCGTGATGCTGCGGCCCACCGAATCGAAGGTGCTGTTCCTGCAGCAATTGGGGCGAGGCCTGCGATCCAGTCCCGGCAAATCGCGACTGCTGGTGATCGACTTCGTCGGCAATCATCGCATCTTCGCGCAGCGCCTGGTGCACCTGCTCTCGCTTGGCGGATCGTTCGCCACCCCAACCACGCTCCGTCAATGGCTGGAAGGTCAGCCGCCTACCCTTCCCGTTGGCTGCCTGCTGGATGTCGATCTGGAGGCGCGGGACTTGCTGCGTCAGTTCCTGCCACGCGGAGCCGAAGCCAGCCTCGAAATCTATCGCTCGATGCGAGAAGAGCAGGGGAGGCGACCGCTGGCCGGTGAGCTGCAGGTGCGTGGCGTGCTGCCCAGGACACTGGCTGGAAAGACTGGCAGCTTCTTCGGGTTTGTTTCCGAAGAAGGAGATCTTACCGAGTTGCAGCGGGAGGTTGCCAAGCAGTTCGCCGGATGGCTGAGGACGGTGGAGACAACCAGCCTCAACAAGTCGTACAAGATGGTGGTGCTACGAGTGCTATTGGATCTGGGGAGGATGTTCCAGCCGATGGAGGTGGCGGAGTTGGCCAGGGAGTGTCGTCGGTATTTGCTGCGCCATCCTGTGTTGCGAAAGGATCTGGAGGGAGAGGGGCATGCGATCGACCATCACCACGCGGATGATGCCTCGTGGGCCGATTGGTGGGCGAGATGGCCGATCGATCGCTGGTGTGCATCGACCAAGACAGAGCCATTTGCTTGGTTTCAGAGGGATGGCTCACGGTTTCGTTGGCTTGGCGACTGCCCCGTCGCGATGCAATCGGTGCTGGAATCGCTGACCGAAGAGCTAGTCGACTGGCGCCTACTCTCCTACATCCAAACCCGCCTGACGCGAACGCCATCGTCGTATGAGGGTTCTTTCGTTGGCAAGGTGTCGCATTCAGGCGGCCGTCCGATCCTGTTTCTACCAGATACCAACCAAGCTCCCGGTCGCCCCGTGGGCCCCATCCTGGCAACGCTACCGGATGGAAAGGTTTGGGAGTTCAAGCTGGTCAAAGTCGCCTGCAATGTGGCAAAACCTGAGGGCGAAAAAGAGAATCGACTAGGAGAATTGCTTCAACAATGGTTTGGGGAACTAGCGGGACTTCCAGGAACCAATTTCCAAGTCCAGTTCCAACAGATGGAAGGACAATGGCATGTGAAACCGCTGAGTATCGAATCGGTGACGCAAGGAAGCAAAACCCCAGTCACTGCATCGAACCAGGAAGCAACCGAGCGGCCTACAACGATCGATACGGCAGTGTCATCTAGTTCGCGATACAAGACACATTTGCCGGTGTACGACCTTGTTGCTAGCGCCGGAAGCTGGGGACCTGCCGGGGCCCCACGTGAACTGGGTTGGATGAAAGCATCTGGATTGCCGTTGCAAGAGGGAATGTTCATCGCCCGAGTTGTTGGGAGATCGATGGAGCCCAAAATCCCGGATGGGTCATGGTGCGTATTCCGACCGGTTCCTGCAGGCAGCCGCCAGAACCGTTTGCTTCTGCTACAAGTCAACGAACAGATCGACCCGATGGATGGTGGGCGATATACCGTCAAGCGTTATGTCAGTCGCAAAGAAGAAGCGGGCGATTCCTGGCAGCATACACAGGTGGAGTTGCAGCCGCTAAATCCAACCTACCCCGCGATTTCTTTGACGCCGGACCAGACCCCAGATCTGCGCATCCTTGGAGAGTTTGTGAAGGTGATCGAGGCGACTCCGTGATAAACCCGCACCGCACGCGAATCGATCACGGCCGATCCACCTAGCAACAAGGCGATAACCGTTTATTGGCCTTCCATATCCGATTCGAATCGGGACAAAGTCCCCGGTGACGTTGCCCCGGGCTAGCGCATGGCAGACCGTTGGTGCGCTGATACCGAAGTTTGGGTCGTGGGTGATCGTCCATCGCCGAGCGGTTTATGCCTGTCCGGAAAAGCATGGCCAGGCGGTGCTGGTGACAGCACCCAAGCCACCGCAGCCGATCGAAAAGGGACTGGCCACCTCTGGGCTTCTAGCGCAGGTGGTGGTCAGCAAGTTCGGAGATCATCTGCCGGGCTACCGGCAGGAAGATATCTTCTCGCGCCATGGAGTGGAAATCCGCCGAAGTACGCTTTATGACTGGATGAGCGGTGCAGCCGATCTGTGTTTGCCTCTTTATCAGCGGATGCAGCAGCGGGTTCTGGAATCGTTCTCCATCCATAACGACGATACGACGGTCAAACTAGTTGATAAACAGCTTCGTTCGACCAAGCCGGCAAGATTCTGGTGTTACCAGGGGGATGCGGAGCATCCGTATGCGGTTTACGACTTCACCTTGGACCGAGACAGAGAGGGGCCAGCGAAGTTCCTCGAGTCGTATCGAGGATACCTGCAGGCCGATGCCTACAGCGGCTATGACGGGATTTACCTCGATTCCGGGGGAGCAACCCAAGAGGTGGCTTGTTGGGCACATTGCCGAAAGTTGGTAAAAGGCCAGGGAGGTCGATGCTGCGCGCGCGTACTGGGTGATCGGCCTGATCCAGCGGCTTTACGACGTCGAGAGGCTTGCTGAGGGGAAGGGCTACCAGGAGAGGCGAGATCTTCGGCAGAAGTACTCGGTCCCGTTGCTGGAGGAGCTTCGAACTTAGATGAATGGCCAGTTGTTCCTGCCGAAGAGTCCAACGGGCGAGGCGGCGCGGTACACCCGGGATCAGTGGGCAACGCTGAACCGTTATGTGGAGGATGGTCGCCTGGCGATCGACAACAATGCGGCCGGGCGGTTGATGAAGCCTGTGGCGATCGGGCGGAAGAATTGGCTTTTTGTAGGGAGCGTCGAAGCAGGGGCGCGCGCAGCGGTGCTGATGTCGCTGGTGGCTAGTTGCAAGCTGAATCAGGTGGAGCCTTAGGCTTACCTGCGCGATTGTTTTGAAAAGCTGGCTGGACGATCCCCCGGGGACTCTCTGGACGACTTGCTGCCTGACCGGTGGCTGAAGGACCACCCGAGACACCGGTGGTCGATTGGTTCGTTGCGTCAGAAGGAGCGGGCGACCTGAGCCTATTGCTCGTCGTCTCGAACGCCCATCGCCCCATCCCGATACCCTGCGGCAGTCATCCGCCAGGGTGTAGTTGGGCGTGCCCATACCTTCAATGAGGCCGCGATTCGTAAATCGCGGAAAGTCCGCGACGGCTTTGCACTCAACCTCGTTGTGCTGACCTTCAATGAGGCCGCGATTCGTAAATCGCGGAAAGTCAGAGAAATCGGGTTCTGTGCTCATACGAACATACCTTCAATGAGGCCGCGATTCGTAAATCGCGGAAAGGAATTGGCTGAACATCCGCTGGGCTTGTGCCCCAATCTCCTTCAATGAGGCCGCGATTCGTAAATCGCGGAAAGCCCAGATCCCAACGCCTCCTCCAAAGACAAACGCGCCCCTTCAATGAGGCCGCGATTCGTAAATCGCGGAAAGTGGCTCGATTTCTGGCGTCACGTTCCCGGCTTCGTTCGCCTTCAATGAGGCCGCGA
>JBEISR010000013.1:0-133674 GCA_040375295.1 Planctomycetaceae bacterium
CGGAAATCGAGCGCGCCGGCGCGAGCCGACAGATTCAGTTCGTCGATGCCACTGCCGCCATTGATCGTGCCGGTCAAGGTCCCAGAGGATTCCACCACGAAGGTATCGACACTGCTATTTCCCGTCAGATTCTCCACGCTACTGAAACTGACCACCGAAACACCCGTCTGCCAAGTTCCCGCGTTGGCCCCACTGATCGTCCAGCGATTGGACGCAACGGGACCTGCCAGCGTGTCGATGCCCGTACCACCAACAATCGATCCAACCGACGAGTAAGTGACTCCCCCAACAACAATCTGACCCGACGCAGTCGTCGACCAGCTAGTTGCCACATTCGAGCCTCGGAGGTAGGTGCCCAAATCGCCATTGCCCACCACCTGCTCTATGGTCCGAAATGCACCGATGATGCCGACGATCGTTGACGGGGAGCCAGGGCGAAACTCCAATCCACCTTGGCGAGCCGACAAATCGAGTTGGTCGATACCGCCAGCCCCATTGACCGTGCCTGTGATGGTGGCTGAACCAACCAGTTGGAAGAGATCGGCTGCTGAGCCACCTGTCAGATTCTCGAATGACTCGAACCCAATGACTCCATTGAGGACTCCCGAGTCGATGCCGTTTAAGGTCCACTGGTTGGCAGCATTGGGAGCAAGCAACTGGTCTGCTTTCGAGAGACCGCCAACAAACCTCTCGACCTCCGACATCGCGGCGAAAGAACTGGAACTGCCTCCTGCCAAGTTGATGATCTGGGTAGCCGATTTACCTGACAAATCGATCGTGTCGATTCCGTCGCCTCCGACAATCCCACCGATCATCGTCCCTGAATTTGCGAAAATGAAAGCATCATTTCCTGCACTGCCCAAGGCCCATTCGACTGAGGTGAATTGAATGGAAGAATCGATAGATCCACTTCCATTTGCGGAAATGTTCCAAAGTCGATTTCCGGAAACCAGTTGCAAACGATCAGTCCCCGTCCCTCCATCGAATTCCACCACTGCATTTCCAAGAGTCAGTCGATCGTTTCCCTCACCACCCGCGATCCTCACCTTCTCGATGCGCGATACAAGAATCGAAAAACCGTTGACGCTGATTCGGTTTGAGTCAAAAACGACTTCGTTGTCACCCAATCCGCATTCAACCAGTAGGGTGTCATTCCCTTCCAGCCCTTCGATCCACAGGTTCGCATCGTTTGAAAGAGTTCCTGAAAAGAGCGTTTGACCATTGCGGGTCACGTTCCACTGGTTGGTAGCTCCTGTCCCCGTGTAGGTAGCGACGAGGGTATCACCCAAATGCGAACCGCTGATCAAATTTCCAACTGCACCGCGCACGACGGAGGTCGACTGCAAGCCTGCAGACGCATGCGATGCCAGAATGGAATCTCCCGTCGCGACGATCAATTCATTGCTGGCCGAAGTTGGACCGCTAACCAGATCCACAGCGCCGACAAAAATCGAAGAATTCGGCGTAGTCTCTTGAAGCACCAGTTCTTTTCCTACCGCATCGCTGGTGCTTTGGATCCAGATCGAAAGCTGTTCGATTTGACTAGGATCAACATTCGCCTGGGCATTCCGAACCTCCACGGTCGCTCTCTGTCCGACTTCATAAAACGCTTGATCCAAGCGGAGGTATCTTTGGCTGTCCAATGCATATTCGATCGCGTTGGCGACGTTCAAGCGACCACCAGTAGCGGTCTTACCGGCGAGTGCAGGGGTCAGCGTGACGCTATTGAGAATCGCCCCTTTGATCTCTTCAGCTCCAAAATCTGACAGATTCAGAGCTGCCAAAAGGGCCGCCGCGCCCGCGACATGCGGAGCGGCCATCGAGGTACCGGACATCGTCCCATAACCGCCGGCAGGCAAAGTGGAGTAAATCCCCACACCTGGCGCCGCAAGATCGACTTGGGTCGAACTGAAATTGGAGAAACTAGCCAGTGTTCCAATGCTGGTCAAAGCGGCAACGGAAATGACATTGTCAAAGGATGCCGCCGTTTCGGTAGGTGTCCCGATAGTGGAATTCGCGTTGGCCGGAAAGAAGTAACTGATATCGGTATTGGCAGAAGAGTTGCCGGCTGCAGCAATGAAAAGAATGTCCGCTTTAGCGCTTCGAATCACGGCGTCATGAATCGCCTGGGAATAGAAGTTACCACCCCAAGAATTGTTGGTGGCAACTAGGCGGATTCCATGTCGAATCTTCAGATCCGTCAAGTAATCGATCGCTTCGACCGCATCCGCTACCGAACCGCCGGAGGGCCCAAAGAATTTGGCGCCGATGACCTTCACATTCCACGCCATTCCAGCAACGCCGACGCCGTTTCCGCCGATAGCGCCGATGGTACCAGCGACGTGCGTGCCATGATCGTCCTGTATCCCATCGTAAAGGGAATTGTCATTGGAGACTGCATCCCATCCATGGATGTCGTCGCGGTATCCGTTCCCGTCGTTATCGATCCCATCCCCAGGGATCTCGAAAGGGTTGACCCAGATGTTGGCCGCTAGGTCTGGATGATCGATCTGGAGACCTTCATCGATGACCCCGATGATCACATCCTGACTTCCGGTGTACCCAAGTTGCCACGCCTCTTCTGCCTGGCTTCCAAACGAGTTGGTTGTGCCAGCGGGTCCAACAGCACTGGGCAAATCATCGCTGTAGGTGCCCCACAAGAGTCCGTTGAGGTACGCAGGATCATTGCTGACCGACGTGCGGTTGACTCGATAATTTGGCTCAGCAAATGCAACCGATGGATTCCTGCGCAGAGACTCTAGCGCCTCCTGCATTTCAATCCCGCTTCCCAACCTGACTCGATCCATGTTTCCCAAACCGCCTGCCTTCATCACCGGCGTGTGCAGGCTGCGCAGGATAGTTCCCTCGGTCACATGCCGAAAATCCTGATAGTCGGCCAGGGAAGGCATTTTGCGATACTGGACCAGTATTTCTCCGGGGACCACTGGCAGATCCTGAAGGTTGCTTCTGGCGGTGATGTCCGCCGCCAGGAGGCGTCTGGCCTCCAGCGGCTCCAAACCAAGAACGCATTGCCTTGAAGCGGGGTGGCGCTTGAACTTGAACGACCCAATTCTCCCCTGGAACATCGCTGGACTCCTCTACGAGTGCATTCCGGTTTGTTCAAGCATTCTTGAGCCGTTGACAGACTGAGTCAACTCGGCAAGCCTCTCCAGCTCGCAAAACCTCCTGGGATCCACTCACCTACCCACCCGCCAGGGGCCACGATTCTCTACGTTCGTGATCTATCGGCAGGGAACAACATATCCGTCCCAAAGCACGTCGTATTTTTCCGGCTACGGAAGAAGCAAGCGAGGTAGGAAGGCGTTGGCACTGATTGACCGACTGGGAGCCGCTAGGCTTCTCGGTTCAGGATCCGCATCCGATGTGCTCCAGAGAGACAGCCTCTGGATGCCCTGGGGGCTGGCCGGCGCATGAGATGCCATGTCGCATCCAGAACCGCTACTGCTGATTCATCGAGTGCACAGGGATCAAGCAGCCACTGAACCGCGTGTTTTCCATAGCCAGAAAATCGCCAAACCGCTCAGAACAACCAGCAGGCTCAGTATAAGAACTCGCGACTGCGCAGTAGCCAGCACAAAGATCCAGCCGGCTGCTGCCACGAGGCTTGGTACAGGATAAAACCACATTCGAAAAGGAAGCTTGATCTCTGGGCGATGGCGACGGATCCAGTCCAGAGCGACGATCTGACCGAGGAACTGCACCACGATGCGCACGCAAACCGCCGCCGCAATTACATCGCCGAGCTCAAAGAAGCAGAAGATCGAAGTCAGCGCAGCAAGTACCAACAGAGATATCAGCGGATAACCTCCTGTCGGATGCAGGTAACCGAATGGCTTAAAGAAATCGCCGCTGCGGGCCGCTGCAAAGGGAATCCTCGAATAGCCCAAAGTGATCGAAAACATGCAGGCCATCGCAGTCCATAGAATCAGCCAAGTGAATGCCACCGCCCAGGGACGCCCGAAAAGCCTCTCCATAAAGTCCGCAGCGATGTTTTTTGACTGCATCGCTTCCTGCCATGGAATAACCCCGATGATGCAGAGATTCATCGTCCAGTAGATCAACGCGATGACAATCACCGAGCCAATGATTGCACGAGGGATCGTGCGAGCCGGGTCCCTGACCTCCTCGCCAAGATGACAGATGTTGTAGTATCCCAGGTAATCGTAAATCGCAATCAGCATGGCAGCCCCCAACCCGGTGGCGAACCGCTGATCGAGCCGAAAAGCATTTTCCGGCAGAGCAAAATGACTGGGATCCAAGTGAAATAGACCAGCAACAATCACCAGCAGAACCGTCAGCAGCGTTCCGGCTGTCATGAAGACGCTCAACCAGCCAATCTTCCCGATGCGCTGACAAAGAAGTGCCGTCACCAAGACCACCGCGCCGACAGCAATCCAGCGGTCTCCCCCGGGATACGACTCCCATGCACCCGTCCACTTCGGTGCAGCATACTTCAGGTAGTTCAAGGCCCCGATGTACCCAGAAGCCATCTCCAGGGCTCCGCTGATCAGAAACTGCCAGATAAAGAGAAAAGGAACGACACGCCCATACCGCATCGGCCCGAAAACGGTTTTGAGGAAATGGTAGGAGCCTCCACTGCCTGGCAGTGCTGCCCCCAATTCGCTCCAAACCAGACCATCACAAAGAACCAGCAGCGCCGCCAGGCCCAGGCGATCATCGCCTGAGGCCCTTCCATCGCAGCGATGAACGCGGGAATCGTGATGAACGGACCGATGCCCACCATGTTGGCGATATTCAGAGAAATCGCCTGTAGCAGCCCCAAAGATCGCTCCATTCCCTGGGGCGATGCTGAATTCCCCGCCTCGTCCAATTCCATAGTTCACCCTGCTACTTGCAAAGGAAGCGAATGCATTGAGAGAAAAGCAGCGGCCGAATGGTTGCCCAGCGCAACGATGGCAAGGCAGTTACCAATGCTCCCTCACCAGCAATTGTCTGTCCCCCTAGATGGATCGTGGACTTCCAGAACAGCGCGCGGCCCGTGGTTCTCTTCGGCGCGGGAATCGATCCTCTCGCCCCGTTTGCAGCCATCCATGCGACGTCGGTGGCAAGCTGATCCGACCCAAGGCCCCGAAATCGATCCGAACGTCCAGCACCGCCAGTTACCTGATTTCGGGGCTATCCGCCTCCATCCGCTTGCTTGAAACTGATGCCAATATCAGTAGAGGTTTCTCATCAGCTCGACAAGGCAGTCGACCTCATGAGGAGTCAGCGACTCAGCGAAGCTTGGCATGATCGACCTGTCGGTGGTTTTGATGCTCAGATCCCCATCGTCCCCTCGAACGATTTCCTCCAAGGGAATCACCATCATCCGATTGCCATCTCCAGTGGGGTTCGTCAACGCGACAGTCATCGAGTCGGCATCCCGCTGCACGATCACACCCGATACAACTCCCCCTTCCGTCTCAATGACACTGACTCGAAACGCTTCCGCGACATGCTTGTAAGGATCGACAATCGAGTTTCTTAGATACTCTTCCGATTGAAGACCAACCGTCTCAAGCGAAGGGGCCAGATAGCTGCTGGGGAAGTGACATTGCACGCACCCCCCTTTCCCACGAAAGATCTGCTCTCCTTCACGAATCCATTCCAGCCGCACAGGAGCCCTTGGGGGCGGTTCTGGTGGACGGGCAATCGGAAGTGAATCGATCCGCTTTCGATCGACCACGGCACCCTGACTCATCAAATAGGCCACCAAGTCGCGCACTTCGCTATCGGTCAGTTTGGTCGCCACCTGCGGCATGATGGAACTGGGCGATGTGCTGAAAGCAGCTGGATCGACAATCGACTCGATCAAATACTGTTCCGCACTGTAGCCTTCACGTCGGTTTCCTGCCTGCATTCCCAGATCCTTGACGGATGGCCCACGCGCCAAGGAACCGTCCAGCGAATGGCAGAAAATACAATTCGTCTTGAACAGTTCGGCTCCCCTCCCTGTATGAGCCAGGGTGAACGAGCCGGCCGATAGCGGCCTATATCGGCTTAATACCGCAGGGAAAACCGCCAGAACAATCAGTGCGGCCAGCACCACAGATACAAAATACCGAAGGAAGGTGTTCATGATTCCGCCTGCTCGAACTCCGTTTCCTGCTACTCATCAAAAGTAAGTCGATATAGCTTATTGTCCGGACGGCGCGTGATGACGAAAAGACTGCGATCGCCGTCGAATGCAATACCAACGGGACGAGGCAGATTGGCGAAAAGATCGCTGGACACCACCGATAGCTTTTCTCCTTCCCGCTCCAGCTTGAGACGGAAAATCGAATCGCGGGGCAAATCGGCAACCAGAATGCAATCCTGGAAATTCTTGGGCAATCTCCCTCCCGACAGATAGACCAGCCCAGTCAGGTTGCCTCGCTCACCACCGTTCCAAATAGGCTGACGAAATTCTCCCTCGTCGACCCCTTCATCGCCGGGCAACACATAAGGATGTCCATAATGCTGCCCCTCCTGCACGTAATCGACCTCGTCCCCTCGGTTGTTATTGGAATCGTTGTCGGTGATGAATAGTTCGTCCTGACTACTTAAAGTCATCCCAAAAGGATTTCGGAAACCCCGAGCAAAAATCTCCGGGACCGTGCTGCCTGGGGCGTACTTCAGGATGGTCCCTTCAATCTCATCGACATGCACCGACCGATTGGTAGGGGTTCCAACAGCAACTAGCAGGTTTCCCTTGGAGTCGATTGCGACCCCGTTATTGGAGTGCTGACTGTCGGGAATCCTCAGTCCGGGCAAATCGGTGACTACGTCCAGAAATTCGTCGAAGACACCATCCCCGTTCTGGTCGCGACACCTTGTGACCGCTCCTGTCTTTTCATAGACAAGACGTTCCCGCGTCGCACGAACAAATCGTCCTGATCGGGAAGCGTAAAGGGCTCCATCATGCCAGAAAAGACCGTTGGTCCGCCCAAACAAGCCAGCGGGTGCAGAGCGATTGGACTTCCAGGACCCTCCTTCAGCCTGCTCGAAAACGACAACTCCACCTTCCTCCCTGCCGTCCAGAAAGGAGTCGTAGCTCACAAAGACCTTGCCACCATCGCCGGTGCAAACGCAGATCGGCTCATTCGTTAATTGACCGATGGTTTCAAGCGAGATTCCTGGATACTTCAAAGGCTGGCCGTAAATCAGTTCCGGTTTCTGCTGACGAATCCAGATCAGTCCAAGTGCGGCGCAGGAAACCAGCAATCCAGCCACCATCGACAGTTCCCTCAACCTGCCCCAGACAACCTGAGTCAGCGGACCAAACGCGGCAAGCCCCATCCCTACGCCAAGAATGATCGCTACCAAATTGATCTTTTCTTCGACAACACTTTTTCGGAGGAAGTCGAGCAGAAACGTCTGCCCCATCGGCGATCCGCCGTAAAAAGCGACCCCCAAGGCTAGTTGCACCAGAGCCAACAGGGCGATCACCCATCGCAACCAACCTTTTCCAGCAAATGCATGCCACGTCGCTAAGAAAGCAGCAACTGCCGAATAGACCAGCAACAGGAGAATAAAGATCGATGTGAAGTTCATCATGCAGGCGCTGCCGCAGCCACCTCGGAATCAACGATAGAATGCCCCATGCTGCCTCCCAAACTGGGCAGAAGCCCCCGCAGTGTGAAGGCGTAAGCCTTAGGGAGCCTTTTGCCTTCGACTCCCCACGCGTTGGTTCACCTCGCTTCCAAGCCGACCATTTGGTGGGACGAGTAGCGTCTTACCAACAGGGTCGACATCCAGACGGCGATTTTGGCGAGGACGCCGAGGGATTTTTTTCCGCTAGCACCTCGGCAGCAACGTCGAAAAGCTGGATATTTCAGTCTAACTACCCAGCATAGACCGTCAAGGCTTGCCCTGATTCACCGGACGGTTGGAATTCGCCAGACGCCCCTCGTTGCCCTTCGGTTCTTGCATCGGTGGTGGCATCTGGAGTGTTGCCTCGAGCAGCTCGACCACTCGCTCATCCTATCTCCGTCGATGCCCCGACCGTCCTTCCATGCAGGAGGAGGATCATTGCATCCGCATCAGCGCTGGAAGCAAGGAGCCAAAAAGACCATGCATCACGAGGAATACCCGAAGCACTATCAGCAACTTGGGTGACTTTCAGATCCCAAACCCACCTGGCACGGACAAAACCCGCCTGGCACGGAATAGATGAGCCCAACAACGATCCCCATCCTCAGGCTGTTCCACCGACTCTCACCCGGATACTTTCCTTAGTGGATCTAAAGAACCACCCCGGTCAGCCAACCCGAAAACTAGGCAAGAAACAGAGGCAATCGATTTCCCGCTTCCCATGATTCAGATTCCGCCACGATCCCGTACAACGGCCGCAGTCGGCGGGTGAACCAGCGGATTCTTTGCGGCAACTGCAGAGGGAGTGCTACCAGCGCTTGGGCGATGCGAGCCACGATCGAGGGGCACAACTCGGATCGGTGCCAGTCCAGTCATCAAATGACGGGATCCACCACCCAGCGGCGATGTTCCCCTAATCGCGACACACCAACCGATCGGAAGCAGTAGGCTTCCTGAGTCTAAATCCCGGGGGATTCCTCCAGGGCTGTTGCGCAGATTCCTTGCTCCCTCGACCTTTGCTTGAACTCCCCGCCTAATCTTGTGCAAGCCAACTTCAGGAGACCGCAGCAATCGACTTACCCTTGGCTTTTGGTCAAAGGGATCACCGCACCCCCTGGTCAAGGAGGAGTCACCTCGATTCCAGGCATCCCCGGGAGTCTGCGCCCCAAGCCGCACATGCTCGGCGAAAAAAGCTGGAAAACTGAAGCAAAGCAGTCGCATTAATCGCCTGGGTGTGAGAAAAATAACACCTTAGTAAGTCTATAACGACTGGGACGATTCGCAGCGTACGGGAGAAAGACCTCCCCTGTCACTCGAGCGCTTATTCATGGGCCAGCATCCCGAAGATCCATTGTCGACCGAGTCCTCTGAGTCGAGGAATCTTGGACGATTGCACGCCTGGATGGCCGCGCGGGAATTTCTGCTGGCTGGTCTCCCCGAACCGCTTCGTCAGCATGCCGCTGGGATTCTCCCACATTCACCACCAGAGGCTTCCCTTAGCGAAGGACGTTCAACTTGGACCGCTGAGGGCTTCTCTGCCGCACACGGCGCAGAAGCCAATGAGGGGACCGCTCCAAAGTCGGAAGCCGACAAGGATCCCTCGACGATCGATGGTGGGGATGCGAATTTTTCGCTTGACGAAGATGGCGTCGAAAAATCGATCGCCGATGGAACGGCGGTGTCCGACAAACAGGACTCCGTCGCGGCAGCTTTTCCTGCAATGGTCGATCGCTACCAGATCCTCAGCAAGATCGCGGAAGGTGGAATGGGGATTATCCTTCTGGGATTTGATCCTTTGTTGGGGCGTCGTGTTGCGATCAAAACGCTACGCCCGGAGTTTGGGAACTCGTCGCGACGCAAACAGAGATTCCTTCAGGAAGCCCATCTGCACGCGCAACTGCAACACCCGTCGGTTGTCGCGGTCCATGAAAGCGGCGAGCTACCAGACGGCAAGCCGTATTTTGTCATGAGCTACATCGAAGGGCAAACGCTTTCACGACTGCTTCGCAGCCGACCAGATCCGAAGAAAGACCTCAATCGATTCATTCAGATTTTTGCCAAGATCTGTCAGGCTATCGCGTACGCACATGATCGCCAAATCGTACATCGTGATCTGAAGCCTCAAAATGTGATGGCCGGCGATTTGGGAACCGTCCAGGTGCTCGACTGGGGGCTTGCCAAAAGGATCAATCCGTTTCCAGTAAAAGATTCCATGCCACGGATTCCGGAACCGACAGACCCTCCGTCGACCGTCGAGGATTCGGACATAGACAGTGAAGAAGCAGTTTCGGAATGGCTGGTGGCTTCTTCCATGGTGGGATCGAGCAACAGCAATCAACTGACGCTCAACGGTTCGGTCATCGGAACGGTAGCCTATCTGTCCCCCGAGCAGGCTAGAGGAGACACACTTCGCATTGGCAAGGCAGCCGACGTTTTTTGTCTTGGGGGCATCCTTTGTGAAATCCTCACGGGGCATCCCCCTTACCAAGGACACGACCAGAAGACCGTCATCCGACAGGCTCGACGTGGTGAGCTCCAAGAAACCCACCTGCTTCTCAAACGGTGTGGAGCCGAAAAGACGTTGATCGATCTGACACGTCGATGCCTTGCGTTCGATCCCTCGTCGAGGCCCCGAGATGCAGGAGAGGTCACCGAAGCGATCACCGAGTACCTGGAGTCCGACCTGCGTCGCATAGAAAGAGATCAGGTCCGATTTTTTGCGCTTTCGAACGACCTTTTTTGTGTGATCGGCAAGGATGGTTACCTTCGTCGATTCGGCCCCAAACTGATGGAGTTCACAGGCCTGGATTCTGCAACTCTGCAGTCGGTTCCCTTCCATGAGTATCTCCATCCGGAGGACCGCCAGGAACCTTGGGGCGGGCTGGTGAAGATGCAGAATGGCCAGCCCGCGCAGCGATTTCGAAATCGCCTACGCGATCCCAATGGTAGCTACCGATGGATGGAATGGGTTACTCTGGAACTCCCCGAAGAAAACGCCTACTACGCTGTGGGTCGCGACATCCACTCATCATCTGCGATCGCGGCGATGGAAGAAGATCGTCGCTTCAGTCAGCAACGCATC
Organism: Planctomycetaceae bacterium; assembly: GCA_040375295.1. Classification (GTDB taxonomy): domain Bacteria; phylum Planctomycetota; class Planctomycetia; order Pirellulales; family Pirellulaceae; genus JBEISR01. The sequence goes on from JBEISR010000013.1 coordinate 10,676, forward strand.
GATGCCATGATCGAGAGCGCCCTGGATGCGGTGATCATGATCGACCACCATGGCGATGTCATCCAGTTCAATCCTTCTGCCGAGGCCATTTTCGGCTACTCGCGTCAGGAAGTCTTAAACGAATCACTTTCCGACTTCATCATCCCCGATCGATATCGCGAAGCTCATCGACGCGGGATGGCGCATTTCCTGGCGACTGGCCATGGCCCGGTCATCGGCAAAAGAGTCGAAATCCAGGCGATGCGGAAAGGAGGCGAGGAATTTGATTGCGAACTGACCATCACGATGCAAAAGCTTCCCTCAGGCCCCCCCGTTTTCACGGCCTACCTCAGAGACCTGAGCAATCGTCTTGGCGGCAAGTCCTGAAAAGTTCGTCAAGGCACTGCATCTGGCGATATGGCATTCCTTTCTTTTTAGAACCGTTTCCCCCTTGGCCTGAAGGCTCCACGGCACCGATCATCAAGGGATCGGTTTGAGTTGAAGAAAGCGGCCAAGGAACCTTTTCTCAGAAAGCCTCCGGTACGATGCTCCACTCCGCAAAACCCAGTTTCCTCTGGATCCTCTTGCCCTGGATCCTCGGCCTGCCAAAACCAACGCTTGCCGAAGAAGGCATGTTCCCGATGACCGAACTGGAACGCCTTGATCTGCCATCGAGGGGATTTCAACTCGGACCTCGTGAACTGTTCAATCCGGATGGAATCGGGTTGGTGCAGGGAATCTGTCGCGTCAACGGCTGCACCGGCTCGTTCGTCTCCTCCGAAGGACTCATCATCACCAATCATCACTGCGCTTTTGAGGCGATACAAAACGCCAGCAATAAGCAGCAGGACTATCTCGAACAGGGCTTCGTCGCAGCGACGCGCCTTCAAGAAATCCCTGCTCCCGGATACACCGTTCGAATCACCGAGAGCTTCACGGATGTCTCAGAAGCAGTCCTCGCTGCCGCTACTCCGGATATGGGATTTGCCGATCGCACCAAGGCGATCGATCGACGGCGAAAGGAACTGGAGCAGGCAGCCGAGAAGGCGAATCCTGGATTGCGGGCGGAAGTGGCGGAGATGTTCATCGGCAAGAGCTACTACCTATTTCTCTATACCTATCTGAAGGACATTCGCTTGGTTTTTGCCCCTCCGGCTTCCATCGGAGCCTTCGGAGGGGAAACGGATAACTGGGAGTGGCCGCGGCACACGGGGGACTTCTCGCTGATGCGAGCGTACACGGCCCCCGATGGTAGCTCCGCCTCCTATGCCAAAGAGAACGTCCCCTATCGTCCCAAACGCGTGGTTCGTGTCGAACCCAAGGGAGTCGCCGAAGAGGACCTCGTCTTCCTACTGGGTTATCCAGGACGAACCGTTCGCCATCGCACGGCCAGCTTTCTTCAATACGAACAATCGGTACGCCTGCCCACGATCGTTTCGCTTTACAGTTGGCAGATCTCGGAAATGGAAGCTGCCGGGAAGGCCGATCGCGAAGTGGCGATTCGACATGCCTCCCGTACAAAATCGCTGGCCAATGTCGAAAAGCGATCGCGTGGACAATTGTTGGGCATGCAACGCAAAGGAATCCTGGCGGCCAAAACGAAAGAGGAAATGCAGCTTCGAGAGTTCATCGCTGCTGACCCACAGCGCAGCGCCCGCTATGGACAACTGCTCGATCAACTAGATCAGGTCTACAAAGAAATGACCGACGCCGCACCACTGGAGCTGCATCTGAAAGAACTGCGATCAGCCTGCCGAGCTCTCTCGTTCGCTTTCACCATCGTCGACGCAGCTCACGAGCGGTCGAAGGGGGACCTGGAGCGGGAGTCACCTTACATGGATCGCAACTGGGATCAGACCCGTCAGCAATTGCTACTGGACGCTCAAGACTGGCACCCTGCCACCGATCAGATCCTGCTGGCAGGGATGCTGGAACGCCTCGCTGGGATCCCCGCTGCTCGACAGATCCAAGCCCTCGAGGAAAAGCTTCCTGGCGATGGTGATTTCGCGAAGACCGCAAAGCGACTATTCGCCTCTTCGCAGGTGGGCATCCCGGCTCAGATCGAGCGCCTTCTGGAGATGAATCCCCAGCAATTGGCTGGGATATCCGATCCACTGCTGCAGTGGATGATCGAACTGTACCCACACTACCTGAAATTGCGTGAACGGGATAAAGAGGTGGAAGGCAAGTTGGCGCAGGCCTACGGCGAGCTGATCGATGTGAAGCGTCAGTTTCTCGACAGCCGTTTCATCCCAGATGCCAACGCCACGCTGCGTCTGACCTATGGGCATGTCCGTGGCTACTCGCCCTCCGATGCGATCTATAAGTCACCCATCACGACACTGGGAGGCCTTCTAGAAAAGACGACAGGCGTCGAGCCATTCATCACTCCCGAAGACGTTTTGGTTGCACACAAGAAAGGTCAGTTCGCCAATCTGGTCGATCCAGCGACCGGTCAAGTACCGGTAGCGATTCTTTACGACACCGACACGACTGGCGGCAATTCGGGAAGCCCCGTCTTCAATGCGCGAGGGGAGTTGGTAGGGGTCAACTTTGACCGCACCTTCGAAGCCACGATCAATGACTTTGCTTGGAATCCCGATTACAGTCGCTCCATCGCCGTCGATATCCGGTTTGTTCTCTGGGTGACAGGAGTTGCCTACCCGGGCAAACATATCGTTCGGGAGATGGGAGTGGAACTTCCGTGAGGCTTCGCCTCGCAAAGGGCAGTCGCCTCGCCAATGGCCCTACATCCGCCAAGTGTGCTCCATGACACCGTCGACCGACATCGGGTAGGCGGTGTAGAAGGGGCCAAACTGACCGTATCGGGCACTGGCTCGATCGTAACGCATGGTATAAACGATTTCCTTCAAGTACTGGGGATTGCGAGCCCACAGCGTCACCCCCCATTCCCAGTCGTCCAGCCCCACTGAAGCGGTCACCAACTGCGTCACTCGGCCGGCGAACGCCATGCCGCTCTGCGCATGCTCGCTCATCAACTCCTGACGCTCCGAGAAGGGAAGAGCAAACCAGTTGGCCCCGACGTTGCGGACCTTGTTCATCGGATAAAAACAGAGCGCCGGCCAATCAGGAAACTCAGGGGCTAGTCGCTGGGCCAACATCATCGGCAGCCTCTTCTCGTAGGATGCCACCTTGGCCTGAAAGGTAGCGGAATCAGCCTCTTCACCGCTATGGATCAAACGCTTTGCGTACTGTTCCTTGTCGGGTAGATACTCAGAAACCTCCGACATCGAGACGAACGAGTAAGTAGGCTGCAACAATTCGCCGAATCGACACTGCATCAACCGCTGATGGATGGCATTGATTCTCAGTGGATCGGGGTCCATCATCACCAGCGCCAGATCGGCCTTGTGCCCCACCACCGCTGCCCGCTGGAAACGTTGAGGTCGATCCGCTTCGCTTGGATCCAGCAAATTGCGAATCTCTTGGCGGGCCGACCTGCGATCCGGTTCGCTCATGCTGGCGATACGATCGCGATTCCATCGATAAAAAAAGTGAGAGCAGTGCCATCCTTGAACAGGGACAGTCGATGGCGGTGGGATGTCCATCGGACGATGCGTAGGATTCATGACGTAAAACTCCCTGGTTCACCCTACCGATCCAAAACCCTTGTTGCGCACTCGATAAACCCCAGTCACCCAGCCCTTGGATCGCTCTGCCGATGGCATCGATTTCGAATCGTCCCCAGCGACTCAATCGATACCTCCACCAGATCGCCCTCGGTCAGAAACCTGGGCGGCGTGCGGGCGACACCCACGCCCGAGGGTGTCCCTGTGAAGATGAGATCACCTGTCTCCAACGTCAGAACCGAGGAAAGGTATTCCACCAGTGCGACGGGAGTGAATACCATCTGGGAAGTGGACGAGTCTTGCAATCGCTGATCACCGATCCGGAGTTCGATTTTCAGATCGAGCGGATTTCGAAGGGAACTGGCCAGGGTGATCCCTGGTCCGATCGGAGCAAAGGAATCAAAACTCTTCCCAAGCAGCCATTGCCCGCCTGGCTTTCCCTTCTGCCAGTCTCTTGCCGACACATCATTGCCAACGGCATACCCAAAGATCGACTCCGCTGCCTCCTTCGCGTCAGCCCACCGCACCTTTCTTCCGATGACCACCACCAGCTCGGCTTCGTAATCTACCTGTTCACTTTGAGGTGGCAGGAAGATCGGGTCAAAGGGGCCGCTAAGCGATGTCGGCATCTTGCTGAAAATCACCGGCTCCTCACCGATCAATCGCCCTCCCTCTGCTGCGTGATCTTGGTAGTTGAGCCCAACACCGAAGATCTTGCCGGGACGATCGAGCGGACATAGCAGACGAACCGGTTCCTCAACCACCCCTAAACGCAACGACAGCCGCTGGATGCGAGGAAGGAGGGAATCCCACTGGTCGATCACCTGAGTCATGCTCTTCGGCAGCGTCGGATCCGACGCGGTCAAATCCTGCACTCCGACTGGAGTATTGAGCCCCCATCCCAGGGTGCCGTCGTGTCGACAGAAACGGACAAGCTGCATCTTCCCGGCGACTCCTCTACTCTATTCACTCTATCGCCGCCAGCCCCTGGCGTTCCGACTCTTCTCCAATCATGCCGGCCACAGCTCATCCTTACAAGGGGAAGGCATGGGATGGTACGCGTCCTGGCAACAACATCGAGGCTACCGATCGTCCGGGGATGCTCAACAGGCCTACCCCTAGAGCTGGCCTACCCCTAGAGCTGGCCTAATCTAGGGAATGGGCCGAAACCAAAGGGTAGGGGAGTTCAGCACCTGGAGAGTGTCGTCAACGCGCGGTCCGGTCTCCCGACGCGCTCTGCGAACTTTTGCCCGATTGGGGATCCAGCCACACCGGTTCATCCTTGCCGTCGCCATCGAAGTCCCCCACCAGCAAAGCGTCCCCCGCACCCGCCGTGGAAAGGACCTGGTCGGCAGCATCTAGGGAACCGTTGTGATTGGAGTCAATCAAGATCTGATCCCCACGGAGCACCGCGATCTCGTCGACACCATCTCCATCGAAATCGCCGACCAGTCCGATATCGCCCGACTGCCCGAATCGACAGGACCGATCTTCGTTCGAAGCCCGGCCGTCACCGTTGGTGTCCAGTAGCCACTGGCCGTCTTGATAGACCGCGATGGTATCGATTCCATCGCCATTGAAATCGCCGACCAAAGGCAGGCTTCGCGGATCTCCAAAAAGGAAGGTGTGATCGATCAAATCACCGCGGCCTTGAGTGTCGTCGGATCGCTGAATCAATCGGATCTTGTCGTTGGCATCCTGCGCCCGAGGCGGGAGATTCATCGGGCGGCTAAAGGGGGACTGATTCGCCTGATCGGGCAACCCCGGCTCTTTCAGTACCGCTTCGGCATCCCTGGGCCACTGAGGACCATAGATTCCCAAGTCATCGCGGCCATCTCCATCCCAATCGCCGACCACCGGAAGGTCCTCGCGGGATCCAAGCTGCGCCCAAAGGTCACTGCGTCCCCAACGTCCATCACCGTCCAGGTCGATCAACCATTCCCCATCGATGAACAGGGCGACCTCATCGACGCCATCCCCATTGAAATCCCCAGCTACCTGCTTGGCCCCTGGCAAATGGAATGCAGCCTTGGAGGGCTTCCTCGAAAGCGGTTCGGTCGATATGAACGACCAGCTTCCTTCCTCAAGCCCCACCACTGTCCAGCGCCCAAGATCCAACCTGGAGGCCGCCCGCTCCATCCTCTCGCGCACCACTCGCTGCTCTGGCCTCTCCCCGCGAGGGAATCCGGCATCCAGAATGCTCAAGTGCCACGAGTAGCCTCCGCTGAAGCCTCCGTGAAGCAACAGGGGGTCGGCAGGAGGAGGTCCGATCCAAGGTGGCAGAACCCGTGGCCACGGGTCAAACAAATCGGGATCCTCTAACACTCGCGGCCACTCCGGCAGCCTCAGGGGCTGTGGCGGCACCTGCGGCTCCTGCTCCACACGCACTTCGCTGAACCAGTGATTTTCGGAACGAGCTGCAGGACCGAGCGAAATCAATAGGATTCCATCACTCCCTGGATCAGTCCCTGCCTGCCTTTGAAGGATCTCCATGAGTCGGAACTGCGCGTCACTCCAGGGCCGATCTTCTGGATTGGTGGCGTAGGAGGCCAGCTGACCTGGTGTATCGATTCCATCAAACCACCCCACCGGCTGCTCCTGGTATAGGTGGTAGGTTCCAGCCGCTAGGCCGAGGAACTGGAAGTACCCGTTGGCATCGGTGATTGCCACCACCCCTTCGGGACCATAAGCCCCCGGCAGCAATCCACCAGCATCGACGGGCAACCCATCGGCGCGGCGCAACGTGATTCTCACTCCGGCGATCGGAAGATCATCGGAAGATCGGATCCCGTCTCGCACGGGACGCAATGCCATGGGTGGTCGTCCGTCGGGCGTTCGAAGGACCGGTCCATCCTGGAACACGTAGCCGGAGATCATCGCCGGAGGCGCTTCGCAGAAATCAAAAGGGGACCACTGCTGGCCAGACTCCAACACGATCCCAAGAAACCGATCGGTCTGGATGGCATCGACCGTCGCACCAAGTGCGGGTCGCTGTCCTCCTTGAAAAAAACCTACCGGCTGAGTTTCCTCGATCCCATAAATACCAGGTCTCAGTCCATCGAAGCGATAGAATCCATCGGCATCGGTACGCGTCGTCTGCACTCGACGGCCCGTCGCATCCAGCAGGGAAATTTCGACGCCACCAATCGCCGGTTCCCCCTGTTCTCGGACGCAATCGCCATCGACATCGGCCCATACGCGACCGGCCAGGGAACCCAAACGCCATTCCCCGAAATTGTATTCAACCGCATCCTTCCCCGACGGAAGATCGATCCCCTCGATCCGATCCCCGCCAGCGGCTAGGTATCCGACGGGACGACCGCCAATCGTTCCCACCTGGTCCTTGCCATCCTGATATCCATCAGGTGTCGACTCCTCGACCTGGTACCGCCCTGGCATCAAGCGATCAAATCGATAGTAACCGCGCGCGTCGGTCCTCGTTTCCGCCACCGCTTGTCCGCTCGCATCGCGGAGCACAATGCGGACCTGCGACAGCGGTGGATCCGCGGGATCTCGTTTCCCATCATCCAGGCGATCTTCGTAGGCGTAGCCCGAAATCGACGCTGGACGCCACTCGCAGAAATCGTACCCCACCGCTCGATCGCCCGGCTCCAATCGGATGTCGACGATGCGGCTGGGACCAGCCAGCACGCCAGATGCGTTACCGTCGATGGACCCTGGCCTTGCGGATCCTTCCAACCACTGGTCTGGGGTGGTTTCCACGAGCGTGTAGACCCCCGGAACCACGCGATCAAATCGGTAGCTACCATCGCCCGTGGAACGGGTCGTCGCGATCTCCTTACCCGCCGCATCCAGCAAGGTGACCAGAACCCCTTCCAGCGGCGTCTTTTCGGAATTTCCCTCGGACCCAAAACAGTCGCTAGCAGGTGCCGCAAGGCAGACCGATCCTTCCAGCGAGGCGTAGAAGATTTCGGTGAAATTCAGCTCCACCGCCTCCTGGCCCCCCAGCGGCATGGAGATCTCCGCCAGTCGATTGGTATCGCCGGAAACGCGCCGCCCCACCACCCCTTGGCCTTCGATTCGCCCAGGGGTTGCATCCAGCGACCTGTAGCCTACCGGCTGTTCCTGCCGAACTTCATAGACGCCAGGCGTCAGAGGCTGGTCGGCACCAAACAGGTATCGCCCCTGGGAGTCGGTCACTGCGGTGAGATCGAGCGGCACGCTCTGCCCCGCTGCCTCCTTCCAAAGGCTCAGCCTCACCCCCGCCAATGCCAACTCGCCCGACTCCTGAAAGCCGTTGCGATTGTCATCGACGAAAACTTTTCCTGATATCCGTATCGGCAGCGGTTGCTGCTTGGCTTCCAGAAAGGCACCAGCAGACCTGTCTCGCTTCCCCTCGGCATTGTCCTGTGGTAGGTCCAACTGGGTCGCATCGAGCGCGGTGTCGTAGCTGTTCCAAAACGTCCCATCGGCGCTGGCTGGCTGAAAGTGGGGCGCTTCCCAGATCGCACGCAACTTGGCCCCCTGGAACTCCACCCCAGAGGTGATCGGGTCGACCCCTTCATTGAATTCCGCTGGCGATGCTCCTGGCGACGCCAAATGCTGGATCTCATCCACATCGATGCTGAATACCAGCTTGTCCCCTGACTGAAAGTGGTAGAAGTTCAGGACCAGCTCCATGCCCCCATCCACAACGACCGCTTCAACGCGCGCCGCCGGATCGGCCGCCTCCAGCCGTTCGATCCGAAACCCATAGGCATGGTCGGCCCCAAGCCCACCATCGATCGTATCGAAGATGGCATCGCCGACCGAGAAACCAGCCGGTCCTTGATCGGTCGACAGAATCAGTTGCTGCAGGCGAGTCCCTTGAGCTCCGCCGAGAAACTGAACGTGGAAAAGATCGCCATGTGCGTCCGACCCGACATCTTCTTCGACGTAGATCATTCCTATGTCGATCGGTTCGGCATACTGCAAAAGCCGTGGCTCCATCGCTTCCATCGAACAACGACGGCCCATTCTCCCGGGGGCTTGCTGCCCATCGAAATCGTATCGTGTCACAATCCCCTGAAGAGTTCGGGATCGATGCGATTTCCACGATCGCTTCAGAGCAGCAAGGATCTGAGAAAGGTTCATGGCACCCTCCTCCCCTGCAGTCGTCCGGCAAGCCGATGGCCAAGATCCGCCAAAGGCCAAAAGCGGATCGTGGCGTCATAGCTGGCTGAGATCAGCAAGTCCTGATGAACCGCAAGAGCGGTAAGGGTCCCCTGATGCCCCTCCCATCGGTCCACCTCGATCCGCTCCTCTCGATCGATCCATCGGATCGTCCCGTCCTGCCCACCGAGGGCCAGCAATCGACGGTCGGCCATGATCATCGCAGTCCATGGGGTTGGGTCGTCGATCGATATTCTGTGGCTTTCGTGGCTAGCTAGATCCAAAGCCTGCAGCACCCGATCTTCGGATGCCGTGAACAGGAGGTTGCGATCGGGATCGATTGCCATGGCCCGTATCGGTGCGCGATGAAGACGTCGCCGGACAATCTCCTTGCCGCTAGGCCATTCCAAAAGAACCACTTCACCGGTCCGTCCTGCCAACGCGACCACCTTCTGCTCCGAGTGGAGGGCGATCCTCCATGGTCCCTGCGACCGATCGCTCCACCACATGCGAATCTCGTCGGTCGTTGCATCGATCGACACGACATCGCCTCGATCGTCGCTGGCGATCCACGCCAACTCTCTTACGTCACTCCACGGAATCGAATGCAGGTCCTTCAGCGATATCGGTAGATCCCACTGCGTAGCCGAAGGCGAGCCGTTCATCGGCTTGCGCCATACTTTCCCATCCCGTCCGCATCCCACAATCGATCGGGTTCTTGCATCCCACCGCAGGTGGCTGATCCACTGTCGATTGGCCGGCCATGCCTCGACAATTCGCTGATCCTTCGGATCGACCGATCGGATCCAGTAATCATCCCCCGAACAGGCGATCCATGGCTGGTCCGGGATACTCAACAAAGCGGTGAGGATCGGTGGTGTTGTCTCTCCTGGTGCGGGGGTCAATTGAAAATGACCAAACCGAGGCGCGGAGATCAAACGATCCGCCAGCATGGGGGATGCATGAGCCATCGGCGTTCGCAGCGAGGCGCACGAACCGATCCCAATGCCTCCCAGCAGGCTCATCCAAAGTCCTTCGATCCACAACCTTCGATCCATCGCCCCTCCTCTCCACGTCGCATATCGGCATCGCCTTGGAAACGAGGACTGCGATTCGCCTGAGGCCGTCACAATCGAACCGCACCACCCCATGAGGCCCCTCCTGTCAACGCATATCTCCCCGATTTGGTAGAAGCGGCACCATGCGCAAGGCCGACAAAGTCCCTCCAATCGCTACCCCGGTACACACTACCCAACGAAGTCACTTTGCCCCTGAGCCGTCAACAAGTACACTGAAGAGCAGGGGATCCGGCGGCCGCTGGCAGGTCGATCGCCGCTACAGGATTCGCTTCTGACACCGGGATGACCGTCGATGGCTGATCGCCCCAGGATTCTTCACCTGCGCGTGGTGGGTAACAGCGGTGGCGGCCCCGAGAAGACCATCTTCAATTCTCCACGCTTCATCCGCCCCCTTGGCTTCGATGCCATGGCGGCCTACATGCATCCGCCGGATGACAAGATTCGCCAGATGCTGGTGGAACGAGCCAGAAAAAACGACTGCCCTCTTTTCACGATCGAAGACCACGGTTTTCGTGACTGGCGGACCGTATGGCGTGTCCTGCAGCTGTGCAGAGAGCAGAAGATAGACATCCTCCAGTGCCACGATTACAAGGCCAACGCCATTGGACTTGTCGTGAGATTGTTTTGGAAATGCCATCTGGCAACGATGCTACACGGCTGGACCAACATGTTGGGACGAGCCCCGATCTATGAACGGATTGATCGGAATTGCGTCCCCTGGTACGAAGCGGTCGTGTGCGTCTCAGATGACCTAGTCGAAAGATGCCACAAGATCGGAGTTCCAGAGCGAAGAATTCACCTGGTCTACAATGGGATCGATACGGTGGAAGCGATCCGAACCGTCTCCACTTCGGAAGCGAAACTGCAATTGCTCAGACAACTAGGTATGGAATCCGAACCACAGGCCCGAAAGATCCTCGAACCCAACGCACTGCTGATCGGCTCGGTCGCTAGGCTTTCCGAAGAGAAACGGTTTCCACAACTAGTTGCGATTTTCTCCAAAGTCGCTCGATCGATCGACCGACCGCTTCATCTGTGGATCGCTGGAGAAGGACCCGACCGCCCAGCGATCGAAGCAGCAATCCAGGAAGCCAACCTGGGGGGCTCCATTCGGCTGCTCGGACTCCTTTCCCCCAATCATCTCTTCTATCAGGCGCTCGACCTCTTTGTTCTCAACAGCATTCGGGAAGGGCTACCGAACGTCATCCTGGAGGCGATGGCCTATGGTGCCCCAGTCGCTGCGACCAGCGTCAACGGGATTCCGGCTCTCGTTCAGGACAAACAGACAGGCTGGCTGGTCGATGCGGAGGACCCTAGAGCGATGCAAGATGCGATCTTGGAGGCGATCCAGGAGCCAAGCACAGCGGCGCGGTTTTCAATCGCAGGCCGGCAGCACATCGAGCAGAAGTTTTCGTTCCAAAAGAGGATGGAGAGGATGGCATCGATCTATCGCCAGCTTCTAGCGAAAGATCGCCGCTGGCGTCATCTGGCAGACTCCTGAGCCATACGGAATTTGGATCGCAGCATCGATTGGCCCAGGAAGCTCAGGGCAAGGCCAAGATCGGTCCTGATGGCCAATGGCGATAGGAACAGTATCGCGCTGCGGTAGATATTCCGATCGACTAACGCAGTCGGCTTCCAGCGGCCGGGACGGTCTCCCTCAGTATTTGCCCGATAGCATCGCGATCTTCGTTGCTCAAATGCTGGAACGCACGGCTGGAATCCTCTCCAGCAAGCACTTGGCCCATCCGTTTCCAAAAGTATTCCTGCATCGGCTCTGGCAACGCCCGAAACGCCTCGGAATCGATCAGATAGCTGCAAGGATATCGAAACAACCGGAACTGCAGGTCCAAATCGCGAAGCGATCGCCCCAGGGAGTCGCGTTTGGCCGACTTTAGGAAATCGGCAGTGAAGGTCGATGTCCCCTCGACCGCTTCCGGCAAAGCCGCCTCCCCGGTCATTAAAACGGCCTCCAGAAGCTTCTCGCCAGCACTCTGGATCCGCCGCGTCGTACTCTCCAACATCCTCCCCTGCGGCTCCTCAAGCAACTCGTTCATCATGGCGTTGTAGGCAAGCGCCTGCCGCGTGGTGAACTGAGCAGCGGCGATGCGATTGTGCACCAGCACCTGATGCTCCAGCAACATCAACGCCACCACATCACTATGAGGAGTCAGATAACGATCCGTCGCCAAAAGCCCCTCCAGCGATGCGCGATTGCCTCCCAGCGGTTCGCGCTGCGTTGGCTGCTGATCCCCCTCTGCCCAATGGTTTCCCTGATGCTTCCAACCATTCGGCTTTCCTGTGACATACCAACCTCCCCAACGATCTTCGATCGGTGTGGTATGGTTGACGATCCGACTGCCAGCCGAAAGGATCGGATGCCCACTGGAGGCGACCAGAAGCGACCGGACTAGATGCCCTGGGACATTCTCGGTCCGCGACGAACTGTGACAGACCAGACAGTTCTCGACCTGTCGCTGGAATCGAGGCGCCTGATTCTCCTTCTGCTGCGCCAAGGTATAAAACACCGTCCCCAGCATCGGATCGACCGCCGAGATCTCTAGCACATCGCCACGCTGACAAAACCCGATGTACATGTCATCGGAAAAGTAGATCGCCCGTGGCGTCCTCGGACTAATTCTTTGAAGTTGAAGCGAGGTCTTGGAAAAGACCAACGTCTGCGACGAAGCCGGTATCTCCAACTCCCGCAACAACGATTCCAGATACCCGGTGCCATCAGCATGCTCCAGCACCACCTCGCCACGATCGATCCGCTCCTGCAGGCGTTCGATCCGATTGGATGGCTTGCTGATCGAATACTCGATCGGCGCCTTCTCGAACTCCTCCTGAGCCGTCGCGAAGGAGGCGATAAGCACGGCCCCCAGGAGCCCCCAGAACGCGTTGACTGCACTCATCGAAAGATTCCTCCTGCAGGAAAGCCGCATCCGGCCCCCCGCGTCACAGCGCGACAAAGTCGATAGAAATACCTTGCCGCAGTTCCTACTCTTTTCATTCTATACTTCGACGTATAGATTTTGAAGAGTGAGAGAGCCATCGGCAGGGCAGGGCGGTGCAGGAGGAGTAGTCGTGTCTTCATCGCTGTTCTGACGAAGAGATCGAACTGGCCATCTCTTCCAAAACCAATGATCACACGCTCCCACTGGGAGGTTGGAGTAGCCTCGGCGATGAAACTACCAATGGCGATGCCACCTCCCCGATCGTTCCTTGCGACCCTCTGAAGAAGAGGGTGACTGGAGGTAGCAACTGAGGTTGCAAATGGCCCGCCTCAGCGGGCCGGCGATGCACATTCTTATCGGTTCATCCCAGGTCCGTGGCAGGATCGATCGATGCGGAATGACGGACCGGACTCTGCGCTGCCACCTCCCTCAATACCGCTTCCGCTACCGCCTGATCGGATTGCGGCTGGCGGTCCTGTCCGCTGGTCCATCGATCGGCCCCCCAGCCAGCCAGTAGCACTTGATCTCCGTCGACCGCACTGCGAATCGCCAGTTCGATCGCGCTCTGTCGGTTGGGTACCAGATGGATGGCGGCTGGTCGTTTGCATCCGTCCAGCACTTCCCAGGTCGCTCTCTGGCCCGCCTGACCAGGCCGACGCGATTGCGTCAGGTAGATGTGAGATGCACTCCGCTCCAACACGCGCCCGTAGGCGGCGCGGACCTCGGCCGTCGCATCGTGGGGTACTTCCGCCACGCAGTGGATCGGTGCCGAATGTTGCTGGGCCAACCCATGTAGAGCTACCGCCAGACGATCTGGCTGGTTGGCTAGGTCGATGGTCACCGGGACCTCCTGTCCCACCAACACACGCTGCATCCTCCCTGGAATCCTCTGCAACCGCTCCACTCCGCCGATCACTTCATGCAGTTCCAATCCGAAAGCGTACCCTGTAGCGATCGCTCCCAGCAGATGGCGAGCCGAATGATCCCCGATCAGCTTGCTGGTCAGCGGCATCAACTGACACCCAGCCGTCACCATCATCGACAACTCCCCAGGCGCGCTTTTCAGTCGCCTTCCTCGCACATCGGCATCGGCATCCAGCCCATAGCTGATGCCCGGTACCTTCGACTGCTCCATCCACTGATACGCTTTGGCGTCGTCTGTGTTGTAGAGGATCAGTCCATGGGGTTTCAGTTGCCCGCAAAGCCGCTCCAATCCCTCCTGCCATAGATTCGGCGGCAGGTTGGAGGCGCCGCGCTGGCTGGGCCGCAGCGATGGGACCACCAGCACATCGAAGGTGATTCCTTCGCAACGTCGCTCCAATAGCATCCTCTCCGATATCTCGACCACCGCGCCAGGTGCCCCGGCGCCAACAGTCGAACGCATCCAGCGACTGAGTCGCCGGGGGGTAGGATGAGCCACCGGACGCCGGGCGGCTCGCTGGCCGTCGTGCGCGCCCAGGGAGGTCGAGTAGCCAACGCGTCCACCGACACTTTTGAGCATGGAACTGAGCAGCAGGGACAGCGTCGTCTTGCCGTGGGTCCCGACAACCCCGACCGTCAGCAACTCCTCACTGGGGTTTCCGGCCAAGGCATGACAGATGGTCGCGTAGGCAGTTCGAACATCAGGCACCAGGCACTGCGCTACCGGAAAGGGCAACAACCGCTCTGCCAATATCCCCTGGGCCCCACGCCGCAACGCCAACTGCACCTGCTCTTCGCTGAGCTCCTGCGTATCGAGGCCCGCCACAAGGAGCGATCCCTTGCGGCATCGTTGCGCATGACGCTGAAGATCCCCCAGCCGCAGATCGGTCGCACCGACAAATACGGCTTCGGGAAGAAGCGCTCTCAGGGAATCATCACGCGAAGCATCCGATGGTCTGATCGACATGACGCCTTGGCCTCCGTGCCTGGATAAGTCGTCGCTTGATTGCAGCCTCTGTCGCCACACTCCGTGCAGCAACCGCGTTCCTTCGGAAACACATCCTGCGTCTCCGATCACGCCCCATCAAACTGTCGCCAGAGCCCCCAATCTGTCAAGCCGAATGCAGTGGCTCACACCGGATTCCCATCGATTGGATCCCACGTTTCAAGTTGGAACTTCACCAGTTTCACCAACTATTGAATGCTATCCTTCCGACCGGTGCGGCTCGGCGATCCCAGCCATACCGAAGTACCACACCGACCACGAACGGGTGGAACCTAAGATGGTACGAGTTCCGAACGATGGAAATCACCGCCACCACCGCGTGTGGCTTTCCATCAAGCTTGACCCGACCAACGGCTCCGGTCGCTTCGTTTGGTCCGGAATTTCTTCCCCCTCGTGCTCAGCAGCACGCTGCTCGTACTCGACCAAAGCCTCCGACAGGCTCGTGGTCCGTTGGATCCACCGCGTGAGCATCGGAACAATGCGTTTGAGATCGGACTTGCCACGAGGGCGCGATTCTTCATTCTTTGCATCGCAATCGATAAGCAAGTCGTGGGTCAATGCACATGCTAGCGCCCAGCTGCGTGCAATTTGATGGAAGCGATTTACAGCATCTTGTCACCCTCACCGCTCGTTCCTCGCGACCCTCCCAAGGGGAGGGTGAGATCTATCCCGAGCTTGCCTCGAAGTTAGCCTCGAAGGCTTGCATCCGTAACCCAGGCCCGAAAAACTTCATCCTCCCACTGCGGTTGGCCAGACGGATACGCCTGTCAGTACACGCGGGCCTTGCGATGACCTTCCATGGGCGACTCCAAGCGGAAGCAGGGAGGTGATTGCCAACCACAAAAATCCCAGATGGACCAGGCGTTTCGAGTACGGGTATCGTTCCACTGAATACACGTACGATGACGACCGGAATGCAATGATGCCGAACAATCTTCTACGACAGGATCTTGTCGACGACTTCCCCGTGAACATCGGTCAAACGGTAATCGCGACCGGCATGATGGAAAGTCAGCTGGGTATGGTCGAACCCCAACAGGTGAAGGATCGTCGCGTGGAAATCATGCACATGGACTCGGTCCACCTCCGCCCTCAAGCCATGTTCATCGGTGGCTCCGTGGACGTAGCCCCCCTTCACCCCACCCCCTGCCAGCCAACTGGAAAAGGCCCAGGGGTGATGCTCTCGCCCCAGTGCATCGGCCGTATTGTTGAAAGGGGTGCGGCCAAATTCCGTCGTCCAGACAACCAAGGTTTCCTCCAGCATCCCGCGTGCTTTCAAATCTTTCAGAAGTCCTGCGATCGGTCGATCGACCTGCTGCGCCAGTCGCTGGTGGTCGCGCATGTCCCCATGGGAATCCCAATTGCCTGAAGATCCCGTATCGATCAGCTCGATGAATCGCACCCCCCGCTCGCTCAGACGTCTAGCCGCTAGGCATTGCCACCCAAATCCGCTCGCCTTCCCAGGTTCGATGCCATACAGATCCAGCGTCTGTTGGCTCTCTTTGGAAAAATCAAATGCCTCGGGTACCGCATTCTGCATGCCGAAGGCAGTCGCGAAAGACCGGATGCGCGACTCCAGCAATCGATCGCCGCTACGCGCTTCGGAGTGCCACTGATCCAGCTGCCGCAGCGCCTCCAGCTCCGCTCGCTGCTGCTCCAGCGGGACGCGCGGGGCGATGTTGGCCACCGGCACCGCTCCAGGCATCACCAGGGTACCTTGATGAGCCCCCGGCAGAAAATCGCTCGCATACACCTGCGTCCCGGCGTACGTTTGCGCCGGTGCCAGCACCACGAACGAAGGCAGATCCCGATTCTCCGTCCCCAGTCCAAAGCTAGTCCAAGCCCCGATGCTAGGACGGGACTGATTGAACGATCCTGTATGCATTCCCAGCGTCGCGTTGTAGTGATTGGAGTGGGAGGTGTGCATCGATCGGATCACCGTTAGGTCGTCGA
The DNA here is from genome assembly GCA_040375295.1 of Planctomycetaceae bacterium. Lineage (GTDB taxonomy): Bacteria > Planctomycetota > Planctomycetia > Pirellulales > Pirellulaceae > JBEISR01. Next base: position 27,273 of record JBEISR010000013.1, read on the forward strand.
CACACTGAGCTACCTGCGGAAAAAGGTCACTGACCTCGATGCCCGAACGACCGGATGGTCGAAAGGCCCATTGCGGCCGCTTCAGGTAAATCCTCTCGTATCCTGGGCGATTCTTGATCTCTGGATGCTCTATCTTGAGCTCCTTGCCATGATCGCGGTGCAACGAGGGCTTGGGGTCCCACGTATCCAGATGAGAAACGCCACCGGTCATGAACAGGAAGATCACCCGTTTGGCTCGAGGCGCAAAGTGGGGTGCTCGGACAGCCAGCGGATCTCCCGAATCGGCCAGCGCCTGCTGCACCAGGGCAGGAAACAACCCGGAACCCGCCAGCATCGATCGGCTGAAGAGCGAACCGGCCAACATCGATCCCCCAAGGAAGCCTCGACGGTCCGACGCTCCAGCGCAACGGCCACCTTCGCAATCCGCCGATGCATTATTGTTTGACCAAGATGGCTTTCGATCTCTCAGGTCGCTCATCGCATCACTCCACATGCAGGAATTCATTGCCAGCCAGGACGACGCGCACCCAGGCATGCCAGGCGGCCTGCTGGTCCTGCCCGTGCGACTGAACGAATCGATACATCAACTGTGTCTCCTCAGGGCGGGGATCCCGCTGCAGGACAATCTGCATCAACAACTTCCATCGTTGGTCCAAATTCTCGATCGGCTGCAAGGACTGCGCGAGGATCGTTGCCTGCTGATGGAAGAAAGGATCGTTGAGAAAGAAGAGCGCCTGCGTAGGGACCGTGGTTCGCTGTCGCTCTCCGGTGCTGGCGTTCGGATCGGCACCATCAAATAGCGCCAGGAACGGATGGCGCCGCTGCCTTTGCACCATTTGATAGGCAGTCCGCTTGGAATTGTCGTAGACAGCAGCGAAGGGGGTGTGCTGCGTGAACGTCCAACTTCCCGCTGGTGGGAAGGGATGCTGCTGGCCTGGCGCACGATCCAGATTCCCGGCGACCACCAACAGCGAATCACGAATCTGTTCGGCATCCAGACGACGTCGCTGGAACCTGCCGAACCATCGGTTCTCCGGGTCGGCAGCGACCAGCCCCTGAGGCGCATCGCTGGATCGCTGATACGCATGGCTGAGCAGAATCAGTCGATGGAGCGGCTTCCAGTAGTAGCCGCATCGCTGAAACGAATCGACCAGCCACTCCAACAATTCCGGATGGCTGGGCTGTTGGCCGCGCGATCCGAAGTCGTTGACCGACCGGACGATCCCCTGCCCAAAGTGATGCTGCCAGAGCCGATTGACCACGACGCGACTGGCCAAAGGGTGGCGAACGATCCATTCGGCCAGTTCCCTCCGTCCGCTCTCCTCCTGGCGATCCAGTCGATGCCCACCGAACACTTCGATCCATCGACGTGGAACTTCGTCCCCCAGCTTCTCCGGGTCTCCTTGCTGATGAACTCGCGCCGAACGGATCTGGGCGTCGACCACCGAGAAGGCCACCGGCACCATCGGCTCGGGCCCCGTCTGCCGGTCGCGCTGGGCCACCGCCGACTCTTTCTCTTGCTGATGATTCCTGCTAGCCACCAGCGATTCGACCACCTGCACTCCCTCGAGCAGATCGATGCGGCAGTCGACTCCATCCAGCCCCGGGGCAGGGTGAGCATCGGAGACGACTCCTTCGATCGATACGACGCCATCGATGGGACTGACCCATGCCAATCCCACCGGTCCATCCTGCGCGGGATGAAGGAACAGTCCGCGAGCAGGCAGCTTCGTCCAGACGGCGACTTCTTGTTCGGAGCGGTTGACGAAAACCGATGGCGTATCGCCCCGCTTCCACCCCTCCAATGCTTCATGCTCCGGAAACTTCGGGAGATGTTGCGGCAGAAAACCCAGCGTTGCCTCTCGCAGATCGATAAAGGCCCAGGCCGTGGTTTGCCCATCGCCTATTCGCTTCGGATTCTCGTCGATCCCCGCAATCGCGAGGTCCCCGGCACTCCATCGTCGCTGCTGCCCTCCGACTTCGACGATCCGCCATTCAACCTGAGTCGTGTCGGCACCATGATTGGATCGTTGCCCAATCTCCAGCAAAAGAACCTGTCCCTGCCGCACTGCGATCGGTGCAACCGGCTGGCCCTGCGGATCCTGAATCTGCCAGCTTCCTGCTTCGGGAACAATACCAGTGGCGATGCTCCGGGCTTTGGCACGTGAGTCCTTCCATACGGCAAGCGACTCCTGTTGACGCTGGTCCAGGGAGGCGATCTGAGTATCCCACTGGGCGCGGGCTTCCCGCCATGGCGATCGCATCGCGTCCGCTTCCTCAGGCCTTAGCAGTGGAACAAGATCGCGAGGTGCTCCCTTCGCTTCACAGCCAGAAAAGCTGAAACGGCTGCTGTCTAGGATGCCATAAAGCGCGTAGTAATCGGCACTGGTCAGGGGATCGTACTTGTGGTCATGGCACCGCGCACACGAAACGGTCAGACCAAGGAATGCTTTACCGAGGTTGTCGATCACATCCTCATGCATCAGGTGCTTTTCGTTGTCGATGTCATGGCCGAAGCGTCTGGCAAGAGCCAAATAGCCCGTGGCGATGATCCCTTCTGAGAAATCGTCTCCCGAAGCATCGCGACGGAGCAGATCCCCAGCGAGCTGCATCGCTACGAATTGATCGTAAGGACGATCCTCACCGATCGCGCGAAATACCCAGTTGCGATAGCGCCACATCTCGGGCAGGGGACGGTCGGTGTTCTCCCCGGCCGTATCGGCGTATCGCACCACATCCAGCCAATGCCTCCCCCATCGCTCCGCATACTCCGGGCTGGCCAAAAGTCGATCGACCACCTTTTCCCATGCATCCGGGCTTTCGTCTGCGATGAACGCTTCCACCTCCTGGGGCGTCGGCGGCAAGCCAGTCAAGTCGAATCGGATGCGGCGCATCAGCGTACGACGATCGGCTAAGGGAGCGGCCTGCAGGTTAGCCTTTTGGAGTGCAACATCGAGAAATCGGTCGATTGGATTTCCATCGCTTTCGATTTCGGGAGGTGGCGTAGGATGGATCGGCTGAAACGACCACCACCGCGCCGCTTCCTCGATCGACATCCCACCCAGCTTGCCAGTTGCCTCGCGAGGATCAAAAGCCCCATCGGCGATCCAGCGGCGAAGCACTTCGATCTGCTCGGCTGCCAGACGTTTCTTGGGGGGCATGGGACTAGCTGCATCCGGATCGCTGACCGCCTGGAACAGCAGCGACTGATCGGGCATTCCTGGTTCGATGATCGCCCCAGAGTCGCCACCGCGCATCCAGCCTTCGCGAGAGTCGAGCGAAACGCCTCCTTTGGCGTGGATCCCGCTGTGGCATTCGTAGCACGATTCCATCAGTAGAGGCCGCACCTTCTTCTCAAAGAAGGCCTCGCGATCGTCGGTTCCCTGGCCGAACGAAACCACGGAAACGCACCACCAAGCAGCGGCGAAGAGACTCGCCAGAAGTCCAGGGCTTCGAGACCATGCATCGTGGCCAGTCATCCGCCGCCCCCTTTGGAATCGTCGAAAGGAATCCACCCCACGCCCATCCGATCGGGTCTACCGGCTTCCCGAATCGCTATCTAATGTTTTAGCTGGAATATCGGCTTGCGGAAAGCATCCGCTTTCAGACGAATAGCTAAGCAATTGTGGATTGGCCCTATGCACTTTAGGTATACCGATGCCGTCGTATCGGTGATGGTGGTGGTAACGCTGAAATGAAGCACATCCCGTGACGGGTCTGTGGTTCCCATCGTTGTGGAAGCAGCCCCGGAATCTGTCTTCCAGTGCCGACGGCACGACGACGAGCTAGCCCGGGGAAACACCCTGGGAATGCTTTTCCGATTTTCTTGCTCATCAAGAAGTCACCGCAAAGCACTCGCCCCCAAGGGGCGGCACCGATCGCGAGGGAAAAAGCTAAGATTGCCGATCCGATCCGTAGCCTGCATCGCCATGCCCCTGGATCCCAACCTCTTAAATCCATTGCCGAATGAGCGGCATTTGTTGTTGTCACAATCGTGCCCCGTTGGGGCACATGGTGCGGATGGGGTTTGGGGGCCAGCAAACCCGGGGCGTTGCCCCGGGCTATCGTATTGCATACCGTTGGTGTGCTTTTGCCACCGTGTTGAGCGTATTACATGAACGATGGCGAACAAACTGCCCCATCGGACAATTCGGCGGGTCACTGGGTCACGATGGAGCGAAAAAAACTGGATCAAGCTCATTTGCCTCTGACGGAGACACTGAGCTACAGAGGGTCTGGACCGATCGGTTTCTCTTCCATCGCGGTGCCTTTGTGACTCCGTGAGATGAAGGGTCCGTGTGCGAGGCAGACGCATCCCCTTCTTGATGGTCCATCCGGTGATTTTGTGGGTTCCTGGATCTGCTAATCACCCCTTTTTTCAAAGGTCGCCACAAGACCTGTGTAACCTGATCCCAGCGCCAAAAAACCTCGCTGCACCATTATTCGACATCTCCCCACCCCCACTCCTCATCACCTCCACACCCATGCCACCGGCTCGGTCTGCAAGCGATACCCATCGCGCTGCTGCTCTCGGTTGACCGAATAAAAAGCAGCCTCTCCAGGAACCTCCGGAAGCCACTCCCACAGCGGCACCATGGCTTGATGCACACCGGCCCGGCCAGCTGCATAGAACGCGATCTTCTGAGTCAGGCTGGATCCGGAAACCGCTTGAAGCCTCCCGCCGAAACTGACAAACCCCACCAAGTCCACTGCCGGCCTAGTCATCGCATAAAAGCGATCTACCCTCCAATCCGGACCTCCCTCCATCGACTCTGGTAACAACAACCTGGAATCATCCAGATCCAATCGATAGAGAATCTGGTTGTATTCATACTGCGGCACGGCCTGTGCCCCGCGCGAAAATGTCTGCGTGTAAGTCCCCTCCAGAAAGATGCTTTTTCCCTCCCGTGCATCAAAGAGCCAATGATGCTTGGGGTTGTAGAAGCTCATGGACTGATGGGTGATCACCTTGGTGGCATACCTCCAGGGCCCGGTCATGCTGGGAGCTACTGCAATCCACAGCTCCCCCAGCATCGAAGGATGACCATCGATCTGATTGGCGACAATCAACCAACGCTTGAGATAGGGGTTCCACGCCAGCGTGCCACGGTGAGCAGTCACCCGATCGCCACTGGATGCATCGATCCACTGCCAGTGCGCTTCATCGGGCAGGATCTTCCCGGATTGAAGCAAATCCTGTTCTTCCTGCACCTCCAAAGCCCGCTGTCCAGTTTGCCAACCGTACCGCACATGCCCCATGGCATCGCGATCCAGTGTGGACGACGGCCCGGTGGTCTCGCCCAGAAGGCAGGAGTACCCTTCATATTTCTCCGGATCGACAAACGACTCCAACGTCGCCTCGACGCGCATCCGCGGGAATGGGTCACAGAAATAGAGATACTCTTTCCCACCTTGCTCCCGATCCAGCCACAGATGCTTCTGAGACGACGGAAAGAGGGGAGGACGAGTCTCCCACTGGCGGAAAGGGAGAAATTTTCCTTCGCCTTCGTCCCAAATAGCAAAGCCCCATCGATAAGCCTCCAGGCCATTGCGGATCTTCTCATAGGGAGCCACCAGGACCCGATCCCCCTTCGGATCGGCCAGCACCGCTGGAGCGGTCAACCACGTCGGCCCCTCGCCTGGCATCACAGCCACAGGCCGTGCACGCTGGTTTTCGTCGGTAAAGTACTCCAGCGGAATCGACCTTTCCATTGGCTCATTCCAACCTTCAGGCAGCGGGGTGGTGGCACCTGTCATATGGAAACTGCCACCGATCGGATAGTCAGGGCGAAGCGTGTCGCCCCAGAACCAAAAGAGTCGATCGCCAAACGGAACGGTCAGCACGCTGTCGCAGCCAACCACATCCCCGAGTGGTCGCGGGAGATCTCTTCGTTCACCCAGCCGATCGCTAGCGGCATAGATCCCGCCTCCGGTGATTCGATAGAGTCGCTGGGCGGGCATGGTGCGATCGATCTCGATCTTCTCGCGCCCCCCTGGCTGCACCTTAAACTTCCGCCCTCGGAAGCCAAAACCATCGGCCGGAAATTGGTAGCCATCGCTGGAGATCGTCAGAAAAATTTCTCGCCCCATCCACTGTCGATTGTCGAGCGCCACCCAGCCACCGCTGTCGGTCACCAAGCGGACACGGTCGACCGATTCCAGCACCACCAGCGGCACGCCTCGCCCTGTCTGGCGGTCGACCACCTGGATCCCATAAGGCTCCACTTCACCACCCTGCAGTTCCCTCGCAATCACAACCATCAACAGAGAAACCAACCAAGCGATCGCCGGCCCGCTAAGCACCCGGACTAGCAGGTCGCGTCGATTCCCCCTAGGCTGGTTTCCAGTGTGGTGATTCCCCATGGCAAAATACCTCATAGGACATGGAGCCTGAACCACACCGGGCCACCACCATCCATTTAAGGGATGCTGCGTATCAGATGGCTCAAAGTTGGAACAGAACCTGGAATGAGACAAGTCGAAGCGATGCGAGTTCTTTATCTTCATGGGTGGCACAGCGTACCAGGGGGCATCAAGCCTCAATCGTTGGAATCTCGAGGGTTAGAAGTGATTCAACCCGCACTAGATGACGACGATTGGGACCTTGCGGTGCGTCAAGCGACCGACGCATGGAAGCAGTCTCAGCCCGACCTTCTGGTGGGTTCCTCACGCGGTGGCTCGGTCGCACTCCATTTGCCGGCCCCGGACCTACCCCGTGTGTTGCTTTGTCCAGGATGGAGACGGTTTGGCGGTTTCGCGGTGCTGCCAGAACGGTCATTGATCCTCCATTCGCAAAAGGATGACGTGGTCCCATTCGAAGACTCGGTGGAACTCCTCCAGCGAAGCGGTCGCGCCCGAGAGCAACTCTTGGAAGTTGGATCCGATCATCGCCTCGCCGACCCGCAGTCGCTGGATACTCTCTACTGGGCATGCCGAGTTTTGATGGAAGATGGCTGGAGGGAGGTGGTCGCTGGGGATCCCCTACAGGCATCGACCGATGCCAACGGGCTCTGCCAGTCTGAGGGGGACTATATCTGCCAGCATTGCGGAGAACAGATCGTGACGGTCATCGATATCAGCCAGGGTGGCCATCAACAGTATGTGGAAGATTGTCCCGTCTGCTGCGTTCCGAACCTCCTTCGCGTCGCCATCGATTCCGACGGCACGGTGCACGTCGAGGCGGAGCTGGAGCAGGATTTGCGTTGAATAACGCGTTCTGGGTTTTATGGGCAAGAGCTACGGATGCAAGCCATGGAGGCAAGTTCGGGATAGATCTCACCCTCCCCTTGGAAGGGTTGCGAGGAACAAGCGGGGAGGGTGACAAGGTGCTGTGAATCGCTCCTTTTGAAATTGCACGTGGATCGCCGCTGGAATGTGTATCATTCCACGACGCGATTGTCGCCAACGATGCAATCGATGTAGAAGCGAACCATCGGGGCAAATCGAATCTCAAACCGATTGGTTCGATGCTAACGCGGTGGATCCTACGGACCACGAGCCTCTCGGAGGCTTCGGTCGAGTACGAGTACCGCACTGCTAGGTACGAGTTCAAGTACGAAGAAGGGCCAGAACAAAGAAATCGACTGGAATCACCGATCGGGTCCAGCTTGCTGGAAAACCACCCCCGGCAACTGCGGTGATTTCAATCGTTGGGTCAACCGACTGCGAAGGGGAAGGGCGGGCGACTGCCGTATCTTGTCCAACAGGTAGAGCCCCCTATCCTTTCCAGAAAGAAACCTTGATCCGATGGGAACGTTCCGCTCCATCCTCCGCCGCTGGCTCCATCGCGCCGTCCTCCAAGCCGGCTTTCGATTGCAGCGAATCCCCCGATTCGAACAGCGCATCCGACTTGCGATGGAGGAGGGCAAGCCATTCACTATGATCCAGGTGGGAGCCCATAACGGCGTGACCTCCGATCCCTTCCATCGGCTCCTGATCGAACTGACGGATTGGCAGGCACTGCTGGTGGAACCTCAAAGGGAGCCCTTTGAGGTGCTTCAGTCGATCTACGCAGGACTTCCCCGAGTCACCTGTAGGCAGGTTGCTGTCGGCGCTCACGGATCGACCCTGAAGCTTTATCGGGTGGGTGGAGACACCTCAGGACTTCCCTACTGGGCGACGCAGTTGGCATCGACCCGACGAGAAGTAATCGAAGCCCATCGCGACCAGATCCCGGATCTTTCGGCGAGGATCGTCTTCGACGAACTGCCCTGCTTCGATCTAGCATCGCTTTTTCACGAGACGAAATGGCCCCGTTTGGATCTTCTGGTGACGGATGTCGAAGGCGCCGATTTCGAAGTGATCCAGCAAATCGATCAGCTACCCTCGCTGCCAAGGTTCCTCTTCTTCGAAGATCGACACCTTTCCAGTGCTGAGAAAATGGAGTGCCGTCAGTTCCTCCAGGCACGGCGGTATCGGGTGGTTTGGGAACAAAGCGGCGATTGCTTCGCCGAACGCTTCGATGCCACGGGAAGAACGTAAAGCTTCTCGCAGAACTCTCCTATTGCCTACCACGACAGCAGCCAAGCGCTAGATCTCTTCGCGGCAAGCATCCCAAGTGACCGTCATTGGATATCCAGCACACCGGGCGTTCCTTTGATTGCTCCGGGATAGCGAACGGGATAGCATGAGAGCTTCATCCTCCACGCTGCCGGTCAGGCCGATGGAGTCCATTTCTCGACTGGGAGCACGATCTTGATGGCAACGGAAAGCACACTCCACCGAAGACAGATCCTGCAGGCAGCTCTTGGCGCCGCAGCCGTTGCCGCCCATGGAGTTCGTGCTACGGCTGTCGCTCCGGAAAGAAGATGGATGGCATACGTCGGCACCTTCAGTTCCCCGCTCAAGGATGTCCTGCCGACCCAGGTCGACCTCCCTCCTGGCAATGGACGGGGAATCCATTGTTTCGAAGTCGATCTCCACACGGGAGCCCTGAAGGCGAAGGAAGAGGTCCGGATGGGGACCAGCCCCAGTTGCCTGGCAGCCAATCGCAGCGGAACGCGACTGTATTCGGCCAATGAAACCGATCGTGTGGGGGACGATGGCCAGGGCACCGTCAGCGCCTTTGCGATCCAATCGGATGGTTCCTTGCAGTTGCTCAACACCGTCCCCTCAGGCGGCGCGGGGCCGACCTACGTCAGCGTACATCCGTCCGAAAAGTATCTGCTGGTGGCCAATTACTTCGGCGGATCGATCGCGGTCCTCCCGATTCTTGAAGACGGGAGACTGGGCCCGGCCAGCGATGTCCAGCAGGACAATGGCCCCATCGGGCCGACTCGCGCCACCAACGCCCCTCCAGGTTCCTTTGCCATCAGCGGTCACGATCGCACCCATGCCCACATGATCCAGGCAGATGCTTCCGGTCGATTCGTCCTCCATGTCGACCTAGGGCTCGATCGAATCTATCTCTGGCAGTTCGATCTAACTTCCGGGAAACTAACTCCAGCAGCAACGCCGTTCTTCTCTTTTCCACCTGGGGATGGTCCTCGGCACTTCCACTTCCACCCCAACGGAAAGTGGCTCTACTCGATCCAGGAGGAAGGTTCCACCGTCAGCCTGCTCGACTACGATCCTCAAACCGGTTCCCTGGAGCACCGACAGACTCAGTCGACTCTCCCCGAAGGCTACGCCGGAAGCAATTTCTGTTCGGAGATCCTCGTCTCGCACGATGGCCGCTTTGTCTACGTCGGCAATCGCCTGCACGACAGCATCGGAATCTTTTCCGTGCAGGCGGATGGATCGCTGAAGTGGGTCAAGGAAGAATGGACGCGCGGCGATTATCCCAGAAGCTTCACCCTGGATCCATCAGGCGGCTGGCTTTACTGCTGCAACCAGCGAGCCGACCACGTGACGATCTTCCAAGTCGACCCAACCAACGGGGACTTGGTATTCACCGGGAAATATATCCCAGTGGGCAATCCATCGATGGTGCTGATCGTGGCATTGCCATCGGCGTAAAGGTCCATTCGACAATTCGGCTGGTCAGTGGGTCTGCTCCAAGCATCGCGACACAACGGTGCCATGCTGGAATTACCACTCCATTTGAGCGGTACGGCGCATGCCGTCCGATATTCTTTTGTGCCATCCGACGCAGACTGGAGGGCTTGTGCGTCCTGCCGCTGCCGTTTGGAAGATTCCGAACCGCACTGCTTCAACCTTCCAGCGACTTTCCAAGGGCGATTTCAAAACGGATGCAGTGAAGCGACCACTTCCCGGAACAGGCCCGAGATGGACCGGTGCTTCTCCACCTTGAGCGAGTCCACCTGGAAACGCATGGAGAAAGGGGGGTTCTGGATGGGTGACTTAAGCGGCTAGCGACTTGTTACTGGTTGCCGCCGAAGGGATCATCCCCTGCAGGTGCAGCGCCACCGCCAAACGGATCATCACTGGATGGCTTGGCATCTCCACCAAACGGATCCTCGTTCGATGGCGCGGTCACCGGCGCACCGAAGGGATCATCGCCAGAGGCGGGTTTCGTTGGGGAAGTCTTGGAGGCAGGTTCCTTTGGTCCCTTCTTTTTGTCCGACTTCTCGGACGGGACGATCGGTTGAAGCAGGGTCGGTTGATCTGCCCCCATCTCCCGCACGCAGACCAGGCTGCCATTGGGTGCATGAAAGTACATTCGGTCTGTCGTGCTCTGCACGGCCGCTTCACCCAGCGGCAGGAAAATCCTCTGCGCGATCGCTCCATCGCTCAGCCGAATCTGTGCCAACTGCCCGTTGTCGTCGCGTACGTAGGCATGCTCCTTCGTGGCGCCGACGATCGACTGGACCCCCGTCGGTCGCTGCTCCCAAACGGGCTGCCCCGTCTTGAGATCCAGTCCCCAAAGCTCCCCGGCCGAGGTAACGACTAGAGCCATCTGGGCAGCAGCTGCGGGAGCTTGTCGCACCGCTTGACCGAGGTTGTAACGCCAACGCAGAGCGCTGCCTCGGATATTCGGTTCATCCGCGTAAGGGATATTCAGACAGACCACTGTGCCGTCGTCGGAAGCAACGACGAACCCGTTCTCCACGGCAACCGGCGGCTTGCTGATCGACTGGGAGCTCTCGAAACGATTCCAAAGTTGAGGACGCAATTCGTCCACTTTTGCCATGTAGAGATACTTCGGGGCACAGACCCAAGCAAGGAACCGGCGATCGGCAGACAGCACGGGGGAGATCATGCCGGCCCCGCCACTTCGCTGGACCCAAGGCAACTTGGTTGCATCCCCAGCGTTGTAGGCCATGAGATCGCCGCCCAATCCAGCCACGTAAATCCATTTACCTACAGGAACCGAACCGTTAGCCGGTTGCTCTTCACAGCGACGACGATTGATCGTCGTACCATCCTTGATGTCCAACAGATACAGATCCGACCCGTTGATCACCGACACGTAGTCATCGCTAACGCCAGCCGCAAAGGTGGGAGAGAAAGCCGACCCGACATAAGAGGTCCAAAGTCGCTCCCCTGTCTCAGCATCCAGCATCTGGACAGCCCCATTGGCGGTTGTCGCTACCAAGTAGGTGATCGGATAGTCGACCTCCAGTCGCTCTACCTTCCTCCCCAATAGCTTGTACCGGGCCTCAGCTTGGTCAGCCTGTTTGCGAGCCCCCTCCATGCCGATTCGAGGAATCTCTTGCGGTTCGTTCTTGAGAGCAGAAGCATCCTTGACGTTTCGCAAATCGAGCAGTTTCTTCTGCCATGCATCGCGATCGACCTGGGCGGCATCGAATTTTTCGAGAATCTCATCGCCCGACCTCAAAGCGACGTACTGCAGGCGATCGGTCGAGTGAGGCCAGACCACCACGGAGACTGCATCGCCAACCTGCTGCGTCTGCTCCAGGCGCGACTGCCACTGCAGTTTCAGTCCAGCTCGCTCTAAAGCGATTTCAGAGACTTGGGCGAGGGACCAACTGGGCGGAGCGGAGAACAGCAAAGCCGCTGCGGCCAACCAGGACCTTCTTCGAAGCCGCGAGTCAATACGCATCATCGCACCGCACTTTTCGCCTAACTGCCCAGGGAATCCCCACGCAAACAGCATGGGGCCACTCGTTCGCTTGTCGGTTATTGTAATCGGCCACCATCGGCCAGGCGACGATTTTTCCTGTCGCGACGATCCTGTCGGTTGCATCGGCGAGGGTCTATTAGGCCGACCAGTTTTCCACAGCCCCGCAGTCGCCCCCCAGCCGGTCCAGAAGCAAAAGCCCTCGCAAAACAGCATCTGGAAGCTCGGTTAGCGGAGCTGGAATCCAGGGCGTTAAGGCCGGACCATCCCCTCCGCTGATCACCACCGGCAGCTCGGCCCCCCCCAAACGCTGGCGGTACTGAGCGATTACCCACTGAGCCCCCCCAATCCAGGATGCGTAGACACCTAGCTGCATCGCCTCGGCCGTCTCCTTTCCGGGGATGGCTAGGTGCCGCATCGACTCCACCGGTTCAATCCGCGGCAGGGCACTCGTGCGTTCAGCGAGTATCTGGCACATCAGCGGCATCCCAGGCAGGATCGCTCCTCCCTGAAAGACACCATCAACGTCGACATAATCGATCGTCAACCCCGTCCCTGATTGCACCACAATCAACGGCCCCTTGCGTCGGTCGACCCAGCAAGCATAGGCAGCAATCAAGCGATCAATTCCTAATTTCTCCGGATAACGCACCGCAACGGTCATCGGAACCCGATCCTTGGTCACCGTGACAATCGGCTCGCCCGAGAAACAGTCGGCCAATACCCTCTGCAGCGCAGCCAGGGCCGTGGGCTGTACCGATCCGATCACCCACCGCCGATTCGTCCCCTGCGCGCTACCCGGTGCATGGCGGCGGAGCCAACCGGCAAGCGATTCGTGGTCCGCCGGGTCGATCGCCCCTGTGGATTCTCCCGATGGTTGCAAGGAAGATGAAGATGCAATCCGCCAAGGCAGCCGCAGGGGAGGTGCTGCCAACGTGGGAAGCGCGTCGGTGGGGCCAGCGGCTTCCGGATGGTCATTCGACCATCCCAGCTTCAGTCCGGTGTTCCCCAAGTCGACAGCCACCTGCATCGCCTGCTCCCCTTAGTGGATCTCCCCAATCTACATCCTGAGCTCGGAGCGATCATCACATCGTGCTGGGTGCCGGTCGGCTGGCCACCTGCCGCTGCTGATCCAGAAGGTCGGCCAGATGGCGCGTCAATCGGGCCAGACCTTCGCCCGTCACAGCGCTGACCAGAAAACAAGGTTTGCCGATCGCTTCCTGCAGGGCAACATGGACTTGGTCGGCTCCAGGCAACTCCGCCTTGCTAACCGCAATCACCTCGGGCCGCTTAGCCAGTTCATCACTGTACTGACACAATTCGTTCCGAATCGCGCGATAGTTGGTGATCGGGTCACTGCCGTCGGCGGGCATCGGTTCCACCAAATGAATCAAAATTCCGGCGCGCATGATGTGACGCAGAAAGTCGTGCCCCAACCCCACACCCTGACTGGCCCCTTCAATCAGCCCGGGAATATCGGCAAGCACAAACGATCGCTCGCGGTCGACATACACGATGCCAAGATTGGGAAACTTGGTGGTGAAGGGATAATCGGCGATCTCCGGACGGGCTTTGGTAAGCCGACTTAGCAGGGTACTTTTTCCTGCATTGGGCAGACCCACCAATCCCACGTCAGCGATCGCCTTGAGTTCTAGGATGACGCGACGCCGTTCCCCAGGAGCTCCTTCGGTCGTTTCCCGAGGAGCCTGATTGGTCGAAGTCTTGAAGTGGGTATTCCCCCAGCCACCTCGCCCTCCGCGGGCAGCAACCACCTCATCCCCATCCTCCACCAGGTCACGCAGCACCAAGCCTGATTCGCGATCGATCAGCAACGTCCCGGGCGGAACTTCCAGAATCATATCCTTCGCGTTTCGCCCGTGGCGGTCGGATCCCGAACCTGGAGCCCCCGAATCGGCTCGCCACTGCTTCTGGTGTGCAAAAGCGACCAAGGAGTTGACGCCCGAACGAGCCTTCAGGATGATGCTGCCCCCATTGCCTCCGTGCCCGCCATCAGGCCCGCCTTTGGGAACGTGCTTCTCCCGACGAAAGCTCATGCAGCCATCGCCACCGCGTCCAGCCATCAGTTCGATTTCCACTCGATCGACAAACACAGCCGCCACCCTTCTTTCGCACCTGCCGCTTGATATGGCGGCAAGTTGTTTCGAATCACCATCCCAAGCAACCCGCCCCCGGCTCAACCGCTGGCCAGCCAGCTTCGCTCTTTCGAATCATCGCAACCGCGGCGTTCGAGGGCAAAAAAAAAGATGCCCCGAAAGGCATCCTTCCAACCGAACTGCAAGTTCGGATCTCTTGTTTCATTCCACCGCTCACCCCGCCAAACATTCGGCAGGAGCGCGATCGATCACTGAGCCGCTGGTGCGACGACACTAACGCGACGCCCGCCCTGATCGAATTGCACATGACCGTCGATCAACGAGTAGATCGTGTAGTCATTTCCCAGGCCGACATTGCGTCCGGGGTGCCACTTGGTCCCCTTCTGACGAATGATGATCGAACCAGGTTGCACTAGCTCGCCACCAAACTTCTTAACACCCAGCCGCTGTGCGTTGCTGTCGCGCCCGTTGCGCGTTGAGCCCTGACCTTTTTTGTGTGCCATCGTCTGCCACTACCTGAAAATTAGTTGTGCCAATCCCCTGCATTGAGGGGAACGATCATCCGCAATCGACCCGAGAGTTTACCGGTAGACCCAGAGATAATCAAGGCGTTCTTTCAGCCCCAACTGCCGCAGCGCGTACTCCACGCGGTCCGGCTGCTCGAAGGCAGGAGCCCCAAGTCGGATCCGATCCTCTTCGCTGGCGATCCCGTCGCCCGGCCGCCAGAAGTGGATCTGCAACCGCTTTTTCTCAAACTTCCTATTCCCGTCGCCTTCGACGATCCGGTAGGCGTTGGTAAGCCCTTCAACCTGAATGGCAAAGAAATCGATCGAAGGATCGATCCCAGTCCAGGTCGCTACACCCCAATACTCGTTGTTTGCCTCCGGGGTGGTTTGCTGGATCTTGCGAATCATTTCAAAGCTATCCAGCAATGGCTTGCCAACGCGTTCGCGAGCCGCGATGGGCCCTTTGACCAGCGGAAGAATCTTTTCGGGGATCTCCTGCTTCTGCTGCGTGGAGATCCAAGTGAATCGCGGGACGAAAAGAACCGAATCAGCGACCGTTCGCGCTGGCTCCTTCGGAATTCCTGTCCCCGCTTCCACCCGCTCCTGCTCGGGCAACAAATCATTCCCCAAGTAGCGAACGCGATAGAGCAGATAGTGGACCAACTGGCTCTGCCGAACCCCTTCGGAATCCGGCAACTCCATTTCGATCATCCGCATCGGCTTGAAGGCGAATTCCAGAGCAAAAACGGGATGCCGCAGCGTCACCCCGCGCCCCTGGGCCAGCAACGTTTCGCTTGATGAGGAGAAATTCGGCTGGCCGTTTTCAAAGTCGGGCGCCTTCCACTCCAGTTCCGGATGCTTCGCTACGAACTCCAGATCGAGTGGCCCCAGCGACGTTTCCTCAGGCTGCGGATCGGGGGGGATGACCGTCAGCACCCCTTCGGCCAGTTTCCGCGGACCGAAGCCACCGGCGCGGTCGACGCTGACGGGTACGGTTTGGGCAAGAATCGACGTCGTCAATCCCAGAGCGGCGGCGATTGCCAGCAGACCTCGAGCCGATTGCGTCCTCATCTCCCAGCGACTCCTGGCGGTTGGTTTCCGTCGCATCACGTCTTCTGTCCTAAGAGGAGAGTACCTTCGTCTACCCGGCAACCCAACAATCAAATCGCACCGTCCGGTGGTTGCCATCGATCAAGCTGAATTCGGCTGCCACGGACGATACCATGGCAGATTCTTCAGGCCGACGGAGCCACTGCGTTTTTCCCATCGACCGTACAATGGTTAGTGTAATTGCCCCCAAGCCCCCGAATCAATGAAGTCGGCAAAATCGGCAAGGACCGCTTGATCGAATCCTTTGCCGTTCCGCCAAGCGGCAACCAATCGGCTCCGTCGGGGCATCGGCAGCCATCGACCGGCTCAACGCAAAAATCGGCTCCCAAGGGGCGAAAAACTCCAATTCACCCGTCAGAATCTCATTGAGCGGCACAAACGGATTCTGGGTGGCTTTCGCATTTCTCCCAGGAATGATTGGCAGGATCGGGGCATCGGTCGTAGGTAAACTGAGCACCCGGCAGGAAGCGTGCCATTCTACAATCGGGACTTCCCGGCGTAGGATTCAGGTAGCAGGGTGACGAATGGACAACGGAAGCGACCCAGTGGCCAGTCGCTGATCGCGGTCTCTGCATTCAGGCGACTCAACTGAAGGGGTAGTCCGATGGGATGGTTCCGAGCTGATGGGCAAGCCTGCGAAGCGTTTGATCGGCAAGGTTTTTGGCTTCAGCCAGCACTACTGTCACCACCCGAGATCGAAGCGCTCCGCAAATACGCCAAGCAAGACCAGCAGCTTGCCAGTCGCGCCACCAGCCGTAGCGACGCTCAAGGCGGAACGACGACACTGGCTCTGGAGAACACCCTGGGAACCGACCCTTATAGTTCGGTGGCACGAGCGCGGCGAATTGTCGAGCCGATGAAGAGGTTCCTGGGGGACGAGGTCTATCACTACCATCACAAGATGATGCTGAAGGAACCCCGAGTCGGGGGTGCCTGGGAATGGCATCAAGATTACGGCTACTGGTACAACTTTGGGTGCCTGTTCCCCACCATGGCCAGTTGCTACGTCGCCATCGACCAGGCCACCAAGGAGAATGGATGCCTTCAAATCATCGATGGATCGCATGCCATGGGTCGCATCGAACATGGCAAAGTGGGAGGTCAGACGGGAGCCGACCCGGAAAGGATGGAGGCGATTCTGGCTAGGTTTCCGGTGCGGTATGTCGAGATGCAGCCAGGGGATGCCCTCTTCTTCCACGGAAACTTGCTCCATCGATCCGACCAAAACACCAGCGAGCATCCAAGGTGGGCGCTGATTTCGTGCTACAACACCAAAAGCAACAACCCCTACAAACCGTCGCGTCATCCGTTCTACGAACCGCTCGATGTTCTAGAAGATGAGCAGCTCTTGGAAAAGCTGACCTTCAGCAGTCCGCCATCGCAAGTTTGAACGCAAAACGTAGAAAATAGATCCTCGCCACCAAGAATGCTGACGATCCACAGGCCGCCAACCCAAAGAGCCCATCATGCCCGAACCATCCAATGCCAAGGAACATGGGAAAACGCTGGCCAAGGAATTTCGGCTTCCCATCGCAGTGGCGCGGCGGCGCCTGGTGATCGGCAAGTGGTTGGAGCGCCTGGTCCCTTGGGGGACCGCTGGGGCGATCCTGGCGGCTGTGATTGCCTGGGCCCCCAAGGCGATTGCCATCCCAGGCTGGAACCCCAACTGGTCACTCTGGGCAATCGCCTTGGGTGCCCTCCTGGGCGCTGCGATCGCGGCGATCGAGGCGTGGTGGCGAGCCCCAACGGCACTCCAGACGGCTCTCGAAATCGATCGCCGATTCCAACTTCGTGAACGCCTCAGCAGCCTCCTGCAACTGCGTCCCCAGGAGGCGGACAGCGCCGTGGGGAAACTCCTGGAATCGGATGCAAAAGAACGAGTGGAACGAATCGATGTGCGAGACCAATTCCCGATCGAAGCCCCGCGGGCTCTGGCCGTGCCGGCTTTGCTGCTGGCGGTCGCCGGCCTCTCCTGGCTGGCCCCCAATCGATCTAGCCAAGATCCCTCCGCGACAGCAACGGCCCCCAGCGCCGCGGTCGAGAAAGTCAGGCAGTCGACGCGGCCGTTGATCGAGCAGCTGAAAAAGAAGCAGCAGGAGGCGATCGAGAAGGGTGATCCCGCAGCCGCAGAAATCTTCAAGAAGATGGAAAAGCAGCTGGAACAACTGCGCACCACCAGCGGCATCGATGAGAAGAAGGCACTGGCCACCTTAAACGAACTAAACCAACAGCTGCAGGATCGCAAAAGCGAACTGGGAAGCGGAGAACAGCTGCGCCAGCAATTGAAAGAACAGCTTGCCGCAGTCCAGGATGGCCCCGCTGAAAAACTCGCTAAAGCACTCCAGGAAGGAGACATGACCGCCGCCAAGGAGGAACTTCAAAAACTGATGGACCAGATGAAAAATGGGGACCTGGATGAGGCATCGCGGCAGAAGATGGCGGAGCAGATGAAGAAGATGGCCGAGGCGCTCAAGGAAGCCGCTCAACGCCAGAAAGAGGCGATGCAGCAGCTTCAGAAGCGACTAGAGCAGGCCGAGCAAACGGGCGATGTCCAGAAGGCAGCACAGCTTCGCAAGCAACTGGAGAAGATGGAACAGCAGGCAGCAGCCGAGCAGGGAAAGAAGGAGTCGGCAGAGCAATCGCAGCAGCGACAACAGGAAATGAAGGAGCTCCAGAAGCAGATCGCCGAAGCGATGCAGGCCGGCGACCAAGAAAAGGCTCAGGAGATGCAGGAGCAACTCGATTCCATGAGCGAAGAGCAGCAGATGTCACAAAGCCAGTCTCAGAAGATGCAGTCAGCAATGCAGGAACTTCAGGAGGCGCTCGAGCAAGGGAATATGCAGGCAGCCGAAAAGAGTCTGAAGGAGTTGCAGGAGCAGGTGGAGCAGATGGAGTCGGAGATGGAGTCAATGGAGGAACTCGACAGCCTCATGGACCAGGTGGCTCAGAGCAAGGGAGAGATGAAGGGATCCCAGCGAGGCAACCGCCCTGGCGATGGCAACGGTGAGGGCGAAGGGGAAGGGGATCGCGACGAAGAGGAATCTCAGACCGATACCTTCGAATCCCAGGTGCGAGACCGATTCCGCAAAGGGGAATCGTTTCAGGGAGGAAAGATCCGCGGTGTCAATCGCAAGGGAGTCACCAAGGAAGAAGTCAAGCAGGCAATTTTGGCTGAGCAGCCCGAGGAAGCCAAGTCGCTGGAATCTGCAGTACTTCCCAAAGCGCAGCGCGACCAGACTCGCGAATACTTCGATCGGATGCGGCAGGGAGATCGCGATGGCGATCAGTGATCTCGATCGAAACGGTGCTGCCAACCACCATTAGCTATGCGGTGGAGGCTCTTCTTTGGAAGCAATCGCTCCGATCCAGCCTCGGCGCCGGAAGTAGATCAACAGACCGATCGCCATCGCCGCCATGATGGCCAGGGCCATCGGGTAGCCAAGATACCACTTCAGTTCCGGCATGTTCCAAGGTGAAACCTCCGGGTCGAAGTTCATCCCATAAACCCCCGCCACAAACGAAAGCGGAATGAAGATGCTGGACATGATCGTCAGCACCTTCATCACCTCGTTCATGTGGTTGCTGATGCTGCTGAGATAGAAATCGCGAAGGTCGCTGGTCAGCTCCCGCGAGGTATCGACCAGATCGATCAGTTGCGAAACATGATCGTAACAGTCACGCAGATAAAGCCGCGTCTCTTCGCGGATCGACGGATGGTGATCGCGAATCAGCTCGTTGACCATTTCCCGGTGGGGGCGAATCGCGCGGCGCACGTTCAGCAGGTCACCGCGCAACTGATGGATGCTCTCCATCTGCCCTGTCCGGCATCCACGCATGATCTCTTCTTCGATCAGATCCAGTCGATCGTTCAGCCGATCCATCGCTGGAAAATAACTGTCGACCACCGCGTCCAGTAACGAATAGAGCAGGTAGTCACTACCCAGCGAATTGATCGCACCGCGACGCTGGCGGATGCGCTGCCGAACCGGATCCCAACAATCTCCAGGACGCTCCTCGAAGGTCACCAGCAAATTGTCCCGAAGAACGAAACTGATCTGCTCGGTGCGCACCCCTTCGGCCTCGCCTTGTTCGATCATTCGCGCTACCAGATAGAGGTGGTCCTCATATTCGTCCAACTTGGCTCTTTGGTGCAGATGGACGATATCCTCCAAGGCGAGTGCATGGATTCCGACGATCCCTGCCAACTGACGCAGCAGTTCGCCATCGCCCAACCCCACCACCTGCACCCAGACCACCGGCCATTTGGCGATGGCAATCGGAAGGGTATCCAGCGACACGTGCTGCAGTTCCTCATGCCCCTCCGGTCCGTAAGCGATGCCCGACCACTGAGTTGGCAGGCTCTGGGGATCGATCTGAAACTGACCTGGCGGGGCGCCGACATTCCGCTTCCGACTTCTGCGACGTTTGCGTGCAAATCGAACCGATCTGGAAGCCATCTGCAACATCCTCGAAGAGCTGAAAAGCCGCCTGTGTCACTTCCAATGCGATCGATCAAACAGGCTGAATGCAACCGCGTTTCTAGACCCCCGCATTATCGTATCGTCTCCTGCAGAGCCCTCTTCCGCCAGAATCCCTCCATTCCGTAACGGACTTCCATCACCTCCGACTCAAAGAGCCTCGACAGCAAGCTTCCACTCGGGATCGGGAAAGTCACTAGTCCGAATAGGGCCACCTAAGAGAAAAGCCTGTGCGATAGCGAAAGACAAAAGAATGGGATAACAGCTCTCGTTCGAAGTCCCCTAAACGATTCCACAATGGGGACAGGAAGTAGAAAAAAACTGTTGATTCCACCTGAAAAACCATTATTTCCCAACGATTCGTGAATGATCGGAAAAAAAGTTTTATTCATTACGACCCCACTTATTGACAACTGTTCCCACATCCTCGATAAAAGGGACTCGTACAGGGATCCCCCTTCTTAGGGAATAAGTTATCTGGAGGTAGAACGATGCAATTGTTTGCGAAATGGATGCTAGCTGCTTCTGTCTTGGTAGGTTCACTCTCCATGGCAGTTCATAGCAACGCCGCTGTAGTGGCGCTCAACGCCGTTTCTGGTACTGGTGTTTTCAAAGACGACGGGCAAACTGGCGAGTTGGGATTCTCGCTCCCAGCCAACTTGGCATCGATTCAGAATTTTTCGTTGACCATCAATTTTGAGACCGACACCTCAGCTCTGGGTCTTGGTCCTGCGACGATCCAGGTCTATTTGGAGCAAGATACTGCAGCTTTGGCGCCGCCACCTCCGGGAAGGGGCGCATTTGCCCTTGGGGAAACCTCAGGACTTGGGCATGGAGCAACGATCAGCCCGGTCTACAATGCGGCGGTGGGTGCTTCTAGCGCTACCCTCTCAGGATCGTTTCTCCAGTCGCAGTTTAATTTTGGTCCGCTTTCGGCTACTGGGCTATGGGACGATTTTGCTGGGTCGACGTACAAGGTTTTCTTTTACGTTTCTGGTACAAGCGGTCCCACCTCCGTCAGCGTTCGTGCCAATTCGGCAACGATGACTTTGACCTACAACGAAACCACAGGCGGTGGCGCGGTCCCCGAGCCATCGACTCTTGCGATTGCCTTGGTCGGTCTGGCCGGATGGCGTGGCCGACGGATGCTGCGACGCTGCTAGATAGTTGGCCGAATGGTCCAAAATGAGTCCGATTAGGGGAAGGGCAACCTTCCCCTTTTTCTTTGGGTGATTGCCTTTGGGTGACTGCCTTCCTGGCATTCATTGCGATTTGCTGCTGTCCAATGCACTGCTCTACTGGATCCAAGCAGTCTGCAGGTAGTTTTCCAAAGGATCACCAGCGGATTGTCCCAAAGAAATCCGTTCTCCCGTTCGGCAATCCCCTTTCCACCGTGCCTCGTCCACCAACGGCGCTCAGAAAGAAGTGTTCGTTGGTTTATTGAATCTTGCCTTTTTGTGAATGGCCTCGGTGCCATCGCTACGGCAGAGGCATATTCCTCGCCAAACGGCAGAAAGGCGAATTGGAAGGCCGACGAAAAAACAATGGTGCCGCCGGTCGAGCCATTCCCATTCCAGTTTTGCCCACAGAAATGTGGGAAAACAGTTGCAACATCTCTGGAAGAACGGACTTGCCAATGGAATCCCTAACTACCCAGAAAAAAAGTTGCATTCGTTACAATCCCAATTATTGACAATCTCTGCAATTTCCGTGACAACTTAGGCCCCTTTGCGGGAGGTCCCCTCACTTGAGGGTAAGGAAACACAGGAGCGACAGAATGAGGCAGGTTTTGATGGGATGGGTGGCAGCTGTATCGGTTGCCGTAGGTTCGCTAGCAATAACCGGAACGAGCACAGGTGCCGTCGTCACGCTGAATGCGATTTCAGGCCTGAACGACCCCATTTACGGGGCCTGAACGACCCCATTTACGGGGATCAGCTACGAACAGTTGAATTCTTGTTGCCGTCGGATGTTGGAACAATCAACGGCTTCACACTGTCCTTCACCTTTGATGATGCAAGCACTACGGCCGCTTTTGGAGCGGCATACTTGCAGGTTGTGGTTCCACAGGCGGCCCCTGGTCCTGGGGCGTCAATTTTTGGTGTCGTCGGGGTGGATAACATTGCGGCCGGCTCAAACATTACCATAACGATTGCGAAAGGGGTGGGTGATGCCAGTTCAGGCTTGACCGACCCAGAGTGGCTGGATTACACCCATAGTCCGCTGAGTTCGACAGGGCTTTGGGGTATCTTGGCAGGCGCTAATTTTCCATTCTTCTTCCTAAACAGTGAGGTCAATGGTCTTACTTCGGTAGCCCCAAGGATTACTGCAGCCTCACTGACACTCGATTACAATTCCAACGGCGGCGGTGGCGCAGTACCCGAGCCGTCGACGCTTGCGATTGCCTTGGTCGGTCTGGCAGGATGGCGTGGCCGACGGATGCTGCGACGCAGCTAAGCGTTAGGGCTGAAGTCCTATGCGAATTCGACAAGGGGAAGGGCAACCTTCCCCTTGTTCGTTTTTTCGGACAACCTGAAGGAAAGAGTGCGGGTTCGATCTTCCTGGCTCTGCGATCTCGTCCGCATCGCAGAAAGTCTTTGTCAGCGGTAGCGCTGCAGACGGGGACGTCGAAGTTGGCTGCCCTGGAATCTCTGGATCGACCTAGGTGGTATGATTCTTCTATGCCGCCATGCAATCCTTGCTCGCATGGAGAGGTGAGGAAGTTTTTCGTCGATCTTTTTTTAAGGCATCGGTGATGTTGGCCAAGCGAGTGATCCCCTGTTTGGATGTCGATCGCGGACGCGTGGTGAAGGGGACGAAGTTCCTGGAGCTTCGGGATGCCGGAGATCCGGTAGAAGTGGCGGCTCGCTACGAACGTGAGGGGGCGGATGAACTGGTCTTCCTCGACATCACCGCCAGTCACGAAGCCCGCGCGATTCTTTTGGAAGTGGTGTCGAGGACGGCCGAGCAGGTCTTTATGCCGCTGACGGTCGGCGGCGGGATCCGGACGCTGGAAGATATCCGGACGCTTCTGAGCGCCGGATGCGACAAGGTCTCCATCAACAGCGCCGCCTGCAAGGATCCGTCCCTGATCTCTGCCGCTGCCGACCGCTTTGGAAGCCAGTGCATCGTCGTCAACATCGACCCCAAGAGAATCTGGGTAGAGGGCAGTGAACGCTGGGAGGTCCATATTCACGGTGGCCGTACGCCGACCGGCCTGGAGGCGGTTTCCTGGGCGCGTCGGGTTGAAGAACTTGGGGCAGGGGAGATCGTCCTGACCAGCATGGACCGCGACGGAACCAAGGATGGCTACGACATCCCGATCACGCGGGCGGTCGCCGATGCGGTTTCGATTCCGGTCGTCGCCAGCGGTGGAGCCGGCTCGGTCGACCATCTAGCCGATGCCATCCTCGAAGGGGGCGCCGATGCGGTTCTTGCCGCCAGCATCTTCCACTTTGGCCAGTGCACCATCGGCCAGGCGAAGGAAGCGATGCGGCGACGCGGCATTTGTGTGCGTATCGATTCTTGCCAGGTAACCACCTGACCACTGCCTTCCTGGCATCGGTCTGGATTGCGCCGGCTTCCCTAGACCGCCAGCCCACTTGGATCTCCCACTGGGATTCCTGCAAGACAGGCATCTGGGTCTGACGTATAATGCAGAGACTTTTTGTCAGGATTCGGGCGATGCGATCCATCCAGAAGATGATCGGCAGCAACTTTCGATCAGGGGGAGTGGAGTGAGCGAGCAAGAGGGCGACAATTTTGAAGACCGGCTGGCCAGTTCGTTGCTGTCGACGAAAAAGGAACTGGAGGTCGACAAGATTTTCAAGGCATCGGTCAAGTTGGTGGCCAGCGACCTCCATATGAAGGTCGGTAGCCCGCCGATCGTTCGCGTCCACGGCGACCTTCGGCCTCTCAATCGACCACCGATCGACAACGAAGAGATGGTGCGACTTCTGGTTCCGATGCTCAGCCCTCGACATCGGCGCATCTTCGAAGAAGAAGGGGGCGCGGACTTCGCGTACACCGTCGATGTCGATGGAGTCAACTGGCGTTTCCGCGTCAACATGTTGAAGCAGTTGGGACGTATCGGCATGGTGGCTCGTCGCGTCAACAACTTCATCCCCAACTTCGAAGGGCTGCACCTGCCGCCTATCATGGAAGATCTATGCAAGTACGACCAGGGGATGGTGCTGTTGGCCGGGGTGACCGGTTCGGGCAAAAGCACCACCATCGCTTCGATGCTTAACTGGATCAACCGCAACTACCGCAAGCATATTTTGACGCTGGAGGATCCGATCGAGTTCGTCTACTCCGAAGACAAGTGCCTGATCAATCAGCGCGAAGTAGGGGTGGATGTCAAAGACTTCGAAATCGGTATGAAGCATGCGGTGCGAGAAGATCCGGACATCATCCTGGTTGGTGAGATGCGGGATCAGGAAACGTTCATGACAGCGATTCATGCCGCCGAAACGGGCCACTTGGTCTTTGGAACCATCCACGCCTCCAGCGCGCCCACCACGATTGGCCGTATTCTCGACCTGTTCCCCGAAGAACTTCACGGCGCCATCCGCAACGCAATGGCGTTCAACATGAAGGGGATCGTCGCACAGAAATTGCTGCGGTCGATCAAGCCGGGCGTCGGCCGCGTGCCAACTTGCGAGGTCATGACCTTCACGCCGATGATCCGCAAGCTGATCCTCGAGAGCAAAGACGAAAAGCTCGCCGATGCCATCCGTATCGGTGCCGCTGAAGGGATGCAGGATTTTACGATGAGCCTCAAGAGTCTGATCGACCAGGAACTCATCGATCGTCCGACCGCTTTTGAAGTGGCTCCCAACCCCGATCTCTTGAAGATGACGCTCAAAGGCATCAACGTCAGCCAGCCGGGGATCATCTGACGCGGCGGTTTTCCGTCCCTTTTCCCGAGGCGGATTGCCTCGAATCTTTTCAACCAGTGAGCGAATGATCCATGGGACTTTTTGGTCGCAAGAAGAAAAAACCGGCCGAGACCGAAACGGGCGAAGCGATATTGCCGGCGCTGGAGTTCAAGCCAAGCGCCTATCCAAAGAATGAAGCTCAAGGGGCCGTCATCGCTGCCAAGCAGCTTCCTGGCTTTGCCAATCTAGTCCAGTGGTTGGCTCTGGCCCTGCAGCAGCGGGCTGACCGGATCCTCATGGACTACACCCAGCAGGCCGTTTCTGTCCGCTTTCGTATCGATGGCCTTTGGGAAAACCAGCCCCCCACCGACCGCCCCACCGGCGACAGCGCACTTGCAGCCCTGAAGAAGCTCTGCGGGCTTAATCCAGCCGAGCGTCGTGCTAAGCAGACTGGCAAGACGGGCCTCTACTTCGAAAAGACCGACTGGATCGCCGAGTGTGTCTCCCAGGGTGTCCCCACCGGAGAACGCGTCCTGATATCGCTGGAAACCAAAAAGACCTCGCTCAAAACCCTCGCCGAACTAGGAATGCGCGACAAGGTGATCGAGCAGGTCAAGGGGGAACTCAATGGCCACGGTGGGATCGTCGTCGTCAGCGGACCTCCAGGCCAGGGACTCCCCACCACCTGGCGTGTGGTGCTGGAAGAGACCGATAAATTTGTCCGAGATTACATCGCCCTGGAAGATATCAAGGATCCCGACCCTGACATCATCAATGTCACCAAAGTGACTTTCGATAGCGAAAAGAATGAAACTCCTGAGGCTGTTTTTGAGCGGCGATTGCTCAAGCAGCCCGATGCCTTCATCTTTCCGTCTCTGTACAACGACGCAGTCGTCGGCTTGATGCTCAAGCAGCTTCCCGAGAATCGGCACGCCATCACCCGCTTCGTTGCAAACGATTCGGTCGAAGCGCTACTTGGACTTCTTCAGGCTCACCGCGCTCACGCCAAGGAACTTTTGAAGTCCACACGCCTAGTGGTCAACCAGCGGCTGCTACGTAGGCTCTGCCCCAAATGCAAACAGGGGTTCCAGCCGACTCCCCAACTTCTGGCAAAACTGGGGCTGCCTGCCGATCGCGTCCAGAAACTCTACCAGCCCTTCGTCCCGCCCCCTCCCGACCAGCGCGTCGATGCCAAGGGGAACCCGATCGAAATTGAAATCTGCACCGATTGCAACGGTCGCGGATATCGAGGCCGCATGGCGATTTTCGAAGTCCTGGAGGTCACCGATCCGCTTCGCAAGGCGATCCTCCAGAACCCCAACGCCGACGCAGTGCGCAAAGCGGCGGCCAGCCTGGGGCATCGCGGATTTCAGCAGGAAGGGATCCTGTCGGTAGTCCTCGGGCTGACCAGCCTCCAGGAAGTCCAGCGAGTTCTGCAGCCTCCCGCCAAGTGAGGGGCTGCAGGGGAGAGACTGGGCGAACCTCATGCCATCGGGCGTCGTAGAACCGTCAAGAGTGCCCGAAAGCTCTTCGATTCAACGCAACTACCGAGAACGGAAAGACGATGGACTCAAAAACCACTTTGGCGACCGCCCCGGAAGTCGGTGTAGGAAGCCCTGATCGGCAGTTTTCCGTGATCGCCTTGCTGGCAGGAGTCATGGGGCTGCTGGGGTTGCTGGCCATTCCCTTCTACTCGATGATCCCGGTCGCTTTGATCGCGATTCTCCTGGGGACCGGACCGCTACTTTTTGCACGAGCCTGGAACCTCAGCGCCACTTCGGTGGTCTTGGCCGCTCTAGGGGTCACTCTTGGCACGTTCGGTGCCTCATGGGCATCGGCCGAACAGATCGCCACCAAAAATCACTTCTACGGCGAGGCGGAACGCATGGCCCGGCAGTACCTGGAAATGCTTCGCGAAGGGAATACCGACGCCGCGTATCGGCTTTCCAGTAGCCAGCGCAAAGCGCTGGGTGGCCAGGAAGCATCTACGATGTACAACACGATCGAAGCCAAGACGATCGAACGACAGGGGTTTGAAGTCAACTCGGTAGCAGCGGAACTGCTGAAAAAAGGGACCGCGGCACAGTGGCAATACTTAGGGCCTGAGGAAATCGTCGACACGCTCAATGGTCTCCGGATCAGCGTGGCCTTTGCAGATACGTCGCTGGCCAACCCCCGCAAACTGATTGTGCATATGGGGCGGGAACCACCGATGGAAGAGGCTCCGAACTCTCACCTGTGGTTTGTTGCCGGCACCGACTGGGCCAAGTGATTCTCTCCTCATCAAGCGGAGAATGCCACGGCGATGCCGCATTGCCTGATCAGCCTGGGCGCCAATCTGGGCCATCCCCGAGAAAGCCTCAAGGCGGCATGGCGCATGCTCCAGGAGTCCTTCGGCGGCGACCCCATCGTCGCCAGCCATATCTATCGCACGCCGCCTGTGGGAGGCCCTTCCGGACAAGGGGAGTTCCTCAACGCCATGGTGTCGCTTCAAACCGATGCCGACCCATTTTCGGTTTGGCGGGTTTTGCGGACGATTGAGGAGCGACTGGGACGAAAGCGACAGCACCGCTGGGAGGCCCGAGCAATCGACCTGGACCTCATCCTTCATGGCGATCAGAGGATCTGGACCCCGCACTTCAAAATCCCTCACCCACGCATGGCGATGCGGCGGTTTGTCTTGGCGCCGGCAGTGGAAATCGCCCCGGGCCTGATCGATCCGGTGACCGGTTGGACAATCGCCAGGCTACTGCAGCAGTTGGAAGGCTCCCCGAGAGAAATCCAGGTGATCGCCAGCGGCTTTGGCTCCCTGGACCTGGGAACGGACCAGCCATTTCGAGGCTGGCGGCCGTTGTTGTGCGCCGGTTCGCGATCGATACTTCGCCGCAGCCAACCTGCAGTCGACCGGTTGCTCCGTGTCGCAGAAAGCCAGTTGCTTCGCGAGGCGTGGGAAGACGCTGCGGGGCAGCGCCGAATAGAACTGATCCGTTTGCCTCAGACCTGGACTCCCGATACTTGTCTGAGAGCCATCGCCAAAGATCCAACCAACCCTTCCGATCTCCTCAGTTGGCAGGTGGACCAATCGAACGAGACCGATCCGGTTCCACCACTGCTCATCGCCGCCGTAGGTTCGCCCGATCCGGAGTCGATTGCTTGGGAAGATTACTCGCTTCCATGGGCACGCTGGATGGGACTCAGCCCAGCCTCCTCTGGTGGCACCGGTACCCTGCAGGCCAAGGAATTGGGTGGAGCGGATAGAAAAGCTGTTGACGGTCCCAGGTATCTCATGCCCTTGGGGGATCCCGCCTGGGCCAAGCATGAGCTGCTGGCAGCCTGGGATGCCATGGAGTGCCCGATCACCGTGGACGCACCGCTGGCAACCCCTTAGAATCGACGGGGTCAACTGGTGTAGGGATGCGAGGCAAGGCGTTGGACAGCCGAGGCGGTCACTGGAACCCGGTCACGCGGCCGGATCCCGGAAGGCTGTGCGTGAAGGGAGTCACGGGTGGAGATTTTCAGAGATCCAGAAATTGCCAGGCGCACGCTTTGGGAGGCCAAGCAGTCTGGTCGATCGATTGGCCTGATCCCAACCATGGGGGCGCTTCATGAGGGGCACCTCTCTCTAGTGCTTTCGGCTCAGAAGCAGGGGGACTCCACGTTGGTGACCCTCTTCGTCAACCCATCCCAATTTGGACCCAATGAAGATTTTTCCAAGTATCCCCGCACCGAAGAGGCGGATCTCCAGCGACTTGAGTCGATCGGGACCGACTGGGTACTGATCCCGACAAGCCAGCAGGTTTACCCCGAAGGCTACTCGACCTGGATCGAACCACCTCAGGTCGCCACGCGATGGGAAGGGGAAATTCGACCGGGCCACTTTCGTGGTGTTGCCACAGTGGTTTTGAAACTCTTCCTGATGGCCCCAGCCGATCGCGCTTACTTCGGACAAAAGGACTATCAGCAGGTGCGTGTGATCGAGCAAATGGTGAGGGACCTTGGTTATCCCATCGACGTTCGGGTTTGCGATACGATCCGCGAGCTGGATGGATTGGCGATGAGCTCCCGCAACCGCTATCTCGATCCAGACCAGCGCCAAAGAGCCCTTGCTATCTGGCGCAGCATATTACTGGTCCGGTCCCTTGCATCCCAGGGGGTCATCGACACGGCGGTGATCCAACAGCAGGCGCGTGCATCGCTCCTCGAAAATGGGCTCGATTCCATCGACTATGCGGTGCTTGCCGATGCCGTGACACTGGAACCGCTGCGGCGGATCGATCGACCAGCGGTCTACTTGGTAGCAGGTCGACTGGGGAACACTCGTCTGATCGACAACTGCCTCTTGTAATTGTCGAAAAGGAGAGGTGGTCTGTGCGATCGACCCTGTTCTATCTTCCGCACGAATGGATGGGCATTCCCTGGACTGGTTGGGGCTGGCTGTTGGCGATCTGGACCGTCCTTGGATTGATCGCAGGGTGGCTTGCCTTCCGGCGTCAGGGGATGGCGAAAGCTCTTACCGAAGGTCTTCCTGGATGGCTGCTGGTCGCTGGCGTGATCCTCTGGCTGCTGCCAAGGATGGAGACGTATTTGGAGGATGGCAGCGCCGAGGGGCGATGGCTTGGCATTCCCGTGCGGGGTTACGGTCTGATGCTGACCACGGGGGTACTGAGCGCTTTGGCTATCTGTAGTCATCGCTCGCGCCGCCTGGGGCTGACTCCCGACTCCCTGTACTCGCTTGCCCTATGGACCTGCGCCGGAGGCATCGCTGGAGCTCGTATTTTCTATGTGGTGCAGAAGTGGTCGCTGCTACCCGGGGAGAGCTGGAGGGAGAAGCTGTGGACGGCGATTCAATTCACCGAAGGGGGCCTGGTCGTCTATGGCGCAGTGATGGGAGGCATGGTGGCGATCTGGGCGTGGTGCCGGCGGAATCGACAGAAGGTCCTCGCCATCCTCGATCTGGTAGCTCCCGGATTCCTGCTGGGGCTGGCGTTTGGAAGGATCGGATGTCTGCTTCACGGCTGTTGTTTCGGTGGAGTCTGCCATGCCCACTGGCTTCCGCATATCGCCTTCCCCGCTGGTTCCGAGCCCTATCTTTCCCAAGTGCTCGACGGAGCTCTCTTAGGGCTGCAACTGGAACCCGAAAAATCTTCTGGTTCCCGTCGGATCTTGGCGGTGGAACCTGGCAGCTGGGCAGCAGGGCAGGGGATTCGTTCGGGACAACGGGTCGAAGGCCTCGAACCGATCGTTTCCTGGCCGCCTGCAGACCGCGATCCCGCAGGCCCGCGGCCCACCGGCGCAAGATTGCGGATCGACGGGCGGCCCTTTCTGATTCCCCCGGAATCGCTCCCCCAGCGCAGTCTGCCACTTCATCCCGCTCAGCTCTACGCAAGCCTCAATGCCCTTTTCCTGACAGTGCTGCTATATCTGGCGTGGTCATGGCCCCGACGCGATGGTGTCATCCTCGGGTCCGGCCTGATTCTCTATGGACTTCTGCGCATCCTGGAGGAAGTGATTCGAGACGATGAAAAAGGACAGTTCGGCACTACTCTGACCATCTCCCAGTGGGTCAGCCTTGCAGGGATTGCATTCGGTCTCGCGCTTCTGGTGTGGCTCCGGAATCGACCGATCGGACGGGTTTGCGATCACTACGCGCAGCCGACCACGATGGGTTCGCCCGGTCAGCCGCGATCGTCCGTGGGCTGAGTCCAATTGGGATCCATTTCTCGAAGCAACCGAATCAGGATCTGCTGGCTCTTCGAGTACCCATCGCCCCACCGGCTGGCTCGTGGGCCTGCCACATTAAGGATCTCGATGGAATGTTCTTGGATCGACTTGGCAAGCCAATTCCAGGTGATCCGGCGGTTGCACTGGATGACCCAGAATGGCTTTTTGGCCTGGATCGCCATCCGAATCGTCTGCAGAGTTCCACCACTGGGGGCTCGTGGGCAAATCACCAGCGTCCCATCGGAATCGAGCACATTGCGTCGGGTGCGATCCAGGTAGTGTGGGCTGGCAAGCTCTTGAAGCCGGTAGCGAACGGGGATTTGGCCATCTTCGGCTAGGCGCCCCGCAGGGCACCAACCGCCATGATCGATCCCCAGTTGGATCGCCAGATCGAGCGCTGCCCGGTCTACTCCCGTCTGGCCTCCCGAAACGATTTTTCGAAGCGACATCATGCTCCAGCCATCCGAAGCCAATTCAAAAGCGGCGCTCCCAGACCGGCGGGAATCCACTGGCTATCCAGAGGGGCCTCCCATCCGATCGGTTCCCCTCGCGTTGGATGTCGACAACCAAAAAAGCGGCAATGCAGGGCGATCGCCTTGGGAATGCGACGGTGAGGATCGGAGGAGTTGCCGGTTGGCGAATAAAGAGTATCGCCGACGATGGGGTGCCCGTGGTGAGCTAATTGCGCGCGCAGCTGGTGCTTGCGTCCTGTCTCCAGTTTCAATTCCAGCAGCGATCGAGCTCCATCGGTAGCCAGTATGCGGTAACCCAGAATCGCCTCCTGAGCTCCTGGGGCCTCCAGGGGAACGATTCGGCTGATCGCTGCGGCTTCGTTTCGCGAGAGACCGTCCACCCAGCGCCCGGAGGCGGTGCGGGGTGTCCCTGCCACCAGAGCCCAGTAGATTTTTTCCACTTGCCGGTTCCGGATCTGTTCACTCAGGCGCGCGGCGGCTTTCGAGGTCCGCGCCAGTGGCACCACGCCACTGACCGGCCCATCCAGTCGACTAACCACTCCCAAGAAAACATTACCCGGCTTCTGGTAGCGGCGCTTCAAATCCTCCTTAGCCCATTCCAGCAGCGACCGTTGTCCGGGGAGAGCTCCCTGAGTGATCCAACCTTGCGGCTTGTTGACCACCAGTAGGTGGTTGTCTTCCGCGAGGATCTGAGGATAGATCATCGATGTCACTCCCACTGGCGGCCGATTGCCTGGCACCAGACGAAAGAACGTGGTCCGCCCGACTGAATCGTAGCGCATCTGGCATCCCCATCCAGGCATTCCAGAACTATCGTCAGACGATCTTGTGGCAACCACTTTGCGACTCGATCGGCCCATTCGATCACCGTCAGCGAAGGAGTCTCCATCCACTCCTCGACTCCCAGATCCCACCACTCGTCGTCGTCCTTCAATCGATAGGCATCGATATGATAGACCGGGGGATCGGTGGGATAGCGATGGACCAGTTGGAATGTGGGGCTGGTCGCAGCCAACCTTCCTTGCGAAATCGCTTCGACCAGCATGCGCGTCCAGGTGGTTTTTCCTGCACCCAAGGTACCCTGCAGTCCAATCAGGGAAGGGATAGGCGCCAGTTTGGCTATCAGTTGCGCCAGCCTCCTGACGTCCTCGAGGTTTTTCAGGACGGTACTCCACTGGCAGTCGGTCATCCCTAGTGGCTCCTGTTGCCCGGCTGATGCGAGGACTGTTGA
Organism: Planctomycetaceae bacterium; assembly: GCA_040375295.1. GTDB lineage: Bacteria > Planctomycetota > Planctomycetia > Pirellulales > Pirellulaceae > JBEISR01. Next base: position 59,769 of record JBEISR010000013.1, read on the forward strand.
GGAAAGGGAAACGCTACTTATGGACATACCCCGACGCGGGAAGCTGATGAAGCTTTCCGTGCCGCTTGGTCCAAAGCCCCGTCCTGGCGACGAAGGTACCGATTTCGGTCAATGGAACCCCTTCGATGGTGGCTGGCAAGTTGGCGGCTACTGCCTCTGGAACCGCAAGCAACAGCTCGAAGTCCTCGCCATCGCCCAGCGCATGGTCGATCGGCTGGCGTCCTGATTGCGACGCCATCTGGATTGCCGCGTCGCTGATCGGCAATCGATCCAGGTTCACCACAGCTCCCAGTCCGCTTGCGGCACACAGGCGCGTCAGGTCGATCCCCAGGCCATCGCTGAGATCCATGCAGGCATCGATTTTCCATTGGTCTCGCAGCGCCTTGGCGACGGCTAGGCGAGGGGTGAAGTCGAGGTGTTTCCCGAGCAGGCTACCGCCGAGGGTGCCGGTCACCAGCAGTCGATCGCCCACTTTGGCTCCCGAGCGTTTCCAGCAACCGGCCTCCGGAGCGGTGCCGATCGCAGTGACATGGATCACCCAGGGTCCGTCCCAGACATTCGTGTCGCCACCCGCCAGTGCGACACCAAACTCTTCGGCACGCTCGCAGACCCCTTCCACCAGCTCCGTAGCGATCTTTGGATCGCTGCCTCTTGGGATGCATAGCGACAAAAACAAAGCGACTGGGTCGGCCGCCATGGCCGCCAGATCCGATAGATTCACGGAGGCGGCTTTGCGACCGACGCGCCGAGGTCCCGCCTGATCGATCAGGAAGTGGGTCCCCTGGCAAAGCGAATCGGTGGTGACCACCCAATCGCGGCCGGAAGCGGACAGCAGAGCCGCATCATCGCCGATCCCCAGTTGGACCTGGGGCAATCGACGGCTGCGTTGTGTCACCCAGGCCACAAATGACTGCTCCACCAAAACCTCTCCTAATGCAGACGCATGGATCCTCAAATACTTAGCTGATTTTAGCCGGCCCTGGGCAACTGGTCAGGCGTCCCGGCAGGATCTCGGCTGCGGTTCACGGAAAGAATCCCCGCTGGCCAGCAATGCTCGCGGGCGATAGTCTGATCCTATGCTGGGCGTTTGGATTCCCTCCTTCCTCTCCCAATGGAGTTTCGCCATGTCCGCCACGGTGTCACCACCTCGATCCAATCCCAAAATTGGCCCCACACGCCTTTTGATCGATGGCCAGTGGGTCGACTCGGCCAGTGGGAAAACTTTCGCGACCATCAACCCCGCAACGGAAGAGGTCATCGCTCAAGTAGCCGAAGGGGATCGAGAAGATATCGATCGTGCGGTCCAGGCCGCGCGGCGGGCGTTCGAGTCGGGGCCATGGAGCCGGATGGATGCGAGGGATCGCGGCCGCTTGATGTATCGATTGGCCGATCGCATCGAAGAGGAACTGGAAGAACTGGCCGCTTTGGAATCGCTGGACAACGGCAAGCCGATTCGAGATTCCCGGGCTGCCGATCTGCCTTTGGTGATCGACTGCCTGCGCTACTATGCCGGGTATGCCGACAAAATTCATGGCAGCACCATTCCCGTACGCGGCAATTTCTTCACCTACACGCGGAAGGAACCGGTGGGCGTGGTGGGGCAGATCATCCCCTGGAATTTCCCGATGCTGATGGTCGCATGGAAATGGGGACCCGCTTTGGCGGCCGGCTGCACGATCGTGATGAAGCCAGCGGAACAGACGCCACTGACCTGCCTGCGGATGGCCCAGCTGGCGATGGAAGTTGGATTCCCAGCAGGGGTGATCAATGTCGTTCCGGGCTTTGGGCCCACCGCCGGCGGCGCCCTCGTGGAACACCCGGGTGTCGATAAGGTGGCATTTACCGGCGAACATCGCACCGCCCAGATCATCATGCGCAACGCCTCCCAGTCCCTGAAACGGCTGACCTTCGAGCTGGGTGGCAAGAGCCCCAATGTGATCCTGGCGGATGCCGATCTGGAGCGAGCTGCGGATGGAGCCCATTTTGGACTCTTCTTCAACCAGGGGCAGTGTTGCTGCGCAGGTAGCCGCGTCTTTGTCGAGAAAAAGATTCATGCGGAATTCGTCGATCGATTGGTCGAACGAGCCTCCAAACGGCGGTTGGGACACCCGCTCTCGGAGGAGACCGAACAGGGTCCGCAGGTCGATCAGGCGCAATTCGACAAAATCATCGGCTTGATCGAAAAAGGAAAAAACGAAGGGGCTCGTTGCCTCACAGGAGGCCATCGCGAAGGCAATGCGGGATACTTCATCCAGCCGACCATCTTCGATGGAGTCGACGACAGCATGACGATTGCTCAGGAAGAAATCTTCGGTCCCGTGATGAGCGTGCTGACCTTCGACACATGGGATGAACTGCTGCATCGGGCCAATCAGACCTGCTTTGGACTGGCTGCGGCAGTTTGGACTCGCGATGTCGCGAAGGCTCACGATTTCGCGCGACGCGTCCGTGCCGGGACGATCTGGGTCAATTGCTACGATGTCTTTGATGCGGCCGCTCCGTTTGGCGGTTTCAAGATGAGCGGGCAGGGGAGGGAAAAGGGAGAAGAAGGCCTACGGCCTTACACGGAGACGAAGACTGTGACGGTGAGCCTGGGATGAGCGGACGACGCGGCGACGAAAAATGGACCCCCAGAACTGCCGAGATCATCGCCATCGGCGATGAACTGATCACCGGCCAACGGGTCGATACCAACACCGCATGGCTTGCCAGCCAATTGGCGTTGTTGGGAGTCCAGCCTCTTTGGCACACCACCGTCGGCGACTCGATGGAACAAAACATCGAAGCCTTTCGGATCGCTTCCCAGAGAGCCGACTGGACGGTAGCCACCGGAGGCTTGGGCCCAACGGCGGATGATCTGACACGCCATGCCATTGGAGAGGCTTTCGGAAGGCCACTGGTGCTCGACCCAGCCTCTCTGGAGGCGATCGAATCGCTCTTCTCCGGACGCAAGCGACCGATGCCAGAGCGGAATCGGGTTCAGGCCTATTTCCCGCAAGGCTGTCAGGTGATTCCCAATCGACATGGCACCGCGCCGGGTATCGATCTATGGATCCCCGAGGGCTGCGGAAAGTCAGGGCACCGTGTCATGGCCTTCCCTGGGGTCCCGGCAGAGATGAAGGCAATGTGGAATCAGATTGCACGCCCTCGTATGCTTCTGGAAACCAACCTTGCCAACCGGACACTCTCCTTCCAGACCGTCAAACTGTTCGGAATTGGCGAGAGCGAGGTGGAGACGCTGGTCCCCAACTTGATCGATCGCGATCGAGATCCCAAGGTGGGAATCACCGCCAGCCAGGCGACAATCACCCTGCGGATTTCATCCCTGGGATCCGATCCGGCCCAGGCGCTCGCCTTCCAGCAACCCACCCTCGATCTGATCCACGCCAAATTGGCCCCCTGGATCTTTGGCAGTGGCGAGATGGACTTGGAAGATGCGGTCGTCATGGAACTGGCCGCGCGGAATCAAACGGCAGCGGTGGTGGAGGTCGGGGCCAGTCCTCGACTTGCCTACGCGCTTTGCCGCCCCAGCGGTGGCCGCGCGGTGCTGCGAAACACCCAGTGGTTCCCGGATCTCCTATCCCTGTCCCGGTCTTTCCATTTACCGCGTCCTTCACCCCTACCTGCAGACACCCCAGAAGATTTGGGAGCCGTCCTGATAGCGGCAGCTCAAGGAGCGAAAGAACTCCATGGTAGTGACTGGGGCATCGCCTGCGGCTACCTTCCGGAACAGAGTGCAGTGGAACAGTCCCCAGGACAGACGTTTCCCTGGACGACCGCGATCGTCGGACCAGATCGCCCGCAAATCCTCGATCAGGTGCAACTGGGAGGACATCCCGAGGTCCTCCCCTCACGACTCATCAAGCACTCGATGCACCGGTGGTGGAAGCAGTTGGCGGGACTAGCATAAGTCGAAGGATGTTCCCGCTCGAACGACTTCGCAATCGGCAAGGCGGATTTGCTAGGACCAATCCGCAACGGGGAAAGAACGGCCGCAGTAGATCACCTTCGCACACGGCAAGCCCTGCCGTTGGCTCCATGGTTCCAGAGCCTCACGTCGCACCTGCTAGGTCTCGCCGTGCGACGCTCGGTATAGGACCAAGGAAAGGATCAAGCGGAATATTTTCGTGGCCCAGTCGCTGGACCTCGCGGCTTTTTCGTTGCCGGCCATCCCGAATCGAAACCCCGCTAATCACCCCAGTGGAGACCTTCGGGAAGGCGGTTGAGATTCCGGCAGCCATCTTCGGTCACCACAACGATGTCCTCGACACGGACCCCACCATAGGCCTTCGCATAAAGTCCCGGTTCGACGGTGATGCACTCGCCGACCAAAAGCGTCGGACCGCCAAGATCCAGCAGGGGCGGTTCGTGAACATCCAAGCCGATGCCGTGGCCTGTACCGTGAGTGATCGTGGCGACTTCCTCAGCCGATCCAGCAGGTGGGAAACCACTCCGGTATCCACAGGCCTCCAGCGCCCCGAGGGTGGCTCGATGAACCTGTTCGCCAGTGACCCCGGGGCGAATGGTCGCAATCGCAGCCTTCTTGGCAGCAACCACCGCGCGATGCATTGCTGCGACGGGATCTGGAATCTGACCATGCACCACCGTGCGCGTGCAGTCTCCGTTATAAAGGGTCTCTTGGTTTTTGGGGTAGATGTCGACGATCACCGGCTGTCCGGTGCGCAGTGGACCATGACCATGGTCGTGGCAATCGGCACCCACCGGGCCACCCGCTACGATCGATCCAGGGTTGGAGTACCCCGAATCCAGCAACCATCCGGTGATCAGGCGCATCATTCGTTCGCTGGTCAGCGGCGAGCCATCCAGCAACAGGTAGCCATCTCGATCGGCCTGAGCTGCGGCGATCGTGCGGCATGCCCTTTCCATCACGCTTTCGGTGACCGCCTGCGCTTCAGCGATCCATGCGATCTCTTGTTGGTCTTTCTGCCTCCGCTCCACGATCCCCCATTCGGTGTCGCACCGCACAGCAATCCCTGCACGTTGCATCATTTCCGAGTAGATGGCTGGCAACGATCGATCGACCACCACGCTGGCGCAGCCGGATCGCCGCACGCATTCGGCGGCAGCCTGCGCTGTCGCGGTTTCACGATCTCCAGACAGCCCATCGGTCGGAGCGAAATCGCGAGGGCAATGTACCCGATCGACTCTCGCTTGCCGCCGCGCGCGATCCATCTCAATATCGCGCAGAATCAAGGTCGTCTCCCAGGCTTCTTCGCTATTGGCTCCATCTACTTTGGGCAGGTCGACCACAGCAACCGGATCCCCCACCGAGAAACGGATCCTCCGATAGATCCCCGCATGAATGGCCGGAATTCCTGCCATCAGCCGCGCCTCCCGCGCGGTGCCTTTTGCCTTGTTGGTCTCCATCGTTGACTCCTTTGTTCGCAGGTCGCATCATCCCACAAGAACCACGTTACATTGTAGCCAGGACGGTGGTTCCAAGGGGGCATCAGGAGGGGCGATCGACTGGGTTGCTGGAAGTGATCGATCGGTCGGACCCCAACCCGAGAACGGCAAGCGAGAGGTTTTCTCTAGCGAACTCTTCTCCAAGTTCCTTCAACCTATCCTTCACCGTCGGATCGACATACTTGGCACCCGACAGATCGACTACCACCGGACATCTCTGCACGATCCCCAGCTCTCGAATCCGTCGCTGCACCGAACTCCAGTTGGAGAAGACCGCCACCCGGCCAGCCTAGATCCGGCAGCTTCCATCAGGAAGCGTCTCCACCTCCACAGATGGATGGAACAGGGAGCGCAGTGGTACACCTCGAGCAAGTTGAATCAAAGTGGTCATCAGCACCCCCAGCAGAATTCCGATCAGCAGATCGGTCGAAAGGACCATCCCCATGGTGAAGACGAAGACCAGCAATTGATCTGGACCCGCTCGATACATCTTGACGAACTCATAGGGACTGGCCAGCCGCAAGCCAGTGAAGACAAGCATCGCGGCCAACGCCGCCGTCGGGATCAGTTGGATCAAACTTCCGAGCGATACAACGCTGAGCAGCAGGAAGATGCCATGCCAGAAGTTGGCAAAGCGGGTCTTCGCACCGTTGTCGATATTCGCTTTGCTCCGAACGATCTCCGAAATCATTGGCATGCCGCCAATCATCGAAGTGGCGACATTGCCCACTCCGACCGCCAAGAGATCGCGATTCAAGCTGGAACGTCTTCGATAAGGGTCCAACATTTCGATCGCTCGGGCACTAAGCACCGATTCTAGGCTTCCGATCACGGCATACATGGCAATCCAGAACCAGGCGTTGGGGATCTGAAGGGCGCGGAAATCGGGGAGAGTGATAGCCCCAAAAATGTCCTGAGGTACCTGGACCAGCGCCTTTTCCGTGACAGGGACATTCCACCCAGCTACATGATCGATGCGATGGTCCCCCAGACGCAGCACCAGCCCCATGGAGATCGCCAGCACCATCACCACCATCTGTACCGGAATCTTTTTCCAGATGGAGCGATTGCTGAACGAGACAGCGGCCAGAAGACAAAGACACACCAGTCCAATGAATGCTAAGTAAAGATTGGCATGAAACACCGAATGGGGTATTTGCCACAACAGTTCCAGTGGTTCTTGCCCCTGGGGCACCACACCCAAAAGCGCATGGGTCTGCTTGCTGAGGATGATCACACCGATGGCCGCCATCATTCCATGGACAACCGCAGAGGGAAAAAAATCACCCAGCCCCCCCAGCCTCATCATGCCAAAGACTATCTGCAGAACCCCAGCCGCCACGCCGATCGCCAGCACAGCCTTGTAGCCCTCCGACTTCCCCCCATCTGCTGGCTCATGTCCTGGATTGCACCCAGAGTAATGACGATCAGTCCGGCCACCGGTCCCTTGATCGTCAATTCGCTGTTGCTGATCCAGGGGGACACCATTGCCCCGCAGATGGCTGTCAGTACACCCGCCATCATCGGGAATTCGGACGCCGATGCGATCCCAAGGCAGAGAGGAAGCGCAATCAAAAAGACCAGCAGTCCGCTGGTCATGTCCTCTCTTAGGAAGCGACGGAATCCTCGCGCGTCGCCAACGGGTACAGCCTTTCTTGGAGGATCCGGTTCGACACGGTCGGCCATACGAGCCTCTTGATCCTGATGCATCCCCAATCCCTCTTCCAATCCTGTGGACTCAGGCGGGTTTTCACCGAGGACTTTTTTGCATCTTTCAGGTATCGGCCCCGTACCTCGGACCACCTGAAGAACATAGAGATTAATAAAAATTCATCTGTGGTGATTTTGACAAGCTGGCAAGATATCCGAGAGAGTGAACTCTTGGAAAAAGACGTCTCTAGACGGCTAAGATCTTTTTTTCGGCTAGCAAGGGAAGATGGGGCATGCGGCGGCATCTAGCGGGGTAGCTGAAACAATCCAAATTCGATGTAGACTCATGGAATCGGGGCACATTCTACCGACATCCTGCTGCGACTGAGTCTCCCAAGGTTCGAATCATGCAGACATCGCATTTGACGGCCATTCTGATCGAAGACGACCCCGATTTGGCTCGCGCCATCCAGGCGGGATTGGGAGATGAGGGGATCGCCGTTCAGTGGTTCGATCAAACCACCTCAGCGAGGTCTGCTTGCATGCGTCCCGACACCGACGTGATCATCCTCGACCGAATGCTTCCGGGACAAAATGGGATGGAGTTTCTGAAATCGCTCCGCGACCAGCGAATGACCATCCCGGTCATCCTGCTCACCGCTCTGGGGACTGTGGAAGATCGCGTCACTGGACTTCGGGAGGGCGCTGACGACTATCTGGTCAAGCCATTCTCGATGCGGGAACTGACTGCCCGTATTCAGGCACTGTCTCGACGCAGCCAGAGGATCGAAGGTCCTTTGCTCACTTACGGGCCTCTGCGGCTGGAATTGACAACGCGGCGCGCTTTTCGGGAAGGAAAGGAGCTGGGGCTATCGCCAACGGAGCTGACCTTGCTGGAGCTTTTCATGAGGAGACCCGAACAGGTTCTGACTCGAGGGATGCTCTGCGAACAACTCTGGGACTCCAGTTGGGAGGGAGAAACCAACGTCATCGAGGTGCATATCAACCGGTTGAGAGGCAAAATCGACCGCCCCTTCGCATTCCCTCTAATCCATACCGTTCGGGGGAAAGGTTACACCCTGACGGAAAGCCCCCCCTCCTGATCGATTGGACTCCAGACAGCAGGATCGCTGCAACGGCAAGATCGCTGGCAACCTGGCGACAGAGGATTTACATTAAATAGTGAGAGCGACGGGCAGAGGAATCCCTGGTGGGGGTGACTGCACAAAATCGCCGACCAGCAGCGATCCCAATGATGTCAGCCAGCAGCCCTTTGGAAAACGACTCTTCGAAAATGTCCATTCCCCACGTCCTTAAAATGGGTGTCCGCTGGATACTGACGAAGGCGGAGAGTTTCCGGAACCGCACCGCAATTGCGTTGTTGCTGACGGTCCTCACCGTCGGCTTCACGGTCGGTGCTCTTTTGCGTCTAGGCGTTCGTTTTGCACTTCAGCGAAATGTCGACATCGTGCTGCAGGAGGACTCGGAGGAATTGCTCGAGTTGCTGCGGGGCAGCAACCTAAAGATTTCCCATGAACTGGATGTGGAGCTCAATCGGCGCGCCTACACGCACCAACTCCATCGATGGTTCCTCCGGGTGATCGATGGATCGGGGCAGCGGATCTGGGAAACCAACAGCGCTCCGAAAAAGCACCCCATCCCTCTTTTTCCAGGCGATTCAAGACCGGATGAACTTTTCGATATTCACATGTTCCGCGTTTGCCAAAGCCCACTAGGCAAATCGCCCCAAGGTGACGAATACTTTCTCCAGATTGGCTCGCGCGTCGATACGCTGGATGAAGATATCGCCGTTCTCGATCGCATGATTATCGCAACCTTGTGCGTTCTTTCCGTCCTGGGTTCGATTGGTGCCTGGTGGCTTTCTGGATTTCTTCTGGATCCGGTATCTCGCTTGACGGCCGCTACCGAAGTCATGGATGCCAACTCAGCAAAGATGCGATTGCCACTACGAAATACGGGAGACGAACTAGACCGTCTTGCCTCCACGTTCAACAGTCTTTTGGATCGGGTTGGACATGAGATTCGTCGCCGCGAGGACTGGCTGGCCAATTCCGCTCATGAACTGCGAAGTCCACTAGCGGCCATCTCCAGCAACGTTGAAGTAGTGCTCAGCCATACTGACGATTCTCCAGACCGAGCGATGCTGGAGCGAGTGGTGGAGCAATGCAATGAGCTGCGGACATTGGTGAACAAACTCCTGCTGCTCAGCGAAGCGGATGCGGCGAGATCACGCAACCAGAAAGCTGCGCCCATGCGATTGGATCAACTGATTCTCAAGGCGTGCGAGATCTATGAACCTCTAGCGCATTCCCGAGGGATCCAGCTCTCTTACGATCAGCTGACCCCTGCCTGGGTGGAAGCCAATCCCTTTCATGCTCGACACCTTGTGCAGAACCTGATCGACAATGCACTGAAGTTCACTCCGGAAGGGGGACACGTGCGGGTATCGACCCGGATGGAACGTGGTCGCGAGGGAGTCCTCTTTGAAGTTCAGGATGACGGAATCGGGATCAGTACATCCGACCTCAAGCGGGTGACCGAACGCTTTTTTCGCGCCGACTCCCGTCGCTCCGCGTCTCCCGGAGCCAGGGGTTCAGGGTTGGGCTTGAGCATCTGCAAATCGGTCGTCGATGGAATCGGCGGTACCATTGAGATTCAATCGACCCTTGGACTAGGGACCTGCATACGCGTCCATCTTCCTGCGAAATTCGTCGGTGTCACCGAGAAAACTCATGCCGCAGTTCTTCAATGACGACCAGCTGGATCAACTCCTTTTCGTCGCCCAGGCGGCCGCTATCGAGGCTGGCCGAAAGATTCAGCAGATGCGAGACACGGCGAATGTCCGGGAAAAGAAAACCCGTGATCTGGTGACTGATGCCGACATCCAGGCACAGCAACTGATCGCGCGGCGATTGCTGGGACTGTTTCCCGATTTTGGCTGGATTGGTGAAGAGGACGGTCGCCACGCCACACCGGACCCTCTGCAACCAACTTGGCTGGTCGATCCAATCGATGGAACCGCCAACTACGCTCACCGACTCCCAGGTTACGGCGTCTCCATCGCCCTGGTCCTTGGTGGCAAGACACAGGTCGCCGTGGTCCATGACCCAGTGTCGCAAGAAACCTTTTCCGCGATGCAAGGTTTCCCTGCCATGAAGAATGGCGTGGCGATTTCGGTGAGCGGCTGCCAGAGGATGGGAGAAGCACTCATCGCCAGCAGTTTTCCCCCTGGGGTCGATCGAGACTCCGCAGATGTCCAGCAGTTTCTTGAGGTGCTGTCTGTCTCCCAAAGCGTCCGTCGACTCGGTTCCGCTGCGCTGAACCTCTGCCACGTCGCCTGCGGTCGTTTGGATGCCTACTGGACTGCCAGTGTCCAGTCCTGGGATATCGCTGCCGGAGCGTTGATTTGCCAGCAGGCAGGAGCGATTGTCACCAGCGCAACGGGGGGCAGTTTTTCGGTCTGGGATGCCGATCTGGCAGTGGCTGCCTCCCCGCAACTCCACTTAGAACTTTTGGCCTGCCTTTCTCGATCCCCACGATCCTCGGGTCCGCGTCAGACTCGCACCTGAGCCTCCGGAGCCGGCTCCCCTTCGCCCGTTCGGACTAGCGGCTCCAGAACCTCTGCCAAAAACTCCTCCACCTGCTTTTCCGCCCGGCCAGTAAATCCGTTGGGGTCGGCCAATTCCCGAATCGGAAGGGAAGAAAACGCAGGATCCCCCTCCAGCCGCTCCAGTAGGTCATTCGGCTTGGCCTCCATCTTCACACGCTCGGCAGCCGCCTGGCTGTGCACCCGAATCCGCTCGTGAAGGTCCTGGCGGTCACCTCCGGCTGCCACGCCAGCCATCAGAATTGCCTCCGTGGCCATGAACGGAAGCTCCTCCATCAGATTTCTTTCCACAGTCCGCCGATAGACAACCAATCCATCCACCACGTTCTGCAGGAGGATCAACGCCGCATCGATCGCCAGGAAGCCCTGCGGGAGCACCAATCGGCGATTGGCGCTGTCGTCCAGTGTCCGTTCAAACCACTGGACCGCTGCAGTCATCGCAGGACTGCTCTGAAGGCTCATCGTCCATCGAGCCAAAGAACAGATCCGTTCACTCCGCATCGGATTTCGCTTGTAGGCCATCGCCGAAGATCCGATCTGCTCCTTCTCAAACGGCTCCTCCATCTCCTTGCGGCTGGCCAGAAGCCGCAAATCAGTAGCGATCTTGTGCAGGCTTTGGGCAATACCTGAGAGAAGATCGAGCGTCTGCGCATCGACTTTCCTAGGGTAGGTCTGCCCAGTCACCGCGTAGGGCGCAGCAAAACCCATTCGCTCTGCCACCCTCCGCTCCAACTGCCTCACCTTTTCATGGTCCCCGTCGAACAGCTGAAGAAATGAGGCCTGTGTTCCGGTAGTGCCTTTGGCGCTGCGAGCCTTGAGTTGCCCCAGGCGATGATCCAATTCCTCGAGGTCCAACACCAGATCGTAGGCCCACAGCGTCGCTCTCTTACCCACCGTGGTGGGCTGGGCAGGCTGAAGGTGGGTCCACGCAAGACAGGCGACTCCCTTTTGCTGGTGGGCGAATCGCCCAAGCCCTGCCAGGCAGGCCAGCAATCGCCGACGAACCATCCTCATCGCCTCGCGAATCAGAATCAGATCGGCATTGTCGGTCACGTAGCAGCTGGTCGCTCCCCAGTGGATGACTGCGCGAGCCGCCGGGCATTGATCGCCATAGGCATGAACGTGAGCCATCACGTCGTGACGCTTTTCGCGTTCGTAGCGAGCGGCCACATCGAGGTTTAGCGTGTCGACCGCTGCCCTCATCTGCTGCAGTGCTTCATCGGATATACGCAACCCCAACCGCTGCTCTTCCTCCGCCAGAATCACCCACAAACGCCGCCACCAACGGGTCCGGTTCTCGGTGCTCCACAATGCCATCATCTCCCGCGAGGCATAACGTGTGATCAGTGGATTCTCGTAGATGCCTTCCATCGATTGCTCCCATTCTCACCGCGTGCCAACAGCCTTGCGTCGCTGAGATGGCCTTGCCGTTGGATCTGCAACAGCCGTGACACCACAAGCTAGTCCTTCGGTCGGACCACTCCCGGAGGCAGAATCATCGCTCTGGGGCCCGCCGCAAGCGTCACATTGTGGCTTTGATGAACCAGGCCGTCCATCAGAGATCGACGGTTTGGCCACCACCAAACAGTATAAATCCTCTATATTATCCAACACGAAAAGAATGCCTGATCGTTACCCTTCTGCCTCCAAGGGACCTGAGGGGGATTTTTCCATCCCATGCGGGTAGGGGATTTGAAACCGGGATGCCGATGCTACCAAAAGGTTCAGACCCGGCCCCAGGGGTGCTGTTTGTCTTGTCAGGAGTTTCGCTCGTGCGTTCAATGATCGCAAGGATTCTCGGTTCGCTGGTGACGCTGGTCTGCCCGCTCGCTTTCGCTCAGCAAACCACGCCTCCCGATGCAGCGGCCCTCATGCCTGCCCAAACCCAGGCTTTCCTCCGCATTTCGTCGCTGCCCCAGGTGGTGGAACGGTGGAAGGAGACCCAACTGGGGGCCCTCACCGAACTGCCAGGCATGAAGGAGTTCTGGTCCGATCAACGATCGGAGATCGAAAGTCGCTTGGCAGAGGCGGGATGGCGGATGAACCTCCATCCCCAAGACATCTACGACATCTGCTCCGGCCAAGTGGCCGTTGGTTGGATCGATCGACCGGATACTCCCAACAAACCCTACTCGGTCGCCCTGATCGTCGACATCGATGGCCGCGAGGAAGCAAAAAATAAGCTTCTGGAACGAGTCAACGAGGAATTGCTCCAGCGCAAGGCGGTGAGGGAAGATCGCAAAGTGGGCGAACTCAACCTCATCCGTTACGAACTTCCAAAGCAACCTGGTGATTCCCAGGTCATCGAAACTTTCTACGGGCAGATCAACCAACAACTGTGGGTCGCCGACGACCTCCAGACCATTACGGAAATGCTTCGTCGACTGCAGCAACCCGACGGGAACGACTTGGCCGGCACTCCCCCATTCCAAAAAACCAACGCTCAACTGGAAACTCTTCAGGGGCAGTGGGATTTCGACTATTTCGTACGCCCTATCGGCCTAGCCAAGGTCCTTCGAACCATCTCTCGCAAACCAGTATCCAAGCAATCGGATCTCCTGAAGGCTCTCGAGAATCAGGGCTTCGGACACCTCGAAGCCGTGGCAGGTCGAGCGTCGATCAAACGCGACTCCTATGATCTCCTCCACGAAGCCTTCATCCTTGCACCACAGCCACTTCCCAAAACGGTCCAGGTCCTCGATTTCCCGAACAACACTCCCGCTGAAGTACCCTCCTGGGTCAGCCAAACCACCGCTTCCTTTATGGCCGTCTCCTGGAATCTGAAAGACGCCTTCTGGAAAGTGGAAGGACTCGTTGATGAAGTAGCCGGGAAAGAAGGTACCTTCAGCAAGGTGATCGAACAGATCCAAAAGGATCCGCTTGGCCCTCAAGTCGACATCCGCCAGGAGCTGATGCCCTACTTGACCGATGAAATCTATGCCATGGGGGACTGCGTCGAACCAATCACTCCCGACAGCAAACGCTCGATGATCGCCATTCGAATTCGGGAGGCCGATAAACTTTCGATCTCCGTCGACAAGGTGATGCGCGACGAACCGGATGCCGAGATGGTCGATTTCCAAGGTCACAAGCTTTGGCGCGTCGCTCGCAAGGAAGACCAGCAGCTCGATATTCTGATCGATGATGGCTTTGGCGAGTTCAACACGGGCAAAGACAAGGAAGAGGTCGAAGAGTCGTCCCAAGAGGAAGAAGAGCCCTGGCTGAGCAACTGGGCGATCGCTGTCTACGGCGATTTTCTTTTCTTCTCTTCCCACGCCGAAATGATCCAGGAAGCCATCACGAATCTCGATGCTTCTCAGGCCCAAGGCAACTTGGCGTCCGAGCAGGATTTTGCGAGGGCTAAGCAGGCGATCGCACAACTTTCCGGCGGCAAGCCCTCGGCCATGTGGCAGATCAACCGAACCGACCGATCTTTCCAGATGCAATATGAGCTTTTCCGACAGGACAAGCTGCCGGAATCACGTAGCATGCTAGCGACCCTCGCCGATCGGCTTCTTCGCGCGAAAACCGAAAAGAGAGACAAAACGCAACGTGTCAAAGGCGACCTGCTCCCCGCATACGATGTGGTTCGCAAGTACCTTCTACCGTCGGGTGTCGTCGTCCAAAGCGAAGATCAGGGATGGTCGATCCGTTCGTTCCTCCTGGGTGCAGCCACCCCAGGAACCGATGCCACCAGCCAGGTACAGTCGATTCAGCTAAGCGATCGTCAGGCGGCGGCTCCGGTCGAAAGCCGTCAAGGAAGTGTCGATTCCAGCGGCACCAAGCGCTGAGGCATCGCGGCAGCCACTTAAGGGATCTCCAGTTTTGCCCAGAACGGCCGCTTCCTGTCGGCCCGCATTCTCGCATCCTCCAAAAGCAATTGAAGATCGGGACGCACCTCTTGGGTCGTCCTCTTCCCGCGGTCGAGAATGACGATCTTCTTGTCGAAATCAAAGCTCCCCGGCTCCAACCACAGAGTGTATCCGCGGGCCGGTAGGGTGCCGATCGTGAAGAGATTGGTCAGCGGCTTTCTGCTGGCTTCAATCTCAACCACCCTCTTGGCATCAAACGGAAGCAATGGATGATTCATCTTCTCCGGTGGGAAATCACCTGTTTCCAGCCACCAGAAAAATCGATCCCCCGGGCGCGCCGTCTTTAGAGTCAACTCCTCGGGGGCCGCAGGGCGGACATGGCTAGCCACCTTCAGCCATTCCATGATGCGAGGCAACTCCTCCTGAAAATGATCGCGTCCCCGGCCCGTGTAGAGTGTCATCAGGAAGTCGTTTCGGGACGACTGAACATACTGGTCCAAGACGTCACCATTGCGAGCTAAGGGAGCAGGCACACCATCGATGCTTCCTGTCACATAATAGAGCGGTACATAACGCGAGTTTCGTGTTGCGTAATGCTGGATGAACGGATTCTTGTTAGCAGCCACCACCACGGCTCCCGCCCAAAGGTCCGGATGGGCCAACGCCAAATCCCATGCAGCTTCCCCACCCATGTGGTGACCTGCAACAAAAATGCGGTCTGCATCGATGCTGCTCCTTCGCATCGCATCCCTCAGACAAACCAGCAGTCTGGCATGCTCCTCCTCGGTCGCCTCGTACTCAAATTGATCCTCTCGCCTCCATTGAGGAGCGACGACGATGAATCCGTGCCTGGCTGCTTCACCAATCGCCATTTTCCATTCGGTCGAGTACCTCCCCGCCCACCAGTCCAGCTCCGCCGAAGCATCGGTGAACTGGCCATGAATCGCCAGGATGCAGGGATAGGAGCGATAGGGGTCATAAGCCGGCGGCAGTTGAATCAGGTATCCAGGCGACTGCTCGTCTGAGAACAGCGGTGTTTTAGCCGTCACCGCATGACGAAGCGGATGCTCCTCCAATGGCTGGGGAAGCGGATCGGGTGGCAACAAAAGGGCCAGCATGGGGGCGATGTAACGTGGCACACCAGCCTCCAACTTCCGAATGCTCGACAACACATCGGATCGCTCCTGCTCGCTCAACCCACTCTGCAGGTACTTCGAAACCAACGGCCGCGCCTCCAACAAACTGGAAGCCAGCCCCAGGTCCTCGATCCCTGCCCCGGCTCCCAGGACCCAACCACCCACAGCCAAGGCAAGCCGCTGCTCCGCCGACAGCGTCGCATCGTCTCGAAGACGCAGGTAATCGGCCAACCGGTCGCGTGTAGCGGAGTTCAAGTGGTCGGATACCTCGCTGACCCAATCGTCCAAGGAAGCCTGGACCTGGGGGTCCTCTAACTTCTTGACATCCTCGGAGATCGCTCCAATGGTCTGCCGATCTTGCTCCTCCAGCGCCTGCGATTCCAGGATCCTCCGCTCGATCTTCAGTTTGGTCTCATCCGCCAGCGTCCTTGGGTCGAAACCCCGAAGAAGTGCTTCCGCCAGCCGCTCCTGCCCCGACTGCCGCCGAAGCTGCACTTCCTCGAACAACTGATCGGCCAACTGCTGATCCAGCAGCCCAACTTGATCCCGATGGACTTCTAACTCCGGAAGCGTCTGCATCGCCTCCATCAACACTTCCTTGGCATCGCTGTAGCGAGTCGCCTCCCTCAGCAAATTGACCACGTCCAACCATTGCTGAGGATCGCGTCGATCGATATTGGTGATCAGGATTTGCTTGAGCCGATCGGAAGGGATGGACGAAAGGGCCAGACGCATGTCCCAGATCACGGCGTTTTCCGTCTGAAGGCTTTCGACTCGCACCGACTGAGCTGTCACTTCGGTGATCCCCTGAAGAATGGTCAGGGGACCACTTGGGGTAGTGACGGTATAGATCCTCCTGCCAAAATCATCGAACGGCGTTACCTGCAACGTGCGCAGCAGCCCCGCCATGATCTTTCCCTTGGTCGCGCGGCGCGCCGCATTGGGAAGGACAATAGTCAAAGGTTCCCCACCACCCACCGACTCATTGGCAATGGTGCGTGTGTGAAAGAAGGTCAAACGCAACTGATCGTCAAGTAGCGTAATCGGCTTGGCCTTCGGCTCCGCCCCAGCAACACGCTGTGGGGAAAATGCGCTCTGATCCAAACCGGATGTCTCGCCCGTTCGGCCTGGCCCAAGGCGCATGCCATTGTTCAGAATGATGGTCGTCTGCTGCGACCAAAGGACCCCACAGGAAATCATGCAGGCCGGTAGAACCACCGAGCCAATCAGAAAGGGACGGAGACTACGACTCGGAAAATGACTTCGCACCAGCATACCCTCCGGCTTGTCCCTGCCCGATTGCTGACCAAGCTGGAGCCAGCGGATCACTCCCAGATCCTCCTGATGCATCTTCCTATTCTAGAGGCACCAGAAACCACGCCCGAGACTACCCTACCATGAAAGGAGCAGGTATGCCCCGATGGTTCATCAACCGCGCCCGCCGAAATACTTCTTCAGCGTCTCCTGGGCTGCGTCTCGGGAATTCTTGGAAGTCGGTCCCTTGTTGGCCTTGGGCAACTTACCGGGAGCCAAGGGTTTGGCTCCCTTGGTCTCTTCTTCACCCGAAGCAGATTCCTCAGAATCGTTTTTGCCAATCGAACCGGTATCTTCGAGAACCAGCTGGCGAGTTTCGAAACTGGATGGAACCGCTCCGCGATCGACCTGATCTGCTTCTTCCAACCAAGAACTAATGTCGATCTCCACCGAACGATTTTCGTTCGATTGCTCCACCGTCCGCTCAATCACATCCTCAACACTGCGGACCTCCGGCTTCCGGGCTCCCCCAAGCTCCATCTCCATGACCAATTCGAATTCCAGCTGCCCAACCTGAATACGATCACCGGACTTCAAAATCTTCGCGCGATCGGGTTGCACCGCTTTCCCGTTGACCAGCGTCCCGTTGCGACTCTTCAAGTCGATCAACAGCAACCGACCATCCTTTTGAATCAATGCGCAATGCCTACGGCTGACCGACTCGCTCTTGGGCCGCAACTGACAAGAATCGCTGCGCCCGATCAGAAACTTTTCGGTCTGAATCGGGATCTCTTTACCCTCGTGAGCCCCAGCCAACACCTTCAACTTCAACTGCATGTTCGTCGCCCCGTGCTATTCCAGGCTGCCCGAACGTCCCCAAAACAGGGACGATTACCCAATCCAATCCATATCCATCCTTGGCCACCCAGACTCTTCCTCGTGCAAACCACTAGTGCCTGGGCCTAACATCCACCTTTTTGGTGTTTATTGCATCGCTTCTTATCTTCATATCCTACCCAGTTCCCGATGGAAATGGAAATCATCACGATGCGGCCCTGGTAAGACAAGATCGTCCGATGCCGCCAATTCAGATGTCCAGTTCCAGCCAATCCAATCTGGCAGCCTCACTCCATTCCATCGCGAGCGACTCCGAAATCGCGCCGCGAATCACCCAGGCCATCCACGCCCCCCAACCTTCCAGCCTTTCGGTTTCTGTTGTTGTCGCAGTCCCCCACTCCAACTCCGGTAACCCCGAAGCCATCATTCCCGATTGCTCCACTGGCAACCTTTCAGGAAAGTCACACACACCCTCCAAATGAGGTGCAAGCTGATCGCTTTTCGCCAGCAATAGACTGCCATGCTGCAAGACACAGGAAGCAAGTCGTCTTTGGGCTGACCCAAGGATTTTCGATTCCCCCAGAACCAAATCAACTGGATAACGCCGCTCAAAGCAAAGGAAGGGATGTCCAGGGGAGGATGGCTGGGTCCCCAGCGAGTCGCCGGCCCGTCGGACAGGCCAGCCAAGCTTCCTCAATCCTCGCTCCACCGCCTGGTGGACCACCTCATAGAGGCGGCTTTCCTCTCCCTTTACGTTCCTCGCTGGATCGGCTGGTATGGCCAAAGCATAGGTCACTTCGCGATGGTGAACGATTGCACCACCCCCGGTAGGCCGACGAATCCGAGCTACCCGTTTCAGTCGATCCGGAATATCCGTGTCCTGCTGGAAATGTCCAAGCGACAATGTCGGCTCATTCCAACCATAGACCCTCAGAGCAGCACAGGAGAGGCGACCTGCGACCATTGCCATACGCTGATCGCGAGCCATATTCTCCTCACCACTTCCCCATGCGAAGGGAATCAGAACGCCGTCCATCGGGTCCTCGGCTGCCGGGCTGCCAGCACGTCATCGGGCCGACTGACTCGTGTCGAATGCGGCGCCTCATGCAATCGCACGGCAGGTTCTTCCAGGATCGAGCGCCATGCTTCGACAAACGCGTCCAGAGTCTCCTTGCTTTCGGTCTCGGTCGGTTCCATCATCAGCGCTTCGGGGACCGTCAGCGGGAAATAGACGGTCGGTGCGTGGAACCCGAAGTCCAGCATCCGCTTGGCCAGATCCATTGCGCTGACTCCTCGCTTCTTTTTCACTTCGCTCGCAGAGGCAACGAATTCGTGCATGCAGCGATTGCCGTGCGGCACTTGCAGCAGTTCGCTCAAGCGGGCCAGCAGGTAATTCGCGTTGAGCACTGCAACGTCGCTTGCCTCGCGAAGGCCCGGTCCCCCAAGCGTCTTGATGTAGCAGTAAGCCCGAACAAGAACTCCTGTGTTGCCGAAAAAGCTTCTCACGCGACCGATGCTCAAGGGACGATCGCTGTCGAGGTAATAGCTGCCGTCCCGGAATGCAACGACCGGTGCCGGGAGAAACGGTTCCAGGAAATCCCTCACACAGATCGGTCCCGCACCAGGACCTCCGCCACCATGGGGTCCGCTAAAGGTTTTGTGCGGGTTGTAATGCATCATGTCGGCCCCAAAATCTCCCGGGCGTGCGATTCCCAAGATGGCATTCATGTTGGCGCCATCGAGATAGACGAGGCCACCAGCTTCGTGCACCCACTGGCAGATCTTCGCAATCTGTTTTTCGAACAGCCCCAGAGTATTGGGATTGGTGATCATCAGCACCGCCGTGTCGCTGCTGATCTTGGAACGCAGATCGTCCAGGTCAGCTAGGCCATTGGGCCCGCTCTTGACGGTCACCGTGTCCCACCCCGCCATCTTGGCGCTAGCCGGATTGGTGCCGTGAGCCGAGTCGAGGGTAAGAACTTGCCGACGTTTCTCCCCTTTCTTGCGGAACCAGGCAGCCGCTACCATCAGCGCCGTTAGCTCCCCGTGGGCACCGGCGGCAGGCTGAAGACTGACTCCTGGAAGCCCAGAGATTTCTGCTAGATCCTTCTGCAATTGGTACATCAGTTCCAGCAGTCCCTGAATGGTCTGAGCGGGCTGCATGGGGTGCAGATCGATCATCCCCGGTATGCTCGCCAGACGCTCGTTTCGCTTGGGGTTGTACTTCATAGTGCACGAACCCAAAGGATAGAAGTGCGTATCGACCGACATGTTCAGGGTCGACAGGTTGGTGAAGTGGCGAACCACGTCTCCTTCGGCCAGTTCGGGCAAAGCTGGAGGCCGGTCGGCCAAAAGACCGGACGGCACCTGCCCGGCCCATGCGCCTTCGGGCACATCCAGTGGAGGGAGTTGGACCGACGATCGGCCAGTTTTGCTCAGTTCGGAAAGCAGCAGAGTCGACTGCACATTACGCATCGTATTAGCTCCTTGAATGGATTGGTCAACTGACTTGGTCGATTGCATCGACCAGAGCATCGATCTCTTGCCGGGTTCGTTTTTCGGTGACCGCCACCAGAAAACAATCACGCCACTTCGAATCCCAATCGGCCAGCGGGATCCCCCCAAGCATCCCGCGGTCGCGAAGCTGGGCCAAAAGCGATTCGACCTGTCCCTTGCGATCCCTCACGACGCACTCCCTCCATGTCGGAGCTTCCCACGCTAGTTCGACTCTCTTAGACGTACGGATTCGCGACTTCAGATACTCACCCTTTTCACCGCATTGCAGCGCGGTCGCCCGAAGCCCCTGGGGGCCCTGCAGGGAGAGATAGATGGTGGCACGGAGCGCCAACAGCCCTTGATTGGTGCAGATGTTGCTTGTTGCTTTCTCCCGCCGAATGTGCTGCTCACGGGTCTGCAGCGTCAGCACCCAGCATCGATTGCCGTGCCGATCCTCGGTCTGACCTGCGATCCGTCCAGGGAGCCTTCGCACCAACGCGTCGCGGCAGGCGAGAATCCCCAGATAGGGACCACCATAGGCCAGTGGATTCCCCAGAGGCTGGCCTTCGGCCACCACCAGATCGGCTCCCCAGTCGCCTGGCCGCTTCAAGACGCCAAGGCTGATGGGATCGACGACAGCGATCACCTGAGCTCCCGCCTTTTTCGCTGAAGCGACCAGCGGATCGACCGGCTCCAGCGAGCCCAAATAACTGGGCTGGCTGACAAGAACACAGGCCGTCTTATCGTCGATCGCCTGTTCCCAACCGGCGATGTCGGTCAGCCCGTCGTGCACTGGCACAACCACCAAAGTTCCATCGATCCACTGCAGATAGGTTTGGAGCGCCTGACGGGTGTGGGGATGCAGCCCTTCGGAGACGACTACGCGGCGGCGTTTGGCGTCTAGCGACAGGCACATCAGGGCCGCTTCCACCGCAGCTGTCGCACCTTCATAGACACTCGCGTTGGAGACATCCATCCCGGTCAGCTCGCACACCAGCGATTCGTATTCGAACATCGCCTGCAGATTGCCCTGACTGACTTCGGCTTGATACGGCGTGTATGAGGTGTACCACTCACCGCGGGCAGCGATCTGATCGACCGCTGCTGGAATGAAATGATCGTAGGCTCCGCCCCCCAGGAAACAGACCATCGATTCGGCCCCCTGGTTTCTGGAAGCCAGCCGCTGCATCCATCGCGTCAGTTCCAACTCCCCAACTCCCGGAGCGATATCCAGGGGTCGGTTCATCTGCAGTTCCTTGGGAACCTGATCGTCGATCAGTTGCTGGATCGACTCCACGCCGATCGCTTCCAACATCGCGCGCCGATCTGCTTCGGTCGCATACAAATAGGACATGCTCAGCTCCTGTCGTTTCCTCGGGATACCCGCCAGGCGAACGCGCCAAGCCGGTCCAGAAAAGGCCTTCTCGATTGTGAAAGAGCGTCTTACGGGCGACAGCGTCCCTTTGTGAGGACCGCTGTTTATCGAAAGGATTCACCGCCTGCCCGCTCGGCCGAATCCCTGTTCTGCTATCGCCTGCCTGAAGGCTTAGTGGGATTGATCGCACTGGGCCTGGTATTGGCCCGATTCCAACAATCCATCCCATTCCTTTGGATCGCTCATCCGGATCTTCACCAGCCAGCCATTCCCGTAGGGATCGTCTTTCAGATGATCCAGTTGGTCCGCCAGTTGGCTGTTGACTTCCACAATCTGGCCGCTGACCGGACTGTAGATGGTGCTGACCGCTTTGACTGATTCCACCTCCCCAACCTCATCGCCGCGCTGGACCTCTCTCCCGACAGTTGGCAAAGCCAAATAGACCAGGTCGGTCAACTGCTCAACCGCAAACGACGAGATACCGATGGCGACAACCCCGCCATTGGCCGAATCGGGCGATTCCGCCCACTCATGACTTGCCAAGTATCTCAGGGCTGCAGGATCACGCGTCATCTTGTTTCACCTTCGACTGAAAAGATAAAAAATGGCCGGCTGCCACAATGCACTTAGGATACCCGATGATAAAAAGGCAGCGGTGTCCTCACGGCGGCCAGAACGGTACCACGGATATCAACCTGGTATTTGGCTGAAGGATCATCTGCAACCTTGGCATCCACGTAGGCCATGGCGATCGGCTTTTGCAGTGTCGGGGAGAAACTTCCGCTGGTGACCACCCCGACCGCCTTGCCCGACTCATCCAGCACCGCTGCATCCTGCCTAGCTGCACGCTTGCCGTCCAGCGTCAATCCAATGCGCCTCCGCCTGACTCCGGCTGCCGCAGCCGCAACGATCGCGTCGCGACCGATCCACTGCCGCCCCTCGATCTGGAGGGCAAAATCAAGCCCGGCTTCGATCGGCAAGATCTCCTCGGAAAGCTCATGCCCATAAAGAGGCATCGCTGCCTCCAGCCTCAGCGTATCGCGAGCCCCCAGGCCAGCAACTTGGAGTGGCATTTCTCGCCCTGCCAGAAGGAGATTCTCCCAAATCCGCGCTGCATCCTCCTCGCGCACGATCCACTCCAGCCCATCCTCCCCCGTATACCCGGTACGAGAGACGATGACCGGTTTTCCGTAATGCTCCGTGACGCAGCCTCGATAATTCCCCAGGGTCTGCACCCCCGGAGGCAACAGAGGCTTGCAGATCGATCGGGCGAGGGGGCCCTGCACGGCGATCATCGCCGTTTGCTCGGTGACGTCGTGGAACTGCACGTCTTCAAACCCCTCTCGATGATCCCCAATCCATCGCACGATCTTGTCGCGATTGCCGGCATTGACCACCAGAAGAAAATAGACGGTGCCTCCAGGACTCTCCAGACAGTACACCAACACGTCATCGAGGATCCCTCCATCCTCGCGACACATCAGGCTGTATCGAACCTGACCGACTTTCATATCAAGCACTCGCCGAGTCAGCAGTCGGCTCAACCACTGGTCGGCTCGCGGCCCATCGAATCGCAGTCGGCCCATGTGGGAGATATCAAACAAACCGGCCCGGTTCCGAACCGCTTCATGCTCCTCCACGATCGTCGTGTATTGAATCGGCATCTGATAGCCGGCAAACGGCGCCATCCGTCCGCCATGGGCCACATGCCAAGCATGGAGAGGCGTCACCTTGGTCGCTTCGTTCATCCCTCTCTCCTTCCCCCGGTTGGGATCGACGCACCTTCCGACAAAACATCCCTAACGGATCGTTTCGGCGCAGCATTCGACATTAGCGAAGCAGTTGGATTTCCCTCGCCAGCAGGAATCACGCCAGCAGAAAACGGTACAGCAGGAATCGCCACAGAAGAGATCGCAAGGCTACTTCGGGGAGTGAGGTGACCTTCCTGCCCGATCCAGCCAAGGGGCCATGCCGAGGCAACGCGAGGATCGCGATGGGACCAGAATTGGCCGTGAGAAACCTGAGCACAGGTCGCCGATTGGGCGTATGTCCAACCATTGCTGGGACGCAAAACGGGACTCCCTCCGCCCAAGCCAACGCCAGGGGCGGTCTGTGTCATCGACCCGGGCGCCGTGCGACGCAATTCCGAGCCTGGTTTCAAATTGGCAAGGATCAATCTTCAGATCCTCTAGCGGGGATCTAAAGAACGAGCAGTCCCAAGAGAAAATAGGGGCCTGATCGATCTGAGGGATTGTAGATCAATTGCAACTGTTGGCCAGCCCATCGATGGCATCAGGAATCAAGATTTTCGCCAAAGCGTCTCGCCTTGCCTTTTCGACGAATCTGCTTGCCACGGCCCCCTCTGGCATCGCTTCGCTTTTTTCCACCCCCAGGCGAAGTGCGAGCCGACTGGCTGGCTTCTCTTCGCGAGGCAACGCCTGAGGAAAGTCGTTCCAGATATCCCCACACCAATTGCCGCCGAATCAGATCGACCTGATGCACCTGGACGCGAAGAGGATCCCCCAGCTGGAAGCAGTTGCCACTGCGGTACCCCTCCAGCCGCATCCCATGCCGCTCCCAGCGGTACCGATCCTGAGGCAGCCTCTGAACGGGCAAGAAACCTTCGGCCGGGATGTCGATCCCGCGAATCCAGAGCCCGTCGGCCTTCACCCCGGTCACCAACCCCTCAAAGCTCTCCCCAACCCGGCGG
Organism: Planctomycetaceae bacterium; assembly: GCA_040375295.1. GTDB lineage: Bacteria > Planctomycetota > Planctomycetia > Pirellulales > Pirellulaceae > JBEISR01. The sequence goes on from JBEISR010000013.1 coordinate 84,094, forward strand.
CTCATGTAATGCAGCAGCTTCACCTTCACCAACTCCCGCTCTGCCGCTTCCGCTCGCTGCTCGCGCTGACTGCAGTGGTCCGCCAACGCCTCCAGTTGCATCCGATCCCCCCGCGCCGTGCCCTTAGCCAGCCGCTCCATCACCAGCCGATGCACTGTCAGATCGGGATACCTTCGAATCGGACTAGTGAAGTGACAGTAGTGTTCTTTATTGAGAGCGTAATGACGATCTGGCTCCACCTGGTAAATCGCTTTGGCGAGGCTCTTCAGGGTGCTGTAGTGGACTGCGTATTCAATCCCCATTCCCCGCACCGACTGCAGCACGCGCTGCAGCTCAAAGCGATCGGCTAGCGATCCGCACTCGACTCCAAGGTCTCGGACAAACTCCGTCATCTTTCGGAGTGCGATCGGTTTAGGTGCCCCATGGACTCGCCGGACAAATGGTACCTGGTCGCGGTCCATCCACGCAGCAATCGTCTCGTTAGTGGCCAGCATGAACTCTTCGATGATCTGGTGGCTCTCGGTCTGAATCTCCAGATGGGCTCCCTTAACCTTGCCGCCACGATCTAGATCGATCTTCACCTCGGGAAGCGACAGCTCGATCGCCCCTCCCTCCAAGCGTCGCTTGCGCAACAGCATCGCTAGGCGATCCATCTGGCTCAACATCTCATGCATCACATCAGGGATCTTGCCTCGAAAGGAATCTGGGGCTTTCAGGAATTGATCGACTTGTTCGTAATGAAGCCTCAATTGGTTGCGAATCACCGACCGATGCACCTCCCAGTGCACCAGAACCCCGTCAGGAGTCCACTCCATCAGGACGCTGATCGCCCATCGGTTGCGATCCGGTTGCAGACTGGCGACATGATTGCTGATCACCTCTGGGATCATTGGAATCACACGGTCGGGCAGGTAGATGCTGGTGGCTCGTTCCCTCGCCTCTTCGTCTAGTGCGGTTCCCTCCTCAACGAAGGCCGACACGTCGGCGATATGAACCCATAACTCCCAATGCCCCACTTCATTGACGCTCAGCGAAATCGCATCATCGAAATCCCGTGCATCGATCGGATCGATGGTTAGCGTCGGCAGCTGGGTCAGGTCTCTTCGATCTTCAGGAATCACATCCTCTTGAAAGCGATCGGAAATCTCGCGCGACTGGTCGATCACCTCAGGGGGAAACTCTCCCGGCAAACCGAACTGGAATTCAATCGCCCGCGTGTCGACCATCGGGTTTCGGGCGCTGCCAAGCACCTCCAGCAGCACCGCTTCCCCTGGATGATCCCCTTCCGGGAAACGAACTACCTCGACAATGACTTTGTCGTCGGGGGCCAGCGGTATCCCTCGCACATCTCCCAGCCTCACCGGTTGCGCCAGTGGAACCCCATCCAACCAGACCAGCGCCTTCCCTTCCTGGACCAGATAGGTGCCGGAAAATTGACGCCGATGACGCTGGATCACCTCCAGCACCCTCGCCTCCCATTTCCCCTGCCTGCCCCTGCTGATCCGCACGCGCACCCGGTCTCGATCGATCGCGCCTCCGGTCGCAGATGGTGGAACGAAAAGATCTTCCTCCCGCTGGGACACCCCATCGGGTCGAAAAAAACCATATCCCGACTGGGTCGATCGAAAAATCCCTTCGGCAACCTGCTGGCCATCGCGCCGAGTGGGCTGCGAGAGGACCGATGACGCTTCGCTCTGGTCCATCGCTTCGGCTGCTTCTTGCTCCTCTTCGGACGCAAGGATGGGTTGGCTGCTTCCTGGTGGCTCCTGGCGCTGCAACCCACTTCGCACTGTTTCCCGAGACCCCGGTGAGGACCGATCCTGAGATCTGGACGGCGCATCGCCGCTGGAAGAGTCAGCCTCGAGCGGCACACTGGGCAGAGGGGGTAGCAGAAGATGATTGGCGGCAAACCGAAGCTTGCCCGCGCGAACCAGTCGCTTAACCAACCGCCTCAATTCCCCGTACCGCGAATCGTCCAGCCGCAGTTCCTTCAGCAAGCCGCGTGGCTTCATGGGACGATAACCAGGTGCACCGACCAGTGCGACAATCTGCTCTTCCAAATTTTCTTGTTCCATTCCGCCAGGATAACCGCTTCTGCAATCTTTGGAAATCAGCATTCCTTTCAGACCGCCACCCCCCTTTCACCAAAAGGCGACTCGCTGGATTGCAACTGGCCGCATAAAATAGAGGAGAGTTCCTTCCGAAGTTTCCCACCGCAGAGAACCGCAATGGACACTGCCCCCGCCTGGAAACGAGATAACCGGCCCCCACGTGTGCTAATCGTCGATGACGACTTTGAGATCATCGAGGCCGTTCGCTACGCCTTGGAAGAGCAAGGATACGAAGTGCTGGTGGCCCGAGACGGCAACCAGGGGCTGGCGATGGCCGAGCAGGTGCAGCCAGACCTAATGCTGCTGGACATGATGATGCCCAAGCGGAGTGGATTTTTGGTGCTGGAATCATTGCACCGCGCCTCCCTGCCGCCGATGCGGATCATCATGATGACCGCCAACGAAGGGGAACGGCACAAAGCCTACGCCGAAATGCTCGGCGTCGACGACTACCTTCGCAAACCGCTGGCGATCGACCGCTTGATGGCAAGCGTTCGTCACTGGTTGGAGGAACCTTTTACAGACACTCAGGCTTCCTAGGGATTCCATCGATGATTGCATCGCAAAGATTCCTGATGGTGGTTGGCCTGTTGGGGGCTTTCGGAGTTGCCATGGGAGCCTTTGGCGCCCATGCGCTGCCAGGCTACCTAGCTAGCCTCGGTCTGGAGGACGCCGTTCTCCAGAAACGACTCGATCAATTCCGAACCGCCGTGCAGTACCACCTGCTGCACACCCTCGCCTGCCTAGCCCTGGCCGCTCTTGCCACCCCAGTCACCTCCCGTCGCTTTCGTATCGCCATCGGCACCATGCTCCTTGGAATGCTCTGCTTCTGCGGTTCCTTGTATGGTCTTAGCATCCTGGGGATCAAACAACTGGCTCACCTAGCACCCCTGGGCGGGATGCTTCTGATTGCCAGCTGGTTGACGGTCGCATCGGCGGGATGGTCTCCTACCCCATCGGTCTCCCGCAACACGCCCTCGACTCCACCGATGCATTGAACAGAGAGCGGTTCCCGCAGATGAAGCCCGCCACACCTGCTCCAAAAGGTTTCTCTGAGTGGCTGACGGCTGGCCGTCCATCGTTTGACGAGGATGCCGCGTCTCAGCATGGCGACGCCCTTGCGATGATTCTCGATGGGCCCAGCACCTCGGCGGAGACGCAGTGGCCAGCTAGCGAGTTGGCCGCCTGCGGTTTGCACGGAGTCCATCGTTGGTTTCTTTCGGAAGAGCAAGGCGGCTACGGATGGGCTCAGGAAGAGCTACTGCACGGATATCGCTGGCTGGCTGGCCATTCGCTGAAGACCGCCTTCATCCTGACGCAGCGCGTCGCCGCCGTGAAACGAATCGCTCAAGGTGCCTCCGAAGAACTGACCCAGTGGCTGCCTCACCTAGCCGATGGTAGCGTGTTCGCCACGGTCGGCATCAGTCACCTGACCACCAGCCGCCAGCACATGGCAGCACCAGCGCTCCGCGCGAGACAGAAAAACAACAGTCACTGGCTCCTCGATGGCTATTGCCCCTGGGTCACTGGTGCCCACCACGCAAAGATGCTGGTGATCGGAGCCAGCGACTCCGCCGGTCAGTCGCATTTCTTCGCCATCCCACTTCCGCATCCCCATATCGCTTGCCACGCGCCCGAATCGCTCTTGGCGCTCCAAGGTAGCCAGACCGGGAAAGTGGAACTGAGCGATGCAACGATTCCTGATGCCTACCGACTGCGCCTGCCCCCCGGTGGCGACAATTCGGCAGGCAACCTCTCCACCAGCGTCCTCGCTCTGGGGCTTGCCGATCGCGCATGCCGCTATTTGCGGGAGGCTTCCTCCGAGCGGCCCCATCTGGCCGATTCCGCCATCCAGTTTCAGCAGCAGATCGATCCACTGCACCAACAGTTGGTCGACATGGCACGCGGTACCACGACCGACGCCACCCCCTGGACCTTACGAAGCAGCGCCAACGAACTGGTGCTTCGCGTCACCCAAGCCGCCCTGGTGGCGGCCAAAGGCGAAGGCTTTCTTTCCCACCATCCGGCCAATCGATGGGTGCGAGAAGCGATGTTCTTTCTTGTCTGGAGCTGCCCTGCCACAGTCGCTCAGTCCCACCTGGATCACTGGTCCACAACCTGCTCGAACAGCTGAAGCAGAGCAGGGGAGTGGTTGCGGCATCCTCCAAGAGGGGCCCCGGACTCCAAGGAATCCAAATGCGCTAAAAAATTAACCTTCAAGCCTTGCCTAGCCCCGACGAAATGGCTAATAATTTAGCCGTTGACGTTTAGCTCCTCGATGGCCTTCACGATGCCAAGCCCCCAAGAACCCCAGCTAAGTCGCCGTGAACGGCAGATTCTTGATGTCGTCTATGCGCTGGGGCAGGCTTCGGCCGCTCAGGTTGTGGCACATCTTCCCGATGCACCGAGTAAAACCGCCGTCCGAACTTTTCTTCGTATCTTGGAGGAGAAAGGGCATCTGGTGCACAAGGAGGACGGAAGGACCTACATCTACCGCGCCAGTCGGCTACGACAGCGCGCCGGAACGGGGGCCTTTCGCCGAGTGCTCGATGTGTTTTTCGGCGGGTCCTTGGAACAGGCGGTCGCCGCGCACCTAGGGGAATCCGCCGCACAACTCGATGAGGCCCAGCTCAAGCGATTAATCGATCTGATCCAACAGGCCCGCAAGGCACGAAAGGAAAACGGCTGATGGATGAATACCTCGGGCTGTTGGCAGAGGCGGGGCTAGAACTGGCCGTCCGATCGACCGTGCTCTTCGTCCTTGCAATCGGCTTTTCGATCGCCTGGATCCAAGCCTCTGCGGCGCACAGGCATCTGCTGTGGAGCGCTGCATTGATCGCTTCCCTGGCTCTGCCAGCCCTCTACTTCTTCGCTCCCAAGTGGCGAGTATGGCCTGCTGGGACAGAAAGAGCCATCGCAGGTGATTCGAATCGGGAATTCGCAAGGACCGATGGCGTTACGGATTTCCCAACTATCACCAAAGCGCCATCGCAGGTGGTGCTAGAAGACTCATTGAAAATCCCCTCCGTGAGTCCCACTGGCTTTCCATCCCCGGATTTTCTCCGCTCGACATCGATCCAGTCCATCTTGGGTGCGATGTGGCTGGCAGGAGCACTCTTCGGATTGGGAAGGCTTGGGCTTGGGTTCACTCGCTTGCACGCAATTGCCCGGCAAGCGGATCCGGCCAGTGAGCAAGTCGCATCGAAACTGAAGGAGCTGTCCCATGCGATGGGGATTGGTCGCCCGGTGAAAGGGCTTGTATCGCGCCATCCGATCAGTCCCATGACATGGGGATGGCGTCGCCCGATCGTTCTGCTGCCAAGTGAAGCCAACTCCTGGTCGGTAGAAAGATTGCGACTGGTACTGCTGCATGAACTGGCCCACATACGGCGATCGGATTTCGTATCCCAATTGGCAGGGGAGCTAGCGAGAAGCCTCTACTGGTATCATCCGCTGGCGTGGTGGAGCCTCCGGTGTCTACGGATCGAACAGGAAGCCGCCTGCGACGACTGGGTCCTGACCTCCGGCGCGAATCCCGAGGACTACGCTGAGGAATTGTTGAACATCACCGCCCAGCTTCGTCACCGCTTCCCTGAGGCAGGGGTTGCTCTGGCCATGGGGCGCGCCCAAAGGATCGAAGCCCGCGTTCATTCGATCCTGGAAACCCATCGCAACCGCGCGCAGGTCGGAACGTGGCGACGGAGGTCGATCGCGAGTCTCTTTGCAACCCTCTGCACAATGACCGCCATCGTCGGACCTTCCGCCGTCGCGGAAACGAATCCGTCAGTCACTCCCACCATGCCCAACCCTGCAGCCTACTCCAGCGAAGCAGGCAACAACAACGCAAACGCTGGCCCGCAACAGGACCAGGCAGAGGCCGATGCCCAACCGCTCACCGAGGAATCCCGGGAACGACTAAAAAACCTCGCCACGGGGCAATCGCTTCCGCCCACACGCCAGGATCTGCCCTTGGTGCTCCAGTCGCTCCACGCCAAGGATTTGACCATCCGTAGCCAAGCGTTCCTGGCCATCGAGAAACTGGCCGCGCAGAAACTGTTCGCCCCCCAAGACCTCCCGTCGCTCTGGGAAGGTCTCCTGCCCAATTTGCAAAACCAACTACAGGACAACCAACATCAGGACACTGCGGAGTGGACGGTGCGAGCCGTCGCTCAATTGCTGCAGCAACCGGAGCTCTTCTCCAGCCCCTTCTGGGTCCAACAGGAATGGAGGCTAGAGCGAGAGCCATCCGACGCCGACCGATGGGCTGGCCGGATCCTCCAGGGCGTGTACGAAGCGAGCCTCCCATGGTTGGCGAGTAGCGACCGGGAACTGCAGTGGCGAGGCGCGAAGCTGATCAGCCATCTGATGAAGCATCTGCCGCAGGCCATGCAGGAGAAGGCGATCGGCTCCCTGCTGGACATTCCACTTCCGACAGAGGCAGACACCAACCCCAGCAGCGCGCTGGCCCGCTGCCGCAGGCAGGTGACGATGGCCCTCGTCCAATCCGCATCCGTCATCTCCACCGAATCGCTGGCAGGGGCAGTCGCGGAACGATTGCTTGAGGCAACCAGCGACGTCGACGCGGTGATGAATGACGGTGCCTATCGAGGATTGGCCATCCTGGCCTCGAAGACCCAAGGGGAACTCCGGCAGCGGATCGTCCGCGCACTATGCCTAGCCGCCGCCGATGGTCGATGGATCTACTCGCGCACGTCCGGAGTCCCCACGCCTCCCAAACATCATGGTGCCGATGCCCTGACCATCATCGCGCCAAATCTGACCAGAGATGAACTCGTGCTGGCCCTGGAAGCGATACCAGCACCACCTGAAGGCAATCGAGCGCCTTACGATTCGATGTATCAGGAGACGCTGCAAGCCCTGGCTGCACGCCAGCGAGAACTAGATTCCAAGATGCAGCCCCTGGAACGAGAGGAAGAAGATCTGGCCTTCTTCGAAAAACGATACAAAAAGAAATTCACCGACGTGAAACCCAAAGGCGAGTATCCCGACCCCGACCAGTTCTACTCTGCCATCGCCAAAGAACTCGGTATTTCCGAGATCGCCTGGAAAGCAGCAGTGGAGAAGTTCGGTTGGAAAAAGGAAGACGGCCGGAACATCTTTGCCATGCTGAAAGGAGGCCCGACCTCGGATGGTGGAGAAGGCACTTGGGATGTCCTCTTCATTCGATCCAAGATCAACCCCATGACGAAAAGACCGGACCCTGCCTCTGTCGAGCAAGTGATGGTTCAGATCGATTATGACGGGAATGTCTCTTTTCCGAAGATTCCTCAGTAAACCATCCACTGCTGAAACTCAGGGATCTTCATCATTTCTTGGTGGCCTGAGCAATCGCATGCAGGAGTCGGGGATCGTTTTCATGGCACACCCCGCCTCAAGGCCAAGCGATAGATTGCTAGCTTTCTAGTACATGAATGCGTAGCAACGTAAAAGCTAGAAAAATATTGGCTTGATCTTGGCGAAATGTTCAACGCGACATTTCTTAGCCCTGGCTCACACTCTGCCGAGGCCAACCACAGGGTTCCCGTAGAGATCGCTTAATCGTCGCAACCCGACTCTCAGCACCGGAAAAACACAAGAGTTACCGTTTCTTAAGCTTTTTCGAATTCAAAGGGCAGATAGATCATCGATTCTCACAGAAGGTCCGATTTGTAACTTTCATAGTGGGGATTACGGTAATGCGATGCTTCAGTCTAAAAGCGATTCTCCGTTGCGGCGGCTTCCTAGCTGCCTTTTCGACGCTCATCACTTCCGCGAACGCCGCCGTGGTCACCTCAACCAGTGCGCCCGATTTCGCTTCAGCCCAAGTGATCAACGCTTCTGATTTCTCTATGAACTTTGATCCAAACATATTGGATTCATCGACGATACCGCACGTGGAAATTGTCCAACTGGGGCGATCCACGGCAGGTCGAGACTTCTACCGATTTTCTCATAACGGAGGCACCGTCCACCTGGACGTCGATTCGGCACCAACCATCACCAATTTCGACCTCTGGATTGGAATCTGGAACGCCGGGGGCACTCTTTTTGCGAATGACGATGACGGTGGCGGCGATCCAGGAGACATCGCAGGTGTCGACATCGGAGGAACATACAACTCAAATTTAAGCAATTTGACGCTTGCAGCAGGCGACTACATCATCGGCGTCGCGGGTTTTCCAGCGAATTTTTTCGGTGCGGGCATCATCACCGGGGATCTCATTCCGGTCGGCGGTGCTTACACTTTGGTGATTTCGTCCAGCAACGTACCAGAACCTTCGACTCTGGCTGCCCTCGGCCTGATGTCCTGCGGTGCAGGTTTAAGATCTTATCGCCGCCGCAAATCACTCCCGCAGGAGAGATAATAGGGATGCCAAACTGCTACCCCGCAGTCTGCACTCTTTCGTGAATTCATCGATCTTCAGTTCCGTTCGAGTTCGCAAACCTTGAGAACGGGACTGAGTCAACCGAGTTCGCTTGCAGAACCACCTTCGCAAGCGAACTCGGAGATGAATCACAAACGCCCTAGCAGCAGGAGAGAAAAGACACGCCACCTCCCTCCTGGGTAAACAGTTATTTCCTGCTTAAAGATGCTCTATGGATTCCATCTTCGCCAGCTCCCAAGATCGAGGGATTGCGGAGGTTGCATTAGATTCCAACTCGTCACCATCTCTTCGCCAGCCCTGTGTCTTCCATACCTTGCTCTACCTACGAGGCAGCAAAAGTCGAGGCTGGTTACTATGTCAGCGCCAGGAATCTGGCAACGCTCTTTCTGACATCAGAACGATTCGGCGATCGAACTCAATCGAGCTATCTGCTCTCGCCTCTCCAAGGCGTTCCTCGCACCGTCTCGTCTGATCTCCCGGACCAACATGGCAATTGGCCCGAGGAAAAACAAAATGAAAGAGACGAGTATGGACGCCAGCGAAATCGATCGGCTGTCCCAGGCGTGGTTGTGCCAGGCCATCCCAGTACCAGCCATCAGCACGCACCCGAGTAGAAAGGATCCAAGGACCAATAAGAGTACCGGATAGTAGTATGGTTTCCAGCGTCGATTGTCTGGAGGAAAGCGAACCAGAATCGCTGGATCATTGAAGACAAACTTTCGTTTCTGAGTCTGGTTTTTACCGACCAGTATTTCATCATCGATCAATCCCAAGGCTAGCCGATCCCCTCGTTGAAAAAGCTCTGGCTTGGAAAAATACGAAAAGTAAACCACCTCCCAGCTATCCATTTGCGCGACAACGATGTGCTGCTTTTCTTTCCCTTCGAGTGGGCCTCGGCCAAACGATTCGATGCTCCCAGGAACGAGTTCTCTTGGGATGGCAACTCTCAATCCGATGCGAGAAACTCCATCAACATCGATCCTCAAATTGCTTCCCGATGCAAGGACCGTACCATTCCGCCTTTGGAAGGTAACTTCACTGTGCGGATAGATTCCATGGAGCAGGATCGCCCCTTCGGACGCTTCCTCTGGATCGGCATTCCAAAACGAAATCGCGTAACCTATCCTCCACCGGGATCCTTCAGCCACTTCTCACTTTCTACAAGCTAAAACTGCACCGTGTTTTGTGGCAGCAATTTTTTCGGGGATTTCTGGCAGATGCCTATCGGCTCGGAAAGAATGGCCCATTCGACAGCTCTATGGAACCGTAGGTCAAGTGCCATGCACTGCGACAAGGTTACCGTGTTGGAATTGCGGCTCAATCTTCGCGGTACGTCGCGAACCATCCGGTGACCTTCCATGGGTGCTTCCAAATGGATGCAGTGAAGCGATCGCTAACCACCAAAACCCAGATAGACCGAAAAGGCAGGATCATGCAGATCGCACCACCACATCCTGCTTCCGGAAGATGCAGCAGGCTGGATCATCGATTTCATCTCGACAGTTGGCTATCGGCCCAACCGTGGCCTGCATAGCTAGAGTGCAGCAAGGATGGGCTTAGGCGCCCCGTCCCTGGGTCTGAAGACTTTGCCACAATCCGATCAGTTCCTGACCGTAATCCAACTGCCCCAACTGCCGGTCTCGTTCCAGACTCCATTTGCTACGGAGCAGTTGGCATAGGTCCGGTTCCAGCAACCGATCGATCTCAAGGGACCGGCCGTTCTGGGCTGCACGCCGCAGATCTCGCAGCACTTCGCGCCAAGTCTTTCGCCGCGACGCAGCGCACTGGGCCAGGGTGTATCCTGCACTGGCTAGTCGCCAAGTCCACTCCCAGTGATCACTCTCCTGCAGCCCGCCGTCGATCAGATCCTGTTTGGTGGCTTCCTTGGCTTCCAGTGGAGCGGAATTCATCGCGCTCCCATCTCCCTTGAAGCTGGCTTGTCCAGTCGATTCCTGTCCCTCGATGCCTGCCGACGCTTTCGGTTTTGCCGCAGCGGCTGGTTGTCCCGCGGGCGTCTGAGGTATTCCATCAAGGCTCCGCAAACGCATCGCCACAGCGCCAGGCCAGCGAATTCCAGTGGGAAGCAGTTCCTTTCCTGCGGTGACTTCCTTCCCCAAAGCGGAAAGCCCAAGCAGAGGACGATGTTTCTGCAGCTCCGTCTGCTCCAGCACCCCTGCCGAAAGCAACGACTCCAGCAGACCATTGGCTTCTGCCTGTTTCCATGCCTTCAGCAGCCCAAAACCTTCCAGCTTGGAAAGCCTAAGCCTTTGGATCTTGGCGTTCTCCGATCCAGTGAGGAATTGCGCCACCAGGGTTTTCCCCAGTCGCCCGTGCAGCCTTCCCACCGCCTGAAGGACTTTGCGCACCGATCGTGCAATCGCTGCTTCCTGCTGCGAGTCCGACGCATCCGGTGCGGTGGCAACGGCAGCATCGCCCGCACCCAGAACTCGGCCAACTGGCGTGGGCCCTGGATCGATGCTGAACCATCCGCTTTGATTGAGGCATCGGTCACACGATCCGCATGGCCGGGCTTCGGGATCGCCAAAGTATCGAAGGACCGCCATCTGGCGGCAGAGTTTTCCTTGCGCGTAAGCGATCGTTTGATCCAGCTTGTCGTAGTCGGCGGCTTTGCGCGCATCGAGTGTCTGGAAGTCGATCTTCAGCTGATCGAAGGGGACATCGCGCTTCCGAAAATGGATCGCCCTACCACGAAACGGCGGGACGTATTCGATCGCTTCCAGTTGCGATAACGACCGCAGTACCTCCTGCAGCGGATCCCGCTCGATCTCCGTTCGGTTGGCCAGAGTGCCCAAAGAAAAATAGACTGATTCGTAGCGGCGATCCCCCACCATCTGCTCCAGCGCCCGCAGCACCTTGCGACGCCGCTGACTGGTCCTCGGCAAGAGCTCCACCAGCGTGGGTAGGTCGCTGGATATCCGCACCATCGCCTGCCCGGCTCCCGAATCCAGCCGCTCGATCACCCCCGACCGCGAGATCCACTGCAGCGCCGTCCCGATCGACTCGGCCGTCATCTCGATCTGCAGTGCATCCCGCATCTCCTGCAGCGTCATTTCGATCGGGTCCGCATCCAGCCCCTGGATGTATTCATAGACCCGCTGCACCATCTCGCGTGGCGGATAGGCATTCTCGATGAAGAACTCCTGGATGTATCGGTCCTGCCCTGAAAAGAGCAGCACACACTGCGACGCTAGGCCATCGCGTCCGGCTCGACCTGCCTCCTGATAGTAGGCTTCCAGGCTTCCAGGCAAATTGTAATGGACAACGAACCGCAGATCGGACTTATCGATCCCCATTCCAAAGGCGTTGGTGGCGACGATAGCGGGGTATTCCCCTCGCATGAAGCGATCCTGCACGAACCTCCGCTGCTCGGGAGCCAGCCCAGCATGGTAGGCAGCCACCGGCAGTTTGACTTCCTGCCCCAATCGCTCCACCAATTCCTCACAGCGCTTGCGCGTCGCCGCATAGATGATCCCCGCCCCCGGTCCACTCTTGAGAAACTCGATCAACTGCCGATCTTTCTCGCGGTCCGAATGGCAAGGGATAACGCCGAAGTGAAGGTTCTTTCTGGCAAAACCGGTGATGAATTGTTGCGGCTGCTGAAGGCCAAGTAGTTGGACGATGTCCTGGCGCACTCGCGGAGTGGCAGTGGCGGTCAGCGCGACGGTCTGCACGCCCCCAAGCCATTGTCGAAAGGCACCGATGCGGGAGTAATCTGGTCGGAAATCATGCCCCCACTCGCTGATGCAGTGCGCCTCATCGATCGCCAGCAGCTGGATCGGGGTTGCTCGGAGCGCCTCCAAAAACCTTGGATTCCTGAGCCTTTCCGGTGCCACATAGACCAGCGAGTACTTTCCCTGCGCCACCTCCTGCAATCGCTCTGACTGCTCCCCCATCGTCAGCGTGCTGTTGATCAAGGTCGCTGAAATGGATCGTCGTTGCAAAGCATCGACCTGATCCTTCATGAGGGCGATCAAAGGGGAAACCACTACCGTCAGACCGGGCCTCACGACGGCAGGCAACTGATAGCAGAGACTCTTCCCACCCCCGGTGGGCATGACGCAAAGACAGTCATGCCCCTCGAGGATATGGTCGATCACTTCGGCCTGGCCGGGTCGGAACTGACTGAGCCCGAATCGCGGGAGCGCTTCGGTCGCATTCCAATGAGATCCCATGGCATGCGACTCCTTCCTCGCCAAATCCAACCTTTTTCCGGAACTAAGCCGGCAGTCGAACTTTTGCATCCAACATGGCAAAGGTTCGATCCAGCGGACGGCTCTCTACGGTCCGTCCAGGTGTGCGACCGGTCGATCAGTAGCTGACCTTCGTCAGATTCGGGCAGGCCGCCTTCAACTGCTCGACTGCCTTCTTCGAGACGACGGTGTTATCCAAACGGAGCTCCCGCAGCTCTTTGAGCCCCACCAGCCCTTGCAGCGCTTCGTCGGTCACTCCAGTTTTGCCCAGGTGAAGAAACTCCAGCCCCTTCATCTTGGAGATATGTTCGATCGATCCATCGGTGACATCATAAATATCATCCAGGTTCAACCGCTTCAGTGGCAGATCGACCAGATGAGCCAGCCCCGCGTCGGTGATCCGGGTGTGCCACAGATTCAGATCCTCCAGCTTCTTCAATTGGCCGATCGCCACCAGCGCTTCATCCCCCGTCTTCGTCTCGCTCAGATCCAGCGTCGTCAGCTCAGGGAAATGCTTCAGATGCTCGACCAGCCCTTTGCTGGTGATGCTGGAATCACGCAGCTTCATCTTCTGCATTCCCGACGCTCCAGCGAGTGCCGCCAAAGCCCCATCCCCCACCTGAGTGCGGAAGACGTCGAGTTCCCGGAGCTTGGTCATGCCGCTGAGATTGGCAAAGCCCGCGTCGGTCACCGCACAGTCCTGAAAGCTGAGGGCGACCATGTTGGTCATCCCTTGGAGGCTTGCCATGCCGGCATCGGTGATCTGCTTACCCCACAGGCTGATATTGCGCAGCTTGGTCAGCCCGGCCAGATGCGCCAAGCCGGCATCGGTGACCAGTGGGCAATCGGAAAGGTCGATCAGCTCCAGACCAGCGGCACTGGCAAGATGCGCCAGCCCGGCATCGGTCAGCTTGGTTCGAGGCGCCCGCAGCCGTTTGAGAGTTGTCGTCCCAGCGAGGCTCTTGAGGCAGTCGTCGGTGATATTGCATCGATCGAGATTGATGTCTTCCAACTTGGGCAGTTTGGCCAACAGTGCGATGCCGGCGTCGGTCACTGCGCATTGAGCCATCCGCAGGTTCTTCAGCCCCGACAGCTTCACGATCGCCGGAACCGCCTCATCGGTGACCGAGGGACCGGAGATCGCGAGGGTGGTCAGGGAAGGGAGTTTGGTGAGCGATTCCAACTGGTCGGTCCACCCATCGGAGCACCGCGAAAAGTCGACAGCGGCGACCTGCCCTGATCCATTTTTCGTCAGCTCAATCCCTGGAATCGTCTGTAGGGCGGTGAGGACCTGAGCGTCGTCCAGCGGGGCAGGGGCCGTGGGGGCGGGAGCCTTGGAGGCATCCGCCTTCGCGGCCTTGACTGCGTCGCCTGATGAGCTTGCGGGTGCCGACTTATTCTCCGTGGCCGCAGGGGCACATCCCCCCAACGCCACCAGGCCCCCCAGGAGCCATCGGCTGAGAAGCGTTCGATCTGTCTTCGACTGGCTCATCGGATCTCCCATCACGGTTAGAAACTTGCTTGCATGCCAGGGAAGGGCGATCCCTTTGTCCCCCCGGCCTCCCGGTTCGACCTCACCCCCCAGCCTTCGACAATGGCTCCATCAATTCCTTTACCAAGCCGTCGACCCGCTCCAGGACCCGGTCCGGCCCATCGGTATCGTGCTGAGCCAACAGCCGCACCATCGCCGATCCGACGATCAACCCATCGGCTACCGGAGCCAGCAATCGCACATGCTCGGGGCGACTGATCCCAAAACCGATGCAGATCGGCAGTGGAGTCTTGCCGCGCAGCCACTGCACCCGGTCGGCCAAGCCTTCGGGCAGTTCGGTCCGTTCCCCTGTGATTCCGGTGACCGAGACAAAGTAGAGAAAACCGGACGAGCTGTCTGCGATTCTCAGAGCTCGCTCTTCAGGGGTCGTCGGCGTCACCAACTGGATCAGACTGAAGTCGCGATCGCGACAGATCTTTGCCAGCGGTCCGCTTTCTTCCACCAGCAGATCTGGCACGATGGCCCCCGCCACCCCCGCTTTTTGCGCCTCGTCGACAAACCGCTCCAGACCATGCCGATACATGATCGCATAGGAGACCATCGTCACGACTGGCATGCTGCGGTGCGGCTTCGTCTCTTCCAGCATCTCGACGACCGATCGCCACTTCAGGTGCTTGCCGAGGGCACGCTGGTAGGAAGCCTGAATCACCGGTCCGTCGGCGATGGGGTCGCTGTAGGGAATCCCCAGTTCGGCCATCGAGCAACCGAGTTCTTCCAGTCGCTTCAGAAGCCTTGCCGTAAAGGCCAGATCGGGGTCCCCAGCGGTGACGAAGGGGAGAAACCCCTTGCGGCCTTCCGCCTTCAAACGAACAAACAGCCGATCGACATCAGACATCGTTACCACCCGCTTCCATTGCTACTTCTCTTGCGAGGGGACGC
Organism: Planctomycetaceae bacterium; assembly: GCA_040375295.1. Classification (GTDB taxonomy): domain Bacteria; phylum Planctomycetota; class Planctomycetia; order Pirellulales; family Pirellulaceae; genus JBEISR01. The sequence goes on from JBEISR010000013.1 coordinate 99,233, forward strand.
CACCACCACTGGATCGCTGCGGTGCATCCAACCTGGACAGGTGGTCTGTTCAGCCTGGGATCCGCAGCCTCGATCACCATGTCTCGCCACGCAGCCTTGCCAGTTCGAGAGCATCCTTATCGCCGCGACCACTCAAACAGATCACCAGGTGCTGGTCCTTCGACATGGTCCGCGCCAGTTCGACCGCCTTGGCGATCGCATGGCTGGTTTCCAGCGCAGCCAGAATTCCCTCCTGCCGCGCCAGCAGGTCGAAGGCCGCCAGCGCATCCTGATCCTCGCACGCGGTGTATTCGACGCGATGGGTATCTTTCCAATAACTGTGTTCCGGTCCAACACCGGGGTAATCCAGACCGGCGCTCATCGAATGCACATCGGAGGTCTGCCCGTCTTCATCCTGCATGACGTAGCTGAACGATCCGTGAAGCACTCCGGGGGATCCGTACGAGAGAGGCGATGCATGGTCGCCAGGCTTGCTGCCACGCCCCCCTGCTTCCACTCCGACCAATCGCACCTGCCGGTCCTCGACGAAGGGATAGAACATCCCAGCCGCATTGCTGCCACCGCCCACACAGGCGATCACCGCATCGGGCAGCCTTCCAATCGCCTCGATCGACTGCGCCTTGGTCTCGCAACCGATCACCGACTGAAAGTCACGCACGATCATCGGGAAAGGATGAGGTCCGATCACCGAGCCGATGATGTAGTGCGTCGTCTCGACGCTGGACATCCAATCGCGCATCGCTTCATTGACCGCATCGCGGAGCGTCCGCGACCCCGACTCCACCGGATGCACCTTGGCCCCCATCAGGCGCATGCTGAAAACGTTCGGTTTCTGACGCCGAACATCCTCAGCCCCCATGTAGACAACGCAGGGAAATCCAAAATGGGCGCACGCTGTGGCTGTCGCCACCCCATGCTGACCTGCCCCCGTCTCGGCAATCACTCGCGTCTTGCCCATCCTGCGTGTCAGCAGGGCCTGTCCGAGGGTGTTATTGATCTTGTGGGCACCGGTATGATTGAGATCTTCTCGCTTGAGCCAGATCTGGGCACCACCGGCGTACTGAGTCAACCGTTTGGCTAGATAGAGCGGGGAAGGGCGGCCAACGAATCGCTTGAGCAACTCGTTCAGTTCGGCGCGAAACCCCGCGTCCTGCTGCGCCTTGTGATACTCCTCCTCCAACTGCATCAGAGCCCGCATGAGCGTCTCGGGGACAAATCGCCCGCCATAGGGCCCAAATCGCCCCTGGCGATCGGGTACCTGCTTACTGGCCGCTCCCAGCGCATCCTCAACCGACTTCCGACCGTCGGCAACGCTCATCGCGCGCCTCCTTTCCCCTCAGTGTCGCAGCTCAGGCCATCTGGTCTGCTAGATCTCTGCGAATCGTTTATTGTCGCCCCCTTGGCATGGATGGTCAAGGACAAGCCTCTCCTCAGAACTCTCTCTCGAGGCCTGCCCAGAGGCCTACCCGATCCCCAGGGGAGAAGCATAACCATGCAGCGTAGGAATCGGGGCTTCGATCGACCGTTTGATCCGTTAAGATCATTGCCTTAGGATGCTCTTTGGCGCATCCGATCCATTCACGATGCGGGAGTCCCACAGGATGGCGCTCGGACCCAAAAAGGCAGTCGTTCTGCTCAGCGGTGGCCTCGACTCGGCGACCACCCTGGCCATCGCTCGAAGAGAAGGGTTTTCCTGCTACGCCATCAGCTTTCGGTATGGGCAGCGGCACGGTGTGGAGCTGACGCATGCTGCCTGGCAAGCCAGTAAGCAGGGGGTAGCCCAGCACTTAGTGGTCGATATCACGCCGGGAGTCCTGGCTGGTTCGGCGCTGACCGATCCGAAACTGGCGGTTCCCAAACATCAGTCGGCCGACCAGATCGGCCAGGAAATCCCCATCACCTACGTCCCGGCTCGCAACACCCTCTTTCTTAGCTACGCTCTGGGATGGGCCGAAGTCTTGGGAGCTTTCGATCTGTTTGCGGGGGTCAACGCACTGGACTATAGCGGCTACCCAGACTGCCGTCCGGAGTACATCGACGCTTTCGAGAAAATGGCCAACCTGGCACTCAAGGCGACCACTCAAGGAGGCGGAACGCTCCGGATTCATGTGCCTCTGATCCGATGGACCAAAGGGGAAATCATTCGGCAAGGATTGGCCCTTGGAGTCGATTACGGGAACACCTCCAGCTGCTACGACCCGTCCCCTGAGGGATGGGCCTGCGGCCATTGCGATTCCTGCCTGCTACGGCGAAAAGGGTTTGCGGAAAACCAGTCTGCCGACCCGGCTCGGTATCTGTGATACCCCCCAGTGGACGCCGCAGGCGATCCTCTCCCAAGTTTCGCTTACCGATTGCCCACAGACGAGCGGAGCGCCATGATGAAAAGGTCGGTGGGACCTCCTTCACGACACCGCCTATTACCCGATCGATCCCCAAGGTGACAGCTCCATGTACTGCGTCGACCCTTCCATGCACCAGGAAATCGTTTCCCTGATCGCCACGCGCAAGACGCTAATCCTGGCGACTCGCAGCCCCCATGACGAGTTTCCAGAGGCAAGCTACACCCCATTTATCGACCACCAGGAACGTTTCTACATCCTGGTCAGCCAACTGGCCAAACACACGCAGCACCTGGCCGACTCCCGGCTTTGCCATGTGCTCTTCCTGGAGGATGAATCGACGGCAGTCAATGTGTTTGCTCGCAAGCGCGTCAGCTTTCGATGCGTGGTGCATCGAGTCGACCGCCCCGCCGACCGCGCGGAACTTCTGCTGGACCAGATGCAACAGAAATTCGGACCGACCATCGGCCTCCTCCGAGGCCTAGGGGACTTCCACCTCCTGGAGCTGGCACCCCGCGAAGGCCTTTTCGTCCGCGGCTTCGGCCAAGCCTTCCCGATCACCCCAACGACACAAAACGCTTGATCGATGGACGACATTCTAACGATCGTTGGAATGTCGATCGTAGCGAACGTCACCTCCTGGGGCACTATCGCTCTGCCGCCCCGCCATCCTGCGGACCAAACCCTCCGTCTGATTTCCTATCCAGTGCCGCGCGCCGCCACCTCCCTGGCCAACCACCAACGTCACGGTGGCCTCCGATCCTCGGTCGATTCAAAAGCGCTTCGGTAGTGTGTGATCGAATCGGGCAGTCGACTGCCTGGATCCAGCACGATGGCGACGACATCGAAACGAGCCGGCTGACTCCAGAGCCGGTAGCGCGTGAGGTATTCCTCCGCACACCGAGTCAATTGCCACTGCTTGCGCTGGTCTACCGAGTCAGCAGGGCCTTCCCCGGCCTCCGCCGCGCGCCATGTCTTCACTTCGACAAAAACCAGCTGTCGGTGGTCGAGCATCACTAGGTCGATTTCGCCCACCCAGGAACGATAGCTTGCCTCCAGACAGCGATACCCAAGCCGTTGCAAGTAACGCTTGGCAATCGCTTCCCCCCGGGCCCCCAGCGCCAACTCTCCGGGTTGGTACATTCCTATGCCAAGCCACCTCTGGGCTCCATCGATCAGCCGGTAGAGAGCCCCGCGCGCCACGCTTTGGCATCCCTCGCGCCACCTCGATAGCTCCATCCCACCGGCTCCGCGCACGAAAAAGGCTCCAGGAATCTCATCGTTGGATGAAATCCTAGGAGCCTTGGTGGATTTGGTCCAATTTCTATGCAGATCGGCTCAGGCAGGACAATCCGCCATCGACTTCGATCCAAGCACCATCAGACGCGACGCTCGCGGAGTCGGACCGACTTGCCGCTGCGCTGACGCAGGAAGTACAGCTTGGCTCGACGCACAACGCTCTTCCTCTTCACGTCGATCTTGTCGATACGAGGCGAATGAAGCGGGAACTTTCGCTCCACCCCCTCGCCGCCAACGATGCGACGGACGACAAACATCTCGCGGGTGCCGCTACCACTTCGAGCGATCACGGTGCCACTGAAAATCTGAATCCGCTCTTTGTTTCCTTCGAGGATCTTGGTGTGGACATCGACCAAGTCCCCTACTTCGAAGGCATCGACATTGGCTTTCAAGGACGATTGCTCAGCAAGAGCGATGATTTTCTGGCTCATGGTGTCACTTCAACGGTTCACTATGGATGCATTTTCCGCGATCGATTCCCCGTAGGGGACCTATGAATATCGTCGATTTTCCCCCTTCTGAAAAGGGCATTTTCCGCTTTTCCCCTGCCTAGCCGGTCCAACTTCACGTCCCTTTTCAGCCAGAAGAGCCGGTTGCAGACGAGAGAAACAGACGGGGAGACGGAACCATTTCAACCCATACCACGCTGATCTGCAGGCCGGGACGCGGGTGCCTCGCCGGTCGCTAAATCTCCGTACCAGGGCTTTCGGAGGGCCTGGAGCCCAGCAGATCGGAGCGGCGTTGCGAGGTGCGTTTCCTGCTTTCCTCCTGCCGCCACTGGGCGATCCTGCCGTGATCTCCGCTGAGCAACACGTCGGGAACCTCCAGGCCTCGAAACGACCTTGGCCGAGTGTATTGGGGGAACTCCAGGAGGCGATTCCCGCGAGAGAACGAATCCTCCCAACTGCTCGCTTCATCCCCCAGCACGCCGGGGATCATCCGAATCGTCGCATCGACCACCACCATCGCCGCCACCTCGCCACCATTGAGCACATAGTCTCCGATACTCAGCTCCAGTGGTTGCAGCAAGTCGATCACGCGCTGATCGAACCCTTCGTAGCGACCGCATAGCAAGATCAGGCGCGGCAGCACCCCCAGTCGTTCCACACGTGGTTGATCCAGTCGCTCCCCTTGAGGAGTCAAAAGGCAGACCAATCCCGGCTCTGCGGTGAGGCCCTGAACCGCCTCCACACATCGCACTACCGGTTCCACCTGAATCAGCATCCCCGGGCCGCCACCGTAGGGTCGGTCATCCACTTTGTGGTGCTTGGGATCGCACGAATAGTCTCTCAGATCGTGCACTACCAACTCCACCAGCCCTGCATCGATCGCCTTCGCCAACAGGCTTTGGGTCATGTATCCCCGAAAAATCTCAGGGAACAGGGTGACGATGTCGATCCGCATGACCAGAGACCCGGGAGAAGCCTGGACAATTCATCGCAAAGAAAAACCCACCCGTCCTATTGCGAGTCCCTGGAATGAGCCTCGCAGAACGCGTGGGTCCGCATGTCGAAAATAATCTTGGCCGGTTCCCCATTGGCAACCGGTCAAGCAAGGAATGCGATCGCTCAGCTTGCGGAAGAAGACGGCCGCTTCAGCCGCTCAACCGCCGCCTTCTGCTCGGTCAAATGCGTCCCGTTGGTTCCGTACTTCTTGATCAAGGTCGCCACCCGCTCGCTAGGCTGCGCGCCGACGCTCAACCAATAATCGATCCGCTCGCCATTGAGCACGGCTCTTGCGTCGGTCTCTTTGACCATCGGATCGTAGTGCCCCAGTTCTTCGAGAACCGGTCCATCACGACGAGTCCGAACATCCAACGCACAGACCCGATAAAAAGGACGGCCTTTGCGTCCCAATCGCTTCATCCGAATACGCACTGTCACGAGTCGACCACTCCTGCTGAATTTCAGGGAACCTATCGAGTCCCAAAGTATAGGAAATCTTTCGTGGGTGCGAAGAGGATTATTTTTCTTTTCGCTTCATTTGACGGAGTTTTCGCTCACGCTCCTTCTGCAACCTATCCCTCTCTTTGGGGGTAAGTCGCTTTCCGGTGCTCTGCTTGAGCTTCATATTGTCGAGGCTCATCCCGGGCATGCCGGCCATTCCCCCTTGAATCTGCTGAAGGGCTTTGAGTCGATCGGTCATTTTGCCGGTCGACATCAGTTGGAGGAGTGGTCCCATGACCTGGAACTGCTTGATCAGGTCGGAAACTTGAGCGGCTTGGACCCCAGAGCCGCGGGCGATTCGGTGGCGCCGCTGGATGTCGATGATCTCAGGCTGTCGCCGTTCACCGGGAGTCATCGAATCGATGATTCCAGAAATCCTGGCCATCTCCCCGTCCTGATCGCCAGCCTGTGCGAGCGCATCTTTAATGGCCCCCATGCCGGGCATCAGTCCCAGCATTTTCTGCATCAGCCCGGGTTTTCGCATCTTCTGGATCATGTCGCGGAAATCTTCCAGCGAAAACTTTCCCGACTGCAATCGCTCTTCCAGACGCTCTCGCTCCTGGTCGTCGATCAATCGATGAGCTTCCCTCGCCACTTCCAGCATGTCGCCCATCTCTAGGATGCGGCTGGCCATCCCTTCTGGACGAAACGGCTCCAAAGCATCCAGATGCTCCCCGGTCCCGATGAACTTGATCGGCACCTGCGTGACCGCTTTGACGCTCAGCAAGGCGCCACCGCGCGCATCGCCATCTAGCTTGGTTAGTATCGCCCCATCCAGTTCCAGGGCCGCGTGAAATGCCGAAGCGCTGTTGACGGCATCCTGGCCCGTCATGCCGTCAACCACCAAATAAATTTGGTCGGGCTTCACCTGCAGATCGATCTGCTTGAGCTGCTCCATCAACTCCTGGTCGATCGCCAATCGGCCCGCGGTATCGAGGATCACTACATTGGCGTGCTGCTGTTTTGCCTGCTCGATCCCCTCCCGGCAGACCTGCACCGGATCAGCCGCTCCATGGGGTGCATAGACTGGTACCCCCAACTGGGCTCCCAGCACCCTCAATTGCTCGATCGCAGCAGGTCTTTGGAGGTCTGCTGCAACGAGAAAAGGACGCAATTTCTGCTCCTGAATCAACTTGGCCAGCTTGCCGCAGGTGGTCGTCTTGCCCGACCCCTGAAGCCCGCAAAGCATCAGGACCGTAGGCTGCCCCTTCTTGATCGGAATGCTCTGGTCGACCGGCCCCAGCAAGCCGACCAGTTCCTCATAGACAATCTTGACCAGTTCCTCGGAAGGCCGAAGCGAAAGGAGGACCCGGCGGCCCACCGCTCGATCGGTAACACTCTTCATGAACTGCTGGACCACCGCGTAGCTGACGTCGGCCTCCAGCAACGAAGATTCGACCAACGCCAAACCTTCTCGCATGTTCGCTTCGGTTAGCTTGCCCTTGCCCTGAAGCGTCTTGAAAGCAGACTGCAGGCCACGAGAAAGGGAATCGAACATCAACAACACCCCCAAAAGAAGGATCCCGCCGTTTTCCTCGAACTCCGAGGGCCGGCCGCCGCTGCGGCAATCCCAGGGCTCCGATCAAGCCCTCGAGTGCCTCAACTGATGAATGGATGGTCCAGCAATCGTCCTCTCGAGCCCTCGGATCGGCAAGGGATCGATGAAAAAAATCGAAGGAGATCGGTCGGCTGGTCGATCGTGCTTCTCCTTTCCAGCGATTTGCACCGGATCGGCTTGTGCTTGGTGTTTCGGAGCGGCAGAGTCGCTTTTCCCCATGCGATCAGGCCAACTATCTGGCCGCCATGCGATTCCATCGGCTTTTGACTCAACGTTCCAATGCCTGCATTCCGAGTCCCATACCGATTCCCCCCGGAGTCGGAGGAGGGCTAGCAGAACTCTTGGCAGTTTCGCACGGTACCCCGCAATGCGATCGGGATCGATCGGCCTGAACCGAGACACTGACGGGGCGTCGGGAACTTTTCACCTTGGGCTCGAATCGAAAGCCTCATGCTGTCCTGGCTGGCTTTGCGGGTTGCTCACGGTGGGTGAAGCTTCCAGAGGAGTCGCTAGGAGAGAGGTTGACCTGGGCAATTTGGTGAAAATGAAGCGAAGGCAACCTATTGCAAACGTTTTCCTTGGCCCTGGGGGCAGGGCATCGACGTTGCAATAGGGTGGTGCGGAATTACAATCGCGAGATTGGTGTAGTCCGCGTTTTCCATCTTCTCTAAATTCTCGGTCAATCGCCTTTTGGCACTTTTTTAAGACCAGGGGGCAGGCGCGGTCTGTCAGGCTTGGGGCTTTTTGCGTTCCGAGGCCGGGTGGAAGAAGCGCATCGGTTTCAGATTCATTCCTGTTTCTGTTCGGGTAAAACCACGATGGCGACACGTCGCAAAGCGAGCAGGTCCAAGGCGTTGCAACAGGCAAATTCCCGGCGCATGTTGCTGGAAAACCTGGAAGGGCGTCAGTTGATGGCAGTCGGCCCCAATTTGGTCGGCGTCCAGCCCAACGAAGGGGAGCTGCTGGAAAACGGAGCGGTACTTCACGTGTCGCCGCGGGAGCTGGTCTTCCGATTCGATGATGCTTCGGCCATCGACGGACGGACGCTCTCGGGAATCCAGATCAGCCGCGCTGGGACGGATGGGATTTTTGAGCGGGCCTACTTGAGCACCGACCTGGGAACAGGGGGCGCGGTGGTAGTCGACTTTGCAGCGGCCAGCCCGGGCACAAGCGGCAATGGAGTCGAGATCCGCTTCACGCAGGCATCGCGAAGCGACACCAGCCTGCCTCGCATCAGCGTTTCGGGTCAGCGTCTGAACATTGAAGTCAACACGGCACCAGGCCTAAAGACAACGGCTCAAGATCTGATCGACACGATCAATGCCGATGGTGTGGCCAGCAAGCTGGTGATCGCCAGTCGTCTACGAGGTTCTCCGCTTGTCGCCATCGCCGATACGGTACCTGCCGGTCAGGTGCTGAAGTTGACGGGGGCCAACGCAGCTCGCGTTTCGACCAACATGAACGCCGGTACGGCGCTCCAGGTGGAATTCCTTTCCCAGCAGTCAGGACCACAAGGTCGCGGTATCAAAATCGAATTCACCTCACGCGACTTTGGCGCCGCTTCGCCACCGGTCGTGTCGGTGACTGGCACCACCATCCAAGTGGAGATGAACAGCAATTCCCGCTTTGCATCGACCGCGCAGGAGGTGATCGATGCGGTCAACTCCAGCAGCGCGGCTTCGGCGCTGGTGCTGGCCCGTTTCGTCAGTGGTTCGCCGGCGACGCGAGTCGGGGCGCTGCCGATCAATTACTCGCCGCTGGCCCTGGCGGGCGCCAACGACATCCCGATCACGCCGGCTTACGTCGGCTTTGGCGATTCGGCTCGCGAGGTGGTCTTCCGATTTGCGGAAGATCTTCCCGATGACATCTACCGGATCGACGTTCTGGGTCGCGGCCCGCTGGCGCTCAAAAATGTGCTGGGTCAACCCTTCAACGGCGGAAACGATCAGGGGATCCAATTCGAACTCGATCTTGGCGCTCGCATTGAAGCGGTCGTCCCGCAACCTGTCGTTCGCTTGGCCAACGGTTCGCTTGACCAGAAGCGGAACGTGATCGAGGTCTATTTCAACGACGACGATCTCGACCCAACAGCAGCGATCAATCCTCGCTTCTATCAGCTTCGCTACACGCGCGGCTCGGTGGAGATGATCGACGATCTGGTGATCTATCCGGCCAAGGTCGAATACAGTGCGGCACAGGACCGCGCGATCCTCACCTTCAATCGGAATTTGGACCAGCTGGTCGACACCAACGGCAACGCGCTTCCGATCGAAGCTTTGCGACTGCGCATCGGAATTGACGAAGAGAATCTACCGGCCCCTTCGGATCTAGCTCCCTTCGACGATCCAGGCAGCCAGTGGGACTCAGCGCTCGACATCACCAATCAGTTCCAGCCTGTCTCCGGCCAGCCCAAGGCGATCATCATCCAGTCGGAGATTCAGAACACCACCCCGTACTTGCTCGACTTCCCAGGGGCCAATGACGAACCGGGAAATCGCGACAACCGTTACCAGAGCCATGTGTCGACGATCGACTTCGACGGTATCGAGGTAATTGAATACAACTTCCAGGGACAACTCGGCCGTTCTGGCGGCAGCATCCAGCTCAACGCGATCACGGAAACGCAGAAGCAGCGTGTCCGGGAGATCATGTCGCTTTATGCCAACTATCTGGGGGTGCGATTCGTCGAGACGGACACCAATGGCATCACGATCGCCATGGGGGACATGCGAGCGGTCTTGGGTGGCACGGACAACCGACCTGGTGGTGCCACCTACGCGGCCGGTCCACTGGTCAGCAACGGTCAGCCTGCCGTCGTCGTCGACATTCAGGACTTCAGCGGCTCCAACGAAAGCGAATTCGGATCGGCTCTTTTCCGAACGTTCATGCAGGGGATTGGAGTTCAACTGGGGTTGGGTCGCGCCGAAGAACTGCCCCAACTGACGATCCAGAGCAGCCAACCGGTCATCAACCCGGGCATCGACACCGAGATGGTTTTTCCGGGCAATCAGGACATCGTCCATGGGCAGTTTGTCCATCGCCCCGAAAGCAAGGACATCGACCTCTACCGGTTCACCTTGCCGGAGGCGGGGGAACTGAAGATTGAGACGTTCGCCGAGCGGCTTTCGCAGGTCAGCTTGCTGGACACTCATCTGCGTCTTTACCGGCTGAACCCCAACGGGTCCTTCACCGAGGTGGCTTCCAACGGCGACTACTACAGCGAGGACTCGCTGATTCGATTGAAGGTAGCGGCCGGGACCTATGTCCTGGGGGTCAGCGCCAAGGGGAATGAAGCGTACGATCCGACGATCGACGATTCGGGACTTGGTGGTCGCAGCGAAGGTCGTTACCAAGTGCGGATCGACTTCCGTCCACCGGAAACCTCCTATCTGTTCGACAGCACCGCCGACGGAAATGGCTCCCGAATTCAGATCGACGGAGATTCGGACGGACGCCCAGGCGGGACCTACGATTTCTGGTTTGTCCCGACCGGACCAACCAATACAGTGTTCGTCGACAAGGCATCCAAAGCGACCACCTCCAACGGGTCGCTGGCAGCCCCGTTCAAGACGATTCGAGAAGGTTTGCAGGCAGCCACTTCGGGCCGAGTGGTCCGGGTCGTCGGCAATGGCGGTGCGGATGGCAAGCTGGAAACAACCTCCGACAACCTTGCCTATGAACTGGGCTTCAACCGACTCAACCAAGTCCAGGCCGACGGCTCGACCTTCGATGTTCCACGCAACGTCACCGTGATGATCGATGCCGGCGCCATCCTGAAGCTCAGCCGAGCCCGCATCGGAGTCGGCAGCACGTCGGTTTCGGTCGATCGCAGCGCTGGGGCACTGCAGGTGCTTGGCGTCCCGCGGATCATGGACACCTCCGGCAATGTGATCTACGACGTTTCAGGAGACGCCGTTCCCGGTTCGGTTTACTTCACGTCGCTCAATGACACCATCGGCCGAGGCGTCAACGCCGATCGCAACCCACCGGCTCCTGCCCGCGGAGATTGGGGTGGAATCGACTTCCGCAATGCGATCGATTCGAAAGACCAGAGTCGCAAGGATCTGGAGCGAGCGGGAATCTTTTTGAATGCTGTTGTTCACGCGAACATGAAGTACGGTGGGGGCCAAGTGGTGATCGACGGGGTTTCCCAGTCGATCGCTCCGATCCACATGATCGACAGCCGCCCCACGGTGGCCAACAGCCAGATCACATTGAGCGCCGATGCGGCGATGGCCGCGACCCCCAACAGCTTCCGGGAGTCGAACTTCCAGGATCCGGTCAGCCAGTCGGCGGGCGGATTCATCGCCGACTTCGAGCGGGTGGGACCGGACATTCATGGCAATCGACTTTTGAACAACTCGGTCAACGGCTTGTTTGTCAAGCTACGAACAGGTGCAGGCACTGCAACTGAGCTACTGACGGTTCCTGGTCGTTTCGACGATCGCGATATCGTGCACGTGGTGACCGAGAATCTGGTGATCGCCGGTACGGCAGGGGGCGCGGTAGCCGACACCAATGCACCGCCCACTTCAGTCGTCCAACTGACCGCTCGCACCGGTGGCCAACTTGTGGCTGGTGCCTACAACTACAAACTGGTTTATGTCGACGCGCAGGGGAATGAAAGCAGCGCCTCCGAAGCGACTCGAACGCTGACGGTCAACGCAGGTGCTTCGATCGAACTTTCTGGACTCCCAACCGTTCGCGGCGATCTGCCCTTCGTCAGCCGTCGACTGTATCGAAGCGCTGTTGGTGGTGATAGCCCTTACGTGCTCGCCGCGCAGCTGAACGCCACTTCCACCACTTACACCGACAACGGATCGTTCACTGGTTCGCCACTCAATGAAGCCCCCGATCGCCTTCGCGCCCAGCTCAACGGCAGCCTCCGGATCGATCCGGGCCTGATTGTCAAGCTGCAGGGTTCGCGCATCGAGACGACGATGGGCAGCCAGTTGATCGTGGAAGGCACGGAAGAAAACCCGATCGTAATGACCAGCGTCTACGACGTAAGGTATGGTGCTGGCGGGACGTTTGATACGGTCAGTCGTTCAGGATCTCGTGGTCCTCTTGCTGGTGACTGGGGTGGCATTTACGCCGGTCAGACCAGTAGTCTGTCTGTCGATCATGTCCGTCTCTCGCACGCCGGGGGAACGACGCGCATCGACGGTGGCTTTGCTGCCTTCAACCCGATCGAGGTCCATCAGGCCGACGCGCGGATCGCCAATTCGAGGCTGGAATCCAACGCCGACGGCGTGGTAGGCAATGCGACGACCACTCGCTCCGGGAAGGGAACGAATTTCGCCGGGACGATTTTTGTTCGCGGGTCGCAACCTGTCATTGTCGAAAACCGGATTGACAGCAACGCAGGTCCCGCCATCAACATCGATGTCAATTCGCTCGACTGGCAGTTCGTCGACGACCCAGGCCGCTCTAGCGGCCCATCCGACAAGGTCGGATCGTTCATCGACAATCAGGGACCGCTGGTCCGCGGCAACCGCATCGACCGCAACGGAATCAATGGGATGCTGGTGCGCGGTCAGACGCTGACCACCGAAGGGATCTGGGACGACAGCGATATCGTTCACGTGCTTCGCGATGAGGTGGTGATTTCCAACGAACATGCCTATGGCGGACTCAAGCTGATCAGCAAGGGTTCGGAGAGCCTTGTCGTGAAACTCGATGGCGACTCTGCCGGCTTCACCGCTACGGGTGTGCCGCTGGATATCTCCGACCGCATCGGCGGTTCGGTGGCCGTCGTCGGATCTGCAGGATCGCCTGTTGTCCTGACCTCTACCAACGATTGCTCGGTGGGTGCCGGCTTCACACCCGATGGGAAACCCCAGACCGACACGCTCAACAGCGGCTTCTGCTCGGGATCGGTTTCCGTTCCCTTCGCTGACGTGATCGTGGTGATGGATGAATCGGCTTCAATGGGATTCGCTCAGCAGTTTTCCATCGGCCTGATCGCCGACCTTGATGCGGCCTTGCTTTCGGCAGGCATCGGTACCTCGGGTGGAAACCGCTTTGGTCTGGTCGGCTATGGGGATTTCAATCAGGTGCCGCGCGCCATCCCGGTGGGATCCAACGGTTCGCTCTTCGGAACCTCGGTCGAATATGCAGTGGCTGCCAATACGCTGCAGTCCAGTGGTGCGATCGAAGACGGTTACCAGGCGATCGATTTTGCACTCGACAGTTACAGCTACCGGGCCAATGCGGTCAAATATGTTCTTTTGGTAACCAATGAAGACCGCGACATTGTCGACACGACGCAGTCGTATGCCGATCTAGTGACGCGGATGACGACCGCCGACATCAAGATGCAGGGGATTGTCGCGGCCGACTTCGAAGATGCGGTCGGCAATCGCGCATTGGCCGTTGATGCGGCCAGCTTGGCCTACGCGGCAGACGGTGCAGGCGGCTTCACCACCTCGCCGGGCGGACGCGTGCTACCAAGCTTCGACACGACGGTCACCGACTACGTCGACATGATCTGGGATCTGGGTGGATTGGCCGGTGATATCTTCCAGATTCAATTTGGCGGTGTGATCGCAACCAGCTTCGGCGCGGCGATGGTCTCCTCGATCGTCACTCAAGCGGGCGGAAACCCAGCATCGCCCGGCGACTGGCGCAGCATCCAGTTGCAGACGCTTAGCAACGATCGGAACGTGGCGGTGGTTGCCGAGCGGGAGTCGGCGCGCAGCTCGCTTCCTGGGGTCAATGACATTCCTTTCAACTCCCAGTTCCTTGGCCAGCTGTCTCCTAAGGCCAACAGTGGCGATGAGAACCTGAGACTTGGGTTTGAGGTCAGTGGTGCGATCAACAAGCCGTCGGACGTCGATGTCTACAGTTTCCTGGCGGCTGGTGGCACCGAAGTCTGGCTCGATATCGACCGAACCCAGAATCGGCTCGACACCGTCGTGGAACTGGTCGATGCCAACGGCAACATCCTGGCTCTCAGCGATCAGTCGTACGACGAGGAATTCGATCCGACACTTCTGGTCCGATCCCCCGACATGCCGATCAATTCGGTTCATCCGCTGCGCAAGAGCAACCCGTTTCTTTATCCAATCGACTCCACCGGGGCACCCCGCGACCTCTACAGCACCAATCCACGGGATGCCGGGATGCGGGTGATCTTGCCGGGCGTCTCGTCCCAGACGACGCTCTACCACGTTCGCGTCCGCAGCAGCTCGCTTCAAATCGGCGATCCGGCATCCAACCTGACCGATCCCAACCTAGTAGGCTCTGGCCTGACTGCGGGGCCCTACACCCTCCAGATTCGCCTGCAGGAGCGGGACGAGTTTCCTGGGTCGATGGTCCAGCACGCCGATATTCGATTCGCCACGAACGCTCTGGAATTGATCGGCGTACCGCGTCATTCTCCGCTGGTTGGTGAGACAGCCGAATTGGATTCCGGGTCGGTCAACAACAACACCCCCGCGACCGCTCAGGAACTGGGGAACATTCTGGCGACCGATCGCCAGGCGATCAGCATCGCCGGTTCGCTCAGCTCCCCCACCGACATCGACTGGTACACCTTCACGATCGATTACCAGCTTTTGGCGACCGATCTGGCCGAGTACCTGTCGACGATTTTCGATATCGATTACGCCGACGGTATCGGGCGACCTGATACGTCGCTTTACCTCTACAACGCCAACCAAAGCCTGATCAGCTTTGGTCTGAACAGCAACTTGGTGGATGACCGCGCCAGGCCGCTGCGAGGCTCTGACGACAGCGACCTGTCTCGCGGTTCGACCGGAACGCTCGACCCATTCCTCGGTGCAGTGGAACTGCCCGCCGGCCGGTACTTCATCGCCGTGTCCCCAAGCGGTCGCGTGCCGTCGGGCCTGGAGGCGTATTTCGCACCTGGCAGCGGTGACCCACTGATGCGTCTACAGCCCGCAGAGAACGGGCAACTGATCGTAGAGGACCATGTCGGCTTCGATGGTGGATCGAGTGCACTGCCACCGATCGTTCCGCAGTTTGTTGATCCCAACAGCTCACCGCTGCAGTGGACCCTGACCGACATGAATCTTTATGTCAGCCGGGACGTCGGATTCAATCTGACGGATGTCTACATCGTCAATCCTTTCACCGGCGAAATGTCCAACAACGTCGGGCGTCTGTCGACCGATGTCCGCGACATCGCTTTCCGGTTCAACGGCGGCCTGAGGGCATTCGATACACCGGTGGAAAAATTGATCGCAGGGGACCAGGATCCACTGTCGGACTACCTAGCGATCGATTTCGGAACTGCAGCGACGACCGATCTGGGCAGCCATGGTCTGGAGACATTCCATCCCAATCCTGCTGACGCTTCGGCCATCGACAGCAACGTCGGCTTCATCGTCGAAGGGTTGACGTTTGCGGAAATCGCTGGTCAGGAAGTTGGTTTCTTCGTCGGCAATCGTGGCTTTGGCCCCAGTGCCGGTGGATACGACGACAACGTCGTCTACCAGTTCAACCTCGATAGCGGCACGGCATTCAGCGCTCCTGCCCAGGATCGCCAAGTGGTTAACAACTTCGATCAGCGGCGGCTGGGAGCCGGTACGCAGATTGTCGAGCGGTTCCGGATTCGGACCGAAGCGGCGACCGGCGCCGTTTCCCGTCGGTTGGTGGTTACCGAAGCGACAGAAGTGCAGGGGGGATCGACGCGGCGCCAGATCCTCGATGGATCTCGTTTCACCCTCCGCGACAGCTCCAATTTCCCGATCACCTTCGAATACAATGCGGGTCCGGAACTGCTGCTGAATGTCGATCCAACGAGTGGCCGGTATCTGATCGATGGTGATCAGTTCACGCTGGATGGGGTCACCTACGAATTTGATACCGGTGGGACTCTGGTCATCTCGGCGACCAGTGGGCTGGGGGTCAGCGATGGGGCGACGGTCCGGATTACCGACGAAGCGATTCCAGGGGTGACCCGGACATTTGAGTTCGACAAGAATGGTTCGCTTGTCAATCCATCCCATATTTCGGTCCCGATCACCAACGCATTCACCCGAGCTCAGATGGTCGACGCCCTGGTAACGGCGATCAATCAGGCGGGCTTTAGTGCAAAAGCCAGCAACATTTCAGGGACCGGTCGCATCTCGGTGACCGGAAAGAGCAGCACTCAGGGGATGGCGGTTGTAGGCACCGGGATTCAAATCAGCGGGGATCTGGGAGTCAGTGCTGGTGCGATACCGGTCTCCTACCAGGATACGATGGACCAAGACGCCTTCGTCGCAGCACTCAAGAGCGCGATGCCTTCCAGCGTGACGATTGGATACGACGGCGACCGACTGAACTTCAGCGGCGCCACGGTGGGAACCTTTGGGACTTTGGTCAGCCGCGGGGTCGCCACGGACCTGGGCTCCAACGGTTCGGTCAGCGGTGGTGCGATCGCCATTGCTTTCTTGGCAGAGGACACAGCTGAGACGATCGCGATTCGAACTGCCCAGGCAATCAACTTGGCAGCAATCTCTGGGATCACCGCCAGCGCCAGTGGTCGCGATGTGGTGATCAGCAATGCATCGATCGATACATCCCCAACCCGCGTTCCGACTCTACCCCTGAAGGCCGCCGATCTGGCGCCTGGTGGCGACGTCACCGGGATCGCGGTGATCAATGGGGTGATGTTTGCGGTCAGCGATGCTGGTGGTCTCTATCGCGTCAACAGCCCGACCGTGACATTTGGCGCCGGCGGTGGACAGACCGGCACCTACGTGACCGGCTCTTCCGATCTGCTGGGGATCGAATTCACGGGGCTTACCGCTGGCCCGCGCAATCTAGCAAACGGCCGGTTCGCGAATCTGCTCTTTGGTACCGACCGCCAGGGACGCATCTGGGCATTCAATACCCAGGGTGTGCTGCAGCCAGTCTTTGCCAATGGGGCGACCAGCATCAACACTGGACTGTTTGGAATCAACGGTCTTTCCTTCTCGACGCTCGATTACAACCTGTGGCATCAGTCGACCAATCGATCGGCAGATGCCGGTCACGGCCTGCCTGCCACACCCAACGGCAGTCGCCCCGCCAGCGACGGTGGGCTCAGCTGGTACTTTGGCTTTGAGGATCCGTTCAACGGTTCTCATGGCAACGCCCGCTACACGCAGGTCACCGATCCTACGATCCGCAACTCGTTGAATTTCCCTGGGGGAGCGGCTGGGGTTCTGGAGACCAAGAGCTTCAGTTTGTCGGGGGTTGCTTCCAGCGACATGCCGATGCTTTACTTCAATTACTTCCTGCAGACCGAGAATGCCAACAGCGATCTGAACGATATCGAAGTGATGCGGGATTCCTTCCGCGTCTACATCGCCGATGATGCCGGGAACTGGACGCTTCTGACGACCAACAACAGCGACCGAGGTCCAGGGTTTGCCGACGATGAGTTTGATCCATTGCTCAGCGGTTCGGATAAGACACAGGAAGCCTTCGACAATACGGCCACCTGGCGACAGGCGCGGGTCGATCTGTCGGACTTTGCAGGTCAGAGCAATCTGAGGTTGCGGTTCGAGTTCAGCACCGCCGGTGGTTTCGGCTTCGGCCGCGAGGGAGGCCGTGGTCCAGAGATTCGCATGGTCGCTGGATCGCAGCTCCGAGACGGCGACACCTTCGTGGTTGGCGGCCAGACATTCGAAATCGAAATGGGAAGCTCCCTGATCGTCCCATCCGGCTCGGCAATCACCAACGGCCAGTCGGTCACGATCGAAGGAACTCAGTTCGTCTTCTGGGATGGCACTGGAACCCCGCCTGCCACCGGAGTGGTGGTGAACTTCAGTCCTACCGAATCGGCGGCACTGATCGCGCAGAGGCTGTGGTTTGCGATCCAGACCGCCACCTACGCGCCGGAAGTCATCACGGGTATCAACTTCTCGGATGAACTGGTACGCCAGAACGATTCGATCGCCACGGCAGTGATCTCTGCAGCCGACGGACGTTCGATGATCATCTCCGGCAGCGGGGTGATCGGCGACAATCCAACTCTGGCCGTCACCCCGGATCGAGATGTCGATCTGGTTCGCATCGAGATGCAGTCGGGCGGTCGCTTGACGGTCACAGCAACTGCTGCTTTGGCAGTACCGAACCTCGACACCTTCCTGCGTGTCTTCGACACGACGGGACGGCAACTTGCCGCCAACAATGACTTCGGCGGCACCTCCGATTCCCAGATCACCTTCACCGCTCCTGCCGACGGCATCTACTACATCGGTGTCTCGGCAGCCTCCAACAACACCTACAGTCCCGTTGTTCTGGGCACTGCTGGATCGGGCGGGTCGACCGGCACCTACTCGCTGACGATCGAAGTGGAACGAAATTTCACGGCAACCCTGGATGGCGGTGCCATCCAGCTCAACGGTGCCTACGACATTTCCGCTTCGGCAGGATCATCGATCCTGGTGGACGGAACTGCCGGGACGACCGGTTTCCCGGTACCGATCGCTCGGGATGCAACGAGCGCGGAAGTTGCCCGCGCGGTGCAAAAGGCTCTGGCCGATTCGCTTGCCAAGGGATCGCTTGCAGCCTATCCGCTGCGAGGCGACTCGATCGACCTGACCGGCTCTTCGGTGTCCAACTCTGGCCCATTCGGCCTGACTAGCAGCCGCCCAGAAGACCTGTTCTCGGAATACTCGATCGCCAACCCATTCAATCGTCCCGCCCTGAGGGCTCAGAACAACGCGATCGAAGGGCTGTATCTGGACGACTTCATCATCGGGATGGCCGAGCGAGGTGAGGTGGTACTCAATGCGTCGGTTGGAACCGACTTTGTCGCCAACCCAGCTGGGGTCACCGGCATTCAGGTTGGACCATACCAACTGGAAGTCCGCAACGGTGAAAACTACGGGATTCCGACCGACGATGGCCAGATCGTTCTGGTGGATGCGTTTGGTGTCAACGAGCGTCTTTCGGACGGGGTGAACCTCCGCTTGGTGGACGGTAGCCAGATGGCCGACGGCGCTCTGATGACGATTTCCGATGGTATTCGTACCGTCACCTTCGAATTTGACAACACCGATGTCGGCAATGGCGTCGCCCCCGGTCACGTTGCCATTCCGTTCCAAAGCTCGATTGTCGATCCGATCCTAGGACGCCGGCCGTTTACGGCCGAGCAGATGGCGGCAGCGGTACGCGATGTGATCAACAGCCCGTTGGTGCAATCGATGCTGGAAACCACCGCCACCATGGTCAACGGAGACCTGGATGGCGCCACCAGCGACACGCTGGTGCTTTCTGGATCGCCCACGGTGCAGATTCCTTTCAGCTCCGGTGAGGTGATCGTGGTTCGGGGCAATGGCGACCGCAATCGCCATCGCGACCAGGGGCAGGTGGTCATCGACAGCACTCGCATCACCAATTCCGAAGGGTTTGGCATTCGCGTTGCCTCCGGACCTCGTGATCCGGTGACAGGTGCTCCTAATCCCGGTTCGGTTCGCAACACCGTGGTGCTCAACAGCGATCGCTGGATCCCTGGAGCGGTCATCGTCAACAACGAACTGTTGTTCAACCGATCCGGTGGTATCGAAATCGTTGGAGATACCGCGGCGGCTCCCGCGATCGCAGCACCCGTTCCGTTCGCGCGGATTGTCAACAACACCATCGTCGGTGGCGCCGTTGGCCTGGATGCCTCAGCCGATCCCCAAGTGATCCAGGGGATCTACTTCGAGATGGGAAGGCAGTCGTTCGGCGATGTGGTTTCCAATTACAACCCGCTGTTCGCCGGTGGGCCTGCCCCGATCATTGGACTTCAGGATCCCGATGTCGCTCTAGGATTGCCTAACTTTGTGGGGAACTTGGAGCCGCTACCGAACCAAGGTGCAGTAAGCCTCGGGCGGGGAGGACAATTGGTGATTCGCTTCAGCGATAACCTTCTGGTCGCCTCCGGCGACTCCACCCCCGATCTCTACATACGTGAAGTGGGAGTCAGCGAAGAAGCAACGGTCGAAGTTTCCTCCGATGGCCTCACCTACCGATCTGTCGGCCGGATCAGTGGTACGCAGTCGACGATCGACCTGGACGCCTTCGGAATCAGCACGGGTGAGCGGCTCGAGTATGTTCGCATCACCGACGATCCCAACCAGGGCGCAACGACCGGCGACAGTGTCGGTGCGGACATCGACGCGATCGGTGCGATCAGCTCTTCACCACGTGAACGGTACACTGCAGGTGGTGTTGGAATTAGCGTGCGGAACAGTGCCAGCCCAACGCTGCTCAACAACATCCTGGTCAACAGCACCACGGGGCTTTCCATCGATGCATCCAGCAGCTCCACTGTCGTCGGCGGCACGACGTTCCAGCGGAACTCTGCCAACACCGGTGGCGTTGCAACAGTCGGGCAGTTTGCTTCCTTGGTCGCGGACAATCGAACGCTCTTCCTGAATCCTGTCGCTGGAAACTTCTATCCCAGCCCAGGGGCTCCGATCATCGATGCGTCGATCGACTCGCTGCAGGATCGCGCCAGCCTGGTGGCGGTCAAGGAACCGCTTGGACTTCAGGTCTCGCCGATCAAAGCACCAGATCTGGACATCAACGGACTGCCTCGCATCGACGATCCGTCGGTCGATACGCCCAATGGCCTGGGAGACAACGTTTTCAAGGATCGTGGGGCCACCGACCGATCGGACTTTGTTGGACCGATGGCCTTCGTCCTCCGACCGCTCGACAACGACACCACCGGGTTGGACCTGAATCCTGACGAAGGCATCGTCGAACTGGTGAAGACTTCCGCCAAGTTCTTCGATATCCAGTTGATCGATTCTTCGCAGCAGACGGCGCTGGCTCAAGGCACGGGCATCGATCCCAAGACGGTCACCTCCGCCGCGGTGCAGGTCTACAAGAATAGTCAACCGCTGGTGGACGGCCGCGATTACCGATTCGCCTACGACACCACTAACGGCATCATTCGACTGACCCCAATCGCAGGGATCTGGGCCAGTGACGCCGTCTACACAATCCGGTTCCTCAACAATCGCGAAAGCGGTATCCAGGTCCGTTCGCCGGAATCCTATGTGGATGGTGCCCAGGTATCGATCGTCGATTCCACCGGCAAAATCCACGTCTTCGAATTCGACCTCGGCTACCAGGTTCAGGTCCCATTCGACAGCGAGAACAAGGTCACGATCCAGGATGGCAACCAGTTCACTCTCGACGATGGCACACGCCGGTTGATCTTCGAGTACGATTTTGACAACCGTGTCTCGGTGGGCGCCAATCGAATCGCAATCTTGGCCACCGACAACGCTCAGGCAGTGGCTGAAAAGACCGTCTCGGCAATCCTCACCACGCCGCTGCAACTGTCGGCATCCAGCCTGGGAGATGGGAAGATTCAGATTCGGGGAGCCCGGACGCTAAGCCTGCTTCCAGACACCAGTGGACTGATTGTTGCGGGTACTCCTGGCGTTCAACCTGGCTTTGGGCTGAGGATTCCGACCAAGGCAGGCAAATTCGACGGCATCGTCGACGGCCAGATCTTCTCGATCACCCTTGGCAACGGCGGAACAGCTACCTTCGAATTTGACTCCAACGGCCGAGTCACCAGTGGAAATCGCCCAGTTCCATTCACCTCAACGATGTCGGTCGACGGCTTGGCTGCATCGATCGTGTCGGCAATCTCCGGTTCTGGCTTGGGCTTGAGCCCGGTCAACACCGGCGGCGGATTCGTGGCGATTGGAGGCGATGCCAACACAACCATCGACCTGCGCACGTCGGTGCTGACGATTGTAGGAGTTCCCGGTGAACCTGCCTCCAATGCAGTGCCAGTCGACCTGTCGACCCTCACCAGTGGCAGCGAACTTGCTGCGGTACTGGAAGCAGCGATCGAAGCCGCCAACATCCCAGGAGTCTCGATCACCCGCTTCGGAGATCGACTGCTGATCGAGGGTGCCAATGGGGTCGCTGGAGAGGGTGCCGCTCTGGTCTCCCCGATCGCCGACCTAGCGGGCAATCCGATTCGCGCCAATCAGATCGATGGCTCGACCGAAGTGGTGATCCAGTTGGGTGAAGGACTCGATTACGGCGATGCTGCCGATCCAAAGTATCCAACCAAGAACAGCAGCAACGGTCCCCGACACACGGTGGTTGCAGGATTCTCTCTGGGTGCCACCAACACGGTCGATGGGGATGCTCGCCTGATCGATGCAGACCTGGATGATGGGGTGACATGGGCCAGCGACATCTACGTCGCCTTCAACACCCAGATCGTCGTTCAGACGACCGGCATCACCCCGACCCAGAAGGGCTTCCTGACCGCCTGGATCGACTTCGATGGCGACGGACAGTTTGAGAACAACCAGGAGAGAATTTTCCTGGGCCGCCAACTGGTTAACGGCGTCAACAACCTCCCTGCCATCCGAATCCCCGCCAATGCGACTGCGGGAACGACCTTCGCAAGATTCCGGTTCGCCAGCACTCCGATTGATTCTCCAATCGGCGCCGCTACGGATGGGGAAGTCGAAGATTGGCAGATTACTCTCCGTGCCAATCCCTATCAGAATCCTAACAACCGCCTGGACGTCAGCGGCGACGGATTCATTTCGCCCATCGATGCCCTGCAAGTCATCAATTACCTGAACGCCTTCGGTACCACCATCCTGACGGTGCCACCGACGATGACGATGCCTCCTTACCTGGACGTCAACGGCGATGGAGTCATCTCGCCACTGGATGCTGTTCAGGTGATCAACTTCCTCAATGCAGGCAGTGGCGAAGGGGAGGCGGAAGGTGAGGGTGGCGGCGACCTCTGGCTGTCGGCTACGGCAATGCCCGAGAACGGCCAAGCCTCCGGTGGCCCGACGTCTTCTTCAAGCGTCGGAATTCAAACGATGGCTTCGGTAGCTACCCCACGTGGTCTAAGCAAAACCGATCACTCGGTATCGCTGGCCGACTTTGTCACCAAGCCGCGTTCGATGGGACCAAGCTGGGGATCGATCTTCGACGATCCAGCCGTGATCGAAACCGAAGATCTGCTCGATCTGCTCGCATCCGATCAGACGGACCAGAAGCTTTCCGATCGAATCGAATGGGATGGGATCGAACCGGATTTCTGGAATTAGCGATCCTTAGACCGCAAAGAGGATATCAACCACCAAACGGGCCGTGGCCGGGTGCCACGGCCCGTTTCTATTTGGTGCGGTCAGCGCGACCTGGCTCCGGTCGGTGACTCTGGCAACTCCTGACTCTGGCAGCATCGTCGCCTCGCACGTTGGCGACGATTTTCGATTCTGTCACCGCGGGGGGTACCTTCATCTTGCCTAGCATGCTTTCCATCCGCTTTTGTTCTCTTTCCGGTGCGTCCGGCGAGCGCCCCGATAGGAACCAGAAGCGGGGTGTCGAGATTTCCGACCGAAGGAAGGAATTTTAGGCCTGCTGCCGCCATCCAAACGGAGTCCGGCATTCCCGGAAAGCTCACCGCCCTGAATTGATAAAATAGGCAATCTAGGTTGCATGTTCCCAGGAATTCGGAAAACCGGTTCCGGAAGTGGTGCTAGGCAGGCCGATGTTGGAGGAGCGAGGAAGCGCTTCCGTAAAGATTTGGGACCAACGGGTCCACGATGGCTTTTCGTGGTTTCGTTTCATCAAAGGGTTGGGATTGCGGGAAGTTTGTCCGCTGGGAGTCGGGGCTAATGCGAGAACGACGAATCCATCGCCGACTGAAATTGGAGGCCCTAGAGGAGCGGCGTTTGATGGCCGTGCTCCCCTATGGCGCCACGCCTCGGGACACAGCAGAGTTCATGTTAGGTCGCGTCGCAGTGACCCCTGTGTTTTTGGAGAGCATGGGTCCCTCGACTAGTCAGCCTTCCAACGACATCAGCACTGAAGACTGGTCTGCGGCTCAGATCACCGAAGTCCTGTCGAAAATTGAAACGGGGCTTTCCTGGTGGACCGATTTGCTTGCGACCAAGACCGACGTCCATTCCCTGGAGTTTGTCTACGACACGACCTATGCGGTCAATCCGGTACCAAGCCGTTACGAAGCGATCAACAGAACTTCCAACGAGTATGTGTTCTGGGTGAATGATTTCCTGGAAGGCGTGGGGTATGCACCTGCCAATGGAATCCAGGACAACATCAAGGATTTCAATCAACGGCAGCGTGAGAAACTCAATGCCGACTGGTCGTTCACCATCTTTGTCGTCGATTCCGACAATGATGCACTGGACGGGCAGGGGGGTACCTTCAAGACGGGTGGCACATTCTCCCGAGCTTTTGCTTTCGCAGGCGGGCTTTTCTATGTTTCCCCATCGACTCGCCCCGCTTCGACATTTGCTCATGAAGCTGGACACATCTTCTGGGCGCGCGACGAGTATTCTGGGGGTGGCAACTACCTCCAGCGCCGCGGCTATTACAACACGCAGAATCTGAATGCAATCGACCTGAACGTTCCGGGGTTTGTGCAATCCCCCAGCATCATGACGGCTGGAAACATGCTGGAAGATGCGTACGAACGGCTGGTTAGCCCGCCGAGCACGCTGGCGATGATTGGCTGGCAGGACTCGGACGGCGATGGCGTATTCGACGTGATGGATGTACCTCACTCCCTGTCGGGTTCAGGTCGATTCGACCCAGTCACTCAGTCGTATCATTTTCTTGGCAGCGCCGCAGTCCAGACCCTGCGCAACCAGAACAGCTCGGGCTTCCAGTCCGATATCACGCTGAATCGGATCGATCGAGTGGAGATTCGCTGGGATGATGGACCTTGGGTTCTTGGTGCTTCGCCCAATGGCTACCAAGTAGCGATCGATCAGCGTTGGGTGGCCCCGGCAGGGGCTAGACAGATATCGATCCGCGCGGTCGATTCACGCACGGGGGTGACTAGCAATGTCTTCACGGGAAGCCTCAGCGGCCCACCGGAGGCGACGTGGTCGCCTGGAGTACAAGGTTTTGTCTGGCTGGACCAAGACCGAGATGGTGTTCCAGAAGGTGAGGAGTCGCCGCTGAGCGGATGGGATGTCGAGCTCCTTTCTAGCACCGGACAACCGCTGGGTTGGACCAAGACTTTGGAACCTGATCAGATGCCCACAGGGGCGATCGACAACAATGCATTCCCAGGGGTTACTCTTTCGTCGGTTGGGATCGACAGCGATGGACGACTGGGGGTCGCGGTCGATTCGGATGCCACCACCGGCACGAAGGTATTCAGCAACTTTTCCGTGAAGTCGAATCGGTTTGTGACCAGTTGGGGGGGCGATGGAAACCGCCTGAAGGCTCAGTTCGGAAGTCGGGTCGAGGCGGTACGAGTCGACGTGGTGGGGGAAAGCGATGGCAGCATCGCTCGGATCGAGGCCTATCAGAACGGCGGCAATCTGGTCGCTCGGGCCGATTCCGTATCTCTCAAACCAGGTCAGAAAACCACACTGGAAATCGTCCGTCCATCCAAAGAGATCGACTATGTGCTGATTCGCGGCCAGGGAGACACCACGATCAAGATCGACCGTGTCTCCTATGGGCCCCTGGTGACCGCGACCACCGACCGCTCTGGCTTTTACCATTTTGAAGCGATCCCAAGCGGTAGCTATCAAGTGCGAGTCACCTTGCCGGGAGGAGGTTTCGCTTGGAGTTCCCCGTCCAACGGGACGCAAACGGTTGTCTATCAGTCGGGGCAGGTGGTCAACCAAGTCGATTTCGGCGCGGAGTTCCGCGGAAGTCCATGGATGAACGCAGTGCTTCCCCCGGACGTCGACGAATCGGGGGCGGTGACCCCTCGCGATGCACTGCTGGTGATCAATCTGCTGAACGGCTACGGTTCCATCAATCTGGCCCAAACCGAACTGACCAACCTCCCGATGATCGATGTCAACGGCGATCTGATGATGACACCGCTGGATGCCCTTTTGGTGATCAACTACCTGAATGCCAACGGGTCTGGTGGGCAGGGGGAAGGAGAACTGGGAGCTCCAAGCGTCGATTCGATCCGTCAGACGCCAGATAATCGCATGCTCTCCGAACTTCCGGTGGCTGGCAACAAGCTGGAGAGCGAAGCGATTGCTGTCGATCAGCTGATGGCATCTCCTTCCCATTGGTTGCCCCAAGAGCAACCAAGTTCCCATCGATCCAACCGGACCATCTCTTCCCAGGGGCAATCGCTGGTGGACGGTTCTCTAGCCGAATACTTGGCCAGTTGGCTCGGGCGCCACCGGCTGTAGACCGCCCAACCCCTTCCAACCGATTTTTAGGGAACTTTGGCCGTACTCCTGCCATCGAAAAAAATAGTGCGACGCCCTACACAGAACCTGATAAAACAGGAAGAATGGGTAAGATGTTCCAGGAAGGGAACTCTTGTCAAAGGTAGGGCAGTCGGAGTCCCGATGTTTTTACTGAGACGATGGACTCTTCGCCCGGCGGCACGTCGTGAGCGAGGAGGAAGAGCTGAAGCTGGGTGGCTTACTACCGTTGCCGCGCCGTTCAGCATGGACAATGTGGTGTTTTGGAGAGCTTTCGAGGGCTCTTATCTCTTATCCCAAGGGTGGGTTGATCGATGAGCGGACAGAACGATCGTCGCGGTCAGAAACGGGTTCGAGCTTGCGATCGCGGGGAGCAGCTCCGGCAGCAGAAACGCCGTTTTGGCCAGATGCTGCAGGTGGAGAGTCTGGAGCGACGCGAGTTGTTTGCGGCCGATTTGTCTCCCCACCAGAACCTGATTTTTGCTCCGGACGTCACGCGGGATTTCCGCGTGACTCCTTTGGATGCTCTCTACGTCGTCAATTCGCTCAAGTCCGAAGGTCCACGATCGCTCGATCCGAATTTCGATCGCAATTCGGGCCAGCCCCTGATGGACGTTAGTGGCGACATGCTGCTGACCCCGATGGACGCCCTGATGGTGGTCAACGCATTGAACCGCGGGGAAGGCCTTGGGGAAATCGTCGAGCTGAAGTACGAGATTGTGGATATGAATGGCGCGCTGTTGCCCGACCCGATTCCGGGCAACGGTATCGCGGACTACCAGGCCTCCGTAGGTTCCCAGTTCAAGCTTCGCGTGCTAGCCAGAGACGCTCGTGCGATCGATCCACTGGGGCTCTACAACGTGGCTCATGATGTGTTGATCGCCAACCAGAATGGGATCACCAGCGAGATTGTGGAGCTGGAATGGGCGGAGGTCGATCTGCTCCGCATTTCGACGCCTCCAAAGGAAACTGGCAAGGTCTGGGTCTACCAGCAGGGAACGTTCTCGATTCAGTTCGGCAGCGGACCGGACGCTCGTAAGACAGCCCCCATCGAGATGCCGATCTCGACTACAGGAGCGCTCAACAAGACCGAACTGGCGGCTCGCATTCAGACCGCCGTTGCCAATCTTCCAGGTGTCGGTGCCAACAATGTGCGAGTCGAAAGCGTAGCGCGGCTGGACAGCAGCACACAGGCCTTCACCCACTACAACATCACGTTCATTAACGATTTGGCCCGGACTAACTTCCCTGATCCTATCATGGTGGATGCGTCGGGCACGTTCGTCGAGCGGAATAGCAATGTTACCGCGCCGATGAATTTCTCGATTTCCGGTTACCCCAATCCGGATCCCTCCAACACCTCCCAGGTGACCCTGGCCGCATTTGATTTCAAGATGAAGACGCCGACCGGCGCCGCCCAACCGGTCCAGTATGACCAGTTCCCTCAAGCTTTTTATGTTGGAGTGAATCCGACAACCTACAAGCTGCGTGATACCAGCGCGGGTTTGAATGGCTTGAGCCTTCCTGCTGGCGTCGATCCTTCCGCGTTCTACCGAATTTGGGAAGCGACGTTTACTGCAGGGAAAGAAGGGACGGTCTTCTTCACAGGCGAGGGAGCCACGACTTCGGAGATGCTGCTGATCGGCGAAAACGAAAAGGTCGATCCATCGATCATCTCGTTCCCGCGGAACGTCATGCTCAAGGTGGTCAAGAATCTCACAGCCAACGACGATACTTTCCCGATCTCCGGTCAGCCAGCCATCCTGGAAGATCAGGGACCGACCATCCTTCCAGTGACGGCCAACGATACGACCGTCCTGACCGGTGTTCCTTTCTTCATCCAGTCGGTGACGCAACCATCGGGTGGCGGTGGAACGGTTTCGTTTGCAGCCAACGGCACCAACGTGACCTTCACCCCGGCCCCGAATTTTTCCGGGGTGACCACTTTCACCTACACGATCACCAATGCGCTGGGGGACACCAGCACGGCTACTGTGACGTTGACCGTAACGCCGGTCAACGATGCACCGACAGTGATCAAGGACACTTTCTCCACCAACGAAGATACCGCCATCAGCATCTTGGCGACCGAAATCTTCAGCCCGGGCCCAGGGGAAGGATCACAGACCTTCACTTCGGTGGTTGCCACTCCGATTGCCGGGCAGACCTTTGGCACGGTCAGCGTGGTGAGCGGTTCGATCATCTACACACCGGAAGCGAACTTCAACGGCACGGCGAGGTTCCTTGCACAGGTCACCGACAGTGGCACACCGCCTCAGACGGTTTCGACCACGGTGACGATCAACGTCGCGCCGGTCAACGACGCGCCGATTCCGTTCACCGGTCCCATCACCTCCGCGGAAGATGTGCCGCTGACGCTGATCGGAACAGGGGCCGCGAATGATCTGCTCTCCCGAAGCCAGCCAGGTCCTAGCAACGAGTCGAATCAGACGCTGACCTTGCTATCGATCGATCCAACGACCGAGAAGGGCGGTACGATCACCCTTTCCAACGGGGTGTACCGATACCAACCCCCAGCCAACTACAACGGCCCAGACTTCTTCAACTACACCATTCGCGACAACGGAACACCTCCAGCGGAAGCGACCGGTCGGGTCACGTTGAATATCACTCCGGTCAACGACGGACCGATCGTGGTCGATGACACCGGTTCGGCTCGGTTTGTCGCCGTCGGTTTGACGGGACTGACCAGCAACTTTGACCCACTGGCCAACGACAGTCCAGGGCCGGATGCGGAGGACGAACTGGTGATTGTTGCGGTGGGAACTCCCTCTCAGGGAGGCACGGTGACGATTGCTGCTGATGGCAAGTCGATCAATTACACCCCAGCCCCTGGCGCCGTCAATCTCGAAGATACCTTCACTTACACGGTCCGGGACAAAGGTGGCCTGGAGGCAATCGGCAACATCGCCGTCTTTGTCATTCCGCCAACCCTGCCGTTCGCAGTGGATGATGTCCGGACGATTGATGAGGATTCGGCTGGCATCGACATCAACGTGATGCTCAATGACTTCATCAACGCGGGCGAATCGAAGCAGATCCTGTCGTTTACCCAGCCAAGTCACGGTACGGTGACTCTGGATAACAAGGGAACGGCCGACACTAGCGACGACACCTTGTTCTATGTCCCTGGGGCCGATCAGACCCAGCGTGTTGTCTTCGAGTACACCATGATCGACGGGAAGGTCGGAAGCGAGTCTTCGACGGCCACAGTGACGGTGAATATCCGCGAAGTGAACGATGGCCCGACAGTGATCGATCACACCTACACGACGCCAGAAGACACGATCTTCACGATGCCATCGAGCAATCTGCTCAATGGCTCTAGCGCCGGCCCTAACGAAAGCAGCCAGACGCTGACCGTCATCTCGGTGCAGGCCCAGACGACCGGTGCGGGGACGATCCAGCTGATCGGCAACGAAGTCCGATACAGTCCGTCCCAGGATTACGTCGGGCAGTTCATCTACACCTACACCGTGCAGGACAATGGAACCACTGGCGGGGCCGCAGATCCCAAGCAGGCACTCGGCACGGTGACGATCAACGTCACGGAAGTCAACGATCCACCGGTGGTCGGAAACGACCAGGTCAACGCGACGGAAGACACGGTAGCTCGCTATGCCATCGGCCTCTATGCCGGCTTCAATCAGGCTGGTAGTTTCGGCTTGATGGCCAATGACCGGCCTGGTCCCGAAACGGCGATTTCCGAACGGGATCAGACGATCACCTTCAAATCCTTCTCCGCGACCACCGATCGTGGAGGCACCGTGGTGCGTGATGGCAACGACCTAGTCTACACGCCACCCGCAAACTTCTTCGGTCAGGACTCGTTTACCTACTCGATTGAAGACAATGGTGTTCCACCTTTGACCGGTTCAGGTACCGTCTTCATCACCGTCGCACCGGTCAATGATGGCCCGATCGCTCAGGACATCAATCGGATTGCTTACAAGAATTTGGTCCGCGAATTCGACGTCAATGCCGAAGTGGCTACCTTCTCGCCAGGTCCTGGTGAAAGTGGCCAGGTAGTGACGCTTGCAGGTGTGACCAGCCAGACGACGGCTCGAGGCGGATCGATTACCTTCGATCCTGTCACCAAACTGCTTCGATATGTCCCACCTGCCGACTACGTCGGTCCGGACAGTTTCGATTTCATCGTCACCGACAATGGATCCCCGGCGCTGACCGATACGGCGACTTTCTTCATCGACGTCAAGCCGTTCGTCCCCAGCGTTATCCAGGGATTTGTATGGACCGACGACAACTATGACGGAAAGGTTGGGGACCGCGAAACGCGACTGGGTGGAGTCAAGGTGGTTTTGACAGGGCGCGTGGTCGGTGAATCAACCGACATCACCCCGGTCGAAGAACTGACCATGGGAGATGGATCCTACGACTTCCGCGATCTAGCTCCTGGCACCTATACGGTGCGCATCGTCTCCCCGACTCTGATCACCGACGGTGCCGATCATGCTGGACCGATGGGAGATCTGGATGGAATCGCCAATCAGTTCACCATCCAGATCGACCCACCTGGGGACGTGATCGCCTGCGACTACAATTTCGCGATGATCGGTGTGGAACCTGGTTACGCCAACATCGTGGAGAACCTGGCATCTAGCTTCTACGGCAGATATCCGGGCATCCAGCAGAAAGGCTTCTACGCAGCAGTCGATGCTGCTGGACGCCCCCTGTGGTCTTCGATGAAGGACGGATTCGATGGAACCGTCTTCAGCGAAGTGGTAATCGGGGCCAACGGCCAAGATGTCTACCTGACTCGGGTAGATGCGGCTCAGAATGTCCAGACCGCACTGGTGCCGAGAAACCGCAACGTCCGGGTCACCGACAGTGCAGGCAACCGCCTAGTGCGAATCCTGGCAACTCAGGAAGATCTGTCATGGGAAACCATCAACATGGCTGCTCCTCCGATGAAGTCTCCGTATTATCTGTCGAGCGTCGATCAGGTGTTCGATCAGGATGAATGGGATGACTTCAACTGAGACGACTGAACCAGTCAGCAGAGAACAAACCGGCGGCCGCAAGGTCGCCGGTTTTTTTGTCGGCCGGCAGCGCGAACATCACTCTCCCAGCCACTCTTCGCCCGACCTCACCACGAGCATGCGTTTCGTGGCCCATTCAGGACCCCGTCAAGTCGGAAGCCTGTGATGACAACTGATCCCGAGGAGCCGTTCCTTCCCACTCCACGCTCCAAGTGGCTGGACGGCTTTCGCGGGTTCGCAGCACTCCTCGTCTTCATGAATCACTTCTGCACGCTGGCCGGCGAGCGTTGGAGTCGCCACTCACCCTCTGCGAAACCTTGGATCACCCCGCTGGATCGTCTGGGAGAAGGAGCGGTTGGACTTTTCTTCGCCCTCAGTGGACTGCTGATCCTCGGTTCGCTGGCCAGATCGCAGAGCGACGTTTGGTTGTTTTGGCGCCGTCGTCTATGCCGCGTCATGCCAGTCTATTGGACGGTACTGCTGTTGTATCTGCTGGCAAGTTGGATGATCCCGGCAGCCAGCAAGATTCCAGCGGCTCCTATTCCGGCCGCCCTCTACCTTTCGCTCAATGCCCTCCTCCTTCCGGTCATCTTTCTTCCTGAGCCAATGATTAGCGTCAGTTGGACACTGGGCTACGAACTGCTCTTTTATCTTCTGATTCCGCTTTGGGTCTTTTGGATCGTAGAAAAAAGCCCCTCGTTCAAAACCAAAATTGTCGCGCTGGGCGCGATCGCTTCTACCATGGTCTGTTGGTGTGCACTCCGAGGTGGTCCCTATCCCGTTGCCCTCTTCCTCGTGGGGATGTTGGTCTACGAACAGGCGCGATCGGGCTGGCGGTTGCCCGCATACTGGGACAGGCCAATTCTTGGCATGCTTGGATTGATCGTATCTGGACTGCTTCCATGGTCCAGTCCATCCTTGGTTCTGTCCAAAACGATCCTTCAAGGCGCTTCGGCATGGCTGCTGCTCAGTGCAGGGCTAACCAACGCTGGTCCCCAGCAAACAGCTCGATACTTCTCCTGGCTGCCTCTGGTTCGACTAGGCAGGATCAGCTACTCGTTCTATCTGATCCACGGACTTTGCCTGCAGTTGGTCTTCTGGTGCCTGGATCGATTCCCAAGTGCGAATGGCTTTCCCCTTTTCGCCATCCTGCTTGCCCTCCCACTGGCATCGTTTCTATCCTGGCTTGCCGCCAGCCAGCTCTATCGGCAGATCGAGTTGCCATGGTACCAAGGGGCTCGTAAGCATCAGGAGGAAGTGAGCCGGGATTCCCAAACGGCATAAAGATCCAGCCCTTCTCGGTCGCCAAGAACCGCGAAGAGCGATCGAATTTGTTCGCGGATCAGGCGGAATGCATGATCGGACGGATCGTTGCTTCGCTTGCTTCCCAGAACGTAGTAATGAGGCTCGGCCGTCGCAATGCTACGGAACTGTTCCGCAATCTGCCCATGGCTTTCCCCCTGCTGTGGCCCAGGCTGGATTCCACCAGGCTTTTCAGTCGACGACAGAAAACGAGGCTCCATCACCCACAAGGACCGACAAAAGGACCAGTCGAGCCCGGGGTGGGGAAGATGGAAGATCGCATCCACCTCGATCGGTTCAATCCGATCGTCCGCAAACGAAACATCAACCTTCCATCGGGTTTGGGAAGCCCCGGAAGCCTGCGCAGGGATTAGCCGTTCGATCCCCAGACAACTCAGCAACGCAGCTCGCTGGACATGCCGGGACCAGAGCGTCTCCAACGAACGAAAACGATCGGATCGGACGAAACCTGGATCTTGAACCAACCAGCGGAGGGTGCCCTGCTGCCGGTCGGCCGGAACATCCAGCCATCGCCGGGCAAGTTCCCAAGCTTCCTCGCTCTCTCCCTGAATCAACAGGTCTTTCTGAAGCCAGCGATCCTGCTGCTCGTCGGTTGGAAGCGCAAAGAAAAGCCCTGGTGCGTCGCGATCCTCACCGGCAGCAAGCGAACCGCAAGGTCCCATACCCACGGGATAGTTGGACCATCCACTACTGTCGACCACCACATCCGCTCGAGTCACCCGCTGGCCTTGGAACTTCGATTCGGAAAGGATGCGGAACTCGTCGTTGCATCGTTCCTGAGCATCCGGGCAGCGAACTGGTACGGTACGACGCCCGACGTCGATCACTCGATGATTGAAATGAACGAAATCGACCAGCAGATCCGATTTGGCCAAAGCGATCAAATAACGCTCGGCAAACTCCCTTCGCGTCGGGACCATCTGCCATTGATCCCTGGGGATCCCTTCCCCCTGTGCTTCCAGCGCAGCCCGTCCCAGTGGGGTGGTTGCCTCCTCCCAGCAGCAAGGCATCGGCTTGCCTTCCCAACAAGCCCAGTTCCAGCCGATCCGCCGCGCGTCAAATAGCTCGATCGAGTAGCCGAGGTAGCGGGCATAAAGAGCTACCTCCAAGCCGGTCCAGCCACCTCCGACGATGGCGATCGTCGCCGGGCTTTCCACTTCCGGGTCCCACTGCATACTACTTGAGTCCTCCATCGACAGTCGGAATCAGGATCAGGGCAGAGCACCGCCCTTCCTTCGGTCGGTCGTTGCTCCATGATGGTAGCTTGCGACCTGTCGATTGGGTACCACGCAGCGACGGTGAACACAAGTCTTGCGTATGACCCTTTCGATCGGATACGGCAATCTCCTGGGCTCTCGCGAAGACGCGAAGGCACGAAGAAAACAAGAGGCAGATAGCTGGTAAGAACATGCCAACTGGTTTCATGTGCGATTCGATCTACCGATTCGCGTGGCAACCCCCGGGTAAGGCTCAACCAAGAACGCGACTTGATACCCCTTCCACACACCGCAAAAACGACTGCACTTTGTACCGCTTCGCGCCTTCGCGTGAACAGAGACGCGATCAGCTAGACGGCATACGGCGTTCATACGAGCGAGCCAAATCAAATGGATGCCTTCTTATGGCCCTTTCGCTCGGATATGGCAATCTCCTGGCCTCGCGCGAAGACGCGAAGGCACGAAGAAAACAAGAGGCAGATAGCTGGTAAGAACCTACCGACCGGTTTCATGTGCGATTCAACCTACCGATTCGCGTGGCAACCCCCGGGTAAGGCTCAACCATGAACGCGACTTGATACCCCTTCCACGCATCGC
>JBEISR010000010.1:0-155324 GCA_040375295.1 Planctomycetaceae bacterium
TCTGTTGCCTGGAGGCGACCTCCAGTTGCTAGCTTTTATTAGTAGGGACGCTGAGATCTGTGGTCTCCAGCGAAAGCCGCGTCCTTGCCTCTGCAGGATGCGCTCGAGGAATCGCTGCGCGCGGTAAGCCCTCGCGTCGACGGAATGCCCCCCAACGAAGCGAAACCTGCCCTGTCAGGTGCGAGAACCGGTCTCACAGCACCCCGCTGTCTGGCAATTGCTAGCTGTACCGCCCCAGTTCCAGACCTTCCAATCGGTGGGTGGCACCGATTGGAAAGGTGGGTGGCACCGATTGGAAAGGTGGGTGATGGTGAGTCCATGAGCGGGATGAAAGCAGAAAAAAACGCAGGACCGTTACAAACGAATCAACCTTTCCCGAGTCATCGGCCGATACATTCGATGAAGGTTGTCCCAGTGTGCGGTCTGAGACAGCAAACCAACAGGATTTTCAATCGGCTGGAGGCCACTGTACGATGTCGGAAAAAACTGCCTTCTCGAAGTTGCCTGTGGCGGTCCTGCTTGCAATAGTTGTTGGATCGCTGGCCTCCAGCACCGGTTGCCAGACCTCGGTCGCCGGCCAAACGCTGCCAAGTCCTTTTTACCTCTACGACGATGTGCAGTACTTCCCAGCCGGGCCCGAGAACAAGCTGGCTAACGAAACCGCTGCCCTGAAAGCCGCTCGCGCAGAAGCTCGTTCGGCTCAGCAAAGACGGTAGTTTGGGCCCCACCACTCTATCACCCGCTTGGGTGCCCCCCGGCGATGACCTAGCCAGTCTCCTCCGTTTTCTGATGCTGGCTAGGAACTTCTAGCGTCGTGCAGGAGACCTTTTGCCCAGCCTTGGGCGTGAGTATTGTCAGGCTCCCTTCCATCGGTCTTGGCCTCCGGCAAGCCTTCCGTAGTTGCGACCGATTGTGAAATGTTTCATAATCGAGCAGGGTTCGGCGAGGCCTTGGACTACGTGCGGGATGCTCTACCCCACCTTACGCGCGACGGCATTCCCAGGGTCGCACAGCGCGTGAGGCGACTGATCGATCGCGATATGGTCACCAGTCGGTACCTATAGCCGGTGCCCCAGGAGGGAATGAATCGATGGCAGGACGATGGGATTTGAAGAAGGGGTTGACCCTTCCGATTTCTGGAAAGCCCCGACAAACCATCGAGCCAACTCCGCTCCCCCAAAAGATTGCTTTGATGGCGAACGACTATTTGGGGATGCGACCGACGATGGAGGTCGAGGAGGGGGATTCAGTCGAGGCAGGTCAAGCACTCTTTTCCGACAAGAAGACCGATGGCCTGCTTTACACGGCACCGGCATCTGGAAGAGTCGCCAAAATCCTTCGCGGGGAAAAGCGTTCATTCCTGGGAGTCGAGTTGGACGTGGAACCGCGTCCGGGAAAGGAGTTTTTTCGGCCGTCGCAGGGATTGGAGGCGGCGAGTCCGGACGACTTGCGGCAACTGCTGGTGGAAAGCGGCCTTTGGACATCCATTCGGGCAAGGCCTTTCGGTAGAGTTCCTTCCCCGAAAACCAATCCAAGGGCGCTCTTCGTCAACGCGATGGATACTCATCCTTTAAGCGCTGACCCTCAGGTGGTGATTGCCGAAGCGAAAGAAAGCTTTCGTTTGGGACTATTGGTGCTGGCCAAGGCGATCCCTGCCCCCTTGCATCTATGCCGTGCAGCCGGATCGAACACAATACCAGGCGATGGCCTTCCAGGCATTGAATTGCATGAGTTCTCTGGACCTCATCCTGCCGGCCTGGTTGGGACTCATATGCACTTCATTAGCCCCGCCTCATCGACCCGGATCAACTGGCACCTCAGTTACCAGGACGTTATCGCTATCGGACGCCTGTGGGAAACCGGCCGCGTGGATGCCAGTCGAATTATCTCCGTCGCAGGACCTGCCTGCACCAATCCGCGACTGGTCCAATCTCTACTGGGCGCTCCGATCGATTCGCTGATTGGTAGCGACTCAAAGGAGGGAGTTCGCGTCATTTCGGGATCCCCCTTGGGAGGTCGTCGCATCGATCCCGTATTACCGTACCTGGGCCGTTACCACACCCAGGTAACATTGTTGAACGAAGGGACTGAACGCGAGTTTCTCGGTTGGCAGATGCCTGGATTCAACAAGTTTTCAGCGACGCGTGCCTTCGCCAGTGCATGGGTCGGAGGCAATGACATTCCCCTAACAACATCCACTGGAGGCAGTGAACGAGCGATGGTGCCGATCGGTACCTACGAAAAGGTCATGCCGCTCGATCTCCTCCCCACGCTGTTGCTGCGGTCGCTGATCACGCGCGATCTGGAACGGGCGGTGGAACTGGGGTGTCTAGAACTGGATGAAGAAGATTTATCGCTTTGCACCTTTGTCTGTCCGGGAAAATACGAATACGGGGAAATCCTGAGAGACAATCTCCAACGCATCGAGAAGGAGGTCTAGTCGCCCCATGAAGTTCCTGAGAAGCACACTCGATCGACTCCATCCACTATTCGCTCACGGCGGTAAGCTGGAAAAACTTTATCCGCTCTATGAGGCGATCGATACCTTTTTGTTCACTCCGGGACAAACCACCGGTGGCACGACCCACGTGCGCGATGCGATCGACCTAAAGCGGCTGATGTCGATGGTTGTGGTCGCATTGATCCCCTGCGTCCTGATGGCTTGCTGGAATACCGGCTACCAGGCTCACTACGCCATGGAGCAAATGACCAAGGCGGGATTGCCGCTCCAGTACGACTGGCACCACACGATCCACTCAGCCCTGGGGCTTGGCCATAGCTCCTCCAGCTTTCTGGACAACTTTATTTATGGACTGATTCATTTCCTTCCCGTTTACGTTGTTTGCATGGCGGTTGGAGGAACGATCGAACTGATTTTCAGCATGATCCGAAAGCACGAAGTGAACGAAGGCTTTCTGGTCACCGGTCTCCTCTTCCCTTTGACGCTGCCCCCCACCATTCCTCTCTGGCAAGTCGCGCTGGGTATTGCTTTTGGTGTAGTGATCGGCAAGGAAGTTTTCGGTGGAACCGGCCGAAACTTTCTCAATCCCGCGCTCACCGCACGCGCTTTCCTCTACTTCAACAACCCACTAGAAATCTCCGGATCGGAAGTCTGGACCGCCGTAGATGGTTTTTCAGGAGCCACGGCGTTGGGCGCCCTGGCAGCCGCCGATACCCAGACTGGCATCAAGGCGCTGGAGCAGATCCAAGTTCCTTGGGGCCAAGAGTCGATCTCGTGGGGATCGGCGTTCCTTGGCACCATTCAGGGTTCGATGGGTGAGACCAGCGCTCTGGCTTGTTTGATCGGCGCCGCGATTTTAATCGCCAGCGGCATTGGCTCCTGGCGGATCATGACGGGCTGTGTAATCGGGGCCGTCGGGCTATCCGCTATTTTCTATGCATTTTCTGGTCAGTTCACCAACGCGATGTTTCAGGTCCCCCCCTGGTGGCATCTGGTGATCGGAGGATTTGCCTTCGGAGCCGTTTTCATGGCGACCGATCCAGTGTCGGCTGCGATGACCGATACGGGCAAATGGATTTACGGGATCCTGATTGGCGCCATGACGATTCTGATACGGGTCGTCAATCCAGCATTCCCGGAGGGCATCATGCTGGCAATCCTCTTCGGTAATGTATTTGCCCCGTTGATCGACTACTTCGTCGCCCAGGCAAACATCAAACGGAGGGCCGCTCGCTATGCAGCGTGACTCACTGCTCAACACTCTGGTCGTCTCCCTGGCCCTTTGTATCATCTGTTCGCTGATCGTCAGCGTGTCAGCCGTTGGACTGAGGTCCTTCCAAGACGCCAACAAGGTGCTCGATCAGAAAAGGAATATCATTTCCGCAGCATCTCTTTCCCCCGGGAAAAAACCGAATGCGAAGGAAGTGGAAAAGCTTTTCGAGCGAATCGAGAAGCGAGTAGTCGACCTAGCGACCGGGGAATATGTCGCCCCATCGGTGATCGATCCAGATACGTTCGACCAGCGGAAGGCAGCCAAGGACCCAAGCACGACAGCACCTGTTGCCGGCCCTTACAGCACCGGGATTAGCACGCGAGAGAAGTACTCACTGGTCTACTTGATCAAATCGGAATCGGATCCCTCGCAAGTGGAGCAGGTGGTCTTTCCAGTCTATGGGAAAGGCCTTTGGTCAACCCTCTACGGCTTCATCGCTCTCGGAACCGACTTCAACACGGTCAAAGGCTTGACATTCTACGAACATGCGGAGACACCAGGCTTGGGCGGCGAAGTCGACAACCCCAACTGGAAACAGCAGTGGGTCGGGAAAAGAATCTATGACCCCGGCTCGGTTGGATCGACCGCTGGCCTGAAAGTCAACGTCGCTAGAACCACAGCCTCCGAAGCAGCCAAAGATTACGAAGTCGATGGTCTGTCAGGTGCGACGATTACATCCCGCGGCGTGTCGAATCTGCTTCGTTACTGGTTCAGTGACGAAGCGTTTGGCAAGTTCATCCAAAAGCAGCAGGAGGGGAAAGCCAATGGCTGAACCAAATGATCGCGACTTGTTGACCGAACCGATTCTCGACAACAACCCCATCGCCCGCCAAGTGCTGGGCATCTGCTCCGCTCTGGCCGTCACAACCCAACTGAGCACGGCGCTGATTATGGCGATCAGCGTTACACTGGTCACTGGTTTTTCGAATGCTGCCGTCAGTCTCATCCGGCATCGCATCCCCAGCAGCGTTCGCATCATCGTCCAAATGGTGGTGATCGCATCGCTAGTGATCATGGTTGACCAGATCCTCAAAGCGTTTGCACCGATCGAGCTATCCAAGAAGATGTCGGTCTTCGTGGGGCTGATCATCACCAACTGCATCGTGATGGGACGAGCTGAAGGCTTTGCGATGAAAAACAGCCCCTACAAAAGCTTTCTGGATGGTATCGGAAACGGTTTGGGTTACAGCGCCGTTCTCCTGATCCTGGCTTTTGTGCGTGAACTCTTTGGCAGTGGAAAGCTGTTCGGATTCCCAGTGCTACCAGCCGGTTGGATGTCCAACGGTTTGATGATGCTTTCCCCAAGTGCCTTTTTCTTGATCGGGATCCTGATCTGGATCGTGCGATCGTATAAGCCCAACCAGATCGAGGAGGCATAAGGCGATGGACTGGATGCTTGCAGAGACAGCGACGGGGTGGCTGGCGGGGCAGGGGATCGGGCTACAAGATGCGATCAGCCTTCTGATGAAAAGTATTTTCATCGAAAATATGGCATTGGCGTTTTTTCTTGGCATGTGCACATTCCTGGCGGTATCCAAAAACGTCAAAACCGCCCTGGGCCTTGGAATCGCCGTGGTGATTGTGCAAACCATCACCGTTCCGGCCAACAATTTGCTCTACCAGTTGTTCCTAAAAGATGGCGCCTTGAAATGGCTTGGCAGCAACTATGCGGGGATCGACCTGTCGTTTCTTGGGCTGATCAGCTACATCGGAGTGGTCGCTGCCATCGTCCAGATTTTGGAAATGGTGCTCGATAAGTTCTTCCCTGCTCTCTACAACGCGCTGGGCATCTTTCTCCCGTTGATCACCGTCAACTGCGCAATCCTTGCTGGCACACTCTTCATGGTGGAAAGGGACTACAACTTTTCCGAGAGTGTTGTCTACGGATTCGGATCCGGTTTCGGCTGGGCACTGGCGATCGTTGCGATGGCTGGGGTCAGGGAGAAACTGAAGTATGCGGATATTCCACCGCCACTTCGAGGCCTTGGCATCACCTTCATCACTGCCGGTCTGATGGCCCTCGCCTTCATGGCTTTCTCCGGAATCCAGCTCTAACGACTCCTCCAGTCCTTCGCAGTGCTCGCACACGCCTACCACTTCAAGATCTCAACGAGGTTGGCAACCATGCAAACGATTCTGCTCGGCGTCCTGATGTTCACGCTGGTCGTCATCGCGCTGGTGCTCTTGATCCTGGCAGCCAAGAAAGCACTGGTCAGCGGCGGTAACGTGAAAATTCTGGTGAACGACTCCAA
Organism: Planctomycetaceae bacterium; assembly: GCA_040375295.1. Taxonomy (GTDB): domain Bacteria; phylum Planctomycetota; class Planctomycetia; order Pirellulales; family Pirellulaceae; genus JBEISR01. The sequence continues at coordinate 5,987 of JBEISR010000010.1, forward strand.
AGAGCTTTCGGTACCCTGCGGCGGAAAACTGCTTAGCGCCTTGGCAGACCAAGGAATTTTCGTTTCTAGCGCCTGCGGAGGCGGCGGCACTTGCGCTCAGTGCAAAGTTCAAGTACTCAGCGGTGGCGGAGAGATTCTGGCAACCGAACGGTCCCACATCAACAACAAAATGGCCAAGGAAGGGTATCGACTGAGCTGCCAGGTGGCGGTCAAGCAGGACATGAAGATCCATGTCCCCGAAGAGGTCTTCGAGACGAAAAAGTGGCGTTGTAAGGTTCGGAGCAATCACAACGTCGCGACGTTCATCAAGGAACTTGTTTTGGAGCTTCCGGTGGGAGAGGCCGTCGACTTCAAAGCAGGTGGTTACATCCAGATTGAAGTTCCGCCCCACGTAGTTGAGTACAAGAATTTCGCCATCGAATCGCAGTTCCACGAAGATTGGGACAAGTTCAACGTCTGGCGATACACATCGAAAGTGGAAGAACCGGTGTACAGGGCCTATTCCATGGCCAACTATCCGGGCGAGAAGGGCATCATCATGCTCAACGTTCGCATCGCGTCCCCGCCGCCGCGAGCCCCGGATGGGATACCTCCGGGAAAGGTTTCCTCCTACATCTTCAATCTGAAGCCGGGCGATGAAGTTACCATCTCTGGACCTTATGGTGAATTCTTCATCAAAGACACTGAAGCCGAAATGGTTTACATCGGCGGCGGTGCCGGGATGGCGCCTTTGCGAAGCCATATTTTCGAGCTTTTCAAGAACCGGAAGACCAAGCGGAAGGTTTCCTATTGGTACGGGGGCCGAAGCTCCAAAGAGCTTTTCTATGTGGACCACTTCCGGGCCATCGAAAAGGAGTTTCCGAACTTCAAGTTCAATATTGCCCTGTCGGAACCACGCCCAGAAGACAACTGGACCGGCTACACCGGCTTCATCCATCAAGTGGTGCTCGAAAACTACTTGAAAAATCACCCCGCCCCTGAGGACATCGAATACTACCTCTGCGGACCTCCCATGATGAATGCCGCCGTCTTCAAGATGCTCGATGAACTGGGTGTCGAGAAGGAAAATATCGCTTACGACGACTTTGGTGGTTGACCTCAGCCATGGAACACCCTTCTAGCCGCTCAACCGCCAGTCCTTTCCCGACGCTGGTGCTTTGGGTGGTGGCAGGGTTTGTGGGTCTGTGGATGCTGGCTAGAGCCTGGCAGGCGCCTATTTCGACCCCACAAGGTCAGATCGCGATTCAGGGCCAGACCATGGGGACCACCTATACGGTTCGGCTGCATGCCGCTCCGGCCAATCTCGATGCCAACCAATTGAAGCGACAGATCGACCAGCGGTTGGAGGATGTCAATCGAATGATGTCCACCTATCTTCCCGAATCGGAAGTCTCACGCTTCACCAGCCATCCAGTCGATCAGTGGTTCGAGATCTCCACGCAAACCGCCAAGGTGGTTCAGCAGGCACTGGAGCTTTCTCGATTGTCTGGCGGTTATTACGACATCACCGTCGCGCCTCTTGTCAATCTGTGGGGGTTCGGCCCTGAGGGCCAGATTGAAAAAAGACCTAGTGAAGAACAGATCGCACTGGCTAAGAAGAAGGTTGGTTTCCAGTACCTGGAAGTCGAACCATCGACTCCAGCCATTCGAAAAACCCTTCCCGGACTGGCGATCGATCTCTCGTCCATCGCCAAGGGGTACGGCGTCGACCAAGTGGCTGAACTCCTCGATCAACTGAAAGTCAAAGACTATTTCGTCGAGATCGGAGGGGAGGTCCGAGTCCTAGGTAGGAATCCTTCAGGCGTGCCATGGAGAATCGGGATTGAGGCACCACTAGAGGGCATTCGCCAGGCTTCGATCGTCCTGCCAATGGCTGGTGGATCGGTCGCCACCTCGGGAGATTACCGAAACTTTTTTGAAGACTCGACTGGGCATCGCTACAGCCATACGATTGATCCCCATACGGCTCAGCCAGTTCAGTCGACCCTCGCCAGCGTAACCGTCATCGCCGACCAATGTTCGTTGGCAGATGGTCGGGCGACCACCATCATGGCGCTCGGCAGCCGACGAGGAATGGAACTGGCAGAGAAGGAAGGATGGGCGGTGTTGCTGATGGATCGAGTCGGCAAGTCGTTTCGGTGGTCCTGGAGTCTCAGTTTTCAGGAGCGTTTTCCTGAATTGATCGAACGGCTCCAAAACGAAAATGCCAACGCACTGGCTGACAAGGCGACGATGGTTTCCACGCGATTCCGGCATCTTGCAGGAGCGGTTTCCCAATGACACATCTCGGCCTGTTCCTTTTGACTCTTGCCGTGTTTGGCCTAGCGATCGCCGCGATGGCCGTCGGGGTTGCGCTGGGCCGAAAGCCGATCCAAGGCAGTTGTGGCGGACTAGGGCAGAACGGATTAGACGTCGACGCCGTCTGTGGCCTGTGTTCCAAACCGGTCAAGGACTGCCCCCAGATCGACGGTGATGGTGTTACTTCATCGTCGATCAATCCTGAGTAGCCTCGCAACGAATCCGGCGTCAATCCTTGGGAAAAGGATCTTCGGCAGGCCTTTCGTAGCGGGCGAGTCGGTCGGCAAGAACATCGCGGATCATCTCGCGACACTCGATGGGAGAAAGCACTTCTGCCTCCTCCCCCAATTCCATCACCCTGGGGATGATTTCCATCGGGTGATGGGCCGGTACCGATAGAATGGCGCCTCCCCCCTCAAGCGACTCCAGTTCTTGCTCGCTGTGCCAGGGATCTTCCTGCAACCAGAGCGTGGCTTTAGGGGTCAGCCAGATGCGGTACCTCTGCGCCGACTCACCACTGAAAATCCCAATCGTTCGCTGGACGTGCTGGCTAAGATCGATCTGCGAATCGGGTTTGAACCAGCGATCCAGTGGATTCGCCTTGACGAAGCGGTCGAGTTTCCAATGCCGCAACTCAGGGCCGGAGGAATCCTCCGACTGCGGCTCTAACGTCGCCAGCAGATAAATACTCCCCTGATGCACCACAATGCCATAGGGGCAAATGAAGCGAATCGAAGATGGCTTCCCAGCCGAACGATACTCGATCTCCACCACGCGATGCTCATCGATGGCCCGATGGAGACTCTTGAGTATGCCGTGGTGTTTTTCGTAGGACTTCGGGACGACCCCCGAGACCAGCAATGTCCTCCGATACCGCTCGAACAGCTCCCAGACCCCAGCCGGCAACTGCTCGCGAACTTTGTTCCAGAAGCCTTCGATGCCATGCCAGAACTGTGTCCCAGCCAAGGGGAGCATCAGGTCGCGTCCCATCGACAGCGCAATCAGTTCGGTGGCCGATACATTCAGTCGGTGAATGCCTTTGTCGTTGTGCCGAAGTTTCCAAACCTTCCCCTGAGGCGATTCTTCGGTATCGATATCAAATCCAGCTGCCTGGAGTGCTTCGATATCGCGGCGTACACTCCGCTCGTGCAAAGAGGAGAGCCCCAGTTCATCGACCAGGGAGTCGCGAAGATCCTCTAGGCGGATACCATACCTGCGACGCTCCAGGATCTGCAGGATCTTGTGCTGTCGGATCAATTGTTCGTTTCGGGCCATCGCGAAGGGTTTCCCTCCCCCTGTACTGCCGGCGCCCCGGCCTTTCCTTACTGACTCGCCCTCTCCATCACTTCATTGTCCACAAAAATCGGGATCGCAGGAGTGTGGCTGTAGGCGATCGCGATGGCATCGGAGGGGCGGGAATCGATTTTCAGAACTCCACCGGGATGGCGAATCTCCAACTGGGCAAAGTAGGTACTTTCCTTCAGGTCACAAATCACAATCCGCTCGATCGACGCCCCCAGTTGCTCGAGGATCGTCAGCAGGAGATCGTGGGTCAGGGGGCGAACTGGTCGTTCCCCACCGGTGACGCGACGATCGATGGTTTTGGCTTCAAAAAACCCGATCAGAATCGGAAATTGGCGGGTCCCATCCAATTCCTTCAGGTAGATCACCTGATTGTCGGTGATTTCGCTGATGATGATGCGTGCCAACTGAACCTGAACGGCCATGGATGTCTTCGCCTGCTGGAAACAAGGGCTTCGGACGGAGAAAAATCGAGCTCCCAATCGGCTGGGGATGCTTCGGGGTCGGGTACCTTCCGTTATCATTATACGAAGGTGTTGTTGGCGACGCATCGGCCTAGAAAGGCTGACTTGGAGAGGCCCTCTGGCAATGATCCTGGTGCTCGACAATTACGACAGTTTTGTTTTCAACCTCGATCGGTACCTCAGACGACTGGGGCAGAGAACCCTGGTGGTGCGAAGTGACGCCATCCATGTTGACGGCATCGGGCGTCTTGAAGTGGAGGCGATCGTGTTGTCGCCCGGCCCCAAGGCACCCGACGACGCAGGCTGTTGCCTGGAAGTGGTGAGACGACTGGGGCATCGCATCCCGATTCTGGGAGTTTGCCTTGGTCATCAAGCGATCGGTCAGGCACTAGGAGCCAAAGTGGTGAGGGCTCCAAGACCCATTCACGGGCGCACCTCCCAGGTGAAGGTCTGCGCTGACAGCCGCCTGCTGGGACCTCTAGGAACCGAACTGACCGTGGCTCGATATCACTCCCTGGCGCTAGCCCCCGACTCCATCCCTGACTCGCTGACCGTCACCTCCTGGAGTGACGATGGAGTGGTGATGTCGGTGGAACACAGCCATTGGCCGCTCTATGGGGTACAGTTCCATCCCGAGTCGATACTGACGGAGGCAGGGTTGCCGATGGTTGCGCGCTTTTTGGACTTGGCCGGGTTGCCTCGAATCACCGACCTGGAAACCCAACCGGAACTGGCCCTGCCACAGCAGACGAGGTCTGGCGGGAGCCTCTCACTGTGATCGTGGAAGGAATCGTAACGACGGAGCGTCAAGATGGATCGATGCACGCCAGCCCCATCGGGCCCTGGGTAGACCCATCGACGGACAGTTGGAGTTTTCGACCATTTCAGTCGTCGCAGACCTTCGCCAACATGCACCGCTCGGGACGATGCGTCTTTCATCTGGTCGATGATCCACTGATTTTGGTGGAAGCCCTCCGCTCGATGGCCGACGTTCGCCCCCACCGGTATCAATCCGACTTTGGCCATATCCTGGACGATTGCTGCTCCTGGCTCGCTTTCTCGCTCGACAGCTGGGACCTTTCCCAACCCCGCGCCGTGGCTCAGGGAAGGAAGCTATACCATCAACAGCAGCGTCCCTTTCGGGGATGGAATCGAGCGGCCCATGGAATTCTCGAAGGGGCCGTCTTGTTCAGTCGTCTTTCCCTGTTAGGTGCTCAAGAGGTGCAACGACAGTTCTCGCCCTGGATTCCCATCATCCGCAAGACGGGAGGGGAAGGGGAGTTGCAGGCACTGGATCTATTATTGGGCATGCTGCCCTCCACCCATCGTGACGACCAGTCGGAAGCAACACGTCAGTTCGCCGGAGACGAGGGAAAGGAATGACTTCGATTCTGCTCAGCACTCCCTCGCGCCTTCATGCAGGGCTCATCGAAGTCGCCGCCGATCGACCCCACGCATTCGGTGGTTTTGGAGTCGCGATCGACAGATTTGGCTTCCAGTTACAGGCCTTTAAAAGCTTGCGTCTCCAGTGGCTTGGACCCGCCGGCTGGGCCAAGCCTTTTCAGCAGGTGGTGGAGCGGTGGGAGAATTTTCGACAGGAGAAAGCACCCTCGATCGCGATCGAACCAATTCAGATGATGGAGTGGCATCAGGGACTCGGAGCTGGAACGCAATTTGCCTGCGCCATCGCAACGTTGCTGGAAATCACCCACACCAACCGTAGCGACCAAGGACGGTTGCTGAACGAGCTCCATTCCAAGCGAATGGAATCGTGGGAGGTGTGGGGTGACCATAGAGAAACGGCAGTCCGCAATCTTCAGCAGGCGACTGGCCGCGGCAAGCGGTCATGGATCGGATTGATTGGCTTTTTGCTGGGCGGGTGGATCGTCGACTGGGGCTGCTCGACCTCTCCTCTTGAGGCCAACCCTCAACCGCTTGCGCATGGCTGGTTGCAAGGTCGCTTTCCTTCGGAATGGACTTGGGTAGTGGCAATCCCGACAGCCGTACCAGGTATTTTTGGTCGGCAGGAGGCCGAAGGATTCCACGAGGCGGCTCAACGCCCGGGAGGCTGGAAGACGGAGCAGTTGCGGCTGCTGGAGGAATCGATGATTCCCGCCCTTCAGAAAGGTGATTTCGTGCGATTCTCCGACTCCCTGCGCCAGTACGGGCTTCTGGCCGGGGAATGGTTCGCACCGGCGCAAGGTGGTCTGATTCGCCAAGGCAGCGTGAACGAGGTCTCGGATTATCTGCAGGACTGCGGGCTGCAGGGAGTCGGCCAGAGCAGCTGGGGACCAACGCTCTTCGGCATGGCGCAGAATCCTGAAGAAGCGGCCCGAGTCGTCGCACAAGGCTCAGCCCATGCGAAGATCCGATCGATCAACAGCACCGGTTGCAGCAACCCCGGATTTCACTTGGAAATCTCTGGATGACAACGATTCTTCAACGCTTTTTCCTGGTTTCGCCGATGTCCGTGCTAGGATGAGTCGATAATCGTTGGTTGTTTCGGCTTCGGTTGGACGATCGGCTTTCCGACAAGTCAGATGCTGTGCGAGCTGCAACGGGCTTTCGTTCCAGCGAATGGTTGGCGGATCGACCTGATGGGATAAACAGCGAGTTGCACCGAATACTCGCTGCAAACGATCGCAGAAGCGAGTGCCGAACTCTGCACCGTCGTAGCGGCATTTTCGCCAACACAGGTGCGGGCAGCGTTTGGATCTTGGTTCAGCCCTGATCGATAGAAATCTGCAATCCATGTGTGGAATCGCCGGATACAGTGGATCCTTCACCGAAGCATCGCTGCAGGATGCCGTCGCGGCGATGCGCCATCGCGGTCCTGATGACGAAGGGATCTACTGCTCAGCAAGGCATTCGATCGGGCTTGGCCATACGCGGCTGTCGATCATGGACCCGTCCCCTCTCGGGCACCAACCGATGGTCAGCCCCGATGATCGCGTTGTCTTGGTCTACAACGGAGAGATCTATAACCACAAGGAACTTCGGGTTGGGCTGGAGCAGAAGGGCTATGCTTTTCGCAGTCAGTGCGACACGGAAGTCCTGCTGCATCTGTACCGAGACTGCGGCGAGCAGATGCTACCGCGGCTCAACGGAATCTTTGCCCTGGCGATTTGGGATGAGCAGAAGCAGTCTTTATTCGTCGCGCGTGATGCCATCGGAGTCAAACCGCTCTACCTGACCCAAACCGATCGAGGCGTGGCATTCGCAAGCGAGATCAAGGCGTTGCTTCGTATCGCCCCCGAGAGCCGACAGATTGACATAGCCGCTCTTCAGCGCTATCTCACATTTTTATGGTGCCCGGGAGGCGGGACTCCTTTGCGGAATGTACGACGCTTGGGCCCCGGAGAATCGCTCTGGATCACCCAAGGGCAAGTCACCTCCCATCGGAAGTGGTACCATCTCCCTCATGTCCGTGGCGTTCAGCCTGATCTTAGCGCCGCCGAATCGGTGACTCAACTAAGCTCGACTCTACAGTCGGCTGTCCAGCGTCAGCTTCTTTCGGACGTCCCGGTGGGTGCGTTTTTATCCGGAGGACTGGATTCCAGCAGTTTGGTCAGCATGGCGAGGGAATCGATCCCGCGACTGGCCTGCTTTACGATTGACGTGCAGGGGGAGTCGGAGCGGGGGACTGCCGACGACTTGCCATACGCACAAGCCGTTGCGGCTCACTTGGGTGTGCCACTCCATCCAGTGCGTATCGACTCTTCGACCATGGCGGATCACCTGGAGATCATGGTGCGGGATCTGGATGAGCCGATTGCAGACCCAGCCGCCCTGAATGTCCGTTTCATCAGCCAACTAGCAAGGCAAATGGGATACAAGGTGCTGCTCTCTGGCACAGGAGGCGATGACCTTTTTTCTGGATACCGGCGGCACCAAGTCGCCAGCTGGATGAGCAATTGGAAGTGGGTGCCTAAGTCCGTCCGCAGCGGCCTGGAGAGAATTTCCGCTTCGATGGATCAGCGCCGTCCGATGCTGCGTCGCATGGCCAAGCTTTTCAACGGCCTAGAACTGGAAGGCGACCAGCTTCTGGTCAATTATTTGAGATGGTCGCGTCCGGAACGGGTCGAGGGCCTGTTTTCCGCAGAGGCCCGCCATCAGATAGCGGGCCAGGATGCGGCCACCCCCATGATCGACTTCCTGTCCGACATGCCCCAAAAAGCCACGACGCTCCAACGCCAACTTGCGATGGAACAGCAATTCTTTCTAGGTGACCACAATCTGATTTACACCGACAAAATGTCGATGGCTGTCGGTGTGGAGGTACGCGTTCCGTTTCTGGACTTGGAACTGGTGGAACTGGCTGGCCGCATCCCCGATCACGGCAAGATCCAACGCGGAGTCTTAAAATGGGTGCTCAAGGAAGCGGTCAAAGACCGACTTCCACGAAATGTCATCCATCGACCGAAAACGGGGTTCGGAGCGCCTGTCCGTCGGTGGATCCAAGGCCGATGGCGCCCTTTGATCCACGATTATCTTGGAGAGGCCAATCTGACCCGCCGGGGAATCTTCGATCCTCACGCGGTGAATGCACTTGTGACCGCTAATGAATCAGGAACGATCGATGCCAGCTACACAGTGCTCAGTCTGCTGTGTATCGAAATTTGGATGCGTCAATTCGTCGATCAAACACCTTGATGCAGAGGAGGGCGGCTCGCAAGCCACCCAACATCACGGACGCTGGCTAATTGGCGACGCCCCGATGAGTGCGCCCGAAATTATCGCTGGCCGATGCGATAAATCCCCGACTCACTGCGAATCAATAGATCATCCCCGATCACTCCATACGAAGCGAAAATTCTTCCAGGGAGGGGATTCCGGGACAGCTCGTCGAGCCCTGTGGCAGTCCACTTAGCCACCACCGATTCACCTTCTTCAGACTGAAAATAAACGGTGTCTCCGTTGCGCAGGGGACTGGCGGAATAGTTACCGCCGATCCGCTTCCGCCATAGCTCCTCCCCATTGGTTGCATCCAGACAGGTAGCGATCCCACGGTCGCTGATCATTAGAAGTTGGCCATCGCGAGGGACTAGGCATGGAGTGTTCGGAACGTTGCTTTTGGATCTCCAGCGAACATGCGTCTCGGTGACATCGCCCCGCCCCGTCGGGTCGATCCCTAGCAGTTCCGGGCGATCGTATCCCGTCGGCACAAGAACCAAACCGGCGTGGAAGATTGGCCGGGCAACCAGGGAGTAACCTGAATAGCGCACACTCCATACCAACTCACCCGACTCAGGGCGAAGGGCCTCGATGACGTCCGATCCGGAAGAGAGAATCAGCTTGCTTCCGTCGATCTCGATAACGGTCGGAGTCGCAAAAGAGAACTTTCGTTCGGCCTCCGCTGACCGCGACGCCCTCCAAGCGACCGAACCGTCGGCGGCGCGAAGGGCCAAAGTGAAGGCCTGATCCTCTCCGTCACAGGTCATCACCAAAAGATCGTCGATCAGAACTGGGGAACTTCCATTGCCGTGCCGTGGTTGGTAGCGATGGAGCTGATTCGTCCAGAGAATTTCCCCATCCAGGGAAAGGCAAGCGGTTCCTTGATGACCGAAATGAACGTAAAGACGCTTCCCGTCACTGACGGGCGTGGGACTGGCATGACTGTTCTTCGAGTGGATCGAGGGAGCATCCGCAGTCTGCTCAAAGACGACCTTCTTCCATAGGATTTCTCCTCCGACCCCGTCGAGTGCCATCGCCACCAGTTGTGTCGGCTCTTCTTTCTCCCCCTCGATGGCGGCGGTCAGATAGATTCGACCACCGACAACGATCGGTGACGACCATCCCAGACCTGGCAGCGGCTGGTACCAAACCACTCCCTCTGTCGCGTTCCACTGCGTCGGCAAACGATCGATCGACGCCAGCCCGATCTCCGACGGACCGAGAAAACATGGCCAATCTCCCGTTCCGTTAGCCGATTGGCCCAGGGCCACCGAAACTCCACCATGAAGCAACAGCCCCAAGAACAATAGGGAAGGGCAAATCCGACGCAGGAAAGTTGCAAGTATCATCGAATGGACCCGAGCGGCTGTAGGGGGAAATAGAAAGCGATCATGCAAAAATCGAATGCTTATTGGACACCTCTCGCGTCGAAATACTCCGGTTCCCCTCCGGACTTCCATTTGATGTTGCATCCAATGCTGGGTTTCTGAACCTCAGGCGCCTTCTCGCCCGCAAGCAATCGATCGATCGCTGCGCGAAGATCACTTCCATCAACTGGAATTCCATTCCGAGGACGGCTGGAATCCAATTGGCCTCGATAGAACAACTTTCGCTCCGTATCGAACAGAAAGAAATCCGGGGTACATGCGGCGCGATATGCCTTCGCGACTTCCTGACTTCCATCGAAAAGGTATGGGAAACGATAGCCCTGCGTCTCCGCCTCCAGCGCCATCCGGTCTGGCCCATCCTCAGGATGCGAGGCGGGGTCGTTGGAACTGATACCGACAACCGCGACACCGCGACTGGCATAGTCCCGATGAAGCCGCACCAGCTCGGCGGCAACGTGCTTCACAAAGGGGCAGTGGTTGCACATAAAAATCACCAGCAGCGCCTTGGCGTCGCGGAAATCGTTTAAAGAATAGATTTTTCTGGTGGGATCGGGGATTTCAAATGCTGGTGCCGGGGTACCCAGCGTCAGCATGGTGCTTGCGGTTTTCACCATGGGTCTGTTCCTTCACGAGAGGGGAATGCGCCTGGATGGAAAAGGCACTTGAGTCAGGGCGACGGTTCCCAGGCGGTCGGCCGGGAATGAACTTGAACCGCATTGTACCGGATCCCGGGATCAATAGACCGGGGTCATCGTTCCCCTTCCCAAAAGGCCTTGCCGCCTGACACCACAACTGCAGCCCAGCGAAGCAGCCCAGCGAAATCGACTCAGATCACTTGATGTCAGCAGACCTCAAGCTCAAGGGGCCCTGGATTTGGTCCATCCGGCAAATCTGTGGGTCATATCCGTCCGGCCGACCGGAGTGGGCGGGATGATGTCGTAGGGGCAAGGGCAACGGATACAAGGCGTGCGATCGAGATCCCACTCTCCTCTTGGGATTCAAGGCTTGCGATGGATCTCACCCTTCCTGAGGGAGGGTGATTGGGTTTTGTGGCCACCGGCAATGCCTGAGTCGCGGCAGTGAAGCGATCTCAACCGACAGAAATCCCAGATCGACCTGGAATTTCGCCAATCGTCACCAAGTCGCCGCCGCTACGGTGAGCATCCTCCGCAAAGGACTTGAATTCGGAATCTGTATCTGCAGACCTGAGCGGATTCGAATGGCGAATCTTTGCAGAAAAGAGAGCCCCTGTGTAAACTTACCAGATGAAGCAAGCATCAGGACGACAGGTCGGTCTCGCAACTGTTCATGTACCGTGCGACCGCGCTAGGTCGATTGGATTGTCACCATGGCTCCTGGGAAAACGGAATTGAATTACTACGAGTTGCTGGAAGTGTCTCGTGATGCCACACGAATTGAGATTCAGAAGGCATATCATCGGCAAGCAGCGAAGTATCACCCGGACGTCAATTCCGATCCTGCCGCGCGTTCCATGTTCCTCAAGGTTCAGGAAGCCTATCGTGTACTGAACCATCCTCAGAAGCGGGAGGAATACGACCGAAAGTCTCGCGATCCAGATCGGTTCCGCTACGACGGGAAACGCGACCGAAAGGGGAGTGGCGTCAATGAGATGGATCTGGACGAACTGCTCCGAGGACGCAGCAAGGGATCTCCATTCCACACCTTTGACTTCGATCAGGTCTTTGGCGGAACCGAAGGCGCTTCACGGGAAAGCCGGTCCGACGGCCAGACGCGACGCAGTCGCTCTAGTGACCAAGGCCGAAGAAGCTCCGAAACACGACAAACTCAGAGTGCTCCCGTCGATGTACCAAATTCATCCAATGATCTGCAACTGGAAGTAGCGGTTCCTCTGAAAACTGCAGTGGAGGGTGGCGACGCAACGATCCGACTTCCTGGTGACCAGGGTGGCACGGAAGAGATTCGTGTCCGCGTGCCCGAGGGAGTTGAGGAGGGGCAGTCGATCCGGCTACGAGGCCTGGGACGAACGCGCGGCGATGGCCAGCGGGGGGATGTCTACTTGGTGGTAAGGCTTCAACCGCATCCCTTCTATCGCCGTGAAGGATTTGATCTGCATGCAAAACTACCGCTGACGATTTCCGAAGCGGTAGCAGGTGCCACCGTCTCGTTACAGGCTCCTGGCGGATCTTTGAAAGTGCATGTACCTCCGATGACAAACTCCGGTACGATTCTGCGCGTACGAGGACGTGGAGTGCGGAAGCCAGATGGCCAGCATGGCGACCTTTTCCTCGACCCTTACCTTGTGCTTCCCCCCAAACTCGATCCTATCGCCGTGCAGACAATCGCAAGTCAGCAGAGCGCCTACCCACAGTCTCCGCGCCAAGGCATGTTCTGGTAACCGGCATGAAGGACCAGTCCTTCCCTCGAGAATGCCGTTTGACCAGTCGATCGGAATTCGACCACGTCTACCAGCGCGGTGCGGTGGCGTCGGATTCGATTTTGACTATCCGAGCGGTTCGTTCCCAAGTGCCGCACAGCCGACTGGGACTTTCGGTGTCGCGACGAGTAGGGAACGCCGTCGTCCGAAACGCATGGAAGCGGCGCATTCGGGAAAGCTTTCGACAGATCGGTGGCCAGCTGTCTATCAGTATGGATCTAGTCGTACAGCCACGGCCTGGACCAACCAGGACACAGGCAGAGATCCAGGGTAGCCTGGAACGGTTGATCGAGCGACTTCGAAGGAAACTGCCGGCCCAGGCCTGACAACTTGCCAGCGTCGCCTGCCATGACCAGCAACGGGTGATTGAAGGCGAGCAGGCCGGACGAGCAGCGGGTGATTGAAGGCGAGCAGGCCGGACGAGCGACATGGAAGTCCAAGTCCTGGCAAGAAACATGAGGCCCACCGCCACCGCCATCAAGCGAGACCAAATCTAGGCGATTTCACTACGGTGTAACGAGAAGCGGCTCAACTCCAGAGCGCTTCCTGAGTCATGATCCATGCGATGGGGAACAGCAGCACCATGGGACCCCAGACCGCCACCCAAGGCACCACTCCCACTCCCGCGCTTCCCAGAAGCGGTCCTCCCGACTGAATCGCCAGATAGCCAAGCACCAGGATCAGTCCAGCGCCTGCCACCCAGAACAGATTGCGATCTTGACGACGAAGGATCAAAGGGACGCCGAATAGAAATAGCATGGCGTCCAAGGCGGGTCGAGCCAAGCGTCCATGAACGGCGGAGCGAAAACGAAGATCGCAGTAGCGCGGATGCTGCCGCAACTGCTCGATCAACGACCAAGTCGACCGGTGTTTGGTAGTTCCCCCGGTGGCCGACATCAACTCCAGGGGAATCTCTGTGGCGACGAAACACTCGTCCGACTTCAGCCATGGAGTGTCTTTGGGAGTCAGTACAATCGGATCTCGCTCCAGCCAAACCGAGTCCAGCGAAGCAATCGAAACGGGCAACTCGACTCCCTGGATCAGAAATCCCTGAGGATGCTCGGGTGACGCTGGCCGAAAAACGGCGACACGCCCAAGAATCTTTTCGCCTAACCTCGCTCCCGCTCCATAAAGAATCAACCGAGGCTCAATCAATTCGCCCTGATCGATATTCATCTGCTTGCCGTTGAACAGGATCTGATGATGGTGATCCTTCACTGGTCGAATCTGCTCGATCGCATCGCTGGTCAGTTGTTGGGGAGTGCGCGAAAGTCGTGTAGCCAGGTGAGGCAACCAGATCTCGCGATTGACGATCGCCAAAGCCATCCAGAGCGCAGCGGCGACAAGAATCGGGCGCATGACCCGCTCCTTGCTGACTCCTGCTGCAAGGATGGAGGTCAATTCGTTGGTGCGATAGAGCAGTGCGATGACGAACATCGCTCCCAGCATAGGAAGGACACCGGACATCCAGTCGAGGTAGGCGAGCAGTTGTGGCAGATAGTATTCCAACAGCCCACCGACGACACTTCCTTTGACCTTCCCATACTCGATGAATTCATCCAGATTGATGAACACGTCGGCGACGACGATCATGCCGACCAAAGAGAGAAACAAGGCGATCATCGCGCGAAAGAAAATCGTCAATACGTAGCGATCGATCAGCGTCATTCCGGCCCCCGCCACCCCCGGCATCCCGTCTCCTGAAATCCCCAGTTTCGCGCCATGGGATACCAGATGACGCTGGACGATTCCAGGGCAAACCGGTCCCAAAGAAGCCAATTCGCCAGCATTCATAACGCAAGCATTGATTTCCGCAGATGCTACCTCCCATAATTCCGAAGGTTGCTTTCCAATGCGGACGGGTGGAAGGCACTTCTGAGGAAAGTTGGTCGAATCCGTAGAATCAATGGGCGAGCAGTCCGTAGGTAGCCGAGGAACCCGGATGCAAACACGATCAGGGTACACCGTCGCCAGTTCGCTGCTGGAGATGCTGTTGCCATCGGCCTGCAGTTTTTGCTTCCAGCGTTTTCCTGCAGGGAAGTCGCCGACGGGACTATGCGAATCCTGCGCTAGTCAGTTCTTTCCGATTCGTCGCACGTGTGTCCGCTGCAGTGCTCGGTTACCCGAAACCACGTTGTCGCTAGATTCCTCGGATTGCATTCATTGCCGCGGTGAGGACTGGCACTTCGATCGCGCGATCTGTGCCGGCGACTATCAGGGGCCTCTGAGGGAAGCTGTGATTCTCATGAAGCGTCCCTTCCACGAACACCTTGCCTTGGCGGTTGGTCGGGCGTTGGGAGAACGACTGCGAGACCAGATACCCATGGGTATCGCCGCCGTGATTCCCACTCCTCAGCATTGGCGAAGACGCATCCTGCGTCGCACCAACAGTTCCGAATTGCTGGCCGAAGCCCTGGCGGGACATCTCGGTATCCCCATACGCCGAATTTTGCGGAGAACTCGGGCGACTGCAAAACAGGGCATGCTCACTGGAGCCCAGCGTCGTGTGAACCTCAGGAATGCCTTTGACTGCACCGATTGCAGTTTCGTTGCGGGAAAGACGCTACTTCTGGTCGACGACATCCTGACCAGCGGAGCCACCGCAAACTCCATGGCGCTAGCCCTGAGGAAGGCGGGAGCAGGAGCTATTCATGTAGTTACAGTAGCAAGAAGCCTGGGTTTGCCCACCCGCTGAGTTGGGAAGAGCCGCAGCACCAACCATGGGCATCGTTTCCCTTGCATGGCCGCTGGCCGGTCGACGAATCGAAGCGGTGGCGTTATGATTAGCTGTCTCGTGGAACAATCTACGGGCTGCGTGTTCGCAAGGAAGTGACCACAAGACGGAGGCGAAAGCCGAAGTATTGCGAACCACTCTGAGCTTACCAGCCTAAAGCCAGTGCCGAACGCTTCATGAAGCCTCTCTTGCAACACCGCAATGCCATGGGCGAACGATCGCCGACGTTGAAGGATATCTGTTGATGTGGCGCAAATTCTTACGCTCTAAAATCCACCGCGCGACGGTTACGCAAGCCGATCTGGACTATGAAGGCTCGCTGACGTTGCCTCCAGATCTGATGCGCGCTGCGGGAATCGCACCCTACGAAGCGGTTCTGGTATGGAACATCACTCGTGGCACCCGTCTGGAGACCTATGCGATCCAGGGAGTCGAGGGGGAACGATTGATTTGTGCGAACGGCGCAGCGGCCCATTTGATTCGGCCGGGCGATTTGATCATCGTTGCAACCTACTGCTATCTTCCCGAACCTCTGGCTTCCGAAGAAGCCCATCTCCCCAAGGTTGTTTTTGTCGATCGGGACAATCGCATCACTCACTTGGGGCAGGAGATTCCAGGTCCAAGGAGAAGGGCAGGGCAACGAGAAGCAAACGATTCGTGCTGCTGATCCGAACCCCCAGGGTTGCCTCAACTGCAATTCGACTTAGCTTCCCCCGAAATGCGGCGTACACGCATCCTGTAGCCCAGGGGACGATCACTTCTTAGAAAAACCTCTTGGATTGCATTGTCCGGGACCCCAGAACCTGACGCGATCGAGTGCCTGCCATGCGAGTTGATTCCCACCAGCACTTTTGGCGATATGACCCCGCACAATACCCGTGGATTGAAAGCGACTGGCCGATTCGCCGGGACTTTCTCCCCGAGGATCTAGCTCCCATTCTGGGACGCCATCAGATCGCGGGCACCATCGCTGTCCAAGCGCGCCAGTCCTGGGAGGAAACATCCTGGCTGTTGGAGCTGGCCGGTGGGTTCGATTGGATCTTGGGGGTAGTTGGATGGATCGATCTTCGCGCGGAAACGTTGCCACAACAGCTGGACCGCGTCGCTGTCGACAAGAAACTGGTTGGATTCCGGCATGTGGTGCAGGATGAAACTGACCCCGAGTTTTTGCTGCGTCCATCATTCATTCAAGGCATCCGTACGTTGGAATCGCAAGGCCGATTCGCGTATGACCTGCTGATCTACCATCATCAACTGCCATCAGCCCTACGATTTGTCGAGCAGTTTCCGAATCTGCGAATCATCCTGGACCATTTGGCCAAGCCAGATTTGAGAAAAGACGCTAGGCAACCGTGGACAGACCAAATCCGCCAACTGGGCCAGTCCGCACACGTTGCCTGCAAGATTTCCGGGTTGATTACCGAAGCAGAGTGGCACCATTGGAAAGAAGACGATTTGATCTATTATTTAGAGGTCGTCTGGGAGGCTTTCGGTCCCAAAAGGATCCTCTTTGGATCCGATTGGCCCGTGATGCTACTTAGCGGCTCCTACGAACGCTGGCTGACCCTGCTGGACGATTGGCTCCAGGGTAAGGGCGCGGAGGAGGCCGATGGGTTCTGGGGGGCCAACGCCATGCGTTGGTACCAGATCGAAAATTCCAGTCGATTGAAAGTCTCTCGATAAGCCCATCCAAAGGATCGTCGCCGGAATAGCGATGATGTTTTCCAGGGGAGTTTTCTGGTGAGCGGATCGGTGCCACAGTCGAACTGCGAGTCCTCCGGGCAGGAAAGCCTGGAGCGATTGAAGTCGTTGCTGAATTCCTGGGGACAACAGCATCTGATCGCATTCTGGGATCAGCTTAACGCCACCCAGCGTCAGTCGCTTGCGACTCAGATACTGTCGATGGATTTGGAGCGACTGGATCGATTGCGACGGAAGCAATCCGTGGCGACCGACTGGGAACGGTTGGCCAGACGGGCCGAACCTCCACCGATGATCAGCAAAGAGTCACTGTCCAAACATCGCGCCGAATGTGACTCATCCATCCGGTCTTCCGGTGCGCGATCGATTGAGGCTGGCCATTGGGGCGTGCTCCTCGTGGCGGGCGGGCAGGGCAGTCGGCTGGGGTTCGAACACCCCAAAGGAATGTTTCCCATAGGCCCTATTTCAGGTCGATCGCTTTTTCAGATGCATTGCGACACCATCAACGCAGTCGGCGCCCGCTACGGCCATCCCATTGCATTGATGGTGATGACCAGCAGGCAAACCCATGAACAGACGGTGCAGTTTTTTGAGACGAATCAGTTTTTTGGTCTGGATCGTGGCTTGGTGCGATTCTTTCAGCAGGGAGAGATGCCGTCAGTCGACTGCCAGTCTGGGAAGATCCTGATGGACTCTCCCGACACCATAGCCACCAATCCTGACGGCCATGGCGGCATGCTGGAAGCCCTCACCCAATCCGGAACTCTAGATTGGGCCGCATCCCAGGGGGTAAAGCACTTCTTCTACGGTCAGGTCGACAATCCATTGGTCCCCTGGTGCGATCCGGTCCTGATCGGCCTGCACCTGGAGGCAGGGAGCGAAGCGACGACTCTTGGGGTCGCCAAGTTGGATCCTATGGAACGCGTCGGGAACATCGTCCAGATTGAAGGACGCGTGCAGATCATCGAATACAGCGACCTTCCGGAAGAAGTCGCCCACCTGAGACAACCTGACGGAACGCTGAAAATCGGCGTCGGTAACATCGCTGTGCATCTGTTTGATCTCGCGTTCCTTCAGTCATCTTCTCTGGGCGAGAATTCACTTCCATTTCATCGAGCAGTCAAGAAAGTGCCCTTTATCGACGAACAGGGTAACAAGGTAAGCCCCGAAAAGCCGAATGCGTGCAAGTATGAAAGGTTCATTTTTGATCTGCTCCCAGTGGCAGCCAAGTCGCTGGTTATCGAAGTGGAAGCTGCTGAGTGTTTCGCACCGGTGAAAAACGCCGACGGTCAAGCCTCGGATACGCCCCAGCATTGCAGGCAGCGCATCACTGGATTGCATCGAAGTTGGCTGGAACAGGCAGGTGTCCAGGTCGCAGAGGGAGTCCAGGTCGAAATCTCCCCTTGCTTGGCACTGGAATCCCGCCATCTGACACCCCGGCTATTCGCATTTCAACAGCTGAATCATGATACATTCTTGACTCGCAGCATTCTTCCCGAGCGTTCCCAATAAGGCCTCCTCGAAATTTTTTGGAATTCGAAATTTCTATGTTGCATGCAGTCATCATGGCAGGTGGATCCGGCACACGTTTCTGGCCTGCAAGCCGCGCGGCCAAGCCGAAACAGCTTTTGACGATGGGGCAGCCCAAATCGATGCTTCAGGAAACCGCCGAACGACTCGTCGGCTTGGTCACTCCGGAGCACCTCTTGGTGTTGACCAATGAGCAATTGAAGGAGTCGGTGGTCGGGCAGCTGCCCATGGTGCCAGCCGAACACATCATTGGAGAGCCTTTTAAAAGAGACACAGCACCTTGCATCGGACTGGCTGCATTCCTCATCGCTGCAGCGGATCCAGAGGGCACCATGCTGGTGATGCCCTCCGATCACGTCATCGCTCCCAAAGAGGAATTCCACAGAGCAATCCTGGCAGGGGTTGCGATGCTGGAATCGGATCCCGAGCAATTTGTTACTTTTGGTATTCGCCCTACCTACCCTGCGGAATCGTTCGGGTACATCCAGCGCGGTAATGCCGTCGCTGCAAGTGATGGTATCGCGGCATTCCAAGTCGATCGTTTCCGCGAGAAGCCCAATCGGGAAACCGCCGAACAGTTTCTCGCCGAAGGTGGCTTTTACTGGAACTCCGGGATTTTCCTGTGGAAAGCCAGGACGATCCTCCGCGCTCTTCAGGACTTTCAGCCTGAGATGTACCGTTTGCTGGAGCAGATTGCTGAAGGTATCGGAAGCTCGGGGTTCCAGCAAGGATTCCGGACCTACTACGAAAAGGTCACGGGAATCTCGATCGATTTTGCAGTCCTTGAAAAATATCCCAAGATCAACGTCATCGAAGCCCCATTTCAATGGGATGATGTCGGCAGTTGGCAAGCCCTTGCACGCTTGCTGAGCGTCGACAGCCATGGCAATGCGGTGCAGGGGCCGTACCTGCCGATCGATTCCAAGAATATGATCGTGCGCACGGAACCCGATCACCTGGTGGTGACCATCGGCATGGATTCCTGCATTGTCGTCCATACTCAGGATGCCACGCTGGTGGCTCCCAAGTCGGAGGAAGAGCGTGTGAGGGAAGTCGTCCAGCAGCTCAAGGAACTCGGCCACCACCAGTACCTGTAAGGCGTCCTCGATGGATGAAGCAGTTTCGTCACAAGACTCAGTCCAGAAGATTCCAACGGCTGGGCGGCTGGTTGGAATCGATTTCGGATCGGTTCGTATCGGTCTGGCGATCTGCGATCCAGGGCAGCAGTGGGTTGGCCCTCTGCCCATCCTCCATCGACGGAATGATGCTTGGGATCTCGACCAACTGCGGAAGCTCGCTAAGGAAGAGCGCTTAGTGGGGTGGGTCCTCGGAATGCCGCTTCACCTCGACGGAAACGAAAGTTCCAAAATGCGAGAGTGCAAGCTGTGGTCCAAGCGACTTCAGGAAAGCACCGGCGTACCGGTCGCTTGGGTCGATGAACGGTTTACCACCGTTCGCGCCGAAGAAATGCTTCGGGAGGGTAATCTCAAGGCCAGCCAACGATCCAAATGGCTCGACAGTGTTGCCGCCATGGTGATCTTGGAAACCTATCTGCAATCAGATCGGTCGGGAGATATCCAGCATCGGTCGATCGACTGAAACATCGACTGGCGTGTTGCACACAGACGCGATGCCTACCGAGCGACAAAGTACTATCCAAGGCTGCCGACGAGCCCGACGGTACCGTGCCGCATTCCTTCCAGCATCGGTCAGCCAGCGACAACCGGCAGCGATTTGACCTGATCTCGCTTTTGATTGGCTTCGACTGCGAATCGCTCTAACGACTCCGGTACCAATCGATACCATACGTCGCGTTGCCTTGCGGTGTAACCTAATTCCTCAATCGCACGGCGGATCTGATCGAGCGTCAGGAAGTGCACGGTTCCTGCTTCTGCAACGACATTCTCTTCAATCATCAGTGATCCCATGTCGTTGGCGCCAAAAAGCAATGCCAACTGCCCAATCTTCAAACCCTGCGTCACCCAACTGCTCTGGATGTTGGGGACATTATCGAGATAGAGCCTCGCCACCGCCTGGGTCTTCAGATACTCGAACGCCTGGGCCGGAGGAATATCAGCCAGTTCGGTGTGGTCGGGCTGAAAGGACCAGCAGATGAATGCAGTAAAACCACCAGTTTCATCCTGCAATCGCCGGATGCGTTCTAGATGCTCGACGCGTTCCTGCAGCGTTTCGACATGCCCGAACATCATGGTAGCTGAGCTATTTCCGCCCAAACTGTGCCAGACCTTCATCACCTCCAGCCAATCGTCCGTCAGAACCTTTCCACGCGTGATCGCCTGCCGCACGCGGTCGACCAGAATCTCCGCACCGCCTCCTGGAAGGCTGCCTAGTCCTGCATCCTTCAGACGGCCAAGCACTTCGCGCAAAGGCATTTTGTTGACCTTCGTGAAATGATGGATTTCGGGTGGACTGAAGCCATGGATGTTGATCGATGGAAAGTGCCGCCTCAGATCGGAAAGCATTTCCTCATACCACTCCAGTTTGAAGTGAGGATGCAGCCCCCCCTGCAAGAGAATCTGATTGCCGCCCAGTTCCACGGTTTCCTGGACCTTCTGGTGGAGTTCCTCCCGAGTGAGAACATAGCCTTCCTGGCTTTTGGGAGTCCGATAAAAAGCGCAGAAGTCACAGACCGCTGTGCAGATATTGGTGTAGTTGATGTTCCGGTCGACGTTGTAGGTGCGATAAGACTCCGGATGCAGTCTTTCGGTTACTGCATTGGCGCCTCGACCAAGCACTCCCAACTGATTGCTCTCCAGGAGTCTGAGGGCATCCTCACTGGAAAGTCGATCTCCTTCTATCACGCGGTCGACGATCGATTCGATTTCGGAACTCATGAAGGTGAACTCTCCATTCCTGCCAGCGACTCTGCCGGAATCAACTCGGGACACCAGCGGCGGACCATTTGTTCATAGCATCGAAGCCCCTCAAGCATTGGGTCATCGAGACGAAAGTAGAGATTCTTCTCAAAATAAGCTCGGCACTGCTGCGCCGTCAGCCCGTACTGCATGCAATGACGATCGGCCAGTTCGGCCAGCATCCCACATCCACGGTCCCTCGCCTCTTCCAACACTCCCTCCAACCACTTCCATGTCGCATCATCGCTACCTACTCTTGCCGACGGGTTGGCTACCCACATCGCAAAAACGAAGGGTAGCCCCGTTCTGCGTACCCACTGCTCACCCAAATCCCAGTGCTCCACGACGCCATCCCAATGTTGCCGCATCGCGCGGTCACCGATCACAAGAACGCAGTCGGCCGAAGTCGACTCGATCGGAGTGTCGATAGGGAAAGGTTCCAGCTCAGGTTGGATTCCATAGCTCTCCGCCAGCAGCACCCTCAACATCGCTGCGCTGGTTCGCGACCCAGCATCGAGCGCCAGAGATCGAACTTTTTGTGGCGGCGTGCGGAACAGGGCCCGGACGCTCCAAACAGGACCACGACACCCGATGCAGGCATCCGACAAAATGAACCAGTCTGGCTTGCCAAAGAATTCGACTGAGGGGATGAGAGCTACATCCAGTTCAGCTAGCTTCAAGCGGTCCGCCAGGCGGCTGGGAAGATTCAGTTCTAGGCCCCCTCGCTCTCCCAATGACTCGGCCAACCCTTCGATTAAAGGTTTGGTATTCAGATAAGAAACCGCTCCAACCCGCCAGGGATGCTCAGCCATCGCTATCGCCCCCTTTTTTCCTTCGAATTCATGACGTCAATCCACCATCGCCACTTGTAACCATGACTCTCTATCGTAGCAAACCGACAATGATTGGAACGGATTCACTGGATCGGGAGGGAGACTGGCGATCCAGATAAGCCTCTGCTGGAGCGTCTGAGTAGCGTGGTGGCGATTCCAGCAGTTGGGAGGTGGTGTCCTTCGATCGATAGGCCATTCGATTGGAGCTGTGAAGAGGATGAACTAAGATGGTGCGTTTGATCGCCCGCATGGAGTTTGTGGGCTCATTCCAGCGGCTCGGAAATAGACCATGACCGATCGGCTACGTCAAAAAATCACCAGCAATCAGGAGCCGATTGCGGCTCGGGCTTTACCAGGGCAGTGGAACCGCGTGCTGTGGCTGCAACTGGTGCTTCTTTCGGCAAGTTGGTGGCTATGTGTTCTATTCCATTGGGGTAATGACGGGACCTGGTTCCAGGGCGACTCGCCAAGGCATGTTTTGACCGGACTGTTCTGGCTTGACCTTGTTCAGGAGGGCTGGAATCGGCCCTACGAGTTCGCCATGCAGTACTACAAAACCTACCCTGCCATCGTGCCATCCAGCTACCCGCCGCTGTACCACTTGCTGGAGGCGATCGGATTCGGCCTTTTCGGGGAATCGATGGCTGTACCCAAGTCGATCACCTTGGGAGCCTCCTGGTTTCTCGGCTTCTTCCTTTGGCGATGGTTAGTCCGATGGCAGGGACCATCGGCAGGTTGGGCGGCACCCTTGGTCTATGCGATTCCCAATGTAGCTTACGAATCTGGGGCTGCCATGCTGGACATGACGGCAGCCGCCTTCGCATTTGCCGGACTGTACTACTGGAGAAGCTACCTCGAATCGGATTCGCAGAATCGTATCCATCAGGCTCTTGCGTTGGCCCTTCTCTTTGCGGGTCCGTTGACTCACCCCATCCTGATCGTCGCCCTGATCGCAGCGGCACTCTACATGCTTCCCGGGGGACGCTACCGCTTGCTAAAAGATCGCCGATTCCTTTTACCCATCGGTCTAGGACTAGTCGTCTGCTTGACCGTTCTAGGCTTTGCAAGCTTCTACGGCTCCCGGAGAATCGAACAAATCTTTCTCCGCTCAGGCGGACTTCGCCTCTACTCCGGCATGGCTTTTTATCTCAAACAGGCTGTTCTCTGGGCGGGAATGCCCAATTGGAGTTTTTTGGCGGCGGCAACAGCGTTTCTAGGATGTCGCCCGTGGCGCCACTCTGAAGGACTGCACCTGCTCCTGCTTTCGATCGCAATTTGTGCACCATTGGGTGCGATCTACGCCATCGACAGGAGATACCTGCTACTTCTGGCACCTTGCCTGATCGCAACTGCTTCCTGGACCGTCGGGACTCTTTTCCGGATGTATGGCGATCGGCTGAAGCCATCGCGGCAAATCCTGCTGGCGTTTCTCGTGGCGGTTGCTTTCGCAGGAATGAACATCGCCACGATTCGAGCCAAGAAGTTCGAGAACATGCGGAACTTCGTCAACATGGTCGAACAAGTGAACCAGATTGCCGGAAACGACCCCGTATTTTACCTGGGGACATACGATGGGGTCTTCACGTTGCATCGACGCCTGGGTGCTTCGAATAAACGTCCTACCGTTTTGATTCAGCACCTCTTCCCCAACCGAAAGGTCCCCCTAATGGGGGTTTTAGCAACCACCCTGCAGGAGGCCGATTGCCAGTGGTTGATGATTGAAGAGCCCGCTGGTGTACCGAAGAATCGCAACAACGGGCTATATCGAGGAAGAAGTCGGCTCATGCCTGGTTTCGAGGTCGTTGCGACTTGGAAGCCTCTATTTCGGGATGTGGAGTTCGTTTTTCTTCGACGCACCCCATCACAAACGTAACTACCCTATTACAATGAGGAATCGTGTTTATCGGTTTTTTTGCCAAAATCGGCTGGGTCATTCTTAGAGCAAATCTCCTCCATCTATGCTCTCCCCCAAATCACCTCCCCCGCTGGCGGTAATCATCCCCGCCTTCAATGCCAGCAAGACGATTTGTTTTTGCCTGCAAAGTGTACTTCGGTCGGGTGTCACCAAGGACAATATCGTGGTGGTGGATGATGGCAGCACCGATTCGACATTCGCCTTGGCAAGCAAATTTGGGGTGAGGGTGGTGCAGCAGGCTCGATGCGGACCGGCTTCGGCTCGCAACTTGGGAGCCGGGCTAGTCGACGCCGAAATCCTCTTTTTCCTCGATGCCGACTGCACTTTGGCGGTTGACGCTCTGGATCGGGTTGGACAGTTTTTCCTGGAAAACCCAAAGATCGATGCGCTGATCGGGTCGTACGATGATCTGCCAGCCGAATCAAACATTTTATCCCAGTACAAGAACTTGATGCATCATCGCGTGCACCAGGAATCGCCGGGAAACACCGAGACTTTCTGGAGTGCGTGCGGCGCGATTCGGAGAGACGCTTTTCACGCCATCGGTGGTTTTGAGGAGAGGTTTGCACGTGCCAGTGTGGAGGACATCCACCTGGGATACCGGCTTCGTGACGCTGGATTCATCACGGTCCTGGACCCCAGAATTCAAGTACGGCACTGGAAAAGATGGTCGGCCCTCAATCTGCTCGAAACCGATTTTTTTCATCGGGCTATCTCATGGAGCCTGATGATCTTGTCTGGTGGCGGTTTCCAGGAAACCTTGAACATCAGCAGCAAGCAGCGAAGCAAAGTGATGCTGAGTCTGCTGGTGGTGCTCTTTGCTGTAGCGACCTGGTTTTATCGACCCGCGTTCTTCGGGGTGATCTCGTCGCTCATCGGACTGCTGCTCCTTGACTGGGACCAGTTAAAGTGGCTGAAAAGAAAGCGTGGACTAAGGTTTACGGCATGCGTCCTCCCCTGGCATTGGCTTAGCCATCTCTATTCCGGCATCGGCTTCACCGTGGCGATGATCATCCATCGCCTTGGCAAAACCCCGCCTCATTTGAACCTGTCCCTATCTCGCCTGAACGGGTTGGTGCCAATCACCAGCGGCGTCGTGCCGGAAGAGCCACAGGAAAGTGCGCCGTATGGAGTTTGATGTGGTTGTGGTTGGCGCTGGCCCTGCCGGTCTGACTGCCGCCTACAAACTAGCCCAGCATGGGAAATCCGTACTCGTCCTGGAACAGGATGACCGGTACGTAGGCGGTATTTCAAAAACGGTGCAGCACCGTGGATTCCGATTCGATATCGGAGGCCATCGCTTCTTCTCCAAAGCGAAGGAGATTGAAGATCTCTGGCAAGAGGTTCTTGGAGACGATTTGATCGACGTGCCGCGTTGCTCCAGAATCTACTACAACCGCCGATTTTTCGCTTACCCTCTGAAGCCCTGGGATGCGCTCACCAAAATGGGCATCGTGGAAACCACGCGATGCGTCCTTTCCTATGGCAAAGCAAAAATGTTTCCGGTCCCCCATCCGGACAACTTTGAAGACTGGGTTTCAAATCAATTTGGACGCCGCCTGTTCGAGATCTTCTTCAAGACCTACACCGAAAAAGTATGGGGTATGAAATGCAGGGAGATCTCTGCAGACTGGGCCGCGCAGCGCATCAAGGGACTCTCCCTTGGCGAGGCGATACGAAATGCTCTTCCTTTTCGGTCGCGTCCCCGCAGCGGCAAGCAGGTGATCAAAACCTTGATCGATACCTTCCGCTACCCTCGGCTTGGTCCTGGGATGATGTGGGAGCGGATGGCCGAGCGGGTGGTGAGCCTGGGTGGCACCATCCGCATGGGGGCGAAGTCAGGATCGCTCCGCCGCGATGATCAACCGTTTCCCTGGCAGATCGATGTTGTTGAAGTAACGGGGAAGCGATACAGCGTTCGCTGCCGTCACATCATCTCCTCGATGCCAATTCGGACCCTAGTGTCGTCTCTGGATCCAGCCGTTCCCCAGGAAGTGAAAATCGCTGCGGAATCGCTGAAGTACCGTGACTTCTTGACGGTGGCGCTGATGCTTCACAAGCCAGCAATCGATTTCCAGGACAACTGGATCTACATCCACGACTCCTCCGTCAAGGTGGGAAGAATCCAAAACTACCGGAACTGGTCGCCTGAGATGGTGCCGGATCCCAATCAAGCGTGCTATGGACTGGAATACTTCTGCTTTGAAGGCGATGGCCTTTGGGAAGCCTCGGACCAGGAACTGATCGAACTGGCCAAGGGCGAACTGATCGCGCTGAAACTGGCAAAATCGGAGGACATCATCGACGGCTGCGTGGTGCGTCAACCCAAAGCCTATCCCGTCTACGATGCTCATTATGCTACCCACGTTGCGACGATCCGAAACTACCTGAGCAGCGCAACCCCAGGACTCCATCTGGTCGGGCGCAACGGCATGCACAAATACAACAACCAGGATCACTCGATGAAGACGGCCATGATCGTCGCTGACAACATCCTGTCCGGCCGTCAGCTGCTCGACCCATGGAAGGTCAATCAGGATGCGGAGTACCACGAAGAGGAAACTGTACAGAAGCCCTCTGGCCGACTGGTACCTCGCAGCCGAAATCGCTGATCGAATTCTCGATCCCTAAAAACTCCGGATGATCGCTGTCCTTCGCACGGCGATGAGTCGCATGTCGGTGCTCTCTTCCGCACGGATGATCTCACAGAGCCACCAAGGCACGGCAAAGAAAAGGAAAGTCGTCGAGAACGCTGCATTGTGACCTACTTGGTCCCGAGTCACGGACCTATCGCTCCCGAACTGCCGTGGAGGATGTTCGGTGGAATTTGCCCATCCGACTAGCAAAGCAACCATCCCTCGGCAGGATATAAGTCAATGGTCTTTCTCTGTGGCTGAGTGCCTCTGTGGCTCAGTGAGATGATCCAGGGTCTCTGTGAGATCCGGGAAAAAAGCAAACAAGTGGTCCCGCCCTAGCCGCAGACCGCACGATTTTGAAAAACAAAATTATTTGCGGCATCCCGTTGAACTGAATCGTTCGTAAGAAATTCTATGAGTGTTTTTGACCTGATCCGAATCCTTCATGCGATGCATTTCATCCTTGGAATCCCAATTGCTGGCCTATACCTGCGATTCTTGATCTTCAATCCTATTCTCACAGTTGCCACCCACCCCGAATTATCGTGGTCGGATGCAATTCGATCCGTTTTGTTTGGCGGATTCATTTTGCTCTGGTACTTCGTCTGGTATGGTTCCATCGTCTTCGCCCTCTTTCGCAGATTTCCGATCTTTTCGATACGGCTTTTCTCGCTCCTACTGTTGATCGTTTACGCCGGATGGATCGTGTTTCTATCCGTGCAGTCCGATAATCCATGGGATCGTGCGATGGAGAATCCACTGTATCCACTCGCACTGGTGGTGATGCTGCTGCTGGGCTTGACCGGCGTTACTGTCTTGCCTCAGCTGAAGACTACATCGGATGCAGAAGAAGAAGCGTTACTCGAAAGCGAGGATCGGAAAATCGATGAGCAGCACCCATGGCAAAAGTCTGAATGACGGCATGAACTCACAGAGATGCCATGACGAACCAGGCGATGGCTCCACGTTGCAAATCGGGCGATTGATGATTGATCTTTGTTGATTGCGATCAGGTAACCGGTAGCGTTTGGCCGACCTGATCCGGTGTGCGAATACAGCAGCCAGCCATTAGATGACTCTCTGGGGCGATGCGGTCGTCCAAGAAAATCGAACGCCTCACGCCCAGTGGCTGCAAACATCAGCATCTACGAGAAACGCAATCATTAGGATTCGAGATTGCTCTCACCACCCGACCTGGAAACTAACGGGTCAGTTGCTGCATCACCGACTCCATCCCCCGGTCCATTTCTTCCCAGGCCCGCGGATCGACCCAGTACCACGTATCGTCAAATCGGTCCTCCACTGCCTCCCGGGTGGGCACGTAGCCCGTCCAGCAATCGGCATAGCCCAGCACCAGTGGCCAACGGTCCGTGGCATGCAGAGCTACTTCCTTCGCTAATCTCTGCTGGATGTTCAACTGGTAGCCGACGAAGGCTTCACCCGGAAAGAAAAAGATCTGAGCGGCTCCTAGATCGACGCAGGGAAGAGTCGTCTGGGGCTGCTTTTCTAGACGATCTAACGATGCTAACGACATCGCTGCATAGATCCGCTTCTCCGTGAGCAAAGAAGCGTCGTGCAAGCTCGCTGTCAGCGTATCGCGGGCCAGCGACGGTTTGGGATTCCAACGAATCTCCAGCGGCTCCCAAATGCCTCGTACAGATTCCAGTTTCACCGTCCGTGTCGACTCCGCGCTAGCCACCATCGCTCGATACATCCGGTCGGCCAGCGCGATACGATCCTCCGCAGTTCCTGAGTTGAACTTTCCTGCAGTGACATCGCCACTGCATCCCGATCCATACATTTGGTGGATCGATGGGTCCTCGCGCCGCAGCCGTTCTCTCGCCAATCCCACAAAATCACTCGTCACCTCGCCCCGCCCGTAATAGCTCATTGGATGAGTCGCATAAACATGCCACTGCGCCAGGCACTTGGAACCATTCCAGAAGGAGAGAGTACGCAGCCAGGGATCGATCAACCCCTCGTCGGCGTCGCGAAATCGGGGCTCCCTACCACTGGAACTGCCTCGACTGAAATCGACAGTTCCATCCGGGGAGACATACCGCCGATTCGACGCCACCCTCTCCACCTTCGCCTGCCCCACTCCAATGTCGGTGCAGGGCAATGCCGACTCCATCGCCAGCTTCGCCGCTGCCGTCGCTCGCCCCAGCACCTCGTCATGGAACACCGGATCGAAGAGCTCTTTTGAAAGCCCAACCTGATCGAGTAACCTCTGGGCTCCGTGATCGATGACAGGAGCATCATGCTGGTGGAGGCAATTCAACCAGACTTGTTCCGGAACCGTCCCCACCGCCTCCGCGATCTTCTCTTGCCACAATCGATACGACTCATTCCTCACCTCACACCAATCGATCGCCATCAGCACCCAGGGCTTATCGGAGCCTAACAGCACCAGTCCATGCAAGAGCAGGGGATCAGCGACAGAAGTTGACTTTTGAGGCAGCAAGCCCATGCAGCGATGCCCAAGAGGGATCGTGACGTCGACCGAAAAAACGCCCAAGCGAAAAGGAGTCAACCTTCGGACTTTCACCTGCCGAAACTCTACGGGGTCCTGGTGGCCGCAGAACCCCAGATACCCATCGCCTCGATCTTTCCCGGGGTGCGGCGTCCCATCCTTGAAATCGGTGATTCGGGAGAGGTCGGCCTCAGCGATGACGGTCCCGTTAAGCGACACTTGAATCCATGATCCAACAACCGTCACCCTCTGGTGGTTCCATTGCCCCACAGGTAGCAGATATCCTCTCTTGGGTGCCACCATGCCATAGATGGCACCATGGTACTGACGGGGATCAAGCGACGCGTACTGGGGTGCGTCGTCATCCAAGATCTGGATTTCGCACATCGCATCGACCGACGCCCTGCCCGTCCCCGGGTACCGAATCGCCAGCCCGTTGTTCCCACCCGGGGGCAATCGGAATTCGAGGTCGACCTCGAAATGATCGTACGATTCCTTGGTAAACAGGACGCCATCGGCACCAGGCAGGGAACGAAGAATCCCGTCACGGCATTCCCACTGGCCGACAGCGCCCTGCCAATCTGCCATCGATGGATCGATCGAAAGGACCTTCCAGTCCTCGGCTGGGCCACCTGCAACTAGCAACACTGCCGAACAGAACCAGAAGAACAACCCGACGGTCGCCTGGCGCCACCGCCGGGACTTTCCGAACTGCCCTAGCGTACGGCACATTCCTTCCGCACGCTCCATCGATTCGACCTGCATGGCAGTTCCCCTTGTGTTCCCTCGTCTGGCGTCACCACCGCTATTGTGCGTGATGCTGCCAGTAGAAACAACCAAGGGATTGA
Source organism: Planctomycetaceae bacterium (assembly GCA_040375295.1). Lineage (GTDB taxonomy): Bacteria > Planctomycetota > Planctomycetia > Pirellulales > Pirellulaceae > JBEISR01. The sequence continues at coordinate 36,075 of JBEISR010000010.1, forward strand.
CGCATCTTCGCCCCCGTCGCACCGGGGGCAACTGACGGGCCCCTAGGATCTCAGGAATTGCGAGCGTCTTCGCGGCGATCAGCAGCAGTCGGTTGCACCCTGAAATCGTTCCTGCAACGAACAGACGCGAAGCGATTCATGACGCAATGCTTCCATGGCATCCACCACTGCAAATCCTCCATCGATCGTGGTGATGCAGGGAACACCGTGCTGCACTGCTGCCGCGCGGATTTTCCCTTCGTCCGTCCTGGCACCTTTTCCGCTGGGGGTGTTGATCACGAGGCTGACATCGTCATTCTTCATGTAGTCGATCAAGTTCGGATTGCCTTCAGCCAGTTTTCGCACGCGCTGAACGGGGATCCCAATCTGTTCGATCGCCAGTGCAGTCCCATTGGTGGCAAGCAATTGGAACCCCATCTCGTGGAGCTGCTTGGCCAATTTGGCCGCAGCCAAGCGATGTCGCTGCGCGACGCTCAGGAAGATATTCCCCTTCTTTGGCAGGACGACTCCGGCGGCCAGTTGGCTTTTGGCGAATGCAATCGGCAACCGCTCGCTGATCCCCATCACTTCGCCAGTGCTCCGCATTTCGGGCCCCAGCACGATATCGACCCCGGCAAACTTTCGAAAAGGAAAAACCGCTTCTTTGACCGATACATGCCTTGGGACCGGCTCCCGATCGACTCCCAACTCCCGAAGAGTTCGTCCAGCCATCACCTTGGCTGCCAGGGCTGCCACCGGCACGCCCGTCGCCTTCGCAACAAAGGGAACCGTTCGACTGGCTCGAGGATTCACCTCCAGCACGTAGAGCCGTTCCCCTTCATCTCTGTGGGTGATCGCGAACTGAACGTTCATCAGCCCTACCACCTGCAGTCGGCGGGCCATAGCAATCGTCGCGGAACGAATGGCATCCACCATCGCTGGCTTGAGCGCAAAAGGCGGGATCACGCACGCAGAATCGCCAGAATGGACCCCCGCCTCTTCGATGTGCTCCATGATTCCCATGACCACTACATCGGTCCCGTCGGCAATGGCATCCACATCCACTTCGGTAGCATCTTCCAGGAAGCTATCGATCAGGACAGGCTGCCCCTGAGATACCAAGAATGCCTCGGCCACGAATCGCTCAAACTGCTGCTGGTCGTAGCAGATCTCCATGGCTCGACCTCCCAGCACGAAACTGGGACGCACCAGACAGGGGAAACCGATTCTTTGCGACTCCGCCCTGGCCTGCTCCATCGTACGGGCGATTCCATTGAGCGGCTGATTGAGCTGTAGTTCGCGTAGAATCAACTGGAACTTTTCGCGATCTTCGGCCCCTTCGATCGTATCGACACTGGTACCGATGATGGGAACTCCCGCTGAATGGAGAGCCCTAGCGAGATTCAGCGGCGTCTGGCCTCCGAATTGAACGATCACTCCATCGGGCTGCACGCGATCGCAGATGTTCAGCACATCTTCGGTGGTCAGCGGTTCAAAAAAGAGCATATCGCTGGTGTCGTAATCGGTGCTGACCGTCTCCGGGTTGCTGTTGACCATGATCGACTGGATCCCCAGTTCCCGCAGCGCGAAACTGGCATGACAGCAACAATAGTCGAACTCAATTCCCTGTCCGATTCGGTTTGGGCCCCCACCCAGAATGATGATCCGCTGTGTCTGCCCCTTTGCCGGCACCTCGTCCTCGTCCTCGTAGGTGCTGTAATAGTACGGCGTCACCGCCTCGAACTCGGCCGCGCACGTATCGACCGACTTGAAGGTCGCCACCACGCCAAGTCGTTTTCGGTACGCCCGTACCTCCAATTCGTCGCTATTGAGCAGATGAGCGATCTGGCGATCGGAGAAACCATATTGCTTGGTCATCCGCATGACCGCTGCATCAACCTTTTTCAATTCACCGAGATTCGCAAGGCGATCCTCCCACTCCACCAATTCCAAAAGATGGTCGAGGAACCAAGGATCGATGCCTGTTAGCTGGTGGATTTCCTCCAGAGACATTCCCGACTTCATCGCATACCGAAGATAGAACACCCGCTCCGCATTGGGCCGCATCAGCTTCACGCGAATCGCATCGTCGTCGGGTTGTCTATCAGTGCCCCAAAGATCTTTCCCATCCGAACCGAAACCAAAAGCCCCTACCTCCAAGCCCCTGAGTGCTTTTTGGAACGACTCCTTGAACGTTCTGCCGATAGCCATCGTCTCCCCGACGCTTTTCATCTGTGTCGTCAGCGTCGGATCGGCCTCCGGAAACTTCTCGAATGCAAAGCGAGGGATCTTCGTGACCACATAATCAATCGTCGGTTCGAAACACGCCTGCGTCTTTCGCGTGATGTCATTGGGGAGTTCCCACAGCCGATACCCGACCGCCAATTTGGCAGCGATCTTCGCGATGGGGAAACCAGTCGCCTTGCTGGCCAGAGCGCTCGACCTGCTCACCCGAGGATTCATCTCGATAACGATCATTCGACCGGTCTTCGGATGGATGGCGAATTGGATATTCGATCCACCTGTTTCGACGCCGATCTCTCGGATGACCGCAAGTGAAGCATCGCGCATCCGCTGGTATTCTTTGTCGGTCAAGGTCTGCGCGGGAGCCACCGTGATCGAATCGCCGGTGTGAACCCCCATGGGATCGAAGTTTTCGATCGAGCAGATGATGACGACGTTGTCGTCTTTGTCGCGCATCACCTCCATCTCGTACTCTTTCCACCCGATGATCGATTCCTCGAGCAGCACCTCATGAATCGGTGACTGGGCGAGGCCATTGAGAATCAGCGCGTCGAATTCGTCCCGGTTGTAGGCAATCGCCGACCCGGACCCTCCCAAGGTGAAACTGGGGCGGACTACACAGGGCAGGCCGACATCTGCGAGCACTCGTCGGGCTTCCTCCAGCGAATGAATCACCTCGCCGCGGCATACTTCCAGCCCAATTTTTTCCATCGCTTGCTTGAAAAGCTCGCGATCCTCCGCCTTCTCAATCACATCCGGCCTGGCGCCGATCATCTCGACGCCATACTTTTCCAATACACCATGGCGATGCAGGTCCATCGCAAGATTCAAGCCAGTTTGACCACCCAGAGTCGGCAAAATGGCGTCGGGACGCTCCTTGGCAATCACCATTTCGACCACTTCCCAGGTCAGTGGTTCGATGTAGGTACGATCGGCGGTCCCCGGATCGGTCATGATCGTCGCCGGGTTGCTGTTGACCAGCACGATCTCGTACCCCTCCTCTCTCAGCGCCTTACAGGCCTGAGTTCCCGAATAGTCAAACTCACACGCCTGACCGATCACAATCGGTCCGGATCCGATGAGCAGAATCTTCCGCAGGTCGGTTCGGCGCGGCACTTCAATCCCCCGTTCGCAGGCTGTTAGAATCCGGTTTGGACAAATTCCCACCAGCTTAACATATCCCCCGGAATCCTCGCCAGGGGCCCCAACACCCGGTTCCCTTTTTGCAAAGGCTATTCCGATGCATCCTCGGCAACGGAATCGGATCACACGTCGCCGGATGATCCGAAGTACCGTGATCACCGCGGGACTTTCCTTCCCATGGCCACCGATCGGCACCGCTAAACTTTTCGGTATGAATCCCCGCAACAACAGCCATCTTGATGACACCTTGCGAGAAATCTCCTCCCAGTGGGAATTGCCTGGCGCAATCGCTGGTTGGTTTACGATTCGTCCCGATGGCTCTTCCGATCAAAAGCTCTTCCATGCCGGTGCCCGCAAAATGGGTGAGCCGACCGAACTGACAAGCGACGATCTTTGTCACTTAGGCTCTTGCACCAAAGCGATGACCGCGACGTTGCTGGCGATCTTTGTCGATCGCGCGCTATGCTCCTGGGACTCCACCCTTGCGTCGCTGGTTCCCGATGAACCCTGGCTGAAAAACTCCCCCTGGGGCTCGGTCACCATCGACGAACTGATCAGCCATCGCGCCGGACTGCCGGCTAACACCGCTTGGTGGCTCTACCAGAAACTGCCTCCTCCAACTCGCTTGCCCGATTCGCTCATTGGCAGCGATCGCAGTGACCAGCTAATCCTGGTCCGGAGAAGGGCGATCCTTCAGTCGCTGGAATCGACACCAAGACCGACCTCTCCTGAATTCGTCTATTCCAATCTCGGCTACTGCATCGCTGGTCACGCCCTGGAGACGTTGACCGGCAAGTCGTGGGAGCGATTGATGCAGGACGAAATCTTCCAGCCGCTCGGAATGAAATCCGCAGGATTCGGTCCCCCAAGCCTGGCCGATCCTAACTCGCCCTGGGGGCATCATCGCCCCTCGGACGATCCTACGTTGCCTTGGGTCGCCAGTGAAACCGACAACGCTGCGGTGCTTGGCCCCGCAGGTACCGTGCACGCCTCCTGTGCGGATTGGATCCGCTTCCTGCAACTCCATCTCCGCTCCGCGATGAAAGCGCAGGCGCCCGAAGGGCACCCCGAGCGACGTTTGGGACTGAAGGAGGAAAGCCTACAACATCTCCATAGCGATTTGTCAAAGAACGATTATGGCGGTGGCTGGGGACTGGGTGGACGGACCTGGGCAAACGGCCAGATCCTCACTCACACAGGTTCCAATACCACCTGGACTGCGATGGTTTTCCTCGCGCCGCAAATCCGACAGGGGATTCTGGCGGTCACTAACGCAGCTTCTCCCAAGGCCGCCGATGGATGCGATCAGATTCTTCAGTGGATCCTCCGCAACCACATGGAATCCCGCCCCTGAACTCCTCTTCCTTCCTTCAGTGGCACCCAACTTCCTGCCCACAACAACCCAAAGGATCACCACGCACGATGAATCGCTCCAAGCACCATTTGCTCGATTCACTTCTCGCCACCCTGAACCGATTGCTCGCCTGCCTCCTGTTTTGCACGACGACAGGCCACCTTGCTGCTCAGTCGTTGCTGGAAAGACCTGCACTGCCATCTCGAATTGTCGTCCTGACCTTCGACGATTCCGTGCGCAGCCATTTCGATGTGGTGCGGCCACTACTGCTGAAATACAACTTTCGCGCGACGTTCTTCATCACCGAAGGTTTCGACTTCAAGTCGAACAAAGACGACTACATGACATGGGAGCAAATTGCCCAACTGCATCGCGATGGTTTTGAAATCGGAAATCATACGCGTGACCATCTGGCGATCGGCGATGAAAAGGTCGACCAACTGGACGAACAACTCCAAGCGATCCACGATCAGTGCCTCACCCACGGTATTCCAGCCCCCGTCTCCTTTGCATGGCCCGGCAATCGATTTTCCATGCAGGCATTGGAAACGCTCAAACGCCATGGAATCCGATGGGCGCGACGCGGCGGGGGGCCTGAATTCTCTTACGATCGCGGAGAAGGTGTCGCTTACGAACCCTACACCGATCACCCTCTGCTGATCCCGTCCGCTGGGGACAGTCGCCCCGACTGGCAATGGGAAGACTTTGCCAAAGCGATGGCGCTGGGAGGAAAAAACAACATCGTCGTCCTACAGTTTCATGGAGTTCCCGACAAAGCACACCCCTGGGTGAATACCCCCACCGATCGCTTCGAACAGTACCTCCACTGGCTGGCCCAGGAGCAATATCAGGTCATCGCCCTGCGGGATCTGGATCAATACGTCGATGCGGCGATCGCGCCGACCGATGCCGCAGGGGTGATCGAATTGCGGAAGAAGCGATTGGCGGCAGGCCTGCCCCTGAACGCTGCACGCCCACTTCCCTCAGGGCCAGAGCGATCCAACTGGCTTGAAAATATGGCTCGACTTCATCGCTTCAGCATCTCGGAAATCAGCGCCGCCACCGGCATGTCCGATACCGATGTTGCTAGGTCGCTTCAAGAACTCCAACTGGAAGCGCGTCGCTCCGATGACAGCCGCAAGGCGACACCGATCGAACCCTCGATTCCACAAACAGACAAAAAGATTCGCATCGCGCCTTACCCTGGCGGCCGCCATCCACGAATCGGCTTTCGCGATGGTGCCCTTTGGCCTCAACGAGAGACGAAGATGAGCCTTTTTGCGCCTTGGCAAGAGGGCGGGTACGTCGTTGCTGACTTCCCCGAAGCGATCTGGTGGAATACGGAGTCTGGACGAGAGCTGCTATATCTTGCCCACTCGCACGTCCCTACGATCTGGGACCAGAAACAAGTAGCCCTCGATCCCACAGAATGGGAATCGACGCCGCAAGGCTGGAAGTCCACTCGCACGCTACCCAATGGCGTCACCTTCGAAACCACAGCCGCTCCCCACGGCTCGGCCGTCTCCTTCTCGATGACCCTCCGCAACGGGACCAACAAACCTTTACAGGGGGTGATGGTGCAGCAGTGCCTGATGCTGGGCGCCGCCAATGGATTTTCCGATCAATCCAACTCAAGGCATCGAACGATCGGACCATTCAGCCTTGCCAGCGACCCGTCCGAAACCCGCTGGATCATCACCGCTTGGCAGAACTGCCAGCGGGCCTGGACCAATCCACCCTGTCCATGCCTCCATTCCGACCCCCAGTTCCCCGACTGCCCACCAGGTCAGTCTCAAAGCCTCACCGGTTGGGTCTGGTTCTACGAGGGGAAAGATATCGAAAAGGAACTCGATCGACTGAAAACACTTCTCGACTAACACGCCCCCAATGGTTCGCGATCCCATCCATAACGAGGCCTGCGCTTTTTCGATCGTCTCTCAGTCTGGATCTTCCTTTCTGCTAAAGCGCGGGCCGCAAGGATTTCTAACTTATGAGTCAGGGTATTTCGAAAGCCAAACCCCATCCCGATTCGGTGAATCGCAAGTTAGAATTGCGGAAAGACAGGAAGTTGCGGCTTCGCGAACCCCGTGAGGTCGTTCGCAAGTCCCGTATCCCAACCTCGCGGCATTCGGCAACTCTTCGCCACTACCCATCCATCTCCCCATGAGTCCAACCCCCATCGCATTGACCGACGAGCTGCAGCGGTTTCGCAAGAAGCTGCTAGACCTCAGCCTCCGCAACCCGCTGCTCAGCTATCGATTCAGTCAACGACGAACCATCCCGCTCCCTGCGATCGATGTCGATGCGATCTATCAGGCGTTGGTCGAAGACGAGAAGCCCCTTCCGCTGATTCCGGTGCCCGATCCAGAGCCCTTGGAGCTGGAGGATTCGACGTCGAAGGGATCGCTCACAACTCCCGCACCTGCCACCACTGGAAATCGTCTACGTCGCTCGACTACCGAACCATCCGAGAAACCTTCATCCTCGTCCAGTCATCCCCCTGATCCCGTAACGTCGGCCATCTCTTCCTCCTCCTCTGCGGAGGATCCTTCACCATCGTCCGTCTCCACAAATTCGCCGGCCCCAAAGGCGCCGCAGGAATCCGTAGCACCAATCGAGTTCCTGCAGACAGAGATTTTCGAATCGAGGCTGGAACCGATATGCCGCAACATCCTGTCGGTGGCGCGCACTGCCATCGAAGAGACAGGGATCAATTATCTCCACCTGGCGATCGGATTTCTGAGATGGAGCGAATCGTCAGCAACCACCGGGGAACTGAAGCGAGCCCCCTTGATCCTGGTCCCTGTTGCTTTGCACAGGACGCTGCGACCATTGGGCGGTGCCGAGTTCCACCTGGCATGGAATGAAGACGACGTAGTCGACAATGCCTGCCTGCGAAAGAAGCTGGAGACCGATTTTGCTATCGAACTTCCACCGCTTGAAGAGGATGAATGCCCCAGCGCGTATTGCAAGCGAGTCGAAGTGGCAATCACCAGCCAATCCAAACAATGGCGAGTCGAACTCCAGTGCGCGGTCGGTTTTTTTTAATTCCACAAACTAGCGATGTACTCCGACTTGGATCCAAGCAACTGGGATGCATCGCAGGCTACGGCCGTCGAGTCGCTGGCTGAGCGACTTTTCTGTGGAAGCGAGGAGGCAGTAGGAACCAATCTCTATGCCGGCGATTACGATGTCGATCGTCATGAGTTGGCCAAAACGATCGAACTGCCGCTGGACGCCGACAGCTCCCAGCACTCGGCGATCACCGACATCGCCGCCGGACGTAATCTGGTGATTGAAGGGCCACCTGGAACCGGCAAGTCGCAAACAATCGCTAACGCCATCGCTCATGCCGTCGAACAAGGCAAGACGGTCCTCTTCGTCGCTGAAAAGCTGGCGGCTTTGGAAGTGGTCCACAAACGCTTGGCTCACGCAGGCCTAGGAAACTACTGCCTCGAACTGCATGGCCATTCCCTGGCCCCAAGACAGATCTTCGATTCGCTCGCCCAGCGCCTGACGATCCAGACTCCAGAAATCCCGCAAGGCCTTGTCGATCCACGCCAGTGGGAGAGCTGCAAGGAGAAGTTGGAATCCTACCGGGAAGCATCCTCCAGACCAACCGGTCCCTACAACGAACCACTGCACCAACTCCTTTGGCGCATCGTCCAGTTGCGACAGCAAGGTGCCCCCGTCATCCGCGATCTCACCACCAACCCCCAAGTCGACCGCACTGCCTTTGAAGAGGCGATTCAGGCACTAGAAGCCTTCGCCCTCGCCTCCAGCCGGTACGACCAGCCACAGAAAAGTGCCTGGTGGGGTTTCCGCCCCGAGGACCTCTCTCCAAGCGCTTCAGAGCAATTGCCTGACCGGCTAGAGACGCTGCGATCGGACGCCAATTCTCTAGATCAACTGCATGATGGTCTCCTGCCGCTTTTTGGAAACAACCCCAAGGCGATGCAGGAGTTCCTCACGAAAGCCGATGCAGCACAGCTGAAGCAACTCTCCGATCAGGCTCCATCGAAACCGCCAGTGCCTTGGTCGACTTTCGCCGATTCGGCAGTCACCACCGAACTAGAAAAGGCTTCGCGGCAGCATCGCGCATGGCGGCAACTGCAACAGCAACTGGAACAGGCAGTCATTCCTGGTGATCGACCGTGGCGTCAAGTCGCCGAGGCATGGTCTGGCTATCCGATCCACCTGCTGCAGAATCTCCCACCAGCCATCACCATGCGCCACGGTGCCGAAGCGATCGCATGGATCGATCAGACGCTCACCCTTCTGAACAAACTCCGCAAGCGATCCGATGGTCTGAAGGCGATTGGGTTTGGTCACGCCGAGCGATTGGAAGAGGTCGAACACGCGCAGCAGACGCTACGCCTGATCGAACATTCCGCCATCGAAGGATTGACTTCCATCCCATCTTCCTGGTTCTCCGATGCCTCTCGAAAAATGGTCATTGAGTCGATGAAGCTGGCCAGCACGCTGCAGGAGGAAGAAGCGTCACTGAAGGGCCTCTTTCATCTGCCATCTGCTCCCCCTTCCGATCGACTTGGCTTTCTGATCAAGAAGTTTCAGCATCATGGGAACTCCTGGCTGCGCTGGTTGAGCGGGGAATTTCGCACAGTCTCTAAGGAACTCCAAGCATTCAGCACTTTCCCGCGAAGCTACCGACTGAAACAGAAAGTGGAATCGCTGCTACTTCTGGAGAACTTCCTCAGTCGCTCCCGACAACTGGAAGGAGACCCGCAGTTAGCCAAATTGCTGGGGGATCAGTTCCAGGGACGATCCTCCAATTGGACGGCGATCAAAAGCTACTGGGATTGGCTGCACACGGCGCGGCGCCAGGGACTCGATGCGCGGCGCATCAACGATCTTCTTTCTCAGCGCGATGTTTTGATGCGCGACCACCCCGCTTTGGACATCCGCCAGGAACTACAGGAATTGGAAGGCCAGTTCCTCGCATCGGCTGCAAAGGTGCTGGGCTTTTCCCCCACCGATGCGCGCGAAAAAACGTTCGAGGAACTCCAGCAGTTGCTGACAGAGCATTTGCAGCACCTGAAGATGCTGGTCGACTGGGGACGCCAATTGCGAGGCGGTGCTCAGAGTCGTCTGGAAGATCTGTCGGCCACCACACAGATTGCCAAAAAGTGGCTTGCCGCCGACCAGCAATTGGCTGAAAAACGCCAGCAGCCGGGAATCGTGGCAAGCTTCATGCAAGCGATGGATGAAGCTAATTTTGACGACGCGCAGCTTTTCTCGTGGCTTCAACAAGCCCAAGCCGCAGGCTTGAGTGATGAACTGATCGCGCAAATCGATCGCACAGGCATCGCGCCGATGATGACGACGCTCACCGATGCAGCCAACGATGATCCGCTGCTAAGGAAGAAGTGGGACCAGAAATTGCTTGAAATCGTCCCACTGGAAGCGCGCGAGCCGCATTGGATGGCAAGCAAACAAGCTGATGGAGCACCACACATCGGATTCATCGCGATGCTGGATGGGGTGAAGGGCGAGCGGCAGAGGCTCCCCGATTGGCTTGCCTTCTGCAGAACATTCCAGCGCTGCCGAAGGTCTGGTGTGGAGGCCTTTGCGCTGGCGGCCAGCACCGACCGCATCGCCGAACATCAGCTGAGCCTTTGCTACCAGGCAACCTGCCTTTCGGAGGTAGCGGAACGGGCGCTGCGAGAATCGGGCATCGGCACCAATTTCACCGCGTTGGAAATGGAAGATCTCCGTCGCAATTTCCAGCGACTGGACCGGTTAGTGCGCGAATCGAAATCGATCGGTATCGCGCGCGCAGCACACCTCCGCACCATCCCGGAAGGCAATGCCAAGGGGAGGGTAGGGGAGTACACCGAACTGGCGCTGATCCGCCACGAGGTCAACAAGAAGAAACGCCATTGCCGTATTCGCGACTTGGTCCAGCGCGCCGGAAACGCACTGCAGGGCTTGAAGCCATGCTTTTTGATGAGCCCCCTGTCGCTAGCAAAGTATCTGCCAGCGCAGTCGCTGCAGTTCGATCTGGTCGTCATGGATGAAGCCTCCCAGATACGCCCCGAGGACGCGATGGGGGCGATTCTGCGAGCCCGCCAATTGGTGGTGGTAGGTGACCCCAAACAACTGCCTCCCACCAGCTTCTTCGACAAGATCGAAGAGGACCTGGAGGATGACGAAGCCACCCAGATGGATAATGCCGAGTCGATCCTGGAGGTAGCTCAGCGTTCCTTCCAACCCTATCGAAGACTGCGTTGGCATTATCGCAGCCAGCACGAAAGCCTAATCCAATTCTCCAACACCTCGTTCTACGACGAAGATCTCGTCATCTTCCCGTCACCCAAAAGCCTTCAGGATGGCTACGGCGTATTCCATCATCACGTCGAGAACGCATCGTGCATTCAGGGTGAGAATTTGGTGGAGGCGCAGGCGATCGTCGACCGGATCCGCAAGCACGCGATGGAGCAGCCAGAACTGTCGCTGGGGGTCGCTGCATTCAACCAAAAGCAATCGGAACTGATCGATGGCCTACTGGACAAAGCTTGCTCGAAAGACCCCAACCTAGCGCAGCGTATCAATCAGCTTCGCGAAGGGGACGATGGGCTTTTCATCAAGAACCTGGAGAACATTCAGGGGGACGAGCGGGATGTGATCTTCATCTCTTACACCTACGGCCCCGATCCAAAATCAGGCAAGGTATTCCAACGCTTTGGACCGATCAACTCAGCCATGGGCTGGCGTCGACTAAATGTCCTGGTGACTCGATCGCGAAAACGAATGGAGGTTTTCTCTTCGCTGCATCCTCACGATATTCACACCGGTCCCGACAAAAGTCGCGGGATCAATGCCTATCGATCCTTCCTGGAATACTGCATCGAAGGGAAGGTGCGGGAGGCTGGCAGTGAATCAGGGCGCGAACCAGGATCGCCGTTCGAGGAGTCGGTCGCGCGCGTTATCGCCACGACCGGATTGGAACCGGTATTCCAGGTGGGTGTGGCCGGCTACTTTATCGACATCGGAGTTCGCCGTCGCGAAGGGGACCGCAGTTTTTTGCTGGGGATTGAATGCGATGGCGCGACCTACCACTCTTCGAAGTCGGCTCGCGATCGCGACCGACTGCGCGAGGAGATCATCCGCGCGCGGGGCTGGAATCTTTACCGCATTTGGTCGACGGAATGGTTTTTAAATCAGGCAGCCGAAGAAGATCGCCTGCGTCGCACGCTGGCCGAAGTTGTCGCCAGGCAGACCACCTGAGACTTGGTCGATACGATCTCTGGTTTCGACATTGCACCAGGGAGCGTGAGCTCTTTTTTTAACTAGCACCAGCGAGAGCAAGCTTTGCTTTTTCACCCTCCCTCAGGGAGGGTCGCTGAGGAGGAACGACGAAGCGGGGAGGGGGCCACAGTATCAACAGCTAAAGAAGCATGTTTCGCCCCTCGATCGTCGGTCAAGCGATGATTTCCCGGACTACCTTTCCATGGACGTCGGTCAACCTCATGTCGCGGCCGCCGAAACGAAAAGTCGATCGGGTGTGATCGACTCCAAGCAGATGAAGCATGGTCGCATGAAGATCATGAATCTCCAGCCGCCCTTCAATCGCTCGATAACCGAACTCATCGGTGGCACCGTAGACGGTGCCACCCCGAATCCCACCACCAGCCATCCAGATGGTAAATCCGAATGGATTGTGGTCTCGTCCGTCGGCACCTTGAGCGAAGGGGGTACGGCCGAACTCACCGGCCCAGATCACCAGCGTCGTCTCCAGCAGACCTCGCTGCTGCAGATCTCCAAGGAGCGCCCCGATCGGCTGGTCGACTGCCATCGCGTTCTTGTTGTGGCCATCGACCAATCCCGAGTGCTGATCCCAACGATCGTGGCCGACGCTGGGGCAGGTCAGCTCAATAAACCGCACCCCCCGCTCAACCAACCGACGCGCCAGCAGACATTCCCTACCAAAGGTTCTGGTTGGTTCAAAGGAATGCTGCAGCCCGTAGGCTTCCTGAGTCGCCGCCGATTCGTCTTCCAGTCGGCACAATTCCGGGATCGCCTTCTGCATCCGAAACGCCAGTTCGTAGTTGGCGATTGCCGACTCGATGGCATCCTCTTTTCCCAACCGTTCCAGTGTTATGTTGTCCAACGATTCGAGGAGGCTTCTTTTCTCATCTTGTCTCTTTAGTTCCTTCTCCACGGGTTGAACATTCGCAAGTGCCGATCCCTGTGGGCGGATCAAGGAACCCTGAAAGGTGGCTGGTAGGAAACCATTGCCGAAGCAGTCGAGTCCACCGGGGGGGATGAGACCACCGTTGATCGCAACGAAGCCTGGGAGATCTTCGCACGGACTGCCAAGACCGTAGGTGACCCAGGCACCCATGCTGGGACGGCCCTGCAAGCCCGATCCGGTGTGGAGAAAATAATTGGCGAAGGTGTGTTCGGGGAAGTCGGAGGTCATCGATCGGACGACGGCCATTTGATCGACATGCTTGGCGATATTCGGAAACAGATCGCTCACCGGGATTCCGCTTTCGCCGTATTGCTGGAACTTCCAGGGGCTTTTCAGAATTTTTCCGTTGTTGTTGAACTGGGTTGGGGAGACTTGGAATAATCCGGCGGGATCTTCGCCGTGGTAGCGATCCAGCAAGGGTTTGGGATCGAAGGTATCGACTTGCGAGGGGCCGCCATCCATGTAGAGGAAGATGACGTTGGTTGCGGTGGCTGGATGGTGGATCCCTGATGTGGCTCCCCCCAGCGCCTCGCGCTGCATCAAATCCGCCAGCGCCAGCCAGCCGATTCCCTGGGCGCTTCTTTGAAGCCACTGCCTGCGATTCCACATCCCGAATGATCTCCAGTTTCCCATCGATCCATGAGCCTTGGGCGTCCCCGCTCATCCCTGAAGCCCGGCCACTCTCCTGAATTGTAACGCCTCCCCGCCCGAAATTCCTGAGCAAAAAACCTACCCAGTGAAAGCGGTCTCCCTGGGATGCTATTGCCTAGAAACGGCTACGCTACCTCCGGTAAAGACGCTCAAGGCGGATTATCAAACGGCGAACGATGCACCCCCAAAACGCGACTGGGATCTTACAAAGTCACTTTGCCACTGGAGTGTGCCCAAGGGTTCAGATCGATTGCACCGATCAAGGAGCCCAGTTCTCTCGGATTCGATTCATCCAAAAGAACTTGGCTACATCATTCTCCGTGCCTCTGTGCCTCCGTGAGAATTATGAAGGGAAAAATCAGACAACGCACGGAAAGAGTCAGGGGGATAATGAAGAGTCAACCTGTGAAGGTTCTGCCAGGGGATTGTGTTCGCTACGACCGATCGAGGCCGTTCATGAAAGAACTACTCTCGGCTTACTTAGCAACGCCAGCAGAAAGCGGAAATCTCACAAAGGCACAGAGCCACAGAGAAGGTATTCGCTTCACTAGCAGCCAAGAAAAAATGACTTCTCATCCGTGGGATTCGATGCCTCCCCAGCTAGTTTCATACAGTCAAAGAATGCTCATGCCATCATATGCCCCAAGTCGGTCTCGAACCCGAACCGAAATTCGTTGCAACTCAAACTCTGCGACTAGGTGAATCTGCCATACCAGATATAGGGAAACGAACAAACAGAAACACAAAGCGGGGACAAAGGCGCTCACAATCAAAAAACCTGCAACTTACAACCGGTGGCACGCTGTGCTCTTGCGTCATTCGCCCTCAAAGTAATCTGTGTCGATCCGTTTGATTGTATATATTTGCGAGGTGCTAACACCGACATCATAGTCAATCAAGAGCTGCGACAATTTCAAGCCATCAATCAGGACGACTTTGGAGTCGATGGTATTTGCATATTCAATGGCCTCAGCTGAAAAATTACTCGTCGTAAGAAATACGCCCTTCTTGGCTCGCTTTCCGTGGAGAGCTCCGACGAATTTTTGAATTTCGGGTCGCCCAACCGTGTTATCCCATCGCTTGGCTTGCAAGTAAATAACGTCTAGACCGAGCGTGTCTTCGTTTATCACCCCATCAACACCGGCATCGTGTCCGTAAGAAGTGACGGTTCCGGGGTCATCCCCAGGTCCTCCGTAGCCCATTTTCAGCATCAGGTCTACAACCAGCTTCTCGAAAAATGACGGATGTGCCGACTTAATTTGTGCTAGCAACTGAGACGCTAGGTCGTCACGCAAATCTTTGTACGCAAGCTCCAATGCCTCTTCAGGTGTGGCACCGCTCTCCTCAGGGAGTAAAGGTTCAACGTTAACGCTTCTGATATCGGTCGTTTTCTTGCGGAACTCGTTGAAGGCATCAAACCGCTGAAGGTAGGCTATGTCGACCCTATCGGGGGGATTGCGGAGCAGGGCAATTCCCGCAGGGCTGATCTTGAAAACGCCGCGTTTCACCTTGATCAGCAATCCAGCGCGTTCCAGGTAGGTCTTTGCCCAAGCAAGTCGATTGTAAAATGTGTTCGCTGCGCCACTTGGAAGTCGTTGATTGCGTTCTTCTTCCGAAAGATTGTATCGGTCGGCGAGTATGTCCCGCGAGCCGGCAATGGTGTACTCAGACCCATCGCCGACATGCTTGAGAAGCGGGAGCATCAGGGACTGGAAATCAGGGATTGGCACAAGATTTTCCTGAATCTTTTTGATGAATTACAGAAAAAATGAGTCGTCGCAGGAAAACGTTGACACCACGGCGAAACTGATAGGGGATCCAGTTCACCCTTGATTACCTCGCGTCTGTGTCGCGACACTTAATCAACCGTTCCATAAGCCGAACAGCCTCGGGCGGCGGTCGCCCTTCGTCGTAGCCTTCAACTTCGAATTTCGCAGCCTCGATTTGTTCAAACAGAGTCTCGAACGTCTTGCGAAAGCCGGCCTCCGCGCATTCCGTAAATCAGTGAATAATCTTCAACTCCTCTATCCTAAAGAGTCCAAGTTCCGCGTGGCCAACATCGAACTTGGGTCGCAGAGTAATTGCAGGAAAAAAGTAGCTCTCGATATCCGTGTCGGAAATACCGATCCGGCGGAGCCCGACCCATTTAGCGTCGCGAGTGCGTCCATCTCCGTGGGGCGGAAACAGAACCTCGAGCGACTTCGGTCGCTGAGAGACGTTCTTATACGATCTTTCCGACCACTGCCAGTTTGAATTCATGAATGAAAGTAAGTCGTTGCCTTATGAGTCAGTCTCCAGTCACATATCATGACATAAGGTGACTCAATGTCTACCAACTCTGGTGAAGTCTTCTCCGTGCCTCCGTGCCTCCGTGAGATCCCCGACACATCCGAACGAACTGTGCGGCGAAAAGTTGGACTTCGGTAGGATGTGTGAGCGTTGATTCGAGGTGTCGCATGGAGATCACAGGGAGTGATCTCTAGCAGTGCTTCCTGGGCAGATCGGATCGACCGCGAACACACAACAGAACCGATGATTGTTGACGAGTACGAGTAGGAGTACGAATAGGAGTACGAGTGAAAGGAAGATGCCTTTGACGCACGCGAGATCAGGAAGCGATCAGAAGCGGAAGAGAGTGCCTTTCATATTGAATAGCACGTGAGCGACCTGCTGCCATAGATCTTTTTCGTCTACGTCGCCCGCCTTCCGCTGCGCGTCAAGAAAGCGAAGCACCGCTTCTGTCTCACCCTCCGATGGTGGCCTAGTCAATGCAACCGTCGCCATCTTTTCCCATCGCTGGCGATCGGATAATTGTTCCAACAACAGTTGTTCCGACCACCTTTTGGCTAGCTCGTGCACCATCGGATCGTTCAGCAGCATCAACGACTGAGCCGGGACATTCGAAACATTGCGCCGCCCCATGCTGCTGAAAGGAGTCGGCGCATCGAACGTCGTCATCATCGGTATCAAAAAGTTTCGACGCACCGCCAAGTACACACTCCGCCGACCCGCGCCATCGATCGGACCGCTCTGTCCAGGCCGCCCTCTCCCCTGCAGAAAATCGGTCAAGTGCACCGGTACGCTCGGCCCCTCCAGCGATCGATCCAGCAGTCCACTAAGCGACAGCAAGCTATCTCGCACCGACTCCGCCTCTAGCCGCCTCACCCGCGCGCGACTAAACCACTGGTTCCCAGGATCCTTCTCAACCGAACCCTCCTGCCCACGCGAGCTCATTCGATACGTATGCGAAAGTACGATCCGCCGAATCGCCAGCTTCAGCGACCACTGGTCTTCGATCAACTGCAACGCCATCTGATCCAGCAGCTCGGGGTGCGTGGGTTCCATCCCCAGCAGTCCAAAGTCGTCGACCGTCGGCACAATGCCTCTGCCCGTCAGATGATGCCAGAGTCGGTTGACGATGACGCGGGCCGTCAAAGGATGCTTGGGATGAACCAACTGATTTGCCAACTTCAGTCGCCCACTCCCCAATTCCTGGTCATCCGAACCTGTCGGCTCCGCCGATCGCAACGCGGTGGAAACAAACTGCGATGTGGATCGATCTTGCGGTTCCGGCGTACGCACTGAAGTTTGGTCCTCGGAGCCCGACGCATCCGCTGTGGCTAGCCCCTGCTGCTGGAAAAATCGCGTCACCGCCGAAAGTGGTCGACGGGGAACTTGGCTGCCGCGGTTGCTGGAGCTACCGCGAACCAGAAGGAAATCGTCTTCCCCGCTGCCATCGATCATCGCCATGCAGACGCGGGAATCAAACCGCACCCCTTGTGCCACTTGCTGCTCGGCCTGCACCACCGCAGCTCTCGCATCTTCCACTACTTTCCAGCTGTCGTCCGCCAAACCCCCTTCCTTGGTGCGCTGATCGATCATCCACTGCACCCATAGAGAATCCTCGTTGGATCGATTCGCCTGCGGATCGGTCGAAGAATAACTCTGGACTGCCTGCTGCAGTTTGGCCATCAGCGCTTCGGCGTCGGCGGGACCGCCACCGGGCGCCATCGTGGGGGCGGCTCCTACAACCACCTGAACCACTTCCAGAGGGTCGCCATCCAGCGGTGAGAACTCGAAGTGAACACGGCTGCCGACGTAGCGCCCCAAACCTTGCGTCACCCAGCGATAGCCTTCGGCCTTCGGGTCGCGAAAATCCGCCAGCAGCTCGCGATGCAAAGGTCCAGCGATCAATCGATGCGAATCGACCGCCGCATAGACCCGCAACGACCCGCGAATCAGATAGGAGACCTGGGGAGCATCCAGGGTGACCTCCTGTGTCAGAAACGTTTTTCCCGCTTCCTGGACCTGGTTGAACGAATTCATTCGATTCACACCTGGATCGATCGATTGCATCGGATTCCAGAAGCTGTCGCGGAACACCGCATCCAATCGTCCCACCACCAACCGATCGGCTCCCTCTCGCAGCTCCCTGCGGATCTCTCCCCGATGGATTGGCGATGTACCGTAGACCGGTCCGCTGACGCGCCAGTCCGTTTTCCCTAAGCGACTGGCATCCCAGAGAACTCGTGCGTCATCGGAGGGAAGAGGCAACGGCTGAGCCATCGGGGTGGAGGCGGGGGATTGCTGCTGAGCCTGCTGCCAACGCGACCACCATGCACCGGCCGCATCCGGGCCCGCCACCGCTGCAGTCAGCCAGTCCCCGATCGTCTGCCGCACTCCCCCCATCGACTCTCCCCGCAACTTTTCTAAGTCACGCATCGCCTGCCGTTCCATCGGCTCCGTCTCATACCTAGCCATCCGGTAGTGGCTGCTGCGCAGATAACCGACCATGGCGTAGTAATCCTCGGTGCTGATCGCATCGAATTTGTGATCGTGACATCGTGCGCAGGCGAGGGTGGTCCCCATGAACGTTTTCGAAAAAACATCCAGCATGTTATCGAACCGGTCGGCCTGATCTTTGCGCGTATCGACTGGGGAGTGAACCCATTCCCCTAGATGCCAAAACCCGGTCGCGATGACCGATTCATTTCCACCCGTTTTCGGATGCAGTCGCGGTGGATCGACCAGATCTCCCGCCACATGCTCGTTCACCATCTGGTCGTACGGCAGATCCAGATTCCAAGCCCGAACCACGTAGTCGCGATACGCAGTCGCCCCTGGCGTGTCTTCGTCGAACTCATGCCCACGCGACTCCGCATAGCGGACCAGATCCAGCCAATGCCTTCCCAATCGCACACCGAACTGCGGCGATGCCAGCAGGCGATCGACTAATCGTTCGTATCGATCGGGCTGCGGATCGGACATGTACTGTTCGATCTCCTCGCGCGTGGGGGGCAGCCCCGTCAGGTCCAGCGTCACGCGCCGCAGCTCCTCCCACGGCTCGGCCTCCCCGGCGATCGTCAGCCCCTCGCGCTGAGCAACCTTCAGAATCCAACCATCCCACGGCTCGCGACTGGTGCGGTCATCGCTTGTCCAAGGAGTCGCCAGGCGCTGCATCGGTCGCCACGTCCAGTGCCGTGCCATCCGCGCATCGATATCGAATTCCTCCGCCAACTTCCCCGATTCCGGAATCGGCTCATCCGGCCAAGCCGCCCCGTCCTGGACCCATTTCTCTAGCAGAGCGATCTGCTCCGTTGGCAGCTTTCCATCGGGCGGCATTTCCATCCCACGGTAGTGGATGGCGTCTAGTAGAACGCTGACATCGGGATTCTCCAGATCGATCGACGCACCCGAATCCCCACCTTCCAGCAGGCCCTGGCGATAGTCCAGTCGCAGGCCACCCTCCAGCCGTTTGGACTGTGCACTGTGGCACTCGTAACAGCGTTCCACCAAAATTGGTCGAACCTGCCGCTCGAAGAATTCCAACTGCTCCGGCGAAAACTTCGGGCCTTCCTGACCCTGAGCCAGCCCGATCGCCAAGCTTCCCCAAAGCCCTAAGAGGGCGGCGGAGTCGGTGAAATAACGCCGCCACGATCGGTTTTTCAGATGGCGATGACTCAGCCGATGCATGATTCAATCCGGTGGGAGGGTGGAAGGCGAGCGACCAGCCGCGTGTCGACGACAATCAGGCTGGTGGGATAAAATCATCTGTGCCACACTATCTTAGCACCCAAACCCCTGAAAATCAGGATCGATCGTGCAATTGGCCTCCACTGGAACCGATCTTGACCACTGGGGTTCACACAATCCCGTCGCCCTCGCCTTGCAACATCCCACCTGCCCCAGCGATACCACCGCCTCATTTGGATGCGTGCCTTCGACGCTTCGCCAACAGCAATCCGATGCCGAACCAAGCGGCTACGAAGTGAACCGCCCAGGAAGCCACCATGATTTCCCAGCCCAATGCCCCAAGCCGTAAGTTGGATCGTGCTGTTGCCCCCAACACGCCCGCTCGACATCGCCACTGCGTATCCAAATGGCTGGCTTGGTCGCTTTGCATCGGTTGCCTGGAGGGGTCGACAGTGGTAGGCCAGACGCCCGCCAATGCATTCGATCAGGAACTTCAGAATGCCTTCCAGTCCAAGTGGGCTCCCCTTCTGGAGAAGCATTGCAGCCAATGCCACAGCCAGGAGCTTCGCGAGGCAGAGGTCGATGTCACGCAGTATCGCGACCTGGCATCGGTGCGCGCCCAGCCAGCTCTCTGGGATCAAATTCGTGGGCTGGTCAAAATTGGCGCGATGCCTCCGGAGGACGCCGATCCTCTCACCGACCAAGACAAACAGGAACTCGCCGACTGGATCGACAAGGCACTGCACCAAGCTGACTGCGGTGTCGCTCAATCCCCCGGCCATGTCACGGTGCGTCGACTAAATTCGAAGGAGTACGACCTCACCGTTCGCGACCTACTGCAATTGGATGTCTGGCCATCTCAGGAGATCGGCTTTCCTTCCGATGACGTCGGCAATGGCTTCGACAATCAGGGTGAAGTGCTCAGCCTCCCACCTCTGGTGATGGAAAAATACCTGCAAGCTGCCGAATGGATTTCCAAGAAGGCGATCGTCATCGACGAGAAATCGTTGCGACAGCAGTCGGCTGACGGCGACGACATTGCCGTCGGGGAATCTTGCATGGCGGAATTCGACTTTGCCGAAGGGGAATACAACATCGACCTGCGGCTGCGCTATGGCGACGGCCAGCAGCATAACGTCTCCGTCAAGCTCTTCATCGACGACCAACTGTTCGCTCGTTTTGAGGTCGAACCGAAGGGCAAAAACTATCCCTTCACGATTCGGTTTTCCGAAGGCACCCATCGCCTCCGAGTTTTGCTGGACGAAGACCTGCAACAGGAAACTCCTACGCCTCCGCAGAAGGAACTCCATGTCGAACGCTTCCGCATGGAAGGGCCGGCCAATGGATCACCGCGATTCCCTGCATCCCATCGACGCGTGATTGCAAAGGAATGGCAGGAAGGGGACTCGTTCGAGGCGGTGATTGACGAGAATCTGCGGAAGTTTCTCCCGATCGCGTTTCGACGACCGATCACCGAAGAACAGTCGCTCCCCTTTCGCTCTATCGCCCTGGCCGCTCGCGATCAAGGACTGCCCTTCCGCGAATCGATGCAAGTCGCCCTCCAGGCGATCCTGGTTGCTCCCGACTTCCTCTTCCGAATCGAACAGCAGGAAGGAGTCTTTGTGCGCGAAGGGGTGCGGGAACTATCCGACTGGGAACTGGCCAGTCGACTCTCCTACTTCCTCTGGTCCAGCATGCCGGATGATGCCCTGCGAGAGGAAGCCCAGCAGGGGACACTCTCCAATCCCGACCGACTGGTCGCACAAGTCCACCGCATGCTAGATGATCCCAAAGCCGACGCGCTGGTCGATGGGTTCTTCGAGCAGTGGCTTGGGCTTCGCAACCTCCAGACACTGGAAGTCGACAACAACACCGATCCGCTCTGGAACGATCGCCTGCGCGCAGCGATGAGAAAGGAGACCCGACTCTTCTGCCGCGAACTCCTCTCCCGAGAGGGGAAGCTGTCCGACTTCCTTCTGGCCGACTTCACCTTCATCAATCCACGCATGGCCGAACTCTACGGGCTGCAGTTCGAGGGTCGCGACCCGCAGGAAATGTACCGAGGCCCCAAGTTTCGAAAGAGTGATCGACGGTTGGGGTCGTACGCTGAAGAAGACCGATGGATCAAAACCTCTCTACCACCCGAGCGTCGTGGCTTGCTGACTCAGGCAGCCATCCTGACCCTCACCAGCAATCCTTCCCGAACCAGCCCGGTCAAGCGTGGCAAATGGGTGCTGGAAAATATCCTCGGAGATCCTCCACCCGCAGCACCACCCAACGTCCCGACCCTGGAAGCGACTCAGGAGGATCACAGGGGGCTAAGCCTTCGCGAGCAGCTGGAGATCCACCGATCGAACCCCAGCTGTGCCAGCTGCCATCGGGTGATGGACCCCATCGGTCTAGGGCTGGAAAACTTCAATGCCATCGGTCGATTCCGAACCGAAGATGCCGGTAAGCCAATTGTCGCCTCGGGGGAACTTGCCGACGGTAGAACCTTTTCCAGCGCCGTTCAGCTGAGCGAAACGCTGGCACAGGACCAGCCGAAACTGGTTGCTCACTTCTGCAGCAAACTGCTCACCTACGCCCTGGGCCGCGGCCTGGTCACCGCCGACCAATGTGCACTGGGGAAAATTGAAACGTATACGCAGGATCGACAATCGACGGTGCGCAGTGTGATCGAGGCGATTGTGCTGAGCGAACCGTTCCGATGGACGGAGGTGGCTCCGAAGACCGGCGAATTGGCCGAGTCGGGTCCGAATCCTTAGGAAATCGGAAGTTCTCCAGCGCTCTAGTCGGTGGTTTGCCGAATGAGCTAGAATAACTGTAAGCCACGGCGGTTGTGGCCGACCGCGGCTCAATCCATCCCCACCTGCCAATCTCTGGCCTGTTACGATCGGTCCTGATTCATCCACCGGGAACCACAGCAATGAACCATCCATCGGTCTCCAGGCGAACACTGCTTCGAGGTCTTGGCGTTTCCATGGCGCTGCCATGGCTGCCGTCGCTGGCACCCCGAGTGAAGGGAGCCACCGCGACGGCACCGGTGCGGATGGCCTGGATTTTCTTCCCCAACGGAACCAACGCAGATCGCTGGTTGCCGGAGGGAGAGGGAGCCGATTGGAAGTTGACTCCCAGTTTGGAACCACTGGCTGACCTTCGATCCGATTTTCTGGTCCTCCGCGGATTGGCTCAGAACAACGCAGCCGCTCTCGGCGACGGTCCAGGCGACCACGCCCGCAGCGCCGCCGCGTTCCTCACGGGGGCTCACCCCTACAAAACGGCGGGCAGCCGAATCCGTGCCGGTCGAAGTATCGACCAGATCCTTGCCGACCACTACGGCCGTTCCACGCGGCTCCCTTCGATCGAACTAGGAACCGAAGAAGGCCGATCGGCTGGATCTTGCGACTCCGGTTACGCCTGCGCCTACTCGAACAATATCTCGTGGCGCACCCCATCCCAACCGATGGCCAAGGAAATCGATCCACGAAAGGCCTTCGAGCGATTGTTTGGAAGTCCCAGCGAAGCGGCTGCCAGCAAGTCGCGGATCGCTCTGCGACAGAGCGTTTTGGATGTGGTCTCCCAGCAGTCGAAGAAACTGCAGCGCCAAATTTCGGCTGAAGATCGCCCCAAACTAGAAGAGTATTTCGAAAGCGTTCGCGAGATCGAACGGAGATTGGAACGAAGCAGCCAACCGGTCGACCTATCTGGCATCGACGTGGAGATTCCGGAACAGATCCCCGCCGATTACGGCGATCACATCCGACTGATGTACGATTTGATCGTGCTGGCATTCCAGACCGACACCACGCGACTGGCCACCTTCATGCTGGCCAACGAAGGCTCCAATAAGACCTTCCCGATGATCGAAGTCAAAGAAGGCCACCACGAACTGTCGCACCACCAGAACGACCAAGACAAGATCGACAAGATCGCCAAGATCGACCGCTATTACTCCGAGCAATGGGGCTACTTCCTCAAGAAGATGAAAGCCACCCCCGACGGCGAGTCGAATCTGCTGGACAACTCCTTGATCGTCTACGGCGGCGCCATCAGCGATGGCAATCGACACGACCACAACAATCTGCCTCTGCTGGTGGCGGGCCGTGCCGGAGGGAAGGTGCAGCCGGGCCGCTTGATCCACTACAAAGATCAGCCGCTCAACAACCTCTTCCTAACCATGCTATCGATGGCAGGAATCGAAGAAGAGCGATTTGGCGATAGCACCGGCAAACTGACCGGCCTGGAAGGCTAAGCGGATGGGATGGCTTGCCGGGCAGGGGAGGGCATCAGCCGAACTGCCTAGAAGCCAACTCCATGCGGCCTATCCCGAGGGAAAGTGAGGTCGTCGTGATGCACAAGCTTCTGGTGACCGGATCCTCGGGGCTTATCGGCTCAGAAGTCTGCCAACATTTTGACCAGCTTGGATGGTCCGTCCATGGTGTCGACAACAACGCTCGCGCGGAATTCTTTGGTGCTGCAGGCGACACCCGCTGGAATCAGGCAAGATTGCAGCGCCAACTGAAAAACTTCCGCCACCACGAATACGATATTCGCGATCGCGAGGGGATCGGTCGGCTGATCCAAAAGATCCAGCCCGATGCAGTTGTTCATACCGCTTCCCAGCCCTCTCACGACTTGGCCGCCAAGATCCCCTACATCGACTTTGACACCAACGCCGTCGGCACGCTGAATCTTCTGGAAGCCGTTCGCCAGCATGCCCCCGATGCGGTCTTCGTCCACCTTTCGACCAATAAGGTCTATGGCGATGCACCCAACCGAATCCCGATGACCGAAATGCATACGCGATGGGACTACGCGGAACCAGAGTACCAGGATGGGATCACCGAAGCGTTTCCGATCGATCAGTCGAAGCATTCGCTTTTTGGTGCCTCGAAACTAGCGGCCGACGTCCTAGTACAGGAGTATGGCAGATACTTCGGCCTAAAAAGCTGCTGCCTTCGTGGTGGTTGTTTAACCGGACCGAATCATTCGGGGGTCGAGCTGCATGGGTTCCTAAGCTACCTTATCCGCTGCAATGTGCAGCAGACCCAATACACCATCTATGGATACCAGGGGAAACAGGTTCGCGACAACATCCACTCCCGGGATGTGGCGCTCTTCATCGAGGCATTCATTGATTCGCCGCGACGCGGTGAAGTGTATAACCTGGGAGGCGGCCGCCAAAACAGCTGTTCGATCCTGGAAGCATTCCAGCGGATCGAACAGATTTCGGGAAAGAAGATGGTGTACCGCTATCTTGATCAGCCACGCGAAGCGGACCATATCTGCTACATCAGCAATCTATCGAAGATCCAGCAGCATTACCCCGGCTGGAAGATCACCAAGAGCCTCGACGACATTTTTCAGGAGATCCACGACTCCTGGCAACTGCGAGGGAAGTAACGCGACGGTTTCATTCCCGGGGCGCACCCAAACATCCCCGATCAACCACCACCGTTGTCAATCATTCCTGCAATCCCATAAATCCCAGGTCCTTGCCCTAGGCCATCCGATTCAACCGCATTGCAGCCGGCATAAGCCGACTCGGCGTCTGTGGAACCTTTTCTAGCGTCCTTCGAGAGGCTTGGGCTCGGTGATGTCCAGAAGACTCAGTCTTCGTGGACGCGCTCTAGATGGACGACGATCGGTTGAGGCAACTCCACCGTTAGCGTCAATTCATCCGAGCTGTCGAAATGGTATCGCAACCGAAGTTCAAACGGTTCCCCTTTCGTATTGCTCCCTCGAAGCCGAAGCATCACGTCGCCATCGTCGGCCATCTCCCACTGGCCGTCGAAGGAACTTCCACGCCGATCGCTGCCTCGGTGGTAAACCAGTTCCTTCTCCGCATCGATACCAATCAGCGCCACCGATTGGTTGCCGGGATCCACACTGGTATGTTCGATCAACTGATCTTTCAGTTTCCATCGATACTCCAGCGTCAGCCCCTCCCCCTTCCGCTCGCGATCGACCCATTTCCCAACCAGTCCCAGCAATCCACTTCGTTCCATCAACTCCCGCAAGGACGTTTCTTTGAACGAGAGATCGGCTCGGTCCGAAACGCGGAAAAGAAATTCGTTGCTGACCAGCCCATCGGGATTCTGCAATTGCAGGAAATGCAGCCCCTTCGTCGGAAGCTCCGCCAGCGACACAACGACGCGGTCCTTCTGCAGGCGCGTGGTCCCTTCAACCCGCCTGCCATCCACCAACAGCAAAGGATTGGCTTCCAGATGCCGCGCACTGATCGTCATCGCCCTATTCGACTCCGTCAGCACCGGAAACTCCTGACGCCCTCTCTGCTGCTCCATCGGGCCCAAAGTCCACAAGGCAGGTTGCGGATGGTCGACATCCACCCGGCCTCCCATTTTCCCGGTAAACGTGCCGACGAAGCGTCCTTCCTTGGCTGCATCTAAAAGTTGCTGACGCGATAAACCAACAGGCGTCTCCTCCTCCGTCCAATAGGCCGCAGAATCCCCTTCGCGACGGAACTCCATAGCGACTCGACGGCCTGCTCCGCCCTCGTTCCAAATCCCCTCGCCCTTCAGCCTCAGTTGGCCCTCGATCGCCGAACGCTCCAACGACTCCACCAGATCAATCACCGATTCATCCGATGCAGTTGACGAATGCAGAGTCACCTGTCGTGCAAAACCTCCGGGAACCCCTGTCCCCATCTCCAATACCATTTCCCACACTGGATTGAACCGTTCCCGCCCAGCCCAAGACAATGTCCATATATCCTTCTCAGGAGCCCCTCGTCGAGCGATCCGCTCATAGAAGTCGAGCGCGATGACATTCAATCGACCCTGTGGAAGAATCAACCACCGGTCGTAAGCGCCTCGCCAAGTCGGCGCGTCCATCCCAGTCCCGGGTGTGTTGGTGCTAACCAAAAAAGGCATCCTATGGCAGTCACCACAACGATTGGGCGTCGGCTTTGAGGGATCCAGATCTCCCTCGATATGAAACAAACTGAACCCCTTCTTCGCTTGCTCGCTAAGCTGGTCATCATAGGCTCGGCGAGGCGCCGGGGGATAAGGAACACTGAGGAGGAAGGTCGCCATGTCATCCCGTTCTTGCCGTGATAATCGACCAGCTTTCCCTTCGTCATTGACCACCTTGTCGCCGATACGCATCATCGTCGAAGCCAACCCTCCATCGATCAGATGCCTTGTCGCCGACTCCGGCACCTCCTCGTCACTATTCGGCTCGATCTCTCTTAGAATGTGCGCGCTATTGATCCCACCGTAGGGATCACCGGGGATTCCATCCCAGTGGAATGGAGCCGTATCGCGTAGTCCTCGTACCGGCATGGTCGATCGCGGCATGATCTGATCGCCATCGGATACAACAGGCGTATTGAGCACCCACAGCAACTGGTCGGTATGACCATCCGGATGGCAGCTAGCACATGAGTACGTCCCGGAACTTGATGCCTCGGCCGTACTGAAGGCGATTCTTCCCCGCTTCACGACCGGATGCGTTGGATCTTCCAGCACCAGCGTCGCCTCCAATCGCGGATGCTGATGATCCCCGAGTTCGACGATCGACACCGTGTTGCTTGCCGCATTGAGCACCCAAGCGGTGCGTGCCTGACCTTCGGAATCAGATTCCAGTGCGATTCCCTCGGGAACCGCGCCCACCTGGACTCGCCCCAGGATCCGTCCCGTCTCAGGATCCAGCGTGTACAACTGGTCCGATCCCGATGCAGTCCCAACCAGAAGGCGACCATCGTTCGCCAGCGCCAACGCAAAGGGAGTCGCCAAGGCCATTCCCGGTGCAGGATCTTCGGGCGGCAATGGCTCCAGATCGATGAACTCGGTCACCGGCTGATCCTCCGCCCCGAACACAACCCGAGCGACTCGATTCAAGAAGGCTCGGTTCTGCAGCTCGGCAAGACCATGCTTCCTGCTTCCCGCTCGACCATTGACATCGTTCCTCGCATCGGTCTGTGCAATATAGACTTCGCCATCCTTCCCAACCGCCATGCCATAAAGCAGAGTCCCAAGTGTATCGACGCTGGTGATCAGCGATTCATCTTCGGTATCGAAAACAAACAGATCTCGGTCGGGTACGCGCGGATGCTTGACGATATCGACTACGTGACCAAGACTGAGCACATTGTTGTTCTCGATCGAGTGATTCCAAATATCGAACGTGACCAGATCGCCATCGATTTTGTCTTTCGATCCACCAGACAATTGAGTCTGATTACCCGATTCGAACGGAATCACGAACAGCCGATCTCGCTCCACGATGATCGATCGCGGGTCTTGTGCCGGGATCGGGATCCGTTTGGTGACACGTCGGCTAGCGACATCAATCACGGCGATCTGATTTTCAGATGAAAGCGCTACGTAGGCTTTCTTGTCGCTGGCAAATGCGATCCCCACCGGCTCGTCAAATCGTGTTGCGCGCGTCTCCGGATCGAATTCCTGGATCGTCGCAATCACCTCCAAATAGGTCGAGCTTGACCGATCCAAATCGATCACACTGATGGAATCGGAGACATGATTTGCGACCCAGGCTTCACTACCATCGGGCCGAACCTGCACGCAGACAGGATCGATACCCACCTGGATGCGCCGCACGACAGCACGCGATTGCGAATCGATGACGTCCAACGTCGCAGAAGGTGTATTGGCCACCAGAACCAGGTGTCCCGCCACAGCGATCGGGTGGTCGTGAGGACTCATGAAGTTTGGAGACGCTGACTTGGTGAAATCGTCCAAACGAACCTCTCCGCGATTCGCCACGGGATGCAGTCTGCCAAGTGGCTCCACTGATGCAGATTCGGGAATGCTATGCGAAGGTTGCAGGACTACCACCCCAAGGCAGACCAACAGTCCCACACCGCAGAACCACGCATGGCGACTCTTGTCCTTACGAAGCAACGAACCGATTGAATTCACTTGGCCTTTGGCCGCGTCGTGAAACAGAAAACCAGCAGCAAACTTTCTCATTGGTTGCCTCTTCGATACGATTCAAGCCAAAGCACTTGATCCTTCCTCACGATCCGCACTTCCCTGACGATTTTACCGCACCCAGGCTAAGCCTACTGCGTTCGCCCATCTTCGCCTTGCATCCGAAACAACTCCATCTCCGTGATCTCCAACCCCGCATGGTCGACGATCGTCAGGGCGTAGACATCATTGAGTTCCAGGCCATCGGGCACTGTAGACAGGTAGGGATTGAGCGGCTGGAAGTCGCGAAGTGGAATCATCACTTCCCAAACCTCCCCTGATTTCCCCAACATACTGGCTGGGATATCGATTTCGAATTTACCGGCAAACACGCCATACATCTTTTGAGCACTGAAGCCGAAGCGGACTCGCCTGGGCCGTTCCATCCGTCCGCGGAATCTTAAGACCGAATCGTCATGGAGTGCAACTGGCTTTTGACTGCATCTCCATGCGGGGATGCTGATGACGTAGAGCATCACGGGATCTCGCTGAGGCACTGGCCAAAGCAGGGGTGATGCACCAATGCGCATCGCATCGCCAGCCATTGGGTTTAACCAGATTCCAAAGATCTCCTCCCCCCCTTTCATTTGCTGCGTGGCCCATCGATCGACAGGCGAAGGCTGCTGGACCGCTTCCAAAGGATCCCGGTTCCCCAGATGCAAATGGATCTGCTGTCCGCTGCCTGTCTCCGCTACGCTTCCATCCAGTCGGCGTGTCACCTGAGCGGTACCACGGTCTACCCGGACGATCGATTCGGTCGAGGAAGTTTGAATGTTCAGCAGCGAATCCCCGAAAGCCATCTCGAAAACAGGTGTGGCGACGACGATCTGTCGACTCCCAGTCTCCGACGGCGGGCTGAACCAAAGACTCCCCTTCAGCAATTCGAATCGAAGCTGGTCATTCGTCGCCTGCATGACTCGAACCGAAGTATTACCGGCGATTGTCAATTTTGCATCGCTTAGCAGACTGAGCGTGATCCAGGAATCACAAGAACGGGATTCAATGGTGTCTCCAGGGTAAAGGCCTACCCCCTTATCCAAAGCATCGTGAGCGACTCCGGAGCTCTCGATGTAATGCAGGGCGCCTGTCATATTCTCCACCTGTGCCAAAGCGCTACGGCCTTTCACTGCATAAGCGAAGGCGCTCACACCGACCATCGCAATCAATCCAAATGTAAGGAGAATCCCTAAGGCCTTTCGACTTACCCAGCCATCCGACAAAGACGGAACCGCGTTACCTTGCTCCGCCCCCGTACCCGTCAGTCGGCTCAGGCGAACCTTTCGCTCATCCTCCATGCGAGCCAGGTCTCCAATGTTGACCGCCAGCTCTGCGATTTCCACCATTGCTTTACGCAACCCCGGTTCCCTCGCCAACCGTTCATCCAATTTCGCTGCATCTACCGGCCCCAAACGTCCATCCAGGTACTGAAGCAGCAGATCCAGGTTGACTTCTTCGTTGGTCATTCCACTACGCCTCCACCGAAGTTCGACGCAAGTCGCCTCTCCACGCACTCCTTTAGATTTCTGTGCAGTCGAGATAGCCGCTTGTAGACCGCCGCGAGGCTCAACTGCATTTGTCCCGCGATGGTGTCGCAATCAAGGTTGTCGACATACCGAAGATTCAGAATCCATCTCGCTTCGCCGGGAGCCATCTCCAGGCATTGCTGAAGGGCCTCCAACCTGTCCCCCTCCGACTGAA
Organism: Planctomycetaceae bacterium; assembly: GCA_040375295.1. Classification (GTDB taxonomy): domain Bacteria; phylum Planctomycetota; class Planctomycetia; order Pirellulales; family Pirellulaceae; genus JBEISR01. Next base: position 66,286 of record JBEISR010000010.1, read on the forward strand.
TTGAGGTGCGAGCAAGATCGTCGTCGAGCAGACACATCCAGCTCGGATCCTGCATGGGCACTTGGCGCCGATTCCGATGAAGCCAATCGATTCCTTCGCGTCTAGCGGTGACAAAAGCCCACGAGAGAACGGCTGCCTCCGACTCGAATACAATTTCGCGCGTCATCGCCTTCAGCACCACATTCTGATAGATATCTTCAGAAGTGTGGGTATTTCGTACTACCATCCAGGCAGAAGCGGCAATGCGCGTCCGCCACTGCACCAGTGTCTGAAGGATCTTCTGCTCGCTTAGCGGCATGTGGTCGCCTCTCGAGATCTGTGGAAGCCATCTACAAGGGCCTCCGATACCAGTTCCACAATCATCCGACCAAGTGACCGAATGCGTCTACCATGACGATCGTGCAGGGAATCAGACGAATCGCGACCACCTCTTGCAAAGCGGATTCCCCATCCCATCGACACCGCCACAGGAAGATTCGCAGGAACCAACATCTAATCTTTGCAATGCTTTGCCGAAAGAGCTGAGGAACTGACAATTCTCTCAGTGGACATCCCAGAATCCCAGTGGCTTTCCCCGAACTCCCTCGTCGCGTATCAAACGCCCAGAGATCAAGGAACCTGACCGCATTCCCCGAAAATACTGCAGGATTTCGATCGAAAATGAAGCTTTTGTTGGGGCAAATGCTTCGTCGTGAAAGAGATCACGACGGAGTTTAGCTATCTGGAATATGGAGGCTCGATCAATATATCTGCAACTTTTTCCGCTATCGCTTTCGCGGATTGTTATGGGTCGCAGCGACAGTTGATCGGTCCGTTGGGCGACTCCAATGGAAATCCCACGGAGCCGCTTTGCAGATGATTGCAGAAGTGCTTAGCTGACGCACTGAAGACGAAGGAAGAATCCTAGAGAACCATCAACTACTGGTGTCCATAACCTACCCGTTCGATCGCTGGATGATAGACTCAACTCACTGCGTAGCTTCGCCGAATACGGTATCGAACACCAAGCAGCATCTCCAGCGATCGAACAAGCTCGCGCGTTGCTGGCCCTGTTACCATCGATAGGTCAGGCCAAAGCTTGCAGCATGAAACCATAGATCCGTGCGATTGAACTGTGAAGCTGGACGTGGATCCCCTACCAGCACACCACCGCTCCGCTGAGTCGGATTGACAACACGATCGATCTGGTGACCTGGCCGGACCACATTGTTCCAATACAGAGCAGAGTAACCGATACCCAACGACAGGCGTCGGGTCAGCCAATAGCATCCCTGCAGGCTTCCTTCCGGAACGACAGACAGGTGCGTGTGCTTTTCCGATCCCAGATTCGTCGGCTCGGAAAATACGAAACCAGCGGTCGTCACCGGCGCTGCGCCCGGATTGATTTGTGTTCGATAGCCCGATACTTCGACACGGTTCTCAGTCAGACCAAGGCTGAATCCAGTCCGCCCTGATAAGACCCAACGACGTCCATAGCGTTCCCCCCGCCAACCCAAACTAGTGCCGTAGAAGGTAGCATCTGTCTCAAAAAGATCTTCCCCAAGCGTTCTGGCTTTGCCGCCAGCTACGGTTCGCGATATATCGGCATTCAAGGAAGTGGCTTCCTCGAGATTCAGCAGCCGAAATCCAAGCAGCGTGTCCCAAGAAGCACAACACGTCCGGAAACTGTTGGAGACAAGATTCGCGTGCCCCCCCGCCAATCGACTCTGGTAACGTGCCGTCAATGTCTCAAAAGGCGATGGGGCGCCAGGTGTATTGACCAACGCGGATATTGAGGATTCCGTTCCGTCGGGAAGCTGAATGGGAGCGGTGACGACTTCTGCGTCGCCTTCCTGCGAAGAAAAGGAAGAGGCGATATCGCTTTGCTCCATATAGAAACCGGAAAGCTCCCAACCTATCGTCTGGCATGTGTCGCGCCATCTTCCGAAGGTCAATCGCCCACCTTCCAACGTACCAAAATCAATCGGTGATCCCCCCGCCAGCACGGTAGTTCCAGGTTGGCCCAAAGCCGCGGGTCGAGGATCAAGAGTGCTTCCCCTGCTGATCAGCGGTACCCCGTTCGGCCCGTCCTTGATCCAGCCCATCAAGTACTCTGCCTGAACCCAGCTTTGCGGAATGGAGCAATCGATCGAGTAGGGATCTTGCGCCACGATGTCGGTTCCCAGAAGGGAAGAAATGATCGCAGCAAAAACTGCCCCTTTGAAACCAAAGATTCTCGTCATCGAAGCCATCGAGCTTCTCCCTTTTCAAGCTGTCCATGTTCCGCCAAGGACTCGTCCTCTTTCCATGCCTAACAACAAAGGGGCAAGTCGCAACGATGCTATCAATCAAACCAATCATTCAGCTCGGAACGAATGTTTCGATTGCATCGCCGATGATAAGACCTTTTCTTTGGGTGTTTTCCCTCAAGGATTCGTACTTTCCGTCGAGCTAGTGGCAAAGGCGGAATTGAATGCACATTCGCTTGAAACGTTAGATGCGGAAAACTCCACCCTTTTAGATCTTCTGGTTTTGTTGAGGGTAGGATGGGAAACAGCCATGCGGTTGAGAGATCGACCCAAATGAGGTCCACCCGACTAGTCTGTGGATCAGTAGTTCAAGTGCTAATCACCGCCACACGAAAGGGCCGTGCGCGAAGGGCAGGAAGAGCTTAGCGTTTCGGCACGAACCGTCCGGTTTTTTTGCGATTGTGGAAACACACAAGAAGGCTAGCGCCCTTCCGCTCCCATTTGGAAGATCCCGGACGGTACTGCGTGCGATATCCGGTCACCTGCCTTGGGCGGCTCCAAATGGATGCATTGAAGTAATCGCTACCGACAAGAATCCCTAATAGCCCCCGAAAAGGGCTTCTCTGGCCTCACCAGCCTAGAATCTCTTCGATCACATGACCGTGCACGTCGGTAAGCCGTCGGTCGATTCCATTTTGCCGCACGGTCAGCTGTTTATGATCGATCCCCAGCAGATGCAGGATCGTGGCATGCAGGTCGTAACACCACGTCTTCCCTTCGACCGCTTGATAACCCCAGTCGTCGCTGGCGCCATACGAAACACCAGGCCGAATTCCAGCCCCCCAAAGCCATGTAACGAAACTGCCGCCATTGTGATCGCGCCCCAGGCTTCCCTGAGCAAACGGGGTCCTGCCAAATTCGGTAGTCCAGATCACCAAAGTGTCGTCATCCAGCCCACGCGCCTTCAGATCGCGCAGTAGCCCAGCGATCGGCAGATCGACACTCTCGGCCATCGGCGGCAACTCGGTCAGTATGTTGCCATGATTGTCCCAGTTGTTGACCGCTCCTTGTGGACCACTCCAGACCTGCACAAACCGCACCCCTCGCTCCACCAACCGCCGCGCCAACAGACAACGCTTGCCGAAATCGTTGGTCGCTGGCCGATCCAGCCCATAGGCTTGCTGCGTCGACTGAGTCTCCTGATCGATCGCAAATGCCTCCGGCGCCGAAAGCTGCATCTTTGCTGCCAATTCATAACTACCGATCCTGGCGTCCAATCGAGAGTCGCCAGGATGTTGCTGAGCATGCCGCTGATTGATCGCCTGAAGCAGCGCCAGGGACTCGGCATCCGAAGATGAACCGGCAAAACTATACGCCGTATCGGGCTGGAGATCCGCGATCGGTTTCTTCGCTGCGGCATCCAGAACCACCCCTTCGTGGATTGAGGGGAGAAACCCTGCGCTGAAACAACCCTTCTGGTTGTAAGGAAGTCCTCGCGCATCAGGCAGCACCACAAAGGTGGGAAGATTGTCGACCAGATTCCCGAGTGCATAGGAGATCCACGCTCCCATGCAGGGAAAACCTGGCAGGAGGAATCCACTATTCATCATGTATGTGCCAGGCCCATGAACGTTGGTCTTGGTGGTCATCGCCATCAGAAACGCCATCTCGTCCACCAGCTTGGCCTGCTCAGGAAACACGCTGCTGACCCAGCGCCCCGACTGACCATGCCTAGCGAATCGAAACGGGCTTTTCATGATCGCACCCGCCGGTGCAGTAAATCCCTCAGGCTTCTCCTTCGGGCCCAGCATCTGACCATCCAACCGCTCCAACTGCGGCTTGTAGTCGAACGTATCCATCGGACTGGCGCCGCCCGTCATAAACAGTTGGATGATCCGTTTGACCTTCGCTTTGGGTGCTTCGGCAAGGCGATCTGGCAGCGCCGAGGATGGCCCAGCCATCATCGCAGATTCCCGTGCGAGCAGATCGGCGAGTGCCAAGCCGCCAAAACCATGCCCTGCTTGCAACAGCAAATGACGTCGACTGGTCCGTTCGATTCCCATCTCCATCGACCTCCCGATCCAACTAGGCAAACTCAGGGAACAAACAGCAACTCGTTCGTGTTCAACAGCACACGGCAGAGCGCCGCCAGTCCACGCCTTTCCACCATCCCCACCATTTCCTCCAGTTCCACTGCAGTCGGATCCCTGCCAAAAGCCCTCCACGTCGCCTCGATCACCTGCCCTCTCACCTCCGGCACCTCCCTCGCAATCGACACGGCCATCTTTTCACTGTGTACCAGCACGAATCGATGATTGAAAAGAGCTAGGGCCTGCATCGGGGAAGCAGAAAAGCCTCGCGTCGGTGCCAGTAGACCAAGATCGGGAAAATCAAGCGATGCCATGAAGGGATCAGGAATTCCTCTCCAGACATAACGGTAGATCGTTCGGCGAAACGCTTCGGGTGAATTCCAATCGAAGCTGTCGTAATCCAGCTTCGGGGTCGACTGAGGTCCAGGCGACTGATGAAACTGCTGAATCGACCGCCCTCCCATCGTCAAATCCAGACTACCGGAGATCGTCATCACCCAATCGCGATAAGCATCCGCATCCAGCCTGCGCCGATGGTGTCGCCATAGCAGCCGATTCTCATTATCCACCACGGCCGCTTCGGGACGATCCTCTGAAGCCTGCTGGTAGATATGACTGGTGACAATCAACCGATGCAGTTTCTTCAGTGATCCCTCGGCGTCGTCGCGAAACCAGAGCGCCAACCAGTCGAGCAGTTCGGGGTGCGAAGGGACTCCTCCCATCCGCCCCAAGTCTCCTGGCGTATCGCAGATCCCTCGTCCAAAATGATGGTGCCAGATGCGATTGACGATACTACGCCAGGTAAGCGGATTCTCGCGGTGCACAATCCAGTCGGCCAGCGCAGCGCGCCTTGCCGATTCCGGCAATTCTTCCCCGCCATCGAATCGTGAAGGCAACCAATCGATCGACTCGATAGCCCCCGGTGCAACTCGATGCAACGGCTTTCCTATGTCCCCTCGCTGCAGGAGATGGACTGGGGTTGCCTGATCCAGACGTCCATCCTGTTCCTTTCCATTTCCGGTCGGAATCCGGACCGATCTCCCCACCGCGTAGACACGCTGCCGCGTCGGTAGTTCGGAAAGCTCTTTGGCGATCTCTTGCTGCAAAACCCACGATCCCAGCGCCAATCGTTCCTCATGCGAAAGTTCCGCTTCCGCTTTCTCCAGCAACTTGGTGATGTCACCGGGAAGAACCATCGTCTGATCTGCCGGACCATCCGTCACCAGAAGACGCAGGCATCCAATCGTGTGGGCTCCTCCATGCAACTGGCGCAGAACCACCGTCCAGACCATTCCCGATTCCAAATCCACCGGTTGCGACAATTCCAGAACGGCAGCGTGTGGCTGTCCAACCGCAGGATGAATGCCCCAAGCCGTCTTCGGGTTGCCATCGATGGCGTGATCGATCGTCCACCCCTCCTGGTTGAAGTCAGCCGTCGCTCTTGCGATCGTCAGGACGCGAGGTGCCTCACCCCCTTTTGAGAAAGCCAATACCTGAATTTCGGAGAGATGCAGATTCCCATTCTGGCACCTGCCGGGTCCTCGCATCGGCAGGGAATCATGTGGGGCAATCTCCAAACGTAAGGCACTCAGCTGCTTCCGATCGGTTTGGAACGTCAAGGTGTACGTGTCGATCTCGGGGCTATGCCCGCTGGCCAGCACAAAACCATCGGACTGCTTGGTCAATGTTGCTCCCTCAGCCGACACAAAGGAGCTGATTTCCACCGGATGCCATTGGCTTTGCGCCGCCAACCTTTCTCGCCACCTCTGAACACGACTCCACTGTTCAGCAGCCAACAAAAATTGAGAATCGCGATCGACGGCCAATCGTCGCTGCGCATCCAGGCTTCGGCGGCGCATCGCGACCTCGGGATCGGCGTCGAACTCGACATCGCCCTTCAGCACTCCAGAAAAGACTGCTTGCAATGCGTAATAATCCTCCTGGCTGACTGGATCAAACTTGTGCGCATGGCATCGTGCGCAATTGGCGGTCACACTGCAGAAGGCGGCCATCGTCTGGGTCACCATGTCGTCGCGGTCCATCGACGCAAAGGTCAGCGGACCGGTGCTATAGGTGCTCAAGTCGAACGTCCCTGCCCCCAGGAATCCGAGCGCAGGCGTCAGATGCGTCGCATCCGGAGCAACATGGTCAATTGCCAGTTGCTGTCGAATGAACTGTCCCCAGGGAAGATCCCGATTGAAAGCATCAATCAGATAATCGCGATACGGCCATGCATGGTCTCGCCCCACGTCGTGCTCAAACCCATGCGACTCGGCAAAGTGAATCGCGTCCATCCAGTGGCGCGCCCATCGCTCCCCGTATCGCGGTGAGGCAAGCAAACGATCGACCAACCTCAGATAGGCCTCCGCTGATGGGTCCGCCTCAAAGCTGCGCACTTCTTCGGGACTGGGTGGCAATCCGACCAGATCGTTAAAGAGCCGCCGGATTCGATCGCGCGGCGAAGCAAGAGCAGAGGGGACAAGTGACGCATCGGCAAGTTGCTTGAAGACCCATCGATCGATCGGATGATCGTCACTAGGCGCCCCGTCCCACCGCTCAGGCAACTGCCGCAACTCCAGTGTCCGAAGCGACCACCAATCCAGTGGATCGCTTCCCTGCGGTGCTGATTGGCGAGGATCGTAGGCACCGCGCCGCACCCATTCCTCCAAGACTCCCCTTTCCTCCTCAGATAAGGGCTCGTCAGGGGGCATCGCCAGCTGCGGGTCGTCCCGTCGCACCACCTGGATCAACAGGCTCTCATCGACCTCCCCAGGCACGATCGCAGGACCGCGCCCACCACCCCGCTGCCAGCCACTTTTCCAGTCGAGTGCTAAGCCCCCTTCCATTACCCCCGTCGCATGGGAGTGACAGCCATAACAATGAGTGTCCAGGATCGGAACCACTCGCTCCTGAAAAAATGGACCTTCAGATGCCTCCTGCCCGGAAGAGATAGAAAACCATCCATGGAATAGCAGCAACGGCGCTAGCCAAAACGATCTCCCTGGTACTTGGCCAATGCCGGTCATGGGCGCTACACCCCTCAAAGATCTGGGACGAAAAGTCCTTTCGGACGACTCCCGACGGGCAGTCAAACCCCGGTCCATTCTAGCTGAGTGCCCTGCGGTTCCGCCAAAAACATAGCGTACAGGGGATTAGCTATCGAACGCGATCCATTGGGAATCAACGACAACCCCAAGGATCTCGCGGTCCTCCAAACCAACAACTCTCTTGGGAAAGCAACCTGACTTGTTCAGGGATTTCATCGCCAAACTCCACCGAACCGTCAAAACTTACCGAGTTTACTCAACCGGAATCCTCGCGAGAACCGATACATCCAACCTGGAGGCATAGATGGGGATCGACGGCACGTCGACCTGCCAAGGCGTTGCCCGCTTCCGCCTCAAAAGAATTCACTTGGAGAAGTGTCCGATGGTTCCCAAGCGTTCAAAATCCTGGATGCCGCTCAGCATCGCATGCGGACTTCTTGCGGGCTGGAGCCAACCTTGGAGCGACGGTCCATCGTTGCTGGCTCAGGAACTCCGCACCGGACGTGGTGACCTTCGGACCGCCTACGATGCGGCAACTCAGCCAAGTCGGAAGTCTTCGGTACGCCCCGCTTCGGCTACCCAAGCCGTCGCCGGCACCCGCCCCGCAGTCCAAACTCCATCCCCAGCGAACCAAATGATGGGGAAAGCACCTGCGACAAAGAATCGAAGAAGCACAACGAAAGCATCGGCCACGACACCAGCTCGTCACGATCACCGCCAGGGTGTGGTGCAGGCGGGCTGCCCTGCCTGCGAGGCACAGAATGCCGCCAGTGGCATCGTCCATTCCGAGCCGATTCACGACGGAGTGGTCGACTCGGGCGAAGTGGTCTACGAATCCGATGGCCAAATCGTGGAACCTGGCTACAGCGAAGCTTCGGTTTATGAAGCTCCGGTATCCGAAGCCCCCGTCCTGATCGACCTGAGCATCGGCGGTGGAGGCCTGATCAATACCTTTGTCTGGTTGACCGAGCGGATGTACTTCCGCACCGAAGTAGCCAGTTTTGAAGCAACAGGGATGGGAACACCCGTCCTGTTGGCATCAGGCAACCCTGGATCGACGACGCTTTTTGGAAACCAAGTCCTCCATGAGGATGCCCAATCTGGCTACCGGCTGGCTGCTGGCTATTGGCTGGATCCGTGCCTGGAGCGAGCGATTGAGATACGAACGTACGATACAACCGAGTGGGAAACAAATTTCACCGCCGGTTCTCCTCAGACCGTCGCTCGTCCCTTCAACCAGCTCAACCCCAACCAGCCCAATCGTCTGGTCGTCTCGGAAGGTGCCGTGACCGGCAGTGCAAATGTCCAAGCCAGTTCCCATGTCTGGGGTGGCGACATCCTGTTGCGTCGCAAACTCTTTCAGGCCGAAGGTCTACGGTGGGACATCTTACTGGGTTACCAGGGACTGCGACTGGAAGATCGCCTGACAATCCAAAGCAACACCAACGATACGATCAACGTGCTCCAGGTCAAAGACCATTTTGCAACCGATAACAGTTACGATGCGGGGACGATTGGGTTGCAGAGGTTCTCCCGATGGGGTAACTGGTCTTTGGACCTCCAGTTCAAGATGGGGCTAGGGAACCTGAACCGCGTTGTCACCATCGAAGGTCAGCGATCGATCAACGGTACTATCGAATCCCAAGGTCTCTTGGCCCGAAACACCAACGCAGGTGTCTACGACGATGACACCTTCGTCGTCAGCCCGGAGTTTGGAGTCTCCCTGGGTTATCGACTGACCCGCAATATCGATCTCACCTTCGGCTACAACTACCTGTCGCTGACCAGCTTGGCACGTGCTTCCGAGCAGATCGATCCAAGTCTGCAGGTTGACTTGAACAACCCCTTCCAGGCAGTGGCTCCCAAATACCAACTGCGAGAATCCGACTACAGCCTACAGGCAGGAATCATTGGATTGCAGTGGCGATACTGAGCACACAGAGTCCACCAGAGACAATCGTTTCCGGATAAACGAAAGGGAATCCGGAAACCATCGGAACATGAAGAAATACCCAGGGGGCGGGTACGCCGGGGCCGAAAGGCCCCGGCATTTTCTATTCAATGACCAGCCAAATGACTAGCGTTTGACAACCCAGATGTTTCGGTAGACGACTGGATTGCCATGCCCCTGCAGATACAGGGGACCGTTGCCTGGCCCTTCGGGATCCTTACCAGGAGTCCCGTTCTTCAGTTCCAAGTCTTCGTGGATCTTGATGCCATTGTGCAGAATGGTTGCTCGCGCGTTCTTGATCTTCTTTCCTTCCGCATCGTAACGAGCGGATTGGAATTCGATGTCGTACGTCTGCCAGGTGAGTGGCGGGTAGCACATATTCACACGAGGCTTGGCAATCGAGTAGATGCCACCACATTCGTTGTTCTCACCAGAAAGCCCGAAGGAGTCCAACACCTGCAGTTCGTATCGGCCCTGCATGTAGACGCCCGAATTTCCTCGATCCTGCCCGCGTCCCTTCGGCTTGAATGGGGTCAAGAACTCCAGATGCAGAAAATGGTCACCGAATGTCTCCTTGGAGGTGCAATCGGCTTGCAGGTATCCCTCAGGCGACAATTTGCCGTTTTGGAATGCATCCGCGTTCTTCCCATCGAACAACACAACAGCCCCTGCTGGAGGCTTGCTCCCCATTGAAGGACTGACTCGCTCGATCTTCGTCAACTTACCAAGCGGCTGTCCGGAGGAATCCATGACATGCAGTTGCTTGTCTTTGATCTCAAAAGTGAACTCGTCCTTGGCAGCGATTACTTTGCCATTTTCGGTTCGAAACTCGATTCGCCGAACCTCCTCCCCCGGTTCATAGCCATCCCCAGGAAGCCCCAATCGGTAGCCCGCCGATTCGTACTTCCCATCCCCCAAGGCGATCACCTGAGCTCCCCATTTCTCCTGGTTCGCGTCGATGATTCCAGAATACTCCCCTTGGATCGCATAATCCGCAGGTACATCCGCCACCTTGAGGTAGACCCCATCTTCACCATAAACGACTGGCGTCGGCAACATCGCCAATACCAAACCCAAAATCCTCTTTCTCATCGCCTTTTTCCTTCGATGGTGTGATAACAAAGTACGCCTGGATCAGCTTCAGGTAATGACCGTGTCATGCCTAAAACAATGCTTGTCACGAAAGCGATCGATGATTACTTCTTTTTCAGAGTCTCCAGGTAGGCCACCAGATCGACCAGATCCCCTTCGGACAATCCTTCATGTAGATTGTCCGGCATCAACGATTTGTCGCTCTTTTTGATTTCCTGGATCTCCTTCTTGGCCAATTTCCGGTCGATTCCTTTCGCATCGCGAAGGATGACCTCGTCGCCAGTTTCGTTGATCTTCAAGCCGGTGACCACCGAATCATCATCCAGCAAAGCCACATAGGCTTCGTAGTTGTGACTGATTCCGGCGCTTGGCTCAAGGATCGAAACATAGAATGCCTCGCGCGACAGTTTGGTACCAATTTCGCTCAGGTCAGGCCCTACGTTCTTCCCCCCTCCCTGAACTTGATGGCACTGGGCGCAGGTGCCGGAGCTATCGAAGATCTTTTTCCCTTGCTCGGGATTCCCCTGACGACTGGCCATTTGAGCGATCGGCGGGAGGGCCGCGCCGGACGCCTTCTTGGCGGGGAAAAACTGCTCAGACTCCTTGCGCACTGCCTCGTCCTTGGACTGCCGCATCGCAGCAGAGACCATCACCTTCGCCTCCGCAGGAAGTCGATTCTCTTGCGCCAGCTTCAACAGCTGTCGTTGACCATCGGGAGTTCTTGCAAGACCTTCGGCTGCATCGATGCGTGCCTGGGTGGGAGATTCAGGATTCACCAGCCATTCGCTCAGCATCTTTCGGGCCTCCGGTCGATTGCTTTGCGCTAACAACCGAGTCCATAGAAGCGCCTTGGGAGATTCTGGAGCGGCATTGAGAGCCTCCGAAATCGCTGCGGCTCTTCCATCTTCCAGCGCCAGATCGGTGGCCGAGATCCCCTCGGAATTGACTCCCGACTTCTCTGCCATCGCCATGAATAGCTCCCCAAACCCCTTCAGCCCCAACTTGCGTCCCAACCGCACCGCTTCCTTCGGATCGCTGGACGACCGCAATCGCTCGGATACCAAGTCTTTCAGTCCAGGAATCTTTTCTGCAGCGTCGGGCCCCAGTTTCGTCGCCGCGTAAACCGCTAACTCCACGTCTCGACGATCGGCTGGCTGGGCGCACACTTCGGTCGCAATCGCGCGCCATGCAGTTTCCCGCTCTTTGGGATCCTGAAAATCAAACGATCGAAGCAGCGCATCGCGCTGATCGGCCGACCATTTAGCGGATGTCAACGATCGGACCAGCAACTCAGCCGCCTTGGGAGCCCTAGCCCTCCAGAGGATCTTCTTCCCAGCATCGCTGTTCCAGGCGTCCGGGTACTTGGTCATCCAAGCATCCAAGCATTCCGCCCAGCGATGGTTGGCGGCAATTCCCAGCGCTTCCAGTGCCCAGCGATCCGAAGGATCCAGGTCGCCAGCAAGATCGGCCCAGTATCCAGGCATCTCATCCGAAGTGTCCTCGTGCAACGCGATCGCCAACTCACGTCGAACCGAGGGCTGGGAATCCTTCAATAGCGATGGCATCCAGGTGGATGAAGCAAGCTTCAGTTGCCGAGCCAAGCGGATGCCAATTGTTCGGATTTCCGGATCTTGGTGCGCAATCGCTGCCTTGACCGTGGCTTCCCCTTGCCCGGGCAGCTTTCCTAGCAGCCACCAGACCCTGGCCCGTGCACGGCTTTCGTCTCCCTCTGCCATTTTCTTCAAGGCTGGTACCGCTTTATCGCCCATCGCCACAATCGCCATCCAGGCTCGGAAGCGAACCTCCTGCGTCGGACTGGCCAAAGCTGCGACGGCACCCTCCGCAGTCGACAAATCAAACTTGGGTACACGGTATGCAGTTCCCGGAGGAGCGATGCGGAAAAGTCGCCCGCGTTCCATATCCTGCATCGCATGGCCACCCACCCCAGGATCGTACCAATCGGTCACATAAAGCGATCCATCGGGTGCTACGCAGACATCCGCGGGACGGAACCAGCGGTCGCGGCTACCGGTCAGCAGCGGCACCATCGAAGCTTGATAGCCCGCCCCCTGTGGCTCAACTGGGTAAGCTCGCACCACATTCGGACCCGCATCGCAATGAATCACTTGATCCCAGAACACCCTTGGCAACAGCCTTCCTTCATAGACGGTGATTCCCGTGGGTGATCCAGCACCGGTGATCAGCATGGTTGGAACCACTCCCGGATCGTTCAAATGCCAGTGGCGCTGGGGCACTTCCGATTCCCAGCCAATCCGCTCCGCCTGCCACCCCTCACCGGTCATCTCATCGACGTAACCGAAGTTTCCAAACTCCATGACGTAGTTGATGCGAGTCGCTCGATTTCCGTCATCGTCGTTATCCGACTGCCAAAGCGTACCTAGGGAATCGACGGCCACTTCATAGTTGTTGCGGAAGTTATGGCCGAGCACCTCCATGTCGGTGAAGTCCAAGTTGCAACGAAATACCATCCCCTGTCGATAAGGACTCCCAGAATCGTTGATCGGGCGCCCCCATCGATCTTTCACTGGATTCCCCGCCGCATCGTGCATCGCACGTCCCGTATTCCCAAAATTCCAATACAGCTTTCCATCCGGGCCAAAGACGAAGCTGTGGTTCGAATGGTCGTGCTGAGGCTGACCAGTCTTGGTGAATACCGCTTCCTTTTTGTCTGGCTTGTCGTCCCCGTCGGTATCGGTGAAAACCCAGACGTTGGGCGCCGCGCTGACAATCACTTGGTTTCCCAGAATGCAGATCCCCATCGCCGAATCGACTTCGGGCCCCTGATAGTAGACCTTCGATTGATCCATCACCCCGTCCTGGTCGGTATCTTCCAAGATTAGGATCCGATCCCCTTCGGGCCGTTCCCCATTATGTCCTCGATAGTTCACCACCTCGCATACCCACACGCGCCCTCGATAATCGATATCCAAATTGGTGAGGCTCTTTAGTTCCGGTTCCGAAGCGGCCAGCGTTACTTCCAGGCCATCGAAAACATCCAGCCCCGCCGTCGCGAATTCCGGGTCGCGAAGTAGATTGGAGTCAACCGACTGGCTGGTAGGCGGAGCGTCTGCATAGACGGCGAACTGGAGACTGCTGGTTTGTCCGACATTCTGAGAGGCACCTCCAAAATCGATCGCTACCGCGCCTTGGAACCGATCGAATCCCTCCGGCAGTTCAATCTCCAGGAGACTCACTGCGTGCGTGCCGATCCCCTTAGCGATCGGCTTGCCTGAAGCGGTCCGAAGCGGTTGGCCACCGGCGTTGGCATTCTTGCGAACCTGCCCCCACTGGGTCGTTGTGTTCTTCCAAGGAAGGTCCAGCAACGAAACCTTTCGTTCGCCCGAAACCAAAACTGGATCGACCCAGTCAGCCCAATCGCAGGAAAAACCATCACCGCCATCGCCGACCGAAAGATAAAGTTTCTTGACGCCGCGTACATCGATATCGAAGGCTAGCGGTTCGGGATGGCTGGCAGCCCGAAGCACTGGCGATTCAAAGAGCTTCCGGCCCTCTTTCTGAGTCGCACCGCCGGTAGAACGGGAGGCAGCAGAAATGAGCTGAAACTGCTTTCTCAGGGCATCGACCGGCAGATCGGATGGCAACTGCTCGTCCTGATTTTCGATCAACCTGGGAACCCCAAGTGGTGACGTAGGTACGCCACCCTCAGGAACGCTTCCGGTCGCTGTCCAGAGAATGGCATTGGCCACCAGTCTACGGATCTCAGGCCTACCCCAGTTCCAATGGAAATGCCCACCGGTGTATCCAAACGATCGGCCACCATTGGGTCGCTGGTACGCCCAAGCCAGATGCTGTGACTCTCCATTGGCAACCGCCTTGCGGACATCGGGATTTCCACTGTGCGCACCATCCGGACGATTCAGCGTTTCGGCTGGTGGAAGTGCCGAGAGGATCGGAGTCACCCCATCCATGTTGGGTCGAAACCGCATGTGGTAGTACCATTCGTCCTGAGCCGCGAAGGGTGCAACGCCTCGGGTGATCGGATGCTCCACCATCTTCGGATACTCCGCCTTCCAATGCGGATTGACCGACCAGTGCGTCTCAAAGTAGCCTCCCAGCCACTGGAGAAACTTATCTCCCACCTCCCCCTTGGGGACTTCGACTGCGTAATGGATGCAGACCAGCCCTACCTTGCGGTCCATCAACTTGCCCAGCGTTTCCAGATGAGCATTGGCAGGATGACCGCCACCGCCATCTGAGTAAATGACTACCGAATCGGCTCCCTCGAACACCGACTCGTCTGCCGGCCATCCATTGCGCACAATCTCGCACTCCACCCCCGGAATGCTTCTCAGAGCGTCGGCCAGCAGTCGACTACCGGCATAGTGCTCATGTGATCCGAAATCATGACTGGGACCACCCGCAACAAACACGATCTTCACCGAGTCGGCATTTTGGCTAAACGCTCTCCCCGGAAAACTCGTCGCCAGCAGAATCATCCCCAGAATGAATGCCGTGTTGCGAGCATTCCACATTCGAAAACACATACGTTCGCTCCTCGTGGGAAAGGATGGTAGAAGGCTAGCGGAATCCTGGACTCCGTCGCCCTCTCCTGGGATCGATCGACGACCTCTCCAGCGGACTTCCCCCTTCCCTACCAGCCATGATCGCGACATCGATTCGTGGGCATCGCTTGGATCAAACGGCGGAACGGCATGGGGTGCAAGAATAGGCAGGTCGATCGCTTCATGGTAACCAGCCCGACTCCCATTTGGCCAGTCCCCGACCCATGGTGAACACCAACTGGGTAAGGAGACTAAGGTGCAGCCGTCACCTGAATCGGACTCATCAGATACTTCATCAAATCCCTCCGCTCTTCCGCGGTCATAAGATCCATCAGGCCGTCGGGCATCAGCGATTTCGCGGAAGCTCGACGCTCTTCCAGATCCTCCTTCAAAATGCGAGTCTGCTCGGTAGGGGTCTGAACGAGAATCACCTGGGAATCCTCCTGGAGGGGCACGCCTGTGACGATGCGGCCATCGCGAAGAAGAAACAGGGACACTCGGAATCGATCGGCTACCGAAGTGCTGGGATCGGCGATGTTTTCGATCCAGTACCGGATGTTTCCACGCTGCGCCCCCGTTAACTCTGGGCCAATAGCTCCCCCTTCCCCAAACAGCTTGTGGCAAGAGGCACAGTGCTTGTTCCAGAGAGCACGACCCAACGTAGCCCTTCCTTCGGCGACGGAAACCTCCGTCAGCTCGTTATCGAGCGCTGCCATTCTCTGCCGACCTTCCTCCGTCAACCACTGCATGCCCGGCCAAAGCGCCTCCAGCCTGCCCTGCAGCGCCTGATCTCCCGACCAATGCAACTGCCGCAAGGTGGCGGCGGGAACTTCGCCCCGCGCGACACTCCCTTTTTCGATTGCATCCACCAAACGGATCATGCCATCCCGATTGGCAGCAAACGTTTCGATCGCCGCGCGTCGACCGGGCGTTTGCAACCGAGGGAAAACTTCCAGAAGATCATCCCAAACCTCGTTCTGTCCCGTCATCCCCAACGCGACGATGGCATCGCGGCCTAGATCCCGATCGGTCAGTAGTGGCTTGAGCCGCTCGCGAAGACCACTCGACCTAGCCTCACTCAACGAACGAATCGCTTCACGACGCTGACTGATCGGAACATTCGAGTCGCCCAACAGATCCATCAACTGCCCTTCGGCGACACCATCGGCCATCAATAGTCCAAGCCGGTCCAGCGTCGACTGGATCTCCGGTGAAGCATCTCGACGAAGCTGTGCATCGGCGCGACGCCATCCCTCGGGCATCTCCACGCGACGTCGCCCCTGCAACGCCTCCAGCATGCCCTGCAGCACCGCATAAGCTCGCTCTTTCGATCGATTGGCACTGCCCAGCCAGTCAGCGATGCCTTGACGAAGCGACTGGTCGTGCTGCCAGTCGGATGCCAGTCGTCGGGCAATCCAGCGATCGATCGACTTCGTACCAGGCTTGCTCAGCAGCTCCAGCGCTTTGCTCCGTTGCCTTGCCACATGCTCCTTCATTCCCGACCAAAGCACGGCGGGGTAATCGCGGTCCTCTTCCAAGTCGGTTTTCGCTGCCAGCGTCGCAAGAATCTCCCAGACCTCCTGGGAGCGGATATTTCCGACCAAAGACGCTGCATACAACCAACCCAAGGGATCCGATTCCGCCTGACAGTAGCTCAAAACCATCTTGGCCACCGCTGGATCATCTGTCGGTCGATCCATCAACAGGCGAAGGCAGGCGATGCGATAGGACGCGTCTCCCACGGTACGATAGGATTCCTGGAGGGATGACGTCAGACGAATCATCAACCACTCCGGCGTCGCCTCCCCCAACGAAGCCAGCGTCCAAAGCGCTTCCAAGCGACCGTTGTCCCCATCCGCCTTCAAGGAAGCGACAGTTTTCAATCTTTCGAGCGCATCGTCTGAAAGTTTTCCGGCATGCTTGCGATCGACAAGGACGCGACGGGCCATTCGGCGATGCCAGACATCTTCATGAGCCAACCGATCAATCAACTGCCGATCGCTTAACGCCCCCAAAGCCTGACGATCCCATCCCGCCTGTCCATACCGCAAGCGGTAGATCCGACCGCTACCGCGATGAATGCCGTCGTCATCGTGACATTCCCCGATGTCGGACCAATCCAGTACGTAGACGGCACCTTCGGGGCCGGACACCAGATCGATCCCGCGAAACCAAGGATCTTCCACCTCAAACAAATCGGACTGATGTTTCCCGACAAAGCCCGCCCCCTGTCGCTCCAACCGATCGCGATTGATCCGTTTGCCGTGGTAGTTGATCGTGTAGAGCTGATGTCGGTAGGCCTCTGGCCAATTCGCACCCTGGTAGATCATCATCCCGACATGCGCATGCCCACCTCCCGCCTTGTCTGTCTCGGGAGAAATCCCGATCTTCCGAATGTCGCTCCAGGTCTCCGCCGAGGAATTCCAGTGGACATGATCGGCCACTTGTGGCATTAGCTGGTAGATGTGCGGATCGGCATCCTCCCCATACATCCGCTGCAGATGAGCGTTGGGGATGGCGTGCCACAGATGCCCGATCACCGTATTGATGAAAAAAAGGTTGCCGTGAGCATCCCAATCGGAACCCCAGGGATTGGTTGTTCCATGCGTCACCATTTCGCATCGCTTTTCAACGGGATGGTATCGCCAGATCCCCGGACCAATCGCCACCCGCTCCGCCTCCGTCGCATCGGGCGGCCCCACCTTGCCCCCCGCAAGAATTCCATGCCTGCCGTAAAGCCATCCGTCGGGCCCCCACTTCAAGCCATTGGCAAGATTGTGCCGAACAGAATCGGAGTCAAACCCGTCCAGGATCACCCGAGCGGGCCCGTCGGGCACATCGTCGCCGTCGGCGTCGGGGATAAAGTAAAGGGAAGGAGGAGCCATCGCCCAGATCCCTCCGTATCCGATCTCCACGCTGGTCAGTCTCTGCAACTTATCGTGAAACACCTTGCGTTGATCGGCGCGGCCATCGCCATCGGTGTCGACGAGAATCACGATTCGGTCTTTCAGATCGGGATGAAAATTCACCTGCCTTTCCGAATAGGTTTCGTTCTCTGCAATCCACAAACGGCCGGAATCGTCCCACGCGCATCCAATAGGCTGTCGCACCATCGGTTCAGCAGCAAACAGATCGACCGAAAATCCATCCGGACAATCGAAGCCGGCTATGGTCTCGTCTCCCGAACGTCGAGGTATCGTCTCTTCCTGCGTATTGAGCGCCGCTTCCTCTTGCGCCAACAGCCTGCTCTGGTCACCACCTCCGATCAGAATGGCCGCGAACCCAATCACTGCTGCCCAACGAGACGCGGAGAAGCAGTTCGCCGATCGAAAGAAATTTCCCGTCATACTGCCCAGGCCCTATAACAAAACCAATAAGAACTATTCGACTCCACTGATCCCGAGAAGTTCATGGGACCAGCCAGAACAATGCAATGGATGTCGATGCTCCTCAATGTACCACAAACCCATTGTGGCACGCCGCTCGCATTCAACCTGCATTGCCGCTGGCGCATTCAGACTGCAACCGAGACTTCGGGCGGTCTTTCGGAAGTCGACGAAAAGGTTGCCAGAGCCTCGGCACCGCGCGTTACAATCGAACGCTGACTCGGGATCCACCTGAGGAGTAGTTTGCGGGCACATCCCAATCCCGTCTCGATTCCCTCGGATGCCCATCACACTTTCCAGCGCTGTCCCCTACGCCATTTCCCGCCTTCCCTCGACTACTCGACGAGGTCCCTCATGACCCCGAAGCGGTTTTCCCTTTCGGTTCTTTTTTATCCGCTGCTGCTGATTTCAGCCGCCCAGCCATCTTTAAGTCAGGCACCGGAAGATCAACCGACCGGCCCTGCGCTGAGCCCAAAGGAGGCACTGCAACAATTTCAGAAGCCACCGAAATGGCAATGGGAGTCGTTGCTTCATGAACCGCAGATCAGTCAACCGCTCATGACCAGCTTTGATCCCGCTGGAAGGCTTTGGGTTGTGCAGTATCTGCAATACCCCGAACCGGCCGGCATCCAGGCGCTCAGCCGCGACCAGTTTTGGCGGATTGTGTACGACAAACTGCCGATCGCGCCGGGAAGAGAAGGGCATGTGGCTGGACGGGATAAAATTACAATCCACGAAGACCGTGATGCGGACGGAACCTTGGAGACAGAGACCGTTTTCGTCGATGGTTTAAATATCGCTACTGCAGTGGCACCAACGACCGATGGCGCCTGGGTGCTCAATCCTCCCTACCTGCTTTTCTTTGCCGATCGCGATCAGGATGGCCGCTCCGATGGAAATCCAGAAGTGCACTTGGAGGGTTTTGGACTTGAGGATACGCATTCGGTCGCCAACAGCCTATGCTTCGGTCCCGATGGCTGGCTGTATGCGGCGCAAGGCTCGACTGTCACCGCCGCCATCCGATCCAACTCGCAGGATCCCCCGATCAAAAGCCTGGGGCAACTGATTTGGCGTTACCACCCAATCAAGAGAATCTACGAGATCTTCGCGGAGGGTGGAGGAAATGCGTTCGGCGTTGCGATCGATGATCATGGAGAGATTTTCTCGGGCCACAACGGTGGCGATACGCGCGGCTTCCATTACCAGCAGGGGGGCTACTACCGCAAAGGATTCACCAAACATGGAAGCCTTTCGAATCCGTATTCGTTCGGCTACCTCCTGCCAATGCAGCATGACCCGATCCAAAGGTTCTCTCACACCCTGCTGATGCTCCAGGGTACCGCACTGGCCGATCCCGATCGCCCTACCTTGCTGGCGGTCGACCCGCTCCATGGGAAACTGATCGAGACCGAGCTTTTACGTCGGGGAGCTACCTTCGCCACGAAAGACCTTCGCGATGCGGTAAGCAGTCAGGACAAGTGGTTCCGACCAGTCGCTATTCAGGATGGACCCGATGGAGCCGCTTACGTCTGTGACTGGTACGATTTTCAGGTCGCCCACCTCTATGCTCACGTCGGAAAAATGGATCGCGACCACGGTCGGGTCTATCGACTAAGCCCGAATCGAGCCCCCGATTCGACGATGCCGCTGAAGTGGAATCCAGCGTGGTCTCAGTCCAAGGACATCTCCAGCCTGCGGGAATTGGTCGACACGCTGGAACATCCATACCGTTGGCAGCGATCGATGGCTAGACGCCTGATTGCCGATCATCCGCTGAAGGATCAGGCGGTAGATCGACTGCTGCAAATGTCGCAATCGACCAGCCCCCATGCTCTTGAGTACCTTTGGACGCTCCACCTTTGCGGCTATCTCGCCGATACTCTGCTCGCCGATTCCGATCCAGCTCTCCAACTCGATCCCACTCTCTGGCTGACGCATCCTGATCCCCATGTCCGCGCCTGGACCTGGCGATTGATGACGGACGATGGGCAGCTACAGGCGGAACGAATAGAGCCGCTGCGAACGGCCATCTCACAGGAGCTGGATCCAATCGTTCTGGCCCAAATCGCTTCATCGATGATCCGTATCCCCGCAGAACAAGCGGTCCCGCTTCTTGGCAGACTCCTGCAGCGCCCCATCGATCCTCAGGACCCAACATTGCCATTGATGGCTTGGTGGGCCGTGGAACGGCATGCCGACCAGCATGCACTGATTCTGCCAGAGTTGCTTGAACGAGCCTCCTGCTGGCAACATCCGCTCCTCCCGGAACGGATCGCACCGAATCTCATCCAACGCTGGCTAAGGCAGGGAACCCGTGAATCCTACCATGCCGCTCAGATGGCAATCGCGAAGGTTGCAGACCAAAAAGGACCTCATGCCGCAAATGCCATTGCGGCATCGCTTCAAGCCTTCGAACAGGCTTTCGAAGGCCGGTCTCTGGCGGGTGTCCCCAACGAACTGCTGGAGCAACTTGCGGCACTTGGCCCCCCCACCACGACCTTGAAAATTCGCCGCGGCGATGCAGAGGCGGTGACCGAAGTCATCGCCGGCTGGAAGGATCCTACGGTTCCACCTTCGTTGAAGGTCCAGTGGATCCGCATCCTGGGAGAATTGCCGCAGTCGGCCGCAATGCCCGAATTGCTGACGCTAGCGACCGATGCCAATACTCCCGCCTCCCTTCGCGATGCGGCGCTCGCCTCCCTAAGCCGATACGATCAACCGCAGATCGCAAGCCGTCTTATTGAAGTGTGGCCCACGATGGAGGAGCCGATGCGCAAGGTCGCAGGGATGACATTGGCCAGCCGTTTGGCATGGAGCCTTGCGTGGCGAGACGCGGTGGTCGATGGCAAGGTGGATGCCCAGTCGCTTCCCATCGAAGCGGTACGAGCCATGCGACTTCATCCCGATCCGCAACTCCTCCAGTCGCTCGATCCCTGGTACCCCCCCACAGGTTCGATCGATTTGGCAACCGCACAGCAGAAAGTTGCTTCCTTCTCCGCGATGCTGCAGGAAAAACAGGGAGATCCCTACGCTGGGAAAAAGCTGTTCACCAATCACTGCGGCCGCTGCCATCGCCTTTTTGACCAAGGAGGACAGATAGGACCCGACCTGACTAGCTACCAACGCGACCAACTCGCTTCCCTTCTCCTTCATATCGTGGCACCCAATCTGGAAGTGCGAGAGGGATACCAGTCTTTCGCAGCATTGACTGAGGAAGATGTGCTGCTGGTTGGATTCATCGAAAGCGACCTTGGAGATGAACTGGTCCTCAAAGGTGTCGACGGACAGGCGCATGGCCTGCGACGCTCCCAACTCCAGTCGCTCACCCCTCAGACACAGTCGCTGATGCCCGAGGGGCTCCTCGACGCGCTTTCCTCAGACCAAGTACGAGACCTACTCGCCTACCTCCGCAGCTCGCAACCCCTGCACGATGGTACGTGACCGAAGTCGGATTGGACCGGGATGGCCATGCAGGCCCACCCTTTTCCGACTAGATCACGTTTCTCACTAAAATCACCAGGAAGACTATCATGCTTTCGACTCCGGTAAGGCTTTCACGCGTCACCGCTTCACTACTTGCTCTGCTGCTACTCCAAGCTGCTCAGATATTTCTTCCACCCCGTGTCGCTCCAGCCCAAGCCCCCCCTGCCGTTCTGCCTCTGACAGAGCCACTGAGGATGCAGGGGGATATCGCCAGCGAACTGGTGGCTGGGGTCGATCGATTCCTTCTGCGAGAGCTAGAAGCTAGCGAAGAGAAAAGGAAGCAAAGCTGGCCTCGACCAGAGCCAGGAAGATCGGACGTGGCCGCCTTCAATAGGTCGATGGAGCCGTTGCGCGAAAACCTTCGGTATCGTATCGGTCTTGCGGATCAGCCCATAAAGGATCCCACATTAGTCCTACAATCTCCGTTACAGGATTCCGAGAATAAGGCGTCGCCCCATGGTGATCGATTGCACTGGGTCCGCTGGCCAATCTATCCAGGTGTCGATGCCGAAGGCCTCCTGTGGTTGCCAGCCACCACACCCGCGTTTCTCGTGGTACTTGTCCCCGATGCCTCCCAGTCCCCGCAGGATCTTGTTGCGGACCTCCCCAATCAGCCCTCGACAGCTCGGCAATGCATCCAATCGGGGGGTGCCGTCCTGATCCCTTCGGTGCTGCAACGAGATCGCGAAGCCAGACGCGGCCGCGCCAAAATGACTGACCAGGAGTTTATCTACCGCAGCGCCTTTGAACTCGGACGACATCCGCTGGGCTACCACGTCCAGGAGTCGCTCAGCGGCATTCAGGCGCTCCGAAAGACCTATCCCAACTGCCCCACCATGATCGCCGGCTGGGGCGAAGGTGGCTGGATCGCACTCCATGCAGCAGCCGTTTCCGATGCCTTTGATTCCGCCTGCATCAGCGGCCACTTCAAGGATCGGAGGACGATCTGGGAAGAACCGATCCATCGAAATGTTCATGGCCTGCTGGAATCGTTTGGCGATGCGCAACTGGCTGCGATGATCGCCCCTCGGATTGCGGTGATCGACGCGCAAGCGGGTCCCCTGGTGGATATCCCTGGCGAGGGAGGTGCGCCAGGTAAACTCAGTGGGCCATCCGCCGATCAGTCGAAGGAGGAATGGAGCGTTGCGACGGGGCTGCTAGCACCGTGGCAACTGGAAAACTCGCTGAAAATCTACAGTGAGGGAATGCCAAACAGCCAGGTACGATGGCCAGCCATTCAGATGATTCTTTCGGATTGGAAAATCGAACAGAGTCAGCCGATCGCACCGGTGGTCCAGGAAAAAATTCCAGGACCTTCCAAAACGCAGCAGCGCCTAAACTCACTTGAGAAATGGGATCGCTTCCAGCAACAGCGACTCGATTTGGTCCACGAAGAGCGTGCCCGCTACTGGTCGTCGCTCGATACATCCAGCATCGAAGGTTTTGAGAAAAGCATCGAGCGATTTCGAAGCGATTTCCGAGAGTCGATCATCGGTCAGTGGGAACAGAAAGCCCTGCCTTTGGCTCCTGAAAGCCGCCTTCAGTTCGATAAGGATACATGGACCGGCTACGAAATCAGGCTGCCGGTCTATCCCGACGTGTTTGCCTACGGTTCGCTGCTGCTACCCAAGGGGATCCAGCCCGGCGAGCGACGACCGGTGGTAGTCTTTCAGCATGGCTTGGAAGGACGTCCCATCGATGTCATCGAGGGAGACCACGAAGCCTATCACGACGTCGCAGCAAGTTTGGCCCAGCGAGGTTTCATCGTCTTCGCACCGCAGAATTTGTATCTTTTCCACGATCGCTTTCGCACCCTGCAGCGAAAGAGCAATCCGCTTGGAAAAACCCTTTTCTCAACGATCGTGCCGCAGCACCAGCAAATCGTCGACTGGCTAAAGACGCTGCCCTCGGTCGATCCGAAGCGGATCGCCTTCTACGGACTTTCCTACGGGGGAAAAAGCGCCATGCGGATTCCACCGCTTGTTCCCGACTACTGCCTCTCCATCTGCTCAGCCGACTTCAACGATTGGGTCTGGAAAAACGCCAGTTCCAGCAGCCCATACAGCTACGTGTGGACGATGGAGTACGAGATTTTTGAATTCGATCTCGGCCGCACCTTTAACTATGCCGAGATGGCTACGCTCATCGCACCCCGGCCCTTCATGGTCGAACGAGGTCACTTCGATGGCGTTGCACCCGATGAACGCGTGGCACTGGAGTACGCGAAAGTGCAGCATCTTTATGAGGCAAAATTGAAACTTGCCGACCAAACAGAAATCGAATGGTTTGTCGGTCCCCACACCATCAACGGCAAAAAGACATTTGATTTTCTCCACCGGCATTTAAACTGGCCACAGCCAAAATAACTGGCTTGCCCAAGTCAGCTACTGCGTTCCTCTGTGCTTGATCTTCCTGCAAATCAAAAGGTTTCCCCAATGCCCCTCCCCGCCCGCCTCCATCCATTCTTCAACACGCAGAAGCTCGTCAACCATTGTTTCAGCTGGCTCGCTGCCTTGATTTTTACCACGGCATCTCCAGCAATCGCCAAGGAACCTATCCCTGCCAATCAGGAGGAATCCGCGATGCCAATCATGCGAGTCGGGATGATCGGATTGGATACATCCCATGCCATCGCGTTCACTAAATTGATGAACGACCCAGCCGCAACGGGTGCACTCGCCAAAATGGACGTTGTGGCAGCTTTCCCTGGAGGCAGCCAGGATCTAGCAAGCAGTCGAGATCGCGTCGGAGAGTACACCAAGCAAATGAAGGAAATGGGAGTCACCATCGTCGAATCGATCGACCAACTGCTGACACAGGTGGATGCCGTGCTTCTGGAGAGTGTCGATGGCCGCCCCCATCTCCAGCAGGCGATTCCCGTGTTTCGAAGCGGTAAGCCGGTATTCATCGACAAACCGCTAGCTGGATCGCTTGCCGATGCCGTAGCGATCGATATGGCCGCCAAACATTTTCATTCCCGATGGTTCAGCAGCTCATCCCTCCGGTTCAGCCCCTCCATCTTGAAATCCAAAACACTTCGTGAAGAAGGAAAACTGGTGGGCGCAATTTCCTGGGGACCCGCTCCAACCGATCCTACCCATCCCGACCTTTTCTGGTACGGAATCCATGGAGTGGAGACGCTGTTTACGGCGATGGGCGAAGAAATCGAAATGGTTTCCCGCACCAAATCCAATGGAGCCGATACCGTGACCGGACAATGGAAAGGGGGCAAACTTGGAACCTTCCGCGGCATTCGTGACGGAAAATCTGATTATGGTCTTATGACTTTTGGGACGGATGCCATCGATTCCAGCGCGAAGTATGAGGGCTATGGACCACTGGTGCAGGCCATCGGCGACTTCTTTATCGGTGGTCCCGCTCCGGTTGCCCCAACCGAAACTGTCGCGATGTTCTACTTCATGGAAGCCGCTCACGAATCAACCCGACAAGAAGGCATGCCCGTAGCGATTGAGTCATTGAAGCAGACGACCGAAGAACAGGCGAAAAAACGCCTAAAGGAATTGGGTGTCGATCTTTGACATCAGCTTGGCCCCCTAGCATCTGCCCAGCCGCGCCAAAGGTTCCTTCACTACACGGAACCGACGCAATCTGGGCGAATCGATTCCTTGCTAGGTAATGAGCTACAGAAAAAAAACGGCCACTGTTTGGAGTGGCCGTTTTCATTAGGATTCCAACAACTGCCGAGCGATTACTCGAGGATCTCTGCGAGCATCTGCACTGCAGCCTTCGCCTTGTCGATACCGCCCAACTGCGTCACCAGCTTCTTGGCGATTTTCAATTGATCCATCGTCACCGAAGGGCTCTTGCTGCTAACCCGGACAGCCTTCACGCTCTTGTCGGCCTTCGCCCGAGCACCACGGCTGATCCCCTTCTTTCGTTTTGCCTGCGACAACACAGTGCTGACAAACTGAGGAGTCACGGTCAAGCCATGCTGTTCGGCCAGCAATGCAGCAAGCGCTCCTGTCTTCATTTTCGGATTCGCAGCTTTCGCTTCACGAATGATCTGCGACTTATTCACCGACTCCGAACCCTTTGCAGTCCTGGCCAATGGATTACTCCTTCTGAGAAATGAACATGCTACAGCCACACAACATCAACAGTTGGCGTCCTGAAAACAATCCAACGATGTCGCGCAACGTTATTTTCAACCCAGGTTTAAGTCTCCCCTTGATTTGACATTCTGTCAACACTCCGACGCATCGATGGGCTATTTCTGTAGGTAAATCTACATTTGCTGCACTACATCAATGCCCAATAGTGCAAGCCCTTGCTTCAGTACCATTCCAACACATTCCACCAAATGCAGTCGCGACTTGCGAAGCTCCTGATTCTCTTCCTTCAAAACCGAGCAGCGATCATAAAAGGATGCGAACAGCTTCGAGAGGTCAAACAGATAGCTGGCGATAAGGTTCGGAAAATATTCTTCCATCGACAACTCTAAGACATCATGAAATCGAAGGAGATGCAGCCCCAATTCCCGCTCGATCGGGGCCCCTAGCACGATCGAGAAATCCCGGATGGAACTCCTTGGCGTTATCCCCGATTTTTCGAGAATGCTTTGAATTCGTGCGTAGCTGTACTGCAAAGCGGTTGCGGTATTGCCTTCAAACTGGATCATCTTCTCGATGTCGAATTTGTAATCGCTTTCACGATTATGCATCAAATCCGCATACTTCACCGCACCCAACCCAACTACCTGAGCAATGTGGTCCATCTCCTGACGATTGAGCGGCGCCTCCATTTTTTCTAGACGTTCAGGATCCTCCAGAATCTTTCGCGCCTGCCCCACCGCTTCATCCAATAGCCATTCCAAACCAATCACGGATCCTGACCGCGTTTTGATTGGCTTGCCATCCGGACCTTGCACCGTCCCGAAAGACAAATGCCGCCATTGGCATTGGTCGCCATAGATATCGCGAATCACTTGAAACAGCATTTTGAAATGATCTCGTTGCCGATGATCGACGACATACAGCACTTCGTCCGGCTGGAACTGTTTTAAGCGATAATCTGCCGTCGCCAGGTCGGTTGTGGCGTAGAGAAATGCACCATCCTGCTTTCGGATGATCATGGGAGCCGCGAAATCTTTTAGAAAAACACAAACGGCTCCGTCACTAACCGTGGCCTTTCCATCTTCCAGCAACTTTTCTACTACTTCCTCAAGATGCGGATGATAGTAGCTTTCCCCCAATTCCATATCGAACTGAACTCCAAGCCGTCGATACACCTTGTGGATTTCCTCAAGGCACGGAGGGAGGAATTGGTCCCAAAGCTTTCGGTTCTCCGGATCGCCTTCATGCAGTTTGGCGGTTTCCGCCAGCACCCTGGAGTTCATTCCGGGATGCGAGGCAACCAATTGACAAAACGCTTTGTCGGATTGCAATCTCTGAAATTTCTCGACAGATGGCTCCAGTTGTTCGGCAAACTTATCGATATCACGAGCCTGCTGCTGATACGCCTGAAACAGCTTCTTATCGGCTGGATCTGGCGACTTGCCATCCCACATCGCCTGGTATCTCGCCTGTGCCTCCGCTAGCTGTTTCTTCTTGACTGGAAGACTTTCCTTCAGATCCTCATACTCAATGGCTTCGTGCACCAACCGATACAGTCGGCTCAACTCGGCCACCGGGGACTGTTCGTATGCTTTGTCGTCCCGGAAATGCTTGTATCCATAAATGATCATCCCAAACTGCGTACCCCAGTCTCCAAGGTGATTGTCGGTGACGACGCGGTGCCCTAGGTAGCGCAGCGTCCTGGCGATGGAGTCGCCGATGACGGTCGATCGAACATGCCCCACATGCATCGGCTTGGCGACATTCGGCGAGGAATAATCGAGCACAATGCACTTCGGCTCTTTGGTTGTTTGGACGCCAAGACGATCGGAACGGGTCATACTTTGGACCTGCTCGGCAATCCATTGGTCGGCCAATCGAATAT
Source organism: Planctomycetaceae bacterium (assembly GCA_040375295.1). Taxonomy (GTDB): domain Bacteria; phylum Planctomycetota; class Planctomycetia; order Pirellulales; family Pirellulaceae; genus JBEISR01. The sequence goes on from JBEISR010000010.1 coordinate 94,065, forward strand.
TGATGAAACCTTTCCCAGCCACTTCGACAGACGAAAACATCGGATCTTTCGCAAGGTGATCGCGGATCCGCGAAGCCACTTCTTCGGGTGCCTGCCCTAGGGTCTTGGCAAGCCCCATCACCATATTCCCCTGGTAATCTCCATGCTCTGGATTCTTCGCGGCCGCCATCAGGCGTGCATGCTTCTCCGGTTGTTCCACCCAACCCCTCAACGCTGTTCCCATCCGCGCTCGCATGGTTTCGATCAATTGCATGATTTCGCCTTCAACTCTTCGATATCCAGAGGACCCAATATCGGCCAGAACACCCGCTCGATCTTTCCAGCACGACAAGAAAACGTTTTCGTCCCGAGAGTGGTTCGCCCAGTATGATTTGAATCGCTAACCGGTTCGGCAGCCATCGGTACCCAGGTCACTGGCCGATCCCACGAATGAGAGGAAAGCATTTGGTACTGGCAATCGAAAGCGCCCCTCACCGCCCGGCCCGACGATTCACTAGGACTTCCCCTCGGAAGACTCGTCGCGTTTGCCACTTGGTCCCAATGGACCTCCAAACGCATCAAAGACTGCCAAATAATTCAAAAGCCCCGCCACCATGGTGAATAGAGTTCCCATATCGAAGCCTGCAGAAGACTCTTTGTGCCATCGATCCAGCATCTGCATGTCGGAGGGCCTGGACATCCAACCGTTCCACAAAGGCGGACGACCTGGCCGAGAACGCCACGCCTGGATCGCGGCAGGAAGAGATGGGAGGCCGACACCCAACTGGCAAACGTAGTGCCATCGCCGATCCTCAGGCTTCCAGGATGCATAGACGACCCGACCGTTCCCAATGACCATACCTAGAAGGTAGAGCCCCAGGACAGTCACGAGAAAAAGATATCCCTTGAACTTACGACCTTGGTAGAGGTGGCCGGTTCCCGGGATCAACCACCCCAGAATGGCAGCCAACCACGGTGTTCTCAGGGGAACTTCGATCCCATCCGCTTCCACCACCGAACCCGCCGGCAATGACTCCGCCATCCAGCTGACTCCTTCACTTCCTTAAGCCCGACGGCATCATCCAAATCGGTGGCGTGCCTGTCCGCCGATCCTTAGGGGTGCCCCGCAGGGTGTTTCATCTAACTTCAACGTTCCAAAATTGTAACCCGCTACCCCATCCCTGACAGACCAGCAGAAAAGGAAAATCCATGACCGATGCGGACTGAATCTCTGATAACACGATGACTAGTCCTTGTTCGACCTTTGACCCCCGTCCCCGAAAAAATCTGTCCGCACCTTCCATCCTTCTCTAGTGCAACCGCCCCCCCCACAATCGCCCGATGAAACCAGTTTCCGGGCCCTGCTGGGAGCATTCTTCAGGAAATCGTTTCGATCGACAGCTTCCAGCCTTGGAACATTCCACGAAAAAAGCCGGCCCCGTTCCTTCGTCTAGGCAACGGGATCCGGCCATTTCGATGAGCACATCCGAGACACCGAGAGGCGTCAGCTGAGTTTCTTCTGGAGCTTGGAGCCATTGCCAGCCTGGCCAAACTGCACCATCCGCTCGACGCAGACTTTCTTCATCGCTTCCCGCGCCGGCTTTAGGAAATCACGCGGGTCGAATTTGTCCGGGCTTTCGAACATCACCTTACGAATCGCCCCTGTGATTGCCAGGCGGCAATCGGTGTCGACGTTGATCTTGCGAACGCCACTCTTGATCCCGCGCTGGATCTCCTCGACAGGGACACCCCAGGTCTGTTTGATCTTGCCACCATACTGATTGATGATGTCCTGAAGCTCTTGCGGCACCGAACTGCTACCGTGCATCACCAAGTGGGTGTTGGGGATCTTTCGATGGATCGCTTCGATGCGTTCCATCGCCAGCACTTCGCCGTCCGGCTTGCGTGTGAATTTGTAAGCACCATGACTGGTTCCGATCGCCACCGCCAGTGCATCAACACCCGTTGCAGCAACAAACCTCGCCGCTTCGTCCGGGTCGGTCAGCAACTGATCATGGCTTAGCTTCCCCTCGGCTCCATGCCCATCCTCGGCCTCCCCCTCACCTGACTCCAGAGAACCCAGGCATCCCAGTTCGCCTTCGACAGAAACACCTCGGCGATGTGCTAGCTCCACCACCTCGCGCGTGATCTTGACGTTGTAGTCGTAGTTGGCGGGAGTCTTCCCATCCTCCATCAAGGATCCATCCATCATCACGGAAGTGAATCCGTTGTCGATCGCGCTCTTGCAGGTGCCAACGGAGTTTCCGTGGTCCTGGTGCATGACTGTCGGAATCTCAGGATACAATTCGGCAGCGGCCAGCATCAAATGACGCAGATAAGCATCCTGCGAATACGACCTAGCACCTCGCGAAGCCTGGATGATCACTGGGGAATCGGTTTCTTTCGCCGCTTCCATGATCGCCTGGATCTGCTCCATGTTGTTGACGTTGAAGGCAGCGACTCCATATCCATGTTCGGCTGCATGATCCAATACAGTTCTCAGCGGCACCAGTGCCATCTTTGGAAGCCTCCCAGGCCAACAGTAAATATTTCGAATCCAAGGATTCCCATCTCAGGCTCACAACCACACTCGAAGCCGCCTGCCTGAGCAGCAGATTGCTAAAAATTATCGGAATTTCAATGCTTTACTACAATCCCAGGTCCCAGAAGCCATCGTGGTCCGAAGAGATTAGGGAACACCCAAGGGAAGCTTCCGCCCCAGCATTTTGATCTAATGGCCGGCTCACATCCCTTGCAGCAGTGAACCTAGAGCGGATTTTCTGCGGCCCTGCTGGCGGCTTCCGTCAGCTCGGGCGCAAATCGTTCATCCAATTGCGTGTGCGCGAGCCGTATCAGCAGCAGAACCCGCTCCCTCGTCTTGGCTGCCGTCTCGGTCCAGAAGAAGGGATCACCTACCCCCATCCGTGCAGGAGTCCCCGTGATCATCAAGACCTGCCGCTGCACTAATGATGCCTCGATGGCCAGATCCTCCCAAGAATCCCGACCTCGTTGATAATCGCGTCGTAGCGCTGAATCCCGCACGATGAAGGTTGACTGAAATGGTCCGTATTGCACCTCGGGTGTCAGCCGAAGTCGACAGGATCCGTCCCCCTTAGGATAGGTACGTATCTGAAAACAGAGTGCCGCATCGGTATACGTCTTGCCAACCACCCGACCATCGATCGTTCGCAGAATGGAGATCGGTTCCGTGCGAGTCGGACGCACCGTTAACTCCTTGGCTCGCCCCGCTCGGCACTGCAACTTCTGCACAAAGGATGGAACATCGGCAGCCATCCCCGTCTGCTCCATCAGATCATCCCGAACTCGCGCCGCCGCCTCGTCCGCCCAACGCGCGATATCCGCAGGCAACTCCCCATGAATCACCGCAGCGCGGACGCCATTGGCATCTAGCCTCCTTCGCGACCCTATCTCAATAGACTGTTCGTTCACCTCCTGCCAAATCCCCTGCAATCGTTCTTCCGCCGACGCATCCAGACGCAGAAAAACAACGTCCAGTGAAACGGCATCTGGGGCCATCTTGGGAGAGGGCAAACCTTTGACAGGAGCCTGCACATGATGGGTGCGCGCTGACCAAGTCCCACAACCTACCGCAGCGCAACTCCACGACATCACCCCCGCCAACCAGCCTCTTCGGCTGATGGTACGCTGAGCCAATGTTTCCGGATCGGAACAAGCGGTCACAGGGGGAGTCCCGAGCAGATTTCGAAGCGGACCTCTTTCAAGCTCGGGACCATAGACAAACAAGTATCAACAAGCAATACGAAAGAAATCAGCAGCCTAGCACCCACAACAATCCCAATGCTAGCTCTCGATCCTTTAGTCCAGCAGAGCGACCGCTTGCTTCATCTTCTCAATCCCAGTCTTGGCGACAAGGCGAGGATCCTGGGCCCAATAGGTGCGATTGAACAGTTCCAGCGATAACGCCCCACGGAACCCGTTGGCGCGCATCGTACCGAGAATCTCCTTCAGCGGCGCCACACCATCGGTCGGATAGACGCGGTCAGCATCCTGAATCTGAGGGCGAGCCGGAGAATTTGGATAGTCATTCATATGGAATACATGCACCCGTGATCCACTCAACAATCCCAACTCGGCAAAATTCGATCCACCTTTATACAGATGGTAGACATCAGGCAGGATGCAAGCGTCGGGATGTCCTGACGCCGCGCAGATGTAAAGTACTTCGCAAAGACGGGAGAGGTTTTCGGAAAAGCCCCATACCTCCAACATCGGCAAGCAATGCTGCTCGCGCCCCAAATCCAGCAGCGCTGCATAACGCTCCGCCGCTGCGTCCAGATTCAATTTACCACCTTGAGTCGCACCAGCCGGCGGCGCGGCGATCCGATTTCCCCCAAGCTGTTGCACCAAGTCCATCTCCCGCGCCGCCTGTTCAAGTCCTTTGGTGCGCGTGGCAACATCATCGACAATCCAAGGTGCAAAGGCGATCGCGCTTTCCAGCTTCAGCCCGCCATCGGCAAGCCGCTTTCGGAGGTCCGCTGCTTTGCCACCCGACTGGAGATAACGATCGACGTCTCTCAACCAGATCTCTATCCCTTCATACCCCGCCTCGGCCGCAATCTGAATCTGCTCCGTAATATCGATCTTCTCGCCTTGGATGGTGCTAGTGTTCAGGCAGTATCGCACGTCAAAAGTCTCCTCTTGTTTGGGATCAGCGGCAATGGCTGTTGCCAGGTTGGGGGAAATGGAGGCAAGTATCGGAGCGGCAGCTGCCAGCGCGATATATTGCCGGCGCGTCGCCACATGTCGGTCGCGACCGGATGACTGACAAACTAGTGCGTTCAAAGACATGAACGGGAATCCTTCATGGCAAAACGACAGAAAACGGGGAAGATCAAGGGGCACTCAAATCGAGGCAGATCAGTTGCTGATCGTTGCGCACATACATTTTGCGATTGGCAAAAGCCGGTGCGCACCAAACCACCTGCCGACCAAAGGCATTGTTTGTCGGCTCCAACACCTTGGCTCGATCCAGAATCTCCAATCCCTCCGAAGAAACCTTTGCGATAACGATCTCCCCCTGCTCGGTGAAGATAAAACAACGATCTCGATGACGCACCAAGAATGCCGTTTCCGATCCCTCCGATCGTTTCCCAAGCAACTCAGGGGTTTGCCAGAGCCTTCTTCCGGAAGGAACTTCAAACGCCATCAGGTCTCCCCCCTGATCCATCCCAATCACCACATTCCCCTGCACGAAGGGCTGGACGTTGACCGGCGAAAGAAACTTCTTCGCCACATCGCGACTGACCAAGGTCGCTTCAGGCTTGCTCTGATTCAGTTGCAGCAAGAGATTGTGGTTGGAATACCCACCGACAAAAAGATAATCGCCCACCTGCACCGGTGACATGATGATCGATCCATTGGTCGCCTCGTAGTCCTGGGTCCAGTACACCGCCCCCGTCTCCGGGTCGACCGAATGAACCGCCTGCGGATTGGCCAGAATCAACTGCCTCACCCCTCCATGCTCGATCAGGGTCGGCGGCGAATATCCTGGCTCGTTCGCCGTCCCCTGGCGCCAAATCTCCTGACCTGTCATCTTGTCCAGAGCCACCGTCTGTGTGCCATCGCCTCCCACCACACAGATCAGCCGGGGGCCGTCGATCAGTGGATGAGCGGCATAGCCCCAAAGAGGCGTCTTGGTGTTATAGACCTCGGGTAGGTTTTTCCGCCATCGCTCGGTGCCATCGGCTAAATTCAGGCACAACAGCAACCCTTCCGCTCCCAGCGTGTACACACGATCCTCCTCAATCAGCGGTGTGCAGCGCGGTCCTGCCGGATAAGAAATCGTGTAGTCGACTCGATCGCTGTGCGTCCACACCACCTTCCCCGTGGCGACATCAAGCCCATGGACCCGCTCGGTCCCCGGAAAGCTGGCGCGATTGAAGTTATCCACTTTGACGTTGTCTTCCGCGACAAAATCGGTCACCACCAGCCACGAACCCGCTACCGCAGGACCGGCATAGCCGCCACCAATCGCTGTTTGAAAGCAGATCTTAGGACCTCCGTCCGGAAACTTCTCCAGCACTTGCTCTTCGCGCCAGATATTGTCCCTCTGCTTTCCCATCCACTGTGGCCAATCCTCAGCCACGACGCGGTTTGCGTTCCCAAACATCGCCAGCACCAGGGGCAGCAGATAACCTACGCAAGAAGCTCGTCTCATCTATCACCTCCTAAGGCATATTGGTCGTGCCCGGATCGTTTGCCCGTGCGACGATTGGATTGTTTGAATGATCTTCATCCCGGTCACCATCAAGCGACTGGGATCCCTAGGGCTCGCATCAACATCTGCATGTCTGCCCAAGTATGTTTCTTCATCTCAGGATTACGCAACAAGTAGGCTGGGTGATACGTCACGATCACCTGGGCCCCGCGATACGAATGGAATTTGCCTCGCAACTGTCCGATCGACGCTTGCGTCTGCAATAGTGACTTAGCAGCTACCGCCCCCAGACAGACGACAAACTCAGGTCGTAATAACTCCAACTGCCGCTCAAAGTATCCCCGGCAACTGGCGATCTCCCCCTCCTCGGGTGTCCGGTTTCCCGGAGGCCTGCATTTGAGTGTGTTCATGATGAACAGGTCTTCCCTCTGAAGCTTGCTCGCCAAGATGATCTTATCCAGCAGCTGGCCAGCCGCTCCGACGAAAGGCCTCCCCGAGCGATCCTCGTCGGCACCGGGAGCTTCCCCGAAGAGAGCCACGCGAGGCGACCGATTCCCCTCTCCGAAGACGGTTCGCTGGCGAGTCTTGACAAGGGCCGGACAGCGCTGGCACGCTGCCACCTCCGACTCCAGTTTCCCCCACTCGCCCCGTGCCTCCTCGGCTGACAAGAAAGGCAAAGCACCCCAGGCCCCCTGCAACTCCCTCCGAATTTCGGTCGCCCCCGCACTGGATCGGTTTTCAACCTGAGGTGCTGGCCCTTGCTCGATCGCCACGATCTGGCGATGCCCCCCCGCCGTCCGCTCCTCTCCCTCCGGGCTCTCGACCGGTCGATCGTTTCTTTCCAACCAGGAGGCGTTCGGGATCGGTGGCGGATCCAGCTTGGGCAGCCAGCGCAGCCCGGACCGCCGCCAGTGGCCTCCCCATTGCCGCATCGCTTCCCTGAGATCGTCCGTCCCCATCTGGTCGCTCCTTGCTGCCCCGTACCGCCCCTTGCGAATCCTGGTCGATCCCCAACGATGCGAAGCAACGTCTCCCCCAAAAAGCTCTTCCAGGATACGATTGTAACAAATCGAGAATGCGGCTATCACACGCCGAATTGCCCCTGCACGATGGAACTGGACGGAAAACGAAGTTTATGAGCCTCCCGCGCGTCGCCATCGTCGGCCGTCCTAATGTCGGCAAAAGCAGTATTTTCAATTGGCTGGCAGGCCGCCGCTTGGCGATCGTCGATGATCGCGCTGGGGTTACGCGCGACCGTCTGATGACGCTGATCGAACATCGAGGAAGCCACTTCGAGCTGATTGATACGGGGGGCATGGGTTTTGAAGACACGGACAATCTGACCGATCAGGTGGAGGCACAGATCGAAGCCGCCATCCAGGAAGCGCATTTGCTGCTTCTGGTCATGGATGTCCGCTCCGGCCTCGCATCGCTCGATGAAGAAGTCGTGTCGCGGCTACGAAAGCAAAACAAACCGGTCCTCCTCGTGGCCAATAAGGCCGACCACTTAGGACTGGATCCTCAAGCCGAAGAATTCCGACGCCTTGGCTTTCCTGATCTTCTTCCGGTCAGCACCCAACAGAACCGAAATCGAGAAGATCTGCTCGACTGGATCCACGAACATCTTCCCGATCTGGAACCCGATGACAGAGAACTAGAGCCGGCGGTGATGAAGATCGCCATCGTCGGCCGGCGCAATGTGGGCAAGAGCACGTTCGTCAATGCTCTGGCACAGTCCGAAAGGATGATCGTCAGCGAAGTCCCGGGCACGACGCGCGACAGCGTCGACGTTCATTTTGAACTCGACGGTCAAAAATTCATCGCCATCGATACCCCCGGACTACGTCGCAACCGCAGCGTCAAAACGGACATCGACTGGTACGGCATGCATCGCGCCCAACGCAGCATCCGCCGTTCGGATGTCACTCTCCTTCTATTCGACTGCATGGAACCGGTCAGTCGCGTCGACCTCCAGTTGGCTCACTACATCGTCGAACAGTACAAGCCGTGCATTCTGGTGGTCAACAAGTGGGACTTGCTGGCTGGGAAAGTGCCAACTGAAGACTGGGTCGATTACCTACGAAAGGAATTCCCGCTGCTGGCCTATTGCCCGATCGCCTTCATCACTGGCCAGACCGGCAAGAACGTCAAGACGCTGATCAACCATTCCCAGATGCTCTTCAAGCAGTCGCAGCAACGAGTCACCACGGGACAACTCAACCGCCTTGTTCAACACGCGATCCAAGGCCAACCTCCGCCACTCTATCAGCTCAAACGCCCTAAGATCTTCTACGCCACCCAGGTCTCCACCCAGCCCCCAACCATCGCGCTGATGTGCAACTGGCCCCAAGCCTTCTCGGCTCCCTACCAACGCTACCTTCTCGGCTTTCTTCGCGACCACCTGCCTTTTGGTGAAATCCCAATACGCTTGTTTCTGCAGTCGCGATCCCGGGACGACCAACGCGATGATCTGAGGATGGATGGCGACGAATAAGCGGCAGAACAATCGCTCCACCGAGGTTCAGGGGGTCCCCAGCCATGCTTCGCTGAACCGGCAATACTTCATCGACTTGCCCCCATCGACGAAGTAACTATAGACAGCGTGAATTGTCCCCTGTTGGTCCTGGATGATGGCTGGATAGTGATACGAACCACTCTTCGCCTTCTCCAGATACTTCCCCAGCTTCCAACTGTCGCCCTCATCATCAGAGACCATCAACGACAGTTGGCTCCGCCCCTCCGTTGTGTCATTGCAGATCATCAGCCACCTGCCGCTGGCTAGCTGCACACCATCCAATCCCGATCCAGGATTGGGTATCTCGCTGCTGGTGACCGGCCCCCAAGTCATCCCCTCATCCAGAGAATGGCAAACTCGAACCCTCCCGGTCACTCCATTCTCCCGCATGTAGGCCACCACCGTTCCATTCTTCTTTTGGAACAACGCGGGCTGGATGTTGCCAAAACCCAGCAAAGGCCCACTGGCATTCCAACTCGTCCCCTGGTCGTCGCTGATTGCCATCAGGGAAATCGAAAAGGTGTCGGTGTAAAGTGGCAACAGCCAGCGACCGCTGGAGAGAACGATTGGCTTGCACCGGGGCTGCCATCCTAGACGCTGAGACAATTTATCCCCAAGCTTCGCTTGAACGCCTGCAACTTCCTCCTTTAGTCCCGCCGGCAGGCGATCGCCATACTCGCTGATCCATTCCTGGAGCGCCTGGGTTGCCTGCGCCGAAAAATCGTCTGGCTTCAGCAACATCCAGTCGATGCGATCCCAAACAGGAACTCCCTGTTCATCTCTTCCCGAAGCCACCGCAACATTCGTCAAACAGGACTCCCAACTGTTGGCGAGGATGGTCGGCCAAAAAAGAAACAGCCGCTCCTGACCATCTAGCATCATGCAGGTATTGCAGTCGGGAAAGCCTGGACGATCCGCCATGACAAAAGGCTCGGACCAATTTTCAGCCCCCTGTTTCTTGACCGCCCCAAGAACTCGCACATCATCCGCCTTTCGCTCCCCCGATCCCCGATACCAACTGACCAGCAAGTCGCCATTTCGATACGCCACGATCCCCGGTGCATGGTTGTGCTCTTGGTCGAGTGGAAATACCAACTGCGACGCGAAACCCGGCTCCTGGGCTACCAGCCGCTCAGACAAAGTCCAATCGTCCGCTCGGAGGAAAACAAGGCAGAGGAACACCAGTAGATTTCTCATGATTTCATCCGGTCAGCGATCGATGTTCTACAAGAAAGATCACGAAAGGATCGAGTGAATGACCTCTCCATGCACGTTGGTCAGCCGACGCTGGATGCCGTTGTGGTAGAAGGTCAGTTTTGTGTGATCGATCCCAAACAGGTGGAGCAGCGTGGCATGAAAATCATGCCACGGCACGGGGCTCTCCACTGCCTTCCATCCAATTTCATCCGTCGCCCCATACGCAATTCCTGGCTTCAGCCCAGCACCCGCCATCCAGACGCTGAAACCTGGACGGTTGTGGTCTCGTCCCGTCCCCACCTGATCGGAACCGCTTTGGGTGAAAGGGGTCCGGCCGAATTCGGTGGTAAACAGTACCAAGGTATCTTCCAGCATCCCTCGCTGATGCAGATCCTGCAGCAGGGCAGCAACCGGCTTATCGATCCTCGCCGCTTCCGCCCCGTGATTTTCGAGAACATTTTCGTGCGCATCCCAACTGCTGCGCGGCGTTCCTGCAATCGGTCCTCCAGAGAAAACCTGCACGAAACGCACCCCTCGCTCCAGCAACCTCCTGGCCAGCAAACATCGGCGCCCCGCATCATCCGTCTCAGGCTGGTCGATTCCATAAAGCTCTCGCGTCGCCTGGCTCTCCGAATCCAGTTCGCTCACCTCCGGCACCGCCAACTGCATTCTTGCCGCCAATTCATATCCTTGTCGCCGGGCCGCAATCACTGGCTCAATCCCATCCGCCTCCCCGCCGCTCTCTAATGCACCTAGCAAAGCCAACGCCGCCTGATCCTCCTCCCGCGAGATCTTCTCCGAGGGAAATAGATCGCGAACCGGATTTTTTCCCTGCTGAAAAACAACTCCCTGATGAATCGTCGGCAGAAATCCGCTGGTCCAGTTCGAGGCAGATCCATTGGGACCACCGCGCCCATCGGGCAACACGACGTACGCCGGAAGGGAATCGCTTTCCGAACCCAGACCGAACGACAACCAACTACCCACGCTTGGAAAGCCGTTGAATCCAAATCCGCTGTTCGAAAGAAAAAGTGCCGGTGTATGATTCGCCGAATCGGAGACCATCGATCGAAGGATCGTCAAGCGATCGGCCTGAGCTGCCAGATGGGGGAAAAGTTCGGACAGCCAAAGGCCGCTGTTCCCGCGCGGAGCGAACCGCCAATCTGGCTTTCGAATCAATCCAACCTGACCAAAAAAAATGTCGGGCGGAGTATCTGTCTCCAGCGACTTTCCATGAAACTTCTCCAGCTCTGGCTTGTAGTCAAAGGAGTCCAGGTGACTCAATCCACCCACGAGGCAGATCTGAACGGCGCGTTTCGCCTTGGCAACCGGCCGCCCTTCCGATCCCTGCAGCAGTTTTCCATCCCTTAGCAGCAACTGCATCAAAGCCGTGGCCCCCAAGCCCTCTACGCCCCAATGAAAGAAATCACGTCGCTTCGATCTCCCCATTCGCTGCCAGCTCATAATGCCCCCATCTTCCGTTCCCATGGTTCCTGCCGGTTGGTCCTTCAGTGTACCAGCCTCGACCGCTTCGCTCCTTCCCCCGAGGGCAATCATCCAGCACATCCCACAGCGATAAATGGGCCACTGCGATAAATGGCCCAGTGCGTTTAACGGCCCAGCTGCGGAATCCCCGGCACGACGCCCTTCTGATGCTCCGCAATCGCCTCCCTCATCTGGGATACGATCTCAGGATGCGATTGGGCCACGTCGCGCTGCTCCCCCAAATCTTTCGCCAAATGGAACAGCAAAGGGGGATCGTGTCGCTGAGGCCCCGCCTTTCCATAGCCATCCTGAGTCACCAGATGGAGTTTCCAGGGGCCACGGCGAACGGCATACAACTGATCGCCACGGTAATAAAAAAACGGACGCTCTGAAATCGGCTCGCCGGTTTGTAGCTCCCTAGCAATTGACCGCCCATCGACCACCAGACCGTCCGGAAACGTTGAACCGGTCCATTGTGCGATCGTCGGGAACCAATCCATCATGCTGACTACGTCGCTGCGAACACCGGCTGGAATCGTTCCCGGCCACCAAACGAGGCAAGGAACTCGCATCCCTCCCTCCCAGGTGCTCCCCTTCGCGCCACGAAGCGGCCCGGAGCTGCCGCCGGTGTTTCCCATCACCTTCCACGGGCCGTTGTCGCTGGTGAAAATCACCACCGTCCGGTCAGCTACAGGAGATCGACGCACGGCATCCAGTAGCCTTCCCATCTCGTGATCCAACTCCTCCACCACATCTCCATAAATCCCCGCCTCACTTCTTCCGGAAAACGCTTCCGAAGTGAATAAGGGAACATGCGGAAAGGTATGCGCAAGATAGATGAAAAAAGGTTGATCGAAGTGCTGTTTCATCCAGGAAATCGCTTCATCGGTATACCTGCGAGTCAGCGTCGTCTGATCCGCGGGTCGCTCGACCACCTCTCCATTTTTCAGCAGCGGGACGTTCCAACCATCCCGCGGAGGCGACTCCAAACCGGAGGCTCCTGGTGGCAGCCCCTCACGACCATCCATGTCATTGGAGTAGGGAATGCCCCATCGGTAACCGAATCCTTGGTCATTGGGAGTCGATCCGGAGTGAATCCCCAAGTGCCATTTGCCGATCTGTGCCGTCGCGTAATCTCGCGCCTTCAACAACTCTGCAATCGTCAACTCGGCCGCTGGAAGTCCTCCTGGTGAATTCGGAAACAAAACGCGACGATCGCCGCACATGCCCGAGCGAATCGGATAACGCCCTGTGAGCAACGCCGCACGGCTGGGGGTACATACCTCTGCCGCTGAGAGGAATTGAGTCAGCCTCACTCCTTCACTGGCCATACGATCCAACGCAGGGGTGCGAATCACGGGAGCCCCATAGCATCCCAGGTCTCCGTACCCCAAATCGTCCGCCATCACCAGGATGATATTTACAGGCGGTGGGCCCTTAGGATCAGCCGACCATGCCAGCCCAGGTCTAGTGCCCCAGCACCCCATAATCACCAGCCAAAGGCACGCGCATCGATTCAGTGATTTCGCCATGATCAAGCCCTCGATGGTGCCAACTTTTTTGAGCCAACGCATGTCAACGATTCCGCCATACGATCGACCACTGCAGCACCATGGCGATCGTCACCCAGATCAGATAGGGGATCTGAGCCACCGCGACGGCCGGTAGTGGTCTGGCTACCACAGCGATCATCCATCCTATGGTCAGCCAGACCATCACGATATCGAAGGCAGCCAACCACAAAGACCGTAGACCAAACATCAGTGGGATGAAGGCTAGGTTGAATACCAGATTGACCAGAAACGGCAGAACCAACCACCAGGAGATCCGGCCCTGAGAAGCTTTCCAGAACAGATAAACAATGCTTCCCAAAAGTACGGGATACAAAATTTGCCAGATCAGGCCAATCGTCCCGGGCGAAGGTGTCCATGATGGCTTGTGCAGTGATTCATACCAGGTCTGCCAGTCCATACAGCACCAAAATTCTCACGGGATTCTAGCGCGATTCGCAAACGTCCCATGGCGTTTCTTTCGGTCGGCCTTTCGCCGTCATACCGACCAAATTCCACATTGAGGACCAACCCGGTTCCTTCACTGGCTGACCTTGGATGTCTCGGGCAATCCAACGGAAACCGAAGGTCATTGCTTTCCCACGATCGCAAAACTCAATCCCTTGATCATGCCGAAAAATCGCGCGGTCATGTAGATCAGGTAAAATCGAAAAATATCGATCGATCGGACGTGAGAGCCCGCGCGTCGCCGCAACCTCAGAGAATAAGCGACCACCGGTACCATCGCCAAAAGAAAAAACAATAGGCACCATCCGATGCTCCAGGAAATTGCGATGATGGCGGCTATCGCAAAAAGTCCGTACCACATCGGAGCTACAAGACTTGGCAGTTCTGCTGTCGACAGCTTGCGTCCAATCACCGATCGCAAATTCGATTGGCCACGCCAAATCTCCTTCCTGAACATCTGAAGAAAAGACTGATCTTCTCCTAGATGCAGGAAGCTGGATCGGGAACTGAAGAAAAGCTTGCCATGATGGCGCACCTGATCGGCGAAGTAGGAATCCTCGCACGTTCTCAGGTGCTCAGGAAATCCCCCGACTTTGTCGAAGGTCTCTCTCTTCAAAAAGAGATTTGCACCCGCCAGCGAATGCACCTCGGTGTCCTTCGCTGAATTCAACAGGGATGTACGGACTACCTCCACCGCAGGCGGTCGATCAGCCGATCGCTGCATCGCGGCTACCATGCCGCGACCTGGAACATCACATAGCTCGCTCCGCATCGCCACAATCCAGTTGGGAGCAACATCCACATCGGCGTCCAAAAAAGCTAGGAATTGCCCTCGCGTCGCTCTGGCGCCAAAATTTCGCAGGGCGCCAATATTCTCTCCGACAGGACGGTGTATCACCTGCAAAGAAACTCCCTTGGCAGCCGCAAGTGTCTCCGCTGCCAGAGATTCATTCTGAGAAACAACAGCTACATCCAGAAGCCCCAGATCATATCGCTGACCAGCGATCGAGGCGAGAGTCTGGCGCAGCATCTCTTCTCGCCCACGGTGCGGGATCACAAAAGATACAGTCGGTAGCTCTTCCATCTTCTCCTCGATTCCCTGATCCGGAGTAATCGAGCCAATAGCCCGACTTTGCCACTCCCTCTGGTAGTCTACTTCCCGACCTGCTGTTGAGAAAGCAAGTCCCCGCCTTCGAGACTCATTAGTCGATGCCCCAGATCAAGTTCGGCTGATTTTGCACCCGTATACCTGAGGGATCCTTCGCTGGAATTGGACCAGTTCGATCGTGGCTATGGTCTCTCTTTGCCTTCCCCTCCATGGGCATGGAAGGAGCTATCAAGTGGTTGATCCCGATCCAGTACAGCAATGTCCAGTACAGCAATGTCCAGTACATCAATGTCCGGTTCAGCGACGTCCGGTCCGACGACCTGTCTCTATGAGCAGCCCTGGCCCGACGTGGCGACGTCACGTGGCAGATCGATAGCGTTCGGAAAGGTCGCGCCAAGCCAACTCCTCTTCCTTCAAAACTAGTTCCAATTCGTCTGGCTGACTGCTGGGGTCATCCACCCATCGACGCAGCCTATCACTCCCTGAAATCAAATCGAATGCCAAACGATCGGTTTCGTATTCGTAAGGAAAATCTCTCCAGATCGCATAGTCCGGGCGCAACCGACGCAGCGTCCAAAGCGCCCCGGAGACCAAGCGAAATGGACGAAAAAGATCATGCCGATAATCTGGACCATCGCAATGGATCTGAAAACCACTGCATACTTTTCCTTGGTACTTCTGAAAGGTCGGCTGGAAATAGCAAGGCCGAAGCATACAACCAGCCAACCAGGACGGGGGCAGCATCCGCTGCATCGCATCCACCCATGCTCGGCCATCCAAATCCGGTGCTCCAACCATCTCCAGCGGACGCGTCGTGCCTCGCCCCTCCGAGAGATGAGTTCCCTCCAGAAGCACCGTGCCACTGTAGCACCTAGCCATCGACAGTTGTGGCGCGTTCGGGCTTGGGTTGACCCAGCATCTAGCCCCCAAGGGCCATCCGTAACCCGGCGCATCGTCGGGCGTCCACCCCTGCATCCCAACCACTCGATACTCTAGATCAAGACGCTTTCGATCGATCAGAAACCTGCCCAATTCCCCCAAGGTCAGCCCATGCCGCATTGGCGTCGGTAAGTGCCCTACAAAACTCTCCCATCCCGCCAGGAGCGAGAGGCCTTCGATCGGTCGGCCCGCAGGATTGGGGCGCTCCAGCACCCAAACGGCGATGCCACGAGCGGCGGATTCTTCCATCATGTAAAGGAGTGTCGTCGCGAACGTGTAAATCCGACACCCCAGGTCCTGTAGATCCACCAACACCACATCGACGCCATCGAGCATCTGAGAAGTCGGTCGCCTAGTGGTACCATAGAGACTGTAAACAGGCAGGCCCCATTCGGAATTGACATAATCGTCCGACTCCACCATGTTGTCCTGCTTTTCGCCACGCATCCCATGTTGAGGACCGAAGGCACAACGCCATCGAAACTCCGGGGACAAAACTAGCGCGTCCAGGGAATGACGTCCATCAGCAAGGACCGAAGCCGCATGACCAAGGTAAGCCAACGACCGCCCAGCAAGTAAAGATCGCAGTCGCACGTCTGCCAGCAACTGCTCAACCCCCGTCTGAAACGGCTCCACCATCGCCATCGGATCTCCTTCGCCAATGCACCAGACAACGGAGGCATGATCGTCGATTCGGTCTACCCCGAACCCTGCTAACCACACAACCCTCAGACCGATCCAAGATGGCGGCGTGATCTTCAAGAATCTGATTCAAAATCGAGACGACACGCAGGCTCGGCGGCAGCTAGCAGTATCCTCCCAACCCGCAGTAGGCATTCGCAGTGACGCTATCGGTCTTCCGCACGCAACTAGGCTCGAAGCTTCAACTGCTCGACCAGCCTCTCCACCGCCTCGCACTGTCGCTGTAGTTCCTCCAAGGACTTTTTCTCTTCCTCGACCTTTTCCGGTTTGGCCTTCTGAACAAAATTCGGATTGCCCAGCAGATTCTGCTTGCCCGCGATCTGTTTGCTCAATTGTTCAAGCAGCTTCTGATTCTTGGTCAGTTCCGCCTGCACATCAATCTGATCGGCCAGATCCACATAGACGGTCAATGACTCCGTACGATCCTGCGCCGCGAGAGGAGGAGCCTGGATATCCGGGCCCCAACCATCGGACTCGGCATTGGCCATTCGCTGCACAAATTTTTCCATCGGCTGTAGTAGTTGCATGATTTCGCTAGAGCATGCGACTTGGTAGCGCATCGTCGTCTTGGGGGCGATATTTTGACGCGACCGAATCTCGCGCAGCGAACCCACCAGCGAAGCAAACACCGAAAACTGCCGCTCGATCTCTTCATCCCCGTCGCGACCTTCATCCTGAGGCCAATCCCGCAGCATCAACCACGGCTTGCCTGCAAAGCGTCTGTCGTCACGGGGGCCAACCTGACGCCACTGCTGCCAGATCGATTCGGTGACAAATGGAATGATCGGATGCAGTAGTCGCAGCAGTGCATCCAGTGTGTACGCCAGGACGCTCTGGACCACCGGCTTGGCCGCTGGATCCTGAAGTCGCGGTTTCGCAATCTCCAGGTAAAAACTGCAGTAATCATCCCATGCAAACTGGTACAGTTCGCGTGAAGCGTCAGCGTATCGGAAATGGCGAAGATGGTCGGAAACCCGAGCGATGATCGTGGATAGACGAGACAGAATCCAGCGATCTTCCAGCGGCAACGTGGCTCGATCCACCCCTTGGCCGCTGTAGCCCTCCAGGTTCATCAGCACGAATCTAGACGCATTCCAAAGCTTGTTGACAAAGTTGCGACCTTCTTCAAAGAGCTTGCTAAGCACTGGCCCCTTGGGAAGCTGAAGATCTTCTTCCTTCTCTGCCCACTGCGTCGCAAAATCCTTCTTGCATTGATCGCATCGGATCCTCGGCTTTTGCCGATTCTCTTTCGTCTGGGGAATCGCTGCTTGGCAATGAGGGCATTCAAACTGAACCGGCATCCGAATATCCTGGGTCTCCGTCGCCAGCTTGGCCAGACCAAATCGCAATGCATCCGGCCCGAACTTGTCGATGACATCGATTGGATCAACGCCATTGCCCTTGCTCTTGGACATCGTTTCGCCGTAACCGTCCAAGATCTTCGGGTGGATATAGACCTGATGGAACGGAATCTTCCCAACGTTGTTGATTCCCATGAGGACCATTCGAGCCACCCAGAGGGTGATGATGTCGCGGCTAGTGATCAGCGTCGAAGTTGGATAGAAGTAGTCCAGTTCGGGTGTCTTGTCGGGCCATCCCAGCGTCGAGTGGGGCCAGAGTGCGGAGCTGAACCAGGTATCGAGGACATCCTCCTGTCGCGTGTAGCCATCGGCTTCAAGGCGAGCCTCCAGATGTCGGTCTTCATCACGGATGCAGACATGCAACGTCGCCGGGGCTTCCATCCGCGCGCACAGGCGTCCCTCCTTCGCTTCCTCAGTGGACTCCCATTGACGCTGCCATGCTTCACATTCCTCGGGCGCCTTGGCAATTCGTGACCAGATGGGGATTTGATGCCCCCACCACAACTGCCTGCCGACGGGCCAATCCCGCTTTTCCGAGAGCCAGTCCAGATACCCATCGGCATAACGCGACGGAAGGATCTGCACCTGCCCCGTTTTCACGGCGTCGATGGCAGTTTGAGCCAAGGTCTGCATGGCAACAAACCACTGATCCGCAAGATACGGCTCAATCGGTGTGTTGCTTCGATCCGAATGCGCCAGCTCAATCATCCGATCCTCGAAACGATCCAGCAGCCCTTCGGCCTCCATCGCCGCCACCACGGCTCGACGAGCCTCGGGAATCTTCAGACCGCTGAAACGCCCTGTCGGTTCGATGATCTTCCCATCGGGCTGCAGGATATTGATCATCGGCAATCGGCAGCGCTGCGCGACTTCATAGTCGTTTGGATCATGCGCAGGGGTGATCTTCACGCAACCACTCCCCAGTTCGGGTTTGGCCCAAGAATCAGCAACCAGCGGAATCTTGCGACCGGTCAGCGGCAGCTGGATGAGCGCTCCTCGCCGGGCCATTGCCGCCAGCGTTAGCAGCTCCGGCAACCGCTCTACCTTCCTTGTACGGAGATCCGCAAGCTGTGACTCTAGGGCTTCGCGATCCTTGGCAGCCGCCGACTGTAGCTTCTCCTCAAGCAATCGCTCGGCCTCATCCAGCGCATTGGCTGGGTCTGGATGTACGGCGACTGCAGTGTCCCCCAGCATGGTTTCAGGGCGAGTCGTCGCTACCACCACCTCCGTCGGCTCACCAGCCTGCGGCGAATCGATCGGGTAGCGGAGGTGATAGAAATGGCCCGGCACCGTCTCGTGAAAGACTTCATCATCGCTGACGGCTGTTTGCAGAAAAGTGTCCCAGTTGACCAGTTTCTTTCCGCGATAGATCCATGACTTCCTGAAGAGATCGAAAAATGTCGTCCGGACCGCTCGGGCGCAGATAGGATCAAGCGTGAAACGGGTCCTCCGCCAATCACAGCTGCATCCCATGGCTTTTAGCTGGCTGAGAATCCTCGTCTCATACTGATCCTTCCACTGCCAGATCCGCTCGATCAACTTCTGGCGTCCCAAGTCGTGCCGCGTCAGGTTTTCCGTTTCCCGCAACCGCTGCTCCACCCTCGCCTGTGTCGCAATGCCGGCATGGTCTGTCCCAGGCATCCACAGCGTCGCATCGCCCATCATCCGATGCCATCGCACCTGGATGTCCTGCAGGGTGTTGTTGAGCGCATGCCCCAGATGCAATGCACCGGTTACGTTGGGAGGCGGGATCACAATCGCGAATGGTTTCTTCGCAGGATCGACCTCGGCATCGAAGCAGCCGTCGCGCTCCCACGCCTGATACACCAGGCCAGCTTGCGTAGCAAAATCGAAGCGATTGGGTATTTCATGCGCCATAACACAAGTATCCGAACCATCATCAAGATGGAAATAAAGGAATCGTGAAAGAGTCAATCCAAGCGATCAGGAGGTGTGGCAGGCCGCCGGCGGAATGGTCTCCCGATGCAGGATGTATTCGACTGCGTCGGTCATGGCCAGCCAACTGGCTTCGATAATATTCTCCGATACACCAATGGTCCGCCACGACCCCTGGGCATCGGCGCACTCGATATTGACCCGAATTTTCGCGGCCGTCCCCTCCTTCCCATCCACGACGCGAACCTTGTAATCGACCAAGTGCATCTCCTGCAGCGGCCGATAATGATCTGCCAGAGCCTTCCGGAGCACCGCATCCATGGCGTTGACCGGACCATGCCCTTCGGCCGCCTCAAACTTGATCTCCCCCCCGACTCGAATCTTCAAGATCGCTTCAGCGAAGACATGGTGGAGCGTAGCATTCCGATCCCCGGCGACGATTCGATACTTGATCGTCTCGAAATGCGGCTGAAACCATCCCAAGGTACGCCGCACCAGCAGGTCAAACGATGCCTCTGCTGCCTCATACTGGTATCCCTCGTGCTCCCGCTCGACTACCTCCTGCAACACCTGCTCCACCTGCCTCGGCTCCAAAGTGAACTGCTTGGTCGCCGCGAGGATATTTGATCGCCCCGATAGTTCACTGACCAGAATCCGTCGCTCATTGCCCACCTTCGCAGGATCGAGGTGTTCGTACGTATGAGCTGCCTTGTTGACCGCATGCACATGCATGCCGCCCTTGTGAGCAAAGGCGCTCTGGCCGACAAATGGCTGGTTGTTGCGAAGCTGCAGATTGGCCGTCTCGTAGACGAACCGCGATAGCTCCGTCCAATGATCCAACGGCCGACCACCCAACACCTGATAACCCGACTTCTTGAAAGCCAAGTTGGCAACCACCGCAATCAGATCGGCATTGCCGCACCGCTCACCAATCCCGTTGATTGTTCCCTGCACCTGCTCACAACCAGCATCGATCGCCGCCAGCGAGTTGGCGGTGGCCAAGTCGCCGTCGTTGTGGCAGTGGATGCCGAACCGGACAGGCAAGCCCGCAAGATGAGCCCGTGCAGCCTGCACGACCTCTGCCACTCGCTCGGGCAACGAACCCCCATTGGTATCACACAGAACGATCCACGCTGCCCCCGCCTCCGCGGCTGCTCGAATCGCTGCCAACGCATGGTCGGCATTCGCTCGGTAGCCGTCAAAGAAATGCTCGGCATCGTAAACCACCTCAGCGTGCCGCGCGAGGTATTCGACACTCTCTCCAATCATCGCGAGGTTTTCTTCGAGGCTGACCCCCAGAACTTCTGTCGCATGGTAGTCCCAGGATTTTCCCACCACCGTGATGCACGGAGTCTCTGCGGCGACCAGTGCACGCAGTCCAGGATCCTCCGAAGCGATAACACCTCGTCGTCGCGTCATGCCGAAAGCGCAAAGGCGAGCCCCATGGAGAGGAGTTGCTCGCATCCTTTGAAAGAACTCCTGATCCTTCGGATTGGAGTATGGAAAGCCTCCTTCAATCAAATCGATTCCGATCTCCGCCAACCGCTGCGCAATGTGGATCTTGTCGAGCAGCGAAAGACTGACTCCTTCCGCCTGAGTTCCGTCGCGCAAGGTGGTGTCATAGATAGAAATCGTTTTCATTTTCAATTCGCTTGAAAAATCCAAGACATTCCGAAAAGGATGGCGGCTGAACTTTTGCCTTGGGGATGCATTGGTGCGTTGTCAGAAACTTCGCTGCCAGCAACTCCAGGAAATCGAATCCTAGAGACTGGCTGACGAAAGGATGCGGATCTACACCCCAAGACCAACAAAAAACCCCCATCAGCTGGATCGCTGCGGGGGTTGCATCGATGGGGTCAATCGTCGCCAGTGCCTCACCCCCCAAGGTTGCCCCTGGGAATCCAAATCGCAATCTCTCCTGCTGGGAATCGGCAAACCATCGCTAGGGCTCTCGAATGAAACAACAAAAAAGGACAGCTGTAGCTTAGATTTTGTTCACTTTTCTGTCAACGCATCACGCTCTCCCCACCCTCGTCTCTCCCATGCCGCTATCGATGCCTCACAGGATCAATGGCTGCGTCAACCACGCTCTCCACGTCCATCCGGGAGGTTTTGCCAGGGGAATGGCTGTCCACCAAGGAAGCTGGTCAATATCCTGAGGGGGCGCGGAGGAAGGTATCGCATAGGCAGCCTGATAGACCTCAGGCTCGGGGTACCGCCAACCACCTGGCGGTTCGGGCAGCGCGAAAATGCGATGGTAATCGCGCTGCTTGCGTTCCACCCAGACGCCACTGTCTCGCTTGGGGATACCCAACCACCATCCCTCGTCGGCTTTCGCCAGGCAGCGCTTCGCCTCCTCAAAGTCGGCTCGCGCCACCCCTGCAATCGCTAGGTTGTGCCAAGCCGCACCATGCCACGGATGAAGCTCCACCACCTCCCGCCACTGCTGTTCAGCACCTGCCCAATCCCCTTGCCTGGCCATGGTATCGGCGCGAAGCATCTGTGGAAGGCCAGGGAGCCAACCGGCCTGTACCAAAGGAGCCCGCTCTGTCCCCAAATGTGGTGCAAGCCATTTCCAGGAATCGCGAGCCGCGGCAATGTAGACAGCCTGCGGGCCATCGATCTTGGATAACTCTTTTAGATCTGGGTAAGAGCGAACCGCCTGGTCTCGATCGACCGCAATGGCCTGCTGAGCTATTGTCTGGCCCGACGTGACATCGACCACCCGCCACATCAACGTCAATCGCTCCGGCGCCTTACGACGCCACCATCGCCGCTCCTCAGGAACCTCCATCCGCTCGTATACTATCTCTCCATGGATCGCCGCCTGCAGCCCAGCACGTCTAGCCGCATCGATGATCGCCAGATCATTCGGGCGGCCATCGTAACTGGCAAGCTGTACCTGCTGATACGGTGCCAAGGAATCCAAATCCATGATGCGGAGTGGATAATCACGCGGCGGCTGCTCTCGCTCCATCGCCGCCATCAACGGCCCCGTCAGCTCTTCACTCCCAACCGGGGACGTCAACACCAAGCGATGAATCGCCTGCCCACCCTGCGCAGGTTGCCACACTATGATATTCGGATTCCGTGCGCATCCAGCCAATCCAAGCATCAGCAGCAACAGCAGTCCTTTGGCAAAGCCCATGCAACGGTTTCCTCCATCTCCACGGATATCCCAAAGCGATTGGTAGGAAATCCATAGCTTCCAAGTCAATGTCGTCATCCTGTCCGACACTGCCTCCGCGTCCTCCAATCTGCCATGGAGGCAAGAGACGCGGCAGCTACCCGCCATGCGGTAATTCATCTGTGTTCCAGTATGGATTTCCACTTTTCCAGAGAGCCTCGGTATGGCCGTCTTGGCCATGCAGTCCGCGCCCCATCCCAGTTCGTCCGATGCAACCAGATGCTGCGATGACGCGCAGGCGGAAAGCCATCACCACCAGCGCAATCGGTGGGTGGCACCTATCGCAATCGGTGGGTGGCACTTATTGAATGACAGCAAACGATCGGGCAGGTAGTTCCTTATCCATCTTGTCCAGTTCGCTCATGGACCATCGATGGTGGCTACCGCAAGCGTGCGCAATCGGTGGGTGGCACCTATCGCAATCGGTGGGTGGCACCTATTGAATGACAGCAAACGATCGGGCGGGTAACTCCTTATCCATCCTGCCCAGTTCGCTCATCCACCATCTGGCGATGGTGGCTACCGCAAGCGTGCGCAATCGGTGGGTGGCACCTATTGAATGACAGCAAACGATTGGGCAGGTAGTTCCTTATCCATCCTGCCCAGTTCGCTCATCCACCATCTGGCGATGGTGGCTACCGCAAGCGTGCGCAATCGGTGCGCAATCGGTGGGTGGCACCTATCGCAATCGGTGGGTGGCACCTATTGAATGACAGCAAACGATCGGGCAGGTAGTTCCTTATCCATCCTGCCCAATTCGCTCATCCACCATCTGGCGATGGTGGCTACCGCAAGCGTGCGCAATCGGTGTGCGCAATCGGTGGGTGGCACCTATTGAATGACAGAGATCCACCTCCGGACGGTTAAGAGCCCTTGAATACCTAACCATCGATGGAACCGTCCACCCCGCTTCAACCCCACTACCGCTTCCAAATCCCGGTTCGCGCCATCGAATTGAAACTGAACATTCTTAGGAGACAAATGTCACCATCTTCCGACGGGCCGTGCCAACGCCCCCCGTACCAGGACTGCGGCCTTTTCGAACATGCCTCCCCGCCTTTCTTGCGTCCACTTCCAGGAACTTGATCTTCCCCTGGGTAGCCTCGAAATATTTCAATTTTTCGGAAAAATCCTCTTTCCTGGACCATCCGTGTCACTCTTCCACCCTATCCTCCCAACCCATCGGCCCCCCTCCTCACCCCCACCCCAGGGATTCTTGGCATCCGAAAAAACGCTCTAAGAAATGCTGGCTTTATTGATTGACGAAGTACGATACAGAATTTATACGTTTGTATAGGTATCCAAAGAGAATGATGGCTTTCCGAACCTCATCCCGCCAGGCAAGCACCGCCATGATGCTGACGATCGACCAGGACGCCCCCGAAAGCAATCCAGAGGACCAACTCCACCCACCATCCGGACGGTGGCTTGCCAGCCAGATCACCGAACAGCTCCGAGGCACTCTCCAACTGGCTCGCAGCAGCCAAACCAACCGGCAGAAGATCTCTAGTGGTTTTGACGCTTTAGATCTGGTGCTGCCTAGTGGAGGCTACGAGGAGGGAAGCCTGGTCGATCTCTTCGGCGCCGGCCCTGCAGATGGACGCTGGTGGATCGCTTGGCACTCCGTGCTCCATGCCCTCCGCGGTGGACGCTATGCGGTGGTGGTGGAAAAGCAACCTCTTTTTTATCCGCCCGCCATCGCATCGCTTCGAGTGCCGATCGAATCGCTAGTGGTGGTTCGATGCCGTGATGATCGTGAATGCGAATGGGCAATCGATCAATCGCTGCGCTCCCCAGCCGTCGGCGCCGTGATAGCGGAAGTCCATACGCGAGACGACCGCATGGCCAGACGATGGCAACTGTCGGTCGAGCATGGCGGTGGCCTGGGACTGCTCATCCGCCCCCCCTCCGCTCATCCGCAACGAACCCCCAGCTGGGCTCAGGTGCAATGGCAAGTCACCTCCTGCCCTAAGGGGCCCAGGCAACACACTGCCGATTCATCCAGTCGAGGGCGATGGAGCCAGCTTCGGCTGTTGCGATGTCCCAAGGGCAGGGGAGGGTCCCTAGCAACGATCAATCTGCTCGACCCCACCGCACAGTGGCCTGAAAAAGCTGCCTGAAAAGAGATGATCAGTCGATCGGAGATAGTTCGATGACACGACGCATCGCCTGCATCTGGTTGCCCAACTGGCCCTGCCAGAGATGGCTGCATCATCATCCGCAGTGCATCGGCCATCCCTTCGCGCTACAGCAACGCGACCCGCGGCGCGGCTGGCGCATCGCCGCCGCCAGCTCCATCGCTCGCCAACAAGGAATTCTCCCTGGCATGTCGACCAGCCAGGCTCTCTCGCTGGGGATCGCCACCCTCCCTACCACGAAACCGTCCCACCCCACCCAAAACTCCCCGCAACCCAACACCACAGCTCCCCCCAACAACCTCCTGCTGGGACAGCTTGATCCCGATGCAGATCGCGAGGCGCTGGAGGAGCTGGCCCAAGCCGCTCAGCAGTTCAGCCCAACCGTGGCCCTGGAATCGCTGGAAGAAAAGCCTTGGGCGATTCGCAGCCTGCACCAACCCCAGGCACTGCTGATGGAAGCAACTCACCTGGGACGCTGGTTTGGCAGCGAACAGGAGATGGCTAGGCAAATCCTCCACTGGCTTCAGTCCCAACACCTGGTAGCCCGCATCGCCATCGCCGACTCCCTAGCCGCTGCCTGGGCCATCGCGCAAGGCATGCCGATCGCCCCACTGGCGCAGGCCCTACTGCGCCAGAATCAAACCGGCATCACCTCCTGGCAGGACATCCCAGGTGAAACGCCCCCCTGGATCGTCGACTCCTGCAGCCTCCCCCAATGGCTCGATCGACTCCCCGTCACTGCCCTTCGCATCGATCAGCCAACCGCCAACACCCTGCGCCGCCTGGGAATCTCACGACTCCACCACCTCCTGCAACTCCCTCGCTCCGGCCTCGCCCAACGCCTCGGACCCGGCATCATTCGCAAGATCGATCAACTCCTGGGGCACATCGACGAATCGATCACCGGCATTACCCCAAGCCA
Source organism: Planctomycetaceae bacterium (assembly GCA_040375295.1). GTDB lineage: Bacteria > Planctomycetota > Planctomycetia > Pirellulales > Pirellulaceae > JBEISR01. Next base: position 119,711 of record JBEISR010000010.1, read on the forward strand.
GGATTGGTCAGCCTGCCAGCCGCTGGAAATCCCGATCGACCGCATCGACTGGATCGAACAGATCCTGACCCAACTGCTGGAACAGATCTGCCTGCGCCTCCAGGAACGCTCCGAAGGAGGCTTGCGCTGGATCGCGCGACTGACGATGCAGGAAGGCCCCGATCTCTTCTGGACACTCAACCTCTTCCGCCCTTCCGCCGACCCCAACTACCTCCGTCCTCTGCTGCTTCAGCAATGCGAAACCAAATGGAAATCGCTCGCCAGCAGCTCCCCCCCGGCGATCACTCAGGTCCACCTGCAAGCCGCTTTGCGAACACCGATTCGATGGCATCAAACACTTTTTTTCGACCAGGACACCACGCCCCAGCAAGAAAATATCGCACCACTCCTCGATCGACTCAGCAACCGACTGGGCCGCCAAGCGGTGGTGCAAGGTATCCTGCAGACCGATCCCCTGCCGGAACAGGCCTGCCGATGGCATCCCATCACCGGAACGCTGAGAACCTATTCCAAACGAAGCAGGTCGCTTTCCCAATCCATCCAGACCAAGGGAACCAAGCCGCTTCCTGCCGCCAACTATCAGACGCGATGGCGAGCCGAACCACAGGAGACGCAGCCACTGCGACGGCCAATCCAACTACTCCCCATGCCACTCCCACTTACCACCAGCCCCCCAGCCAGCCAAGAACTTCCCCACACCTTCCAGCTCGGTCACCAACCCTCCCGAAAAGTACACCAGGCCCGCGGTCCCGAACGCATCGAAACAGGCTGGTGGGAAGGCGATTCCATCCAACGCGATTACTATCGCATCGAACTCGATCATGGCGACTGGTGGTGGGTCTATCTCGATCGCCGAAACCACACCTGGTACCTGCACGGCTACTTCGGCTGACAAATCCTTACAAGATTTCCTGCCGCAGCTCAACCATCAGGCACCGCATGGCTCCTAACGAAGGGTGCCTCTCCATCGTTTCAATGCGACGGCCGCTCCCCTGAAGAAAAGATGTACTGATACGCCGTCGCCCCTTGAAAGTCGGCGTCCTGTAGTTGCGCTCCGCAAAACTCCGCAGCGTCGATCATGGCTCCACAAAAGCTCGCGCCAATTAGATTCGTGCGATGAAAATCGACTGTCTTGATGTAGGAAAAGGAAAAGTCCGCTCGCTGTAGATTTGAATCATTAAAATTCCCTTCCATATGGCAATTCCGAAAAACGATTTCCGGAAGATCGACCTCTCGCAGATCGAGGTATCGAAGAAACTGAAGATTGGAGAAGTCACGGCGTCCAGATGCATACTGCCGCACAATCTCATCTTCCTCCAGACTCGATTCCTGCCGTTCCGGCTGCTTCATCTTGCAAGACCTTCTGGATTGCTGGAATCCCCGAGCAAAAATCTCCTGAGATCGCACCAAGCCAACTCCCAGGCCAATCCTCCTTGGCTCGTCCAAGGACTCTGTCCACCGAACCTAGGCTAGGCTGCCGCCTGTCACCGAACCAAATAAACCAACAGATTCTCCGTCGATTTACTTTTCTTTCTCAAAGACAAACTCGTTGCACCCCATCCCTACGTTGCCACACTTCATTTTCCTCAGAGTGTATCCGCGTTGGCTAAAGAAATCAAAAATCTCCTCTGGCTTGGCTGTCTCATAAGGATATCCACCCACCCAATCGACCAAGTCACGCCAACGGCTCATCCCACGACTCGGCTCGGGCCGCACCCACGATCGCAGATACCCTCCTAGCTGCCCATCGATGATCGATCTCAATAACGCTTTGGCTTCCGACGGAGCTGAAACGACGAAAACGTAAGGAATACGCAGGAATCGCGGCAGTTTGTTGTAGACTCGCTTGATCACTTTCCACCGCTCACTCTGGCTCCCCGTATCGTTGTAGATCGCAAGAAATACCGTCCCACCTGCAGCCACCAAGCTGTCGGTATTCTCCAGGCTTTTCCACATCTGCCCTGTGTGATGCAAAACACCCCACGCATAGACAATATCGAAGGATCCTATGGAACTCAGGTAACGGGGATCGAGGATGGAACCTTCCTCAATCGTCCATTGGTCTTCTTCAGGTGCAAATCGTCGCTTGACTTCACGGACGCAGGCGACCGACGTCGGGTCAAAATCAAAGGAGTGCACGTGAGCCCCTAGTCTTCGGGCTGCCAGACTGAACAGTCCACTTCCTGCCCCAACATCAAGAAACCTCTTTCCCTCCAAATCCTCCACCCCCAACATCCACTGCAACGATTGCTTCGCCTGCTGTACCCTGGACTCGTCCATCTGACTCAAGAACCGACGCCAATTCTCCCCAAATTCGAAACGATTCCCATTCAATACCTCGACACGATGGGATGCTTCCACAATCGACTCCAAAAAATTGCTCCATCTTGTATCCAAACACTACCCGCAACCAATCGCTCTCTCCCTGACTCCATCGATCGAAAGCTAGAGGTCTCACCAAGGGCCTGAACGATCGCTCTACTGTCATCTGCTGTCTTCATTTGGAAACGGCGAAAAGCCATCGAATGGACCGCGATGCCTTATGGATTCGCCGCAGCGATTGGCCGCCACGACTGGTCTTTCGCCATCTCCCCCGTCGGCTTCTTCCCCTCGTAGATGCGAAAAGCACTCTACCATTTCAGCGGATGTAACCACACAGCCAAATAGGCGATCTCATGGCAGTCTATCGCGGCCTCCGGTTCGATTGAGCACCGAAAGGGCTCCTACCGAGTCAGCTGTGGCGGCACGTCTTGCCTAAGGCTGACTTCAGTAACGCCGCTTGGACGATTGACATGCAGTCTCGGGCGTGAAGCACGAGTAGATAGGACAAAGGCAGTGAACACTACCAATAGCAGGTAGCAGCCAACCAAAATCGCTAGATAGGCTTTGTACAAGTTCAGAACAAGCGATCGGATCGAAAGGTTCTCGACTTCAGAACCCATGAACCATCGCAAGAGATTCTTGACCGCCGGCATCACCAACGGAATCTTTGTCCAGTTGGTGTACCTGACGTCTTCGTACGTGTAGAGGGGGTTATAGTTGGGTGGAACCTGACTCTTGAAGTAATCCCACTGACCCTTCACCTCCTGGAAACTCGCCAGCTTCCCATCCTCCTTTCGGAAGGAGAGATCGTAGAAAGGATCGAGAGTCACCCACTTCCCATCGATCTTCGCTTCCAGCAGGATATGCGCCCCCCAAACCGGTCCGCATTTCATCTGGGCGATTCGCACCTCGATCCCAGCCCTCTGCAGTAATCTAGCCAAAACATGGGTGTGACTGCCGCAGGAACCTTTGGCATCCATCAGCTGAATGTCGCCCGACCGGAAAAGCGTGTCCCGCCAATTGATGTAGCCTTCACTTGCGAAAAGCTCCGATCGCGGCTTGAGCAACTGATTCGTCTTATGCATCAGAGCCAGAACCTTCTGCTCTTCATCCATCCCGCTTTGAATAGTGAGCCCCACAATCTGGTCGTAGAGTCCGTCGTCGTAAGACGACATCATCCAGAGGAACATCATGGCCGTCAGCATCGCACCATGAAAGAAGGCGATGGCCGGATAGAGAACACCAGGTTGTGTCAGTCGCTTGAAATAGCTCACAGGCCCACTCAAAGCCCCCTGATTTGGATGCATACGACCGGGCAGGAACGCCAATAAAACCAGCATCACTAGTTGCATGGTTACCCAAACCCATCATATCTCAACTCCTATCCAATTGCGCGTTTTACCCTCCAATACCGCACCCTCTATCCCTTATGCCGCTTCCGAATTGGAACCAACAGTCGCTAACCACGAAAAATGATTCCGGTCTCGACCGCCTAATGCTCGACTTGCCTGCATCCAACACTGCGAGCAGCATCAGAAACAACGCCCTGATGTGAATGCTGGCTCCGCGAGAAATTGTTCCAAACATTGCCTTACACTTCAGGCACTAACGCAAAACGGATCGATTCCCGATCGCGAATCCGTTGTAGCTCGTGCCAGGTAAATCGAACTACCCCTCCCGATTCCATCTTTTCGGTGGGAGGAAAAATTCCGTTTCAGCAAGTTATCCAAAGCATGAACTCCCGGGCGCACGAACGCTTCCGCCTTCACCGGAAAGGGGGCACTTCTAGCCACGGGCTTCCTGATACTTAGATCAGTGGCTCTCCCTAACCACGACTCCATTCCCCTTTTAGTTCTTGTGATGTATCTCAATCCTCACCTAAGAACCGGTCGAGTCGCTTCATGGAGATCGGTTCGACATGGATTGTTTCCCGCGGTCAGGGGAACCAACCTAGCAGGAAGACTAATTGAGTTCCCTTGGATCACTGGTACCCACCATTTGCTTAAGAATACCAGGACCGATCAGCACCGTATGCAGCGCAATGACCAACAAAGCTGTCAGCAAGCCAGTTGGAATACACCACCGGTTCTTCAACACAAAAAAGCCAAGAACTCCGATCAAAAAAGGAACGGCCGCCAAACCGTACAAGCCAGTTCGTGAGCCAAGCAGATTTTGCCACGCCGACCCCAGGTTGCGATATCGTTCGTAATACTCCGAGATTTTTTCTTGAGTGTCCGCCCAGACAAATTGTTCGATCGGGAATGCTCCATCGCATGTAGCGCAGTAGGTTGCAACCATTCCAGCCAACGGATCAGCCAACGCCTGGAACTCAGGACCGTCAACTGTTGTCGAACCGCTACAGGAAAGATGGGTATAGTCCCGTTGCTTCCGACCAAGTGTTCGTCCAGTTCTTTCCAACGAATGCGTGATCCGATCATTCCAGTTCCCCACTGCCGAAGTCGCAGCAATCTCCATCACTTCCTGGCACCCCGGGCACCGCATCTTCCTGCCAGCCAGATCCTCTTTCATGCGATACGTTTTCCGACAAGTCGGACATAAAATCTCGATTGCCATGATGAGAATCCTTCAGAAGAAAAGAATGCAAACGAACTACTTTGCCTAAGGAGAAAAGATTCGTCCGTCCGATCGATGCAGAACGCGGAACTAATGATCTTCCCGATTGCCTGCATCCAGTCCTTTCTTCGGTGTGATTCGGGAGAAAAGCATCCAGGCAATCCAGACCCCTAGGCATGTCGCTGCCAGATCGCCGATATCAAACACCAAAGAACGACTCGATCGCTGGAGAAACTCCCACAACACCAGCCCCAGGGCAGAAAACGAGACAAAAAGTGCAAACCTGCCGCGCAGCACGGCGATCATTTCGCTCGGTCTTCGATCGATCCAGATGCTCATCAGAACAAACGAAATCGCAACTACCGCAGCGAGATTGGGCAATACCCCCAAGAACCATTGCAGATCCTTCGGTAACTCGAAGGCCCTACTTCGGGTCCAATCCACTATGGTCAAAGCAAACAGGGCCCCCATTCCGACCAGTGCATACTTCGTCGATAACTGCATCAATCGACTCCGTCAACTTCCGCGTATCGTTCCCAGTCGATCAGTTGCCACCCGATTCTACCTCCGTAGAGGAATCGATCGGTAGTCAACCGGTTCCTTCATCCGGATCAGACGTTCCTGCTTAGAACTTCCAGCCGAGATTGATGTTTACTATCCGCTTCTTGTCTCCGGGTTCAGTATGCCGCTGGCTGCATCAGTTTTCCGTCCCTGAATAGGGCAACCGATTGAATCTTGCCGACAAGGTGCCGACTGAATTGCTTCACGTCCTCAGCAGGAGTCAAGAATTCCAGCATCGTTTGATCAGAAGCCGACTGCATTTCGGATTTCGTCGGAAATTCATTGCGAATCTGATACTCCATGACAGCGCCGACGAAGTTGTGCTCGGGGTCGGTTGAGATCCAGTCCCGAACAAATACAATTCAATCGTTTTTCAAAAATGACTTCTTTAGCATCCGATCGGCGACCTGCTTCAGCCCTTCGTACCCCCAATGATTTGCGTCGCTCAAAGGCACCCCTGTCGTCTCCACTGACTCGACTCCTTGCAACTCGTCGGCCAGCCTTCGGATCCGCAGATTCGTCTCGGGATACCCCATCGACTGAAACTCAGTCATCACCACCCTGGCCCCTGGCAACTGATTCTGGATCCTTGCTAGATGCTCTCCAACATGCCGCTGCCAAAGATCCGGATCGGTTCCGGCGATCGCATCGTTGATCCCCAGGCTCATCCAAACCACCCACTCCGCATCGCGATCCAGTTGCCTTTTGACCGCCTCCGTCCGCTCCACAAACTGCCGCCAATATCCAGTCGGTGCGTCTGGCTGCCACTGAGCGATGGTCGACCCACCATGTCCGGTCTTCACCAGATACACCGAGCGACGATCGCGAAGGACTCCTCCCTCTACCGCATTGGCCAATCCGTTTTCCAGGCCGTGGTACTTGTCATAGTAGTTCTCCAGTCCCACATGCTTGCGGAGGTTGTTTTTCCCTAACTGCATCGGCACCAGCGGCATTCCCTCAGCTTCCAGGTCGAGAATTAAAACCGAGCTGCGCGGTTGACGCTCGGCGGGCGTCGCATCGCTGTTGAGCCCCACGCCGCCGGAATTGCTTTCGCCGGTGATCACGAAAACCAGCGGCCGCTTTTCCTCGGCAACTGCCGTCTGCGCCGATCCTGGTGACGGACTGCCCGTAGCAAATAGCAGCGCCCACCCCAGCCATACAGATCGTTGCCACATGCATTTGGCTCCTTCGAGTTGCTCAGGACGTTTCGGTTGGCATTGGCTAAAAGTCAATCAAGCTTCCATCGTCGGCAATCGACCATAGTGGGCCGACAGAAGGCCGCCAGGAAGGTGCGGCAACAAGCTGCGGTTTAGGAGACGATGCGGCGGATCACTTCTCCATGGACGTCGGTCAGCCGGAAATCGCGTCCAGCATAACGGTAGGTCAGCCGCTTGTGGTCAAACCCCAGCAGATGCAGCATGGTGGCGTGAAGATCATGCACGCTGGTGGGATCTTCCTGAGCCCCAAATCCAAACTCGTCGGTGGCACCATGTACCGTGCCACCGCGCACCCCGCCTCCAGCCATCCAGACGGAAAAGCCATAGTGATTGTGGTCGCGACCATATTGCACCTTCCCATCAGCCGACAGCTCAACTGTCGGCGTCCGCCCGAACTCGCCTCCCCACAGCACTAATGTCTCGTCGAACATTCCGCGTTGCTTCAGATCGGTTAGGAGTGCTGCGATCGGGCCATCGATCTGCTGAGCCAAAGTGCGGTGATTCGATTCGATCTGGGCGTGGTTGTCCCATGGTTGACCGGCCCCATGCCACAGCTGCACATAACGCACCCCTCGCTCCAGAAGCCGCCGTGCGATCAGGGTCTGCCTTCCGTGCACCGAGTCGCCATACATCTCAAGCGTTCGCTGCGACTCGCGACTGATATCGAACGCCTCCGACGCCTCCATCTGCATTCGAAACGCCAGCTCGAAACTCTGCACACGCGCCTCCAGCCGCTCGTCCACCCATTCCCGCTGCTGGAGTACCTCCAGCGCCCGGAGCGCTTCAAGCTGCCTCAGCTGATCCTCAGGGCGCGCGTGTGGACTTCGTATGTTCTCGATTAGTTTGTCGACCGTCCGATGCTGGGGATCTACCCAGGTCCCTTGATAGACTCCAGGCAGAAAGCCACTTTGCCAATTCTCGGCGTCCTTGATCGGATAACCTCCGGGACACAACGCGACGAAGCCTGGTAGATTTTGATTCTCGGTCCCCAGGCCGTATAAAGTCCAAGCTCCGACACTGGGTCGCGACTGGACCGAATCGCCGCAGTTCATCAGCATCAGCGAGGGCTCATGATTGGGAACTTGCGCGTACATCGATCGGATGACGGCGATCGAATCGATATGCTGCGCCGTCTTGGCGAAAATCTCACTGACCTCAATCCCGCTCTCCCCATACCTCTGGAACCGGAATGGAGAAGGAAAAGCAGCTCCCGTCTTCCGCTCGGTGGTCCGGTGGGTTGGCACCGGCTTGCCCGCATAAGCCGCCAGCGCCGGCTTGGGGTCGAAGGTGTCGACATGCGACGGACCGCCGTTGAGGAAGAAGTGGACGACTCTCTTGGCCCGGCCAGGGAAATGAGGACTTTTGGCAGCCAAAGGTGAACTCGCCGCCCCCACCTGCTCGTCGGCAAGCAGATGCGCCAGGCCGAGGGCTCCCAAGCCCAGGCCCCCGCGCTGCAAAAGATCCCGCCGCGTTCCTCGCATCATGGCCCATAGGCTCCTGTTGGAATCGTCTTTGCTTGTGTTGGCCGTCTTCATCCAGGCAATCTACGGAGGAGACCATCCCCCAACAACCGAATCTAGATCATGTTACTCGAGGGCATTTTTCCCAGCACGCAAGGTACAGCGGAAAAGGCCAAGCCCCTGCCAAGCTTTCTTTTTTCTCTGGCGACGTGCGCACCTCAGCAATCCCCCGCGAGGCTCGCTGGTAGATAAACCTATCCTGCATCCCTAAAAGGCGATGACTCATTCACGACAGCGAAAAGATCGCCAGTTACCGGAGGAATGCCGCTTCGTTCGACATCAGCAGTACCTGAATCCACTGCGCTAGAGGAGTCAGCTTGGCGGTCGCGGGACCTCGGAAATCTACCTGTGAATCCCAGCGGCTTGCTTCGGGTTGCGAGGTATTGGGATCGACACTGAGAATCTTCGGATTCCACAGATGCTGGTCGCTGTTTAGGGTGTCGGCGATATCGACCACAAAGTCGATCGTATCGCCTTTGTTGACTGCGACGCTCTTCAAACGGCACTCGACTTGCGACTGATGAATCCGTTGCTCGAACAGCACCCGCTGGCCGTTATGGATCACCCATGCGCGGATTCCATCACCCGCGGCGACCTCATGGGAGATGATCGATTCGATGTTGATGGTCATCGACTGATTGGCAGTCCAGCGCCGTACGATTGCATGCTGGTGATCATTGCCTGGATGCCCTCCGGCGGCGGTCAGTTGCAGCCACCCCAGTTTGTCATCCGGGTAGGCCCCACCACCTTGCCAGCTGGTGCCTGTGAAATGGGGCAGTGGCTTGAAATCACCTAAACGTTTCGCTGCCACATCGATTGGAGCGTAGCCATAGCTCCAGGCTCTCTGCGATTCCGTCCACTCGTCTTTCGGTACCTCCGCCGCCCTATGGAAAAACTTCTCTGCCAACTGAAACTCTTCGCGACTGGGATCCCTCTGATAAATCCTTCGATGCAACCACTTCAATATCTCCGGGCTGGCTTGCATGGATCGATCTCCCTGTCGGTCACTTTCCTTGCTGGCGAGAATCGCTTCTTGCTCCAGTTGCGAAGCGACCGAAGCGGTCCAGGGATGGTTCCAGAGGAACAGCGCCTGCTGAGGCACCGACGTTTCGGATCGAATCGGAATGTGGAGATCCGGATTGGCGAAATCGAAAATGCGAAGCGCCGTAGGCAGGAACTGGCGATCGATTTTTGCGTAGATACTGCGTCGCTGTGGACCGGCGAAGCTGGGAAACCACTCCTCCGATCTGCCGCCGATGCGGCGCACCAACTGACCGGACCACGCAAGCCAACTGTCTCGCCACTGTTCCAGACTCAACCGCCGTCGATTCTGTTTCCAGAGCAGGTGGTTGGCCGGATCAATCGAACTACCTTTCGACTCGAAAGACGACTCAATGCTTTGGCGGTAGGTAGCTGAGAGGACCATTTCTCGCACCGATTTTTTCAGATCCCAGTCCTGGGCGATCAACCTCAAAGCCCACTGGTCCAGCACGGGAAGTAGTGGTGGCGTGCCTGCACGGATCCCAAAGTCACTGGGGGTACGTACCCACCCTTCGCCGGTCAGATGCGTCCAAAGTCGATTCACCCAGACACGAGCAGTCAGTGGATTGTCAGGGCTGGCGATTCGCTCGGCCAATCCGAGGCGTCCGCTTCCCGAGCCAAAAGGTTTTGGCGGAGCCCCTTCGAGAGCGGTCAAAAAATGCCTCTGGACAGACTCCCCTTTATTGGCCGGATTGCCGCGTCGGAAGACCCTCGCCGTCCGTTCATCGACACGGTCTGCCGTAGCGACCGTGAACTCGGTCGATCGATCGGACTGAAGGATCCAGCGGTCGATTTCTCCCTGAAGTTTCCAGAGCGACTCGCAGACGCTGGTCGGAAAAAATCCCTCGGTGGTAACGATCCCTTCGTCAGGAATTCGGCAGGGACCGCCCGGTCCAACCAGGGTCTGCCGCAACCGTTCATCTCCCGCATCTTCGAACTGCTGAGGTGCAGGGAGATTCGATTCCTTGGATACCCGTTCCCGTTGGCTCCATTCCTCTTGCAGCCTCGTAAATACCACTCCATACCGCTCTACTGCCTCCTTCCATTGGCTTGGCGGAGTCGCGAATGCATCCTTCAGGCGACTTGGGATCTGGTCTCCTTGGGTCTGAAGCACCGTAGCCACTTGCTGACTGGCCAATTCCGAGTAACCAGTACCTGGCGGGATAGCCTCCAGTTGTTTCCAGATCGCAAAGACGGGGTCGTCCTGCCGTTTGGGGTTCGCGAGAAACATCTCCCAACGGCGAATGAAGTTGGGGATCAGATCTTCGGCCGTAAGGATTTGGTCAAATCCTTCTTCTGGGAAGTCCTGAAGGTGTGTCTGAGCCATCAGGTAATCGGCGACGCGATTTCGGCACCGTTCTTCGGCTGCGTTCCTTTCTTCTGCAAGTTTGGATTGGTAGGCTTCCTGACGCTTTCGCAATTCCGTTTCGAAAGGATCCTCGACCGACTCTTGGTTCGCTGGTCCTCCGTCGCTAGGCCGTTCGGTACGCAGTCTCACAAGTCGATCGTGGCTGTTGGAAAAGACACCGTAAAGCGAGTAGTAGTCGCTGGTGGGAATGGGGTCGTACTTGTGGTCGTGACAACGAGCACAGGCCACTGTTAGCCCCATGGTTCCACGACCGATGACATCGATGCGGTCGTCGATGATGTCATGAGTCACCCCCAAGAATCGGCGGCCTAGTGTGAGAAATCCGAGAGCCGCGAGATGGTCGGGGGGATCCGATTCCAAGAGATCGGCAGCGATCTGGCGCTTGAGAAACCAGTCGTAGGGCATCGAATGATTGAAGGCCTCAATAACCCACTGCCGGTACGATGCAGATTGGACAAAGAAGCGTTCTTCACGCGCGTAGACGTATCCTTTAGCATCGGAGAACCTGGCGACATCCAGCCAAAGCCGCGCCCAGTGCTCGCCAAAAGCCGGATCGCTGATCAATGCGTCGACCAGTCGCGAGTAGGCATCGGGCTGATCGCTAGTTGCCAGGTAGGCATCCAAAACCTCCTGTCGTATCGGTAGGCCGGTCAGATCGTAGGCTAGCCGACGGGCCAAGTCGTGGGGAGAGGCCTGAGCCGCGGGCGACATCCCTTCGACTGCCAGACGGTTGACCACCACCGCATCCATCGGATCATCCGACCAACCAGTCGGATCCAGAGAAAGATCACGAAGAGGTTGGGGGGGATGAAAGGCCCAGTGATCGATCCCAAGCAGAGTTGGTTCCAGCGGTTCGGACTTCGCGGGGTAGGGGGCACCCGAGGCGATCCACTGCCGCAACCACTCCAGTTGCTCTTCCCCCAAAGGTGCCGTAGGAGGCATCTGAACCTCGCCACCGTATTCCAACACCTCCATCAAACGGCTTTTTCCAGCGGTACCTTCATGGAGCACAGAAGCATCGGAATCTGTGGGATGAAAACTTTCGGGCACGTCCAGTCGCAGTCCAGCCTCCTGGTTTTCCGGACCATGGCAGTCGAAGCAGTAGGTGATCAAAAGAGGCCGAATTCGCCGTTCGAAAAAGTCGATTGCTTCCGAGTTTTTTTCTTTGTCTTCGTGGGATTTTTCTTCCCTTGGAGTTTCCGTGGATGGAACATCGCTGGCCACAGATGAGTAGGCCGAGTTCGCGATCGCGAGGGCGACGAAGAACCACCATCGGGCGACTGGCTGGCGTTTGCTAGGTTTGGATTGCTGGCAAAATGCTCGGCGCATGGGTGGGGCTCATAGGCGACGGAGAGGTGGGTGACCGCCTGTTAGTCTGGCACACCGTAAAACGACTCGCAAGGAAACCTCTCAAACAATTGCGTTGCGAAAAACCGCAGCACTAGTCGCGCGGCAGCACTATCACTAGCATTGCCGCTGTTTCAATCGGTGCCACCCACCTGTTTCAATCGGTGCCATCCACCGATTGAGAAAGGTGCCACCCACCGATTGATCGCAACCGGCCGATCAGATGGAAATTCATGGCTAAGTCGGTGATGCCACAGGAGGAGGTGACCATTGCTAGCCTTCAATCGGTGCCACCCACCATTCACGAAAGGTGCCACCCACCGATTGATCATTGCTGGCCTTCAATCGGTGCCACCCACCATTCACGAAAGGTGCCACCCACCGATTGATCGCAACCGGCCGATCAGATGGAAATCCATGGCCGAGTCGGTGATGCCACAGGAGGATGCGACGATTGCTAGCCTTCAATCGGTGCCACCCACCATTCACGAAAGGTGCCACCCACCGATTGATCGCAACGATCGATTGCTAGCCAACACAGAATCGATGAACTCCGACCTAAGAATTGGTCGAAATAAGGTTCGGAACGGTGATCCTGATGCCGCGATCGAAAACCATTTCTCGCTCTGCGAAAGCGGATGTCCATGCCATTTCGAACCCATCCCATCAACCGTCGATCTCTGCTGGCTCATACTCCCCTAGCCCTGCTCTTCGGAACGTCGATCGCCAGAGGCGAGGAACGGATCCATCAACTGTTTTCCAAATCGCTGCACGACTTCGGGAATTTAGGAAGAAACACGAAGGCCGAGTATGCCTTTGAGTTCCACAATCCCTACCAGCAGCCGATCCATATCGTTTCGGTGCGCAGCAGTTGTGGCTGTACCACTCCGTCAGTCCCGCGCAAGACGATTCCTCCGGGGGAGACCGGTTTGATCCTCGCGCAATTCAACACCCGTTCGTTTATCGGCACCAAATCGGCCAATATCACCGTGGTGTTCGATCAGCCTCATTTCGCTGAAGTGCAACTGACGGTGATGGGGAACATTCGATCCGATATCTCAACCGAACCTGGTGAGATTCGCTTCGGTGATGTACCGATTGGAGAAAGTCGAGAAGTGACCGTTTCGATCATTCACTCGGGTAGTCCAAACTGGGCGATCACCGACGTCCGAGGGACTAGTTCGCATCTGGAAGTGCGGCTCGGTAAAGCCCTGCGGTCAGGAAGCCAAGTTCAGATTCCACTCAAGGTTCGACTGAAGGAAGATGCGGTAGCCGGTGACATCCTGGACGAACTCTGGATCGTCACGAATCGAGGAAAAGCCGACAGCTTTTCATTGCCGGTTTCGGGCAGGATCCGTCCACCAGTCACTGCCACTCCCGATTTCATCTCTCTTGGCGTCGTCCAACCTGGTGTCCAGGTCACGCAACGATTAGCCGTTCGGGGTACCAAACCGTTCTCGGTCGCGAAGATCGAATGCGACGACCCTCGCTTCCAGTTTCAACTTCCCGAAGGCGAACGCCCACTGCATCTGATCCAATTCACATTCCAGGGTGAAGGGACTCCAGGTGAAGTGCGGCAAAAGGTAAAAATCCACACCAGCCTCGGAGAAGCCTACGTCGCCGAAGCTACGGTCGGGGGTGTTCTTCGGTAAGCCCCGTCCGCCACGAACTCCTGGCCGCTGCTCAATACGGCCTTTCCTGCCTCCTCCTTGCCGATCCTCGGATCCCCAGGCTTTAACACTAGGGATGCAGCCCCGGGGGTGTAGCGTTCGCTTGGGCCCACCCATGCTTCACGGCATCCAGGCTGCCATCGGCTTTCACGCTTTCGCCTAGCGGTCCGCTGCCGCATTTCCGCAGGGCGCTTGGTCGCAAAAAACACCATGCGAAGGCATAAGCCGAAGTATTGCCGGCTGCTCAGAGTATGCGACTGACTTGGCGAGGTAGAATTTGGACGTGTGGCCTACGTTCCACAGGCTGCCGAAAGGGTACTAAACTCTCTTCGCGCCGACCTATTAATCGACGCGCTATACTCCACTCTTCAGTCAACCCAACAAGTCGCTTGATCGAAAAAGCCTTGGTGGAAGAGCTTCTTTCTGCCACCTACCAAGGCCTGTTTTCTAGAACCAATCCGACATAGCCGGTTCCTGGCTGCCGATCACGCGGCAACATCGACTACTTGAAGTCACCTGCGCGAATGACTTTCAGTTTCTTTGGATCGATGTGCTTCTGAAATGCCTCCCGCACCTGCTGGATCGTCAGTTCCTGAACTTCCTTTTCCTCCTCAGCAATTCGCTGGAAGGTCCGTTCGAGATCCAAGTTGGTGGTCAGCTGTCCGGCGATCGATCCATCGGCGGCCCGTCCGATCTTCCTCGCTTCCAAGTAGGCCGTCTTGGCGTCCTCAAGCTCCTTGGGAGTCGGCCCCGATTCAATGAAACGAGTCAGTTCCTCCATCGCCGCCTTCTCCACCGCATCGATATTCCCAGGATTGGTGATCGCGTTGATAGTGAAGCGAGCGTCGTCGCCGCGGGAAGGAATGGAGACCGAAGAGGAAACACCATAGGAGAGACCTTCCTTCTGTCGGATCCGGTCGCCCAACCTTGAGGACAATGCACCACCTCCCAAAATGAAGTTACCGATCTCCAGCGCGACATCGTCCGGGTGATTATCGTCCATCGCGAAGGAAAGCCCTGCAAGGAAGACGGCGTTCGCCTTATCGGGAGTGACGATCACCTCGCTGCCCCCTTGCACATCCGACTTCGCCTGTCGTTCGATTCGATCGAACTCCACACTCGACTGCCAGCCCTCCAAAGCTCCGGAAAGCGCAGCGATCGCTTGTTCGGGATCAAAATCACCAACGATCGCGATTTGCCCATGACCTGCAGAAACCTGATCACGGTAAATCGAGATCACTTCGTCGAGTGTCACCGATTCCAAATCCTGAATCGATTCCTCGATCGTTCTGGCATAACGGACATCGCCGGGAGGATAATCCGATAGGGAGCGGGCGAGGAGGTTGTTGGCCAGCATCGCAGGGTCGGTTTTCATTTGGGACATCGCGGCCAACGCCTGAGAACGCATCTGTTCGAAGTCGTCCTTGGGGAAGGCTGGATCGCGAAGAATCTCCCCCAGCAACTCAATCGCTGCTGGCAGCGTTTCCCGCTTGGCCTCCATGCTGAACGAAAGGCTACCCGCCCCTCCGCCTGCACCTCCGCCACCGCCACGTCCCCGTCTTCCACCTCCGCCACCGCCACCCATCCGCACCCCGAGTTCGTCTAGCTTTTGCCGCAATGCCTGGCGATTGTATTTGGTGGTCCCGGCCATCAGCATCGTGGGAATCATCCCTGCCGCGGTTGAACGGTCTTTCAGCGATTGTTCATTTCCATAGCGGAGGTTGAGCGTCAATGAGACGGTTTCCCCACGATTCTTTTTGGGGAGCAACGCAAGATCGAGGTTGCCAATTTTGGCCATGCGCGTGCGGTTGTCGATATTGTCCGGACTCGGATCGAACTCCTCACCCGACTCCACTGCAGCACCTCCTCGGTAATCCTTGACCATTTCGGTAATCGATTCGACGGCGGGTACCGATAGGCGTTGGGGCTGGTCGACTGGAATGAAACGACCGATCGTTCGATTGTGCACTTTGAAGTAGGTCGCGGCGACTCGATTGACATCCTCAACGGTCACCGAAGCCAGACGATCACGCTGCAAGAACCAGAGTCTCCAGTCACCCAAAGCCGATGCAGAAGAGAGCGCCTGAGACATGGTCGCCGCATTGGCGATGCTGTTCTCATAACCGCGTTTGGCCCGCAACTTCGCTCGGTCGATCTCTTCCTGAGTAAATGGTGTCGCCTCCAATCGTTCAATCACATCCAGCAGCACGTCTTCAGCCTCAGCCATCTTTCCCTCGGCAGGCTGGACGGAGAAGGTAAAAAGCCCTGGATCGTGGCTGCTGTCGGCACCCCCGCTGGCGCTGGTGGCGATCCCTGTTTCGACGAGCGCCTTATCAAGCCGACCGACTTTGTCTTCCGACAACACGCTCCCGAGAATACTCAAGGGGGCCCAGTCCGGGTGAGTAGCCGCAGGCATGTGATAGGCGGCGATGATCGAACCGATCGAACCGACTCGGCGCAGAATCACCGTTCGCTCTCCGTCCTGCGGCGGCTCTTCGGTGTAGGTGGTGTTCAGCTTGCGATCGGGGCGCGGAATCGAACCAAGGTGTTTTTCCGCCAGTTCCAATGCCCGCGACTCTTCAAACTTGCCGGTGACGATCAAGACCACGTTGTCCGGTTGATAGAATCGCCGATAAAAATCCTGCAGGTTATCGATCGGGACCCGTTCGATATCCGAACGGTTACCAATCGTCGACTTTCCGTAATTATGCCACTCATAAGCCGCTGCCTGCACACGCTGGGATAGTACCCGCTGGGGACTGTTTTCACCGTTCTCGAACTCGTTTCTCACCACCGTGAATTCCGACATCAGGTCTTCGCGTTTGATGTAGCTATTCACCAAGCGATCGCACTCCAGATGGATAGCGAATTCCAAGTTTTCTTCTGTGGCTGGAAGCGTTTCAAAGTAATTGGTTCGGTCGACGTTGGTGGTCCCATTGAAACTGGCGCCGTGGTCGCGAAGTGCCTTGGGAACATTCGGAAAGGTGGGAGTCCCCTTGAATACCAAGTGCTCGAGCAAGTGCGCCATCCCGGCTTCCCCATACCCCTCGTGACGCGATCCAACCAACACCGTCATGTTGACACTGATGGTTGGACGCGATGCATCTGGAAAGAGCAGCAGTCGGGCACCATTGTCAAACCGATACTCCGAGATCCCTTCGACGGTTGCGACCTTTGCCGGCGGAGCGGCCAATCCTCCGCCGGTGATGCTCGCAAAAGCAGCGAAAAGCAAAAAAGATATGCGACGCATGAATTGCCTCCCAGAATTGCAACAAAACGAGAAGCCATAAGTATAGCGCATCTCCAACCGGACGTGCGGATCCTCCCACACCAACGGCCCCACCCGCAAGGCGTCTGCGTCTGACCGGTCGCATTTCATGCCGCAAGCTGGAGTTGGCTTGGTCCTGCATCGGTCAATCGCTCGGTCACATCTTTTCCATCCTGCGACCGCAATGCCTGCGGTACACTTGGAAAGTCAACACCACCTCCCCTTACTTTTCCCGCAGGCACCATCATGCGATTCCCATTGCGAGGCTCTCTCGCCTCCGTCCTTCTCGGCATTCTTGCAAGCTTCTGCCAAGCATCCGACCCGATCAGTACACCAAGGATTGAATCGTTTCCTGATCAACCGAAAGGCTACCGACTGATCGACTGGCGAGATCGCAGCGAATCGTTTGTCCGTTTCGTACTGGATCCGACAAGGCAAGGAGAGTTTCTGCCCTTGATGTGGTGGGATGACACCCAATTGGAAGGCCGCCAGACAACATTCGGACTGCCAAGCTATGTGGGGATGACCGGGCAGTGGAACGTTTTTCGTAACGCGCATGAAGCCTTCGTCACCACTGGCACCGTGTTGTCGGGTACTTGGCTGGGGATCGACATGTCCGCCTACCCCGTCCCAGGGTCCCCCTCTCCGGTGAATCTTGTCTCGATGCAGAATTACTACTTTTCGAACAGAAACCAGATCTTCAGCGACTTGATCAACGGCCATGAGCCGACGGGGCAGACATTTTTCTACGAACTTTCCCCCTCGCTTTTCATCGCACCTTTGGTAGACCGCTACCCGCAGGAGGTGCCGTTGAGCGATTCATGGAAACGTTCTTGCGAGACTTGGTCGCAGGTAGCAAGCCACCTGTGGAGACTGAACGACTACAGCTTTCAGTCCTATGATATTCATAAGAAGACTGGTGTGGTCCAGGATTGGAAAGAGCCGGATGTCGCAGCAGGGCTCGCTTATCTGATGATGATGGCGCATCAGAAATGGAAGGATGACCGACGTTTTTACGACGAGTGCCATCATGCCCTGATGTGGATGGATCAGCATCCCAAGAATATCAACTACGGCATTTTCGCACCTTTCGGTGTCTATGCAGCAGCGCGCGCCAACGCCGAACATGGATCCAAGTACAACATCGCCAAATTCTTCTCCTGGTGCTTCGAAAGCAGCGATGTGCGAGGCCTCTCGCCTCATGCTCGCAATGCAGAAGAAGGGGACGACTATGGAATTGTTTCCGGGAGATTTGGCGAATTGGATGTAGCCGGCCTTGTTGGGGCAAGTCGCATCGAACTGCTCAATCAAGCAAAGCAATCGCAGGGAAAAGGCTATTACGTCTTCGCGATGGAGACATTTGCTAATGCATGGCCACTGGTCCCAGCGGTGCGCTACGAAGATCGGCTGGCAAGAGCTGTCGGGAAATGGATGCACCATGCTGCCCACAGTGCCCGATACTTTTATCCAGATCAGCTACCTTCCGACATGCAGACTGACTGGCTCTGGGCTTCCATGCATTCGACGGCGATCCCCTACGAGGGAATCAAGAATCGGAACTGCGAGACGGGAAAGGAAGGTCCTTACGGATGTGGAGACCCAACTATCCACGGGTGGGGCCCCAGCAACCTGGGTCTTTACAGCGGCTGCCTGTCTGGTGTCTTTGGCGCCATCATTCAGCCTACCTCCCATCCTGATGTCCTCGCCCTGAACCTCAATGCCACCGATTTGTTCGCTCCCGAATCCTTTCCAACCCGACTGCTCTATAACCCCAAAGCGACCGAAGTCGAGGTCGTGCTGGAGATTGAATCGAAACCGGTTGCAGTCTGGGATACCGTCAGTAACGTCCTGCTATGCGACCGGGTGGTCGACGGCAAAGTAAAAGTCAAAATCCCACCGGACCAGGCGGTCGTTCTGGTGCTCATTCCAGCAGATCATTCACTCCATGTCGATCACCATCGCCTGACCGCAGATGGAAAAATCGTCGACTATCGCATTCCCTGATTCTCTAGAGATTCTCTGTATCAGAAAGGCCGGTCTCCCGGTTTCCTCGACGGCACAGTACGATGAGACAAATCCAACCATCGCTTGGGTCCATGATTTTTCCTCATGAGGTTTTCATGCCGTTTCTCGTCGACAGTCTGCAACTGAAGAGCTTCATTGCGATCGCGGAGACAGGGTCGTTCGGCAAGGCGGCTCGAACTGTCTCACGCACCCAATCCGCACTCAGCCTTCAGATCAAGAAGCTAGAAGACCAACTGGGATGCCAACTGTTTGATCGCGGTGGAAGAAAGGTAACCCTTACCCCCGAGGGGGAAATCTTTCTGGGTTATGCCCGCCAGATGAAGCAACTGCAGTGGGAAGTGTTCAGTCGACTTCGGGAACCGGATGTCGAAGGAGAGATCCGCTTCGGAACACCGGAGGATTTCGCGACCCATTACCTTCCCGACGTGCTCGCTCGTTTCCGCAAACACCACCCGCGCGTGCAACTGAACGTTTCGTGCGATCTCACGCTGAACCTACTGGAACAATTCCAGCAGGGACAGTTCGACGTGATCCTGGTCAAAAGAGACCCGCAGAGCGTGAAGGGGGGAACGAAGGTGTGGCGTGAGCCTCTGGTTTGGGCAGCCGCAGAAGGATACCGTCCAGAGGAACGATTATCTCTGGTGTTGTCGCCACAGCCCTGCATCTATCGAGCCCGGGCGCTTGCCGCACTCGATCGCGCGCGTCGAACCTGGCACATCGGCTACACCAGTCCAAGTCTCGCTGGAACCCTCGCCGCCGTCCGCGCGGGATTCGGCATGACGGTGCTCCCATCGCACATGATTCCCGAGGGAATCCATCCCGTGGGAAAGGACTACCGACTGCCCCACTTGGCCGATGCCGAAGTGGCGTTGATAAAGCAAGACGAGGCAACCAAGGTGGCGGGACTTTTTGCCGACTACATCGTTGCCAGCCTGGAAACGCTGAAAGGGTGAACTCGATTATCCTAAGCGGCCGTGCTCCATGCATCACGCCTTGTTGCTAAGGTCCTTGCTATTCCCGTTCCCACATCGCGCCCCTGGGCGTGTCGGATCCTCCAACAGCCCGCAATTTCTATCCACCGGCGTCCAGGTGGGATGCCATCCCATCGCTTGCAGGAAAGCCAACGATTATCTGGGAGTCCCTGTGCGCCCTGGTTCCGCTGACTCCTCTTCGTCCTCCCTCTCCTCGTCTTCCTCCTCATCTTCCTCAAGATGCTGAAAGACGAAAGCAGCGCGGACGGGTGCTGGCATGGGGTGATCGGCTCCCTTGACACTGCGCCAAACGATATCTCCGAAGAGCAGGTCGTCCGCCGCATCTTCCTGAGACAGATCCAATTGCTCGCTGAGGTCAGCACCCCAGGCGGTGGGCTGATTCACTTCGTTGACATCGACCTGCGCGGGCTGAAGATCATAGGGAGCGAGTTCGGCAGTGGCCTGGAAACAGCCGTACATCGGAGTCGCTGCGGCATCGAACTGAGTCATCGGTTCGATCCCCAGGATCAGTTCCATGGTCCGCAGAATGCTGGCGGTGGAATAGAGCTCGGAATCAACCCCCATGCGACGGGAATAGGGGGAGATCACCAGAGCTACCGAACGGTGGGCGTCAACGTGGTCCGCCCCGTTCTGTGCATCATCCTCGACGACGAAGATCGCCGATTCCTTCCAATACTTGCTTCTGGAAATCGCATCGACCACCATTCCTAACGCCAAATCGTTATCGGCCACCATCGCCGTTGGAGTCGGAGCTCCCACCTTGGTTCCCGACGTATGATCATTAGGTAGCCTCATGATCACCAGGCCCGGCAGATTATCCTCTTGCTCGAACTGCTTCAGCCGCTCGATAAACCGGTCGGCTCGCCGCACATCCCGATAGTTCAGATCGTAACTTCGGTAGAGTGGATCAAAGTGCCCCCTCAATGCCTCGACTTTCGTCGTCGCCGGTTCTCCAGCCACCACCGCATTGTCGACGAACTCGCCAAAGCTGAAATAATCCACCCCTGCCTTTTTGCAGGCATCCCAGATGTATCCGCTGGAGGGAAAAGCAATCTGGCGTTTACCTTCGGATGGATAACCGAATTTGTCGAGTCCCTTGCGGTAGGAGAGCGGCCAACTGCGTTCGACGTAATCGGTTGCATACGCGGCCATCGACCACTCATGACCATCGGCGCTCACTTCGCTTTCCACATAGCAGTTATCCAACAGGACGAAATCACTAGCCAATCGATGGTGATTGGGAGTCACTGCTTCGGGGAACAGGCAAAGATTCGGATCCCCATTCCCCACGGGCATGTCCCCAAAGACTTGATCGTAGGTACGGTTCTCCTTGACGATATAAAAGCAGTGCTTGATCGGGCTGGGATCGCCGACTTTGGCAGGAATCGGGTTCCCTTCGGTACGCGTCTGGGTGCGAACAGCCGACTTTTCCTGCAGCGGGCTGTTGGCGAATGCCTGGCGCGTGTGGACCGCCATCTGCTGCGGTGTTGGAGTCGGCAGGAAACCGATCGTTCCTTGGTACAGCCCCGCGATGTACTGACGTACCGATGGGGGCAGTTCCTTCTGCCCAGGGCGTGGTCCCTGGGGGTTTGCTTTCGATGCCAGTCCCTTCCCGTTGGCCACCAAAATCCGCTCACCCCCAGGCCCAAAACGCACGCTGGTCGGATACCAACCGGCTGGGATGAATCCCAGTGATTTACTTTTGCCTCGTTCGCGGATATCGAAGATCGCCAGATTGTTGTTGTCTGCATTGGCTGCCAGAAGGCTGTTGCCGTCTTCGGATACCGCGATGCTGGAAGGGGTGCTTCCGTTTTTGGCCTGTGCGTAGAGCGCTGTCTGCAAGACCTCCTTCTGCAGGCCGCTCTCTAGATCCAGGAGCACAACGGAGTTGTCATCGGCGCAGGCGACCAGAAGCCAACGGCCGGCGTCGAGGATAGCCATCTCGCAGGGATGCGACCGCGTCTCCAACGTGCGGACTACCTTCCACGCTTCCAAATCCACCTCCGCTACTGCCCTCTGCGCCCAAAGACTTACCCAGGCCGTTTTCCCATCTGGCGACACACAGACGGCGTAGGGATAGGAATTCTCAGGCAACGAAAGAAAGTCGGCTTTCTGCTGGACGCTATCCCATCGGGCCAGTTGATGCCCCAGAACACCGCAAACAAGCCATTGATTGGGTGCAGACAATGACTTGATCCCACAAGGGACAAAGGTCTTTTCCTTGGGGAGCAGTTGCTGGCTTCGTAAATTGGTTGCTGCTCCACTCTCATAGTCCAGCAAATGAAGCGACTCATACTCCGCTCCCGAAATCAGAATCTGCTTGCCATCCGCCGAGAAGTCGAACCCATAGTAGACCTGCGGAAGAATGGTGCGAGAAACCATCCGCTGCGTTGCCAGCTCCAAGAAAATCAGTTCATGCTCACCGTATCCTGCATGCAACACGGCCAAAAATTTCTTATCCGGAGTCACTTCCATGTGAACTGGAAAATCCCCCACGGAAACCTGTGTCCCCGCAGCTCGTATACTCCAGCCATTGGGAAGCAGCACCGATCCTGATGGCTGGATCCCAGGCAACCTCAACGTCCGGTTTGTCTCCTGTGCCTGCTGAGCCTCTTGAGCCGTGACGATGGAAAGAATGGGACCGGCTACATCCCATCCGACGATCGCCATCAGGAAAAAGAACAGGTTGTTTCGGAGGGAACGATGGATCATGAGGAAACCTCGAGGAACTTCTTTGTCACGCTGCTATTGGATCAACCGGATGGGATGCACCATCACCCACCGGCCCAGATGTCCGACGACTCATTCTAAAAGATCGATGGTACCTTTGCATGCGGTCGATAGCCGCTTGATCCCCGGTCCCCGGCGACTGGGTGTATACCTCACCACGGCTTCACGAATCATGAAACGCATCGATCGCTTGGCGGCTGAGATCCGGGAAGTCCGTAAAGAATCCATCGACAGTCAATCGCTCGATCAGCCAGCCGTGGAGGTCTTCCAGAGATTCCGACCATTTGGGAAGGCTGTCGGCGCGGACCGTGTAGGGATGAAGGAACTTTCCTGTTGCCTCGGCGGCCTCGACCAGCCCCGACGAAGCGATCTCTCCTTGCCCACTCCGCTCCACCAGCAGATCCAACGGAGGTCCGATGCCGTCGGCGAATGCGGCATGCTTCTCGATCCAGGCGGTCCATAGAGCGATTCGGGCTTCCAATGAAAGTTCAGTTCTTGGTAGCAAACCCTCCTGCTTCCCACCTATCAGATAGACCAGTGGATACGCGTTCTTTCCTTCTGCACGAAGCCGCTGGAGCGAATCGCTTTCGAAGCACTGGAGATAGCAGACTTCGCTTCCGTTTCCGACCTTCTGTTGCTGGAGCAAATCGTAGACTATCTGTTCGATGCGAACCCCTAAATGCTTTTCGTGCCATGCCGGTTGCTTGCACTCGACGTGCCAGCCAACATTCTGGGATCGCGTCTGATTCACCCCTCGAACCAGGGCGATTTCGTCGACCAGCCGCATCAGTCGCTGTCCGAATCCACCGGGGAACCGCTCCGAGAAAAAGGGCTTTCCCGTGTCGTGATGGCGTCGCTCCACTACCTGCAGCCGCTGCACCTGTTCCCAGAGCAGATCAGCCGCATACCAGCGCCCATCGGCCCGGGCCAACTCCGGGAATCGCGTCGCCACATCGGTGGTTTCGTCCAGAGTGACATCGTGACAGACGATGGGCACAAGATCCTTGGTCAATACCACGTCCTGCTCGACCAGATCTGCTCCTTGAGCGATCGCCAGGACCTTGGCACCTTCAGTGTGCTCCGGAAGATAACCGCTGGCACCGCGGTGAGCGATGACCTTTGGCTTTTGCCTTTTCATTTTGCCAGCCCTCGCCAAGCCCGATATCGCCCCCGCTCCAGCCAACAACATCACGCGGGTCCATGTTCTCCGCAGCATGCAAACCACCTTCTGAGGAACCCTGATCTCGGCCGCCCGGCGCAACCCCCGATGCGAAGAGGTATGGTATCCCATAGGATGAGCCCTGGGCGTTGGTCGAGAAATTTCTTTGCTGAAGTTTCATGGTGATGACGGAAACAAGGGAGGTACGATCGTGGTGCACCGAAACGAATCGATGCATTGGGGAGTCATTTCCTGTTTGGGTTGGCTTGCAGTCTGCACGCTTGCCACACTGTCGAAATCTCAGCAGCCATCTCCTTCCAACTGGAAGGGGACTTACGTAGTACCGCACCAGATTGCCTCCCAGATGAGGTACCGCCGAGAGCCCAGGCAAGATCTTGGGGCACGTGTCCAGGCGTTCGTGCTGGGGAAGCATGGGACTCCCAAATTTGAAGGAAAGACAGCGCAGGAGTGGATCGATCAGAAGGGGTGGGCATGGAGCAATTTTCAGGTGCTTGCTGATTCCGAGCCTGAGGCGTTGCAGGTGTGGGAATGGAACACGCGCGGCGCGCCGTTTCTTGTCGGCGATGAAATCCTGGTTCAAGCAGACGGGCTGCCGACTCAGGCACTCCTTCTCGGCCCTTCCAAAACCCGTATTTCCTCAGTGGCTTTTTTCTCTGACGACAACCGGTTGCGTCTGCAGCGTGCGGTGATCCATCTGGTGCATGACGCCGAGGCAACGCTCGCTGTTCAACAAGTTCGCTTTTGGACTCCCCTGCCTGGAAAACACTGGTCGCTTTTGTATGCACAATCCGCGATCGATTCCAAGCTATCGGTCGAAGGGGGTTCGCGAAGGGTGCTCGAATTGAAGGGTCTGGATTTGCCGAGAGCCTTCATGGCGATCGAGGTTCTTACCGATCGCGGTTCCTTGTGGTGCGGTCTTAAGGGGCGACCCGAGCAATTTGATATCAGCGGTGGTTGGATTGGAGAGAATCTAGGAGATCCTGAGTACCGCAAGTTGTTGGCATCGATGCATGTCAACACCGGCCAGATCCAAGATATCGATGCGAAGCATCAGCCCGATGCCTGGTTCTCCGAAACTCCCTTCAAGTCGTTCAATCGGATGATGCCGCTGGAGCAATACGACAAGGACGAATGGCTACCTAGGATTCATGCGGTGGAGTTTCTTGGTGAACCGCAGTATGGGGGTGGCCGACCGGTGCCGCCGCAGGAGGTCTTCGACGCATTCGTACCGTACTTGGCCAGTCGACTTCCGACCAGCGTGACCCATAGCGAAGAGCGGGTATGGCGCGACTACGCGGGGCTCTCCGATTACCCCCACTTTGATGCGTACCGTGTGGTAGCGCCCGCCGCCGATTCGTGGCGACAGTACGATCGTTGGGGCGGTCGAAGGATTTCCTGGGGGGCCCCACTGGAAACGATCGGTGTGCTGACACGCTCGCTGAGGGATCTATCTAGACCCGTGTCGATTGCAGCGTGGAGTCAGGGGCCTCATGATGGCTGGGGTGGCATTTTGGATGGTAGACGTCGCAGAAGTCCAACACCCGCTGAACTGCGAAGCCAGGCGCTGCATGCCCTCGCCTCGCGAATCACCTCACTCTACTGGTTCAACCTCAGTCGCAAGTCGCTGCTGAAATTCCCCGACACCTGGGATGCGATGCGACGGATCGGTCGAGAGATCCAGATGATGGCTCCCTCACTGCTGGATGGAGATGGGGCCTTCTACCAGCAACTCTCCGACGCTCAAGGCAAGCCGGAATGGGATGTATCGACCATCGTTTCGATACAGGAAATGCTGATTTTCGCACTCGATCTCAATTACCGAATTTCGGGAGAAAACACCTTTGAGTTCGGTGATCCCAGGGAGCTGCGAATCGACGTGCCCTGGCACGACGCCCAGCATCCTCCAGTCGATCTTTTCCGATGGAATGCCGATGGCATCCAGGAAGTCGAATGGCGCTACGAGAAGGGAACGATCATGATCGTCGACCGCGGAACGGGAGACTGCCTCTACGTCGCCAGCAAACAGCCTACCAGCAGGAGCTCCTGGGAGGCTCGCCGCCAGGAAGCACTCGCCAAGGAGAATCGCTTTCTGTCCGAAGCCCTCTCACCGGAATCATCGCCCTGATGTTTGTGTCGTCACTTCCGCGGGGATGCCATCGCTACCTGGAAGCGCCTGGGAGAAACCCCTCGTGACAGTAACTTCCAGTAGTGTGTTGCTCGGAAAAGTTCCTTGGCTGGCCCTTAGCGCATAGGGGAAAACGGAAGAGATACCGCCATAAATGTAGCCTGCGACGACGGTCTGCCCGGGTGCCATTCGCTGGAGATCCACCACGCCACTTTCGCTCAGGAAGCCTTGATCGATTGCTTCAGAGTTTTCGATCAGCTCAACACTGCTTGCATAGAGATTGGTGGTATCGACTTTGTAATCGGGGAAGTCCTTGAAGTAGGACTCCTTCACGTCATCAGGAATGGCGATGCGCGGCAGGGATTCCGGGAGCAGGAACTGGTCATAGGAGCCATCGGCGCGCTGCACCATCCCGCTAACATTGCCGATGAAGGGCACGCCATCGGCGCGGCCCTGCGCGGTGACCAGTTGGTAAACCTTCATCTGCATCTCGTCGAAGCCATAAAAGTAATGGCTGATCCCACCAAAAAAAATGTGGTAGACCGCCTTGGATTCGGAATCGAAAATCGGCAGCACGGGGCATTCGTACTGACTGAAATGCTGTTGCACCTGAGTATCGATGGTGTAGTAGGGCTGGTCTGCACCATCGTAGATGTAGATCGGCGCCGTATAGCCTTGCGTGGTTCCCGGAACGAAGACGCCGCCAAATGCTGCAACTCGGGGCTCCCCGGTGCCGGGATCGACCGTCCCGAGTATGGGTCCATCACGTCGATGGAGCGGTTTCTTGGGATCGTCGGAATCCAGCACTCCATAGGAGAGAATCTGCAGTGTTTCCGGCTTGAGCGTGAAAACGCGAATCTCCTCGGTATACTTCTGTTTGAAGCGGACTGCGGAGGTCGGAGTACCCGGATCGAAAACACTGTATTGCCCGTCGAATCGTTGCCCCAAAACCAAGTAGAAGTTGTTGCCCAGCCGATGCAGCCCTCCGCCTGTGACTGCAAATCGCTCATCCTCCTGCAGCTCAAACAGCTTCTCTATCGCTTCTTTCGTATTGGGGCTGGGTGCCATCAATTCGGCAATCAACCTTCTGGCTGAAACGCGTAGTATCGTCGGAAAGGTGCGCATGTCGCCAGTCGACCTATCCCAACCGTAACCGCCCAGAATGTACCACTGATCGGATTGGCGATCGTACCAAGACTGCTGGTTATTGGAACGAATAGCGTCACCCAGACGCTGAGATAGGGCTGTGACATCGTAACTCCAAGACTTCCCGCTGGCCGGGTCGACTACCAGGATCAAGTTGTTGGTGTTTTCAGGAGGCATATTCTGATTGGGCAGTGGCTTGAAGAAATGCAAACCCTGCTTGCGACCACCTAGGATCAGGATCTTCCCATCCACCATCGTTGCCGAGTACGCTTGCAGACCCACCAGAGGTTGTATGTCGGGAAACGACTTCGCGCGATACTCCACTTGAAATGGCAGCGTTGGCCCCTTGTTGGGTGCTCCTTGAGCCAGAATCGACTGAGAGAGCCATCCGGCAAACATCAAAAGAATGCCGGCGTGCAACAATCGGATCATGAACGTGTTCCTAAAAAAAGCAATTGGCACGGAGTAGGGGGCAAACCGGCGAGATCACTTGGGTGGGAAGTACTGATTTTGGATGTAATAGAGAATCGAAAGGACTTTGTTGGGTGATAGATCGCGAGTCACAGGCATGTATCTTGGATCGTTGATGTCGCAGGCCAAGAAAAATGGAATCGCGCCTCCATCGATGCGGTCAAGAATCTTGAAGCCGTCCGGGGTGCCATAATACCCTCGATTGAAGGGAGGGTTTCTGGCGTAGATTTCAAAGCTGGTGGGATCCGACAGATCCAGTCGCTCTCGCATCGAAGGATACAGTTTGACGTAGGGAGCCATGATGTCGCGAACCTCCTCCCAAGTCATCTGCTTATCGATCGGGAAGTCAGACCACGCCAGAACGCTCAATCGCAGCTCCTGGGTCAGGTCGGGCTGCCCATCCAGCGACGGGTAGAGGAAATAGAGTTGGCCGTCCAGTTGCGACGTTCTCGAGCCTGGATCTTTGAGTACCTTGACGGAGACGACGGCAAATCCGTTGTCATCCGTCCTCGCGATCTTCGCCTCGATCGCTCCTTCCGCCTTCGGCGTATTGCCGGGATAGATGGGAGGTACGGTGGCGCCGGCCGGTAGCTTTCCGTCGGTGTTGGTCACTGACACCACCTGCACTTCCAGAGGTGCATTTGGGACAGGTCGTCCCCATCGCGTCAAGTGAGCTCGCGCGGTTCGGATGGTTCCTGGGGCACCGGGAACTCGCAACACCCGATCGTCCATCGCTAGATGCAAACCATCCGGCTGCTCGCTCCAGATGGCCGATGGACCGATATCTTCCCTGGAAGTCAAAAGCTGAACGGAGTTCTCGCGAGCACGCTGCACTCCATTATCATCCAGAGGGATCTCGCAGATACCCGAGCTGTTTTCGTAGAGGAAGGAAGAATAGTGAACCTTCCCAAGCGGCTCGTGGGTTCCGCTGTCGATGGCAGTTAAAGTCCCTGTATCGACTGGTGGTCCACCGACCGATTCGGTAGCGACGCTATTGGAAAGGTCGAATACGAGGCACTTGCGACGTTCATCGAGAAGAAACGGTGCATCATAGAATGCGGGAACGTACCAAGGGGGCGTCTTGTCTGGATTCTTGCTTGCGATTTCGTCGGGAGATTCAATCGCAGTCAGCCAACGATGTCCGGGTGTCGCCACTGGCTGGCTGGTTTGCCAGGTGCCGAGTGCCCCCACCAGACGTCCGACGCGGTAGTTGGCATTCTCTGGATTATTGATGTACGCATCCAGCGTCATGCGAATCGAGAGGATGATCGACGCGGAATCACTGGCGGTGTTTTGAACCAATTGATTGAATAGTGGGATTTGGTTTTGTGTCCAGCCATTCAGCGGAAATCGGATGAGACTCTGAAAGACGCCACGCGCGACGCTGTCTCCGCCGTAGCTTCCCTGTCCGTAGGAATCTTCTCGTCTCCATCCGCGTTGAGGAAGCACCGTGTTGAAAGCGACTCCATTGAGGACCGCCGGATCCATGACGCCCGTCAGCGTCGAACCGTCGGGGAAGGTAAGCTTGAGAGAAAGCCCATAGATCGTCGAAACCCCCTGCTGATAGACATCCAGGTCCGCCATCTTCGCTTCGCTGGGCAGATCGGTCGACTCGATCGAGATCCCGATCAAGCGCGGATCATTGACTCTCTTCCCTTCCAGATCGATGGCGGATCGAACGGTGCAATTGCGAAACTGAAAGCGATGTTGGCCAAAAGGATCCTGCCAGGGAGATGGACGCAGGTCTCCCTCAGTGTAATGCGCTGGGTCGTTGTCGACTGTCGAGGGGTCGGTAAAAAACTGCCCGGCAAAGTGGATTCTCGGCACCTGCAGATAGCTCATCGATTCCCATCCCTTCTCAAGTGATTGATTGGTCCGATTGGTCCGCACGTAGGCTTTCCAATGATGCTGCGATCCAGGAGGCTCCCCACATTCTGTAGGCGTCTGCCGCACGCTGCAAATAGGCGATGCGATCATCGGGTCCGGCATGATCCGCAAGACGCCGCCATGCGATTGCCTGGAGATGCCATTGCTGCAGATCCTCTGTCTGTTTACCTACACGATGCCATAGATTGATGGATTGATCCAAACGTCGAGCGGTGGCGGCGACCTCGGCCTCGAGCAGCAAAGAGCGGAGCTGGAAGTTTTCGGGGCACTGCGCTGCCAGTTTTGAGAAAAAACGGTTGATTGCGAGTAGTTTGCGTGGTTTTCTGCCAACAGTTTTTTGGATGGAGTCCCTTTGGGCTCGCGATTCGATAAGCGCCTCATAGAAGCGGTGCTCGGCGTGATGCAGCATCCCCTGGGAATCCGCCTGGTATTCTCCGGAGAGATTGCAATAGCGAGTGGCTTCTTTCCAATCGCGCCTGTGGTAAGCGACGATCATCTGCGTCAGGAAAAAGTAATGAGCGAAATGCCGTGAGGAAAACTCGGCCATCCTTCCTTGGAGTGTCTGGCGAAGACTTGCGGAAGCGGTATTCTGCGAGCCTTGGCACTCGGACTGCAGGGAGTTACAGGCCAGCAGAATCGATCGAATAGCATCCCTTGGCTCCTGCTGCCCTAACCGCTCCAACTCGTCCAACCATCCCTCCCCTTGCCGCTGGACTTCCACCAGCGGACTGCCCTGCAAGAAACGGCTCAGCGTATCCGCACAGCAGGCGCATCCAAAATGAAAATGGTCGCCGGTAGCTCGTCCGTGTTGGCGAGCCAAGTTCCAGAGATGCTGCGATTCGTATAGAGGTCGAATCCAGGCGGTACCGAAGTAGCCGACCACAAATTCGACCTCCGGCCGCTGGAGTTTGTTATCGTATTTTTCCAACAGCTTCAGACAAAGCTGTCCGTATTCGTGCCCCACGCGATGGCGGCCCAGAATGCCTCCGTAAAAGATGCACCCGAGTGCCATGTAGGCAATCACACTTTCCGGCCAATTTCCGTACCGCAGCCCATAATTGGAAGCTTTGGCGAGGATGAGAATGCAGAGCTTGGGATCGATCTGGAATGCAGCCTTGCCCATCGCGCAAAGGATCTGGACGGAGTGGCGGATTTGCGGGTCGGTCATTTCGGGAAGGGACTCGATCGATGCAACGGTACGACCTGCCATCCGTATCTGATTGAGCAGCAATTCCCGAGCCAATGGAAGGGGCTGAAAATGAGTCGGCACCTTCATTCCCAGTTCGGACAGTGTGGTGCGCCCCAGCTGATAGGCGTCTTGGAAACGAGTGGTGTTGCTGCGGAAGTGAATTTGCTTCTGTGCGATGCGGACCCGATCTGCCTGGTCAGCATGCAGTCGCGAAGCCGACTCAAAAAACTCGTCTGCTCTGGCGAATGCAAGCGACTGAACGGCACGATCTGCAGCGGCTTCGTAGTATTTAGCAGCCTTGGGAATTTGGTGCCCCAGCTCGAAATGCCTCGCCAATGTTTCTGGCTCCGCATCACCGTATGACTCCCACTGCGTTGCGATCTCCAAGTGGCAGGCCATACGTCGCGACGATGCGATTGCATCCAGCAGACTTTCTCTCACACGATCATGGAAGGAATCGATCTGCTGGGCTCGATCCGTGGCTCGCACTAGATGCTCCGACTTCAGCCGCTTCAGCAGCGTCGGTGACCGAGACGGATAGCCGGCAGCTCGGACCGCGACAGGGTAGGGAATCGGTTGGCCTGCGACGCAGAGGACTTCCAGCACACGACGGCAATCCTCGGGCAACTTTTGGATGCGATTCCGGAGAATCTGATCCAACTTGAGCCCTGAGGTTTCAGAGATCGCTCCTCCAGCCAGCAGGTGGCGAGCCAGTTCGTAGACAAATAACGTTTCCCCACCCGATTCTTCTACAATCCAAGTCGCCTTTCGATCGCGATCGGGGGTCGTTGGCGGAAGTAGGCGCAGCGCCAGTTGTCGAGTCGCTTCGGCCGTCAAAGGATGGACAGTGTGCTGTGTCCACTGGACGTGGTTCGGGTCGACGCGACGGCGGATCTGATCGAATTGAGCCAGGATCGGATTGTCATCGGCATACTCACTTCGATGGGCAGTGATCAGAAGAATCGGCAGCGGATCAGGCCCCTCAACCAGCGTCGCGATCAGCTCCACACTCTGCAGATCACACCACTGGATATCATCGACCAGAAGCACCAGAGGCTGACGCTTGGCGATCCGGCGGAGCAGTTCCTTGAGCGAGGCTAAGGCAATCGCTCGAAGCTCCACCAAGTCGCCCCCAGCCACGGCAGGAAGGCGAGAAACCTCCGGCAATTGCTCAAGGACCGGGAAGATTCTTGCCAGGGCTCTCACCTTCGACGGAATCAATTCTCTCCGATCCCAGGTGGACAGTGGGATCAGGTTGCGGACCAATGAATCGATCAGGCTGTCGAACCCCTTGTAGGGAACCGTCTCCTGTTCGTAGCACTTGCCAGTGAAGATGGCAGGCGATCCTCGGCGACGAAAATCGGAAAGCGCTGCTTCGATCACCGCGGTCTTACCGACCCCAGAGACGCCATCCAGCATCACCACGACTGTCTGTCCCTCCACCATGCAATCAAAAGCATGTTGGAGAGACGCCAGCAGGCCATCCCGGCCTACCAGAGGGAAGTCAAGCCTTGGTGAAGCGAGATGATCGATGCGTGTTGAGGAGCTGGAAAAGCACTTCAGGACCTCTGGTCCCGTCGGGCGATGCGCGGGGTCTCGAGTCAACAATGCACGGCACAATAGCAACAGATCCTCCGGGATGCCGGCTCGCCATAGCGAAGGACAGGGGGCATCCTTGATCTGCTTGACTTCCAGAAGCTGCCTCCCCTTTTCAGTAAAAGGATAGCGGCCCGCAAGAATCCGAAAAAGCATGACGCCCAGAGAGTACCAGTCGCTGGCGGTCGTGATCGGCCGTGCAGCAGCCTGCTCGGGAGACATGAAGGGCAAGGTCCCGACGATCGAACGGGACTGCGAGTGGTACTCTGAGCTTCCGCTGGGCGAACGGCTCTGAGGCTCCCAATCACCGACCGCTTCGTGATGCCAGTCGGCCGCCAGATCGGCTACAAGTCCGAAGTCGAGAATCACAACCGATTTATCGCGACGGCGCACCAGAGCGTTATCAAACTTTAAATCGCGATGCAATTTCCCCGCTTCATGCAGCGACTGGATCCCCTGCGCCAGCTGGTGGAATGTGCGACGCAATCGGTCGTAATCGAGCGATGGAAGATCGGGTTTTGGCGGCTGCAACCGTTCGGCTGGGGAGGCCCCCCGACTGGCTTGCTCGACTCCCAACGCAAGGTCCAGCGTCGCCTCCGAAATTGATGCTGGCGCTGGAAGATCCGTTGTCGGTTGGTCTAGGACGCCACCCGAAGACGTCCCGTCCGATATAGGCTTGTCCTGGGTAGATGGTTCGAGAGGTCCGTCGTGCGTCGTAAGCTCACCCAAGCTTGACTGGCAATCCGCCGTGGGAGTCGGCCCAGCTTCTTGGAATGCCCTGGCATCCAGAGGAACCGTCGGGGCAGTAGCTTCCAATGGTTCGGGTGCCGTCCACTCAGCAACAGCACCTTCCATCAGAAACTTCAGCATCGGTATACCATCGTCGATCAACTCCATGGTGAAGAACCAGCAATTGCCATCCGAAAACAGCTCGTAGAGCGGCACGAGATTCGGATGAGAAATCTCGGCTAGCGAACGGAACTCCTGCTTGAACAGATAGAGATTTCGCGGATCGAGTTTCTGGAGGGTTTTCAGGGCGACAGAGATACCGTGCTGGCGGTCGATCGCCTCGAAAACCATTCCCATCGCGCCAGCGCCAATTGGCCGAACAATCTCAAAGCGAGATTGAAGCGAACGGGGAAGTTCGAAGGCCATCCTCAAGGGATTGGCTCCAGAGCAAGGAGTGAGAAGGCGAAGTCTTCGCGAGAGCACCAAGGCACATTGTCGTTGTCCCGCCGCAATGACTCAAGTGGCAACTCCATTTCATCGGCCGATTTCCCATAGTCCGGCTACTAGCGCTCCGTTCGCAACGCGAGATCTCGGAGGACCACTGACGGCCGCGCTTGGGTTGGAAGGAAACGCCCCACTAAACCTCATTTGTCATTGGTGGGCGGTCTCTTTTTTCGCTCCTCTTCTTCTTTGAGTCGTCGGTAATCCATGTAGTGAAGGTTGGCGAGGATATTGTCGGTGTTGCTGTAAATGTACGAAAGAAAGAACTCCGTGATCGTTGCTTTGCGATTCCGCAACTCCTCGGCCAACCGAAGGACCAGCGGCATACGCGTCGCATTTTCTTGTTCAAACGCATCCCACCATTTGCGAGCCGATCCGGTGGTGTCGTCCCAATCGAGGCTTTCTTTCTTCACTTTCTCCAGAAGCTCTTTGATCTGGCTGGCGCTCCATCCCGAGGTGTTGGTGATGCCCGGTGGAAGGCCAGCAGAACCTGATCGCACGCCGGAAATCCCGTTGGTGGAAGGGGCTTTCGGCAGGCTAGAGAGGCACTCCTGGCGTAGATCCAGGTCGAACCGAGCGAACTTCGCCTCTGCTTTTTCGAGTTTCGGTTTACCCGAATCGGTGATGCACTGCCGGTCGATGATGACCCGCGTCACTCCTTCATCGGCAAGATCGACCCAGCGATAATCGACCGAATCGACGGCGCGGCCGATCAACCGATGCAGCCCCCGTGCTCCAGTCCCCAGACGGATAGCTTCGTCGGCGATTTCGTCGAGCGCATCGTCCGTAATAATCAATTCGATCCCGTGCAGCTCTGCGATTTTCTTTTGCCGTTCCAGGGCGGAGCCTTGTGTGCTATCGCTCACGATCGCACGCAAATCGGCTCGCCCCAGTTCATGCAAGGCGGTGATTGTCGCAAAGCGGCCGATGAATTCGGGAATCATGCCAAATTCCACTAGGTCGGAGGTCACGGCCTGGCACAGGGCACGATAGATCGGCTGGTCCGGGATTGTTTCCAAGTTCTCGCGAATCCGGCGCGTAAATCCTATCTTTGATTTTTCCCCCTTCCCCAGCCTCCGCTCGACAATCCCTTGCAATCCGACAAAAGCTCCCGTGCAGACGAACAGGATTCGTGAGGTATCCACCGGTTCATGTTTGACGTTGTCCACACTGTCCGCGATTCGACCGTCCAGCATTGTCAAAAGCGCGTTTTGTACCCCCTCTCCGCTGATGTCCCGTACCCCACCACTGTCCTGACGCCGAATCTTGTCGATCTCGTCGATGAACAGGATCCCACGCTCGGCAAGTCGAGGATTTCCATCAGCGCGATCCAGCAACGATTTGATGATGTCATCGACCGAACGTCCTTTATAGCCAGCTTCCACCAACGAGGTGGCACTGGCGAAACTGACTGGAACGCGAAGGTAGTCAGCCAACTGCTTGACGATGAAAGTTTTGCCCGATCCCGTTGGACCAAGAAGCAGGATGTGGTACCTCCCCAAGTCCGTACCTTCCAGATCGCGATAGATCTGGGAGATGTAATGGTTGTAGACACTGACAGCAATGTCCTCCTTGGCTCGCTGCTGTCCACGTACGGAAAGATCGAGGTGAGCCACCATTTCGCGAGGGGAAGGAAGAGTTAGCGACTCCGAACCTTGGGGTGGGGAGATAGACATAAGAAAACCTCCAGACGCGACTGGACCTGAAGAATGCGGTCGGATCGCTGGGCGATGAGAATCCTATTTTTGGATTGTAGCCCATCCACTAAAGAGGGGGCAGACGCTGCGCGACGTTTCGTAATGGCCAGACCTGATTTCCCCCATAACTCCGCCCGCCTTGGCGGCCTTTCTCGAACGTCCAAGGAACGCCAAGGACTCAACAGAAACCCCAAACTTCCCACCTCACCCCAACAACTCAAACAACTCACACCACTCAATGCACCAACTGACAAAAGGTGGGTGGCACCGATCTCG
The DNA here is from genome assembly GCA_040375295.1 of Planctomycetaceae bacterium. Taxonomy (GTDB): domain Bacteria; phylum Planctomycetota; class Planctomycetia; order Pirellulales; family Pirellulaceae; genus JBEISR01. The sequence continues at coordinate 155,144 of JBEISR010000010.1, forward strand.
CTCAATGCACCAACTGACAAAAGGTGGGTGGCACCGATCTCGCTCACTAAAGGTGGGTGACAAAAGGTGGGTGGCACCGATCTCAAAGGGCGCCAAGCATCCCACCTCACCCCAACAACCCAAACAGCCCACACCACTCAAGGCAGCAACTGACAAAAGGTGGGTGGCACCAATCTCAAAA
>JBEISR010000054.1:0-14021 GCA_040375295.1 Planctomycetaceae bacterium
GAACACACCAGAACCAAACGTTCCATTCGTGAGCAGGCACCGTAGGGTGTGTGAGCCGGTCGTGGGCCAAACGACTTGCTGACGGGCATGGAGTGCCTTGCCCCATCGCGATAGATCGCCCAGTCGACTCGACCGCGAACACACCAGAACCAAACGCCGATCGGCCATCCTGGTGTGTTCCGCCGTCGCGACCTACAGCAAGAAGCACCAACTCTCCCGATCGATTTCATTCTTGGAAAGTCACCCAAGCCGTCGACGGCCTCACCAACCCGGCAGGCGGGACTCGACCGCGAACAAATCAAAACCAAACGCGGGCCTACATAAAAAAAGAGCTGCCCCGGAACCCGCGGTGGCCATCGCAGGCTCCAGGGGCAGCTCGTCCCTCGGATATCGGTCGACTCGATCTTCCAACTGCTCAGCTGACCAGTGCGGTTCCCATGCTGGTGCCAGGGGCAGGGAGGACCGATTGGCCCTGCAGGTAGAGATCGATGGCACGCGCCGCACCGCGTCCTTCATTGATCGCCCATACGACCAGCGACTGACCTCGGCGGCAGTCTCCTGCAGCGAAGACGCCGGGCAGGCTGGTGGCGAATCGACCATGTTCGGCTTTGTAATTGGATCGTGGATCTAGTTCGATCCCCATGGTCTGGGCCAGATAGTGTTCGGGGCCAAGGAAGCCCATCGCCAGCAGCACCAGATCGGCTTCGATGAGTTTCTCACTGCCCGGCACTTCCATCATCTTCATTTTGCCGTCGACTTTTTCCCAGTGGACAGCCACGGTCCGGATCCCCTTCACATTCCCCTTGCCATCGTCGACGAATTCCTTGCTGAGAATGTTGTAGGTGCGCGGGTCGCTGCCAAACTTCGCTTCGGCTTCTTCGTGCCCATAGTCGACGCGAAAGATGCGAGGCCACTGCGGCCAAGGATTGTCGGGAGCACGGCCCTCGGGGGGTCGGTCCATAAGTTCAAAATTCACCAGTTGGGTGCACCCATGTCGAAGGCTGGTGGCGATGCAGTCGGTGCCGGTATCGCCACCTCCAATCACCACCACTTTCTTTCCCTTGGCCGAAACATAGTGACCGTCTTCCAAGTGGCTGTTGAGGTAGCTGGCGGTGTGTTTGGTGAGAAACTCCATGGCGAAGTGGATGCCATGGAGCGACCGACCGGGGATCGGAAGGTCGCGCGGCTGGGTGGCTCCGGTGGCTAGCAGCAGGGCGTGGTTTTCGGCAAGCAATTGTCGGGGGTCGACAGTCTTACCCACATCCGCGCCGGTGACGAATTTGACTCCCTCGGCTGCCATCAAATCCAGTCGGCGCTGCACCACGCCTTTATCCAGCTTCATGTTGGGAATGCCGTAGGTCAGCAGACCACCGATGCGGTCGGCTCGTTCGTAGACCGTCACTTGATGACCGACTTTGTTCAGTTGGTCGGCGGCGGCTAGGCCCGCCGGTCCACTGCCAACGATGGCGACCGACTTGCCGGTCCGCTGCGTCGGAGGATTGGCCGTCACCCAGCCATTCTTGAACCCATAATCGATGATGGCGTTCTCGATATTCTTGATCGTCACCGGAGGGCTGGTGATTCCCAGGACGCAGGCCCCTTCGCATGGGGCCGGACAGACTCGCCCCGTGAACTCGGGGAAGTTATTTGTCTTGTGGAGTCGATCGAGCGCTTCGCGCCACCGACCGGTGTAGACGAAATCGTTCCATTCGGGGATCAGATTATCGATAGGGCAACCGCTGGCCGACTGGCAGAAGGGAACCCCGCAGTCCATGCAGCGCGCCCCTTGTGTCTCTAGCTGTTCCTTGGGCGGCTCGGTGTAGATCTCGCCGTAGTCCCCAAGGCGCACCACCGGGAGACGCCATTCCACTTTCTTGCGATCAAATTCTTTGAATCCAGTCGGCTTGCCCATGGCACAGTTCTTTTTTTGACAGAGTCGGGAGGATAGTGGGAAACAATAAAGTGGGATGGGTCGCTGCAGGATCTTTTCAAGTTGGACCGGCAGCGAACCGGTCGATCGATCATTTGGAGGCAGCCAGCTGCCGGTTCTCTTCCAGGACCCGCTTGTAATCGGTCGGCATCACCTTGACGAACTTTGGCAGCAGGCTGCTCCATTCGTTCAGCACACGTCGGGCGACGGTCGATTGGGTGTACATCGCATGCTGCTCGATGAACCCCTGCAGTTCTTCCTGGTCGGCTGGATCTTCTACCGATTCCAGCTGGACCATTTCCAGATTGCAGCGGATCGGTAGCTGATCTTCTTCATCCAGCACATAGGCGATCCCGCCGCTCATCCCCGCCGCAAAATTGCGGCCGGTTGGTCCAAGGACCACAACGCGACCACCGGTCATGTACTCACAGCCATGATCCCCAACTCCTTCGATGACCGCTGTCGCGCCGCTATTGCGCACTGCAAAGCGTTCCGCCGCCCGCCCTCGGAAATAGGCCTCACCCATGGTCGCCCCATAGAGGCAGACGTTGCCGACCAGAATGTTCAGTTCCGCTGCGAACGAACTGTTCCGGGGTGGATAGATGATGATCCGCCCCCCCGACAGCCCCTTGCCGACGTAGTCGTTTGCATCTCCTTCCAGTTCCAGGGTGACGCCATGCGCCAGAAACGCACCGAAGCTTTGCCCTGCGGAACCATGAAAGTTGATATGGATGGTGTCGTCCGGAAGCCCCTTCTGGCCGTACCGCTTGGCGATCTCATGGCTGAGAATCGTCCCGACGGTGCGGTTGATGTTGTGGATGGGCAAGCTAAATCGAACCGGTTTGCGATTGTCTAACGTCGCGATCGAACGGGGAAGAATTTCGCGCACGTCGATCGTCTTCTCCAGACCATGGTCCTGAGGCACGATGCAGCGGGTGACAACCCCTTCATGCTGCCGCTTGGCAGGTTGCAGAATGGGAGTCAGATCGATCCCGTCGGTCTTCCAGTGATGGATGGCATGATTGGTCTCCAGTACATCGCTTCGGCCAACCATTTCGTCGATTTTGCGGAAGCCCAGTTTGGCCATCCACTGCCTGGTATCTTCTGCCACCATGAACAGGTAGTTGACCACATGCTCGGGTTTCCCTGCAAACTTCGCTCGTAGCTCTGGATCCTGGGTAGCAATTCCAACGGGGCAGGTATTCAGGTGGCACTTCCGCATCATGATGCACCCCAGGGTGATCAGTGGCGCGGTAGCGAACCCGAATTCTTCGGCACCCAGCAGGGCTGCGATCACCACGTCGCGCCCCGTCTTCAGACCACCGTCGGTCTGCAGCGTCACGCGGCTGCGCAGGTCGTTGAGCACCAGGGTCTGGTGGGTTTCGGCGATCCCCAGTTCCCACGGCAGCCCCGCATGCTTGATGCTGGTCAGCGGCGAAGCGCCTGTGCCACCGGTATCACCGCTGATCAGGATGTGGTCGGCGTGGGCCTTGGCGACTCCTGCCGCAACCACCCCCACCCCCACTTCGCTGACCAGCTTGACACTGACGCGCGCGGCGGGATTGGAATTCTTTAGGTCGTAAATCAGCTGCGCCAGATCCTCGATCGAGTAGATATCGTGGTGCGGCGGTGGGCTGATCAACCCGACCCCGGGAGTGCTGTAGCGGATGCGAGCGATATTGCGATCGACTTTCTTGCCAGGCAGCTCCCCCCCTTCGCCAGGCTTGGCACCCTGCGAGATTTTGATCTGCAGTTCGTCGGCATTGGCCAGATACTCGATCGTGACGCCGAAGCGCCCGGATGCGACCTGCTTGATCGCCGACCGCTTGCTGTCTCCGTTGGGCAGCACCTTGAATCGTTCAGGATCCTCCCCACCTTCTCCCGTGTTGCTCTTTCCACCCAGGCGATTCATCGCGATCGCCAGCGTCTCATGCGCCTCGGCGCTGATCGACCCAAAGCTCATCGCCCCAGTACAAAATCGCTTGACGATCTCCTTGGCCGGTTCCACTTGATCCAGAGGCACCGGAGGTCCGGCGACGCCTTCCTTCAGCTCTAGCAGCCCCCGCAGGGCGCAGCGCATTTTGGCGTCGCGATTGATATGTTCGGCGAATCGCCAGTAGGCGTTCTTGTCTCCCTGACGAGCGGCCACCTGGAGATCGGCGATGGCTGCAGGGTCCCATCCATGGTGTTCCCCTTCGGCCCGCCAATGAAACTCTCCCAGATTGGGCAGCGTCGGCGTCCGCTGAGTTGGCTGATCGGGATAGCCCAGGCGATGGCGACGTAGCGTCTCTTCGGCCAGGACATCGAAAGTGCATCCCTGGATCCGGCTGTTGGTTCCGGTAAAACACTTCTCGATCACCTCGCTGGCCAGCCCCAGGGCCTCGAAGATCTGAGCCCCCTTGTAGGATTGAAGGGTGCTGATGCCCATCTTGGCCATCACCTTGAGCATGCCTTTGTCGACTGCTTTACGGTAGGCGGTAACGATCTTGGTGTCATCTTTCAGATCGCCCGACAGACGGCCATCGCGCGCCATCTTCCAGAGCGCCTCGAAGGCCAGATAGGGGTTGATCGCATCGGCGCCATAGCCCACCAGCAGGCAGTGGTGATGGACCTCGCGCGCCTCCCCTGTCTCCAGGACCACCCCGATCCTGGCTCGCTTGGCCTGGCGGACTAGGTGGTGATGCACTGAGCCGCAGGCCAAAAGCGAGCTGACGGCGACGCGGTGCTGCGACACCTCGCGATCGCTGAGGATCACCAGCGTATACCCTTCGTCGATAGCTCGTTCGGCCTCTCCGCAGATGCGATCCAGCGTTCGGACCAGACCGGCCTTTCCAAGGGTGCGATCGAAAGTGATGTCGATCGTCTTGGTGCGCCATCCGCGCTGCGACATGTGCTTGATGGCCGCCAGCTCTTCGTTGGTCAAAATGGGATGCGGGATGAGCAGCCTTTGCGCATGCTCGGGAGTCGCATCCAGTAGATTGCGTTCCGGCCCGATGTAGCATTCCAGCGACATGATCACCTCCTCACGGATCGAGTCGATCGCGGGATTGGTGACCTGAGCAAACAGCTGCTTGAAGTAGTCGTAGATCATGCGGGGCTGGTCGCTGAGGCAGGCGAGGGCGGCATCGTTGCCCATGCTGCCGATGGGATCGCGAGCCTCCTGGATCATCGGCATCAGCATGAAGTGCATCGTTTCGGCGGTGTAGCCGAACGCCTGCATCCGCTCCAGCAGCGTCTCGGGGTAAAACCCATGCGATTCCTGATCGGTGGAGAGGTCCTTCAGCGTGATGCGCTGCTCCCGCAGCCACTTTCCGTAGGGACGCTGGCTGGCGAAGTGCTTCTTCAGCTCCTCGTCCGGAATCAGACGCTCTTCCTCAAAATCGACCAGGAACATCCGTCCCGGCTGCAGCCGACCCTTTTCGCGCACCAGAGTCGGATCGATCGGAAGCACCCCAACCTCGCTGGCCATAATGACCCGATCGTCGGTGGTCAGGTAATAGCGACTGGGCCTCAGGCCGTTTCGATCGAGCACCGCGCCGATGCATTTGCCGTCGGTGAAGACGATCGACGCCGGACCATCCCATGGCTCCATCAGGCAGCTGAAGTACTCGTAAAATGCCCGCTTGTCCTCCGGCATGCTCTCATGCTTCTGCCACGCCTCGGGCACCATCATCAAGACCGCTTCCTGAACCGATTTGCCGCTTTGGACCAGGAATTCCAGAACATTATCGAACGTACCGCTATCGCTGCAGTCGGGTTCCGCGATGGGGAACAGTTTCTGGATCGCATCTCCGAAGCGAGGGCTGGCCGCCAGACCTTCGCGAGCCTTCATCCAGTTGATGTTGCCTCGCAGCGTGTTGATCTCCCCATTGTGGCTCATGTAACGCAGCGGCTGGGCGCGATCCCAACTGGGGAAGGTGTTGGTGGAGAATCGGCTGTGGACCATGGCCAGATGGGTTTCGTAGTCGGCATCCCCTAAGTCGGAATAGTAGGGCAGCACTTGGTCGGGGGTCAGCATCCCCTTGTAGATGATCGTCCTGGTCGACAGGGAGCAGATGTAAAAGAGGAGGCGCTGGCTGAGCGAATGATCGCCGCGCAGCCGATGGCTTGCCTGCTTGCGGATCTCAAACAACTTCCGCTCGAACGTCTCCTGATCGATCCCGTCGGCAGCCCCCACAAACATCTGCTCGATCCACGGTTCGGCCTTTTTGGCTGTCGGTCCAATGTTGGCCAGCGCTGCACTGGTCGGCACCCGCCGCCACCCAATCCAGCGCTGCCCGTTGGCCTCGACGATCGCCTGAACCACTTCCAGACACTTGGCCCGCTCATGCACATCCTGAGGCAGAAAGACATTGCCCACTGCATAGAGGCCCGACTTGGGCAATTCGACGCCAAAACTACGCTTGGCCGTCTTCCGCAAAAACTTGTCGGGCAGCGCCGTCAAGATCCCCGCGCCATCCCCAGTATTCGCCTCACAACCACAAGCTCCGCGATGGTTCATGCTGCGCAGGATATGGTCGGCGTCCAGCACGATCTGATGGCTGGGAATCCCTTTGACGTTGGCGACGAAACCAACGCCGCAGCTATCCTTCTCCAGCGAAGGGTCATAGAGTCCTTGGGCTTCCGGAAAACCGAGACGATTCGACATGAAAGAATACCTTGAGCGAAAATCAACTGAGGCGGGAAAACATGCGACGGAGCCAGCCGGTGCCGGCTACTCTCCTAAATCGCCGTCGCAGGGGGGTCACCAACCGAGACTGGCTGAGCCCTCGATTCGGGCGCGCGAGCGGGTATCTCCTGGCGGGCATCGCCAAGCGACTGCATCATCAACTCCAGAAAGGCTCGCGCTGGGCGACTGAGCGTCGCGTGGCGGCGCTGGATGATGCCCAAGGGACGGGTCAGTGCCAGCCCCGGACAGGAAAGCTCCTGCAAAGCACCCGAGGAAAGTTCGTTCGATACGCTTGGCTTGGGAACAAAGGCCAGCCCGCGATTGACCATCACTGCATGCTTGACCGAATCGATGTTATCCAATTCCACCACCACCCGCATCGTGATCCCCCTGGATCGAAGATGTCGATCGATCTCCTGGCGAATGCGGAGATTCGGAGCGAATGCGACCAGACCGCACTGATTCAGAGAGTCTGGGGTCACCTCCCCCTCACTGGCCAGGCGATGGCGAGGCGAAGCCACCAGCACCATCGGTTCATCCTGCCAGTGCGTCGCCTGGATCGTCTTGGATGCCTCGGGATAACTGATCAATCCAAAATCGACCGTCCCCTGTTCCACCAACTTGTACACTTCGTGCGGCTGGGCCAATTGAACCCGACTGGTCGCCTTGGGGAACCTCTGCTGCAACTCCTGCTCGATCGCTGGCAGGTAACTGAGCCCCGCTGAGTAAATCGAACCAATCGTCACCTGCCCTTGCACCTCGTCCCCCGACTGACGCACCTCGGCCACCAACGTATCGAACTGCCGAAGCATCGTCGAAAGCCCTTCGTAGAATCGCTGCCCCTCGGCAGTCAGGACGAAAGGTCGACGCGATCGATCGATCAACTGCACCGAAAGATACTCCTCCAGATTCTGCACTGTTTGGCTGGCCGCGCTCTGAGTCATCCCGTGGTCGCTGGCCGCCTGAGAGAAGCTTCTGCGACGCACCACATCGCAGAACACCTTCAAACTTCGAATCTGGATCGAGACCATAGCACTATAAGCCGAATTAATTCTAGAACCCTGTCTATTACGCAAACCGATCGCAGAGAATAACGCGTGCCGCGAAACTCGTCAACAGAATTAGATCCACTCAACCCGCATTCGCAGGAATCACCATGGCTAATACAAAGCCCAAATTCCCTTGAAGACCTGTTAAGGGCTGTCGGTCTTCCCTTGAGGAAGGCCTCTCCCACAAAAGAGCGAAAGGGATGTTTTTTCCAGCCGGAACAAGTTCTCAACCGACGCATTCGCCAGGCACCTTAACAGCCGGCAACCTGCACCTTAGATTCATCCGAATGGGATTGTGTCGACCGCGACATGCTGTCGGCAGATCGTATGGAGCGATGGATTGGTTGGATTCGTTTCTGGAGTAGTGTTCCCATGGCGAAGGACGAAGAGGTGCTTTGTGTACCGGAATCCCATCTTCTGCAACTGGGCGCCTTCTCCGGCTTCTTGCCGATCAACGATCCAGCTCGGCACTTGGTTCTCGATCGCTCGAACCAATCGTTCCTGCCTCGCAGCCAATGCGAAACCGACCCCCGGTTCAAGCAATTGATTCCTTATGTTCTCTTCACCTGCTTGAATCCCGATGGTGGGATTGAAGTTTTTCGGTACACGCGGGGTAGTGGCCAAGGGGAAGCGCGACTGCACGCGCTTCAAAGCATCGGGATTGGAGGCCATATCTCCACCGAAGACACCTCCGGGGACCACTGGTATGAAAGTGGGATGAGGCGGGAGGTAACCGAGGAACTCCACTGGGTCGGGAAAGCTGGGTACGCCGAACCCTGGGAGTCGCTTTTGAGCGCCCAGGCGATGGCCGGTTTGATCTACGACGATCAAAGTGAGGTGGGGCGAGTGCACCTGGGAGTGGTCCATCACATCCATCTGCCAGGTCGCTGGGTTGCGGCACGCGAGGATCAGATGATCGACAGCGGCTTTGTGCCGCTGGAGCAGCTGCAGCGTGAACGATCGCGACTGGAAACCTGGTCGCAGCTTTGCCTGGACGGATGCATCCAAAGTTGGCTGGAGCGGCATGCCTGAGCGGCGATCTTAAAAAGAGCCGGACGGCTGGCGCCGCTCCGCTGGGAATCTTCGATACCTTAGCGGTAGGGCCCAAGCCCTTTGGTGGGCGGCGCAAACCAGCCATCCCGCTCCAGCGTCACTCGCTCAGCGGCGCGTGCCTCTTAGCAGCACGCCGCAACCAAAGGTTTCCTCGAACAGATTGCCACTTTGCCGCAATGCCAATTGCTCCAGCGATAAATCCTCCACGCCAGCAACAGCAATCACCCAGCGATCGGACTGCTTTCGGCATCGGAAACTGGCGATGCGCTGGCTCCGCGACTCATCCAGTGCTATGGCCAACCGCAGCATCGAAGCCAGCTTCGCCACGGCGACTCGATCCTGCCGATCCAAGGTTGCATACCCTTCATGGCTCGGCTGGGGCGAACTGCGGCGATGGTAACGAGCCACCAGGGAGACCAGCAACGAGTCTTTTCGACTGAGTCCGAAGATTTCGCTGTTGCGAATCATGTACATCGCGTGCTTGTGATTGCTTTTGACGTTGATGAACAGTCCGATCTCGTGGAGGAGGGCGGCCAGATAGAGAATCAGCTCCCAACGCAAATCCAGAGAATGCTCAGTCTGCAGATCGGTGAACAGCTTGCGGCTAAGGGAAGCGACATGACGAGCGTGCTTCTCATCGAAACCGAAGCGGCGTCCCAGGTGGATGGCCGAGCGGATGATTTGGTTGCGAAATTCGGCGGTCCAGCTGTCGCGGTGTGCCAGATCCTGAAGCAATCCATCCCTCAGATTGGTCGTCGCCACGCGGACCAACGAGCAACCCAGGCGTCTGGCGAGGATGGAATAGCTGAGCAGCGCGGGACCGATCGTTTCGGCATCCTGAAAGCTGATCCCGTAGCGATGCACGATCGCCTCTTCCGACATCGGCAGAATCGATCGCGCGAACGCCTCGAATTGATGGATCGGTATGGATGCCAGCGATTCGCCATCCCAATCCTCCAGAAGATTCGACGCGGCGAATCGCACATCGCCTCCCATCGCGACCATTTCGACGGGACCATGCGTATCCAACTGTTCGGTGATCTGATCGACGAAGCGTTCAATCTGCCGCTCCATCAGCTGGTGAAGCTTCCCCTGGGGTACCGTGTACGATTCCAGTTGACTGAGCAACCTTAAGGAACCAAGTCGGTAGGTGTTGGAGAAAATGACATTGCCACCACGCACCATCAGCAGTTCGGTACTTCCACTGCCGATTTCGACCACCACCGTTCGACTTTGCGCCAGAGATGGATCGGACTGCAAGAAAGGCTGGATCCCCAGGTAGGTGATTCGATTGACTTCCGCCTCGTCCAGCACCTCCACCTCCAGCCCAGTGGCGATGAAAATGCGGTCGATGAAGGCGAGTCGATTGAGCGATTCCCGCACCGCGCTGGTGGCGACCACGCGCATCTGGTCCGGACGAGTGATCCCGTACTCCTGCAGCAGGCGACGGTAACTCTTCAAGACGCGCACGCAATCTTCCATGGCCGGCTTGCGGATCCGCCGGCCGGTGAAGGTGTCCTTTCCCAGGGCGACTGCTTGGGTGAGCGATTCGAGCGACCGAAAAGATCCGGAGGCATCGATTTCGGCGATTGCCATGCGGATGCTGGTCGCCCCGATATCGATCACCGCAACCGGGCGCTGGGAAGGAATTTCTGAGGGTGGAGGGGTGTTGGAGGATGGCTTGCTGGACATAGGAAATCCGAAAGAGGCGACTGGAGCAGCCTTGCTTCAGGAGGGCACATCCCACCCAATCCGATGGCTGCGGTTCAGCGTAGGCACAAAGGTCGGCAGTGAAAAGCGAGATTCGGCAGGCGGAGCCATTTTTTGCGCTATCGATCACCGGGGCTCGACTCCCGTAAGGCCGATCCTGCGACCAGGGGAGGGAGGAGGGCGTCGAGCTGTTGATTCAAACTTGAGGCGTCGACAAAGAGGGTCGCTCGCCAACCTGCCGCGCGAGCTCCTTCGACATTTTCGGCTCGGTCATCGATGAAGAAAATCGATTCTGGACCGACGCCCGCCATTTGCTCGGCGCTGCGATAAATCGCCAGGTCCGGCTTCATCGAATGGACGCGATAGCTCAAGACAATCGGATCAAACCATCCGACGACCGTTTCCATCGGGTGCCGCTGCAGCCACTCCCAGTGGGCCTCACAGGTATTGGACAGCAGCCCCATGCCCACTCCAGCCTGTCGGCATCGCTGCAGCACCGGCACCATCTCACGCTGGACGGTGAACATGGCCCCTGCGGCATCAAGCAATTCGTCGTGACGGACGGGGTGGTGGCCGATCGCATTCAGTCGATCGGCAAACGTCTGGCTGGTGATTTCGCCTCGTTCGTAAGCATCCTCCAAGCCCTGATCGAACAGCAGGGCCCGAACCGACTCGCCTGGCACCCCCAGCAAGCCTGCCAGATTCTCCACCATGACCTGATGGTCGAAGGCGACCAGTACCTTACCGAGGTCAAAAAAGAAGAACAGGTCGGCAGGTTGCGATGGTGGCATAGTTGGAGCGACGAAATCGGAAAGGGGGGGAACCAAGGGAATGGAGCTCAGGCGATCCACCACTTCTCCAAGTGTACCGGCGGGAAGCGATTCGAAGGGAGGCCACGTGCGTCGATCGCCCGCTGGACCTTCTTCGCGGAGCCGATGGGAACGATTACATTAGTTGGTTCTGGCTCAGGCAGCACCTGCAGCTACTGCCCAACCGGCTCACCCCGGTCTGGCTCTCCCATTCGATTCTCTTTCCCACCAACAGAAGGAAAGCAAGCACGATGTCCCGTCCGCTGAATCCCTACAGCTCCCGCATCACGCAACCCAAAAGCCAGGGGGCTTCGCAGGCGATGCTTTATGGGACCGGCATGACCCCGGAGGACATGAACAAGCCACAGGTGGGGATCGCCAGCATGTGGTATGAGGGGAATACCTGCAACATGCATCTGAACGACCTAGCGGCGTCGGTCCGTCAAGGGGTTGTGGAGGCGGGGTTGGTTGGGATGCGATTCAATACCATCGGTGTCAGCGATGGGATTTCGATGGGCACCGACGGGATGAGTTTTTCACTGCAGTCTCGCGACCTAATCGCCGACTCCATTGAGACGGTCATGGGGGCGCAGTGGTACGACGGCCTGATTGCGATTCCAGGCTGCGACAAGAACATGCCGGGATGCTTGATTGCGATGGGTCGCCTGAATCGGCCTGCGCTGATGGTCTACGGAGGAACGATTCGGCCTGGAAAATGGAACGGTCAGACGCTGGATATCGTCTCCGCTTTCCAATGCTTTGGCCAGTTTCTTTCCGGGCAGATCGACGAACAGGAACGGGCTCAGATCGTGCGTAACTCCTGCCCGGGTGCAGGGGCCTGCGGTGGGATGTATACGGCCAACACCATGGCCTCGGCGATCGAGGCCCTCGGGATGTCGCTCCCTTACTCCGCATCGATCCCTGCGGTCGATCCGGCCAAGCATACCGAGTGCATCGCGGCCGGCCATGCGATGCGCAAGCTGATGGAACTCGATTTGAAGCCGCGGGACATCATGACCCGAGCAGCATTCGAGAACGCCATGACCGTGGTGATGGCGCTGGGGGGCAGCACCAATGCGGTCCTTCACTTGATTGCCATGGCGCACTCGGTGGATGTGCCTCTTGGACTGGATGATTTCCAGCGGGTTTCCGAACGCATTCCTTACCTGGCAGATCTCAAGCCAAGCGGCAAATGGGTACAAGAGGATTTGCACTCGGTCGGAGGGACTCCTGCGGTGATGAAATACCTGCTTCAGGAAGGGTTGCTCGATGGTTCCTGCCGAACGGTCACCGGTAGGACGCTGGCAGAAAACCTCAACGACCTCCCCGGGCTCAAAGAAGGTCAGTCGATTGTTCGCACCGTGAACAACCCGCTCAAGCCAACCGGACACATTCAGATTCTGCGTGGCAACCTGGCACCAGAAGGAGCCGTCGCCAAGATCACCGGGAAGGAAGGTCTGGTCTTCTCGGGCCCTGCGCGCTGCTACGACGGCGAAGAGGCAATGCTGGAGGCACTGCAGCGGAAGGAGATCCAAAAAGGGGACGTCATCATCATTCGCTACGAAGGACCCAAGGGAGGTCCGGGGATGCCTGAAATGCTGACCCCCACATCGGCCATCATGGGTGCCGGACTGGGCTCCGACGTCGCCCTGATGACCGACGGCCGCTTTTCTGGCGGCTCTCATGGTTTCATCGTCGGACACATCACCCCGGAAGCCCAGGTGGGGGGGCCGTTGGCCTTGGTGGAAGATGGAGACATGGTGACGATCGATGCGGAGAACAATCGGCTCTCGGTCGACCTGTCCGACCAGGAACTCCAAACGCGTCGCCGCTCCTGGACTGCTCCCCCACTCAAAGCGACTCGGGGCACCCTCTACAAATACATCCAATTGGTCCGCAGCGCCTCCGAGGGATGCATCACCGACGGCGGTCCCCATTCCTGATCGACAGCGATCCGGCTTGCTGCGCAACAGAATATCGGTTGCTCGTGCAGCGATTCTCAAAAAGTGGGGCCATCCGTCAACTCGATGGGTCAACGAGGCGCGCTACAAACTGCACAACGGTGCCATGCTCGAATTGCCAAGCGATTTTATCGGGACGGAGCGAGTCGACCGGTTCTTTTGGGCCCAACGTCGCAAACCGGGGGGCTGGCGACCATCCACTACGATTTGGAAGATTCCCTAGATTGCGGCGCTAGGCGTCCGGCAACCTAACCCAGGCGAGTTCGAGCGGATGCCGTCAAGCGATCGCTACCCACAAGAACCCCAGATGGGTCCAACGATAGGTTACCGCCAACAGAGAGAGTCGACTGGATCCCTAATCAGGAATCGCAAATAGGCATACGCTCTCCATGGCTTTGTGTCTTCGCGTGAGCCGAGAAGTGGAATTGCGAGAATGTCGAAAGAAATCATGAAGGGGAAAAAAACGTCCAACTGTTTTTTCCAGGCGATAGAATTCGAGGCATCTCGATCGAGTTGCCCTATGCTGGCCAACCGAATGACATGTTTCGTGACGCTGGAATCAGGCTGCACATGACTCGCGGCTGCCTTCGACAGCTGTGGCGATTTGCAGACGAAGGGGCCCATAGAATTGCCGGATGGAACGGAAAATCGGGCATCGCGCGTTGCATTGGCTACGGGGCAGTCAAAAAAAATAGGTCAGGCTTAGAACCTATCCGAAAACCCCTGATCTAGCATAGGTAAGATAGGCACATGCAAGATGCAGGCAAGCGATATGATTTTGTAATTTCTTTTCCCACCTTATGAGGATGCCTCGGAAGCGATTGAGCCAGCCATGGGTGC
>JBEISR010000037.1:0-41708 GCA_040375295.1 Planctomycetaceae bacterium
AGTATGGCGGGAAGCTTTTCCTTCCGCGATCACTAAATCGCGGCCTCATTGAAGCGGAGTAACACCTCGCGCCGTGCAGGTCTGTCTATCCCCCTTCCGCGATCACTTAATCGCGGCCTCATTGAAGGTACGGAGAAAACGAAAAGATGCTGACGATCCGGGTCACTTCCCGCGATCACTTAATCGCGGCCTCATTGAAGGCACGGCCACGAATTGCCCAAGGGTTTGACCAATCCAGCTTCCCGCGATCACTTAATCGCGGCCTCATTGAAGGATGGCAAGCTCTTGGCATGGGTTGGCTGGATCCTGCTTCCCGCGATCACTTAATCGCGGCCTCATTGAAGGTCGCCCCACCACGGATTCCGTTCGGACGGCTTGCCTCTTCCCGCGATCACTTAATCGCGGCCTCATTGAAGGATGCCGAATCGGTTTGAACGATCCGCCAAGCCGGTAACTTCCCGCGATCACTTAATCGCGGCCTCATTGAAGGGGAAAGTATCTCCAAGCGGTCCTAGATAAGAGGGGCACTTCCCGCGATCACTTAATCGCGGCCTCATTGAAGCTGGGCTAAGTACCAGAACCAGCCGCTAGAGATTAAACCTTACGCGATCACTGAATCGCGGCCTCATTGAAGCTCGATAACCCCCTTGGCGTTTGGCGTTTTGCTGGTCCCTTCCGCGATCACTGAATCGCGGCCTCATTGATCGGCTGCATCAGCTCCCGGTGCGCTATCCACGCTGAGCATGGTAAGGAACCATGCAGCCATGAAGAGCGGCGCCGACGCTATTGCGAAAATGAGCCTAGCTTCCATCCGCCAACCGCCGATCCTAAACCAGAATGCGACGGTCGAGGGGATAACGATGGCATACATAGACCACCACATTGCCGACTCGCATACATTTGCGAGTTTCGACTTACCTTGCGATGCGTAGAGGCGGCTCATGCCGGTAAGTCCGGCGCAGAATCCCCCCCAGGCGACGGCTGGACTGCTGTTTGCGGCACTTAGTTCGCACGCGGTCCACCAACCGATAGCGGCCAAAGAAGTGTACGTTAGTACACCAATAGCGGCGGCACGAAAAATTAATAAGGCCTTCACAATAGGCGCTCCTAACGGATGTTGCGCCTGTCGGAGTGTCATGGGGTCCGAGCGGCGCGCTTCTGAATTGCTGGCCAAAGGTCCTTCGCTTTCAGCGACGGTTGTCCTCCTTTTGCCACTGGTAACGAATGTAACCGCGGAACCGTGCGATGTGATGAAGGATCAGTATGAATCCGATGAAGAAACGCGCGTTTCCCATCGTCAATCAAAAATAGGGGTTTCGCTTTTCATTTTCCGTTTTATAGTTTCCGTTAGTCATGGGGTCCGAGTTAGCTCTCGACGCCAGCAATAGCCCGTAGCTTGTCCGCTACGGGCTATTTTTTTCTCAGAACAAGACCTCTCACCGACGAAACTCTGGATCGGTAGTGCCTGGACTGCAATCGTGTTTCCTCGGCGGACCAGCGCGAAGCAAATGGGCGCAGGAAGGTCCCTATAAGTGTTTCGATTTGAATTGCATCTGCGACGCTTGAGCCGTCCTGTTGGGAATTTCGGTTAGTCCGGTTGTGTCGATCAGCAAGTCAGGGAGGGGGACCGCACAACGTACTCCACCCTGTTTTCCTCGACCGAAAGAGCGACCCAGGCCGATGGTCTCTCCCGTCACTCACCTCGGGCGACCAGGTGCCCCGACACCTCGCCCCAAAGACTCGTCGATCGCTTCGCCTTCTTAGAAAGCTCGGACGTGCCACTGGATCGTTCTCCCCATCTGCGACTCCACGAGGGCGAAGCCTTCTCGCCACCTCAACGTGATCTCCCTTTGGAATCCGAATGGGAACAGATCCTCGACGCCCTGGAGGATCTGTCGGGCTGGCGCGTCGAACGACGCGGATGGAGTGTCGCGGAGGGACGCTGGGTGCTGGCCAAGGAACTGGATCCCGACCAGCACGCCTCCCTGTCGCTCGAACAAGTCCGACATCTGCTCGATCCCATCCAGTCGCTCGCCCGCCGCCTCCATCGCACCGAGCAGGTGGTAAGACGGCAGCATGCGGAACTGGCAACTGGAATCCATTTCACGTTGGACGCCAAAGAGCAATCGCAGCTAGCCGATCGCTGGCAGCGGACGCTTGGCGATGCATCCCTGGCGATGGGCATGCAAGCCGCTTCGATGTACCTGCTAACCGAAGACCATCGATCGCTGCAGCCCCGCGCTGCCTGGGGTTCGCTGGAAGGAGTTCTCATCCAGGCGCCACGGCCGCTCCGGGGAGCCCGCGCCGACCTCGAAGCATTGCTCGGCAAAGCCGTCCTGCTGCGCGCCGAAGATACCCAGATCGCATGGGCTAGGCCCGAACCGTTTCCCGCAGCGATCTGCGTCCCGGTAGGTACCGAGTCGACGCCGCTGGGAACGCTGTGGTTCTGGAGCGAGCGGCCGCGCGATTTCGATCGCCGCGATATCGCGATCGCCACCATGGCCGCCGATCAGATGGTTGGTGCCCTTCAGCAATTTCAGATGGTCCGCCAACTGGAACGAAGCTTCTCCATCCAATCGACGATGGAAGACGCCGGATGGGCTCAGGCCGCCATGCTCCCCACGCGCACCGCCTCCGCCTCGGCCATTCAATGGGATGGTTGGACCTCCCAGGCAGGCCCGGTCGGTGGCGCGTTTCATGACTGGCACCAACCTGATTCCCAGCGGCTTCGCTGCGCCATTGGAGCCAGCCAGCAGCAATCGGTAACCGGGGCGATGGTTGCCACCACGCTGCAAACACTCTTGCAGCACACCTGGCTAGAAGACCACTCGATCGAACAGGCCCTGCCGATGATCGACCAACGCCTTGGCCAGCTCCCTCGCTGGACCCCAAACGGCCACCAGAGCGACTGGAGTCAAAGCGGTCTGGCCTGGGCCGACTTCGACGCCAACCAGAGCAGCGTAAAACTGGCTCTTCACGGGCAGGTGGGGGCACTCTGCTGGGGTCCTGATGGCTGCCGATTCCTCGGCGGCGGACAAAGACCGCTGGGGGATAGCACGCTAGGCAAGTCATCCACTGGCACCACCCCCGCGATCACCACCATCCCATGGCAGCCTGGGACGGGACTACTGCTGTGGAACGCGGCGGTGGCCGACCTTGGCCCCGAGGCCACTGCGACACCCGATGTGCTCCCTTGGAGCCAACTGGTGCAGCTAGTGGAATCGCATAGCGATCTCCCGATCTCCGAGTTCTGCCTAGCGATCGCCAGGCATCTGCCCAACTCGGCTGACCCCCCAGGAAACCAACCACCAGGATCGCACGCTGCTGGCATTCCGAGCCGAATGCTGAACGGGGCGTTCCCTGTCCTATAAAGCTCTAGCGACCCTAGGGCGTTGCCCTGAGAAAACTTGCTCAGGTCAGCCCAGCATAGACTCCCGAATTCAGTTCCGGGTAGCTTTCATAAACATGCTCGAAAAGCGCCGAACATTTCTGCGCGAACAACGGCCGGTCGTAGGCAGCCGGTAATGTATCCAGCGTGTCTTCGATCGCCAATTTCAAAGTCGATCGCGCGGCCGATTTCTGCCGCCAGTTGAGCACCAGCAAGCTCTTCAGTCGCGAGAGTAGATCTTTGGCAACCTTTTTTACTTCGTCGCGTTCGGCGGTCGTCAACTCCGGGGCGGGCCGTGTCAAAATATCGAAGATCACCAGCTCTTCTTCGCTGAGATTCTCGCGCACGTGACGCTCCTGCTCGCTGTCCAGGCTGTTCGACAGCTTGAGCAGTTCCTCAAAGAGCTGTTCGATGTTGCGGCTGCCATTGTTGTAACTCTCGATCAGCGCTTCAAATCTTTCGGCGAAGTCGGCTCGGGTTCGGTTCAATCGAACCAGCTTCTCCAGCCTTGCCGCGATGGCCGCCTTCAATGCCTCAAGGTCGGTATTCTTGTGTTTCGATTCCTTGAACCGATTGGCCAGCGCCTCGAAGTTGATTTTCGAAAGGTCGATGGCGGGTGGCCCCTCTTCACGAATCGTCAAGCCGGTGATCGAATCGTCCAGCAGACCGCCAATCTGCTGCAAAATGGTGGAGATATCGGGCGAGTTGGGGTTCAGTCTTTCTCGGATCGCTCCAGCAAGTGTCACAATCCCCGCCACTCTCATCGAGAATTCAACTGCTGCTGGATCGGGTTTGACGGCGCGATACAGCGTGCTCACGAATTTTTCGTGACCGAGAAACTCTCGTCGCACCGCATCAGGACCAATCAGCGAATCGATCGCGTCCTCAATCGCAGCCAGTCGCTCCATCCCAGCCACGGGAAGGGTTTCCATCGCGGCAAGGTCGACGCCATGGCCGGCACAGAACGAGGTAACCTCAGCGATCGCCTCCCGCAGGGCTGCGACCAACTCGGCCTTGTCCTTGACCGGGTTCGTGCCACCCTTGCCCGCGCCGTAGATAGCCAGCGCTTTCTCCAACGAGGCGAACACATTGGCATAGTCCACAATCACGCCACTGTGCTTGCCTGGGAAGACGCGGTTCGCGCGGGCGATCGTCTGCATCAGCGTGTGATTGCGCATCGGCTTGTCGAGGTAAACCGTCGAACAGCTCGGGGCGTCAAAACCGGTCAGCCACATGGCACAGACGAACACCAGACGCAGTGGATCGTTCGTGTCCTTGAACTTCTCGTCCAGTCCGGGCTGAGAATCGTTCATGCGTCTGCGGTGCGGCTCGATGTCGATCCCAAGCTTCCTCATCTGATCGATTTCGTTCTGCCCCGGCGAAACGATTACGGCCATGTCGGTGGTAGTCAGCACCTCCAGTCGGTGCCGCAGCGCTGCCTTTTCTAAATCTGGCAGGTCGTAGCGGTTCAGTTCCTTCTGCACACGCGCCGTCTCGGCGGCCCAGTGCTTCTTCACCTTGTCGTGCATCCGCAGCGCCGTGGCCTTGTCGATGGAAACAACCATCGCCTTGCCGAGGAAACCCCGGCCTAGAAAATGCGTGACGATATCTGCAGCCACTGTCTCCAGCCGGTCGTCGCGCGTAATCAGGTGGTATTGCCGTCCCAGTGCTTGCTCCAGCTTCGCCTCCTGCTGTTCGTCAAGACTGGCGTTCTCAATCAGGTCATAAATGTCGTCATTGAGATCAGGGTTGACCAGTTGCAACTCGGGGGTGCGGTTCTCATAGAACAGCGGCACCGTCGCGCCGTCCTCAACAGATTGCTGGAAGTCATAGATCGACACATAGTCGCCAAAAACCTCTTTGGTACGCTCTTCGCCCGCGATCAGTGGAGTACCGGTGAAGGCCAAGAATAGGGCCTTGGGCAGCGCGGCCCGCATGTTGAGCGCGAGGGTATCGTACTGACTGCGATGCGCTTCGTCGGTCAGCACGATCACGTCCGAACGATCGGTGAGCATCTCCGGCGTCTGGAACTTGTGCACCAGCGTGAACACGTAGCGATGGTTGCCTCGCAACAACTCGCGCAGGTGCGCCCCGCTGGCGGCATGGCACTGGTCCCCCTCTGCTTCGCTCACCGCACCTACGGTCTTGAAGGTCTTGGCGATCTGCTCATCCAGTTCCACCCGGTCGGTCACCACCACGAAGGTCCAGTTGCCGGTCAGTTTGCGCAGCACCTTCTGCGCGAAGAACACCATCGAAAAACTCTTGCCGCTTCCCTGCGTCTGCCAGAACACACCGCCGCGCCCGTGGCCCAGCTTGCGGGCTTCAAGCATGGAGCGGATCGCGTTGTTCACGCCGAGGAACTGGTGGTTCTGTCCGAGCACCTTCACCAGGCCCGCTTTGTGCTCGGAGAAGAGCGTAAAATTCTCTACCAAGTCGAGCAGCCGATTGGGGTCGCAGGTGCCGCGCAGCATCACCTCCATCGACACGCGGCGCGACTCGTCCTCACGCTCGATCCGCTTCCACTCGAAGAGCCGTTCCCAGTCGGCAGTCAGCGACCCGACGCGGCTGTCGGTGCCGTTGCTGGCGATCAGGAGGGCGTTGAACCAGAAGAGCTGCGGGATCTCTTTCTTGTAGTGCGTCAGGTTCTCATCGAACGCTGCGCGCGCCGGCACGACGGGCTTCTTCAGTTCGATCACCACCCAAGGCAAGCCATTCACAAAACCGACCAGATCGGGCCGGCAGGTGTAAAGGCTGCCGACCACGCTGAATTGGCTGACCAGCAGGAAGTCGTTCTGTTCTGGGTGTTCCCAATCGACCACGCGCAGCCGCTCGGTCTTCTGCCCGCCGTGCTCGCGGTCGGGGATGGAAACCGGAATACCCTCCTTGAGTAGTCGATACACCTCGCGGTTGGCGGCCTCCAGGCTCATCGCCGAGCGGTCACGGGCCAGTTCGTCGATAGCGGTCTGGATCGCCTCGGCGGGCAGGCCAGGGTTGAGCTTGGTGAGTGCCGCCCGCAGTCGATCGGTCAGCACCACCTCCCCTTTGGTCTCGCGGCCAAAAGTGCCGTCGGGGCCGAAGGTCTCTTCCAAAGCCGAAATCGTTTGCCAGCCCAATGCAGCAAAGAGTCCGATAGCGGGTTGTTCGACGAGTTGATCTTCGGTGTAGTTGTGGGGGCTCATGGATCTAGACCTTCGAGCAAAGCCGCAATATCCTCGGGCCGAGGCAATTGCCCTTTCAGTTCCTTGGGTAGCGTCCGAGTGATCTCGTAAGTCGCCACGCCGATGGGCTTGTTGGCATCATGCAGTGCATACTCGACGATGGTGCGGTTCTTCTCCTTGCATAGGATGATACCAATGGACGGGTTCTCATCGTCCTGCCGTACCTGTCGATCCAGCGCCGTCAAATAGAACTGCATCTTGCCAACGAACTCGGGTTGAAAATCGCCAATCTTTAGTTCGATGGCCACCAGAGATCGCAATCGCCGATGGAACAGCAGGAGGTCCAAGAAATACTCCCGGCCGTCGACCTCAAGCCGATACTGGCTGCCCATGAAGGCAAACAAGCCACCCATGGCCCGAAGGAAGTCTTCAACGCGGGCGATGAGAGCCCGCTCAAGCTCTCGTTCACTGTGTTCTTCGGCCAGTTCCAGGAAATCGAAGGTGTATTCATCTTTCACGGCCAGCTTGGCCTGTGACCGGAGCGCGGGCGTCAGGGTCTGGTCGAAATTGGTCTGCCCCAGCAAGGACTTCTCGTAGCTCTGGTTCGCGATTTGGTGGATCAGTACGTTTTTTGACCAGCCGAACTTGCGAGTCATTCGCAGGTAGAATTCCCGCTCGAGAGGGTCTTTGCACTTGCTCATGATGACCAAGTTGTGTGCCCAAGCGATTTCTCCAACCAGTGGTTGGAGTTTCTCATGTTCCCGGTATTCCAGGTGGAATTGGCGCATATACCAGAGATTCTGGACCGAGAAACCGGCCACGCCAGGGAATTCTTTCCGCAAGTCTTGAGAGAGTCGTTCAACCACGGATTTGCCCCACCCCGATTGCTCCTGTTTCTCCACAATCAAGCGGCCTAGATCCCAATACAGTCCGACAAGCTCGGTATTGACCGCTTTGAGTGCAGCATACTGGGCCGAACGGATGCGATCTTTCACCTCGGCAAGGAGCTGGTTGTAGTCGGAAGGCAAAGGTAGATAATCAGTCATAGCGTTCCTCCCTGGCCTTGCTAGTGGCCAATGCCCGGCAATTCCAACCGTCGGTTGGAGAAAGCCGCGAATGATGCAAGCGCCCCTTGCCCAAAGGCACCCGGTGGGAGCACAACCCGATGGCGGGCTGTTCAACGAGTTGGTCTTCGGTGTAGGCGTGCGGGCTCATGGCTATTCGTCTCCTGAATGGTCGGCCAGCGCCCGCATCGAGCTGCTCGATGCTGGGCAGCCCGGTTTCCAGCTCCCGCTCATGAAACCCGTTGGCGAGGGTAAGAAAGTCGAAGATGTAGGGGTCTTTCAGCGACTGCTGCGCCATGTCCGATGCCGGTGGCGGCAGGCGTTCGGAAAAATTCGTGGTCGCCTTTCCCTGGCGCAGGTGCGCCGAGGTCTCGATCTGCATCAGCAGAATGTTGCGGCTCCACCCGAACCGAACCGCTGCCTGCATGTACCATTGTCGGGTGGCTGCATCCTTGACCTTGGCGAGCAGCTCGCTGTGATGCCCCCAGGGCAGCGCCAGCAAGAGATCGGTCGGAAAAAGTGCCACGGCCTGTGGCACTTCTGGTTTGCCCCCCATTTGTGCCACAGCCTGTGGCACAAAGTGCGGGTAGGCCCGATGAAAGGCCAGCATCCGCTTGATGTTGCGTTCGGAAAAGCCCTTTTCTTCAGGCAGCTCGTTGTGCAGGTCGCGGGCCAGACGCTCGATCACCTTGGCTCCCCAGCCTTCCTGTTGCTGGCGCTGGTCGATCAGCGCACCGATCTCCCCATACAGGCGGATCAGCTCCGCATTGACCGCCATCACGGCGCGGGTCTGCGCATGCCGCACGCGGGCCTTGATCTCCGCCAGCAGCGGGGCGTAGTCGGCGGGCAGCGGGGTGATTTCAGGCATGATCAAGGGCCTCCACGTCGATCTGGCCCGAAAGCAGACGCGGCAGCAGCAGGTCGCGCGTGCGACGGAGGTTTTGGATTTGAAAGATAAGCGTTTGTTGATCCGCGATAAGTTCGGCCAACAGCGCAGAGAATTTCTCCGCCACTCTCCCCGAGGGAATCACGACCGGGAATTTCTCCAGCACGTCCCAATTTGCACGTGGCATCTTCGCGCCATTGGCGGTCGCGCTCGCTTCAGCAACGAATGCATCGCTGGAGACGCACGCGACCACTGCGGCGTAATGCTCCGGGTGACGGGCGCGAATGACAATGGTATCGGCCGAGCACAGGCCATCGAAGGGGGCGACGCTGACCTTGTGGAAGTAGGGCCGAATCTTCCCGAACAGGACTTCGCCTTTCTTGAACTCCAGTTTGTTCGAGCCGAGTTCGGTCGCAGTTTCCCAAGAATCAAGCGCTAGCGAACGTCGCGGGATATGTTCCAGGCCGACGTATGGCTTTGGTTCTTCGAGTTCGCCTTTCGGCACATTGCGGCGAATATCCTCCGCGATTTCGCCGAGCTTCTTCACCTCCCACCCCTGTGGAATCTCCCCGAGTGGCGAGGGGATGCGGGGGACGGATTCGTGGCCGGGGAAGCGGAAGTGGACGAACCACTCGCGGTAGAGGGCGCGGGCCATCGACTCCAAAATCTTGATCCGCCGCTGGCTGTTCTCGATCAACTCGTCATACGCCGACAAGATCCCCGCGATGCGCCGCTGGATGGGGAGGGGAGGGACGTGGACTGCAACCTTGGCCAGCTTTTCTCCTGGAAGGTGTTTGATAGTTGCCCCAGTAAAGTACTGATCGAAGCCTTTGCAGCTTCCGATGTTGAGCAACTCGTAGAAGAGGAATCGATAGTTCAGAACATCGTGTGGTCTAATTCTGTGCAGCGCCTTCTGGATCATCATCCCGGGGACTTGCTCTTTCCAGATGGCGCATCGCCCCGGCTCACCACCCTCACACATAACAATGTCGCCCAGCCTCAGACCATATCGGTCGCGTTCATGAGGCTCAAAGCGCATCGTGCGTAAGTTGTCCAAGGCGAATTCACCCCAACGGACATTGACGTTGGCGAGATAGGGTAGTGGCTCGCCACGGTTCTTTTCTTGGTCAAGCATTTTGCCCAAGCAAAGGTCGGCAACGACGCCAAGCTGCGACTGGTTCCACTTCGCCATCGCTCACGCCTCCAAAATCCCCGCCACGTTCGCGGCGATGGTTTGCTCCAGGGTCCGCGCCTGGGCGTTGAGGGTTTCCAATTCCTCGTTCAGCGTTTGGAGCTGGGCCTTGAAATCCTCGTCGCTCACCTCTTCGCCCGGGGCCACGCCCACGTAGCGGCCGGGGTTCAGCGACCAACCTTGCGCCTCGATCTGCTCGATCGTCGCTGCCTTGCAGAGGCCCGGGATGTCGGCATATCTCAGCTTCTTACCGAAGACTTCCTTCAGCTTGGCTTCGGTCTCCTGGCCCCCCACGGTCAAGTCAGGCGCTTCTCCCCGATACAAGCGAACCAAGTTGGCGATGAACCCAATCTGCGCCGGCGTCCAATCGCGATGGGCGCGATCGACTTGGCGGTAGATATGACGCGCATCGATAAAGAGCACGGTCTCGGCACGGTTCGTCTTGGCCTTGCCCCGGTCGAGGAACCACAGCGTGCAGGGGAGCGTCACGGTGTAGAACATGTTGGGACCGACGGCCACCATGACATCCACCGCTCGCGCCTCGATCAGCTTCTGCCGTAGCTCCTGCTCGCTGCTGCGCGCATCGGAGGCCGAGTTGGCCATAACAAAACCAGCGCGGCCCTTGGCATTCAGCGCCGAGTAGAAGAGCTGGATCCAGAGATAGTTCGCGTTGTCGGTGCGCGGAAGGCCGAAGGGGAAACGCCGACCGGTGCCGACCATGTCCTTGATCCGCTCCTTGTCCACCGCGTTGACGTTGAAGGGTGGATTGGCCAGCACGAAGTCGAACTGGCCGGTGGCATTGTGCGGGTCGTCGTAATAGCTGTTCACATTGCCACCGTGGCGGATGTCCCCTTCGAGACCGTGCACGGCGAGGTTCAGGCGCGCCAGTCGGCCGGTCTCATCGGTCTTCTCGACGCCACAGATGGAGAGTTCGGCAGCCGGGTTCTTATGATGCTCGGCCACGAACCTCGCCGATTGCACGAACATGCCCCCCGATCCACAGGCGGGGTCGAGAATGCGCCCATGGAAGGGCTCGATCACCTGCGCAAGCAACTGCACGATGCTGGCGGGCGTATAGAATTCGCCACCGCCCTGGCCCTCGCTCATCGCGAACTCGCCAAGAAAATATTCGTAGATCCGGCCGAAGGCATCGAAGTCGAGCGTGGCCGGGATCTCGGAGATTTTTTTCAGCAGCTCTTTGAGTAGGGTGCTGGTGAAGAGATTGAAGGTCTTGGGTAGCACGCCGGCCAGTTGCGGATTGTGCTTCTCCACCTCGCGCATCGCGGCGTTGACCTTGGCGCCGATGTCGACCGCCTCGGGCAAGGTTAGCAGGTGATCGAAGCGCGCCTCGGGGGCGAGATACAGCACGTTATCGGCATGGTAGGCAGCGGGTTCATCCACCCGGCTACCTCGACGGGACGAAGTTCCGGCTTTTTCCAGTTTGGCGCGCTGGGCGGCAAAACGCACTTCGGCGAATCGGAGAAAAATCAGTCCAAGAATAGGGCCAGAGTATTCCTGGGCCTTGAGCCCCGAGTTGGCGCGGAACTGATCGGCCGCGTCCCAAAGTCGCTTTTCCAACGACGCGGCCGCCGTATCTTTTTCGGTGGGTGCAATCCAGTGCAACGAATGGTCTCCTCGGTATTCTGGCAGCCTAGGGATTCAGAAGACGATAGGATCGAGATACGTCAGAACCTTCCCAAGCGGTTGTGCTCGCCAACCGTTCCTCCCCCCGTCTCCGAAATCGACGTTTTTTTGCGTCATTTGTTATTGTATCGTCTCGGCCCGTTGGGGCGGATGGTGAGGATGGGGTGGGGTGGCTGTCGCCGTTCCCCGGGGCGTTGCCCCGGGCTTTCACATGGCACACCTTCGGTGCGTACATGCCGACGTGCGGGGCGCTGTGCATGAAAAATGAAACCAATCCCGAGGCGTTTCCCCGGACTTTCCTATTGCACACCTTGGGTCTGTTCCTGCAATTTTTTTGGCCCTGGGCACCCCTGCGGATCGGCGGGGGACTCCCCTTTCGGGTCGACTTGGGGTTTGCGATCCTCTAAGCTACAAACAGGCCGGTGGATCCTTTTTTGAAAATCCTCCCGCGGCCTTGGTCCTCGCTGACCTGAATGCCTCTCGCCAGATCACCCCGGAGGAACGACATCATGCCGCTTCCAACCCGACTCCTTGCTTTCGCCATTGTGGGGGTGGCACTTGCCGCCCTTTTCATCGCCGGCAAGCGTCTCCCCCCTCCCGCGACCCCCAACTCCGAAGTGGTCTCTCAAGAGACTGCCGTGCCCCCGGTTGCCAGTCAGGCTTCGGCGCGCGAAACTTCGGTCGATTCCTCTACCTCCTCCGCCCCCCTCGTCGCTGACACCAAGGAATCTGCCATGATCGCTGATCCCAAGAAGATTGCTTCGCAGGACGAACCGCGAAGCGCCCAGGCCGAAGTGGCCTCCTCGGAAAAGGCACCGGCTCCTGGCCAGTACAACACGCTCAGCCGCGACGAGCAGTATGTGATCCTGCACAAGGGGACCGAGCGAGCGTTTACGGGGGAGTATTGGAACCACAAAGAAAAAGGAACTTACCTCTGCCGCCGCTGCAACGCGCCGTTGTATCGATCCAGCGACAAATTCGACAGCCACTGCGGATGGCCCAGCTTTGATGATGAGATTCCCGATTCGGTGCGGCGTGAGGTCGACGAGGACGGGTATCGCACCGAAATTCTGTGCGCCAATTGCGATGGCCACCTAGGCCATGTCTTTGAAGGGGAAGGTTTTACCCTGAAGAACACTCGGCACTGCGTCAATTCGATTTCGGTGCGGTTCGTTCCCGACGGCAAGCCGCTGCCACCGGTGGTGCCCAAGCAGCCCTGAACAGTCGGAGGGTGACGGGTGCCTGACAGACCAAGCGGCGAAACCGGGCGCCCTGGCGATGCGATGCAGCAGGGGGAAACCTTCTTCCAGCATCGCTTCTATAGCGGTCTTCAGCCCTCGGCCACGAGGCTGAGATTCGAAGACTGGATGCAGCAACTGGGGCTGAAGGATCCAGTCGCGGCCCGCGAGGTATTGGAACGCTTCCTAGAAGATGGCGTCCCGCCTGCGCTGTTGCTGAAGATGCTTCATCAGGCCAGCAGCTGCCTGCCCCACACCACCGACCCGCAAGGGGTGCTAGAGACGCTGGAGCGATTCATTCGAACGGCGCGCACCGGGCGATCGATCGGTGACCTCTTTGCTCGCGAACCCGATGTGCTCCCGATGCTGCTGCAGATGTTTTCTGTCAGCCCCTATCTCAGCGAACAGCTCATCCGATCCCCCGATGCGTTCGATGCGATTCGCCGCAGCCGGCTGCAACCGGTCGATCGAGAGATCCTAATCGATGAGATCTGCTGCCAAATCGACGCGTGCAAGGACGAATCGCAGATCCTTCAGGCCCTGCGATCGTACCGTCATCGCGAGACAGTGCGGATCGCCTCCAATGACTTTGTCGGCGGCATGCCGGTCGATCTAGTCGCTCAGCAACTCTCCGATCTTGCCGATGCGATCTGCGAAGCGGCCTACCGCGCAGCGTGGAAGGCAACGCGATCCCAATATGGCCGCCCGTTGCGTCCTGATGGATCGACCGCCCGCTGGTGCGTGCTGGCGATGGGCAAACTGGGTGGCCGAGAACTGAATTACTCCAGCGATATCGATCTGATGTTTCTGGGAGATCTGGATGGTTGCACCGAAGGCCCCCGCGTCTGTGAGAACACGCTCTTCTTCGATCAGCTGGCCAAACGGTTTACCCGATGGCTAGGCGAGAGCCACCAGTTGCGCCATGCCTACCGCGTCGATCTACGACTGAGACCCTATGGAAAGAGCGGCCCACTGGTGATCGACCTGCCAGCGGCATCGCATTACTACGAGACGATGGGCCGCACCTGGGAACGCCAAGCGATGCTGAAGGCCCGAGCGGTCGCGGGCGACACACAGCTGGGTGACGAATTCCTCGAACGCTTGCGACCCTGGATTTTGGGAAGCTATCTGACCCGCGCGGATATCGCCGGCATCCGAGCGATCAAACGAAACATTGAACGCAGCAACGCCGAAGGTCGCTCTGGTAGCCGCAACATCAAGACTGGACGCGGAGGCATTCGCGATGTCGAGTTCGTCATCCAGTTCCTGCAGCTGTTGCACGCCTCCCAGTTGGAATCTCCCCCCTCGGGCAACACGCTGCTGGCGATTGTTCAGCTGGAACGCGCCGGTTGCCTGACTCCTCAGGAGCGATCGCTGCTGGAGACGAATTATCGATTCCTACGCCGCGTCGAGCATGCGCTGCAGATCGTCTTCGATGCGCAGACCCATACCCTTCCGGAATCGCCCGACGAGATGAAACGTCTGGCGATTCGACTTGGCTATCGCGACTTCCCGGGAGACCAACAGCTTCCCGCCCGCTCGGTCACCCAGCAACTGCAAGCGCAGCTTTCGGACTGCACGGAGCTGAATCGGCGGATCCTGAACCATCTGCTTCATGAACCCTTCGGCGAGGAAGGGGAAGTGTCTCAGGAGACCGACCTTCTTCTGGACCCAGCCCCCAGCGACCAGCGAATCGAATCGGTTCTGGCACCTTATCGACTGGCGCAGCCGCTGCAGGCATTTGAACATCTGCAGGAGCTGGCCAAGGAAACTGTCCCTTTCCTCTCCTCTAGTCGCTGTCGCCATTTTCTTTCCGCTATCGCCAACCGATTGCTCACCGAAATCGCCGCCACGCCTGATCCCGACCGGACGCTGATCAATCTGGTTCGAATCAGTAACTCCATCGGCGGTAAAGCGGTCCTCTGGGAGCTGCTCAGCGAACATCCACCCACCTTGCGGCTGTGCATTCGCATCGGCGCCTGCAGCGAATACCTGGTGGAGATGCTGGCCAGCCATCCCGGGATGATCGACGATCTGATGGACTCGCTGATGCTTGGCGATCTGCCGTCGATCGAATCGCTTCGGGAGGAATTGAGACAACTGAGCCAAGGGGCGACGCGCATTGAACCGATCCTGCAAGGGTTCAAGCGGGCGGAGCATTTAAGGATCGGCGCCCGAGATCTGCTCGGCAAGGATTCGATGGAAGCGACTCATCGATGCCTCTCCGATGTCGCCGAAGTCTGTTTGGAATTGGTGGTCGAGAGAACGATCGAGTCATTTTTGGCGCCTGGGTCTGCCAGTCGGCTGGGCCAAGATGCCAAGGAAGTCCCGCTGGTTCTGGTAGCGCTGGGCAAACTGGGGGGCCAGGAGCCGAACTACCACAGCGACCTGGATCTGCTGTTCCTCTACGACCCCCAGCAGCTATCGGGGATGAAGGAAACGCCAGAAGCCCACGCCGACTTCCATCAGTTGGCTCAATCGATTCTGCAGAGCGTCAATCGAATCGGAGCGGGGGGTAAACTCTACGATCTCGATGTGCGATTGCGGCCTCATGGCGACAGCGGCCCACTGGCGATCAGCCTTCAAGATCTGGAAGTCTACTTCCAATCCAGCGCGCAGCTGTGGGAACGGTTGATGCTGTGCAAGGCGCGCGTCGTCTGGGGCAACCCGACGGGACGTATCCGAGCCGCAGAGGCGATCCGCCGCATTCTCGATTCGACGCGGGTCGACCCAGCCGATGCAGGTCAACTGGTAGCGATGCGAGAGAAGATGCAATCGGGAGCTAGCCATGAGAATCTCAAGCGGGGCGAGGGAGGGACTGTCGACGTCGAGTTCCTGGTCCAGTGGATGCAGCTGAAGCATGGCAAGTCGGCACCTTCGCTTCGAGCCACCGGGACGCTTGCTGCGCTGCGTGCGATCGAGCGGGAGGGACTGCTACCGGTCGACGACTGCCAGCAATTGGCCGAGGGGTATTCCTGGCTGCGTCGGGTGGAGAGTGGCCTGCGACTGATGAATACTGTGGCGCGGCATGATTTACCGAGCGACCCGCGGCAACTGGACCGCCTCGCCTTCCTGCTGGACCAGCCCACCGGCCAGCATCTGCTCGATCGCTGCCATGCCACGCGACAGCGCCTTCGATCGCTGTTCCTGAAGCATCTGGGATCGCTCCCTTCATAGACCGATCCGCGGGCAGCATTTCCAGCGATCGGCTATGATGCAAACTTGCCCGCACTGAAGGCAGGCCGATGGCGACAGGATATCGAACAAGGAGTGACGCGATGCGATGGAATGATCGTGCCCGGAGGACGGAACAGGCGACTCGGTTGCCAGCGCAACGCTGGTTGCTTAGGGGGTTGCTGCTGAGCGGTATGGTCTATGGTTCCGCTGCGGCCCAGGCGCCTCCCAAGGAACAAATCGATGCCGCCGAACAGGCGATCCATGAAGGGAGGCTGGCAGGCCATCTCCGCTTCCTCGCCGATGATCTTCTGGAGGGGCGTGGGCCCGGTTCGCAAGGAGATCTTCTGGCGCGGCGTTACATCGCCAGTCAGCTGGAAAGCCATGGCATGAGACCGGTGGGAGATCAAGGCTGGGAGCAGCAAGTGCCGCTGCGAGGCATCGCCACCAAGCCACCGAAGGAAGTGCTCTTTCGCACTCCTAGCGAGACGCTTTCTCTGCGTCATCGCGACGACTTGATGCTGGTGTGTGGAGTGCCGGAAGAAGCGATCGATGTGGCACCGGCCGAACTGGTGTTTGTGGGCTATGGAATCCAGGCGCCCGAGTACCAGTGGGATGATTACAAAGGAAAAGACGTTCGCGGCAAGATTCTGGTCATGCTGAACAATGACCCTGCCGACGACCCGGCGCTCTTTGAAGGAAAGAAGCGGCTTTATTATGGCCGGTGGGACTACAAGTACGAGATGGCCGCCAAGATGGGAGCCGCCGGTGCCTTGATCGTTCACACCACTGAATCGGCTGGCTATCCCTACTCCGTGGTGCAAAATTCCTGGTCGGGGGAGGAGTTTGAACTGCGAGATGATCGCTCGCCGCGGACGCGATTCAAAGGATGGATCACCGAAGAGGCGATTGGGAAGGTGAGCGGCCTAGCCGGCAAGAAGTGGTCCGAGCTCCTTGCGGCGGCTCAGAGAAGCGACTTCCAGCCGGTGCCGCTGGGGGTCACCTGTGGGTTTCGTCTGGAGTCGGTAGCTCGCACGCAGGACTCAGCCAATGTGCTGGGATGGCTGGAGGGGAGCGACCCCAACTTGCGTGACCAGTGCGTGATTGTGATGGCGCATCATGATCATCTGGGAAGGGCCGAGGCGCGCAACGCCGACGGGGACGACATCTACAACGGCGCAATCGACAATGCATCGGGTGTCGCATCGATGCTGTGCCTAGCTGCGGCGATGGAATCGCTTCCTACACCGCCGCGTCGATCAATTCTATTTGCCTCCGTGGCGGCGGAAGAGCAGGGGCTTTTGGGTTCGAAGTACTTCGCGCAGAATCCGCCAATCGCGCCAGGCAGGATGGCTGGGCTGGTGAATATCGACGGGATCGGTTTCCTTGGAAAAACGCGCGATGTCAACGTGATTGGTCAGGGGAAAAGCAGCCTGGATCAGGTGCTGGAATCCATCGCCAAGTGGCAGGGGCGCGTCGTGGTGCCCGACCTGCATCCAGATCGTGGTTACTACTATCGATCGGATCAATTCAGTTTGGCCAAGTTGGGGGTACCAGCGATCTATCTCCATGCGGGTCAGGAGGTGGAAGGGAAGCCAGAGGGTTGGGGACGGCAACAGATCGAGCAGTGGGTGGAGAAACATTACCATCAGCCCTCAGATGAATTTCGTGAGGACTGGGATTTGAGCGGTGCGGTGCAGGATGCGAAGCTGTTGTTTCTAGCGACCATGGCGATCGCCGAAGCCGACGGCCTCCCCACTTGGAAACCTGGAGACGAATTCGAAGCCGCAAGAAAGCAGGCGATCGAAGCGCTGGCACCCTGAGGTACGAACCGTTTGCTTGTCCCCTTGGCTTCGCCACGGGGAGAGGGAATAGATTATCAGAGCGAAGTGTCTTACCACCGCGCAATCAAAACCCTCGTGTCCCCTCGCCCCGCTCTGCAGGGAGAGGGGCAGGGGTGAGGGGCGACTGCGCACGGAAGCCATCAGGCGAGAATGCCCTGGATGATGTTGCCGTGAATATCGGTCAGTCGATAATCACGACCCTGGAAGCGATAGGTCAATCGCAAGTGATCCATCCCCAATAGATGCAGCAGCGTCGCATTGAGGTCGTGCACGTGCACCGGATTCTCGACGACGTTGAATCCAAAGTCGTCGGTGGCTCCCCAAACCGTGCCACCTTTGATGCCGCCACCAGCAACCCACATGCTAAAGCATCGATTGTGATGGTCGCGACCATCGTTGCCTCCCTGAACCATTGGCGTGCGGCCAAACTCACCACCCCAGATCACCAGGGTATCCTTGAGCATGCCGAGATCCTTTAGATCCTGAACCAGCGCTGCGCTCGGCTGATCGGTATCCCCAGCATTTGCCTTCACGCCCCCAGCCAGATTGCCATGCTGGTCCCACACCTCGTGAAACAGCTGCACAAATCTCACACCGCGTTCGGCCAGCCGCCTAGCCAACAGACAGTTCCTTGCAAAACTCGATTCGTTCGGATCCTTGATTCCATACTTCTGCAACGTCTCGGGCGACTCCCCTCGCAAATCCATCAGCTCGGGCGCGCTGGTCTGCAATCGATACGCCATCTCGTAGCTCTGGATGCGCGTCGCTGTCTCCGGATCGGCGAAGGCTTCCAGGCTGGATTGATTGAGCGACTGGAGGGCATCGAGTGTTTCCCTTTGTGCCTGGCGGTCGACTCCCGCGGGGTTGGTCAGGTACAGCATGGCATCCCCCTTGCTGCGCAGCGGCACGCCACCGTACATCGTCGGTAGAAATCCCGCACCGTAGTTGCTGGCACCGCCGCTGGTTCCCTTGGCACTGGTCAGTACCACAAAGCCGGGTAGATCGCGCGCTTCGCTGCCCAATCCATAGATGGTCCACGATCCGAAACTGGGGCGGCCAAACTGCTGCGAACCTGTATTCATCAGAATTTGACCCGGTGCATGATTGACCGCATCGGTCTGCATCGATCGAATCAGGCAGATGTCGTCGGCGATCTTCGCCGTGTGCGGCAGCACCTCGCTCAATTCCATCCCGCACTGCCCATGCTTGGCGAAGGCGAACTTCGGCCCCAGCAATGCCGACTTGGGATTGATGAACGCCGCGCGATAACCCTCCAGAAGTTCGGGCGGCGGCAACTGGCCGTTCCTCTTGGTCAGTTCGGGCTTCGGATCAAACAGCTCCAGATGACTGGGGGCCCCCGCCTGGAACAGGAAGATCACTCGCTTGGCCTTCGCTTCATAATGCGAAGGCTTGGGAGGCATCGGAAGATCCTCCATCGGCGTGCTACTAGCCCCTTCATCGGCCAGGAGACTTCGCGCGGCGAGGCCACCTAGACCGACGCCGCACTGCGCGAGGAACCAGCGTCGCTTCATCTGAGCCACAGCCAGATCGGACAGATTCTGCATCGGATTCATCTTCAGGTGCCTTTGGGGTAGTCAGTTCTTGGTGATGGTTTCGTCGAGGTTCAGCAGGACGCGACCGGCCAGGGCCCAGGCGGCGACATCTTGCGGCGTTGTGCCTTCAGGGATCTCCGGCAGCTTGCCGCTTTCCCCTGTTGCCACCTCGCGCGCATTGATCCACCCGTCGGCGATTCGCTGACGCTGCTGGGCGATGAATCTCAGCAACTGCTGCGTCTCTTGCTGGGATGGCCTCCGACCGGTACACAGCAGATAGCCGTAAGCAGCACGCTGGGCATCGTCCTTGCCAGCTTCACGGACAATTCTCAAGCCCAGCGCCCGAGCCGCTTCGACAAAGATCGGCTCATTCAAACTTGTCAGCGCCGCCAGCGGTGTATTCGATCGAATCCGCCGCGCGCAGGCGAAGTCCCCATTGGGTGCATCCAAGGTCGACAGCGCCGGGTCAGGCATCGATCTCTTGCGGAAGACATAAACGGTGCGCCGGTACCGGTCGGGTCCCTGCGCAGCGGTCCAATAGCCAGGATAGGTGTAGTTGTAGTCGAGTACATTCTGCGGGACGGGTGGAATCACAGGCGGGCCGCCGATCTGATGATGCATGAGGCCACTGGCGGCCAGCGCGATATCTCGCACCACTTCCGCATCGGCGCGGAATCGAGGGCCACGGGTCAGATAGCGGTTGCGAGGATCCTTCTCGCGCTGCTCGGGGGTGCTGGCCGAACTGCGTTGGTAGGCGAGGCTAGTGACAATCTGGCGGATCAATCGCTTCTGACTCCACTGATGATTTTGGAAATCGACCGCTAGGTGATCCAGCAGCTCCAGGTACTCGGGCACGGGAGCTCGCGTCCCGAAATCTTCAGATGTCTCCACCAGCCCTTCTCCGAAGATCGACTGCCAGATGCGATTGACCGCCACGCGAGCCGCCAGCGGCGAATCGCGACTGACCAACCACCTGGCCAGCGCCAATCGCTGAGGCTGTTCCGGCTGTTGTTCCAGGCGATGGAGCGCCTGCGGCACATGTGGATCGACCGCATGCAATGGTCGGTCCCACTCCCCTCGCTCTAGCAGGAATGTCTGACGCTTTTGCGATGGATCCCGCTCGGCCAGGTGCAGCACGGATGTCGTCGGGTCGGGCCACTGAGCCCAGGCGGCGTCGAGTCCCTTCCGCGACTCGGCCAACTCCGGCACCGTGCGGCTGAAGGCATCCCAGAGTGCGTCGCGGTCGGCTTGGCTACGGGCATCGGGCGCTTTCCATGCCGCCAGCACCGCTTGGTGATCGACCGGCGGGGCGACCGGTTTAGGCTGATCGGTCAGACTCCAGCGACAGCAGCCGACCATCTGCGGCATCCGCCAAACGATCTTGATTTCCGATCCCTCCGGCAACTCGCACGGCGTCTCCAACTGCATCACGGCAACCGATGCTTGGTTGCGACGCCCCTTACCCCGATCGGCCTGCCAATGCGTCTCCTCTTTGCCATCGATCAAGAAGGCGACGGGACCTGATGCAGATTTTCCATCCCCGGATTTCTGCTCGGGCTCCGAAAAATCAGCGGTCGCCTCCACCAACTTCTGCTTCTCCCATTCGGCACCCGGCTTCTTCACCAACAGCTCCACCTCCTGAATGCTCCACATCCCCTGTCCATTTCGGCCTGGGCCACCGAACGGGAGATCGCGATGGGGAAGGAGCTCCAACTGGATCCCGGTGATGGTTCCTGCCGGAGGGCTTGCCAGCAGGAAGACATCGTTGCTGGTATGTCCCAGCATCAAGATCGAAAGATCCTCTTCCTGGGTTGGGTGATTCAGTCCGCTGATCGTCTCCAGCAGCGTCGCCTCGACCGGTCGCCAGTTGGGGCGGGACGCTGCCAACTGGCTGGTCCACTGATCCAGTCGCGTCTGGCCATCAGGGAGTTGTTTGCGAATCGTCTCCATCGCTTGATCGATGGCTGACCTAGCCTGGTTCAGCTGTTGCAATCGATCGGGCGCATAGACCCAGGACTGCGCTTCGTAGGTGTTGTTGAGGAAGGCGAACATTCCAAAGTATTCGTCGTGGGAGATCGGGTCAAACTTGTGGGTGTGGCACTGAGCGCACTGGGTGGTCAGCCCCAGCACTGCTTTGCCGATGCAGTCCAGCCGATCGAACATCTCCACCTTGCGAAACTGCTCGGGTACGATCGCTCCTTCTTCGTTGATCATGCTGTTGCGGAGAAAGCCGGTGGCGATCACCTGATCCTGCGTGGCGCTGGGCAAGAGGTCGCCAGCGATCTGTTCGATGACGAACTGGTCGTATGGCATGTCGTTCTGGATGGCGGCGATCACCCAATCGCGCCACGCCCACTGTTCGCGCCGTAGATCTTTTTCGTAGCCGTTGGTATCGGAGTAGCGAGCGACATCGAGCCAATGGCGGGCCCATTTTTCGCCGTAACGGGGACTGTCCAAAAGCTTCTCGACGGTCGCTTCCAGCCCCTCCTTCTCAAACGCCTCCAGTTCCGCAGGCGATGGGGGCAAGCCGATCAAATCGAGGTACAGCCGTCGGGCCAGCTGGTGGGAAGGAGCTGCGGGTGACGGGGTGATTCCGATCGCCTGATGCCGTGCATCGATCCAAGCGTCGATCGGTGACGCATCGGCCTTGGGCAAAGGCAGCTGGACAGGGGGTGTGAAAGCCCAGTGCTGCGCGTAGGGGGCGCCTTGGCCAATCCAACGCTCCAGCAGCGCGATCTCGTCAGCCGATGGCTGCTTGGGGAGATGCGGCGGAGGCATTTTCAGATCGGTGTCGGTGGAGCGAAGACGAACTAGCATCTCGCTTTGCGCCGCATCGCCCGGGCGGATCGCTGGGGTACCCGAGTCACCGCCTTGGAGAGCCGCATCGCGCAGGTCGAGTCGCAATTGCCCCTCGCGCGTCTTGTCATCCACACCATGGCACTGCCAGCAATGCTCCGCCAGAATCGGCCGGATCTGTCGCTGGTAATCGACGGGGGAATCGGGCTGGGGAGGTTGGGCTGGGGCTGGCGAGACCGCCAGACATCTAACTACCAAGCAGCCGATCATCAGCGATCGAATAGACCAGAAGCGGATCGCCCCAGATCGGTTCGAGGGGGACCATCGGATCCGAAGTGGGAAGGGAGTGTCGGTGTTCATCGCGGCGAGACTTTCGATCGCGTGCTTCGGGAAGCCAAAGGAAAGGATGCATCGGCTTGGCTAGGCGAACTGCCTAGCCAAGCGTGGGAGATTTGTTCTTCGTCTACTGCAAGGTAGTCGGTTGGATGTGGAGAACGAAAAAGATTGGTCAGGGTGTAGCCGGTGGCAAAAGCTCGATCGCGTCGATATTCATCAGTCCGCCACCTGCGGAAGGATGGGTGAACTTGAGGACCAGATCGTGCCGTCCCTGGGCGGGCTGGAGCGGGATTTTTTCCTCGCGGAAGACTTCCCACTGACCATTGACCGCGACATCGATCTTGCCCAGCAAGGGGCCATCAACGCTGTCCTGGTGTACCTCGA
Organism: Planctomycetaceae bacterium; assembly: GCA_040375295.1. Classification (GTDB taxonomy): domain Bacteria; phylum Planctomycetota; class Planctomycetia; order Pirellulales; family Pirellulaceae; genus JBEISR01. Next base: position 22,658 of record JBEISR010000037.1, read on the forward strand.
TCGCCCCCCCAGCCCCCGCGCTGGCGACGCGGACCTTCAATGCGCTCACCCGTTCCAGCGGGATCCCGCGCAACAGGATCGTCGCTCCATTGTCGATCGCACCAAGGAATTTTTTCCCCTCGGCATTGTCGGAGGCAAGGGGCTGGGTCTTGGCAAACGCATCGGCCGACTCGGCCTGAATCCTACGGCCGCGCAGCAAAACGCTGGTGGTCCCAGAGAGGGCGGGAATGTTTCCCTCACGCCCCAGATCGGTGTAGGTGGCCTGCAAACGCAACAGCGAACCGGAAGCAGGGGCGTTCAAGTTCCCCTGGAATCCTTGAGCCGAGACGCGACTAGCATCAGGCTTCAGCTGGTAGATATAGCGGACCATTTCATCGACCTGCTGTTCGGTCAGTTGAGCGTGAGGGAGCATCGCCACTTTCCCCCAGACGCCGGTGGATCCTTCTCGGACGCGCTGGATCGATTTTTCGAGAGCTCCTTCCTGGTCTCGATACTTTTCGGCGATATCGAGGAATCGGGGGCCGACCAGCGCGCGATCGATGGCATGGCAGTTGAGGCAATCGCTCTTTCGGATCGCCTGTAGCCCGGGTGGCTCGTTGGCGGCCAGTCCCGTCGTCTCCGGAAATAGTTCGATCGTCGTTCGGCTGGGGGCTTTGCCTTCAATCGCTTCGGCATCGCCTGCCTCGACCGCCTCGAAATCATTCGAACCATCCTCCGGATCTTCGACACGGACGCGAAAGGCGATCGGCTGCCCAGGCTCATAGAAGTCCCCATCGGCAGGTTCTAGCAGCGACACCTTGGGGACCGCGTTGCCGACAACCACCGGAAGCGACGTGGAGGCGACGGCTCCCCGTGGATCGGCCGCTTCGAGAATCACCGAGTAGGTCCCAGGCTGAGTGAACAGATGCTCGATCTCAACCCCCTGCCCAATGGCAACTGGGGCTGTGTTGTTTGGGTCCCCTGTTGCCACCGCAAACCAGCGGTAGGTCAACGGATCCTGATCGCGGTCGCTGGAGCCTTCGGCGGAGAGTCGGACGGCGAGCGGTTCGCGGCCGATCTGATTTTCAGCGCGGGAGACCGCCACTGGAGTGCGGTTGCCGCGTTGGTAGTCGATGCGCACCAGACGTGCGTCGGCGTTGACGCCCCATGTCTCGCCATACTCGATGACATACAGCGATCCGTTGGCATCGAACTGAAGATCGACTGGGCGGATGAACGGGACTTCCGGAAGAAATCGCTCCAGCCGTTCGATGCGATGGTCTTCATCGAGGTGGACGGCGACGATCCAGTTGCGCGACCATTCGAATGCGAACAGCGTGCGGTCGTAGGCGCGCGGAAGTTTGGTTGGGGAATTGGGGTAGTCGTCGAAGTAGTAGACTGGCCCCGCGCAGGCGGTGCGGCCGCCGCTGCCGACTTCCGGGAATTCTTCGATCGGGCCGGCGGGGTAATAGAGCAGAGGTGGCTGAGCTGGAGGCAAGTTTCGGGCTCCGGTGTTGTTGACCGAGGCATTGACCGGTTGCTGGGCATCCTGTGGCGGGTGAATAGCCCCGGTCGCAAAGTCGACCATGCTGTAGGGGCGATTGGGCCCGATGAAGTAGGGCCACCCAAAAAAGCCCGCCTGGCGAGCCTGATTGACCTCATCGTATCCACGCGGCCCGCGCTCCCCGTCGCCCCCAGCGTCAGGTCCTACATCACCCCAGTAGAGATAACCAGTGCGTCGATCGAGGTTCAATCGCCAGGGGTTGCGGCACCCCATCACGTAGATCTCGGGATGACCGACACTGCCATCCTTGGGGAAGAGATTGCCCTCGGGGATTTCGTAAGATCCTTCGGGGGTCGGGCGAATCCGGAGGATCTTGCCGTTGTAGCTACGGGTGTTGGCGCTGGTGCGCTGCGCGTCCCAGGGTTCACGCCCCGGCCTTTGGTCGATCGGTGCAAACCCCTGACTGTCATTGAATGGGTTCGTGTTGTCTCCCGTTCCAATGTAGAGGCATCCATCAGGACCGAACTCCATCGATCCAGCATGGTGGCAGCACTCCCGTCTCTGTTCTTCGTACTGAAAGAGTCGCTTCTCCGAAGCGAGATCGAGTTTGCCGTCGCGGAAGTCAAAGCGGCTGATGTACTGTCCGCTGTAGTCGGGCGGCGAATACTGCAGGTAGATCCAGCCGTTTTCCGCAAAGGCGGGGTCCAGGCACATGCCGATCAATCCATTCTCCTGCTGCGTCGTCACCTCCAGGTGGCCGACAACTTCGATGTTCCGCGTTTTCGGATCGATGCGTTTGAGATCCCCAGCCAGTTCGATGAGGAACAGCGATCCATCGGGGGCCAACGCCATCTCCATCGGTTGCATCAGCTTGGTGGCGATCTCCACTTTCTCGAAGCGAGTCGGATCGACTTCTTCGGCCCAAACGGGGATAAATGCAGGAGTTGCCAGGGAGATGGAGAAAGCGGCAAGAAGCGCCCGCATCCAGTGGTGTGCAGAGGGCATGCGACTCTCGATTCGAAGCATCGAAGACTCCCAAAGATTCGATCTAGGTGGGGGCGGAATCCGGCTGGGGCGGGACTGTCGGATGGGTGGAAGGCTCTTCGCGAAGACAAAACACGAAACCTGGTTCACTATCCGACTGGTGATGCTCACCAGTATAGACCAATCAGGCAACTCGATTCAAAGGCGATCATCCAGCCCTTTGCTTCATGGTTCATATCCAGGATACGACGACGCGAAGAGGATGCTTATGGCCATCGGATTGCTCTAGCGAACATTCGCAATGGGATTACACTGAAGAGGGTGTGAAGTGAACAAAGGGAATCGAGAGCAGACGGAAGATTGCATGCGATTTGGAGTTCAGCTAAAGTCCCTGCAAACCAGCCTGCAGTTCGCAATTCCTTTCGCAGCCAAGCTGGGAATTGATTCGGTAGAACTCGATGGAAGGCGCGATGTGAATCTCGCCGAGTTGTCGGGGACCGGCATGCGACAGATCCGCAAATGGCTGGACGACGCGCAGCTTAAATTGTGCGCGGTTCGTTACGGAACTAGGCGGGCGCTTTATCACCCGGAGGATCTAGAGCGGCGGGTGGCAGGGCTCAAGTCGGCGATGCGATTTGCTCATGCAATGGGATGCGAACTGGTGGTCAACCAGGTGGGACGGATTCCCGAGGATGAGAATGATCCGAACCGACAGCTACTGGCAGAGCTTCTAGGGGATTTGGGAAGCTACGGGCTGAAGGCAGGGGCATTCCTTAGTTGTGAAACGGGAGCCGAATCGTTGCCAGTGCTTCATCAGTTCCTTCAAGGTCTGAGAGACACTCCAATCGGGATCACGCTCAATCCAGGCAACCTGATCGCCAATGGATTCGGAATTCAGGGAGTGCTCGAGGCGTCGCCTTGGATTCGCTTGGTTCATGCGAAAGATGCAGTGTACGATCGATCGATGAACCGCGGATCGTCGGTTGCGATGGGATCCGGCGAGGTCGACTTTCCCCAACTGCTGGGCGACCTGGAGGAAGGCCATTACAAAGGAGTGTATGTGATTGAGCAGGAGAAGATGGAAAGTCCTCTGTTGGAATTGCAGCGGGCGATTCAGTATCTTCGATCGCTTTGATCCGATCGCCCGCACTCTCACGGTAGCCAGGAGCCAGGCGCCATGACTCCCAACGCGCCCGACGAATCATCCGTCGCGAATGGTTTCAGGTACAGGCCACTTCGTATCGGGAACTTGGAGATCGGGTTTCCGATCGTCCAGGCGGCACTTTCCGGTTACAGCGACTGGCCGATGCGGCTTCTGGCAAGGCGACATGGCGCCTCCTATTCGCTCTGCGAAGTGATGCTCGATCAGTTCCTGGTCGCCCTCAAGACGCGCGACAAAACCCGGCACTTCCTCTACAACACCCAGGAAGAGCAACCTGTGGCAGGGCAGTTGATGGGGGCCGAACCGCAGCAGTTTGCAGCGGGAGCGGCCAAACTGGTGGAAGCTGGATTTGCAGTGATCGATATCAACTTCGGATGCCCGGTGCGGAAAGTGCTAGGGCGTTGCCGCGGTGGATACCACCTCAGCCAACCCCAGGTGGCGCTCGAGATCGTCGAACGCACCAGGGATGTGGTGCCGCCAGAGATCCCAGTGACTGTGAAGATGCGCCGCGGGATCGATGACAGCCAGCAGAGTCGCGATCGGTTTTTCGAGATTCTTAACGGAGCCTTCGCGCGAGGTGTGGCTGCGGTGACCGTCCATGGACGGACCGTGGAGCAGGGCTATCGGGGGCCCAGTCGCTGGTCGTTCCTCAAGGAAGTCAAGGAAATGGTCGGGGACCGAACCATCCTGGGCAGTGGCGATCTTTTTAGCGCGCTCGACTGCTGGCGAATGATCCAAGAAACCGGAATTGACGGCGTGACGGTAGCGCGCGGGGCAATTGGCAATCCTTGGATCTTCGAACAGTGTCGCGCGTTGGCGGCGGGCGATCCCATGCCGCCGCCTCCATCGCTCCATCGCCAGCGGGACGTCCTCCGCGAGCATTGGTCGCTGGCCGAATCGCTGTATGGTCCCGACCGGACTGGTCAACTGATGCGGAAGTTTGGAATCAAGTACGCGGCAAGCCATCCGGACTACCTCGCAGTACGCTCCGACTTCGTTCGCGTCCGAACCTGCGCGGACTGGGAGAGCATTTTGGAAAAATGGTATTCTCGGAACGAAGCGGGTGTCTTTCCTCCTACAGAGTTGCATCAGATTGGCGAGGAAGGTTGCGGAACCGACTGAGCTGATGCATGGAGATCGGCAACCCTCGTCGATGGATGAAGAAATTCGTCTTCCATGCGCCCTGGGTCGATCCCGACATCAAATCGTCCGTGCTTCAGGACGAATTTCCTCGTACTCGTACTCAGTGAAACGGTACTCGTACTCAGTGAAACGGTACTCGGACTCGAAAGGACACAAACGACAGAGCCAATCATCGACCACGAGCGACCTGACGCGTATCGACCTGCGATCGAATATGTCGCGACTTCATCCTGAATTGCGACATCGCCAATTTGGCTTTGATCGCCGCACTCATGATCCATGGTTGCGGGCTGCGCGATCGATTCCGAGCGGAATATGGCTGGCAAGACCGACCTGAAATGGATCGTTTCGATTTCGACTTGTTTGATCCAGCGGACTGATACGGTATCCGAGGGGTCGGTCGAGCACGCGTAACTCGATGCTGAGTACCAGTACGATAGAACGCTCGAGCAAAGTGGTGCAACGAAGCCGCCGCCGGTGCGCTTTTCACTTTTAGAACCGTGGTCGCCGGCCGCATCGGTGACCACGGGCGATAGACTCCATATCGCTCGCGGTGCTGTCCCTTGAGGCACGCTACGATCGAAAGGTGTGAAGGACATCCTCTTCGGCATGAAGCAAATAGTCTTCGGTCAACTCGGAAAGGCTCAACCAGCGCCGATTGCCTGCGGCCATCGCTTCGGTTGAAAGGCCGGAGTACCAGTGGAGTAGGAGCCCAATCCACTGAGCATGCCCGCCATGGAGAACCGAAGCGATGAACTGAATCCATCGTCCCAGTTCTAGGTGCTGTCCGGAGAGCCTGTTGGCCGCTTCCTGGTGCTTGCGGGCGGAGTCCGCCTTGGACTGCGCGATCCATCGATCGATTTTGGCGGCGGACCAACCTTTCTTTTTCAGATTTCGGATGTCGCGGGAGAAATCAAGTTGCCGCGATGGGAGGGTTCCGTCGATTCGTCGCGCCAAGCCGATTTCTGTCCCACAGTCGCACGATCCGCGTGTGGTCATGTAGTAGCGTTCTCCAGGACAGAGCATTTTCTGTACTCCTGGATGATCGACTGGATCCCACTGCAAAAGCGAAGCCTTCGCCAGATGGCGTACCGACGTTTCATCGCCCTTTGGAGCCATGGTGGCGGTGATGTAATGACACAACTCAGGCACCAGATCGAAGTGGAAAAACAAATGGCAGGGGAACCGTAGCCCGGTATGCTAAAAAAGCGACCCGAGGGCTCTATTGTGACCGCCACTCCCGGGCAAAAAATTCGGCGTACGAGGAAAAAAGGAGAAACTTTTTCCAAGTCGCCGGGTTGATAGTTACGTAGCGAAAAAACGAATCGCTCGACCGTTGGTGGCGATCGAGCGATTCTAGCCAATCCCCCGGGAGGCTCCGGAAGAAGGTTGGTTTTAGTTTAGCGCCTGGGGTGCGCGATGTATAGATTTCGCCCAAATCTTTCTGTATTCGGGCGCCGCATCGCAATCTTGGCAAAGCATTTTCCCACCACTTAAGGGGGTTAAATGCGGATGCCTCATGCTGGCCTAGCGTGCGTCTTGATGCTGCTTACGGGGCTGACTTTTTTCAACCTGACTTCTGGATCGGTACTGACTTGGTCTGGGGCGAGTCTTCGAGGGGTCGCGGCGGTTGGGGCAGTGCAGCATCTGGAGGCAACCAGCGGGCCGCAGTTGCGGCAACTCAACCAATTGGTGCATCTTTGGGTCGAGTACAGTGAGGGGCTTCGGGTTGGGCCGGAGATCAACTGGGTGCAATGGTTGCTGGGGACTCTCTATCCACCTGCGGCCCGAAGTCAATTGGCGGCACGCATCCTGGCTTCCGGCGAAGGGGATTGTTCGGAGCGATCGGCGGTGCTGCAAGCCATGCTATCCCGTCGAGGCATCGCCAGCCGTCTGGTTGGACTGGGGGGCCATGTGGTGCTGGAGACCCAGCCCGTAGATGGTGGTGGCTTGGTTCTCGATCCAGACTACGGGGTCGAGTTTCCGGGTACGGTGTCGGAGCTTTCAGGAGGGCAACGGGATGACGAGATCCGAAGTGCTCTGGCGTCGGCGGGGTTTGCGGAATCCCAAATCCAGCTCTATCGGGAAATCCTCTATTCGCAGCAAGACAATCAGGCAATCGACTGGAACCGACCGCTCAGTCCACGGCTGTTCTGGATGGAGTGGATGACACAGGGCGTGGTGCAAGTGGCTTGCTGTGGGGTGATCCTGTTTTTGATCGGGACGATCCGCTGGTGAACCGATCCTCCAGTTGCTTGCCTGACGATCCTTGCTGGTGTCATGGTGGATCGATCCCTGCGCGGCCAGACATAGAGCGGCCTTTGGTTTTGCGATAAAGACCGGGTGTGGTACCGAAATGTTTTCGGAATGCCACTTGAAGATACTCGGGGTGCTCGAATCCACATCGGGAAGCGATTTGTTCGATCGAGCTGCTCGAGTCGCGAAGGAGGCTGGCGACTCGTTCCAGTTTCTGGCTGAGGATGGCGGCATGAGGCGTCCGCGCTGTCGCCAACTTGAATCGTCGCTCGAGGACACGACGACTGACGGAAAAATGTCTGGCGACATCCTCCACTTGGATTCCCTCGCAAGCATGTTCGCGAATCCACTTGGCGACCTGCGCGATCCAGGGATCGTCTACAGCCAGTACGTCGGTCGACTGTCGAGTGGCGACACCTAAGGGGGGAAGTAGAAGCGGCTGACCAGGAATCGCGGCTCCCCGCAGCATGTCATCGAGCAATTGAGCGGCGCGATAGCCGGCCTGCACCGCATCTGGAATGACACTGGAGAGGGAAGGGGAGGATAGATTGCAGACCAGGGAGTCGTTATCGACCCCGACTACCGCCATCTCCTCTGGAACAGCGATCTGGAGTTCGCGACACAGATCGAGGATACGACGAGCCTGGATGTCGTAGCTGGCCATGATTCCGATGGGGCGAGGCAGTTTGGTCAGCCACGTGGCCAGTCGCGTTTTCTCCTGCAGCCAGGAACGGGACTTTTGCGAAGGGGGATCCGGATAGGCCCAGAATTTGGCCTGCTTGGAAGCGACGAATTGCCGAAAGGCCTCCCCACGCCAACGCGACCAGTTGAACTGCGGTTCCCCGCAATAGGCTAGCTGTGTGAATCCTCGGTCGAGCAGATGTTGAGCGGCCAGTTCTGCGACCTTTCGGTCATCGGTTTCCACCCACGGGATCCCTTCGATTTTCCGAGCGGCACTGACGTCGACGACAGGTAGGCCTGTCCCTTGGACAGCCCGAGCGATGGCATCGTTTTCGATGCGTGCGATCAGCCCATCGCCGCGCCATCGTCGCAGCCACTGCGGCGGCAGCGCCCCCCGCTCCTGTTCCGGAAGGTAGACGCTCCATGCGTCTCGCTCTCGTTGGAACTCGATGATCCCTCGGAGCAACCCTCGCGCATAGGCGTTGGAAGTCTCGATCAGAAGCGCCACAGCCGGTCGTCTGGACATGCTCCCCCCTGCTCAGCCATCACTGCCTTGAGGCTGGCCAAGGGGGGGCAAGCGGTCTCCATCGCCTGTCCCCTCTCCAGAGGGCTCGGAAGCTTTCTCCTGGCATTCTGTTTCCCCCTCCAAGGTCGACTCGTTGGGCCACCTACCGGCCCTCCGCAACTCACGCCGCAGAAGAAACTCGATCTGCGCGTTGAGGCTCCGAAGGTCATCCTCGGCCCAACGGCGCAGCTGGTCCATCAACTGCGGATCGATCCGCAACAGAAAACTATCCCGTTTCGCCACGCCTGGCTACCTCATGCGATGGATCTTTGCCTTACTGGCCAGGCAAGGTCAAGAGTAAAGCGAACCGGTGTTGACTACAGGCTGTGCGCTGCGGTCGCTACACAGGACAACCAGAAGATTGGAGACCATGGCAGCCTTCCGTTCTTCGTCCAGCTCTACGATGCCATCTTTCTTCAGATGTTCTAGCGCCATATGAACCATGCCAACCGCACCTTCAACAATCTTGGATCGCGCGGCGATCACCGCGGAAGCCTGCTGACGTTGCAGCATGGCGGCAGCGATTTCAGGAGCGTACGCTAGGTGGCTGATCCGGGCTTCCAGCACCTCCACCCCAGCTTGATCCAAACGTTCCTGAATATCCTGGCGAAGTTGCTGACAGATTTCCTCCGTGTTGCCCCGCAAAGACATTTCGTGGTCTTCGCTGTCGTAGGGATAACGCGTCGCCATCGAACGCAGCGCCGCTTCACTTTGCACCGCCACGAAGTCTTCATAATCCTCCACCTGGAACGAAGCTTCGGCGGTGTTGACCACCCTCCAAACCACCACCGCGGAGATTTCTACTGGATTGCCGTTGCGGTCGTTGACCTTCGATGGCCTTCCATGAGTGCGACCCTTTTCCTGCGTCACCTTACCCGCCGCATCTTTGACCTCCGGCGTCCGGGACGACCCAGTTTCAAAGTTGTGCACCCGCAGAGAAATCAGCTTTTTGCTGAAGAACGGATTGACCCAGTGGAATCCCGACTGACGAGCCGTCCCGCGGTACTCACCAAAGAGCGTGAAGACGCGCGCCTGGTTGGGCCCAATCGCCGTCAGACCGAATAAGCCAAGCAATCCAGTGACAGCCATGAGAACCGCAGGGATTCCCAGCGAGATCATTCCGGTCATCAGGACCAAGGGAAGCAACGCCATTAGGCCTAGGCAAACAGGAAGAGCGATCCATCCGGAAATAGGCTGAAATGGTTTCTCTGCAATCGTCGTCTCCATGTCGGTCTGCTCCTTGTCGACGTGTCCCCAATCGTGCCGTCCCGCCACTCACCAAAAGGGCGAAGTTCAAACGGCCTGCTCTTTGGCACCAGCCAACATCATATTCGAATGATATCACAAAGATATTGGATTGATTTCAATTTGGACACCATCGAATCGGCTAGATTTTCCCTGCCCCGGTAGCAGGCCCATCCCCTGCCAACCGAAAAAGCCCCCACAGGAGGGGTCATTTCCTCGGCCGCTTAAACCTCGCTCATGGACTCAGGGAGCCACTCAGGTACGGAAAGCGACTTTCAGAATCTTTGTGTGGCTCTCTCTTAAATCGATTGCTGCCATTCAACCTTCGTATCACCGTGAGAGCCAAAAACTCGATCCCAATACTCCGGTGAATGCAGGCTTTCGCATCCTAATACCAGCAAAAACCCAAAAGGTGGGTGGCACCAATCTCAAAAGGTGGGTGGCACCAATTGAATGATGATCTCAAAAGGTGGGTGGCACCAATTGAATGATGGCATTCACTCTTGGTGCCTCCGTGTCTCCGTGAGAGCCAAAAACTGGATCCCGAAACTCCGGTGAATGCAGGCTTTCGCATCCTAATACCAGCAAAAACCCCAAAAGGTGGGTGGCACCAATCTCAAAAGGTGGGTGGCACCAATTGAATGATGATTGAATGATGAGAGGTGGGTGGCACCAATTGAATGATGGCATTCAGGTTCCAAGGAGATGGGATCCAAGTCGACCGGTCATCGACATTGCCGCGCGACGATCAGCTACCGCTCCCCTGTGGCAACGACTCCAACTGTTCGATCGACGGCAGGCAGGTCCGGACCAGGCACCAAGGGGCCTGAGGCGTGGGAACCACCCTCAAAAGGCTCTCCATCGATGCACTGGCCGGGGCAATGGAGCGAAGCGCGGGAATCAGGTCTTGAGGGTTGGTCCCGGCAGGCAGCGATACAAGATAGACCTGACTTTCCAGACGCCTCGTCTCCGGAATGGTCAGGTATAGCAATCCAGGCTCCACCACCACCAACTCAAGCGCCAGTCTTTCCCGATACTTCTTGAAAATCTGGGGAAGTGCTCGATTCCTCAAAACGACGGTCTCGGACGACTTTGGCGTGACTCCATGCGACGCCAATCCCTTCCAATCCACCACCAGATCGATACCACTCTCCCTTGCCGCTTGCTGCACTGCACGCACCCACGGACGATCCTGCGGCGATGCACTGCTGGCAGTGGCCTGAAGCCACTTGGTCGAACCTCCCCAGGGATACCCCGTCTCCAATTGGCCCTCGGCCCACTTCCACTGTGGCGGCTTTCCGATCGCCGATCGAATTCGATCCAGCGTCAGGCTGAGCGACAGTTTGGCAGAGCTGGGCGCCTTCGGATCCCAAACCACCTCCCCATCCTCCACACGACACCAATCACTCAGCTCGGGCACCACCTCCACAATCGCCTTCCACCAACCCTGCTGCGCATCGGTGTCTCCAAGATCGTCGATCTTCCATTGCTGATCGAGTCGCTTTCCGACCGTCTCGGGACTTGGAGTGATCAAGGGAAGCTGGCCATCGTTGAAGGACAACTGCAAGCCCAAGGGCGCCACCAACTGGCTCACCGCTTCAGACACCTTCAGCTCTTGAAACTTCCCAGAGACAGGCGTCTTGGGAGAAATTCCGCAGCGAAGCAACATGGGCAAGTCCAACTGCATCCCCACACCGGACAATTGGGAAAAGATCCCCATCGCTTCGTGCAACGGCATTTGTGGAACATCCAACTCACCCAGCGTCCAATCCATCTGCTTGACGATGTCTCCCACTTCCGCCGCTGGAGGATGCACGTAGGTATCCATTCGGATCTTCTGTGGAGGGAGTGGGAGGGCAGGAGATGCTTCGGCACTCAGGATGGCGTCGGACATCTGGGAACCGGCCGAGAGACCTCCTCCTGGGAGAAACGTCCGAAACACCTCTGGCAAGATCACTTCCTCATCACCTGTCTTAGGCTCCTCCTGCGAGTCCCCTTCGGATCCTCCATTTCCCGCATCGGCGATCGGTTCCTTCGTGCCCGCAACCTCCGGCGCAGCGTCCGTCGGATTCTGCCCCACTCCCTGGGGCGGTTGCGAGTTCTCTTTGTCTGAATCCCCGGCAGGCGGCGTCCATGGTGCGGGATTCGGTGGCTCCACTACCTTGGGCTGAAAAATATTCGGATCCGGCGTCGGTGCTTCCGCGATCGGCGCCTGCGGGTTGGGTTTACCATCTTCCTGTGGCCCCTGTCGATCGACGGTAGCAACTTTCGGGCCTTCGATCGGTGGAGAGGCAACCGCAACGTCTTCTTTGTTCTGCTGATTCTGGAAAAGCCTCACGAATCCAACGAATCCCGCGCCCGCTGCCAGCAGTCCCAGCAACCCCAGGGTGATTGCCTGAAGCCATCTTCGCGAGCTGTTCAGTCCATCGATAGGCCAGCTCTGCGGCAGTTCCAGGGGGGCCACTTGACTCGCTGGATCGACTGACCGATCGTCTCCCGGTTGCCCCTGACTCTGCGGTGCGGCACTCGGCGTCGCCGTGGGAACAGTGGCAGGTGCAGCCTGAGGAGGATCATTGCGGAAGCCACGTTTTCCGGCCAACTGGGGAGCTGGCGATTCGGCTTTCGAATTGGCCGCAGCTCCTTCCAGCGACTCATCCGCCCCCCTAGTGATCGCCTCTGAATCCAAAGCCTCGCCCGCGGGCGGCCGGACAAAGACTCGCCGGGGATCGATCACTTCAACCGGCTGACTGCAACGCGGGCATGCAATCGTTCTTCCGAGCAGACTCTCCTTGGCGACCCGCAGTTTTCCTTGACAGGAAGGGCAGACAATTTGAAACGGTTCCATCGCTGATGGGTCCTTCCGGTTTCCGAACCAAGCCCCTCCAACCCCAAGCCCCAGAAATCCAGACCCGAGAAATCCAGGCCCTAGAAAACTTTCCCCGTGAAGCCATGGGTACTGGAAGCTTCCAGGTCCATCGACCGAACACCACGCCCGGCCACCAACTCCCTAGATCGCTACGGTCGAATTCTAGCTTTCTTTGCCGCAACAAGCCACAAAACCGCTGCAAACCCGTCCAAGCCCCCACCACCCACCGATCGCCCTCAGGTTCACGCACGACGGCAGATGACTTGCAAACGTGGTACACTTTTTCCGCGGGAGAACTGGCCGAAAAGTCTGGTCCAGCCGCGCTTTCTTTTCCTGCTGAGGACCTGTGTCGATGATGCTGGAGTGGTTGCTGGGGACTGGGCTGACAGGATCTGGATTGCTGGCCGCAGGCGGTGCCATCGCCGTCGACGGATCTTCAACGGCGATGGGTGCCGCGATCGCTCTGATCGCACTGGCCGCGATGGAAATCGTTTTGGGAATCGACAATGTCGTTTTCATCTCGATCATCACCGCAAGGCTCCCCAAGGAAAGCCAAGCCAAAGCGAGGCAACTAGGACTGCTCTTGGCGATGGTGCTTCGTGTCGTGCTGATCCTCAGCATCTTCTGGATCATGCACTTGGTAAAGCCGATCTTCGAAGTCGACGACCTGCTGCCCTGGCAGCAGATCAAAGAGTGGTTTCAACTGAAAGACAATCAGGAAATGAATCAAGTCTCCTGGAAGGATGTCATCCTGATCCTGGGCGGACTCTTCCTGCTGGTGAAAAGTGTTAAAGAGATTCACCATCTGATTGATCCTGAACATGACGAAGATGGGAACTCCACACGCAAACCCCCATCATTCGCCAGTGCCCTGGCGCAAATCGCCCTGCTCGACATCATCTTCTCGCTCGATTCGGTCATCACCGCGGTCGGAATGGCGGACGACGTACGCGTCATGATCGCGGCGATGATCATCGCGATCGTCGTGATGATGATTTTCGCCGGACCGGTCGCTCGTTTCGTGGAAGCCAATCCGACGATCAAGATGCTGGCACTCTCTTTCTTGATCATGATCGGCGTGATGCTAGTGGCCGAAGGACTGGGGACACACATCAACAAAGGCTACGTCTACTTCGGCATGGCTTTCTCTTTGGGAGTCGAGATGCTGAACCTGTGGGCAAGGAAAAAGAATCCGAATCTAGCCCATGTGGAAGCGAGTGTCTCGCGAGGGGCCGATATCTGATCCTGGCGGGCGTTGCCTGAATCTGCCGAAGACCCCAGCGCCATCCGCGCCCCGAGATCCGCCTGGTCCTACGGTCTGCTTTCAATCGATGAAATGAAACTCGTTCAGGTTCATCAGTACACGGCATAGATTGGCAAGCCCCGACTGCCGTCGGAGATCGAGCAGCACCTGTCGCTCATCTTCGGAAGGAGCACGACCGATCGCTAGTCGAAAGGCTCGCTCCACCTGCAACTCCAGATCGCCCCCCACCTCCCGCTCCAGGCGGTTGGCGAAATGACTGGCCTGAGTGACCATCAGTCCGTTGTTCAGCAGCGTCAGTGCCTGGATCGGTGAGATGCTTTCATTGCGTTTCTCGACTCGCATCGACGGATCGGCGCAGTCGAGGCTGGTCATGAAAGGCTGAGTCTGGCTACGGACAATCAGCCGGTAGATCGATCTGCGCCAGGTTTTCCAGTCGGATGGATCTGCCAAATGGTACTCATAATGGGGCGAATGCTCTGGGTGTTCGATGACAAAATCCTGATACCCCGGACCTCCCATCGATCCCTGAAGAGTGCCGCTGACTGCCAGAACTGCATCGCGCACCGCCTCCGCTTCTAGCTTGCGCCGATTCTGCTTCCATAGGAGCCGATTATCGCGATCGATCGCCTCTCCCATGGCTTGCCGACCCGAGTCGACCGCACTGGATTGTTGGTAGGTATCCGAAAGCAGGATGTCGCGATGAAGCTGCTTGAGCGACCCGTCACTCTCCAGCACGCGCAGCGCGATCCAATCGAGCAACTGGGGGTGACTGGGAGCCGAACCCATGGTGCCGAAATCATTGCTTGTTTCGACAATCCCGCGTCCGAAATGGTATTGCCAGATGCGATTGGCGATACTTCGCCACGTCAGCGGATTGTCTCGATGCGCGATCCATCTGGCCAGTTCCACCCGTCGATTCCCCTCAGTATCTCCCTTGTCCATCTGAAATCGATCGGGCGCATGCCGTAGCATCGAGAGGCTACCGGGCCCTGCGGGTTCTGCAGGTTGCTGAATGTTGCCGCGCCGCAGAAGATGAATCGGCCTGGGCATTCCACCGCCGGCACCCGTGCCCGCAAACGCACCGCTGCCGGTGTGAACGGTTGCGACGTAAGCCAACTGTGGAGGAGGCAGCGCCTTGAGCTTCTGATCCAGCTGCTCCAGCAGCTCGCTGGTCTCCTGCCACTTGGCGAAAAGCGGTGGATTGGCTTTTTCAAACAGTTGGTTTCTCAAAGCGAACCAGTGGGAAGGGGGCTGATCCGAGGCATCGTTAGGAAACTTGCCGTCAGTCAGATTGCTTTTCTGCCATCGCGCTGGGGCTTCGATCGAATCGAACGCTTCGACAGGTTTCCCCGCAGCAAGGTTCACGCCCTCGCGATCCCAAACCTCCAGCTCCGAGATGGCAAGCATGAAATCCCCTGACCTAGCCGCCAGTTCCGTCGCTTCCAGTCGTACATAACGGAAACGCCCATCCAGTTGGTCGAATCGCAGCGGTCGAGTTCCCGGATTGGGCTGCGATTCCCGGGTGCGGTCCACCAATACTTCAGTCGATGCGTCGTCGAAGCTGGGTTCGCTTGATCCCAGAATGCGATAACGCTTGGGAAAACCAAAACCTGCACCGATCTGGTTGAAGTCGTCGTAACAGGGTCGCACAGAAACGGCGGACAAAGAGATCGCCTCCCCGAGATCAACCTGCACCCATTTCTTCACGTCTGCCCGATCGTTCAAGGCGCTATGGTATCCGAATGCATCGGTAGGGTTTCCGGCAGGCTTCTGAGACGCAGCCAACTGCCGCTCCACTTCGACGATCTCCTCTCCGGCCTGACCGCGTAGGAGTTGAAGCCGAGCTTCCTGTTCCGCCTCCATTTCGCGCCGCTGCTGGCTCAGAGAGGCAGCAAGCTTTCCGATGGCGGGGTCGGCATAGTAGGCCCGATCCGCTCGATCGAGCGCCGCGAAGACGGCCTGCAGCGAATAGTAGTCTTCCTGCGTGATGGGATCGAACTTATGGTTGTGGCATTGCGCGCAGTGGATAGTCACGCTACAGAATGTGCCGATCACATTGGCCACCATGTCATCGCGATCCAGGTGCCGGGCGATCTTCCCATCGGTCTTCGTTTCGGGGACTTCTGCATGGCCGATGAAATCCCACGGGCCTGCGGAGATCATTCCCTGCGCCACAATCCCATCGGGCTGGTCCGGGAAGAGTTGGTCGCCGGCCACCTGCTGTTCGATCATCTGCACATACGATCGGTCTTCATTGAATGCTCGAATCACCCAGTCGCGATAGGGCCACGCATGAGGACGCAGCTTGTCCTTGTCATAGCCATGCGTGTCGCCGTAGTGGACGACGTCCAGCCAGTGTCGAGCCCATCGCTCCCCTAGCTGTGGTGAGGCCAGAAGGCGATCGACCAATCTCTCCCAGGCATCCGGTCGATTGTCGCCAACGAATGCATCGACCTCCTCTGGCGAAGGTGGCAATCCGATCAAATCGAAGTGGATTCGGCGGATCAGTGTGGCGCGATCGGCAGATAGAGCTGGTTGCAGGCGATCTTCGGACAACCTCTGGCGAATGAATTGATCGATCGGTGAGGAAGCAGCAGTCGCCTTCCGATCATCCGATGGAATGATCGGGGGGGTGATCGGCTGCCATGCCCAATGAGCGCCTGCCGATCGCTCGTCGACGCCCTCCGTGGCCTCTTTCCAGGGAGCTCCTGCATCGATCCAGCGGCGAAGCAGTTCGATCTGCTCCCCCGTCAGCGACGGTCCCTCGGGAGGCATCCGAAGATCCGGGTCCGTCGCGCTGACTCGGGCGATCAGAAGGCTTCCTTCAGCTTTGGAAGGAATCCATGCTGGGCCGGAATCCCCACCCTTCATCGCGTCGTCGCGACGATCCAGCCGCAAGCCACCCTCCCGCTGCGCCCGATCGTGGCAATGATGACAACGCTCGCGAAAGATCGGCTCCACATCGCGCTGAAAATCAATCGACTGCCCTTGGGTCTGAATCGCACTGAAGATCAGTACCAAGCAAGCGATCGCTGGCCTGCAGATCAAGCCAGAGATTTTTTGAAACGAGGCACTGGGTCGGCGGGACGGGTTGCCTTGGACCATGGACTGCCCCTGGCAAAAGGAGGGTTGAGGCTTACGGCGAATCGCAACCCACGGTTCAACTCCACCCAGCCTCGGGCTCTCTCAATATGGCCCGAAATGAAACTGTGAGCAATGGTTGGCTCTAGCGGATGATCCGATCCGGGGAGGACGGGGCAGGAGTGGTCCAAGGGATCGATGGAGGCGGCGCCGGCGAAGCGGGTGCCGGAAGAGCCGCTGGGACGGCGAGAGAGGGGGGCTCGACAGGTGCCAATGGATCGATCGATGGGGGAGAGCTGTTGGCGACAGCAGTATCGCCAAAGGGTGCCTGTGGCGGGAGTGAGGCAGGGGGGGAAGCGAGCGATGCGAGGGCTGGCGGCAAGGAGATGGACTCGGGAGCCACCACGGGTTGACGAAGGCTGTTGGTCGGTAGGTCCCTCTGCGTCCCCAACTCTGTCAAATCGTCTTGCGACGGCCTGGCGGTCACCGGTCTGGCGGCGATAGCTGGCTGGTAGGGAGTCGCGGACGAAACGATTGGCGCAGTGGCGCTGGCCAGTCGGACTCCCTGGGCGTTCGAGGCACGGGAGGCATTCTCTGCGATCGCCACGGAGCGGCGGGACAATCCAAGCGCCACCGCCGTGTAAGGCTGGATCGCGCCGCGTCCATTGGCGACCCACTGATTCCATGCCGTCTGCAGTTTGCCTACCAGCGGATACCCATAGTGCTGTTCCAAAGCCGCCACCCAATCCTCAGTGCGCATGCCGGATTCGACGAACTGCACGAAAGCCTGTGGCCCCGACTGTTCGATCAAAAACTTTGCGACGCTGTAGCCTTGCGCATAGAGCGGCATGATGTCGGATGGGTATTCTTTCATCCGAAACATTTCGGCGAACGAGATCCCGCGACCTTCCTGCAAGAATTGAATCAGATACTTTTCGTGCTTGGCCGTCTCACTGGCATGCTCCATCGTGGAGCATGCGCCCTCGTCGGCCCACCGAGGAATCGGTTTTCCCAGGGGGGCCAGATGAGTCGCGAGGATGGTATGCGTGATTTCATGAGGCAGCACGCTGTCGAGGATCCGCTCTTCGCTCCCCTGGACCTGCATCCGCCACCCCGTGACACTACCGCCGATGAGGGTGAAGGAGGTCGATCCACCAGCCCCCAACCTCTGGGAAGCTCGCACGCTGATCGGACAGGGCTGTGGCCAATCCGGAAGTTCCTGGCCCAGCCAGTACTTGGCCAGTTGCGATCGATAACGCTCGGCCGCCTCGGCCATCGTGTCGGCTTGTTGCTGGGAGGAAGCAACGACGATGAAGTTGCGGGTGACAGTTCTTCCCATGCCAGCGGCAGATTGCTGTGGCGGGAACCCGGATGCTGCTACAGGGACCATCACCGCCGGGGCAAAGGCGGTGGGGCCGGGGTACGGAGCGATCGTCGTGGCCGGAACGGGCTGGGCAATGACACCGGCCGGAACTCCCGCTGGCAGATATTGCGCCACCGACCTCTCCACGTTCAGGCTTAACCAGCCGGACACCAGCAGAAAGACAATAGAGCGCAGTACTACCGGACGAACATGTCGAGCTTCCATGCTCTTAGACTCCATCGCCTGGGCCCAACTTGACGAAAGGCCAGCGGAATCGTGTGGTCGATTGATACTGTCGATTCCAGAGGCAGGCCGTCTCGATCGCAGATCAGAAATCGCGGATCGGAAACCGTGCACCCCTTGCGTGCGGACTCCTCCATGAGCCCGCAGGTGGAGGAGTCTAGAGGCAGTCGCAGACGGGGAGCCAGTTCAAAGCAGAGGATTCGAGCGAGTCGGAGTGGGATTTCCCGGCTTAGCTAGCAACCTCACCGCCCCCTGGATGCTGGCATTGTGTCCGGGACTGCGAGCCCTCAAGTAGCCGACAGCTCCACAACTTCTTTTGCTAGCTCTCCACCCCAATTGGTGCCACCCACCTTTTGCGTCCTTTGCTGGCATTCGCATCCCAAAGACTGCGATCCCACTGGGCTTCGTGATGCGGTTTGTAACGCTTTGAACCGCGATGGCCCCAAAGACTGGGCGATGTGCATGGCCGAGACGGCCATGCCACGGGGCGATGCAGATTCGCATGGGATAAGCTAGCTATCACCCCAATTGGTGCCACCCACCTTTTGCGTCTTTTGCTGGCATTCGCATCCCAAAGGCTGCGATCCCACTAGCGGTTCGTGATGCGGTTTGTAACGCTTTGAACCGCGATGGCCCCAAAGACTGGGCGATGTGCATGGCCGAGACGGCCATGCCACGGGGCGATGCAGATTCGCATGGGATAAGCTAGCTATCA
>JBEISR010000067.1:0-6316 GCA_040375295.1 Planctomycetaceae bacterium
CCCAGTGAGCAAGGGAGCCCAGTGAGCAAGGGAGCCCAGTGAGCAAGGGAGCCCAGTGAGCAAGGGAGCCCAGTGAGCAAGGGAGCCCAGTGAGCAAGGGTTCGCGGTAGGGCCATGGGCTTCGCGAAGGGGTGGAGGTTCGGGATGGATGGGAGGGATGAGCTGGAGAGGCCGGAGCGGGGAAGGCCGGAGTTGACGAGTCGATTGTCGGTCGAGGAGTTTCAGCGCTGGCGTTGGCGCAAAGATCATCTGCAGGCTTTCTGCCGATCGGCAGGGATGGTTTGTGGAGGGAGTAAGGAAGAGATACTTCAGCGGATTGAAGCGTTTCTGCTGCAAGGCGCGTCCCCAAGCTATCCGACGAAACGCCCCAGGCGCAAGCAGGCTAGATCGATTCCGAATCGTGCCGGGGAGATGCCAGCGCGCTTCAGCGATCAGACGAGGATCGGACCGGGATGGCGATGCACCGCTGCGCTGCGATCCTACTTTGTGGAGCGATTGGGGAAGTCGTTTCGGTTCAACGAGCCGCTGAGGAAGTTTTTGCGAGAGGGTGTGGGCCGGTCGCTTGCCGAGGCAGTGGAAGTATATCGGCATGCTATGCGGGGGCCAAAGCTTCCGATCGGCCAGCAGTTCGAATACAACCAGCATGTCCGCCGGTACCATCAGGAGCACCCAGGCTCTACCCATGCCCAGATGGTCGCCGCATGGCAGGTTCTCAAGCAGCAGCCGCGCGGTGCGGATCACCAAGACACTGATAAACAAGATAGGTAGGAAGGGGAGATTCCTCTAGGAACTGCAGAGCATGTGGAGCAGATGGCTGATGCAAGCGGTTGGGTGGGACGGAGTGCTTCCCTCGATCGTTGGGGCCACACCCCTTTTGATTTCTACGATCGCCCCGGGGAATCGCCGATTGGCGGAGATCGCGCTGCTCGTCTTGCCGGTCATTGCCGTAGTGGTGCGTTACTACGCCGGGCGAAAAGCAATCGATCGACATCACGTTGGGAAAGGGATCCGACGATGGCAGCAAGGAGCGCTGCTTGCGGCTATTGGGGTGTTGCTGTTGCTGGATGCGTGGTGGTATCTGACATTCCTGTTGCCGGCGGATCCAGTCACTTGGCCCTTCAGTCGTTCGACGGCGATGCAACTCTACTTGGTCTACTTTTCACTGGCCCTTTTCGCCATGTACCCGGGAAACTCCGACAGCCGAATCGATCCCCGCGCCGCTCTCTGATCGAGGGTCCGGTCGTTTCGCTACTTCGCTTTCGCATGCGGCATCGGCCGAAGTCCCGATGCTAGAGGGGCACCAGATGCTTGAGGGACATCGGCAGAGACTGGTCCAATGGTAGGATGGACGAAAGCGGAGCGGCGAAGGAAGGTGGGGAGGAAGTTCATTTCAGGCGTGTGGAAAGGAAGGGGCGATGCAGTTTCCGAAGGTAGCGCAGCTACGAACCCCCGCAGGGCTCTTGTCGCACTGGCAGAAGCTGGGATTTTCCTGGCCGGTCGACGACCGGATTTGGACGGCTGCCGAGGGGTCGCCGATGGCCAGGCCCCTGCGGGTCGGGGAGCGAACCGTGGGCAATCGGTGGTGCATTCATCCGATGGAAGGATGGGACGGCACCATCGACGGGCATCCGACCGACTGGACGCGGAGGCGATGGAGGCGTTTTGGCGAAAGTGGCGCGAAGCTGATTTGGGGCGGGGAGGCAGCAGCGGTCCAGCCTGATGGCCGCGCCAATCCCCAGCAGTTGATGGCCACTCAGATGCACTTGGAATCTTGGCGACAGCTCCTTGGACTGCTGAAGGAGGGGCATCGGGAAGCGATGACCAAGCTGGGACAGTCCGGGGAGCCGCATGACTTGCTGGTTGGGCTGCAACTGACGCACAGCGGTCGCTACGCTCGGCCCCATGGGAAGGCCCTGGAGCCTCGTATCGCGTTCCATCATCCACTGCTGGACCAACGGGTGGGGATCGATCCCGGGGACGATTCCCTGGTGTGGACCGACCAGCAGCTGGAGGCACTGGGCGATCGGTTTGTCGACAGTGCGAGGGTGGCGTGGGCAGCGGGATTCGACTTCGTCGACGTCAAGGCCTGCCATGGCTATCTGATGCATGAACTGCTGGGTGCCCGAGATCGCGCCGGGCGTTTTGGAGGAGACATGGACGGGCGAAGCCGTCTATTGCGAAGCATCATCGAGCGGATTCGGGAGGAGATCCCGCAATTGATCGTCGGGGTGAGGCTGAGCCTTTACGACGCGATCCCGTTCCAAAGGCAGGGCGACTACGGCGAGCCAATGTCCTGGGAGCCGGGGAGGCCGTATGAGCTAGGTTTTGGAGTCGATCCGCAGGATCCGACCAAGCCGGATTTGACCGAGCCGATCGCACTGTTGCGACTGCTGCAGAAGTCGGGGGTGCAGATGGTCAATCTGACCAGTGGCAGTCCGTACTACACCCCCCATCTTCAGCGACCAGCGGCGTTTCCACCTTCCGATGGCTATCCGCCCCCGGAGGATCCGCTGGCAGGAGTCGCAAGGCACCTGGAGATGGCCAAGCGTTGCAAGGACGCGATTGCCGATCTGGTGATGGTCGGAAGTGGCTACACCTACCTGCAGGATTTTCTCCCCCATGTCGCTCAGGGTTCCGTCCGAAGCGGCGCCATCGACTGCGTCGGACTGGGCCGGATGGTCCTTTCCTATCCCCATCTTCCCGTCGACACCCTGTCGGGCACCGCCGTGCAACGCAAGCTGGTTTGCCGAACCTTCAGCGACTGCACCACCGCGCCTCGCAAAGGCCTCATCAGCGGCTGCTATCCGCTCGATCGCCACTACAAGGACTCCCCGGAAGCCGCCGAGCTGGCCAAGCGCCTGGCCGACAATCCGTCGCCTTCCTGATCCTCCATCCAAGTACCGGACCTTCGCACCATAGAACGGCCGTCCACTGAAAAACGAACTTCGAGGGTGGACTATTTTTGTACATCAGCGTATAGTGCCAAGGAATGGACAAAAGGGCAATATTCGCCGGCGTGTCGGCGGCCCCTTTGGTCGCGTGAAATGGACATCCTGGAAAGGATTTCGCTCTTATGGGACGCCCGCTGACCGAACGCCAGCAGAAGGTCTATGAATTCATCCGCGAGAAAATCCTCAATCGCGGCTACGGACCGACGGTTCGGGAGATTGGAGAGCATCTGGAGATCAAAAGTCCCAATGGGGTGATGTGCCACCTGCGGGCTCTGGAGCGAAAGAAGATGATTCGGCGGGACGCCAACAAATCGAGGGCGATTGAGTTGGTGGAACCGATGAGGCGGAGGGAGACCAAGGGGCTTCCTTTGGCGGGGCGGGTAGCGGCGGGCGTCTGCACGATGGGGTTTGAGCAGCGGGAGACGATTGATTTCGCGGAGCTGTTTGAGCGGGAGGATCGATTTGCGTTGGAAGTCTGTGGCGATTCGATGATCGACGCGCATATTGCCGATGGGGATTGGGTGGTGATCCAGAAGCAGTCGTATGCCTACCCTGGGCAGATTGTGGTGGCACAAACTGAGGAAGCGGAATCGACGCTGAAATATTGGTTTCCCGAGTCGGGCAGGATTCGGTTGCAACCGGCCAATCGGAACATGAAACCGATCTATGTCGACAACGCTACGATTCTTGGGGTGGTCATTGGAGTGGTGCGGCGGCTGAGATAGGCCGCGCCACGCGGTCGGACTGACATGGCCGCCAGCGGGTGGCTCGATGGTCGCTGAACGCCCGCCATATCATCCTTCAGCAACATCGTTTTTGGTCGATCCGACAATTCTGGGGGGCGTATCCGTCCAGGCGACCGGAGTCGGCGGGATGGCATCTTAGGGGCAAGGGCTACGGATTCAAGGCTTGCGATGGAGATCTCACCCTCCCCGTGGGAGGGTCGCGAGGAACGAGCGGGGAGGGCCTTTTCTTTCAGCTGCTTCCATCGCGGACTATTTTGCCCCAGCGGACGAATACTGTGTCCCCTCCCCGCTTCGTCGTTCCTTCTCAGCGACCCTCCCTGAGGGCGGGTGATTGGGGGCTGTGGCTACCGGCAATTCCTGAGTCGCGGCAGTGAAGCGATCGCAACCCACACAAGTCCCAAATGGACCTTGTTTCCAGATGTTAGGCTCGTAGAGTCACCAACTCGCAGAGAAGGAAAGAAAAAAGCGGAGGCTGCTGGTTCTTGACCTGCTTGGTCGCGAAACGTCCTGGAATGCAAGAGCAGAACTAAGGTGAGATTCGCCTGCCGTGGAGGTGGAAGTCCGTACCAAGCGATGCACCCATTCCGCCGAACGACGCAGGTTCTATTGGTGCGTCTTCTCAGACGGCCGGGTGATGGACGCCGTTCGTCGATGTAGCACTCGCATGATGCCGGAGCCATTTGACACAAAGCTTCGCGAGGGCTGGTTTCGATACGCCCCCGAAGGAGCAGCGATGCACGACGCCGAGCTCATGCGGGCGCTGACGCTTGGCCATTCGTTTTGTAAGCACAGCCCTTCGGAAGCATTCTTTGAGTACCAACGGCACGACGATGAGATAGCCCAGGGCGTTGCCCCGCGCTATCGCACTGAACACCCTTCGTGTGCTCTTGCTACCGTGATGGGCGTTGTGCATGAACGATGGCGATCATTCAGCAGGCGCCACACTGATCCGATCGAATGCCCGCCTATTCCAAGGCAAGCGTAGAATTGCAGTTGCCAGGAAATCCGGTAGGACGTGCGGTCTGCGGTGGCGCAGATTGGTAGTCCGCCAGATCACGCAGCGGCGCGGCGAGCCGGGGTGGACTCGACAGAGTCAATGGTGGGGAGCGGGAAGAGCAACCGGCCCCCTTGCTGCAAGTAATTGGCTTCCCGTTGGACGATCCCCTCGCGGAAATGCCATGGTAGCACCAGAAGGTAGTCGGGCTTGGCAGCTCGTACCTCCGCCTCCGAGCAGATGGGGATGTGGCTGCCCGGGGTCCAACGCCCAAACTTCTCGGTGTTGACTTCGGCGATTGCCCAAATGTCGCGGGAGGTGAATCCACAGTATTGTAAAAGCACGTTTCCCTTGGTCGAAGCGCCATAGCCGTAAAGGCTCTTTCCCGCGCGACCGATCGCATGCACCGTCTCGCATAACAGATCCCGATGCTTTTCCACTTCGCGCCGATAGGCCTGCATGCGGCTGAGATCCAGGTAGCCTTCCCGCTGCTCGCGGTCGATCCACTGCTGGACCAGTGCGGACGCGTCGGGGAAATGGGAGTTCTGATGAGCGACAGTGACACAGAAGCTGCCGCCGTTGATGTCGTTGGCTTCCAGGTCGATGATTCTCAGGCCAGCACGCTCAGCCATCCAGGCGATCTGCGCCGCGCCATAGTAGCTGAGGTGTTCATGGCAGATCGTGTCGTAAGCATTCCGCTCCACCATCAGCGGCAGATAGCTTTGCTCGAATACCCAAACCCCCTGATCATCCAGGATGGAAGCAATCTGCCTCATAAAGTCGGTTGGGTCGTCCAGGTCATAGAACATCGCGAAGGAGGTGACGATCTTCGCTTTTTGGGAGCCAAAGCGGTCTTGGAAGGACTGGGCTGAGAAGAAGTCGGGGATCAGGTCTACCCATTCAGGATAGTAGCTGTGAAACTTTACTCCGGTTGGGTCCATCCCGATCAGTTTCAGGCCACGATCCCCATAGGCGCGAAGCGTCGTCGAATCGTTGCTGCCAATGTCCAGGACGATCTGACCGGCTTGAGGCTGGACCCATTGCTGCACGGCAGCAACGCGATGGTGCAGATGTCGGACCATGGAAGCGTTTAGGCCACTTCGATAGCCATAGTTTTCGCCATACATGGCATCCAGTGGGTAGGAGTGCCGGAGTTGCACTAGGCCGCACCCGCCCTCGCGCGTATCGCACTGTACCAGTTCCAGTGGACCTTCCAGAACCGGTTCATCGATCGTTTTGGGAAAGACTCCGGTGAGGGCTTGCGACCCCAAGTGGACGACCGGCACCAAATGGCTATTGCTGCAAATTCTGCAATGTTTGATTTCTGAAACCACCCTGGCACCTCCCTGTCTCGCCCATTTTCCGTTGTCAATCCATGACCTGAGAAATGTATAACCCGTCGGCTTGGCCGGAATCAATACGACTTGAATTCGCTGTCAGCCGTGAAGATCGAAAGTGTGCTAGCGTTCGTTTGGCAAGAGAAAGAGCGTTAGACGCCCCGAAGCCATGTAGAGGTTTGTGTTCTGGTCGTTTGTCTTGGAGTGGCATGGCCGTCTCGGCCATGCAGGCCTGACCTCAGGACGATCCGGCGGATCGCGAACACATCAGGATCGAGCGTTGATCGC